>CAWHEA010000023.1:0-68012 GCA_963828265.1 uncultured Gammaproteobacteria bacterium | reverse complement strand
CACACCGTGCCGGGCGCCATGCTCGCGCGCACGCTGTTTCCGATCGGCGAGTTACCGAAGGACGAGGTCCGCAGGCTCGCGCACGAGCAGGCGTTGCCCGTGCACGACAAGCGCGACAGCACCGGCATCTGCTTCATCGGCGAACGTCCTTTCGCCGAATTCCTGGCGCAATACCTGCCCGCGCAACCCGGCCCGATCGAAACACCCGCGGGACAGCGGCTTGGCACCCATCGTGGCCTGATGTATTACACGCTGGGCCAGCGCCAGGGGCTCGAGGTCGGCGGCGTGCGTGGCGCAGCCGAAAAGCCCTGGTACGTCGCCGCGAAGGACCTGCGCCGGAACACGCTCGTGGTGGTGCAGCAGCACGACCACCCGCTCCTGCTCTGCAGCGAATTCGTCACCGAGCCCGCGCATTGGACCGCAGGTGCGGCGCCGGCCGCCCAGTTCCGCTGCACCGTGAAGACCCGTTATCGACAGGCGGACCAGGCCTGCGAGGTTCGCGTCCTGCCAGACGGCCGCTGCAGCGTCCGCACCGACGTGGCGCAACGCGCCGTGACCCCCGGTCAATCAGCCGTTTTCTACCAGGGTGACGAATGCCTGGGCGGCGCCGTCATTGCCGACATTCCCGGCATGGCCTTCGAGGTCGAATCCACGAGGGCTTCCGGGCTATAATTCCGCGGTTAACCGCTGCGTTTTCCGCCCCGGAGGTTCCATGCAAGACAGCTTCAAGACCCGCACGACGCTTGCCGTCGGCAACCAGTCGTACGAGATTCACAGCCTCCCGGCGCTGCAGGGCCACGACCTCGCCCGCCTGCCCTTCTCCCTCAAGATCCTGCTCGAGAACCTGCTGCGGTTCGAAGACGGCGTGAACGTCACGCAGAAGGACATCGAGGCGCTGCTCAAGTGGGACGCCAAGGCGGCCCCGAGCTACGAAATCGCCTTCACGCCCGCGCGCGTGATCATGCAGGACTTCACCGGCGTGCCGGCCATCGTCGACCTCGCCGCCATGCGCGAAGCGATGATCCGCCTCGGCGGCAACCCGCAGGAAATCAACCCGCTCGCCCCGGCCGAACTGGTCATCGACCACTCGGTGCAGGTGGACAACTACGGCACCGCGGATTCGCTCGCCAAGAACAACGCCACCGAGTTCGGCCGCAACGTCGAACGCTACTCGTTCCTGCGCTGGGGCCAGACGGCGTTCAGCAACTTCAAGGTCGTGCCGCCGAACACCGGCATCGTGCACCAGGTCAACGTCGAGCACCTCGCGCGCGTCGTGTTCGCCGAAGACAAGAACGGCGTGAAGCGCGCCTTCCCCGACACGCTGGTCGGCACCGACTCGCACACGACGATGGTCAACGGCCTCGGCGTGCTGGGCTGGGGCGTCGGCGGCATCGAGGCCGAGGCCGCGATGCTCGGCCAGCCGGTCACGATGCTGATCCCGCAGGTCATCGGCTTCCGCCTGAAGGGCGCGCTGCCCGCCGGCACGACGGCCACCGACCTCGTCCTCACCATCACCGAGATGCTGCGCAAGAAGGGCGTGGTCGACAAGTTCGTCGAATTCTTCGGCGACGGCCTCGCTGCGCTGCCGCTCGCGGACCGCGCGACCATCGCCAACATGGCGCCGGAATTCGGCAGCACCTGCGGCATCTTCCCGATCGACGAAGAAACCATCCGCTACCTCGAACTCACGGGTCGCCCCGCCGAGCAGATCGCGCTGGTCGAAGCCTATGCCAAGGCCCAGGGCATGTGGCGCACGAACGGCATGCCGGAAGCGGACTACACCGACGTCCTCGAACTCGACCTCGCGACGATCGAGCCCAGCCTCGCCGGCCCGAAGCGCCCGCAGGATCGCGTCCCGCTGCGCACGTCGAAGGCCGTCTACCGCGGCGCGCTCGCCAAGATGGTCGAAGAGCGCACGCAGAAGAACCCGACGGCGACCGGCAAGGCGCCCGTCACCTCCGGCGGCAAGACGTTCGAACTGACCGACGGCGCGGTGATGATCGCCGCGATCACCAGTTGCACCAACACGTCGAATCCCGCGGTGCTGATCGGCGCCGGCCTGCTCGCGCGCAAGGCGCGTAGCACGGCCTGGTCTCGAAGCCCTGGGTGAAGACGAGCCTCGCCCCGGGCTCGCGCGTGGTCACGGACTACCTGACGAAGGCCGGCCTGCTGCCGGACCTCGAGAGCGTCGGCTTCTACGTCGTGGGTTACGGCTGCACCACCTGCATCGGCAACTCGGGCCCGCTGAAGCCCGAGATCTCGGAAGGCATCAAGGCCGGCGACGTCGTCACCACCTCCGTGCTCTCCGGCAACCGCAACTTCGAAGGCCGCGTGCATCCGGAAGTGAAGATGAACTTCCTCGCGTCGCCGCCGCTGGTGGTCGCCTACGCGCTCGCCGGCACGATGGACATCGACCTCAACAACGAGCCGATCGGCACCGGCACGGACGGCAAGCCGGTCTTCCTGAAGGACATCTGGCCGACCGCGCAGGAAATCCAGGAATCGATGGCGGCGAACATCAACTCCGCGATGTTCAAGAAGGGCTACGCGAGCGCCTTCGCCGGCGACGAGAACTGGAATGCGCTCAAGGTTCCGGAAGGCGAGATCTACAAGTGGGAGCCGACCTCGACCTACGTGCGCAATCCGCCGTACTTCGAAGGCATGACGATGACGCCGGGCGCGGTGACCGACATCCGCGGCGCGCGCGTGCTCGCCCTGCTCGGCGACTCGGTCACGACCGACCACATCTCGCCGGCCGGCAACATCGCCAAGGCCAGCGCCGCCGCCAAGTACCTCATGGCGCAGGGCGTGCAGCCCGTCGACTTCAACCAGTACGGCGCGCGCCGTGGCAACCACGAAGTCATGATGCGCGGCACGTTCGCCAACATCCGCCTGCGCAACCTGCTGTTGCCGGGCACGGAAGGCGGCGTCTCGGTGCACGTGCCGACCGGGGAGCAGCTGTCGATCTACGACACGGCCATGAAGTACAAGGCCGAAGGCACGCCACTCGTCGTGATCGCCGGCAAGGAATACGGCACGGGTTCGTCGCGCGACTGGGCTGCCAAGGGCACGATGCTGCTCGGCGTCAAGGCCGTGATCGCGGAGAGCTTCGAGCGCATCCACCGCTCCAACCTGATCGGCATGGGCGTGCTGCCCCTGCAGTTCAAGGACGGCGAGAACGCACAGTCGCTCGGACTCACCGGCAAGGAGAGCTACGAGATCATCGGCCTGAACGGCGGCGCCGCGAAGGTCGTGACCGTCGTGGCGACCCCGGCCACTGGCGCGGCGATCAAGTTCGAAGCGCGCGTGCGCATCGACACGCCGAAGGAGCGCGACTACTTCCAGCACGGCGGCATCCTGCAGTACGTGATCCGTCAGCTGGCTGCGCAGGGCAAAGCGGCGCTGAGCCAGGGGTTAGGGGTTAGGGGATAGGGGTTAGTCGGAAGCGGAAGCGCAACCATCACCTATCCCCTTCTCTCCGCGGCGACGGCGCTCAGCGCAGCACGACACGTGTGCGTGCTGACGGGCGCGGGCATCTCGGCGGAAAGTGGCGTGCCCACGTTTCGCGACGCGCAGACCGGCCTCTGGGCGAAGTTCCGCCCCGAGGACCTGGCGACACCCGAAGCCTTCGCGCGCGATCCCAGGCGCATCTGGGAATGGTACGAATGGCGCCGCGAACTCGTGCGCCGGGTCGAGCCGAACGCGGGTCACCACGCGCTGGTGCAACTGGCCAATCGGGTGCCGCGACTGACGCTGGTCACGCAGAACGTCGACGGCCTGCACCAACGCGCGGGCAGCACGGGCGTCATCGAATACCACGGCAACATCCTGCGCGACCGCTGCTCCGCGGAAGGAACGCTCGCCGGGCGTTCGACACTCTCTGTCACCGGCCTCCCGGAATGCGCACGTTGCGGCGAGCTGCTGCGTCCCGACGTGGTCTGGTTCGGCGAAGCGATCCCGCGGCAGGCGCTGCTGGCAGCGGATGCGGCCGCGGCCGACTGCGACGTCTTCCTGTCGATCGGCACCGCGTCGGTCGTGTACCCGGCGGCGGGGCTCGCCGAAAGCGCCCAACGTTGCGGCGCGAAAGTGATCGAGATCAACACCGAACCCACCGCACTGACGCCGCTCGCCGATTTCTCGTTGCGCGGACCGTCAGGCGAAGTATTGCCGCAGCTGCTGCAAGCGCGGCTGACGCGTCGCTGCGCAGACGCAGTTGGTCGCGGCCCGACGACGCATGAGCTGGTCCTCTGGCGATCGATCTGCGCTCCGAGACGGTGTTCCGTTCCTGTTCCGGCGAGCGTGTCTGCCTTTCCGCTCGCCGGAACAGGAACGGAACACCGTCACTGCAGCCGCACCCGCATCACACCAGGAACGCGAGCCCCGCCAGCACGAACAGGCCAACGAACAGCGTCTCACCGACGATGATCGCGACCGGCCGCCAGCCGACGCGCGCCAGGTCGCCCAGCGAGGTCTTGGTACCCAGGGCCGCGATGGCAAGCACCAGGCACCATCGCGACGCTTCCTGCAGTCCTTTCTCGACGGGCGCCGGCAGCCACCCGAGCGAATTCACCAGCACGAGTCCCGCAAAGCCGACGAGGAACAGCGGCAGCAGCGGCGGACGCTCTTCGCCCGGCGTGACAGCGGCACCAGAGCGCTGCAGCACGAATGAAATCACGAGCACCACCGGCAACAGCATCGCGACGCGGAACAGCTTGACGATGGTCGCCGTGTCGCCCGCCACCGTGGAGACGCTGTAGCCCGCGCCGACCACCTGCGCCACGTCGTGGATCGTCGCGCCCAGGAATATTCCGGTGGTGTGCGGATCGAAGCCGAGGACGCCGGCCAGCACCGGGTAAAGGATCATCGCGATGGTCGACAGTGCCGTGACTGCAACCACCGTCATGATCGTGTCGCGTTCGTGATCGGGACCGCGCGGCAACACCGAGGCGATGGCGAGCGCGGCCGAGGCGCCGCAGATCGCCACGGCGCCACCGGTCAGCACGCCGAAATCGCGCGCCAGGCCGGCGCTGCGGGCCAGCACGATGCCGCACAGGATCGTGAGCAACACGGCGCTGGCAGCGAGCACCAGCGCCCCGCCACCGAGCGACTGGATCTGGTCGAACGTGATGCGCGCACCGAGCAGCGCGACGCCGAGTCGCAGGATCGAGCGCGACGCGAAGTCGATGCCGGGTTTGCAGCGTTCGTCGCTGGACAGGAAGTTGACGGCGATGCCCAGCAGCAGCGCGAAGAGCATGACGGGAGTGGCGTAGTGCTCGGCCAGCCAGGACGCAGCGAGCGCCACCATCCCGGCGATGACGAGGCCGGGACCGAGGCTGCGGATATTGGACATGGGCTCCCTGGACGCTGGGTTGGATCCTCCCCCCAGAGGATGGGCGCCATGTTAAAACCTCCCCGACCGAACCGCGCAGACTTTCCGAGGTCTCATCCGGATGCGACGCACCAAGACCCGCCTGCAGCCCCTGCCCTCCGAGATCACTCCGCCCGACCGGTATTTCAGTCGGCGCGAGGTCATCACGGCCCTCGCGGCGGCCGGTGCCGTGGGCGCAGGCCTGCCTCGGGAAGCGTCGGCGGCCCCGCTGAAGTACGCCAGGAATGCTCGATTCAGCCTCAAGGAAGACCCTAATTCCTTTGAAGATATAACGACTTACAACAACTTTTACGAATTCGGCACAGATAAGTCGGACCCCGCCCGGAACTCCGGCAAGTTCAAGCCACAGCCCTGGTCGGTGGCCGTCAGCGGCGAATGCGCCAAGACCTGGCACCTACACGCTCGAGGACATCCTCAAGCCGCACGCACTCGAGGAGCGCATCTATCGCCTGCGCTGCGTCGAGGCCTGGTCGATGGTGATCCCCTGGGTCGGCTTTCCGCTCGGCGACCTGCTGAAGCGTTTCGAGCCGACTTCGAAAGCCAGGTACGTCGCGTTCAAGACCGTCGTGCGGCCCAGCGAGATGCCCGGCCAGCGCTTCCCGGTGCTCGACTGGCCCTACGTCGAGGGCCTGCGCATCGACGAAGCCATGCACCCCCTGACGCTCCTGGCCGTGGGACTCTATGGCACAGACTCTCCCCAACCAGAACGGGGCCCCGCTGCGCCTGGTCGTGCCATGGAAGTACGGCTTCAAGGGCATCAAGTCGATCGTCGAGATCCGCTTCACCGAACGGCAGCCCCCCACGTCGTGGAACATATCCGCGCCGCAGGAGTACGGCTTCTTCGCCAACGTGAATCCCAGCGTGGACCACCCGCGCTGGAGCCAGGCGCAGGAACGGCGCATCGGCGCGAGCCTGTTTGCCTCCAAGCAGGCGACGCTGCCGTTCAATGGCTACGCCGACCAGGTTGCGCGCGCTCTACAAGGGCATGGACCTGCGCAAGTTCTATTGAGCGGCTGACCGTGAATGCCACCGCGCGCCCGGCTGCAAAGCGCTTCCGGGCCGACAAGCCCGTCGTGTTCCTGCTGTGCTCGCTGCCGCTGCTGTGGCTGGCGCTGCGCGCATTCGGCGTGTCCGGCCTGTCCCTCGGCCCGAACCCGGTGGAGGCTCTGCTGCACGGGTTGGGTCTCTGGGGACTGCGCCTGCTCCTGTTGACGCTCTGCGTCCGGCCGGCCGCCGTCACGCTGCGCCAGCCCCGCCTGATGCGCCTGCGACGCATGGTGGGGTTGTTTGCCTTCACCTACCTGGTCCTGCACTTCCTCACGTGGCTCGTGCTCGACCGCGGGCTCGACCTCAACGGCGTCACGGCGGACATCGTCAAGCGCCCGTTCATCACCGTGGGTTTCGCGGCACTGCTGCTGCTGATCCCGTTGGCCGTCACGTCGACGGATCGCTGGATGCGACGACTGGGGCGACGGTGGCATTCGCTGCACAAACTCGTCTACGTCGCCGCCCTGCTCGGCGCCCTGCACTTCCTGTGGCTGGTGAAGGCCGACTGGCGCGAGCCGGCGCTCTACATCGCGGCCTACGTGGCACTGATGGCGTGGCGGTGGTGGAAGCGACCGCGCGCGACCACCCAGCCTTTCCCGCTCAGAAGTTGAGCATCACGTCCGTCGTAGAACACCCAGCCATTGCCGCCGACGACGAACGGCACGCTCGCATAGCCGACCGGCGAATCCTCGCAGGTACAGCCCCTGCACATTGACGCGCAGCTCACGGCGCTTCATCGGGATACCAGTTCACGCCGACGCGCGACGTCCCACGGGTCACCGTACTCGCCGTAGATCTTCGAGCCTGACACGTAGGCCTGCAGCGACTGCGGCAGCACCATCGCGCGAACCCTGCAACTGGAAGCCATGATCGATCATCTCGTCGAACGGCATCGGGCCCGTCGCCCGGAAATCATCGACCCTGCGCCAGTAGTACTCGCCGTCCAGCGACCAGCCGTGGTACTTCACGCCCGCGTTGGCGGCCGATCATCTGGTAGGTGGCCTTCTTGACCTGCGTGCCCGTGCCGAACGGATCCGTCTGGAAAATCACGGTGCCGTCCGAGAGACGGATCTGCGCTGTTCTCGAAATCATCGAGACCCGGCTGGCTCTGGCGCGTCTTCACGGCTGCGCGTCGTAGTTGACGCCGAACAGCGTCGCGGATCGTCAGATGCTATCTCGAAGTCGCCAAAGCCGTCGGCAGGACCGTACTCTCCCGTGTCGGCATCCACCATACCGCGCCGGATACCGTATTGAGTGTCGGCGTCGAGCTCTCGGCATCGACGCCGAGCTGGCTCAGGTTATTGCCGAGCATCACCCGATACTTCACGGTGTCGCAGAGCTTGCCCCACGCCCAGACGCCGGTCGTATACGACCCGCGGAAGAACTCGTCAGCAATCGTGCGGTTATCGACGCGCAACCAGTTCGGAAACGTGTAGTTCGTCGTCCGTGTGCTCGGCAGGCCGCCGATACCGCCCGCCAGGCTGAACGCATCGTTGAAGCGATAGCTGAGGTTGCCCGCCACGACGACCTGGGCGGACTGGCCCTGGTTCGTGTTTGCCGTCCATGTGTAGAACAGGTAGCGGAAATCGGGATCGAACAGCCAGCCCTTGAAGTTCAGCGTGACCTTCTGCAACTGCATGTCGTTACGCTGGTCCAGTGTCTTGGTACGGCCAAACGCATCCGTGTAGGTGTCTTCGAGGTCGAGCTGATTCAGGTATCGAACGTACGTGAAAGCGCTGAAATCCACCTCGGCATTGTCCGAGCGCGCGAGCACGATTCCCTTGCCGCCTTCGTAGCGCCCCCACTGCTCGTTGGTGGGGGTGCTACCCGTCGCGGAAGGTATGCCGACCATCGACGACCTGTCTTTCCTCAACCATCGCTGGCGCGGCAGGCGTCGCGGGCTGGACGGGCGCCGGTGCGCGGCCACTGGCGCCATGCCGGCTACCGGCTCGGGTGTCTTGATCTGCGACTCCAGTTCGAGAATGCGCGCATCGCGCTCGACCAGTTGCTTCTCCAGCTGATTCTGGCGCTCCTCGAGGGCCTTGAGTCGAGCCTCGACCGAGGAGTCGGCAGCGCTGGCCATCATCGGTGACAGCGCGAGCGCTGCTGCCACTGCAATCCTGAGCTGGTTCATGCGTGCCTGGTCCCTGTTCATCATTTGACGTTCGCCGCTTCCCACGCGCGGACCTTGCTCCGAGCCCCGTCGAACAGGCGCTCGTAGGTACCCAGCCGGACCTTGCGGCTGGCCTCGGGCGTCAGTCTCTCCCAGATCGGGTTCCACATATCGTACACACGCATCTGCGTCGCCTGGTCGTTCGGCGCGACGTTGTCGGTGCCGAACAGGAAGCGATCCGGATAGGCGTTCAGCAGCTGCGACAGCCGGTCGATGGCCAGCGGCGACGAAACAGCGTACTTGGCGACCTCGTCCCACGAGATGTCGAAGTGCACGTGGGCGAGCGTTGGATCCTCCAGCATCGTCTGCAGGATTTCAATGTGATTCGGACTCCGCTCCGCCACCTCGGTCCCGGCCTGCGACTGCACCGGATGCACGACGCGGCCGAGTCCGGTATGCGCCCAGATGATCGTGGTGCGCGGATGACGACGCAGCAGGTCTTTCATCTGGGTCAGATAGACGGGCTCCACGCCGGCCTTGGCGAACGGCATGTCGATGTCGTTGTGCAGAATGACGACGAGTCCGGCAGCGCCCGCAAACTCCAGGATCCGGTCGAGCGCCGGGTCGGTCAGGCTCGCGACTTCACCTGCAACTTTCGACGACACGAATTCCTTGTGGATCGTGAACTCCCCGATGCCCGTGAATACACCCGGGAATGTTTCGAGGACGCGTCGGATGTGATCGGCAGCGTACATGTCCGCGGGGTTGAACCCGGTGATCATCGGATCGAGTCGCGCCTGCTGTGCGGGTTTCAACTTCTGGAACGCGCGCGCGATGTAGGCGTCGGTGAACGAGTAGTAATAGAGCGGGGCGTCGGTCTGCAGGTAATACGTCGGAGCGAAGTCGCCCGAATTCCCATGTGCCCAGGTCTGCTGCAACGGAATTCCGAAGAGCGTTGAGCGACAGACCTTGTCGCCCATGATCTCGTCGACGTACTTCGCCGCGTCCGTGCCTTTCTGCACGTAGTTGGTGAGGTGGAAGTGGCCATCGTTGAATACGCACGTGTCCTGCCGGCGCCTTGGGCGGCGTGGACCTTGGCCGCCAGTGCCGCCGCAGCACCGAGGCACCGTGCAGCCGCGAACGCGCAGCGTTGCAGGATCGCCCGCCTGCCGGAGCGACCCATGTCTTGATCTCCTGGACTTGGTTGACGGTAGGCGCCGGGACAGAGAACACGAGGCCCGAGGACTTAACTGCCGACCGGCAGCGCGGCACGCTCGCATGAATTGTCACGTAACACGTCGCCCGCCGTCGAAGCTAAAGCGATCGCTCGCAAGAAGCAGAACGCAATGGATTCACGCGCGTTTCAGCACCGCATGCGCAAACACACTGCCGAGAATGACCGCCAGTCCGGCATAGAACTGCAGGCCGAGCTCGCGCTGCTCGCCCAGCAGCAGCATCGCCAGGAACACCGCGTACACGGGCTCGAGGCTGACGGCGAGCTGGGCACTGAACGCGCTCAGGTTGCGCAGTGCGACCAGCGACAGCGCGAACGGGAACAACGTACAGGCCAGCGAAAGGATGACCAGCAGCACGGCGTCGCGCGCGTCCGGCAGGGGCAGGCTCGTGGCATCGCCGCCGAACATCACCGCCAGCAGCGTCAGAAATGCGGTGCCCGCGGCCAGCTCGAGTCCCGTCACGGCCATGGGCTCGCCGAGTTCGACGTAACGCTTGTTCAGTGACCCGAACACCGCCACGAGGAACGCTGACAAGACTCCCGCAGCGATGCCGAGGCGCATGCCCTGCGGCGTGCCGCCGACCACCAGCATCACGCCTGGAATCGCCGCGACGCCAATCAGCAGTTCGCGCGGATCGAACCGCTTGCGCGTAATCCAGGGCTCGACGACGGACATGATGATCGGCGCCACGCCCATGCACGTGGCCGCGACCGAGGCATTCGCCAGCTTGATCGCACCGTAGAAGCTGACCCAGTGCAGCGCGACCACGACGCCGATGCCGGCAAAGATGCCGATGGTGCGCAGGCTCATGCGACGCAGTCCGCGCCAGAACGCGGGAATGAATACGAGGGCCGCCACGACCAGGAACATGCGCCACCAGACGAGCGCGAACGCCGGCAGCGTGATCAGCTTGCCGAGGATGGCGGTGAAGCCCCAGATCACCACGCAAAGGTGAATCTGGAGCAATGCCTTGCGGGCTGGAGGCATGGTTGGCGGCGGGCTCCGGCAATGCCGGTCGCCCGTGACCTCAGCCCGCCTTCGTCAGGTAACCCTGCACGATTTCGAGCGCCGTGCGGTCGCTCGGCGGCAGATCGACGTCCGTCGTACCGAGCGGCGTCGTGCGATCTCCCCAGCGGATCAGGTGCGCGCACCAGGTGAGACCCGCGCCAAACGCCGGCAGCAGCAACAGGCTGTTGGGCTTCACGCGGCCTTCCTCGATCGCCTCGACCAGCGCCACCGCGACGGTCGCTGCGGACATGTTGCCGTACTTGTGCACGTTGACGAACATGCGATCCGCCGGTGCGCCGACGCGCTTCGCGACCGCATCCATGATGCGCAGGTTGGCCTGGTGCGGAATCACGACGTCGACGTCGTCGACCTTGTAACCCTGGGCCGCGAGCACGTCCGTGCAGGCGCCGGACATGCCGAGCACCGCACGCTTGAAGATTTCCGGACCCTCGAAAATCCACGAAGTCTCGCCATAGGGCCGACCCTGGTTGACGTAGCGGCCGCCCATGCCCTCGACGACGAGCGTGTTGCGCGCATCGCTGTCGCAGCCGAGTTTCTCGCCGAGCAGGCCTTCGACCTTGTCCGTGGCCTCGAGCACGACGGCGGCGCAGCCGTCGCCGAACAGCACGCACACGCCGCGGTTGTGCCAGTCCATGAAAGCCGAGATCAGTTCGCCGCCGACCACCACTGCATTCTTGACGACGCCGGTGCGGATCAACGCATTGGCGGTGCTCAGCGCGTACAGGAAACTGGTGCACGCCGTGTTGACGTCATACGCAGCGGCGCGTTTCGCGCCCAACCGCACCTGCAGGCCCGAAGCCTGGTTCGGCACCTGGTCGTCGAAGCTGCAGGTGCCGATGACGATGAGTTCGACGTCGGCCGGATCGAGGCCCGCCGCCGCCAGCGCCCGCATGGAGCTGACGTACGCCATCTCCTCGAGCGACACGTGCGAGATGCGCCGTTCCTTGATGCCCGTGCGCGAGGTGATCCACTCGTCGTTGGTGTCGAGGAACGTCGCCAGGTCGGCGTTGGTCAGGACATTGGCCGGGAGGCACTTGCCCCAGCCTGTAATGGCAGCGTGAGTCACTGACGTCCCCCAGGGGCTTGTCCGGAATATGGTGCGACACTTTACCAGTCCGCGAGCGCTGTGGAATGATCCCCGCGGCCCCATTCCGGGCCGCCCCCGCCAGAGTGACTCGAATGCCCATCGCCCGCATCAACGGCCACGACATGTATTACGAAGTGCTGGGGGAAGGCGATCCGGTGCTGTGCATGGGCGGCTGGGGCACGTTCTGCCACGACAACCACCATCACCTGGCGCGCGGCCTGACCGAGCGCTACCAGGTGATCCTGTTCGACTACCGCGGCATTCGCGAGTCCGGTGACGACCTCGGCGTGCCCTCGACCATGGAGCTGCACGCCAACGACGCGATCGGCCTGCTCGATCACCTGGGCCTGCGCAACGTGCACCTGATGGGCCTCGTCGGCATGGGCGCCTGCGTCTGCCAGGAAATCGCGATCCGCCGGCCGGACCTCGCCCGCAGCATGCTCAACATGGGCGCCTGGTGCGAGGTCGATGACTTCCTGCGCGACCAGCTCGAGATGTTCCGCTGGATCCACCGTGACCTTGGGTTCCTGCCGTTCCAGAAGGCGGTCACCCTGCTCTCCTTCGACGCCGGAGTACTACAACGCGCACAAGGAGCGGCTGCTCGGACCGTCCGGCGGCTGGAAGGAACTCAACGGCCGCTACGAGGCGCATTCGCGGCTGATCGACGCCTGCGTCGGGTTCAACTCGAAGGACCGCCTGCATGCAATCCGTTGCCCGTCGCTGATCATCCACGCCGGCAAGGACGTCGTGACGTCGCCGCGCACTACGCTGCCGATCGAGCATGGAATTCCGGGCGCCAAGGGCATCCTGTGGGACGATGTGGCGCACGTCGTCGCCGGCAAGGAGCAGAAAGTGCGTTTCGCCCAGACCCTGTTCGACTGGCTCGCGGCCAACTGACGCGCGCGCCGTGGCTCAACTGAAGCACTGGATCGTCCTCGGCGCGCTGGCGCTCGGCATCAGTCTCGGCGCATGGATCGATCACTCCGGCAGCGAGCTCGCGCACTCGATCGCGAGCGGCATCGAAGCGATCGGCACGCTCTGGCTCAACGCACTGCGCATGACGGTCGGACCGCTCGTGTTCTCGATGCTGGTCGCAGCCGTCGCGAGCGTCTCGGACGCGATGGCGACCGGACGGCTGGCATCCCGGGCCATCGGCTGGTTCACCTTCCTGCTGCTCGTCGCGGGCACCCTGGCGGTCCTGCTGACGCAAGGCCTGCTCGCGCTGTGGCCGGTGGACCGTGCAACCGCCGACGCCTTCATCGCCGGCGCGAGCCAGGGCGGCACGGGCGCGGTCACGAGCATCGGCTGGACGGACTGGCTGCAGCAACTGCTGCCGCCGAACATCATTGCGGCGGCGGCAGACAACGCGATCCTGGCACTCGTGGTGTTCGCGATCCTGTTCGGCTTTGCCGCCACGAGGCTGCCCGCGCCGCAACGCAACGCGTTGACCGGCTTCTTCGGCGCCATGGCCGAGGCGATGGTGGTGATGGTGCACTGGGTGCTGCTCGTGGCCCCGATCGGCGTGTTCGCGCTGGCGCTCGGCGTGGGTCGCCAGGCAGGGCTCAGCGCGGCAGGTCTGCTCGTTCAGTACGCGACGACGGTCGCCGCCGTGATCGCGATCGCGACGCTGTTCATTTATGTCGTCGTTGCCTTGCGGGGACGCGTGCGTGTCGGCGCGTTCGCCATCGGCCGTCGCCCCCGTGCAGGTGGTCGCGGCCAGCACGCAGAGTTCGCTCGCAACGCTGCCGGCGATGATCGAATGCGCGCGGGAACGGCTGCGGCGTGTCGCCGCGCATCGCCAGCCTGGTGCTGCCGCTGGCGGTCGCCGTATTTCGCTACACGAGCCCGCTCGGCAACCTGGCGCGTCTGCTTTTTCATTGCGGCGATGTATGGCATCGAGCCGAGCGTGCTGCAGATGATCGGCGCGATCTTCGTCGCCATTCGCCGTCAGCGTCGGCTCCGTGGGCCTGCCCGGCCAGGTGTCCTTCATCGCGAGCGTCGCGCCGATCTGCGCCGCGCTGGGACTGCCCGTCGACGTGCTCGGCATTCTCGTCGCAGTCGAGATCCTGCCGGACATCTTCCGCACGATCGGCAACGTCACGGCGGACGTCGCCGTCACGGTGCTGGTCGACGAATCCGAACCAACGCACGTCTGAAGCTGTCCTTTCGCAATTAGGAAAGGCAGGTACGCGCTCGCTGCAGGCGGTCGATCCGGGACCTTCCCGCGAGCTTGGAAAGGCAGACACGCGCGCGCTACAGGCGGTCGATCCGGGACCTTCCCCCGAGCTTGGAAAGGCAGACACGCGCTCGCTGCAGGCGGTCGATCCGGGACCTTCCCCCGAGCTTGGAAAGGCAGACACGCGCTCGGGGGAAGGTCCCGGATCAACCGCCCCTTGCAGCGCCTCAGCCGTTCGTGCACTCGGAAAAGATACAGATGACGGTGATGTCAGGCGCTCGACCCGACTTGTCCTGACGCGCGCGTGTCTGCCTTTCCAAGCGCGGCAGGACAATGCCGGGTCGAGCGCCTGCAACTCGCGCATGTCTGCCTTTCCGGCGCGCGCGGCGTTGATCAGCGCGCGGCGCTTAGCGCATTGATGTACTTCACGACCTCGGCCGTGGTCGTCACGTCGGCATAACGGCGACCGACGTCGGCCAGATTCGCCTGGTGCGGCCCTTCCTCCGCATCGCCACAGCATTCGTCAGGCACGAGCACGCGGAAGCCGTAGGAGAACGCGTCGACGATCGTGGCGCGCACGCAGCCACTCGTGGTGCAGCCCGTGACGATCACGGTGTCGACCCGCTGCTTGACCAGGAACGTGATCAGCGGCGTCTGGAAGAACATCGACGGCGCGTTCTTGCAGTACGTGAAATTCTTCTCGTGATGGATCTTCGGATCCATCGCCGTGCACGGATCGCCATAGAAGAACTCGTCGCGGACCGGCTTCACCTTCCAGAACGGCATGTCGGCCAGGCTGCCATAGGCCGTGTAGCACGCCGCGACCGGCACGTCCTTCTCGCGCGCGAGCTTGAGCAGATCGCGCCGTGCGGTCACGTGCGGCGTGGATCAGCGGCAACCCGCCGAGGGGCCACCGCGGATCCGTGAAGGCCAGCTGGAAATCGACGACGAGCACGGCCGGGCGCACCCCGGCGCTGAAGCTCGGCGAGCTGTAGCCGACCGTGGTGTACGTGTCGGCTGCATTGCCCGTCATCTCAGGCAGCCTTCGTCTTCTTCTTGCCGACGCCGGCCGACTTGAGCACGCGCTCCGAGAACCTCGGCTGCTGCGGCGCTTCGTGTCCCGTCTCGGCCTTGCAGCGCGCCTTGAGCGACTCGATCGACGTGAAGCCGCGGTCGAACAGCGCCACCGGCCCGCGCTCCGCCGCGAGCTTCGCACGGAGCTTCTCCGTCGCCGCCACGTCCGCCGTCAGGTCGGTATTGATGACGACACCGTAGTTGCGCGCTCCCTGCGGCGTCACGAGACCCGCCTGCACGTCGAACACCACCTTCTCGATCTCGCGCTCGAACGGATCGCCGCAACCGCCGCCGCCCCACGTGTCGGAGAGCAGCAGGTCGCCTTCGTTGACCTTCACGCGGTCGATCTTGGACGGCAGCAGTTCTTCGGTGCCGTCGGCGCGCACCAGCGTCTTCTTGCTGCGCGCGCCGGGCAGGCCGCCGTTGACGCCCCACGGATACGTGAGCCAGCGATCGTCGTGGATCGAGATCTCGCCCTGCTCGAGGAAGCGGTAGCCGATGCGCAGGCCGTTGCCGCCGCGGTTCTTGCCCGCGCCGCCGGTGTCCGGAATCGTCTCGTAGATGTCGATGCGCAGCGGGAAGTAGCTCTCGAGGAACTCGTTCGGCACGTTGGTGAACGACGGCCACAGCGAGTGACCGTCCGGCCCGTCGCCGAAGGGCTTGCCCGGGATGCCGCCGAAGGTGATCTGGTACAGCTGGTACCACTCGCCGTTCTTGTTGTAGCCCGAGTACATGAAATGCGGGCTGTCCGAGAACCCGCCGCGCACATGAACGCCGGATTGCCCTGGCCCAGCAGGCCGCCGAGGATGTCGAAGATGCGGCCGAGCGCGTGCGTGCGGCACGACAGCGCGGCGGGCTTCAGCGGCTTGAGCAGCGTGCCCGGCGGGATGCGCACTTCCATCAGGTCGTAGAAGCCGTCGTTGAAGAGGATCTGCGGGTCGAACACCATGATCATGTAGACGCCCGCGAACATCTTGAACATCTCTTCGTTCAACAGGAAGTTGATCGACGAGATCGACTGCGGGTCGGTGCCCGTGAAGTCGAAGATGCACTTGTCCCCTTCGCGCCACATCGTGCACGCGATCTTGTACGGCCCCATGTTGAGGCCGTCGTCGCAGATGTAGTCCTCGAAGTACTGCTTCTTCTCCGGCACCGTCTGGCGGATGAGCTGGCGCATCGCGCGCTTGTTGCGCTCGAGCATGGCGTCCATCGCCGAATAGAACACGTCGTCGCCGAAGCGGGTCGAGATCTCGATGCAGCGGATCGCCGCCGTGCGCAGCGCCGCGACGATGGCGTTGAAGTCCGAGAAGTTCCAGGTGGGCAGCCGGCAGTTGTGCAGGATGACCTTGAGCAGGTCGTCCTGCATCACGCCGCCCTTGATGATCTTGATCGGCGGCACCGAGACGCCTTCCTCATAGATCGTGCGGGCGTCCGTCGGCAGCGAGCCCGGCACCTTGCCGCCGACGTCGGTCATGTGACCGAACATGGCCGACCAGGCGATGATGCGGCCGTCCTTGAAGCACCGGCATCAGCATGAGCCAGTCGTTCTGGTGGCTGATCGCGCCGTTGACCGAGTACGGGTCGTTGGTCAGGAAGACATCGCCCTCCTCCACCGTGCCGTCGTACCCCTGCAGGAAGCCGTGGATGAACGAGCCGAACTGGCCGACGACCATCTTGCCGTCGAGGTTGGCGATCATGCGGGAACTCGTCGTGCTGCTCGCGGATGCCGGGCGACATGGCCGTGCGGAACAGCACCGTGTCCATTTCGAAACGGGCGTTGCGCAGGGCGCTCTCGATGATGTCGATGGTGACGGAATCGACCTTCACCTTCTTCATCGGCTTCTTGTTGCGCTGGATGATCTTGGCGGGCATGTGCGTATCTCCGGAATGCGTTGGGCGGGTAGCGGTTACTTGGCCTTGCGGACGGTCTTCTTGACCGTGCGCTTGACCTTCGCGGGAGCCGCCTTCGGCTTTGCTGCGCCTGCCTTCGCCCGGGGCGCCTGGTAATCGTCGGGGTAGATCAGGATGTTGCCGTGGGCATCCACCTTGCCGTGGTGCCTCGGCAGGATCACGGACGTGGAGTCCATCTCCATCACGATCGCGGGACCGGCGATGCGGTTGCCGGCCTTGAGCTTCGCACGGTCGTACACCGTCGCGACGCAGTCCTTGCCGACCATGTAGGCCTTCTGCTTGCCGACGGCTGCCGCCGCGGGCGAGGCGCCGCCGCGTGCAATGACCTGGCGCTTGACGTTGATGCCCTTGCCCTGCACCACGGCGCGCAAGCGCCACGAACTCGTGCTCGAGCGGCAGCGCGAACGTGAACAGCCGCGTGTGCTCTGCGTCGAACGGGCCCGAGATCGCGGCCAGGCCTTCTTTCTCGAGGCGCTGCAGGTCGACATCGACCGTGAGACGCAGGCCCTGGCCGTGGTAGCGCACGTCCACCTGGTAGCCGAACGCCATGTCCTTGGCCGCAACCTTCTCGCCGGCGAGCGCCTTGGCCGCGTCGGCCGCCAGCGCCTTCAGCTGCTTGAGGATGTCGTCCTTCGAGGTCTCGGAGAACTTGCGGATGTAGGTGCGCGAAGACTCGTCGCGAACCGCCGTCGTGGCGTCACCCAATGCGCACAGCACGCCCGGGACCCGGCGGAATGATCGACGGCCAGGAGCCGAGCAGGATCGACAGCGCATTGGCGTGCAGCGGGCCGGCGCCGCCGAACGCGATCAGCGCGTAATCGCGCGGGTCGTGGCCCTGCTCGACCGAGACGAGCCGCAGCGCGCCCACCATGTTCTCGTTGACGATGTTGTAGATGCCGAGCGCGGCGTCCTTGGGCGTCTTGCCGAGCGCCTTGCCGACCTTTTCGACGGACTGCTGCGCGAGCTTGCGATCGAGCACCATGTCGCCGCCGAGCTTCTGCATCTCGGGCAGGTAACCGAGCACGACGTTGGCGTCGGTCACCGTGGGTTCCGTGCCGCCCCTGCCATAGGCCGCGGGACCCGGGTCCGCGCCGGCCGACTGCGGGCCCACGCGCAGCGCGCCGGTGAGCTCCGGCACGTGGGCGATCGAGCCGCCACCCGCGCCGACCGTGCGGATGTCGACCGACGAGGCGCGCACGGTGACGTCGCCCACCGTGGTTTCGCGCCGCAGGCGCGGCTGCCCGTCCATGATCAGCGCGACGTCGGTCGACGTGCCGCCCACGTCCACCGTGAGCAGGTTCGGGAAGCCCGCCTGCACCGCGCCCCACAGCGCGCCGGTCACGCCGCCGGCAGGACCGGACATCAGCAGGTTGACGGGGAAATCCTCGGCCGACTTCGCCGAGGCGAGGCCGCCGTCGGAACGCAGGATGTGCAGCTTGACGCGCTTCGCCTTGGCCTCGAGCTTGGTCTGCAGGTTCTTGACGTACTTCTGCACGCGCGGCCGCACGTACGAGTTCGCGACGGTGGTGACCGTGCGCTCGTACTCCTGCATCTCGGGCACGACCTCGGACGACAGCGACACCGGAATGCCCGGCAGCACTTCCTGTGCGATCTCCTTGATGCGGCGCTCGTGCTTGTCGTTGGCGAACGCGTTGATCAGCGAGACGGTGAGCGCTTCGATGTTCTTCGCGCCGAGCGCGCGCAGGTCGTCGCGCAGCTTCGCTTCGTTGAGCGCCGTGACCACGTCGCCCTTGGAGCCGACGCGCTCGTCCGCTTCGATCGTCAGCGCGAGCGGCGCCATCGGCAGCGACTTGTTGTAGATGACCCAGCCGCCGAGGCCGCCCGGCACGAAGCTGCGCGCGATCTGCAGCACCTGCCGGTAGCCCCTGGTGGTGACGAGGCCCACGCGCGCGCCGGTGCCCGTGAGCACGGTGTTGGTCGCGACGGTGGTGCCATGCATGACGTGGTCGATTTCCTCGGGCGAGATGGCCGCGAGACCGCAGACGCGCTCGATGCCGCGCAGCACGCCCTCCGACTGGTCGTGCGGCGTGGAGGACACCTTCGCCTTCCACGTCTGCCCCGTCTTCTCGTTCACCAGCAGCAGGTCGGTGAAGGTCCCGCCCACGTCGACGCCAAGTCGGTAAGTCATGCAGTCACCTGTTGTGTTCGTAGTCGTCAGGCCGCCGCGATCGTCGGCCTCGGGAATCCGCCCGCCTTCACCAGCATGCCGGGCACGTTGCGCCCGAGCTGCTCCTGCAGCCACTTGCCGGTCTCGATCGCGGCATCGAGCGAAACGCCGGTCTGGTAACCGGCGCGATGCAGCTGATAAAGCAGGTCTTCGGTCGCGATGTTGCCCGTGGCCGCCGGCGCGAACGGACAACCGCCGATGCCGCCGAGGCTGGCGTCGAGCGTGCGCACGCCGGCCTGCAGCGCGGCGAACGCGTTGGCGAAGCCGGTGTTGCGGGTGTTGTGAAAGTGGCAGCGCAGCGGGATGCCGGGTACCGCTTCGCGCACTCGCGACACGATCTCCGTGACCTGCGTGGGGACGCCGACACCGATGGTATCGGCGAGCGCGATCTCGAACGGCCGCGCCTCGGCGACGCGCTGCGCGACTTCGACGACGCGCTCCACCGCGATCTCGCCCTCGAACGGACAGCCGAATGCCGCCGAGACGGTCACCTGGGCGCGGATGCCGGCCTGTTCCGCCGCACGCGCGATGTCGAGCCACGCCGCGATGGATTCGTCGGTGGAGACGCCCTGGTTGCGACGATTGAACGTGTCGCTGGCGACCACCGCCATGCCGACCTCGTTGCAGCCCGCCGCCACCGCGCGCTCGAAACCCCTGCGGTTGAGCACGAGTCCGATGAAGTGCACGCCCGACGGTGGCGCGCCGAGTGCCTGCAGCACTTCTTCGGCGTCGGCCATCTGCGGCACCTTCTTCGGATTGACGAAGCTGGTGACCTCGACGCGGCGCAGTCCGGCCGCGAGCGCGCGACGAATGAACTCGATCTTGGCCGCCGTCGGGAACACGCCCGGCTCGCTCTGCAACCCATCGCGGGGACCGACTTCGACGATGTCGACGTGCGTGCTCATGGCGGGCTTCCGGTCGCGGCTAAAACATATCTAATGTATATTAATATAACATTTGATCCGGACGTGCACGCCAAGGTTAAGAACCATGCGCAGCGAATACAAGGCGATCCCTGCAATGATCCCCACGGCGACTCACGAGGTGACTTCATGACCCGTCCCGCCTCCGGCCCGCTCGCCGGGCTGCGCGTGATCGAACTCGGCACCCTGCTCGCCGGTCCCTTCTGCGGCCAGCTGCTCGGCGACTTCGGCGCCGAAGTGATCAAGGTGGAGCCGCCGGGCCAGGGCGACCCGATGCGGGTCTGGGGTCGCGAGAAGGCGAACGGCAAGTCGCTGTGGTGGCCCGTCGTCGCCCGCAACAAGAAAGCGATCACGCTCGACCTGCGCCAGCCCGAAGGCCAGGAAATCCTCAAGTCGCTGGTGGCGGAATCGGACTTCCTGCTCGAGAACTTCCGCCCCGGCACCATGGAGAAATGGGGCCTGGGCTGGCCGGAGCTCTCGGCCATCAACCCGAAGCTGATCATGATCCGCGTGTCCGGCTTCGGCCAGACGGGCCCGTATTCGCGGCAGGCCGGCTTCGGCGCCATCGGCGAAGCGATGGGCGGCCTGCGCTACGTGGTCGGCGATCCCACCACGCCCCCGTCCCGCATGGGTATCTCGATCGGCGACTCGCTGGCCGCGACCTTCGCCTGCATCGGCGCGCTCACGGCGCTGCACCACCGGCACATGACCGGCCGCGGCCAGGTCGTCGACTCGGCGATCTACGAAGCCGTGCTCAACATGATGGAGTCGCTGGTCACCGAATACGACAAGGCCGGCTTCATCCGCGAGCGCACCGGCGCGATCCTGCCGAACGTGGCGCCGTCCAACGTCTACAAGACGCAGGACGGCCTGGTCCTCATCGCCGCCAACCAGGACACGGTGTTTGCGCGCCTGGCGGCGGCCATGGGACAGCCGGGCCTCGCGACCGACCCCCTTTACGCCACGCACAGCTCGCGCGGCGAGAACCAGAAGGAACTCGACGCACTGGTCGAGCGCTGGACCAAGACGCTGACCACCCGTGGCGTCCTCGACCTCATGGACCAGCACGGCGTGCCAGCCGGCCTGATTTACCGGGCCCCGGAGATGCTCGAAGATCCGCACTTCAAGGCGCGCGAAGCCATCGTCACCGTGCCGCACCCGGACTTCGGCGACCTGCGCATGCAGAACGTCGCGCCGAAGCTGTCGGAGACGCCGGGCAGCGTTCGCTCCCCCAGTCCCGACCTCGGGCAGCATAATGACGAGGTGTTCCTGCAGGCTGCTCGGCCTGGCGGCCGAACGCTACGCAGACCTGAAATCCCGCAAGGTGATCTGACGCGCCGATGGCGAGCCTCGAAGACAACTACGCTGGTGGCGGATTCGGCCACGCGCTGCAGGCAGGCCACCGGCCTGCGCTGATCGTGGTCGACTTCGTCATGGCTTACCTCAAGCCGGGCTCCCCGCTCTATGCCGGGCGTCGAGACCGCCCGCGACGCCTGCGCGGTGCTG
Source organism: uncultured Gammaproteobacteria bacterium (assembly GCA_963828265.1). Taxonomy (GTDB): domain Bacteria; phylum Pseudomonadota; class Gammaproteobacteria; order Steroidobacterales; family Steroidobacteraceae; genus RPQJ01. The sequence continues at coordinate 46,334 of CAWHEA010000023.1, read as the reverse complement.
CTGCGGGCGGCGCGCGACGCCGGCATCCCCGTGCTGCACACCAACGTGCGTTTCCAGGCGGGAGGTCGCGACGGCGGCGTCTTTTTCCGCAAGCTCCCGGCCCTCGGCTGCTTTGCCGACGGGGCCGATCCTGAGCTGCCGAGATTCGATCCGGCCCTGGAGCCGGTTGCCGGCGAAACCGTGATCACCAAGCAGTACGCCAGCGCCTTTTTCGGCACCACGCTGTCGTCCACGCTCACCGCCATGGGCGTCGACACCCTGCTGATCGCAGGGGTCAGCACGAGCGGCTGCATCCGGGCCACCGCGCTGGACGCGTGCCAGCACGGCTTCATTCCCTGGGTGGTGCGCGACGCGGTCGGTGACCGGCATCCTGCGCCCCACGAGGCCAACCTGTTCGACCTGCAGGCCAAGTACGCCGAGGTCGTGAGCCTGGAGACGGTCAGACGCTACTTGTCCGGCCTGCCGGCGCTACAATGCGCGCCACCAGGACCCACAGCCCCGAGAGGCCGATGATGAAGAAAGCGAACCTAGTGTTGATGGCTGCCCTTGCCGCGGCCGGGCTCGTCGGCGTGGCCGGCGGCTCGCTGCTGCCCGTTTCGGTCGCCGTCGCGGCCGAAAAGGAAAAGGCGGCTGCCAAGCAGAAGTTGAGCCCGGCGGTGCAGAAGCCGCTCGTTGCGGCGCAGAACGCCATGACCGCGAAGAACTGGGACGAAGCCCTCGTCCAGATCCAGGCGGCGCAGGCAGTCGAGCCCAAGACGCCCTATGACGCCTTCATGGTCGACGAACTCGGCTGGTACATCTACCTGCAGAAGAAGGACTACGTGAAGTCCGCCGAGATCCTCGAGCGCTCGCTGGCCTCGGGCATGGTCCCCGACGCCGACAAGCCGCAGCGGCTGCGTGCGCTCACGCAGATGAACCTGCAGAACAAGCAGTACGACAAGGCGATCGCGAGCGGCACCGAGTACCTGAAGCTCAACCCGAACGACGCGGAGATCGCGCTCTCACTCGCCCAGGCCCGCTACCTGTCGAACGACTTCAAGGGCGCCAAGGCGGCCTCCGAGCAACTCATCGCCTCGAGCCCGAAGCCCGCCGAAGCGGCCCTGCTGCTCGCCCTGCGCTCGAACTACGAACTCAAGGACGAACCCGGCATCATGCGTTCGCTCGAAGGCCTGGTGCGCCACTACCCGGCAGCCCAAGTACTGGGAAGACCTGCTCAACGCGCAGCTCTACCGCACGAAGGACGACCGCGGCCTGCGTTCGCTCTACCGCCTGATGAACGACACCGACACGCTCGACAAGGGCGAGGAGTTCGCCGAGATGGGCAGCACGCTCGTCAACGGCGGCTACCCGAACGAAGCCAAGCAGGTCCTCGAGCGCGGCATGGCGGGCAACCTTTTGCAGGGCGACTCGAAGGCGCGCGCGCAGGCGGACCTCGAGCGTGCCCGCACCGGCGCGACCGCGGACGCCAAGGACCTCGGCACTGCGGCAGCGCAGCTGGCGGCGGCGAAGACCGGCACGCAGATGGTCGCCATCGGCAAGCTGTACTTCAGCGCGGGCGACTACGCCAACGCCGTCGACGCGATCCAGAAGGGCCTGGCGAAAGGCGGCGTGACCGATATCGACGACGCGAACATGCTTGCGGGCATCGCGAACTCCCGCCTCGGCAAGCTGGCCGAAGCTCGCACCGCGTTCGACGCGGTCAAGGCACCGGGACTGACCGACATCGCCAGGCTCTGGAAGCTCAAGCTCGATACGGCGGCGCCCGCCGCTGCTCCTGCTCCTGCGGCTGGCTGATCCGGCTCGAGCCGGTGAACCGGGCCCCGTGGGTTCCTGACCCGCGGGGCCTTTTTGTTGGCAGCACTTCCGGACGATCCACCGTGGCGACCTTGCAGCAGATCAGCGACTTCATGGCGGAATCGTTCCCGCAGAGCAAGGTGTCGATCGAAGCGGTCGACGCGGACTCCGCCACCGTTCGGCACAGGATCGGGGTCGAGGAATTGCGTCCGGGCGGCACCGTTGCCGGACCCGTGCTGATGGCCGTTGCGGACGCCGCGCTTTACGTCGCGATCTTCGGCCGGCTCGGCATCGTCCCGCTCGCCGTGACGACGAGCCTGACGGTCAACTTCCTGCGCAAGCCTTCGTCGGGCCAGGACATCGTCGGTGTGTGCAAGCTGATGAAGGCCGGCCGCTCGCTCGCGGTCGGCGAAGTGTGGCTCTACTCGGCCGGCAGCGATGAGCCCGCTTGCGCATGCTGCTAGGCACGTACGCTACTGCGCACGTTGAGCGTGATTGCGGAGGCGATGACGTCGGTTGGGACGCCTCTGCGCTGCTACGAGCTTTCGCCACGGCGCGCAACCTCGCGCCGTCGGGTAGTGGTTTCACCTGAGAACGCCGGACCGCTGCTGGCGGCGAGAATCCGTAGCGAAGATGCCGAGGTCCGCGGTGACTGCCAAGCCACAGTCCAGCTCGGCTGCACTACTTCGATCGGAGGTCAACATGGAAGCCCATGAAGGCGCACTGCCGGATTGTCTCCCGTCGCACCGTTCTCGCTGGATCCGCAGCGCTGCTGCGCGGCAGCGGCGAGCATCGGGTCTGGAATCACGGCGACTTCCGCGGCGAGCCCCCGCAACTCCCGCGAGCGCGCCCCCAGCTGCCGTTGGAAATGGGTCAAGGCTCGACCCGCCGGTCGAGGCGGCGGGCGGCGTGGCTATCGTTTCTTACAAGCGAAAAGGGCGGCTGCGGATCGGCCAGCTACCTCTCCTGGGCGACTTTTCGCCACGGCGAGAGCTGACAGTCGCCGACTCATCGTACCCGGATCCGTCGCGTGATTCCGGCCCGCCCGATGGGCGTGCCCTCAGCCTGCTGCAGGATGAAAGTCGGCTATCCGTGGACCACGAGTGCCGGACTATGCTGATGGTCCACGTCGGCTGTCACGCCGATTCGGCGCTCACGGGACGCTGGTGCGCACTCGCCGGAGCGTCGCCCCGGCATCGACATGGTCACCTACGTCGAGAAGCCGCACCAATGACCTGCAGAGTAATGGCGAGCGTCTACCGGTTGCTCTGGTGGTACGCGGAGTCAGGACTTCCCGACCGAGCGATTCGACGACCTCTCGTCGCTGCCGAAGCATCGATAAAGGTCGAAGGTCCATGTCGCCGCTGTGCCATACCTCGGTGTCGAAGTGTCGCTGGCCGCCGGCAGTCACCGGACCTGCCTGACCAGGCGAAGATCGAGCGCTGCGCGAAGACCCCAGTCCTGATCGCCGCGAGCGTCGTCTGCGCCTCGTCGACGCCCACCGCGTCGGCGCAACGACCCGTTCGTCGCCGGATAAGCTGGCGATCGCGCCGCTGACATGGAACCCCAGATGTCAGCGATGCAGGAAAGATTACAGCACTGCAGGGCAGATGGACCAGAGCCGCAGACACCGATCCGAAGGAGCGACAGAAGCTGATGCAGGCGCACAGTGGAAGCCAGCAGGAGCACATGCAATGCGATGAGAGGGATTGATGTGCCCGATGATGATCACACGGCATGATCGACCGAGATGCGCTGTGCCAATTCTCGGGCGTTGGCAAGAATTCGCACAGGCGCGGTTGATCAGGCCTTCGATCCGGGTCCTCTCCGAGCGAGCGGAAAGGCAGACACGCTCGCCCGGCAGAAGACCCGGAACGGACGCCCTCGACCAGGCGTCCGACTCAGTGGCCTTGCTCGTATCAGCGTCAGGGCGCCATGAAAAAGGGCACGAACTTTCGTCCGTGCCCTCTCGTTCTCGATCCACTGCGGCGCATTGACGCGCCGGCAGGATCAGCGCGCGGCGATCTTCCAGAGCTTCGCGATTTCCGCGAACTTCGGATCCTTGATCGCATCGAACGCCTTCTGCGCGCCGGCCTTGTCGCCCTTGCGCTTCAGCGCGATGCCCAGCAGCATCTCGGCGCTGTCCGCGTCCGTCAGGCCGCCCTTGGCGACCGCCTTCTGCAGGGCCGCCGACGCATTGGCATAGTCACCGGCGCTGAAGTACAGCTCGCCGACCTTTTCCATCTCGTCGCCGGTCTTGGCCGCAGCAAGCGCGCCCGCCGCCTTCGGCAGTGCCACGCGTTCCGCGTCAGCCTTGCGCTTCGCGGCATCGAGCGTGCGCTTGGCGCGCGTCATCTCGTCGCCGGTGAACACGTTCGCCGCGATGCCCTTCTGCATGACGCGCTCGCCTTCCTGGCCGAAGCCGCCGATGATCGAGGGCCTGCGTCATGTCGGTGAACTGTCGCGCCGTCTTGAGCGCGCCGACGTCCTCGGCAAGGCGATACAGCGCCATCAGCGCGTGGTCGTGCTTGGTCGTCTTCAGGTAGCCGTCGAGCACGCGTTCCCACGTGTCGGTCGTCGGGTAGTACTTGAGCAGCTGGTCGAGCGCCTTGGCCGTGCCGGCCGAATCACCGAGCTCGTAGTTGGAGCGCAGCACGAGCTGCAGCAGGTCCTGGCTCGGCGTGCCGCCGCCCTTCATGACGCGATCCGCCGCGGCGATCGCGCCCTTGTAGTCCTTCTGCTGGTAGTACGCGTTGGCGACCAGCAGCTGCATGTCCTTGTCGCCCGGAACGGACTTCAGGTATTGCTGCGCCGTCGACGCCGCCTTGCCATAGTTGCCCGCGCGGGCATAGAGCTGCGCCAGCGTCTTGGTGCGCGTGCACCTTCTCGCCGGCCGGCATCTGGCCGGAAGCGATCTGGCCTTCGAGCACGCGCGCCGCGTCGGCATTGCGGCCCTGCTGCAGGTACACGTACCAGAGCATCTCGTTGATCTTGTACTGGTCGTACGCCGTCTTGCCCGGGGCAGCGTCCGCTTCCTTGATCTTGGCGAGCGCCGCATCCCACTTCTTCTTGGAGATGCTGTCCTGCGCCGCCTTGAGCGGCACGCCGACCTTCTGGCTGACCTTCTGCTGCGCCTCGGCAGTGGCCGGAACCACCAGCAGGGTGCCGGCGACACCGAGCCAGCCCGCCATCGCAAGCGCGCCGGTGAGAACGAAACTCGCCTTCCTCATCGAATTCCTCACTGGGAGTTTTAGTCCCGCTGACAAGGAAAAAGCCGCCGGAGCTCTTCGCCCCGGCAGCCCCTCTTGATCCGATGCCGTCACCGCCGCCAGGCCGATGACGACAACCCCTTACTTACATGAACTGCTCGTTGCCGACGAAGCCGATCTTGAGCAACCCGTTGCGCTGCGCCGACGCCAGCACGCGCGCAACGACGTCGTACGACGCGCGCTTGTTCGGGCGGATGTGCAGCTCCGGCTGCGGATCGTTGGCCGCTTCGCGGCGGAAGTACGCTGTCGAGCGAGTCGACCGTGACCGGCGAACCGTTCCACAGCACGGTGCCGTCGAAGTCGATCTCGAGCTGGATCACCACCGGCTCGGCCTGCTTCGGCGCGTTGGTCGGACGCGGCATGTCGAGCTTCACCGCGTGCGTCATCACCGGGATCGTGATGATGAACATGACCAGGAGAACGAGCAGGACGTCGATCAACGGCGTCATGTTCATTTCCATCATCGGCTCGTCTTCGCCGCCGCCACCAATGCTCATGGTCATCGTGGAGACTCCTGCAGCGGCTCAGCGGCCCAGGCCGCGGTCGGGTTCGGTGATGAAACCGACCTTCTGGATGCCGGCGCGCTGGCACAGCACCATGACCCGGCCGACGTGCTCGTAGGCCGTGGCACGGTCGCCGCGCACGTGGATCTCCGGCTGCGGATCCAGCACGGCGACCGCCTTGAGGCGCTCGAGCAGCGCTTCCTGCGTCGGCACCAGCGCCGTGTTCCAGTAGACGTTGCCTTCGCGCATCCACCGCGATGTTGATGTTTTCCGGCTTCGTCTGCGTCGGGAATGTTGGCCGCCTTCGGCAGGTCCACCTTCACCGACTGCGTGATCACCGGGATGGTGATCAGGAAGATGATGAGCATGACCAGCATCACGTCCACGAGGGGCGTGGTGTTGATCTCCGACATCGGCTTCTCGTCGCTCGGTGTCGCCCGAGGATACGTTCATGCTCATGGTGGGATCTGTCTCCGGCGGCTGCTGGCGGTGGCTAGCGCTCGATTACTTCTTCGCGCCGCCGCGAGATGACCTTGGCGCCCGCGCCTTCGATGCGCGAACCGCTGACGATCACCTGCTCGAGGTCGTTCGAGAAGAGCTTGACGCGTCTCCATGATCTGCTTGTTGCGGCCGAGCAGGAAGTTGTAGCCGAGCACCGCCGGCACCGCGACCGCGAGGCCGATGGCCGTCATGATGAGGGCTTCGCCGACCGGACCCGCCACCTTGTCGATCGAGGCCTGGCCGGCCACGCCGATCGCGACGAGCGCGTGGTAGATGCCCCACACCGTGCCGAACAGGCCGATGAACGGCGCCGTCGAACCGGTGGTCGCGAGGAACGGCAGCTGCGTCGACAGCGCGCTGTCGATGCGGGCCGTGGCGCGGGCCAGCACGTTGTCGATCCACTCGTGCAGCGGAACCTGCTGCGTCAGGCGCTCGTCATGGTGCTCGGCGGCGTCGATCGCCTCGGCGGCCATGCCCTTGAAGATGTTGCCCTTGCCGGTCAGCTTGTTCGACGCCGGTCTTGATGTTGTCGGCGGCCCAGAAGTTCTTCTCGGCCTCGTGCGCCTGCGACAGCAGGCGGCGCTGTTCCCACCACTTGGTGAAGATGATGAACCAGGAGTAGGCAGACATCAGGACGAGCAGGACCATTACGCCCTTCGCGACGAAGTCGCCCTGTGCCCAGAGGGCGCCAGATTCCGTACGGGTTGTCGACGGTTACGCTTTCGGTGGCCATTGGAATCGGTTCCTGTGTCTATTTCTACTGATACGACGTTGAGTTCAGGGATGGATCAACTTCGAGGATCAATCGGTCAGCCTGAAGGTCACGGCGAACGTGTGCCACATGGCGCACCGGCTTGCCGTCTTCCTTGCCCGGGACGAACTTCCAGTTGCGCTGGACTTCCTTCACGGCGGCTTCATCGAGTTTGTCGAAGCCGCTGCTCTTCACGACGGAGACTTCGCTGCAGCGGCCGTCTTCCTGCACGAAGCAGCGCAGCTGCACGGTGCCCGCCTCGCCAGCACGGCGCGAGGCCGGCGGATATTCCGGCAGCGATGTGCGCGCGCCCCTGCCCGTGGCGGACGGCGGCGTCTTGACGACCGCACGCTCGACCGGCTTCGGCCACTGGCGGCGGCGGCGCCGCGACCGGGCGCTCGGTCGTTACGTTCGAAATCGCCGTGGTGGGACCGGTGTCGATCGCCAGGTCGACGGACACTTCCGGCGGCGGCACGTAGGGCGGCGGCTGCTCGATGTCCGGCGGCGGCGGCGGCGGCTCCTTGTCGTCGTCAGGGAGCTCCTCGATCATCTTGGTCTCGACCGGGCCCATGACCGTCTGGACCATCTTGGCACCGAGACCGGACGCGAGGACCCAGAAGAAAAAGACATGGATGATGACGACCAGGATGAAAGCAAGCGTGCGCTTGCTGTTCTTGGCCGGATCGTCGATCGAATAACTGTAAGCCACTTCCCCTCCACTACTGTGGGCGCGCGGATGCCCGGCCTCAGGCCGCGTCCTCCCCGGGACCGCCGACACTACAAGACCGCAACCACCCTCGCAACCCCTGACGCTTGCCCGCGAAGACCGACACAGGCTCCTGGAGGAGCCATTCATTTCGTGCCTGCGCGAAACCGTCGTTGTTACTCGACTCATGCTGCGGTGCAACACAATGCAAACCCGTTCCGGTGCCGGTCGCAGCCGGTCCGTTTCTGACGGCGGGCGCGACTTTACCGACGCGACTACGGCAACACAATACTTGCGTGACTGCCACGCACATGCAATACGTTCTTCAGGCCTGCGGTTCCGCGACCTTCAAACCACGATCCGTGACCGCACCGAGCGATGCGCTGCTCACGAGTTCGGCGTATTTCGCGAGCACGCCGCGCGTCGCATACGGAGCGCGCGGTCGCCAGCTCTCGCGACGCTTGACGAGTTCCGTCGGCTGCGACGTGCAGCGTCAATTCGCGCTTCGTCGCATCGATGCTGATGGAGTCACCGTCGTGCACCAGCGCCAGCGGCCCGCCCAGCGCCGCCTCCGGCGAGACGTGCCCGACGACGAAGCCGTGGCTGCCGCCGGAGAAGCGCCCGTCGGTGATCAGCGCGACCTTGTCGCCGAGCCCCTTGCCCATGATCGCCGCGGTCGGGCTCAGCATCTCGCGCATGCCCGGGCCCGCCGCGCGGCCCTTCGTAGCGCACGACGAGCACGTCGCCCGCGTGCACCGTGCCGTCGAGGATCGCCTGCAGCGTCGCCTCCTCGCCGTCGAACACGCGCGCGCGTCCCGTGAAGCTGAGCCCTTCCTTGCCGCTGATCTTCGCCACCGCGCCTTCCGGCGCGAGGTTGCCGTAGAGCACGACGAGGTGGCTCTCGGGCTTGATCGGGTTCGTCGAGCGGTCGAACCATGTCCTGCCCGCTCGGATACGGCTTCACGCGCGCGAGGTTCTGGCGCAGCGTCTTGCCGGTGACCGTCAGGCAGTCGCCGTGCAGCATGCCGGCGTCGAGCAGCGACTTCATCAGCGGCTGGATGCCGCCGATGCGGATGAGTTCCGACATCGAGTACTTGCCGCTCGGCCGCAGGTCGGCGAGCACCGGCACCCGCGCGCCGATGCGCGTGAAGTCGTCGAGTTCGAGCGGGACGCCGGCCGCGTGCGCGATCGCCAGCAGGTGCAGCACGGCGTTGGTCGAGCCGCCGAGCGCGATCGTCACGACGATGGCGTTCTCGAACGCTTCGCGCGTGAGGATCATCGACGGCTTGATGCCGTGCTTGATCAGGTTGACGACGGCGCGCCCTGCCCGCTCCGCATCGGTGCGCTTGTGGCGCGAGACGGCTTCCTGCGCCGAGCTGTTCGGCGAGACTCATTCCGAGCGCCTCGATCGCCGACGCCATCGTGTTGGCCGTGTACATGCCGCCGCAGCTGCCCGGCGCCGGGATGGCCGTGCGCTCGACTTCCTTGCAGCTGCTTGTCGTTGATGACGCCGGCCGCGTGCGCGCCGACGGCCTCGAAGACCGAAACCACGTCGCGCTTCTTCTCGCCCGGGCCTGATCGTGCCGCCGTAGACGAACACCGCGGGACGATCGAGCCGCGCGATCGCCATCATGCAGCCCGGCATGTTCTTGTCGCAGCCGCCGATCGCGACCACGCCGTCGAAGCCCTGCGCGCCGACGACGGTCTCGATCGAGTCCGCGATCACTTCGCGCGACACGAGCGAATAACGCATGCCGGGCGTGCCCATCGAGATGCCGTCCGACACGGTGATGGTGCCGAAGGTCGTGCTCTTGCCGCCCGCCGCATTGGCGCCCTTCGCCGCCGCGTCGGCCAGCTTGTCGATGTGCATGTTGCAGGGCGTGAGGTTGCTCCAGGTCGAGGCGATGCCGACCTGCGGCTTCTTGAAATCGCGGTCGTCGTAGCCGACTGCGCGGAGCATCGCGCGGCTGGGCGTCTGCTTGACGCCGTCGAACACGAGCTTCGAATACGGGCGGATATCTACTTTGCGTCGGCTCATCGAACGGGCTCCGGGCGGAAATAAATTCACGGGGCAATTGTGCGGCTTGCGGGTGCCGCGGTCACGCGGCGTTTGCGGACACCTGCAGGCGATGCATGACATGAAAGCGGTAAGCGCCGCCCATGACGAACAGCAGCGGCACCAGCAGCGCCGCCGGACCGAGTCCAGCGTGCAGGCTGCCGAGCACGTGATACAGCGCGATCGTGAGCGGCGGCGCGACCAGGCCGCGCATGCCGGTCAGCGTCACGTGCAGGGCCATGTAACGCGTCTCCTCGCCGCGCGGCGCGAAGTCGTTGTGGCCCAGCGTCCAGCCGAGGCTGCCGGCCGCCATGCTGACGCCGAGCAGCACGGCGCCCGGCGCGAGCAGCAGCGGCATGTGCAGCAGTACCGCCGCGACGAGCAACGCGACCGCGACCACCGTGAACTTGCCATGCACCGAACGGAACGCCAGCACCCGATGCAGGTCGAGATAACGTGCCCACGGCTGGACCGCGAACGGCACCACCATGACCGGGATCGCGGTCGTGACCAGCACCTGCCACAACGCCGGCAGCTGCAGCACGTCGCCGAGGCAGATCACCATCAGCGGCGTCAGCGACAGCATGCCCGCGCCGAACATCGACATCGCGTACTGGTAGCGCCGGAACGCCTCGTCGCGCGCGAGCAACGCACGCATGCCACGCGAAGCCGAAGGTCGCGCCTTCCACCACCCGCGCGCGCTCCGCTTCGAGCAGTTCGTCCTCGCGGCGGACCTTGAACTGGCGGAACGCGAGCGCTCCGGCGACGCCGCAGGCCGCACCGACGGCAATCGCGATGCGCCACCACGGACCTTCGTGCCCGAGCAGCCAGCCGATGCCGAGGCCGGTGATGGCGAGCGCGATCGAGGTGTTGATCGTGATGCGTCCGGTGATGCGGGCGCGCAGCCGCGACGGGTAATTCACGCTCCACAGCACCGAGCGCACGGTCTCGACGCCGGCCCAGAGCAGTCGCGCCGACGCGTACAGCGCGAGAAACAGCAGCAGCCCTGCCCCGCTCTTCGGCACGAGCGCCAGGGCGCCCACGCACGCCGTCATCGCGAGCAGCAGCGGAAACAGGAACGAGACCTTGCGCTTGCCCTGTGCGCGCCTCGCATACGCCATGCTCGCCAGGTTGGCCCAGGCCGGTGCCGCGCTCACGATGGCGACGACGAGATCCACCGCGAGCGCGGGAGCCTGGTCGCCGAACAGCGAGCGGACCATGACGGCCGCGGTGCCGCCCTCGACCAGTCCGAGGCAAAGGTAGATCAGCGTCCAGGCACGCCGCTCGTAACTCAGGTCGATCACGTTGCAGGTCGCTTCAGCGGCTCGTCCTGCGCTTGGAAAGGCAGACACGCGCTCCGGACGAGCCACTGAACCGACCTGCCTGGTGCAGCCCGCCCTGTTTACGCATAGCGTTCGACGAGCATGGCGTGCAGCGCGCGCACGGCATGCGCCTCCGCCCCCACGGGACGGCCGGGCCGCTCCTTCGGGTTCCACGCGAAGAGGTCGACGTGCACCCAGTCCTGCGCGTTCGTCACGAACCGCTTCAGGTACAGCGCCCCGATGATCGCGCCGGCAAACGCCGAGGCCGACGCGTTGTTGATGTCCGCGACCTTGCTCGCGATGTCGTCGTCGTAGCCGCTCCAGAGCGGCATCTGCCACAGCGGATCCGCCAGCGCGCCGGCCCTGCCGCAACAGCGCGTCGACGGTTTCCTGTCGCGTGCCGAACACGGCCGGCAACTCAGGGCCGAGCGCCACGCGTGCCGCACCGGTCAGCGTCGCCAGGTCGATCAGCAGGTCGGGGCTTTCTTCGTCGGCCAGCGCGATGGCATCGCACAGCACCAGCCGGCCCTCGGCATCGGTGTTGCCGATCTCGACGGTCACGCCCTTGCGCGTGCGGATCACGTCGCCCGGGCGGTACGCATTGCCGGCGATCGCATTCTCGACGGCTGGAATCAGCACTCGCAGCCGCACGGGCAGTTGCGATTGCATGACGAGCTGCGCCAGCGCCAGCGTGCACGCCGCGCCGCCCATGTCCTTCTTCATCAGCGCCATGCCGGCGGACGGCTTGATGTCGAGGCCACCCGTGTCGAAGCAGACGCCCTTGCCGACCAGCGTCACCTTCGGATGCGTCGGATCGCCCCAGGCGAAATCGACGAGACGCGGGGCGCACGCGGAAGCCTGCCCCACGGCGTGGATGGCGGGGAATCCGCGCTTCAATTCATCGCCCATGATTTCCTGCGGCGACGCGCCGTGATCGCGCGCGATGCGGATCGCCTCGGCGGCCAGCCGCTCCGGCGTCATGTCGCAGGCCGGCGTGTTGACGAGATCGCGTGCGAGCGCCGTTGCACCCGCAAGTCTGCACGACGTGCCCATGATCGACGGCAGGCGGCGCGATGAGACGTGCCCGCGCCGTGGCTGGCCTGGCCGACTTGTAGGCGTCGAACCGGTAGCTGCCGTAGGCCCAGCCCAGGACGAGCGCGTTCGCCGCAGCGAGGGTGAGCTCGTTCGTGACGCGCCAATGGGTGCCGGCCGGCAGGCGGTCCGGCAGGCCAGCCACGTGCCAGAGTTCGAGCGCGTCGATCGACGGCAGCGTGCCGAGGCCCAGCGCCGCCCGGCGCGGGACGCCGTCGGGCGACAGGCAGCAGCACCACCTGGTGGCGCTCGGCCTTGAATCCCGTCGCGGCGACCCAGGCTCGCGCCGATGCATCCTGGGCCTCGAGCCAGCGGGCCAGGTCGGACTGGAGGACGAGCGTCAAGCTCGTGCGCGGTCGCAGCGCCCGGGGCGCCGGCGTGATCGACGAGAAAATCCACGGTGAGCGGGTTCCGTTGCAGGGGGAACGAAGGCGGTTCGGTAGCTTAGCAGCGCAGCCCGCAGGTGCGGTCGGCAGGGCATTGCGCCCGGCTTGGACTGACTCTTTTTGCACTGCGGTTGACAATGCACGGCACGCTGTGCTGCTATCCGCACCCTACTTTTTCCGCTCTCAACACGCAGGCGCTGGATGCAGTCGTCGCTCGACTCCTCCCTCATCAACTCGGTCACCCTGCTGGCCGGGCTGCTGCTTGCGTCCCTTACCCTGCTTCCCCTGCGGAGGTGCGGGGCTCCGGGCTGAGAGCGCAAAGGCGCGATTGGACATCAGGAACCCCGCACGGCCAGCCAGCCGGCAGCGGGGTTTTTAGTTTTAGTTACGGCAAAACGGAAACGATTCCGAGGAGATTGCAAAGATGCGTGCGTATTCGAAGAAAGACGTCGACAAGAAGGCGCTCAAGGGCGCGAAGATCGCCGTGGTCGGCTACGGCAGCCAGGGTCGCGCGCATGCGTTGAACCTCAAGGATTCGGGCTACGACGTCGTCATCGGCGTCCGCAAGGGCGACAGCTGGAAGCAGGCGAAGAAGGACGGCCTCGCGGTCGCCACGCCGGCCGAAGCCGTCAAGGGCGCCACGCTGGTCGCGCTGCTCACGCCTGACACCACGCAGGCCGAGAACTACAAGGAAATCCTGCCGAACCTCGGCCAGGGCGCCACGCTGCTCTTCGCGCACGGCTTCAACATCCACTTCAAGCAGATCAAGCCGCGCAAGGACCTCGACGTCGTGCTGATCGCGCCGAAGGGCCCGGGCGGCCTCGTGCGTCGCCAGTACCAGGAAGGCCGCGGCGTGCCGTGCCTGATCGCAGTCGCGCAGGACGCCTCGGGCAAGGCCAAGGCCAAGGCGCTCGCCTATGCCGACGGCATCGGCGGCACGCGCGCCGGCGTCATCGAGACGACCTTCAAGGAAGAGACCGAGACGGATCTCTTCGGCGAACAGGCCGTGCTTTGCGGCGGCGCCACGGAACTCGTGCTCAAGGGCTACGAGACGCTGGTCGAAGCCGGCTACCAGCCCGAAGTCGCCTACTACGAGTGCCTGCACGAACTGAAGCTGATCGTCGACCTGCTGCACGAAGGCGGCCTCGCCAAGATGCACAAGTACATCTCGCACACCGCCAAGTGGGGCGACCTCACCCGCGGCCCGCGCGTCGTGAACAAGGCCACGAAGAAGGAAATGAAGAAGATCCTCGGCGAGATCCAGGACGGCACGCTTCGCGCGCGCTGGATCAGGAAAACAAGACCGGCCGCAAGAAGTACGACGCCCTGATGAAGAAGGACATGGCGCACCCGATCGAGAAGGTCGGCGCGCAGCTCCGTGCCCGCATGCCCTGGTTGAACCAGGGCTGAGTCCCGCTCCCCTTTCCCGTCCACCACGGTGACGACCATGTCCAACCGAGACCCGAACCGCGTGCTGATCTTCGACACCACGCTGCGCGACGGCGAGCAATCGCCGGGATGCAGCATGACGCAGCCCGAGAAGCTGCGGATGGCGCGTGCTCTGGCCGAACTGGGCGTGGACGTCATCGAGGCCGGGTTCCCGGTCGCCTCGCCGGGCGACTGGGAAGCCGTGCACGAAATCGCGCGCGAAGTGCGGGGCCCGATCATCGCGGGCCTCGCGCGCTGCAACCGCGAGGACATCGACAAGGCGTGGAGCGCGGTCAAGGTGGCCGCCAGGCCGCGCATCCACGTGTTCCTCGCGACCAGCGCGATCCATCGCGAGCACAAGCTCAACATGGCCAAGGAACAGATCATCCACACGGCCGTCGAGGGCGTGAAGTACGCGCGCAGCCTGTGCGAGGACATCGAGTTCTCGCCCGAGGACGCCTCGCGCACGGAGCCCGAGTTCCTGCGTGAGGTGGTCGAAGCCGTGATCGAAGCCGGCGCGACCACGATCAACGTGCCCGACACCGTGGGTTACACGGTGCCCGAGGAATTCCACGACGTCTTCTCGTACCTGACGAAGAACGTTCGCGGCGCGGACAAGGTGACCTTCAGCGTCCACTGCCACAACGACCTCGGCATGGCCGTGGCCAACAGCCTCGCCGCCGTCCGCGGCGGCGCGCGCCAGGTCGAATGCACGATCAACGGCATCGGCGAGCGCGCGGGCAATGCCTCGCTCGAAGAAATCACGATGGCGATCAAGGTGCGCGAAGGCATCTACGGCCTGCACACCGGCATCGACACCAAGCGCCTGTTCCCGACCAGCCGCCTGCTCTCGAGCATCACGGGCATGCCGATCCCGCGCAACAAGGCGGTGGTCGGCGAGAACGCGTTCGCGCACGAATCCGGCATCCACCAGCACGGCATGCTGAAGCATCACTCGACCTACGAGATCATGCGACCGCACGACGTCGGCATGTCGCGCACCAACCTCGTGCTCGGCAAGCACAGCGGCCGCGCGGCCCTGCGCGAGCGCATCAAGGAACTCGGCTTCGAGCTGTCCGACGCGGAACTGGCGCGCGTGTTCGACGACTTCAAGGCGCTGGCCGACAAGAAGAAGGAACTCTTCGACGGCGACATCGAAGCGCTCGTGCTCAAGGCCGAGATCGGCCACGAAGGCGGCCCCTGGCAGCCTCGAGAACCTGCACGTGGTCAGCGACTCGACGCGCTTCGCCACCGGCCGCGTCGTGCTGCGCCACGTCGACGGCCGCATCGTCACGCAGGAATCGTCGGGCGACGGCCCGGTCGACGCCGCGCTCAAGTCCATCGAGCAGGCGACCGGCGTGTTCGTGAAGCTGCGCAAGTTCGAAGTGCGCAGCGTCTCGAGCGGTGAGGACGCCCAGGGCGAGGCCGTCGTCACCTGCGAATACAACGGCCGCAGCTATCGCGGCACCAGCGTCACGACCGACATCGTCGAGTCGGGCGTGCGGGCCTTCCTCGAAGTGATCAACGCCATCGAATCCTCGCGCCGCCGCGGGGCCGACCAGAACGAGACGTCGCCGCCCGTCGCGGCCGTCTGAAGCGAACGACCGGAGCCGGAATGACTGCGCAGAGCCTGTTCGAGAAAGTCTGGCAACGGCACGTCGTCGTGCCCGAGACGGCCGACACGCCGGCGATCCTGTACATCGACCTGCACCTCGACGCACGAGGTCACGTCGCCGCAGGCGTTCGACGTGCTGCGGGCCCGCAAGCTCAAGGTCCGCCGGCTCGACCGCACGCTCGCGACGATGGACCACTCGACGCCGACCGACACGGCGCAGATCTTCGGCGGCCTGCCGATCAAGCTCGAATCGGCCGCCAGGCAGGTGCGCCAGCTCGAGGTGAACTGCGCCGAGTTCGGCGTGAACCTGATCGGGCTGCAGGACCCGCGCCGCGGCATCGTGCACATCATCGGGCCCGAACAGGGCGCCACGCAGCCCGGCAAGACCATCGTCTGCGGCGACAGCCACACCAGCACGCACGGCGCGTTCGGCGCCCTCGCCTTCGGCATCGGCACCACCGAAGTCGGCTACGTGCTGGCCACGCAGTGCCTGCTGCAGCGCAAGCCGAAGACGCTCGAGATCGTCGTGCAACGGCCGGCTGCCGGCCGGCGTGTCGGCCAAGGACGTCGTGCTCGCCGTCATCGGCAGGATCGGCGTGAACGGCGGCACGGGCCACGTCATCGAGTTCCGCGGCTCCGCCATCGAAGCGATGTCGATGGACGAGCGCATGACCGTCTGCAACATGTCGATCGAGGCCGGCGCACGCGCCGGCATGATCGCGCCGGACGCAACCACGTACGAATACCTGCAAGGGCCGGCCCTTTCGCGCCGACCGGCGCGGACTGGGACAAGGCCGTGGCCGACTGGAACACGCTGCGCAGCGATCCGGGCGCGATCTTCGACAAGTCAGGTGACGTTCGACGCCAGCACGCTCGAGCCGATGATCACGTTCGGCACCAACCCGGGCATGGTCACCACGATCAGCGGCAGCGTGCCGGAGCGTCCGGGCGATGCCGTGTTCGCCAAGTCGCTGGCGTACATGGGCCTGCACCGCCGGCGAGCGCATGGCCGACAAGCCGGTGCAGGTCGTCTTCATCGGCAGCTGCACCAACGCGCGCCTCTCGGACCTGGAAGCCGCCGCAGCCATCCTGCGCGGTCGCAAGGTCGCCAAGGGCGTGCGCGCGCTGGTCGTGCCGGGCTCGCAGCAGATCAAGCTGCGAAGCCGAGCAGCGCGGCCTGGCGCAGGTCTTCATCGACGCGGGCGCCGAATGGCGCGAGTCCGGCTGCTCGATGTGCCTCGGCATGAACGGCGACCTCGTCGACGCCGGCCAGTACTGCGTCAGCACCAGCAACCGCAACTTCGAGGGCCGGCAAGGCATCGGCGCACGCACCCTGCTGGCGAGCCCGGCCTCCGCCGCCGCCGCCGCCGTGCGCGGTCGCGTCACCGACCCGCGCGAGTTCCTCGGCTGAGCCGGGGCGCGCACCAACCACACAGAACCCGCACATGGACCCGATCACAGTCATCCGCTCGCGGACGGTCGTCATGCCGTCCACCAACATCGACACCGACCAGATCATCCCGGCCCGCTTCCTGACCACCACCGTCCGCGAGGGCCTCGGCGTCTCGCTGTTCGCCGACTGGCGCTACGACAAGGCCGGCCAGCCGAAGCCCGACTTCGTGCTGAACCAGCCGGCGGCCCAGGGGCTGCCAGGTGCTGGTCGCGGGTCGCAACATCGGCTGCGGCTCGTCGCGCGAGCACGCGCCCTGGGCGCTGCTCGATTTCGGCATCCGCGTCGTCATCAGCACCGAGATCGCGGACATCTTCCGCAACAACAGCCTGAAGAACGGCCTGCTGCCGGTCGTCGTCGACGAAGCGACGCACGAGTGGCTGCTCGCGAATCCGGGCGTCGAAGTCGAGATCGACCTGCCCGCCTCCACGCTGCGCCTGCCGGACGGTCGCGCCGTGCAGTTTCCGATCGAGTCGTTCTCGCGCTATTGCCTGATGAACGGCATCGACGAACTCGGCTACCTGCTGAGCCAGATGGACGCGATCGAGCGTTACGAGCGCGCGCGGGAAGGCGCATGAAGGCGCGCATCGCAGTCCTCGGCGGCGACGGCATCGGCCCCGAGGTCACGGCCGAGGCCGTCCGCGTGCTGCAGGCCGTCGCCGCGAAGTTCGGTCACGAGTTCGAATTCGCCGAGGCGCTGATCGGCGGTGCGGCCATCGATGCGTCGGGCTCGGCACTGCCGCCCGCGCACGATCGACGCGTGCCGCGAGAGCGCGGCGACGCTGCTCGGCGCGGTGGGCGGCCCGAAGTGGTCCGATCCGGCCGCCCGCGTGCGCCCCGAACAGGGCCTGCTGGAACTGCGCCGCACCCTCGGCGTGTTCGCCAACCTGCGCCCGGTGCGCACCATGGCGTCGATGCTCGACGCCTCGCCGCTCAAGCCCGAGGTCATCACCGGCACGGACATCATGGTCGTGCGCGAACTGACCGGCGGCATCTACTTCGGCAGGAAGAGCCGCACCGCGCACGAGGCCGAGGACGTCTGCACCTACACCACCGTCGAAGTGGAGCGCGTCACGCGCGTGGCCGGACGGCTGGCCATGGGCCGTCGCCGGCGCATCGTCTCCGTGGACAAGGCCAACGTGCTGGAGACCTCGCGGCTGTGGCGCGCGGTCGTCGAGCGCGTGCTGCGCGACGAGTTCCCGCAGGTCGAGTTCGAGCACATGCTGGTCGACGCCGCGGCGATGCACCTGATCCGGCGCCCTGCGTCGTTCGACGTGCTGCTCACCGAGAACATGTTCGGCGACATCCTGACCGACGAGGCCTCGATGATCGCCGGCTCGCTCGGCCTGCTGCCCTCCGCCTCGCTCGGCGAGGGCACCAACGGCCTCTACGAACCGATCCACGGCTCCGCGCCCGACATCGCGGGGCGTGGCATCGCGAATCCGTACGGCACGATCCTGAGCGCCGCGATGCTGCTGCGGTACTCGCTCGGGCTCGAAGCCGAGGCCGCTGCGGTCGAGTCCGCCGTCGAGGACGCCGTCAGCGCCGGCGTGCGCACGGCGGACATCGCGCTGGCCGGCACGGCCCCCGTCGGCAGCCGGGAGGCCGGTGCGGCCGTCGTCGAACGGCTATTGTCAACTCGTTAAATTTCAAAGACTTACAGATTTATCCACAGAAACTGTCAAGCTAGGGTTTAGAACCCGCAGCCCGCTCGATTAATCACCCGATTCCAGCTGGACTCCGACCGGATTTTCGGAGCTATACTGCGCGTCCGCAGGCAGCCGCAGGCTCCTGCTCCCAGGTTTAGCGATCGAATCTCCGAGTGGTGTGGACTTGAGTCGGGTTAGTCTTTGTCTCAGGGAATGAGGCAGCTCGGGTCCCAGCGAAGGCCGGCAGCAATGCCGGCCTTCTTTTTTTGTGCGACTCGCTCTAGTCGGCAGCGCGCCGCGTCGAGTCCCGCAGTCAGGTCGCGCAGCGAGATCGTCGCCCTCCTCGATGCCGATCGACAGCCGCACCAGCGTCGCCGAAATGCCGGCGCGCTCCCGCGCCGCTTCGTCCATCGCCGCGTGCGTCATGCTGGCCGGATGCGCCACGAGGCTCTCGACGCCGCCGAGCGACTCGGCGAGCGAGAACAGCTCCATGTTGCCGAGCAACGCCTTGACGTTCTCGACGCCGCCCACGAGTTCGAAGCTCACCATCGCGCCGAAGCCCTGCTGCTGGCGCTTCGCGATCTCGTGGCCGGGATGCGCGGCGAGTCCCGGGTAGTAGACGCGGGCGACCGCCGGATGCCGCGCCAGCAGTTCGGCGATGCGCTGCGCGTTCTCGCCGTGCGCGCGCATGCGGGCGTGCAGCGTGCGCAGGCCGCGCAGCGTCAGGAAGCTGTCGAACGGCGCGCCGGTGACGCCGATGCAGTTGCCCCACCACTTCACCTGCTCGTGCAGTTCGGCCGTGGCCGCGATCACGGCGCCGCCGACGACGTCGCTGTGGCCGTTCAGGTACTTGGTCGTCGAATGAACGACGAGGTCGGCGCCCAGCGCCAGCGGTTGCTGCCACACGGGCGACAGGAACGTGTTGTCGGCCGCGACCAGCGCACCGGCCGCCTTGGCCCGGGCCGCAACGGCCGCGATGTCGACGATGCGCAGCAACGGATTGCTCGGCGTCTCGATCCAGACCAGCGCCGGCTTGTCGGCGATCGCCGCGTCGAGGGCCTGCGGAGTCCTGGAAGTCGACGAACCGGACCTGCAGGGCCCCGCGCAGGTTCAGTGCATTGAAGAGCCGATACGTGCCGCCGTAGCAGTCGTGCGGCACGACGGCGACCTGGTCCGGCTTGAACAGCTGCGTCACGAGCGAGACGGCGCCCATGCCCGAGGCCGTGACGACCGCGCCCGCGCCGCCCTCGAGATCCGCGAGCGCCCGCCCGAGTGCGTCGCGCGTCGGGTTGCCCGACCGCGAGTAGTCGTATTCACGCTTTTCGCCGTAGCCGCTGAAGGCGAACGTCGAGGTCAGGTGAATCGGCGGCACGACGGCACCGTGCTGCGTGTCCGTCTCGAGGGCCGCCCGCACGGTGCGGGTCTTGATGCTGTCTTGGTGGCTCATGGGATCCGTTTCGGGTCTGTCGTATGCGCTGGTCTATTCGAGTGTGCGGTAGAAAACGTCGCGCAGCACTGCCGCCTCCTTGAAGAAGGCGTCGTGGCCGTACATCGAGCTGATCTCGACCAGCTGGCAGGCGCTGCCGAAGCGGTCGCGCAGCGTGCGCATGTCGGCGGGCGGCACCAGCTGGTCCTCCAGCACGGCGACCATGGTCATCGGCACGACGATGCGTCTCGGGTTCGATGCGGTGCAGGTCGATCGACTCCGACAGGCAGACGAACGCCTCGGGCCGATAGGTCTTCGAATAGGCCTCGCCGCGCGAGACGATGTACGACTCGACCGGGAACACGAAGCGTCCGTCGCGGCGCGTGGGCTCGCCCGGAAAGCGATCCTCGAATTCGCGCACCGAGCGGTAGGTCGTCATGGCCAGCGCACGCGCCAGCGCCAGGCCCTGCTCGCCCTCGCCGTGCTCGATGGCGTAACGCACGAAATTGCGCTGCACGCTGCGCCACGCCGTCGACATCGGATGCGTGCGGTGCGCCGCGCTGACGACGATGCCGTGCCGCAGGCGCGCGGGGTGCTTCGCGCCCATCACCAGCGTGACCATGCCGCCATAGGACGCGCCGATGCAGCCGTGCAGGCTTCGATGCCGAGGTGGTCCATCACGGCCACGCAGGCACGCCGCCTGGTCGTGCGCGCTGACGCTCGGGAAGACTTCACCATGGCCCGGGCCCGTCGTGCGGTGGCTGCCGCCGAGGAAATCGATGCCCGAGAATCCGGAATCGATCGGTGTCGAGCGCCTTGCCGGGTCCGGCGATCTCGTCCCACCAGCCCGGCACGCCGTCACGCACCTTGAAGACGTTGCGACCCGCCGAAATGCCGCCGAGTACGACCACGACCGGAGCACCTGCGGCGCCGGCGATCCGATACGCGATCTCGACGCGCGGCAGCTCGCCGCCGAAGTGCAGCGGGAACGGTTCGCGGTCGAGCACGAGGATGCCCTCGTCGCACGAGTAGCCGGCCGGCAGCACGACCGGGCGCAGGGCCGCTGCCGGATCCATCGACGACGGATCGGCGGCGCCATCCGGTGCGACGTCTTCGTCGACGACCGGTGGGTTGTTGCTCGTTGTGACGGACGAAGACACGGCTGCTACTCGAACTCGCGCTGAATCTGGACAAACCATGGGCACGCATGTCGAGGCCCGTGCCGGCCTGCCGGTCGAGACGACAACCACGTGTGGGTAGATCTCTGCGCGCGCGGGGATGGTTGCGGCGACCAACACCCCCGTCCGTCGTGAAACTGGCCGGGGCAGCCTCGCTGCAACTCATCTTCCGGCGACGCGCAATGGTCCCCGTGGAGTTGGCACCATTTCGGGCGGGTTGGGCCCGATGGTTGCCCCGGCTTCAAAGGGCCATTCCCTCAGCCGGTCTCGATGAGCGGGGCGAAGTTTAGGTGTGACAGCACGTTAGCGCAAGGAACGTGCGGCGCAACCGAGGCGAAGGGCGGCGAAGCCAAGGACTGCGACGGCCTGCGCAGCGCCGCCAGGCGTCTCCGGTCCGGAGGCGCTCCGAAAACGCCGTAAACCCGTCCATGGGGGCGCCGGCCGCGAGCGTCCATGGCGGGACGGCTTTTCGGAGCGCGTCCGGACCGGGGACGCCGTCGGCGCGGCAGGCCTTCGCGCCCTTTGGCTTCGCTCAGCCCCTTTGCGGTTGCGTCGCTCGTTCCAATGTATTAACGTGCTAGCACATTAATACACGCCCCGCTGCATCGAGACCCGTGAAGAACCACCGTGGAATCTCCCCCCGCCAGGAAGCAGCCGCCGAACGCGCGCTGTGCCAGGCGCTGCTGACCCTGCGCACCGTCGACGAGTGCCGCGATTTCCTGCGCGATCTCTGCACGCCGGCCGAGCTGCAGGCCCTGGCCGATCGCTGGACCGTCGTCGGACTGCTGCAGGCGGGCATGCCCTACCGCGAGATCGCGAAGCAGACCGGCGTCAGCGTCACGACCATCGGGCGAGTCGCCCGCTACCTCGGTGCCGGCAACGGCGGCTACGAACTGGCGGCGCGCCGCCTCGGAGAACGCTGATGGATCGCCAGCAACGCCTGCGCATCGCCGTGCAGAAGTCCGGGCGCCTGACCGACGAATCGCTGGACCTGCTCCACCGCTGCGGCCTCAAGTTCAGCCGCGGCAAGGACCAGCTGATGTGCTACGGCGAGAACATGCCGCTCGACGTGCTGTTCGTGCGCGACGACGACATTCCCGACCTGGTGCAGGAAGACGTCTGCGACCTCGGCCTCGTCGGGCTCAACGTGCTCGAGGAAAAGCGTCTCGCGATGCTGGCCCGCGGCACGCACCCCGCGCATCGAAATCCTGCAGAAGCTCGACTTCGGCCGCTGCCGCCTGTCGCTCGCCGTGCCGCACGAATTCGCCTACGAGGGCCTGCCGAGCATCGCCGGCAAGCGCATCGCCACGACCTATCCGCACGTGCTGGAGCGCTTCCTGCGCGAGAACGGCATCGACGGCCGAAATCGTCACGCTGTCCGGCGCCGTGGAGATCGCGCCGCGCCTCGGCCGGGCCGACCTGATCTGCGACCTCGTCTCGACCGGCTCGACGCTGACGGCCAATCACCTGCGCGAAGTGGCCGTCGTGCTCGAAAGCCAGGTGTGCCTGGTGCGCACGCCGATCGCCCTGCCCGACGTCAAGGCCGACTGGGTCCGCCGACTGCTGGTCCGGATCGACGGCGTCCAGCAGGTGCGCGAGAGCAAGTACATCATGCTGCACGCCCCGCGCTCGGCGCTGCCGCAGATCGCGAAGCTGCTGCCCGGCAGCGAGTCCCCGACCGTGATCCCGCTCGACGGCACCGGCGACAAGGTCGCGGTGCACGCCGTCTGCCGTGAAACCGTCTTCTGGGAGACGCTCGAAAGCCTCAAGGCCGCCGGCGCCAGCGCGGTGCTCGTGCTGCCGGTGGAGAAGATGCTCGCATGAAGAGTCCGCTCGACATCCTCGACTGGAGCACGCTCGACGAAGCGCGGCGCGATGCCGTGCTGCGTCGTCCGGCCCAGCGCGACGCAGCCGGCCTGCTCGACCAGGCCCGCCGCATCGTCGATGACGTGCGCGTCCCGCGGCGACGCCGCGCTGCGCGAATACACGGCCAGGCTCGACGGCGTCCAGCTCGAATCGTTCGGCGTGTCGGAAGCCGAGTTCGCCGCCGCAGAAGCGGCGCTCACGCCCGTGCAACGCGCAGCGCTCGAACGCGCGATCGACACGGTCACCCGCTTCCATGAACTGCAGACGCTGCCGCCGCTGCGGCTCGAAACCGCGCCGGGCGTCGTCTGCGAGCGCATGACCGTGCCGCTCGAGGCCGTCGGGCTGTACGTGCCGGCGGGCACGGCGCCCCTGCCCTCCACCGCGCTCATGCTGGCCGTGCCCGCCAGGATCGCCGGCTGTCCGGTGCGGGTCATGTGCACCCCGCCCCGTCCCGACGGCACGGCCGATCCCGCCGTGCTCGTGGCGGCGCGGCTGTGCGGCATCCGCAAGGTGTTCAAGCTGGGTGGCGCGCAGGCCGTCGCGGCGATGGCGTACGGCACGGCGTCGGTGCCCAAGGTCGTCAAGATCTTCGGCCCCGGCAATTCCTGGGTCACGGCGGCCAAGCAGATCGTGGCGCAGGATGCCGATGGCGCGGCGCTCGACATGCCCGCCGGACCGTCGGAAGTCCTGGTCATCGCCGACGAGTCGGCGCGGCCCGCCTTCGTCGCTGCCGACCTGCTCGCGCAGGCCGAACACAGCGTGGACGCGCAGGTCGTGCTGGTCACGATCTCGCGCAAGGTGGCCGAAGCCTGCGTGGCCGAAGTGGCCCGGCAACTGGCCGCACTGCCGCGACGTGAGATCGCGAGCCAGGCGATCGCCGAGAGTCGCGTCATCATCGTGCCGACCATGCAGGCCGCGATGGAGGTCTGCAACCGATACGCGCCGGAACACCTGATCCTGCAGGTGACGAGCCCGCGCGACCTGCTGCCGCAGGTTCGCAATGCCGGGCTCCGTCTTCCTGGGCGCGTGGACGCCGGAGACCATGGGCGACTACTGCAGCGGCACCAATCACGTGCTGCCCACCTACGGCCACGCCCGCGCCTACAGCGGGCTGAGCGTGCTCGATTTCGTCAAGCGCATCACGGTGCAGGAACTGACCGCGGACGGCTTGCGCAACCTGGGCCCGACGGCGCGCACGCTGGCACAGCTCGAATCCCTCGACGCGCACGCCAATGCGGTCACGGTGCGTCTCGACGCGCTGGCGCAGGCAGGCCACTCATGAGCACTCGATCCTGCAACTGGCGCGCCCCGACATCCTGCGAGCTGCAGCCTTACCAGCACGCAGCCTGGGATCCGTCGCTCGAGCGCATGCACGCCAACGAAATGCCGTGGCGCGCTCCGGGCGACAACTCGATGTCCGGCCTGAACCGGTATCCCGAGCCGCAGCCCCATGCGCTGGTCGAGCGCATGGCGCAGCTGTACGGCGTGCCGGCCGCGGCAGCTGCTGGTCGGTCGTGGCAGCGACGAAGCCATCGACCTGCTGGTGCGTGCGTTCTGCCGCGCGGGACAGGACAACGTGGTGATCACCCCGCCGACTTTCGGCTTCTACAAGGTCGCGGCGAAGATCCAGGGTGCAGGCGTGCTCGAGGTGCCGCTGCTGCGCGATGGCTTCGCGCTCGATGCCGAGCAGGTCATTGCCGCGGGCACGCGAGCCAAGATCGTGTTCCTCTGCTCGCCCAACAACCCGACGGGCAACCTGCTCGACGAAGCCGCGATGCTGCGTGTCTGCACGCGAGCTCGCCGGCCAGGCACTGGTCGTCGTCGACGAGGCCTACGTCGAGTTCTGCGGCCGGGCGAGCCTGACCGCCCGGCTGGCCGAGTTCCCGAACCTCGTCATTCTGCGCACGCTGTCGAAGGCCTACGCGCTGGCCGGCGCGCGCCTCGGCACGGTGATCGCAAGCGAGGAAATCATCGGGCTGCTGCGGCGAATCATCCCGCCGTATGCGATTCCGGCGTCGACGGTCGAAGAAGTCCTGGCCCTGACCGAGGCTCCGCAGCGCGCGCTGTCGGCCGCGCGGATCCGCACGCTGCTCGACGAACGCAGCCGCATGCAAGAGCGCCTCGAGCGCTGCGCCAACGTCGCGCGGGTCTTTCCGTCCGACGCCAACTTCCTGCTGGTCGAGTGCCGCGATGCCAGGCGATTCTTCGCCGCCGGCAAGGCGGCCGGACTGATCGTGCGTGACTTCTCGTCGTACCCCGGGCTGGCGAACTGCCTGCGCATCTCGATCGGCACGCCCGAACAGAACCAGCGGCTGCTGGCCGCGGTGGAGCAGCCATGAGCGGAGCACGCGTCCTGTTCATCGATCGTGACGGCACGCTGGTCGAAGAACCACGGCGACGAGCAGGTCGACAGCCTGCGCGAAGATTCGCCTGCTGCCGGGCGTGATTCCGGCGCTGCTCGAACTCAAGCGCGCCGGCTACCGCTTCGTGCTCGTGAGCAACCAGGATGGTCTCGGCACGCGACACGTTCCCGGAACCCACGTTCCGCGAGCCGCAGGATTTCATCCGCACCCTCTTCGCCTCGCAGGGCATCGAATTCGACGCGGAGTTCTTCTGCCCGCACCGGCCCGCCGATGGCTGCGAATGCCGCAAGCCGAAGACCGGCCTGCTGACCGATTACCTGCGCGACCACCCCATCGACCCGCACGACAGCTACGTGATCGGCGATCGCGAGACGGACCTGCAACTGGCGGCGAATCTCGGCATCCAGGGCCTGCAGGTCCATGCCGATGGCCGCGACGGCTGCACCTGGGAGGCCATCGTCGAGAAGTTGCGCCGCCCCGCCCGCACCGCGACCGTCCTGCGCAAGACGAAGGAAACCGACATCCGGGTGCGGGTCAACCTCGACAGCACCGGTCCCGTCGCCATCGCCACCGGCATCGGCTTCTACGATCACATGCTCGAGCAGGTCGCGCGTCACGGCGGCTTCGCGCTGGAACTCACCTGCACGGGCGACCTGGAAATCGACGAGCACCACACGGTCGAGGACTGCGCACTCGCGCTCGGCCAGGCCTTGCGTGAGGCACTCGGCGACAAGCGCGGCATCGCACGCTTTGGCTTCGTGCTGCCCATGGACGAGTCCCAGGCGCAGGTGGCGATCGACCTGTCCGGCCGTGCCTACGCCGTCTTCGAGGGCAAGTTCGGTCGCGAGTCCGTTGGCGGCCTGCCCACCGAACTGGTGCCGCATTTCTTCCGCTCGCTGGCCGACAGCCTGCTGGCGGCCGTGCACGTGAAGGTGCACGGGCGACAACACGCATCACATGATCGAGGCCTGCTTCAAGTGCACGGGCCGCGCGCTGCGCCAGGCGCTGCGGATCGAAGGCACCGAACTGCCGAGCAGCAAGGGCGTCCTTTGAGATGACCGACGTCGCGATCATCGCCAACGGCGGCGCCAACATCGCCTCGCTGCGCTTCGCGCTCGACCGGCTCGGTGTTTCGTCGCAGCTGACGTCCGACGCGGATGAGTTGCGTCGCGCACCGCCGCGTGATCCTGCCCGGCGTGGGTGCCGCGGCCGATGCCATGGAGCGGCTGCACTCGCTGGGCCTGGCCGCCGTCATTCCGACGCTGACCCAGCCCGTGCTCGGCATCTGCCTCGGCATGCAGCTGCTGTTCGCAGGCAGCGAGGAAGGCGACACGGAGTGCCTCGGCATTCTTCCGGCGCGGGTCACCCGGTTTCCCGATCGCCAGGGTTTTCCGGTCCCGCACATGGGCTGGAACCAGGTGCGTGCCGCGGGCGGATTCACCGCTGACGCGCGGTCTCGGACGACGACGCCTACGTCTATTTCGTGCACAGCTACGCCGCGCCGGTCGGCCCGTGGACGGAGGCCGTCACCGACTACGGCGGCGAGTTCTCGGCCATCGTCCGTCATGCGAACTTCCACGGCGCGCAGTTCCATCCCGAGCGCTCGTCCCGCGCGGGCCAGCGCCTGCTCGCGAACTTCCTGGCGCTGACCTGACATGCAACTCGTTCCCGCCATCGACCTGCGTGGCGGCCAGTGCGTGCGCCTGCTGCAGGGACGCTTCGACGCCGAGACCGTCTACGGCAACGACCCGCGCGCTGATCCTGGCAGCGCTACCGCGACTTCGGCGCCCGCTACGTGCACGTCGTCGACCTCGACGGCGCGCGCGATGGCTCGCAGGGCAACCGGGCGGCCATCGCCGGCCTGGCGCAAGCGTTCGCGGACACAGCCATCCAGGTCGGCGGCGGCGTCCGCACGCGCGAGGTGGCCGGCGAACTGCTCGGCCTCGGCGTGCAACGCGTCGTCGTCGGCAGCGTGGCGGTGACGCAACCCGCGGAGGTCCAGCAGTGGATGCGCGAGTTCGGTCCCGACCGCATCGTGCTGGCGTTCGACGTCCGCCTCGACGACGGCGGCACGCCGCGCCTGACGACGCACGGCTGGGAAGCACAGACCGAGGCGAGCCTGTGGGACGCGGTCGCGAGCTACCTGCCGCACGGCGCACTGCACGTGCTGTGCACGGACGTCGCCCGCGACGGTGCGCTCGTCGGGGCCGAATCTCGCGCTGTACGCCGAGGCGGCTCGACGCTTTCCGACGATTCAGTGGCAGGCGTCGGGCGGCGTCAGCTGCGGCGCCGACCTGCGTGGCGCTCGCAGCCACCGGTGCCGCAGCCGTCATCAGCGGCCGTGCCCTGCTCGAGAATCGCATCCCGGCCGAGGAGCTCGCCCCATTCTTGCCAAGCGCATAATTCCCTGCCTCGACGTCCGCGACGGCCAGGTCGTCAAGGGCGTGCGCTTCCGCGATCACAAGGTCGTGGGCGACATCCTCGAGCTCGCCGCCCGCTATTGCGCGGAAGGCGCGGACGAACTCGTCTTCTACGACATCACGGCCAGTCCCGAGAACCGCTCCGTGGACCGCAGCTGGATCACGCGCGTCGCACGGGTGCTCGACATCCCGTTCTGCGTGGCTGGCGGCATCCGCACGGTCGCCGATGCCGAGGACGTGCTCAATTCCGGCGCGGAGAAGATCTCGGTGAACTCCCCTGCCCTGGCCGACCCCGGCCTCGTCGACGCGCTCGCACGACGCTTCGGTTCGCAGTGCGTCGTGGTCGGCATCGACAGCCAGACCGTGGGCGACGACTTCGAGGTCTACCAGTTCACCGGCGATCCCGACCGCTCACGCAGCACGCGCCGCCGCACGCTCGACTGGGTGCGCGAAGTGCAGGACCGCGGCGCCGGCGAAATCGTCCTCAACTGCATGGCGAGCGACGGCGTCCGCCAGGGGTATGACTTGCGCCAGCTGCAGGCCGTGCGCAGTATCTGCCGGGTGCCGCTGATCGCCTCCGGGGGCGCCGGCACGATGGAGCATTTCGCCAGCGTCTTTGCCGATGCCGGCGTCGATGGTGCGCTGGCGGCGAGCGTGTTCCACAGCGGCGCCATCGCCATCCCGGACCTGAAGACCTACCTGCGCGAACGACGCGTGGAGATCCGTCCATGAACGACCTGAACCTGGCGCGACTCGACTGGGACAAGGGCGATGGCCTGCTGCCCGCCATCGTCCAGCACGCGGTCGATGGCCGCGTCCTGATGCTGGGTTACATGAACGAGGCGGCGCTGCGACGCACGCTGGCCGACGGGCGCGTCACCTTCTTCAGCCGCAGCCGCAACCAGCTCTGGACCAAGGGCGAAACGTCCGGCCATTTCCTGCACGTCGCGCACGTGAGCGCCGACTGCGACCGCGACTCGATCCTGGTCCTGGCGCATCCGGACGGCCCGACCTGCCACAACGGCACGCCGACGTGCTTCGCCGAGTCGCGCGAGCCGCAGGTGTCGCGCGATCGCATTCCTGTCGACGCTGCAGTCGACGATTGCGCAGCGCATCGCCGACAGCCCGGAAGGCAGCTACACGGCCCGGCTCTTTGCCAGCGGCATCGGCCGCATCGCGCAGAAGGTGGGCGAAGAAGGTGTCGAGACGGCGCTGGCCGCGGTGACACGCGACGATCCCGAACTGGTCGGCGAATGCGCCGACCTGCTGTATCACCTGCTGGTGCTGCTGAAATCCCGCAACCTCACGCTCGAGCAGGTCGTCGGCGAACTCGCCTCGCGGCATGGTGCGCGCGTCCCGGGCAGCCTCTAGACGCGCGCTGCTAACCGGCGCGTGCGACTCGGCTCACGCGCCAGCCAGGACATCCACGCTGCGCCGAGTGCCGTCACGATCGCAGCCGTCGTGAACGCCGTGCTCGAACCGAAGCGCTCCCAGATCGTGCCGAAGATCACCGCGCCCGGCAGCACCAGCAGGCCGCTCGCCAGGTGATACAGGCCATAGGCCGTGCCGCGTTCGTGTTCCGCGGCATGGTCGCCGATGACCGAGCGCTCCGCCGGCTCGGTCACGGCCAGCGTCGCGGCGTAAGCGATGAACAGCAGCCACACCTGCCAGGCCGGCGGTGAAGGCAGCGCCGCGAGCAGCAGCAACACGAACACACGCAGGGTCCAGCCACCCAGCAGGACGGGAATGCGCCCGAGCCGGTCCGAGACGATCCCCGCCGGCATCGCGATCACCATCTTGGCGAGGCTCGCGGCCGCCCAGACCAGCGGCACCCAGTGCACCGCGAGCCCGGCGCTGGTCGCCCACAGCACGACGAAGACCTCCGGCACGCTCGCGAGCGCGAGCCAGCCCGCCGCGATGATCATCGCGCGCAGCCGGCCGTGCAGCGAACGCCATGCAGAACGACGCGCGCGGCGGCGCCACGAACGGTTGCCCGCGCGGCAGGCCGAACGCGAGCAGCGTCAGCACCAGCAGGCCGGGCACGACCGACGCGAGGAACACGTGCTTGAGTTCGACCTGCATCGACAGCAGCGCGAACGCGATCAACGGGCCGATGACGGCACCCGCGTGATCCATCGAGCGGTGAAAGCCGAAGGCACGGCCGCGATCCGCTGCGTGCGTGGCTCCGGCGATCAGCGCATCCCTGGGTGCCGTGCGCAACCCCTTGCCGACGCGATCGAGAAACCGCAGCAGCAGCACCGAACTCCACGCCGCCGCCAGGCCGATCAGCGGGCGCGTCGCATTGGACAGGCCGTAGCCCGCGAGCACGAGCGACTTCGGATCCACGCCGCGATCCGCCAGGCGGCCTGCGATGAGCTTCAGCACGCTCGAGGTCGCTTCGGCCAGGCCCTCGACCAGCCCGACGATCGCCGGCCCGGCACCGAGCGTTGCCGTCAGGAAGATCGGCAACAGCGGTGTGATCATTTCACTCGATGCGTCGTTCAGCAGCGAAACCAACCCGAGAACGACGACCGTGCGGGGCAACGCCGACGATATCGGCACGCCGGGAAGTGCAGGCGGGTCAGGGTTCTCGCGCATTCGATTCCAGCTGAATATTCCCTACAGAATCTGGACCGCGGACGAGGCTAAACTCGAGCCTGGCATTGAGCCGCCCGCGCTCCACGCCATCGCATCAATGATCACAATCACCCATAAGGACATGCCATGAGCCTGTTTGGATCGATACTCGAAAAGCTTGGCCTCAAGAAGAAGGCCGCCCCGCCGCCGCCCGTCACACCGACCGCCCCTGCAGCCGACGCCCGCGCCTGCCGCAGTTGCGCCCGTGCCGCCGCCCCCGCCGCCCAAGCCCGAACCCATGGCCATGGTGGACGTGGTCTCGATGCTCGAAGGCTGGGCCGCCCAGACGCCGCAGAAGCTGAACTGGCGCACGTCCATCGTCGACCTGATGAAGCTGCTCGGCATGGAAAGCAGCCTCACGGAGCGCAAGGAACTCGCGACGGAACTCGGCTGCCCGGCCGAGTACATGCACGACTCGGCCAAGATGAACGTCTGGCTGCACAAGGAAGTCCTGCGCCAGATCGCCAAGAACGGCGGCAACGTGCCGGCGGAACTGTACGACTGACCTCCACGGCCCTCTCCCGCACATCGTGGGAGAGGGCTCTTACCGCGTAACCCAGCCGCCGCACACCGGAAAGACCTGCCCGACGAAACAGTCGGCAGCCGCGCTGCACAGGTACGCCGCGAACAGCGCATCCTCGCGCGCGCCCACCAGCCGTGCCCAGCGGCACCTCGCGCTTGAGTCGTTCCTGGAACTGTCGGCAAGGCCTGCACTTCCGGCGGGAAATACGTCGGGTTCTCGACGAAATTCTGCGCGATCGCATTGACCTGCACGTTGTGCGGAGCCACCTCGACGCCGACGGCCTGGACGTAGGCCAGTTGCGCCCCGCGAGCGGCGCTGTAGGTCGACGCGCGCTTCATGCCGCGCAGCGCCGACGCACTGCCGATCACCAGGACCTTGCCCGACCGGCGCTCGATCATCTGCGGCAGCACCGCCCGCACCAGCCGCGGCAGCGGGTCGACCAGGTGCCGAAAGACCGTCTGCCATTCGTCGTCGTCGACGTCACCGGCCGGTGTCGACGGAGCCGCCAGCGCCAGGTTCGCCACCAGGACGTCCACTCGCCCCGCTCTGTCGACGATTGCCGCAGGTGCGTCCGGATCGATCAACGAGGAATCGTCCGCAACGACGTCGGCACCCGCTTCGGCCAGCACCGAGCACAACACCGGACCCATGAATTCCCGGGCCTGGGTCACCAGCACCCGCTTGCCGCGGAGGCTGACGATGCCGGTGATCGTGTCAGTGCTGCTCACGAGCGGCTACTCCCTTCACGCGCTTCACGCGGGATCGTCGTACTTGCGCGAGCTGCCGCGAAATTTCTCGACCGGATACTTGACGCGCATTCAAGCCGATCTTGCGCACCGCGGCCGCGCCGAGATCGATCTCGAGCTTGTCGGCAAGGCGGACCAGGTAAAGCAGGACGTCGGCCATCTCGAGCGCCACGGCGTCCTTGACGTCGGCCGGCAGGTTCGCGCTCTGCTGCTCCGTGAGCCACTGGAAGTGCTCGAGCAGTTCGCCCACTTCACCGGCGAGCGCCATCGCCAGGTTCTTGGGCGCGTGGAACTGGTCCCAGTCGCGCTCGCGCGCGAACTCCGCGAGCCGCGCGGCCAGTTCGTCGAGCGAGGGCTGGTCGCGCTGGTCGGTCATGCGACGTCGCTCAGCCCCGCTGCCGTTCGGCAAGGATGCGCAGCATGCGGCGGATCGGCTCGGCCGCGCCCCACAGCAACTGGTCGCCGACCGTGAAGGCCGTGAGGTATTCGCCGCCCATCGCGAGCTTGCGCACGCGTCCGATCGGGATGTCGAGCGTGCCGCTGACCGCCGCCGGCGTGAGGCCCGCGATCGACGCCTCGCGCGTATTCGGCACCAGCCGCACCCAGTCGTTGCCGCCGGCAATCAGGCGTTCGATTTCCGCCAGCGGCAGGTCGCGCTTCAACTTGATGGTCATCGCCTGGCTGTGGCAGCGCATCGCGCCGACACGCACGCAGATGCCTTCGACCGGAATCGCCGCGCCTGCCGCGCGCCCGAGAATCTTGTTGGTCTCGGCGCCGCCCTTCCATTCCTCGCGGCTCACGCCGTTGCCCATGTCCTTGTCGATCCAGGGGATCAGGCTGCCCGCGAGCGCCGCGCCGAAGTTGGCCTGCGGCAGGTCGGGCGAACGCAACTGGTCGGTCACGACACGGTCGATGTCGAGGATGGCGCTCGCCGGATCGCGCAGCAGCGTGGCTGCGGCCGCGTGCACGCTGCCCATCTGCTCGACGAGTTCGCGCATGTTCTGCGCACCGGCGCCCGAAGCCGCCTGGTAGGTCATCGAGGTGATCCACTCGATGAGGTCCGCGCGGAACAGTCCGCCGAGGGCCATCATCATCAGCGACACCGTGCAGTTGCCGCCGACGTAATCGCGCACGCCGGCCGCGAGCGCGGCGTCGATCACGCCGCGATTCACGGGATCGAGGATGATGACGGCGTCGTCCTTCATGCGCAGCGCGGACGCGGCGTCGATCCAGTAGCCCTGCCAGCCGGCCGCACGCAGCTTCGGATGGATGTCGTTCGTGTAGTCGCCGCCCTGGCAGGTCACGACCACGTCGCACTGCGCGAGCGCCTGCAGGTCGTTGGCGTCCTGCAGCGCGCCGGACGGGCGGCCATTGATCACGGGACCCGCACCGCCCGCCTGCGACGTGCTGAAGAAGACCGGGTCCACGTGGTCGAGGTCGCGCTCGACCGCCATGCGCTGCATGAGCACCGAGCCCACCATGCCGCGCCAGCCAACGATTGCAGTCTTCACAGGCTCACTCCGGCCGCCATGCGGCCCGCTCAGATGATCACTTCGCACGCGGGTTCGCGCAGGTTGTAGTTCGAACTCATCGCGTGGCCGTAGGCGCCCGTGTTCGCGATCAGCAGCACGTCGCCTTCCTTCGTGGCCGGCAGCAGGCGCTCGTGCCCGAGGTAGTCGGCCGATTCGCAGATCGGACCCGACGACGTTGTAGACCTCGGTGCCCGGCTCGCCGAAGCGCGTGAGGTTGACGATGTCGTGGTGCGCGCCGTAGAGCGCCGGGCGGATCAGCGAGTTCATGCCGGTCGACACGCCGACGTACTGCACCGCGCCCTTGCCCTTCAGCTGCGTCACTTCGACGACCAGCACGCCGCCCTGCGCCACCAGGAACCGGCCCGGCTCGAGCCAGAGACCGACCTGCGGCCACTTGGCGCGGATGTCGTCGATGACGCCCTGCAGCGCCGCGAGGTCCACCGGCACCTGCCCCGGCTTCTCGGGCACGCCGAGGCCGCCACCGAGATCGATGGCCCTGGCGTGCGGAAAGCGCTGCGCGAGTCCGCCCAGCATGTGGCCGACTTCCTTCCAGTTGCGCACGTCGAACACGCCGCTGCCGGTGTGCGCATGCAGCGCCACGACGCGCGCGCCCACCTGCTGCACCAGACGCTCGACTTCGTCCAGTCTCGAACAGCGGCACGCCGAACTTCGAATGCACGCCCGCGGTGCGCACGTGATCGTGGTGGCCACGGCCAAAGCCGGTGTCGATGCGGATCAGCACGTCGCGATTGCGGAACAGCTCGCCCCACTCGCGCAGCGCGTAGACGTTGTCGATCGTCAGGTTGACGCCCTGCTCGATCGCCCACTCGTACTCGCTGCGCGGCGCGAAATTCGGCGTGAACAGGATGCGGGACGGGTCGATGCCCGGCACCACCTGCATCACGCGCTCGCATTCGCCGCGCGAGACGCATTCGAACGAGAGCCCGAGTCCCGCGAAGGTCTTCAGCAGCTCCGGGTGCGGGTTGGCCTTCATCGCGTAGAAGACGCGATCGACGCCGCGGATGCCGAGCAACTGCTGCGCCGCGAGCTCGGACGACGCGCGGTTGTAGACGTAGGCGCTGCCGTGCTCGTGTGCGATGCGCTGCAGTTCGTCGCGGCGGTCCTGCCACCACGGCGGCCCGCCGGCCGGCAGCACCGGGCCGAGGCCGTGGATCTGCTCCCACGTCGGGCCCGAGCACGTGATCGGACGGCGCGTTCCAGACGATGACGTCGTGCAGGCGGCGCACCAGGCGATCGCCCTGCTCCTCGTCGACGACGAACGTGATGTTGAGGTCGTTCGCGGCCTGCGTGACCAGGTAGATGCGCTGTTCCTCGAACAGTTCGAGCGCATCGCCCAGCCGGTGCAGCGTGGCGCGAATGCTGCGCCCGACGAGGCTCACCGCGGCGCAGGGCCCGATGACTTCGACGCGGCAGAGCCTCGACAGCGCGGTCACCAGCGTCTCGAGCGCGCGGCTGTCGAGCGAGTTCGCGGCCGGATCGAGCGACACGGTGACGCTGGTCTCCGACGTCGACACGAGGTCGACCGACAGGCCGTGCTCCTTGAAGACGGCGAACGCATCGGCGAGGAAGCCGACCTGGTGCCACATGCCGAGCGTCTCGAGCGAGAGCAGCGTGATGCCCTTCTTGATGCAGACCGCCTTCACGCGCGCGCCGCCGTCGCCGCCCGTCGCGGTGACGACCGTGCCTTCGAGCTCGGGCTGCTGCGTGGCGTGCACGGTCAGCGGAATCGCGTACTGCTTCACCGGCAGGATGCAGCGCGGGTGCAGGACCTTGGCGCCGCTGCTCGCGATTTCCTGCGCCTCGTCGTAATCGAGCGACTTGAGCAGGCGCGCGTTCGACACCGACTTGGGATTCGACGTGAACATGCCGGGCACGTCGGTCCAGATCTCGAGCCGGCGCGCGCCGAGCTTGGACGCGAAGTAACTGCCCGACGTGTCGGAGCCGCCGCGACCGAGCAGCACCGTGTCGCCGTGCGCGTCGCTCGCGATGAAGCCCTGCGTGATCAGCACCTTGCCGCCCGACGCCAGCCGCTGCTGGAACGCGGTGTCGGGTTCGAAGTTGCACGTGGCGGAAAGGTAGTTCGCGCGCTCGGTTGCGCCGGGCCGCACTTCGGCGTGCAGCAGCGTGCGCGCGTCGAGCCACTGCACGTCGATGCCTTCCGCGTGCAGGAACGCCGCGCCGATGCGCGTCGCCATCAATTCGCCGTTGGCCATCACGCGCGCGCGCAGGCGATCGCTGACCTCGCCGATCAGGTGGATGCCTTCGGCGCTGCGACGCAGATCGGTGAAGTGACGATCGAGTTCGGCGTCGATGTGAATGCCGAGATCGCGCGCGAGGTCGAGGTGACGACGCTCGATCTGGTCCATGACCGGTTCCCACTCGCCGGTCAGCGCTTTCGCGAGCAATTGCTCGAGGCGGTCCGTGATGCCGGACAGCGCCGAATGCACGATGACGGGATGGAGACCTTCGACCAGCCGCGCCTTGACGACGCCGGCGACGTTCTTCCAGTTGCTGACGCTCGAAACGCTGGTGCCGCCAAACTTGAGGACGACCCAGTTCGATTCGGTATGGCTGGTCATTCGAGCGGACCCCGGCGCGACGCGCAGCTTGGCGTCGGCGATCGGCGTGACTGGTCCCCGTGTCAGAGCGCGTGGACGGACTACTTGTCTTCGTAGTAATCCTTGAGTTCTTTCTGCAGGCGTTTCTCCGCCAGCACGTCCTCGAGCTTGCTCCAGGCAGCCTTGCCCTTCTTGACGGCAGCCGCCTGCTTACGCCGATCCACCCTGTCGATGAAACGGTCGTAATCCTCTTCCTCAGCTCCAGCTACAAACTCTTCGTCCAAGTCGAAGTGTTCCTCGTCTCGTTCCATTGCGCGGCCCCGAGAGAAAATCCTGATATATCAATGTGCTGCCCACTTCAGCATGGGCACAAGGCTGCGAACTATACACGGATCGGATTGCATCTCAACCGATTCGTTTTGCGGTGCAATGACCCCGTCGGCGCGTCGTCAGCCGACCGAGCCGATCGCGGCAGGCGCCCGGCGGGCGACGACGATGGACCCGCCGAGCCCGTCGGCCGCGCTCTTTTCGGCCCTGGCCACCTCCAGCACCCCGAACGAATTGATCAGCGCGACGTACTCGCCGGGCCGGACGTCGGAATAGGTCCGCCGGAGCGGGATCTCCTGCCCCCCCGCCCGGACGACCGGCGTCGCCACCTGCGCCACGAGCGGCGGCGTCCAGGTTGGTCAGGAGGTTGCCGAAGTGGTCGACCGTCACCACCGCGCCGCTCAGCTGCCCGCCGGCCAGGACGGGCTCGTCCAACCAGCCCGGCACGAGCTCCGGGACGACCGGTCCCAGGGCCTCGGGACGCAGCCGGCCAGCCGCCAGCTCGGCCGCCACCGGCGCGAAGATGTCGCGGCCGTGGAAAGTCGCGCTCGGCCGGTGGATTCCCAGGTCGCGCAGGACGCCGTCGTCGAGCCGCCTGAGGATGGGGGCCGCTTCCAGCCGCTCCAGCACGCCGGCCAGCAGGCCGTTGTCGGGCGCCAGGAAAAGCTGCCCCTCGGCCTCGACCACGGCGATGTCCCGTGAGCTGCCGACGCCGGGATCGACGACGGCCACGTGCACCGTGCCTGGCGGGAAGTACCCGAACGAGCGTCCGAGCCAGAAGCCGGCCTCGGCGGGCCAGTGCACCAGGATCTCGTGCGTCAGGTCGACGAGCCGGGCCGCCGGGAAGCGACGCAGCACCTGCCCCTTCATCACCCCGACGAATGGATCCTTGTGGCCGAAATCCGTCGTCAGCGTGATGACGCCGGACGGCTGGAACGGTAGCGATGGCGCGGCCTTGGGCATGGGGTCTTCCGGGCTAAACTGGGAGGCTTATGCCCTATCTTTACCTCGTACGCCACGGCCAGCCCGATTTCGCGGGCAATTACGATTCGATCACCGACGCTCGGCGCGCGCCAGTCGACCTGGCTCGGCGAGCACTTCGCGGCCCGCGGCCTGCAGTTCGCCCGGGTGCTCGCCGGCACGCTGCAACGGCAGGTGTCGACGTGCGAACTGGTCCTGAACGCACTCGACGGGCCGCGCGACTTCGCCCAGGACGCGCGCTTCAACGAGTACGACCACCTGTCGCTGCTGCGTTTCTTCGAAGGCGACCGCCTGCAGGCCATCCGGGCATCGGGCGACCGGCGCGAGTATTTCGCGGCGATCCGCAGCGCCATGCAGAAGTGGTCACAGCACGATGACGTCGTCGCCGGCGGCGAAAGCTGGAACGAGTTCGGCGCTCGCATCCGTGCGGGCGTTGCCGCAGCGTGCGCAGGGCTCGGGCGCGACGACAACGTGCTGATCGTCACGTCCGGCGGCGTGATCGGCCGTTACACGTCGGAGGTGCTGGAGGCCGGCGCGGACGCGGCGATCCAGCTGAACCTGCAGACGCGCAACACCAGCGTGACGGAAGTGATCCGCCCGGCTTCGAGCAATGCCCGGCTGGTCTCGTTCAACGCGATCCCGCACCTGGAGCGCGCCGATCGCGCGACGCGATCACGCACTCCTAGGAAGGCTGCGGAAGGCGGAGGTCACGGGAGGTCGCGAGTGAGGGAACGTTCCCTAGTCACCTCAGCCCTGCCTCACCAGCGACACGAGGTTGCGCGTGTCGATCGTCTGCGCGGCCTGCTCGATCTGTGACTGGTACTTCGGGGCCATGCCACGCGCCTCGGCCAGCAAGGACGTGAACGTTTCCTTGAGCGTCGCCGAATCGAGCGTGCGGCCGCCCGCGTAATAACGCTGCGCCACGCGACCGATCGCGTAGGTCGTGGCGAACGTGAGACCCGAACTGGCCGCCTGGCGACCGAGCGAACGACCGATACCGCCGCCGAGGCCACCGAGCAGTCCGCCCAGCAGTTTGCGTCCGAATTGCTCGACGTACTGCGACGTGAGGCCGACGCCGAGCGTGGCGATGAAATCCTTCGCGTGCGACATGTCCATCTCGTAGCCGTACGCCTTGCCGATGCGATACACGAGACGCAGCTGCAGCGGAATGATCGCCATCGACGCGATCGATTCCGGCAGCAACTCGAGCGCCGCGTTGGTGATCGACGCGGTCAGTGATGGTCTTGTCCATTTCGGCATCGCTCACGTTCGCCTTGCCGAGCACGGTGCCGGCCACCGCCGTCGGTGCGGCAGCAGCCGTCGCCGCGCCTGCAGGCGCCGCGGGACCGGTGGGCTCGACGGCAGCATCCGCCATCGCACTCGCCTGCTGCGCGACGGACTCCGCCGCAGCCGTGGGCAACTGCAGCGCCGCTGCCAATTGCGCGAGGAAGGCAGCTTCGGCCGCATTCTGCGAACCGTCGGCATTGACGACGCCGACGGCCATTTCGTAGGCGTACTGGCGCAGTCCCTGCGTATCGAGCGGCTTCACGACTTCGGTGAGGTCGGGACGCGACGAGCAGGACGTCGCGGTACCAGGCCGGCAGGTCGATGCTGGCTTCGGCCCCGAGCGCCTCCGCCAGCTTGCGGATCGACTCGCGCTCGCGCTCATCCTTGAGCCCGTCGGCGAATGCCGCCATCAGGGCCACCGTCAGTATCGATTTCGTCTGTTGGTTGTCCATGTCGCTCACGATATCAAATGGTCGGGAGGGTCGGTGCGACCTGCACCAGGCCTATTCGCCGCAGAACCGGCATCGGACGCAAATCGGCAAACGCCGTTGTCCATGAATGGGGCCTGGATGATTCGGTGGCCCTTAGACAGAGCGTCGATCACCAGCCGCAGTGGAACCGTGTCCACATCGCTGCTCCTGGCGCCTATCAGCGCCGCAAAATGAGCATACAAGGCCTCGTATTCCTGCAAAGGCGTGATGGCCACCGGGCAGCCATCGATGTGCAGAACGGTTCCGCCCGCACCAAGCGACAGGCGTCCCGCATCCGTTGCAACGTCGATTTCCCAGGTTGGAGTGCCTGCGTGAAGGATGTCGAGGTCCATTTCGACCGGCGCGCCATCCAGCGCCATGGAGAGTCGGGCCGCGCTCGGCGCAGCGCGGTTTGACGGAAACTGAAGCTCGGCCGCTTCAGCACGAGAGCGCCAGGTGCGATACGGGTCAGGATCGAAAGCGCATTGATGCCGGGATCGAAGGCGCCGAAGCCCTCGGCGGTCCAGATCCAGTCCTGTCCCGGATGCCAGACGCGGACGTCCTCCTTCCAGGTGATGGAGACGCGGAGAATGCGCTTGCGCTCGAGCCAGGTTCGCGCAGGCTCTACGGCGCAGCCGTGCCGGGAGTGCCATGACGCAAACAAGGTCAGGCGGCGTTCGTCGGCAAGTCTGGACAACTCTTCGACTTCAGCGATCGATGTACCGGGTGGCTTCTCGAGCAGGACATGGCAGCCGCGTCGAAGCGCAACGCGTGCGATTGCAGCCCGTGCCTGTGGCGGCATGCAAAGAGCCACCGCTTGCACGTCGTGATGTGCCTGCAGCAGCGACTCAAGGCTGTCGTATGACGGGAACGAGTCGAGACGGCTGTGCGGACTTGCTACGGCCACCAATTCAAATTCGTTGCTCGCTCGAATCGACGGCAAGTGTTGATCGCGCGCGATCTTTCCCAGGCCGACAACTGCAATCCGAATTGGATTCATCCTCGGATCTCGTGGGACTGCGCGCATTGCGCTGACGAAGGCCCTCTTGCGAGGGCCTTTGCTGATCGTCCAAGTGCTTGAGTTTATTGGTCGGAGCGAGAGGATTCGAACCTCCGACCCCTTGCACCCCATGCAAGTGCGCTACCAGACTGCGCCACGCTCCGACCGGGCGCGGATTATAGCCGAATTGCTCAGCGCCGCAGGATTTTGATCAGTTCTTCGAGCTCGACGCGCAGCTGCCGCGCCAGCTGGTGGGTCTGGGTGACGTCCTCGCGGGCTTCCTCGCCCTCGAGCCGATTGCGGGCGCCGCCGATCGTGAAGCCCTGGTCGTACAGCAGCGCGCGGATCTGGCGGATCACCAGCACGTCCTGGCGCTGGTAATAGCGGCGGTTGCCGCGGCGCTTGACCGGCTTGAGCTGCGGGAATTCCTGCTCCCAGTAACGCAGCACGTGCGGCTTCACGCCGCACAGTTCGCTGACCTCACCGATGGTGAAGTAGCGCTTGCCCGGGATCGCCGGGAGTTCGTCGTTATTGCTGGGTTCCAGCATACGCTTCCACGCGCGCCTTCAGTTTCTGGCCAGGACGGAAAGTCACGACGCGCCGTGCGCTGATCGGGATCTCCTCGCCGGTCTTCGGGTTGCGACCCGGGCGCTGGTTCTTGCTGCGCAGGTCGAAGTTGCCGAAACCGGAGAGCTTGACCTGCTCGCCATGCGCGAGGGCCATCCGCAACTCTTCGAAGAACAGGTCGACGAGCTCGCGGGCCTCACGCTTGTTGAGGCCGAGCTGGTCGAACAATGCTTCCGCGATTTCCGCCTTGGTCAATGCCATTTTTGTCTTATCGATCTCGTATCGTGGCGGAGCACTCCCGCTCCAGGTCGGAGACGACCCGAGCCACGATGGCATCCGTCTCATCGTCAGTAAGCGTGCGCGAAACGTCCTGTAAATTCAAGCCTATCGCGACACTCTTGCGACCTGTTTCGATGCCTGCGCCACGGTAAATATCGAACACCGTCGTGTCGCGCAGCACCGTTCCCGCCGCGTTCTGGACGCAGTCGAGCAATTTCTGCACGGGCACCGCTTCCTCGACGACGATCGCGAGGTCGCGCCGCACGGCGGGAAAGCGCGAAACCTCGTGGAAATGCGGCAACTGCGGCAGCCATCGCCGACTTCGAGTTCGAGTTCGAAGACGATGCCGGAATATGTCAACTCGAGCCGGCGCTCGACGTCCGGATGCAGGCGGCCGATCCAACCCGCGTGCGCTTCGCCGCGGCGAATCTCCGCCGTCTGGCCAGGATGCAACGCCGGGTGCTGGCCCGGCACGAAACGGAATTCGCTGGCCGCGCCGGTCGCGCGCAGCAGCGCCTCGATGTCGGCACGCACATCGAAGAAATCGACGGCGGCCTTGGGCGCGCCCCACTGCTCGGGCACGGCCGAGCCCGCAGCGATGCCAGCAATGACCGGCACTTCGTGCAGCGCGCCGTCGTCGCGCGCGACGACGAATTTGCGGCCGACCTCGAACAGGCGCACGCGCGGCTGCTGCCGGCGCTGGTTCGACGCCAGAGCGGCCGCGAGGCCCGGCCACAGCGAGGCACGCATCGTCGCGAGCTCGGCGGAGATCGGATTGCTCAGCGTCAGGCTCGGCGCGCCGGGAGCGAACAGCTCCTGCTGGCCCGGCTCGATGAAGCTGTAGGTGATCGCTTCGAAATAGCCGCGCTGCACGAGCATGTCGGCCGCCGCGTCGCCGCGAATGCGCGTTTCGGTGACGGCGGGAATCGGTTGCCGCGCTGCCTGCACCGTCTCGGGAATGCGGTCGAACCCGTGCGTGCGCGCGATTTCCTCGATCAGGTCTTCTTCGATCGCGATGTCGAAGCGCCACGTCGGCGGCGTCACGCGCCACGCGCTGTCGGCCTGGTCGAGCTGCATGCCGAGCCCCGTGAGCATCGACGCGATCGTCGCGTCGTCGATGTCGGCGCCGATGACGCGGCGTGCGCGCTCCGGGCGCAGCGGGACGACCGTCGGCTGCGGCAGTTCATCGGTGAGTTCGGCCAGCTGCGTCGGGCCCGGCGTGCCGCCCGCGCAGGCGCACAGCAGTGCCGTAGCGCGCTCGATCGCGCGCTCCTGCAGCGTGGGATCGACGCCGCGCTCGAAGCGCTGCGAGGCATCGGTGACCAGGCCGTAGCGACGGCCACGGCCCGCGATCGCGTCGGGCAGGAAGAACGCGACTTCGAGCAGGACGTCGGTGGTGTCGTCGCCGATCCCTGAGTGGTCGCCGCCCATCACGCCCGCCAGCCCGAGCGACTTCTCGTGATCGGCGATGACGAGCACGGACTCGTCCATCGCGATCTCGCGACCGTCGAGCAGCTTGAGCGTCTCCCCGGCCCGTGCGCGACGCACGACGATGCCGCCGGCGAGTTCGCGCAGGTCGTACGCATGCATCGGCTGGCCGAGTTCGAGCATCACGTAGTTGGTGACGTCGACCGCGGCGCTGATCGGACGCAGGCCGGCGCGACGCAGGCGTTCCTGCATCCAGGCGGGCGACTTGGCCTGCGGGTTCAAGCCACGGATCACGCGCGACGCGAAGCGCACGCAGCCTGCGCCCGCGGTCAGTTCGACCGGGAAGCTCTCGTTGGAGGCCGCGGGCACCGCGGCCAGGGCCGGACCAGTCAGCGACTGCCCGGTCAGCGCCGCGACTTCGCGCGCGATGCCGAGCACGCTCATGCAGTCGCCGCGGTTCGGCGTGAGGTTCACCTCGAGGATGGTGTCGTCGAGACCCAGCGCCGTCGACCAGCGCCGCGCCCGTCTGCAGCTCCGCCGGCAGCTCGAGCAGGCCGCTCGCATTCCTCGGACAGCGCGAGTTCGCGCGCCGAACACAGCATGCCGAACGACTCGACGCCGCGCAGCTTGGCCTTCTTGATCTCCATGCCGCCCGGCAGCTTCGCGCCGACCGTGGCGAGCGGCGCCTTCAGGCCCGCGCGCGCGTTGGGCGCACCGCAGACGATCTGCACGATTTCCGTGCC
Source organism: uncultured Gammaproteobacteria bacterium (assembly GCA_963828265.1). Lineage (GTDB taxonomy): Bacteria > Pseudomonadota > Gammaproteobacteria > Steroidobacterales > Steroidobacteraceae > RPQJ01. The sequence continues at coordinate 3,460 of CAWHEA010000023.1, read as the reverse complement.
CGTGCTCACCTGGCAGACGCTGAGCGTGTCGGCGTTGGGATGCTTCACGCGCTCGACGATCTCGCCGACGATCACGCCGGGCAGCGGCGGCGCGGCGGCCTCCACGCCTTCGATCTCGAGGCCCGCCATCGTGAGGCGCGCGGCGAGGTCCTTCGGCGCGGGCAGCGGCCCGCCGATCCATTCACTCAACCATTGCAGACTGATGCGCATCGTCGGTTACCGGATCAGCCGAACTGCCGCAGGAAGCGCAGGTCGTTCTCGAAGTAGAGGCGGATGTCGTTGACGCTGTAGCGCAGCATCGTCAGGCGCTCGATGCCCATGCCGAACGCGTAGCCCGTGTAGCGCTCGGGATCGATGCCGACGTTGCGCAGCACGTTGGGGTGCACCATGCCGCAGCCCGCGACCTCGAGCCAGCCCGTCTGCTTGCAGACGCGACAACCCGCGCCGCTGCAGAACACGCACTCGATGTCGACCTCGGCCGAGGGCTCGGTGAACGGGAAATACGACGGGCGGAAGCGGATGCCGAGGTCGCGCTCGAAGTACTGCTGCATGAATTCGTGCAGCACCGACTTGAGGTTGGCGAAGCTCACGCCGTCGTCGATGACCAGGCCTTCGACCTGGTGGAACATCGGCGTGTGGGTCATGTCGGAATCGCAGCGATAGACGCGCCCCGGCATGATCATGCGCAGCGGCGGCTTGTCGCGCAGCATGGCGCGCACCTGCACCGGCGACGTGTGCGTGCGCAGCAGCCGGCCGTCCGGGAAGTAGAACGTGTCGTGCATCGCGCGCGCCGGATGGTTCGCGGGAATGTTGAGCGCTTCGAAGTTGTGCCAGTCGTCTTCGACTTCGGGGCCGTCCTCGACGGAGAACCCTGCGTTGCGGAAGATCGTCTCGATGCGCCGGCGCGTGCGCGTCACCGGATGCAGGCCACCGGGCTGCTGGCCGCGCCCGGGTTGCGTCACGTCGATGCGTCCCGCGGCGAGCTTGCGCTCGAGTTCGATGGCGTCGAGTTCCGCCTTGCGTGCCTCGAAGGCTGCGCCGATCTCGTCACGCACCGCATTGATGCGCGCGCCCGCGGCCTTGCGCTCGTCCGGCGCCAGCGCGCCGAGCGACTTCAACTGCGCGGTGATCGCGCCCTTCTTGCCGAACAGCTCGACCTTGAGCGCTTCGAGGTCCGCGAGGCTCGAGCAGGCCGCAACCCGGACCCGGGCGTCCGCCGCCAGGTCGTCGAGGCCGAGGGTCGTGGTCGTGTCGCTCATCGGGCGGGGTGTCCGTGCGCTGCTGCGTGCAAGTGAAAAAGGCCGGGCGCTGCGCGTCCCGGCCTTCTCGTCGGTGCCAAGGGCGGGGACCTGTCGCGTCGCCGGAGGTGCTCGCTCCGGCCTGCGGCAACGCTTACTCGGCGGCGGGAAGGCTCTTCTTGGCCTGCTCGACGATCTTGCCGAACGCTTCGATGTCGTGCACCGCGAGGTCCGCGAGGAGCTTGCGGTCGATCTCGAGGCCCGCGGCCTTGAGGCCCGCCATCAGGCGGCTGTACGACATCTCGAACATGCGGGCGCCCGCGTTGATGCGAGTGATCCACAGCGCGCGGAAATCACGCTTCTTGGCCTTGCGATCGCGGTAGGCGTACTGGCCGGCCTTGATGACCGCCTGCTTTGCCGTGCGATACACCTTGCGGCGTGCGTTGTAGTAACCCTTCGCCTTGGCGAGGACCTTCTTGTGCCGGCGTCCAGCGATGACGCCACGTTTAACTCGTGCCATGGGTCACCTCAGGCGTGGGGCAGCAATTGTTCGAGACGGCAGAGATCCTGCTTGGCGACCATGGTGGTGCCACGCAGATTCCGCTTCCGCTTGCTCGACTTCTTGGTAAGGATGTGTCGCTTCTGCGACTGACCGCGCTTGAAGCCGTTCGCTGTCTTGCGAAAACGCTTTGCCGCGGCCCGGTTGGTCTTCAACTTGGGCATGTAATAACTCCTAATTTTTCATAGCCCATTTCCCCATGGCTTGCGCCACGGATCGAGGGCGAAGAAGCGGCCGAAACCGCCCTTACTTCTTTTTTGGCGCGAGCATCATGACCATCTGCCGGCCTTCCATCAGCGGATGCTGCTCGACCACCGCCACTCCGGCGAGGTCTTGCTGCAAACGCATCAGCATCTGCCGACCGAGGTCCGTGTGCGCCATTTCGCGGCCACGGAAACGTAACGTTACCTTGGCCTTGTCCCCTTCCTCGAAAAAGCGAATCAGATTCCTGAGCTTGATCTGATAGTCGCCTTCATCGGTTCCAGGGCGAAACTTCACTTCCTTGATCTGTATCTGTTTCTGCTTCTTCTTCGCGATCGCGGCTTTCTTGTTCGTCTCGAACTGGAACTTGCCGAAATCGATGATCCGGCACACCGGCGGTTCCGCCATCGGCGAAACTTCGATGAGATCGAGCTCCTGCGCGGCGGCCATTTCGAGCGCCTCGAAGCGTGTCATCACCCCGACTTGTTCTCCGTCCGCGCCAATGACGCGAAGTTGCGGGGCCGTGATCTCGTGGTTGCGCCGGATGCGCTTGGTCGTTGGAGCAGTGATGCGATCAATCCTCTAAAGCTAAAACAGTACGGCCGCGGCTCACGACTTCGTCGGCAAGCTTCGAGGCGAGGGTTTCCAGTCCCATCGACCCGAGGTCCTTGCCGCTGCGCGTGCGCACGGCCAACGAGTTTGACCCTGACTCGCGGTCGCCCGCGACCAGCAGGTACGGGACCCGCTGCAAGGTGTGTTCGCGGATTTTAAAGCCGACTTTCTCGTTTCGCAAATCCATTTCGACCCGAAGCCCCTGATTTTTCAGGAATTCGGTCGCTTTGCGCACGTAATCGGCCTGCCCGTCCGTAATATTCATCACCACGGCCTGCACCGGGGCGAGCCAGGTCGGGAACTTTCCGGCGTGGTTTTCGATGAGAATCCCGAGGAAACGCTCCATGGAGCCCAGGATGGCCCGGTGGAGCATGACCGGCCGGTGCACGGCCCCGTCCTCGCCGACGTACTCGGCGCCCAGGCGCTCCGGCAGCACGAAATCGACCTGCAGGGTGCCGCACTGCCAGTCCCGGCCGATGGCGTCCCGCAGCACGAATTCGAGCTTGGGGCCGTAAAAGGCGCCCTCCCCCGGATTCAGCGTGTATTCGAGGCCCGCGGTCTCGACGGCCGCCTTGAGCGCCGCCTCGGCCTTGTCCCAGGTGGCGTCGCTGCCGGCGCGCTTGGCCGGGCGGTCCGAGAACTTGACGTGCACTTCCTCGAAGCCGAAATCCTTGTAGACGCTCATGCAGCAGGTCGCAGAACGCGACCGTCTCGGCGTTGACCTGGTCTTCGGTGCAGAAGATGTGCGCGTCGTCCTGCGTGAACGCGCGCACGCGCATCAGGCCGTGCAGCGAGCCCGAGGGCTCGTTGCGATGGCACGAGCCGAACTCGGCGATGCGCAGCGGCAGGT
>CAWHEA010000022.1:0-112216 GCA_963828265.1 uncultured Gammaproteobacteria bacterium | reverse complement strand
AGGCTCGCAGCACCGGGCTCGGCAGTGTCGAGCACCTTCAGGAATGCCGCCAGGTGATGCTCGGAGCCTGCCAGCAGGTTCGAGTAGACCTGGACGATGTCCGCATAGGCGACGCTGAGTTCGATCGCGGCGACGATGTCCGTCATGTCTTTCTGCTCGATCACGACCCCGACACCGAGCGCCTCCGTGTAGCCTGCAGAGCCTACGTCGACGAGCGTCGTGTAGAGCGCCTGCAGATCGACGTTCTGCGAACTCACCCGGTGCGCGGCCCGCCGCTGGATCTGGCAGGCCGTAGGCTTCGAGCAGTCCCAGCACCGCCTCGGTGTGCCGCTGTTCGGATTCGGTGATGCGCGCGAAGATCTTCGCGCCGCCATCCTCGCCGGCATACATTTCGGAAAAGAGCAGGTACACGTCGTGGGCCAGTTTCTCTTCCTCGCGCATGAACGCCAGCATGTCGGCCACTTCGCCCGTGGGCGGTTCTGCGGCCATCAGGGGAGCGGCGAGCCCAAGCAGGGCCAGGGACGCGAAAGTCACTAGCAGCTTTCTCATGGCGAACCTCCTGGCGGCGTGATGCCGTTGATGGTCAGATGCTAGCTGCCGCGGCTTAAGCGGCGCTGAAGACGCATCGCCGATGTCGGTGAACATGCGCAGAAGTACTTACCCGCAATCTCGGAGTCTTCAGCGTCTCTTAAGCAAGCGACGTCAACCTGCGCGCAGTGCTCCGCGTTAAAGCTAGCGGGGTAGCTTCAAACGGAGAGCACGCAATGCAGGGCAAATTCAGAATCGCAACGCTCGTCGCCGCACTCATGACGCTGGCCACGGCGACGTCCATCGCACAGAACCAGCCGTCGACACCACGCCAGGGCCAGGGACAGGGCCAGGGCAGGGTCAGGGGCAGCCGCAGTCGACGCAGCAGCGTCAGATGGAACGATCGACCGACCAGAACCGGGCGGCCGAGCACGACCGTCTGCAACAGCGCGAACAGGACCGCACCAAGAGTCATGCCGCCTCGGCTCAGGCAGGCAACGGCGAAGCAAAGGGGCAGGGCATTTACGGCGGGAACCTGATGACGGAGCAGGAGCGCAATCAATATCGCAAGCGCCTGGGCTCGCTGGAGACCGAGCAGGAGCGCAACGCATTCATGGCCCAGCATCAGGAAGCGATGCAGAAGCGTTCGAAGGAGCGGAACGTCCCGATCGAAGTGACGGCCGAATAGCCGGTCTCCGCAAGAGAACACGGCGCTCCCATGGGTGATCCAGCGCTGCACTTCCTGTGCCTGCGCTGGGTTCCCGAGTCGACCGAGATGGAGTCGTGAACATGAAGCGATTACACATGAACAGCACGGGCGCGGCTTGGCTGGGCATTCTGGTGTCTCTCGCAGCCCCAGCAGGGACGCACGCGGAGGACTCCGGATTCAGTGCCGGTGTTGGCGTTGAATACACAACGGGCAAATATGGCGGTGAGACGGCGATCGACGAGGTCTACATCCCGATCAACTTTGCCTACGATGCAAGCCGAATCTCAGCACGGCTCACGGTGCCGTACCTGAGTGTGCAGGCCCCCGAAGGCACGATCGTCGAAGGACCGGACGGTGAGCAGATCATCGGCGAAGGGCCCGTGAGGACAGAGGGCGGCATCGGCGACGTCATCGCGGCGCTGACGGTCTATGACGTGTTGTCGCTCGCTGACGGCGGGTTCGTCATGGACCTGACGGGCGAGATCAAGTTCGGCACCGCCGACGAGGACAAAGGACTCGGGACGGGCCAGACCGACTATTCGGTGCAGGCCGACGCTTTCCGGTTCTTCGACCGGTTCACCGCAATCGGTTCGGCCGGCTACCTCGTGCGCGGCGATCCGGCCGACGTCGACCTGGAAAATGCTTTCTTTGCTGCCGCCGGCGGAACCTGGTCCGTGTCCGACCGGACTCGGCTGGGCATCTTCTACGACTACCAGGAAGCATCGGTGCCCGGCAACGACGCGATGCAGGAGTTGTCCGCAACATTTTCGTCGCGACCTGGTGAGGACTGGTGGTTGGCGGGTTACGTGACTGCCGGATTCAGCGACAGCTCACCCGATTGGGGCGTTGGCATTTCCTTCACGGCAGGCTTCTGACGCGCGCTAGAACGATCTCCCGCTCGCCGAAATGAACGGCGAGGTGCGAAAGCGCGCCTTGCGAATGTCGAAGTCGAATGCGATAGTGCGCTGCGCAATGCGAAGTCTTCAGTGTCCCTTAAGGTTGTCCGCGTACAAAAACAACAAGGGACCGCAGCGGTGGAAGTCCCGGAACCAGCCACCGAACGGACCCACTGGCGAACAGGAGGATCACATGCAAGGGACCACACACGGAACAGCAGCCATCGTGATGGTAGCGATGCTGGCATCGACGGCCGTCGCTTTTGCCCAGACCGGCCACGGGGCCGGTGGTGGCGGTGGCGCCCAACCGGGCGGCCAGGGCGGTCAGCAAGGCTCCATGCAGCAGCGGCTCCATGCAGCAACACGGAACCGTGCAGCAGGACATGGACCGCGCCCGCGATCGCGACATGGACCGGGCACAAGAGCAGCAGCGCCTGCACGACCAGGACCAGGACCGCGTGCGCAACCAGGACAAGCTGTTGAAGCAGGACCAGGACCGGTTGCAGCAACAGCAGCAGTTGACGCTCAAGGAGCGCGAACGCGCACAGGAACAGGAGCGCCTGCAGGTTCAGGACCAGGCACGGCTGCAGGAACAGGCCGGCAAGATGAGCCAGAAGCAGGTGCAGGAGCGTCGCAAGGCTCTCGGCCAGTCGCAGGATCAGTTGCGGCAGCGACAGCAGTTGTTGACGCAGGAACGTGAGCGTCTGCAGCAGCGCCAGAAGCTGCTCGAGGGCGAAGCCGCCCAGATTCGCGAGCGTGAACAGCTGATGCAGCAGGAGCAGACGCGCCTGCAGGAGCGCCTGCGACTGCTCGAGCAGTCCGGGACCAAGGAGGGCATGTAGTCAGTGGTGGTTGCCGGCCCGCGGTCCTTTTTGTGAATGGATGAGGGCATCACGTGCTGGGAAGATCCGAGATGCGACTCACTCCGCTGTAAACGGCGCACGGTCTGACATCTGGCGTCATACGGCCGCGTCGAAGGTGTTGGCAGACGGATGCCGACTACGTGGCAGGAGCCCCCATCCCGGCCGTCCATCCTTCGGCCGGGCTTTGCCCGGTCGACCGGCGTCACCCGCCGGCCGGCCGGGAATTTGATCTGGACTAGCTCTCTTGAGCGTTCGGGGCCGCGCCAGGAAATCGAGCGACCTGCGCAATGAAGGCGCGCAATTCGAAATCTTTAGGTTCCCTTAAGGTAGTCCGCGTACAAAACAGGTGTAGGGACCGATGCCAATCGATGCAGCCGGCGCGGGGGAGCCTGAAACACTGACGACTGGCAGAGCAGGTCCGCATGGAGACAGGTCAGAAGTCGAACACGACGGTCGAGTCGTTCGGAACACGGTCCGACGGTCATGGCGGAGTTGAAACTGGGGGCGTCGAGCGCAGATCGATACGCAAAAAAAAGGCGCCTCTTCCTGCCGCTGAGCCGACCTCCGACGAAGAGGTCGTAGCCCGGCAATCTCAAGGAGAGCGATCATGGGAACGATGAATAAGAAGGGTCGACAATTGCGGAATCTGGGGTTGGCTGTCCTGTTGATGACGGCCCCGGCGCTCGCGCTGGCACAGCACGGTGGCGACGACGGCGGCTCGGGAACAGGCGACATATTCGGCGATCTTGTGCACGTGAAGCGCAACCCGACCACTGGCCAACCGATACTGCAGAAGCGCTGGATTGAGATGAAGAGCGATACGTTCGGCTGGGGCTACTGCCCGATCCCGCTCAACGGCGCTGGCGAGGAGATCGGTTTCGTCGACCTCAGTTGCGACCCGGCCGACCCGCTTGCGGTGGTCGAGGTGAACTACTTCGGCAGGCTGAGTGGCGGGCGCACCAAGGAACGCAACAGTCGCATGCACTTCGACGAAGTGATTTCCACCATCAAGGATCCCGCGGTCGGCACGGTCAGCCAGGATGAAGTAGGGCGGCTGCGATTCGGTTACGACTGCACGAAGATCGGGCAGTGTGCGACATGGAAGGTGATCGACTCGCCGATGGAGAACCTGGCGCTGTATGCGCGCCTGATGCGATATGGGCACCTGCAGACTGACCCGGCCGAGGTGGACACCTTCGCGCACGGCGATCCGGCGGCAGGCACCCAGTACCATCCGGCCCTCGCTGCGGTCGACTACAAGAAATTCGACGTGTCGACGCGACACCTCCTGCCAGAGAACATCGCGGTCAACTGCTTCCCGGCGGATGGCAGCTTCGTTGCTGCCTGCGCCGCCGGTGCTCGACTCGCCAGTCGCGATTTCGTCCGTGCCGGGTCTTTCCTGGCGGGCGCCGCCGACAAGACCGGGGTCATCACCGTCGACCTGGTGCAGTACATGAATCGCATCCTGAAGATCACGCTCGACACCGAGCTATCCACCGCGAACGTGTTGACGCTGCCGGCATTGATCCGCGACTGCGGCGGCGGCGACGGCGTGCCGTACCTGCCGATCGAGCAGTGCACGACGCGTGCGGCGGCGGCCGGCTTGCCGGCGCCGGCGAACGAGCGCTTCGTGAACTTCCGTGCAACCAGCTACGTCCGCAACCAATGGCATGACTACCTGCTCGAGGTCCTGAAGCCGCTGGGCAGCGGCATGTGGCAGGAAGTCAGCGATGTCAGGCTGATGGACTGGCTCAGTGACCAGAACGGACCGCAGCCGCTGGAGGCGGTGCGGGACGTCAATGGCTTCGTGGCAGGGGCCTCCGACGGCCTGCGCTCCATCGAGTTCGTGCACAACTACGAGATCCCGGCGGATCTGTGGGACTTCGTGCTCGACACCCCGAGCCCGTGAAGTCGACCCGGGGCGGGGTCGATGCGGCCCCGCCCCATGCACCGGTGGCGCCTGCACGATAGGCGCAAGACGCAGCCCCGCTTGAGCCGGTCTTAAGGTTCGCCGCGTACGGTGATCCTGAAGATATTGCAGGCCGCATGCGCGTGACAACGCGCAAGGAGGGCTGAAATGAAAAGCCTCACCATCAGATTCTCGGTAGCGGCGCTGGCTGCGCTGCTCGTTGGACTCAATGCCTGCGGCGGGAGTGACTCCCACGACGAAGAAGTAGTTCCACCGCCGCCGGAGTCGACCATCGGGCTGGTCAGCGTCGGCACCATCACCGGGTTCGGCAGCGTGTACGTCAACGGCGTCCGCTACCGCACCACTGACGCCCAGGTCGTCATGAACGACGTGGCGGCGGCCGAGTCCGCGTTGAAGGTTGGCCATTACGTCGAGGTCAAGGGCCACTCGCACAACCGCGCCGACCACGACGCCGACGTCATTCGCTATCACAACGTCCTGGAGGGACCGATCACCAGCGTCGATGCGACGTCCGGTTCGTTCGTCGCGATGGGGCAGGTGGTGCAGGTGACGGCCGAAACCGCAATCGGTGACGGCATCGACCCGGCATCCATCGAGGGTCTTGCCGTGAACGACGTCGTCGAAGTGAGCGGCATGGTCACGACGCTTGGAGTGATAGACGCCACCCGCATCGACATCAAGCCCGACGGCGGCCCGTACGACGTCACTGGCTACGTGTCGAAACTGGCCCTGGCCACGCACCGCTTCAACGTCAATGCGCTCGTCGTCGACTACTCGAGCGCGAACATGGATGACTTTCCCACGGGGCAGCCCACTGACGGTGACCTGGTCCTGGTAAAGGGCTTCACGTTCGCCGCGGACGGCTCGTTTGTAGCGACTCGCGTGGAACTGCGGTCGGACGACTGGCTCAAGGCCGCTGCGGGCGACGTGCTTGAAGTCGAAGGCGCGATCACCGACTTTGAATCGGCCACGAAATTCAACGTGGCCGGCAGGGCGGTGACCACGACGCCAACCACGCTTTATGAGCATGGAACCGTGGCGACCCTCGCCAACGACGTGCTGGTCGAGGTCGAGGGAACGGCCGACGCCGCGGGCGTGCTCGTGGCGCTCAAGGTGAAATTCAAGCAGGTCAGCGAGATCCGGATCGTGGCGCAGATACAGGAAAAGGCCAGTCCTTCCCTCAGAGATTCTCGGTCTGCAGGTGGCGACCAACGACGTGACCCACTATGAGGACATGTCGGCGCTTGCGCTGCGCAACCTGAGCTTCACGGACCTGGCCGTCGGTAACTGGGTGGACGTGCGCGGCTACGAAGAACCTGCCGGCAGCAACCGGGTGACCGCAACTCGAATCGTTCGTGTTGACGCGCAGGAAGCGGTCCGGCTCCGTGGGCCGTTCCTCGATCCGGCCACGCCGAATTTCCACATCCTGTCGGTTCCAGTCGCGACCGGTGACACGACCAGGTTCGTGCTGGAGGGAGGCGTTCGCCTGACTCAGTCCGAGTTCTTCACCCAGGCGGTCGATCAGTTCGTCGAAGCCTGGGGTACGTGGAGCGGCACTGCCATCACTGCGGACCGGGTGGAAATCAAGGTCGCTGAAGACTGATTCCAGAGCGTGTTACGCATCGCTCGACCGCGGAACGGGGCGGGGAATTTCGGTTCCCCGCCCCTCGTCGTATATGGGTGCGGTGCAGTGCATTGCCAGCGATACGGATGGCAGGCCGGGACATGACTGCGCAAAGTAGCCGCATGCGCGTCCTGGTCGTGGACGATTCCGAGCGGGTCAGGAAGACTCTGGCCGCAGGCCTGCATGCGCAGGGCATCGCCGTCGAGACCGCGGCGGACGGTGCTGATGCATTGCAGTTGCTCAACAGCCTGCCGTTCGACATCGTCGTGCTCGACCTGTTGATGCCGCGCGTCGATGGCATGCAGGTGCTGCGGGAGCTGAAATCACGGCGTGCGAAGCCGCGGATACTGGTGCTGTCTGCCCGTGACCAGGTACAGGACCGGGTCGATGCACTGAACCTCGGCGCCGACGACTATCTCGTCAAGCCCTTCGCCTTCGAAGAGCTCAAGGCCCGGGTGCTCGCGCTTTCGCGGCGCAGTTTCGACGAAGCGTCGCCGGAGATCACGCACGGCAGGCTCCGCCTGGACATGGCCGCGCGGCTTGCGCGCGTCGACGATACGGTGCTGGCGCTGACACCGAAGGAGTACGCGCTGCTCGAGCTGCTGCTGCGTCGCAGGGGGCACCTCTGGAGTCGCGCAGCGATATTCGAACAGATCTACGAAAGCGACAGTACCGCGTCCGACACCGTGATCGAAGTGCTGATGAGCACGTTGCGCAACAAGCTGGCGAAGGTCGGACCTGCCGGACCTCATCGAAACCCGCCGTGGCTTCGGCTATGTGGTCGCTTGACACTGTTCGCCAGTCGTTGCGTGGCCGGCTCGAATTGAGCCTCACGGCAGGCGCATTCGTCGTCCTTACTTTGAGCTTCCTCGGCCTGCACATCGTGATCCGGGGTGCGCTCTATGCAAACCTCGACCAGCAACTCGCGCTGCGGATGAGTGCCGTCGCGGCCTACGCGACCGCACATCCCGGGTCCGAGAGCATCGCCGAGTTCATGCCGCAGTATCGAACGCGGGCACACCAGGAGTTCTTCCAGGTCTGGGACAGCCGTGGCAGGACCCTGGCACGCTCCGACTCCAGCGCCGGGCGAAACCTGCCGCAGCTCGACGCGGCGATCGGCAAGCAGACGTACTCCGACCTGCGCCTGCCGGACGGGCATCATGGTCGTGCCGTTGCGGAAGCGTTTCCCCTGCCGGCGGACGACGCGCGCGGGACGCTGATCGTGGTCACGGCGGAGGAAACCGGGACCCTGGAACGCGTGGAGAATCGCATTCACGCCATGCTCCTGCTCGGCGCCGTGGCGACCATCATTGCGATGTTTCTGATTACGCGGCACGCTGTCCTGCGCGGACTGCGCCCCGTCGATGATCTCGTCGTCGCGCTCGAGCGCGTGGACCCGGACGACCCACAGGCAAAACTCGGCGGTGGGCCGCTGCCGTCCGAGCTTCGGCCGGTAGCCGACCGGTTCTCCATGGTGCTCAACCGCCTGCTGGACGCGCTCGCACGCGAAAAGCGGTACGCACGCAACGTGGCCCATGAGCTGCGCACCCCGCTCGCCGAAATACGGTTGCTGGCCGACGTCGGTTCGCGTGCGCAGGAGCCTGTCGCGGTGCGCGCCGCCCTGAGCGACGTTGGTGCAGCGGCGGCCGAGATGGAGCAGACCGTCGAGTCGCTGCTGGCCCTGACGCGTTATGAGTCGGGTCTTGAGCAACCGCAGCCGGAGCCGATCGACCTGTGTGCCGAAGTCATGCGGGCCGCCTGCCTGATGAAGTATCACGCGGACCAGCACGACCTGAAGTTCGAGTTCGACATGCCGGAAGAGTTCTGGGTGCATGCCGACAGTGCGCTGCATCCGCCGGTTGATCAGCAATCTGGTCGGCAATGCGATCGCGCATTCACCGCGTGGATCCGTCGTCCGGGTGACGCTCGGCGCGGGAGGGGAGTTGCAGTTGTCCAATCCGGCGCCGCAGCTGGCGGCGTCCGACATGCCGCGACTCGGCGAGCGATTCTTCCGCATCAGCGCGGGCAACGGCGGTTCACATACCGGCCTGGGGCTGTCGCTGGCCTTTGCGATCGCCAAGGTCCTCGGGCTCCGGCTCGAACTCGCGAAGCGCGAGGATGACTGCCTGGTGGCCGCGGTGAGTGGCTTTCAGAGGCTGGACCAGCTGCGCGTCAGTAGGGAGTGCCGTCGCGGCGCGTGAACTTGCCGGGTTGCCCCGGCGGGTTGCAGAGCATGTCCACGTCTGGGTAGAACACCTGGTCCGCGCCGTCGCTCGTGCCGACTTCGAGATACATCGCCGGCTGGTCTGAGCGATTGATCAGCTGGTGCCCATCCTTCGCGCCCGCCGGAAACCCGGCGCAGCAGCCAGCGCGCAGTACCTGCTCGCCGCCGTCGGTGCGCAGCACGACCTCACCCTCGAGCACGTAGACGAACTCCTCCTCGTGCGTGTGCCAGTGGCGCATCGAGGATTCCTTGCCCGGCGGCAGCGTGGTGAGGTTCACCCCGAACTTTTCCAGTCCCAGTGCCTTGCCCAGCTGCCGCTTCTCGCGCGGCAGCACGCGCGAGCGGTAGGGTTCCGGATAGCCGGAGTCGGTGCGGGGTGCGAGCGTGGCCGGATCCAGGGCTGGTTTTCGCAGCGACATGGCAGACTCCACGGAGAACGACGATGCCAGATACTAGCTGAGTGAAGCTGCAGCAAAAAGAACGGCCCCGCTCCTTGCGAAGCGGGGCCGGCGTTGTGCCCCTCGCGGAGCTCACGCAGGGGAGGATCGTCAGTACACGTCGTCGCCCGTGTTGTGCACGTTGAACTTGCCGGTCGGCGTGACGATGCGCGGATCGTCGATGACCTTCTTCAGTTTCAGCGTCTTGTCGTCGACGACGACCAGCGCCGACCTCTGCTCCTTGCCGTTCCACACGGAGAACCACACTTCGTCGCCGGCCGCGTTGTACTCCGGCTGCACGACGCGCTTCGGGCCTTCGCCGAGGTTCGCCCACTCGGCGATCGGCAGCACCTGGTAGCCGGCCTCGAGGTTGTTGATGTCGAACACCGCCACGCTCTGCGCTGATCTTCGGGTCGGGGTTCAGCGGCGTGTCCACCCAGAGGTGCTTCGACTTCGGGTGCGTCTTCACGAACAGCGAGCCGCCGCCCTGGCCCTTCAGCACGCGCACGACCTTCCAGGCGTTGTCCTTGTGCTTCACGGGATCGGTGCCGATCAGCGTGATCTTTTCGTTGCCGAGCGCGCTCGTGACCCACACCGGTCCGAACTTCGGATCGGTGAAGTTGGCGCCGCGGCCCGGGTGCGGGATCTTGTCCACGTCGATCAGCGCCGTGAGCTTCTGCTCCTTCGAGTCGACCACCGCGATCTTGTCCGACTGGTTGGCCGCCGTCATGAAGTAGCGCTTGGTGACTGTCCCAGCCGCCGTCGTGCAGGAAGCGCGCGGCGCCGATCGTCGTCGTCTTGAGGTTGTTGATGTCCTCGTAGTTGACCAGCAGGATCTGGCCGGTTTCCTTGACGTTGACGATGAACTCCGGATGCTCGTGCGAGGCCACGATGGCGGCCACGCGCGGCTCCGGATGGAACTCCTGCGTGTCGACCGTCATGCCGCGCGTCGAGACGACCTTGAGCGGCTCGAGTGTCGCGCCGTCCATGATCGTGTACTGCGGCGGCCAGTAGGCGCCGGCGATCGCGTACTTGTCCTCGTAGCCCTTGTACTTCGAGGTCTCGACCGAGCGTGCCTCGAGTCCGATCTTGATCTCGGCGACGCGGTCCGGCATCGGCATGAACAGGTCGATCAGGTCGATGCGGCCGTCGCGGCCGATCGTGTAGACGTAGCGGCGCGAGTCGGACAGTCGCGAGATGTGCACCGCGTAGCCCGTCTTGATCACGTTGATGATCTTCTTCGTGTCGCCGTCGATCAGGGCGACCTCGCCCGCGTCACGCAGCGTCACCGCGAAGATGTTGTCGAGGTTGAACTTGTTCTGCTGCGTCGTCGGCCGCTGCTCGACCGGGATCAGCACCTTCCAGGTGCGCCTTGATGTCCTTCATGCCCCATTCCGGCGGCTGCGGCGGCTCGTGCTGGACGAAGCGGGCCATGATGTCCACTTCGTCCTGCGTGAGCTCGCCCGACTTGCCCCAGCTCGGCATGCCGGCCGGCGAACCCTGGTTGATGAAGACCTTGAGGTACTCGGTGCCCTTCGGCTGGGTGATGTCCGGCGTCAGCGGCTTGCCCGTGGCGCCCTTGCGCAGCACGCCGTGGCAGCCCGCGCAGCGCTGGAAGTAGATCTTCTGCGCGTGCTCGAACTCCGGCCATGGTCATGTTCGGCGCGCCGGGCGTCACGCGGATCTGTGACGCCGGCAGCGCCCGCGGGCGACGGCGCGCCCTGGTACTTGCAGTTCGCCGACCGTGGTCGTCGGATGCTGCGTCGGCGAATCGGCCGTGATGCCTTCCTTCCGCTGCCGCTTGCGCCCGTTCGGCCGCGACGCGGTCGACCGGCACGGCTGCCGCCCTTGTTGCCCCACGAGTTCAGCGCGTAGGTCACCGCGTCGGCGATCTGCTGGTCGGAGAGCTGCGTCATCGCGGGCATGACGGAGTTGAACTTCTGACCGTTGACCACGACTTCGCCCTGCAGTCCGCGCACGACCACGCCGACGGCGCGGTCCGGGTCGCCGAGCAGGTAATCCGATTCGGCGAGCGGCGGGAAGGCACCGGGCAGGCCCTTGCCGTCGGCCTGGTGACAGGCGATGCACACGATCTTGTAGACTGTCCTCACCGGCCTTCAGCCTGGGCCGCGATCGCGGCGGCCCCGGCGCACCTCGGCCTGGTGCACCTGGGGCGAGCTGCCGCTGGTGGCAGGTTGCTGCGCCAGGGCGCCGGCGCCCAGTGAAGCGCTGATCGGGATGGCCAGCCACCACGCTGCCCGCGCAGCAGGGGTGCGACTCGCGTTGAACATCACTTTCTCCTCGTCGTTCCCATGCAGGCGAATTGTCAGGCGATTCGCTGTGCCTGACTGTAGGAGCCGCGCCGACGAGAGCGCCTTGATCCCGGTCAAGCCGGTGCCGGCGGAGTGAGTCACGCGGCGGTGTCGAGAATCGACAACAGCTGGCGCCGGCTCGGTACCTGCAGCGTGCGGCCGTGGACGACGATGGCGCCACTGTCGGACAGCGTGCGCAGGATTCGAGACAGCGTCTCGGGCTTCATCGACAGGCGCGAAGCGATCTCCTGTCGCGATTCCTGCAGCTGGATCTCGGCGCGGGCCGTCGCGTGCCGGCCGGCAGCCGGCTCTCGATCATGCGCACGAGGCGGTGGGTGGCGCTTTCGAGCGTCAGGTACTCGATCTCGCGGATGCGCATGTGCAGGCGCTGGCTCAGGTGCCCGAGCATGCGCAGGCAGGTCTCCGGGCTTTCACGCAGCATCGCGACGTAGTCGGTGCTCGAAAAGCGCGCGATCCGCGCACGTGCCGGCCGCCACGGCCGAGACCGGATAGACCGGGCCCGGCCATGAACATCACGGCCTCGGCGAAGCTCTGCCCGGGCCCGAGGATGTCGACGATCTTTTCCTCGCCGGCCTTCGAGTACAGCACCAGGTTCACCTGGCCGTCGAGGACGACGTAGAAATGCCTGGCCGGCTGGCCGCGGTCGAACAGCAGCTGGCCCGACATCGGCCTCCTCGATGCTGCGCCGTCGCCATCAGCGCGCTGCAGTTGCGGCGGGGACAGTCCGGCGAACAGGTGGTGCGCGCGGATGCCCGCGAGCGAGCGGTCGATGTCGTTCATGGCGTCAGTTTGGCTGCATGATGCCGGGATGCGCGGTCGTACGGACGACCCCGGCGTGCTGCGCCAGGTTCCGGTCAGGCAGCGCAGGCCCGGCGAAGAGACCCAGCGGATGGTGGCGCGTGCCACGGTGTACAGGAACGCGACCGTCAGCAAGGCCGCGACGAAAGCGGCGGCGCGGACTCGCCTGCGTGCGACCGCGCTTGAGCGCGATGCTGCCGAGCACGACGTACACGACGAGCAGCGCCACTTTCATCGTCAGCCAGCCGGTCGCGAACGGGTACTGGTGGATCGACCGTCATCAGCATCAGCGCGGCCGTCAGCAGCAGCGTGTCGATCAGCGTACGACGGGTACCGGAGCCACGCGGCGTGCACGCGCGGCGATTGCGCCAGCATCAGGCTGCCGCGCAGCACGAACAGGCTGACCGAGAGCATCGCGAACCCGATGTGCGCGTGACGCAGCGCGAGGTAGTACTCGGCCATCAGCCCGGCTTGCCGTCGATGCGCGGGTTCAGGTAGATGCCGCCGACGCGCTCGTACCCAGACGGCGACGGCGGCGACCCACAGGCCCACGCTCGCGAGCAGGAACCACTGCACGGCGGCCGGCGCCTGCACGATTTCGCTCAGCACGCGACTGGCGGCACCGAGCTGCAACGCGACGAAGCAGCGCGAGCGTGACGCGGTCCATGCGCAGCGGCCGCCCGGAGTGCCCCATCGTCACGCGCGTGACCATCGCCACCAGCATGCCGCCGAAGAAACCCATGCCGAGTGCGTGGACCGGTGCGCGACCGAGCGCCCATTCGCCGGTCAGGACGAACGCGCCGTCGCGGGCCAGTTGCAGCAACACTGCGACGGGCAACCAGGCGAAACCCGCGTAGAGCGTCCAGAGCAGCGGGTTGCCGCGTGCGCGCAGCGAGGTCCAGCGCACGGCGCAGGTGAGCGTCAGCAGCAGCAGCGCGGCGTCCGCCCAGGGCAGCAGGCCGAGCATGCCCGTCGTTCCCAGCAGCAGTCGCGCGTAGCAAAGCGCGACCACGGCAACCAGGATCCAGGTGGGACGCCACGGCACGTAGTCCTTGACCGCGCCCTGCGAGAAGAACGGGATCATGCGGTGACAGACCGCGAAGAAGACGGGCAGCAGGCCGCCCCACAGCGACGTCCGCACCGCGAAGTGCAGCGCGAAGTCGTCCTGCGTGCCGACGCCGTAGCGCGAAGCCGGCGAGCGCCACGAGCTGGACGCAGAGCGCCGTCAGCACGACGACGGCGTGCGGCACGACCTGCGGTGCGGCGAGCAGCACGCGAAACAAGGCCGACCGTGCCGAGCAGCAGGCCCGCGCCCGTCGCGACGCAACCCGCGAGCAACAGCGTCGGCCCGGCGAACGTGCCTGCCAGCCAGAGCAGGGTGCCCGCCGCGAACAGCGCGGCGGTCGTCACGTATTCGGTCGGCGTGACTGAGCGGACCGTTCATCCAGCGCGGAAACACGGTGAACAGGAAGCCGAAGAACATCGTCGGGAACACGGCGAACAGCATGAGCCAGGCGTGGGCCCAGAGCGGCGCGGGCTGCAGCACCAGCGCGAAGAGCGGGGCGCCGGTGTAGCGCGCGACGATGTGCAGGCCCCACCACGCGCTCGCGAGCAGCAGGCTCGAGCAGCCCGGCGAAGAACAGCGTCCGGTGCGGTGCTGCCAGCAGCGCAGCGCCTGCCCGGCGCGGGTACGTTCGATTCAGGCATTGGAGTGTTGAGTCCCTGCGCGCACTCGCGGTTCAGATAAAAACGGCGGGCGCCCTTGCGGGACGCCCGCCGCTCCCTGGGGAGAGGGAGCTTAACCCCCCAGGCCGACCGACTGTTCGGCCTTGACCGGCACCGCCGCGCCTTCCTTCGCCTTGCCGACGAAGAGGCGGAAGACGAAGAGCGCGAGCATCAGCGCACCCGCCGCGAAGATCACGTCGCCCGGCATGCGCAGCCAGACGATGGTCTGCATGCAGCGGCTGCTGCAGGAACTCGGCCGAGCGCGCGTACCAGAAGCCGTGCGTCCACCGCTGCGTGGACCTGCAGCAGGCCCATCGGCAGCAGCGAGAGCAGCGCCATCAGCGCGAGGCCGATGTTCATCGCCCAGAACGACTTCGAGAGCAGCTTCTCGTCCCAGTACGCCGTGCGGCTCAGGCCGCGCAGGCAGAACAGCATCAGGCCGATGCCGAGCATGCCGTACACGCCGAAGAGCGCGGTGTGGCCATGCAGCGGCGTCGTGTTGAGGCCCTGCATGTAGTACAGCGCGAGCGGCGGGTTGATCAGGAAGCCGAACAGGCCGGCGCCGACCAGGTTCCAGAACGCCACGGCGACGAAGAACAGGATCGGCCAGCGGTACGCGGCCACCCAGGGCGTCGCGTAGCTGTGCTTGTAGTTCTCGTACGCCTCGAACCCGACCAGCACCAGCGGCACCACTTCGAGCGCCGAGAAGATCGAGCCGACCGCGAGCACGCCCGTCGGCGTGCCGGTCCAGTAGAGGTGGTGGAACGTGCCGAGCACGCCGCCGGTCAGGAACACGATCGTGGCGAACAGCACGGCGTTGGTCGCCGTCTTCGGGCGCACCAGGCCGAGCTTGGTGAACAGGAAGGCGATGACCGCCGTGGCGAACACTTCGAAGAAGCCTTCGACCCACAGGTGCACCACCCACCAGCGCCAGTACTCGACCATGGCGAGGTGCGTGTTGCGGCCCCACATCAGGCCGGCGCCGTAGAAGAGGCCGATCGCGATCGTCGAGAGGAACAGCAGCATCGTGATCGAGCGGCTGTCGTCACGCGCCTTGAGCGCGGGCCACAGCGCGCGGCCGACGAGCAGCAGCCACAGCATCAGGCCGATGAACAGGAAGATCTGCCAGAAGCGGCCGATGTCCGTGAACTCGTAGCCCTGGTGGCCGAACCAGAAGTTCAGCTCGAGGCCCATCTTGTGCATCACGGCCGCCCACTGGCCGCCGAGCGCGCCGACCACGATGACCAGCAGGCAGGTGAACAGGAAGTTCACGCCGAACCGCTGGAATTTCGGCTCGTGCCCCGAGATCGCCGGCGCGATGTAGAGGCCCGTGGCGAGCCAGGCGGTGGCGATCCACAGCACGGCGAGCTGCAGGTGCCAGCTGCGCGTCACGGAGTAGGGCAGGTACTCGGCGAGCGGGATGCCGTAGAAGCCCTGGCCTTCGACGGCGAAGTGCGCGGTGATGCCGCCGAGGACGATCTGCACGACGATCAGCGCCGTGACGACCCAGAAGTACTTCGCCGTCGCCTTCATCGACGGCGTCGGCTTGAGCGCGCTCAAGCGGGTCCCGGTCGGGAACGACGGGTGCGGCTTCCTGGCCGTGCGTCGCGACGTAGTACCAGGCCAGTGCGCCGACGCCTGCGAGCAGGCCGAGGATGCTGATGAACGTCCACAGGTACGTCGACGTCGTCGGCACGTTGCCGACCAGCGGCTCCGACGGCCAGTTGCTCGTATAGGTGATCGTATTGTCGGGACGGTTCGTCGAGGCGGACCACGACGTCCAGAAGAAGAACGCCATCATCGCCTGGCGCTGTGCGACGTCCGGGATCGGGTTCTGCTGGATCGCGTACTGCGCGCGCAGCGTGTTCAGCTCGATGTCTGGACCGAACAGGCGCATGTAGTGATCGTTGACCTGGCGGATCGCCTGCGCGCGGTCCTCGTCCACCGTGATCACGCCCGTGGCCGGATCGTAGGTGTTCGTGCGCATCGCGTGCCTGCGAGCCGCGCCTGCAGGCTTGCCTGCTGCACGGCAGTCGAGGTCGGCATACGCCTTGCCGGTCTCGCGTTGCGCCCAGAGGTCGAGCAGCGCCGTGGCTTCCCGGTGCAGCCAGTCCGCCGACCAGTCCGGCGCGACGTAGCTGCCGTGACCCCAGATGGAACCCATCTGGTGACCGCCGACGCTCTGCCAGACCTGCCGGCCCATGTCGTACTGTTCTTTCGTGAACAGCGTTTCGCCGGTCGTCGTCTTCACGGCGGCGGGAATCGGTGGCGCGGCGATGTAAATCTCGCGCCCGAAGTACAGCAGGATGCTGAAGGACACCACCATCAGTGCCGCCAGCACCTTCCACAGTCGACTCGTATTCGTCATTTTCAAGCTCCCAGCGGCAGGACGGCCGCTCCTTGGGCGCAATCGTGTGCGTGGGTGCGCGGCGACGCCTTGACCGAGGTCAAGCGCGGTGCTTGCGGCGTAAGGGATAGCCGAAGGGGGCGAATCAGGTCAGCGGCAGGTAGCTCGCCCCGGGGCGTAGAGCGAGGCTGGCTTCTAAGGCGCAAGTTGCTCGAGGAAGTCGAGCACCGCGGCGCGCTCGGCGGGGTCGGGGATGCCCCCCAGCTTCATCAGCGTCCCGGGCACCATGGCTTTCGGGTTCGTCAGGAACTGGTCGAGCCGTGCACGATCCCAGGTGCCTGCCAGGGACTTCAGCGCTGGCGAATAGTCGAATCCCTCGACGCTGGCGACCTTGCGCCCGACAACGCCCCACAGCGGCGGTGCTTCCTGGAGGGGCTCGTCCTTCTGGTAGGAATGGCAGGCGATGCAGGGCTCGACGACCTCAGGCACCTGCGGTTCGTCCGAGGCCCACGATGGACCCATCAGCAGCGCGGCAACGACGGCAAGGAGCGCCGACTGCGCCTGTACGACGATGCCACGGTTGCCACGCCCGGCGGCAACTCGCTGACCGGATGTCGTCGTGCCCATGCCCTTCAGATCGCCTTGCTGAACCGCTGTCCCGACGCCTGCACGGACGGCAGGTAAGCATCGAAGGCCATCGCGAGGTGACGCAGCAGCAGCCGGCCTGCCGGCAGCACGCGCAGGCCCGGCTCCGCGAATTCGGCGAGACCGTCCGCCACCATCGGCTCGAGCGCGACGAGTTCGCTGGCGAAGTACTGGCGGAAGTCGATGTCGTGCCGCTTCGCCGTGGCGTCGTAGTCGAGCACGCCGTAGCACATGATCTGCTGGATCACGTCGCGGCGAATGACGTCGTCGCCCGTCATCGTGTAGCCGCGGTGCACGGGCAGTTCGCCGCGGTCGATCGCGCCGTAATACTCCGGCAGCGTCTTCAGGTTCTGGATGTAGTGGTCGCCGACCTTGCCGATCGAGCTCACGCCGAGGCCGACCAGGTCGCAGTAGCCGCGCGTCGAATAACCCTGGAAATTGCGGTACATCGTGCCGGATTCCTGCGCGAGGACGAGCTCGTCGTCGGGCAGCGCGAAGTGATCCATGCCGATGTAGATGTAGCCGGCGGCCGACAGCTTGTCGATCGTCAGCTCGAGCAGCTGCAGGCGCGTCTCGGGCGTGGCGAGGTCCTCGACCTTGATCTGCTTCTGCGGCTTGAACATCTGCGGCAGGTGCGCGTACGCGTAGACGGCGAAGCGGTTCGGCCGGGCCGAGAGCACCGTGTCGAGCGTCTTGCGAGAAACCCTGCGACCGACTGCTTGGGCAGGCCGTAGATCAGGTCGACGCTGACCGAATTGAAGCCGAATTCGCGCGCTTCGCGGATCAGTCGCAGCGTGTCGGGCACGGACTGGACGCGGTTCACCGCTTCCTGCACGGCCGGGTCGAAGTCCTGGATGCCGAGGCTGCAGCGATTGAAGCCGATGCGATACAGGTCGCGCAGCGTGTCGGTCGTGATCGTGCGCGGGTCGAGCTCGATCGAGTACTCGCGGCCTTCGTCCGACGACAGCCTGAAGTGCTGGCCCATCTTCTCGACCAGCCGCTCGATCTCGAGCGAGGTCAGGAACGTCGGCGTGCCGCCGCCGAAGTGCAGCTGCTCGACGACGCGGTCGCGGTCGTACAGCTCGCCCTGCATCTCGATTTCGCGATGCAGCCGGTACAGGTAGGCCTCGGCCTTCTCGTGGTTGCGCGTGATGACCTTGGTGCAGCCGCAGTAGAAGCACGGGCTCGAGCAGAACGGGATGTGGACGTACAGCGACAGCGGCCGCGGGATCGGGTCCTGGTTGCTCGCCACGCGCCACGGCCCGGTACTCGTTGACCCCGAAGCGGTCCGAGAACTGCACGGCGGTCGGGTACGAGGTGTAGCGCGGACCCGAGCGGTCGTAACGGCGGACTAGGTCTTCATCGAACCGGATCTGGTGCGAGTTCATCTGCGTTCCTGGACTGCGTGGAGCGGGGTCGAGCCTGCGGCCTGGCCCGCCATCCTGCCTTGATGTGCGTCAAGGATGAGAATTTGTCTAAGCTG
Source organism: uncultured Gammaproteobacteria bacterium (assembly GCA_963828265.1). Lineage (GTDB taxonomy): Bacteria > Pseudomonadota > Gammaproteobacteria > Steroidobacterales > Steroidobacteraceae > RPQJ01. Next base: position 93,674 of record CAWHEA010000022.1, on the reverse strand, counting down.
GCCCGCTTGTTTCAAGCCGAAGTTTCCGCAGCCGCCGTGGAAAACACGGATGCGGAGGGGTGCCGGCGCGGCATCCCCGGGTGGGGCTAGGCGGGCGATCCGCTAGAATCGGCGGAGTTTTGCCGGAGGTTCCCCCCTTGACCGTTCCCAGCACCCCAGTGACCCCCATCGAGACCGATGCCCTGATCGTCGGCGCCGGCCCCGCCGGCCTGTTCCAGGTCTTCGAACTCGGCCTGCTCGGCATCAAGAGCCACATCGTCGACACCCTGAAGCACCCGGGCGGCCAGTGCGCGGAGTTGTATCCCGACAAGCCGATCTACGACATCCCGGCGCTGCCGATCTGCGGCGCGCAGGAACTCGTCGATCGCCTGATGCAGCAGATCGCGCCGATGGGTCCCGTGTTCCATTTCGGCGAGGAAGTCGCCGAACTGCAGAAGCAGGACGACGGCCGGTTCTTCCTGCGCACGTCGGCCGGCACCGAGTTCCTGGCCAGGGCGGTCGTGATCGCCGCCGGGCTCGGTTCGTTCCAGCCGCGCCGTCTCGGCGTCGAAGGCTGCGACGCGTTCGAGGACCGGCAGGTGCACTACCGCGTGCGCAGCGCGGCCGAGTTCGCCGGCCAGCGGCTCGTGATCTTCGGCGGCGGCGACTCGGCGCTCGACTGGGTCATCGACCTGAACGGCAAGGCGAAGAGCATCGTGCACGTGCATCGCCGCAACGAGTTCAAGGCGGCGCCCGCCTCGGTCGCGCGCATGCGCGAGCTGGTCGCGGCCGGCAAGATGGAATACGTCGAAGGCATCGCCTCCGGCCATCGCGATCGACAGACGGCCGGCTCACCGGCGTGACGATCAAGCGCTCGGACGGCACGATGCAGGACGTCGCCGGCCGATCACCTGCTCGCGTTCTTCGGCCTGCACCCGAAGCTCGGCCCGATCGCCGAGTGGGGCTTCGAGCTCGAGAAGAAGGCGATCAAGGTCGACACCGCGAAATTCCAGACCAGCGTGCCGGGCATCTTCGCGATCGGCGACATCAACACCTACCCGGGCAAGAAGAAGCTGATCCTGAGCGGCTTCCACGAAGCGGCGCTGGCGGCCTTCGCCATCGCGGAGCACCTGAATCCCGGCGAAGAAGGTGCACCTGCAGTACACGACGACCAGCCCGATCATGCAGAAGCGGCTCGGCGTGACCGAGTGAGCGCCGCATGAGCACGGTGCTCGCCGACCTGCTCCAGCTGCTCGACCTCGAGCGGCTGGAGATGAACCTGTTCCGGGGCGAGAGCCGCGACATCGGCAGCCCGCAGGTGTTCGGCGGACAGGTGCTCGGGCAGGCGCTGATGGCCGCCAGCCGCACGGTCGAGCCCGAGCGCGCCGGTGCATTCGCTGCACTCGTATTTCCTGCGCCGCGGCGACTTCAACGCGCCGATCGTCTACGAAGTGGACCGCAGCCGCGACGGCGCGAGCTTCACCAACCGCCGCGTCGTCGCGATCCAGCACGGCCAGCAGATCTTCCACCTGTCGGCCTCGTTCCAGTTGCAGGAGGACGGGCCGGACCACCAGGTGGCGGCGCCGGCGGTCACGCCGCCCGAGGAACTGCCGGACCTCACGGCCACGGTGCGGCGGCGGCTGAAGGACATGCCGGACCAGCGACGGCGCTTCTGGGAGCGCGACCGTCCCTTCGAGTTTCGTTCGGTCGAGGCGATCGACGAAGGCCGGCCGCGGCCCGGCGTGCGCCACATCTGGTTCCGGCTTGCGGGGCAGTGTCCCGACGATGCCGTGCTGCATCGATGCCTGCTGGCCTACGTGTCGGACTTCCACCTGCTGGAGACGGCGACGCTGCCGCACGGACTGTCGTTCCACACGGGCGACGTCCTGCTCGCCAGCCTCGATCACGGCATGTGGTTCCACCGTCCGTTCCGCATCGACGACTGGCTGCTGTACGCGCTGATCAGCCCGAGCAGCAGCGGGGCCCGTGGCATGGCCTTCGGGCGCGTCTTCGACCGCGCCGGCCGGCTGGTGGCCAGCACGGCCCAGGAAGGCCTGATGCGCGTGCGCGAAGGCTGAAGCGCGGCCTTACTTCACCGCGAGTTCGAACCGCACCCGTTGCTCGCTGGCCGAGACCTTGCCGTCACGCGCGAGGAACACGCGCTCCGGCGGCAATCCCGTGTCCGTGAGCAAGTGCGTCCTGCACGGCATGTGCCGCGCTGCTGTCCGAGTCGCTCCAGGTCCTGGGGTTCGGCAACGGCTCGTGCACGGCATTCCTGTTCGAGCCACGCGAGGCGCGCCTGCTCGGCCTGCGCCTTGGCGTCCTTGCGCGAGACGCCGTCCGCCGGTTTCTCAGGCTCGGGCACGACGGGTTCGGCGCCCGACAGCTGCGTGTACAGCGTCGTCAGCACCTTGTCTTGCTGGTCGGGTGGCAACGTCGCGAACGCCGGCACCGGCGTCGTTTCATCGGCGCGCTTCTTGCCGAGCAGCGCCTTGCGCGACGCCGCCTGCAGTTCGCGCTGGTAACGCGCTTCAGCCAGGGCCGCGCCGTCGAGCGCGGCGTCGGCGCCGATCGGCACCTCGAGCCGCAAGTCCGGCTTCGGTGCGAGGCTCTTGCCCAGCGCGCCCAGGCGTTCGGCAGCGGCAGGGTCGAGCACGGCCGAGCCCGGCGCGAAATCGATGAACTGCGCCTCCTCGGCGCCCGCGAAGAGCGCGCCGAGCGCCTTGAACGGCGCCGTCACCGCCTTTGCCAGGATGTTCTTGATGACCTGCCAGACGATCGGGCCGATGCGCAGCGTCGGGTCGTCGAGCGTGCCGCTGACCGGGATGTCCAGCGTGATGACGCCGTCGGCGTCCTTGAGCAACGACGTCGCGAACTTCACGGGCAGCGTCGCTTCTTCCTTGCTCGCGGTGGCTTCGCCCCACTCGAGCTGGTCGATGCGGATCTTGTGCTGCGCCTCGAGCTTGCGGTTGTCGACCTGGTAATGCAGGTCGGTGAACAGCTTGCCCTTCGCGATGTTGTAACCGGCGAACTTGCCCGAGTACGGGTTGAACACCGGCAGCGAGATGTTCTCGAACTTCATCGTGATGTCGGTGTAGCGGTCGAAGGCGAACGGCTGTGTCGTGCCGGAGATCAGCACGGGCGAATACTCGCCGACGTTGCCGTCGAGCTTGACCGTCGCGCGCGAGTTCGGGTCGCTCGACATGCCGGTGATCACGCCGTCGAGCGATTCGATCGCTGCCGCGAAATTCGGCTGCACGCTGAAATCCGCGAAGTCCATCGTGCCGCCCGCGACCATCACCTCGCGGATGCGGATCGGCATGCCGGTTTCCTTGAGCTCCGGCGGCGGCGCGGCGGCCGCGAGCTTGCGCGCCTTCGCTGCCGCTTCCTCGGCCTGCTTCTCCGCCCGGATCTCGGCGCGCGACTTCTTCCTTGCGGGCGTGGCCTGCTGTGCGGCCTTGTCGGCCTTCGCCTTTGCCACCGCAGCGGCGGTGCCCTGCGGATCGAACACCGCGGACACGTTGAGTACCGCGTCGGAGCTCACGATCACCCGGGCGAACGGCTTGACGACGCGCACGCGGTCGATGCTGAGCGAGTCGGGCGCCATCGCGTAGCTGCAGCTTCGAGAGCTCGATCCGCTCGAAATTGACGAAGTCCTGCTCGAGCGCGTTGTCGATCGACTTGAAGTTCGCGATGGCCGCGTTGCCCGCGAACTGGAGTTCCGGCTTGCCGGTGCCGGCCGGCGCGAGCGTGAACTTGCCGTTCGCCGCCACCGTGCCTTGCTGGATCGTCAGGTCGGTCGTGCCGTTGGCGTAAGGCTGCAGCGACTCGATGGGGAAGCCGGCGAGGTCGATGTCGACGTCCGCCGCGAAGGGCTCCGGCACCACGTGGCCAGTCCCTGACAGCTTCGCGGCGCCATTGATCGTCGCATCGAACTTCACCGGCAGCGGCCGCGACAGGTCGAGGCTTGCATCGGTCGCCGTCACGTCGAGGGGCGACAGTTCGAAACGCGCCACCGGCTTGACGGCACGGTCCTCGTAACTCACCGCGGCATCGCGCAGCGCGACGTTCGCGACCGTCACTGTCCAGGGTGCTTCCGGTGCGGCTGCTGTCGCGTGCGGGCTTGCCGGGCTCGGCGGGTGCAGTCGCAGCGGTGCGGCTGCCGCAGGCGCCGAGGAAGCGGCAACGGGCTGTTCGGCGAACAGCTGGTCGATGTTCAGCGTGCCGTCCGGCATCGTCCAGACGTCGGCCTTGACGCCTTCGGCGGCGATCGTGCCCAGCGACACCGTATTGGCCGGCATCGCGATCTTCGTGTCGCTGATGACGACCGTCGGCACCGCGACGTAGTCCTGCGCCAGGCCCTGCGCGCGCAGCGTCAGGCCGTTGATCTGCATCTGCGGCAGGTGCACGTCGAGCTGCATGGCCTCGCCGAGTGCAACGCTGTACGAACCGCGCAGGTTCATCTCGCCCTGCGGAATGACGAAGGGCAGTTCGACGCCGGCCACCTCGAGCGCGCCGGGCACGTTCAGGTTGGTGATCGCGAGTTCGCCCGCGGACGACACCTGCGGGTGCGAGCGCGAACGTGCCGCGCCATTCCATCAACTCGGCGTTCTGTGTCTTTGCCGTGAGCCCGAACGCGCCGCCTTCCGGCGTGGTCTTGAAGTTTTCGAGCTTGAAGTTGACCGGCGTGAACTGTCGCTCGAGCGGCACGCGCCGGGCCAGGTCGGCGAACTGCACGGTGCCGTCACCCAGCGCGAACCGCTGGATCCAGACGGCCGGGAGCGGCTCGTCCTTGTCCTCTTCGTCCGGCAGCGCGAGATCCGCCAGGTTGACCGAACCGTCGGGCCGGATCACGGCGCGCGCCAGCGGTGCGTCGAGCTGCACGTCCTTGAACACGAACGCGCGCTGCCACAGCGACGACAGCTCGAAGTCGACGAAGAGGCGACGGAACGCAAGCATCGGCTTGCCATCCGTGTCGGGCAGCGACAGGTCCTTGATTTCGGCCTGCAGCTTGAACGGGTCGATCCGGATCTCGCCGAGCGCCAGCTCGCGCCCGTACTTCTCGCGGACGAAGTCGATGGCCTGGCTGCGCACGATGCGCGGCGCAGCGTAGAAGCCGAGGAGGGCATAGAGGCCCGTCAGCAGCAGCACGACGGCTGCGGCCCAGAAGAGCTTGGACTTCAGGATGTTCCCCACGCGCGCACCTTTGATTTTCGGGCACTGTAGCCACGAATGCCGGTCGGTCACAAGCGCAACCGGACCCGCGGCGCGGCGCTAGCCCGCTAGTCCGGCAGGACCTTGCCCGGATTCAGGATTCCGCGCGGATCGAGGGCCTGCTTGATCGACCGCATGGCCGCGAGCGCGACCGGGTCCTTGTGGCGCGCGAGCAACTCGCGCTTGAGCTGGCCGATGCCGTGCTCGGCGCTGATCGAGCCCCGGAACTCCTGCACGCAGGCATGCACGGCGTGACCGAGGGCCTCCTGCAGCGCCAGGAACCCAGCGCGGTCGCCGCCGCCCGCGGGCTCGCTCAGATTGAAGTGCAGGTTGCCGTCGCCGACGTGGCCGTAGGCCACGAGACGCGCGGCGGGCGCCACTTGCGCGACTGCCGCGCTCGCCTGGTGCAGGAAGGCGGGCAGCGCGGCGACGGGCACCGACGACGTCGTGCTTGATGCTGGCACCCTCGTGACGCTGCGCCTCCGGCACCGACTCGCGCAGGCGCCAGAGCGCCTCGCGCTGGGCGATCGACTCGGCGAACGTGGCTTCGAGCACGTCGCCGCGATTCATGGCGGCACCGAGCGCGTCTTCGAGCAGGCTGCGCAGGTGCGGATCGTGACGGGCCGTCGAGACTTCGCAGAGCACGTAGGCAGGATGCGGTGTGCCCAGCGGGTCGGACACGCCCGGGATGTGGCGCACCGTGAACTCGACCGCGATGCGCGGCAGGTATTCGAACGTCGTGACGCAGTCGCCCGTGGCTTCGCGCAGGCGCGCGAGCAGGTCGACCGCCGCCTGCATGCCGGGCACCGCGACGAACGCCGTCTCGATCGTGCGTGGCTGCGGGAACAGCTTCAGGCTTGCGGCGGTGATGATCCCGAGCGTGCCTTCCGCGCCGATGAACAGGTCGCGCAGGTCGTACCCGGTGTTGTCCTTGCGCAGGCTCGACAGGCCGTCGATCACGCGCCCGTCGGCCAGCACGACCTCGAGGCCCAGCACCAGGTCGCGCGTCACGCCGTAGCGCACGGCCGCGAGTCCGCCGGCGTTGGTCGAAAGATTGCCGCCGATCTGGCAACTGCCTTCCGAGCCGAGCGACAGCGGAAACAGCCGGTCGACGGCTTGCGCTGCCGCCTGCACGTCCAGCAGCACGCAACCCGCTTCCGCGACCAGCGAGAAGTTGGCGGCGTCGACTGCGCGGATGCGGTTCAGCCGGTGCAGCGACAGCACGAGCTGGTCGCCGCGCGCGCTCGGCGTGGCGCCGCCGCAGTAACTGGTGTTGCCGCCCTGCGGCACGACGGCGATGCGCGCCTCGTTGCAGAGCGCGAGCACCTGCGCGACCTCGGCGGTCGTCGCTGGGCACGCCACGAAGGGCGTCGCGCCGTGGTACAGGCCGCGGAAATCCGTCAGGAAGCGCGCCGTCAGTTCGGGCGCGTCGATGCAGCCCGCCGGGCCCAGCAGGTCCCGGATGCGCTGGAGCGCGTCAGCGTGCGAATCGGGTGCGGCTGCCTGCATCCGGACCCGCGACGCTCAGGCCGGGCGCGGCGCGGCCACCCGGGCCACGACCAGGGAGGCGCCGACGGCGGCAGCCAGCACGAGGATCGAGGCGAGCGCGTTGGTGAGCAGGTTGGGCGCCACCAGCAGCATGAGGCCGAACCCCAGCATCATGAAGCCGGAGATCAGCTTGAGCAGGCGGCCTTCCGATTCGCTCAACTTGCGTGCGCCCATGGTCCTGGTGAACACCGTCACGATCGCGAGCAGCGGCAGCACGTAGATCACGTTGTAGGCCGCGAGCCACGCATAGTACTGCCACGACTCGAGGTCCGCGAGCGTCAGCGCCCGCGTGTACACCATCGGGAAGCCCGCGGTGCAGAGCAGTTCGTACGAATTGGCGACGATGGCGAGCAGCACGGTGCTGACCAGCATCGGGCCCATGCTGCCCGAGGCGACCACCTCGCGCATGCGCTTGAACAGGCCGGGCTTGGCGGCGTCCGGGATCGACAGGCTCGGGCCCGCCTTGAACCAGAAGTAGTCCTTGATGTTGAGCGCCGCGACCGTGAGCGCGAGCAGCCCGGCCACGAACGTGATCACGCGCAGTTCGCCCGCGATCAGGAAGACGTTGAGCCACGCGGCCATGAAGACGAAGTAGACGAGGCCCGAGAACAGCACGAAGGTGCCGCCGACGATCGCCATGCGCGTGCGGCTCTTCGCATGCACGAGCAGGCTCAGCAGGAACAGCAGCACGAAGAACGCGCAGGGGTTGAACGCGTCCATGCCCGCGAGCACGAGCGTCAGGATGGGCAGCGAGAAGTGCCTTCGCATCCACCTGGCCGACGAACGGCACGTTGATGGTCGTGCCGGCCTTTTCTTCGGCGGCCGAGACCTGCGTCGTGCCGCCGGCTGCGCCTGCAACGCCGCCGGCCACCGGATCGGGCGCTCCCGGATTCGCGAGCCGCCGTTCATGGCAGGCGGTGAGGGCGTCCTCGAGTTGCTTGCCGGTGGTCGCTGCGGAGTCGTAGCCGATCATCACCTGGCGGCAGAACACGAGTCCGGGCACCGAGAGCGCCTCGACCCCGAGTGACTGTGCCGTGTCGAAGTAGAAACGCGCGTTGGCGCGATTGTCCTTGACCACGTAGCGCTCGACCTTCGAGCCACGGGTACTTCGTCTCGAGTTCGGCGATGAACGGCTTCGCGGCCTGGCAGTGCGGGCAGGTCGGCGAGTAGAAGTAGTACAGCCGGACGGTGGGCGTGCCGTCCTGGGCGGTGCCGTACCAGAAGTCGTCGGACTTCGGATCGCCTGTCGCGGCGCCGGCGAGACCGGAAATGCAGAACAGCACCAGCAGCCAGGCCAGTCGGATCGCGGACATTCAGTGCAAACCTGTGGTTGCGGAGGAGCGCGAATTCTAACGGGACGGCCGGCGGTCTCGCTCCGGTCTTTTACCGATGCCGGTAGCGGGAATGTGTCACTTGGCGCGCGGCTGCAGCCGCGACGGCGGCGGCGCCAGCCGGCCGGGTTCCGGGGGCGACGTCATCAGCCAGTCCGGATTCGGCAATTCGCTGAAGATTTCGCGCAGCGCCTCGCCCCAGCGCTCGCGGATGCGCTGGAAATATTCGTTGGTCGAATCGATGTCGACGTGGCTGCTGACGCGGCATTCGTCGCGCCGGACGATCACCAGGTCGAGCGGCAGGCCGACCGAGAGATTCGAGCGGATCGTCGAATCCATCGAGATCAGCGCGCACTTCGCCGCTTCGCTCAGCGGCATGCTGCGGCGGATCACGCGGTCGATGATCGGCTTGCCGTACTTCGACTCGCCGATCTGGAAGTACGACGTGTCGGGCGTGGCTTCGACGAAATTGCCCGCGGCGTAGATGTGGAAGAGACGCGGGGTCTCGCCCTTGATCTGGCCGCCCAGGATGAAGGAGGCGTTGAACTCGATGCCCTGCAGCCGCAGCGCCTCGGCGTCGCGCTGGTGCATTTCGCGCATGGCGCTGCCGACGCACCGCGCCGCCTCGAACAGGTTCGGGCAGTTGAGCAGGTTGGCGTCGCTCTGCGAACTCATGCGTTCGGCCAGCAGGTTGAGCGCGCCCTGCGTGATGGCGAGGTTGCCGGCGGACATCAGCACGATCACGCGGTCGCCCGCGCGCTCGAACACCGTGGTCTTGCGGAACGTGTTGATCTGGTCGACGCCGGCGTTGGTGCGCGAGTCCGACAGGAACACGAGGCCCGCATCCAGCAGCATCGCTACGCAATACGTCATGTGGGATCCGGTGGTGCGGTGAGGGTACGAATGGTAGGCCCGCAGCGATGCCGCTGCAAAGCGCGAACCCGGCGGCAGGTGCTCACTGTTGCTGATGGGAGCTGGCCAGTGGAGGGGTGGCTCCGCCAAAGGCGGCCAGTTTGACCGCGACGCTCAATTGTTCGCGCCCACCGCCGCGGCGCACGCCGCGCACCGGTGCGGCGTCGAGGTAGTCGCGCCCGACGGCGAGCCGGCAATGCGCGGCGCCTGCCGCTTCGCCGTGCGTGACGTCGAGGCTCAGCCAGCCGTCGTCACCGCCGATCCAGGCGTCCACCCAGGCGTGGCTCGCGACCTCGCCGGTTTCCCCGGTGTAGACGTAGCCACTGACGTAGCGGGCGGGAATGCCCGCAGCCCGGCAACAGGCGACGTACACGTGGGCCTGGTCCTGGCAGACGCCGGAGCCGAGGTCCAGCACTTCGGCCGCGGAATGGCTGACGTCGGTGACGCCGGGCTGGTACTCGACCGCCTTGCGCACGCCCGCCACGAGGTCGAGCAGCGTCGCCCGTGAGGGCGGATGACGCCCCAGGTGACGTTCGGCGATCTCGCGCAGGCTGCTGTTGGCCCGCGTCAGCGCCGTCGGCGCGAGGAACGCGAGATGCGACAGTTCACCGTCCATCGGCGGCATCGTGCGGTTGCCCGCGTCGTCGGGCGCGATGTCGGCGATGCCTTCGACGACGATCCGCATCTCCTTGTGCGGCGCTTCCATCGTCACGACGTGCGTGACGTTGCCGTACGGGTCGATCTGCTCGAGCCGTTCGCCCGGCAACGTGATGCGCCAGGACAGCACGCGCTGCCCGCGCTCGGCCCGCGGCGTGAGCTTCAGCGACTGGATGCTGTAGCTCACGGTCTCTTCGTAGACGTAACAGGTCTCGTGACGGATGTGCAGCTGCATGGTGTGCCCTGGGTTGCGGCCGTCAGGTGGGAACGACGTGGCCGAGGAAATCGCGGCCGATGCGCTCGTTCAGGTCCCACACGCGCGCGCTCACGTCCTGCAGGAAGGTTTCCGCGCCGCCGGCACCGAGCAGTGTCGAGCGTCCCGAAGCGCAGCATCGAATGCAGCACGCCGGCGCGACGCTGCGTTTCGCCCGACTGCGTGTTGGCGACGGCGGCCAGGTTGTCGAACACGAGTTCGGCGGAGCGGAGCAGCGATCGCGGCACGTCGGGCCGGAATGCAGCGAACTCGACCACGTGCATCGGCGTGACGCGGTCGCGCGAGACGCGGCGGAAGATCTCGTAGGCCGACAGCGCCCGCAGCAGCACGGTCCACGGCAGGTAGTCGTGCGTCACCGGTTCGCCGTCGTTGTCGGTGGCTTCGCAGGCGAGCCGGATGCGCAGCAGGCGCGCGACGCCGTCGGCGCGTTCGAGGAACGTGCCCATCTGCATGAAGTGGTAGCCCTCGTCGCGCAGCATCGAGCCGAGCACGACGCCGCGGGCGAGGTGCGCGCGGTATTTCACCCACTCGATGAACTCGGCCACGTTGCGGGCCGAAAACCGGTTCGGCGCGTTGCTGCGGGCCTCGAGCCAGGTGGCGTTGAAGGTCTCCCACATCTCGCTCGAGATCGAGCCGCGCACGGCCCGGGCGTTCTCGCGCGCCGCGCGCAGGCAGTTCAGGATGCTCGACGGATTCTCGCGGTCGAACGCCAGGAAGTCGATGACGCGATGCGTCTCGTAGTCGTCGCCGAAGCGTGCGGCGTACTCGTCGGCGAAGCTCAGCGTCGAAAGCGTCAGGCCCCAGCCGACGCCTTCGCTGGTGCTCTTGCGCGGCAGCAGCGACAGGCGGTACTGCACGTCGAGCGTGCGCGCGAGATTCTCCGCGCGCTCGGCGTAGCGCCCGAGCCAGTAGACGTGATCGGCGGTGCGGCTCAGCACGCGGTCAGTCCTCCAGCACCCAGGTGTCTTTCGTGCCGCCGCCCTGCGACGAGTTCACGACCAGCGAGCCGGCTCGCAACGCGACGCGCGTCAGTCCGCCGGGAACGATCGTGATCTCCTTGCCCGACAGCACGAACGGCCGCAGGTCGATGTGGCGCGGAGCCACGCCTTGTTCGACGAACGTCGGGCAGGTCGACAGCGCCAGCGTCGGCTGCGCGATGTATTTCTCGGGCGCCGCGAGAATGCGCAGGCGGAAGTCCTCGCGTTCCGCCTGCGAAGCGGTCGGCCCGACCAGCATCCCGTAGCCGCCGGCGCCGTGCACTTCCTTCACCACCAGTTCGTCGAGGTGCGCGAGCGTGTAGGCGAGGTCGTCCGGCTTGCGCAGGATGCGCGTCGGCACGTTCGACAGCAGCGGCTCCTCGCCGAGGTAGAACCGCACCATGTCCGGCACGTAGGGGTAGATCGACTTGTCGTCGGCGATGCCGGTGCCGATCGCGTTGGCGATGGTCACGCGGCCGGCCCGATACGCGGACATCAGGCCGGGCACGCCCAGTGCCGAGTCCGAGCGGAAGACGAGCGGGTCGAGGAAGTCGTCGTCGATGCGGCGGTAGATGACGTCGACGCGCTGCGGGCCCTGCGTGGTCCGCATGTAGACGAAGCCGCCGCGCACGAACAGGTCCTGGCCTTCGACGAGTTCGACGCCCATCTGCTGCGCGAGGAACGCGTGTTCGAAGTAGGCGCTGTTGTGCGCACCCGGGGTCAGCACGACGACCACCGGCGCGGCGACACCCGCGGGCGCGACGCTCGCCAGGTTCTCGAGCAACCGGTCCGGATAGTGCTCGACGGGCGCGACGCGATTGAGCGCGAACAGTTCGGGAAACAGCCGCATCATCATCTTGCGGTCTTCGAGCATGTACGACACGCCCGAGGGCACGCGCAGGTTGTCTTCGAGGACGTAGAACTCGCCCTGGCCCGCGCGCACGACGTCGATGCCGGCGATGTGGGCGTAGATGCCGCCGGGAACGTCGAGCCCCTGCATCTCGGGGCGGTACTGGTCGTTGCAGAAGATCTGCTCGGGGCTCAGGACGCCGGCGCGCAGGATGTCCTGGCCGTGGTAGATGTCCGCAATGAACGCGTTGAGCGCCTGCACGCGCTGGCGCAGGCCGGCCGCGAGCTTGCGCCACTCGTCGGCCGAGAGGATGCGCGGCACGATGTCGAACGGAATCAGCCGCTCGTTGCCGTCCTGCTCGCCGTACACGGCGAACGTGATGCCCACGCGGTGAAAGAGGCTGTCGGCCTCAGCGCGCTTCTGGCGCAGCGCGTCCTCGGGTTCGCGGATCAGCCAGTCGGAATAGACGCGCATAGGGCGCGCGCACCTGCCCGTCGGCGGTGTACATCTCGTCATAAGGCACGGCAGGAGTGGCGGCAGGTTCCATGGAGCGTCGGCAGGAGGTCCGATTCGCTCTAGCGAGAATCGTGCCAAGCCCGAAACGCTCACGATCCGGCCCTTCCTGCGCCCAAGCGGTGCAGGGGAAGGGGTGGATCGACCGTCGACGACCCAATTTGGTGCGGAGCCGGCCGCTCGTGTGATCGGCGCCTGACGGACGGTTCAGTACCGGCCGTGGGTCTTGTAGAGGTAGTTCGTCAGTTCAGCGGTCTGCATCGAGAGCCGGCGCTGCAACTCGTGCACGACGCGAACGATCGCGCGCATGACGCGGTAGACCACGTGGGGGTGGCTGTCGAGCAGGCCTTCGAGGTCGCCGCGGCTCAGGCCGAGCACGCGCGTGCCGTCCAGCGCCACCAGCGAGGCGTAACGCGTCGCGCCGTCGAGGAACGACAGTTCGCCGACCACGTCGCCGGGCTTGAGCACGTTGAGCGTGACTTCGTTGTCGGTGCCGGCCGCCTTGACCACGGCCACGCCACCGGCCGCCACGACGTAAAGGTGGTCGTCGCTGTCGCCTTCACGGACCAGCAGTTCGCCCGCGGCGAAATCGCGCAAGGTCATGACCGCGGCAAGGGTCTTGCGCTGGTCTTCGGTCATCTCGCTGGCCAGCTTGGATTTGCTGAGGCCTTCGAGGATGGCGGCTTGGGTCATGACGGACTCCGGCAACGATTGGACTGGTTCCGGATTGTCGCGGTAGCGCCGCGCCGCCGGCCAGTAGGTGAAACCCGCGACCCGCCGGTGCGGGTGGTGCCGCAACTTTCAGGGAGCCGCTGACCCACGAGCCTGTCCCGAGCGCGTGTCTGCCTTTCCAAGCGAGGGACAGGCTCGTGGGTCAGCGGCTCCCAGGACGCTACGGCGACTCAGACCGGCGCAGGCAGGCGACAGCGCGGCTTCGTCAGCAGCATCTGCACGTCGCCGATCTGCCGCTCGAGGAACCCGCCCTCGCAGTAGCAGAGGTAAAACTCCCACATGCGGATGAAGCTGTCCGGATAGCCGAGCTGGCGCACCTCCGCGAGGCGCGCGAAGAAATTCTCGCGCCACCTCCGCAAGCGTCGTCGCGTAGTGCGGCCCGATGTCTTCGAGGTGGTACACCTTCATGTCCGTGGCGCGCCGCAGCGAGTCCGCGATCGCCGTGACCGAAGGAATGAAGCTGCCCGGGAAGATGAAGCGCTGGATGAAGTCGACGGACTTCAGCGCCTGCTCGTACACCTGGTCCTGGATCGTGATCGCCTGCAGCAGCATGGCGCCGTCGGGCTTCAGCAGCGAGGAGCACTTGGCCGTGTACGTATCGAGGTACTGCGCGCCGACGGCCTCGATCATCTCGACCGACACGAGCTTGTCGTAGGTGCCGGTGAGGTTGCGGTAGTCCTCGAGCAGCAGCGTCACCTGGCCGCTCTGCAGCAGGCCGGCCGCTGCGAACTTCTGCTTCGCCCAGTCGTGCTGCTCGCGCGAGATGGTCGTGGTCGTGACCCTGCAGCCGTAGTTCTGCGCCGCGTGCAGCGCCAGGCCGCCCCAGCCGGTGCCGATCTCGACCAGGTGGTCGCTGGGCGACAACCGGAGCCGGCGACAGATGCGGTCGAGCTTGGCGAGCTGGGCCTCGTGCAGGCTCGCGTCCTCGCGTTCGAACACGGCGCACGAATACATCATCGTCTCGTCGAGGAACAGCGCGAACAGGTCGTTGCCGAGATCGTAATGGGCGGCGATGTTGCGGCGGCTGCCGTCGACGCTGTTGCGGTTGAACCAGTGCAGCACGCGCCGCACCGGATCGCTGACGTAGGCGGCCGCGCCCTCGAACGATTCCATCGCCTCGCGGTTGGCCACGAACATCCGCACCAGGGCAGTCAGGTCGTCCGTGCGCCAGAGTCCGCGGATGTAGGCCTCGCCACCGCCGACGGTGCCGCCGAACGCCGCGTCCGCGAACGTCTGCGGATGCAGCACCTCGAGCGTGGCGTGGAGATCGCACTCGGGCGTGCGCCGGCCGAACACGTGGCGCTCACCCGTCGCAGGCACGACAACCGTCAGTTCGCCATGATGGAATCTCGCCAGCGAGCGCAGGAACAGGCGCTTGCCGAGCCGTTGCAGCCACGTACCCTCGGCACTGGTGGACTCGGGTACCGGCAAGGCATCGACGGCAGGGATGATGGACGCGGTCGCTTCGCTGGTCTTGCTCATGGCGTGGTCTCGATGGAATCGATGCGGCCGGCGCGCCGGGCGTGTCCGGCGCCGGTCTTGTCGGGGTGCGTGAACAGCGGCGTGCGCTTGAGCCAGAGCCGCAGCGCGTGCCAGTAGATCGCCGCCGTCACCTTGAACGTGACCAGCGGATGCCGCGCCAGCGACGCGGCGAGTGCAGTGCCCGTGATCGGCTGCCTGCGCAACGTGAGCGTCGCGTCGAACAGCTTGCGGCCGTCGCGCCAGTTTTCCATGTGCACGGCGAGCGCGTCATCCGGGCGCGTGAAGCGCCAGTCGTACTGCATGTCCATGGGCATGAAGGGCGACACGTGGAAATCCTTGTCGAACTCGAACTGCAGCCGGTCCGGCGTGCCCCGGTTGGCCGACTGCGGCAGCACGTAGCAGTGGCGCTCGCCCCAGGGGGTGTTGTTGATCTCTGCCACGATCGCGACCAGGTGCCGATCGGCGGCATCGAAGCAGTAATAGAAATTCACGGGGTTGAAGCCGTAACCGAAGTGTCGCGGATGCGTCAGCAACCGCACCGGCCCGTCGGCTTCGATGCCGGCGCGGTCCCGCACCAGTTCACGAATGCATTCGCCAAGGTCGCGATCCGGATCGCCGTAGTGATCCGAACGGTGCCAGTGGGCGAGCCCCCAGCGCTTGCCCGCTGACCAGAACCAGCGCCCGCGGAAAACCGTTGCCGTCTCTGCGAGGTCGAGGTACAGCAACGCGAGCCGGTAACGGAACGCGTGTCCGGCCGGCTCGAGCCGGCGGTGCCTAACCGACCCGTGGTAGAGGCAGCTGTGCACGTTCCAGGTCCTCGCCAAAGTGCGCCAGCGCGGCCTGCGCGCTGACGACGCCATCCTCGTGGAATCCCGACCGCCAGTACGCGCCGCAGAAATACGTGCGTTGCACGCCATTCAGCTCACGGTGCCGTGCCTGCGCGGCAACGCCGGCCGGCGTGTAGACCGGGTGCGTGTACTGGAAGGACCGCAGGATGCGGCTGGGATCGATCGCGTCGCGGTGATTGAGCGTGACGAGGAATCGCACCGGGGCATTGCGCAGGCCCTGCAGCACGTTCATGTCGTAGGTGAGCGCAACGGGCTCCTGCGGGTCGCGCAGCAGGTGGTAGTTCCATGCGGCCTGCGCCAGCTTGCGCCGCGGCAGCAGGCTGGCGTCGGTGTGCAGGATCGCCTCGTTGGCGGCATAAGGCATCGCGCCCAGTACGTCCTGCTCCGCGGGCGTCGGCGCTTCGAGCAGCGCCAGGGCCTGGTCGGAGTGGCACGCAAGGAACACCTGGTCGAACGCTTCGACGTCGCCGGCGCGGGTGCGCAGCAGCACCTGGTTTGGCATCCGGCGGATGGAGGCGATCGGTGTCGAGAGACGCACGCGGGCCTTGGCAGCCGCGAGCAGCGCACGCACGTACTCGCGCGAGCCGCCCGTCACGGTCTGCCAGACGGGCCGGTCGTCGACGTTGAGGAAGCCGTGGCGATCGAAGAAGCCGATGAAGAAGCGCGCCGGGAAGCCAAGCATGGCGGACGCTTCGGCAGACCAGATCGCGCGACCCATCGGCACGATGTAGTGCTCGACGAACTGCCGCGAGTAACCGCCCGCCGCGATGAATTCGCCGAGCGTGACGTCCTGCGAGTCCGGTGCGTCGAGCCATGCCTTGGCGCGGGCGTTGAAGCGCAGGATGTCCGCGATCATGCGCAGGAACGAGGGTCGCACGAAGTTCCGGCGCTGGGCGAACAGCGAGTTGATCGACGTGCCGTTGTATTCGAGGCCCGTGCGTTCGCAGCGCAGGCTGAAGCTCATGTCCGAGGGCTGCCACGCGACGCCCAGTTCGCCCAGCATCGCGATGAAGTTCGGGTAGGTCCAGTCGTTGAAGACGATGAAGCCGGTGTCGATCGACCAGTGGCGACCGCCGCAATCGACGTCGACGGTGTTGGTGTGTCCGCCCGCGTAGTCCGCGGCCTCGAACAGCGTCACCTCGTGCGTGGCAGAGAGCCGCCACGTCGCATACAGTCCGGCGACACCGGCCCCGACGACTGCGATTCTCATGCGGGCCTCGCTTCGCGCACGTCGCGGATGCGGGCGGGCACGGCGTTCAGGTCCCAGATCACGCCGATCGCCGCGAGGCCTCGCAACAGGTAGTAGGTGATGTCGAACTCCCACCAGTAGAAGCCCTGGCGCACGGCACTCGGATAGTGGTGGTGATTATTGTGCCAGCCTTCGCCGAGCGTAATCAGCGCGAGCAACGCATTGTTGCGACTGTCGTCTTTCGTGGGGTAGCGACGCGAGCCCCAGCCATGGCAGAGCGAGTTGATCGTGTAGGTGCCGTGGTAGCAGAGCACGGTCGAGACGAAGAAGCCCCACACCAGCAGTTGTCCGCCCGTCGTGCCGAGCGACGGCGCGAAGCGCTCCAGCGCCATGCCGGTCAACAGCAGGGCAAGCGCCAGCGCGAACGGCACCAGGATGTCGAAGCGATCGAGCCAGCGCAGTTCCGGGTACTGCAGCAGGTCGCGCACGCGCCGCAGGTCCGGGTGGAAGTGGCGCTTCGACAGGAACCAGCCCATGTGCGCCCAGATGAAGCCGTCCTGCACGGGTGAATGCGTGTCCTGCGGCTTGTCCGAGAACGCGTGGTGATGACGGTGATGCGCGGCCCACCAGATCGGGCCACGCTGCGCCGCGGACGCGCCGAGCAATGCGAAAGCGAACTGTGCCGCACGCGAGGTCTTGAACGACCGGTGCGAGAAGTAGCGGTGGTAGAAGCCGGTGATCGCGAACATGCGCACCAGGTAGAGAGCCACGCAGACCGCGATGGCCGTCGCGCTCACGCCGACGTA
Source organism: uncultured Gammaproteobacteria bacterium (assembly GCA_963828265.1). Lineage (GTDB taxonomy): Bacteria > Pseudomonadota > Gammaproteobacteria > Steroidobacterales > Steroidobacteraceae > RPQJ01. Next base: position 76,362 of record CAWHEA010000022.1, on the reverse strand, counting down.
GAACGCGAACAGGCACGCGAGGTGCATGAGCGCGAAGGGCACGATGCGGCCCCAGTCGACGCCGTCCGCCCCGTCCGTTGCGCGCGGCGCGTCCGGATCGGGCTCGCCCGCATCGAACCACTGCCGCAGCTTGTGCAGGCGGCCGCCGCCCTGGGAGTCATTCACGCGGTAGTCACTCACCGGCGGGCGGCGCTGCGTTCGAGGCCGAGCAGTTGCACCCGCAGGTCGCCGACCACGCTGCGCGAATCGAGCCAGATCGACAGGAACGCGGGACCGAACGCCGGGTCGTCGATCTCGCCCATGAAGCCGCGATGATCGTAGAAGCGCGTGGCCTTGCCCGGGACGACCACGGTGGTGACGTTGTCGCCCGGGCCGACGTCCGCCCAGAACGTGCGCAGCGTCGGCGAGCCATCGCTCGCGCTGCTCGGGCGGCGTGGAGTCGAGCAGGCGCCAGGCCGTCGACGGTGATGCGCAGCAACTCGTCGCGCGAAAATTCCCGCTGGTACGACAGGCTCAGGGCGACGGGCTCGCCGGGCTCGTAGCCGGTGAAGTTGCCGGCAGGCGTCCACAGGCTGGCGTGGTAGATGGGGCGTCCCAGCCAGCTGAGCTCGCCGGCCCCCACGCGTTGCAGCCCGTAATCGCCTTTGAGCACCGCGTCCGGCAGGCTCGACGCGTGCGCGGGCCCCGCCAGCAATGGCCGCTGCGGCCGCGAGCACCAGGGTGATCGAGCGGAGGAAGGGCGTCGGGCGTGGCATGGCCACCGTTTCGACCGCCCGGGGGTCGTGGATTCAGGCGGCGGGCGGTCGCGGTGGGCTCCCGGATGGTGGCATAGGCGGCCAGGGCGGCATCCCGGCTGGCTGGGAGTTCGACGATCGGGCGCGGGTACGTTTGCCCAAGTGCCACGCCGGCCTGCGCCAGGACCTCTGCGGGCGCCTCCCAGGGGCGGTGAATCCACTTGTCGGGCAACCGTGCCAGTTCCGGCAGCCAACGTCGGATGTAAACGCGTGCCGGGTCGTAGCGCTCGGCCTGCAGCACCGGATTGAAGATACGGAAGAACGGGGCGGCATCGGCGCCGCAGCCCGCCGTCCATTGCCACCCGAGCGTGTTGGCGGCGAGGTCTGCATCGACCAGCGTGTCCCAGAACCAGCGCGCGCCGGCGAGCCACGGCTGCCGCAGGTTCTTGGTCAGCAGCGAGGCGACGATCATGCGGACGCGGTTGTGCATGAAGCCGGTCGTCCACAGCTCACGCAGGCCGGCGTCGACGATCGGGAAGCCGGTGCGGCCTTGCTGCCAGGCGCGCAGCAGCGCGGGGTTCTCCGCCCATGGAAAGCGCTCGAAGCGTTCGTCGAGTGGGCGTTCGGGCGTGTGCGGATAGTGATGCAGCAGGTGATACGCGAACTCGCGCCAGCCGATCTCGCGGACGAAACTGTCGGCGGACTTCGCCGCTTCCGGCTGGTCGACGACGGCATTGCGCGCCGCGACCAGGCACTGGCGCGGACTGATCTCGCCAAAGTGCAGGTGCGGCGAGAGCCGTGAACTGGCGGGCAGGTCGGGGCGATTGCGGCCTTCGTCGTAGCGGCCGAGCCATTCGCCGCAGAATTCCTCGAGTCGTCGATGCGCGCCGCTTTCGCCGGGCGTCCAGTGGCTCGCAAACGCTGCATCCCAGGGAATCTTCGGCAGCAGGTCGAGCTCGTGCAGCGCCAGGCTGGCGATCGGCTGCGACGGCCCGCGCAGGCGCCGCGGTGCCGGCAGCGGCGCCGGTTGCGCATCGAGCCGCATCTGGCACGCGCGCCAGAACGGCGTGAAGACGCGGTACGGTCCGCCCTGTCCGGTGCGGATCTCCCACGGCTCGTGCAGCAGGTTCGCGTTGTGGCTCGCGCACTCGAAGCCGAGGTCGCGCAACCCGGCCTTGACCGCCGTGTCGCGCGCCACGGTGGCTGGGTCGTAAAGACGATTCCAGACGACCTTCGTGGCGCCCACTTCACGCGCCAGTTCGGTCAGCGCGGACAACGCGGGCCCTCGGCGCAGGGTGAGTGCGATGCCTTTCTGGCGCAGTGCGGCATCGAGGGCCGCCAGGCTGTGGTGCAGCCACCATCGAGTCGCGGCGCCCGGCGACCAGGGGCTTTCTTCGTCGGGCGCATGCACGTACACCGCCACGACGTGGTCGCTGTCCGCCACGGCGGCGGCCAGTGCCGGATTGTCGGACAGGCGCAGGTCGCGCCGGAACCAGACGAGAGTGGTGGTGCCGCTCATGCTGCGTTGCCCTCAATGGAAAAAGCCGCGCCCCGTGAGGAGCGCGGCCTTCGTTGCAGCCCGGGCCGGGTTAACCGACCGAGTTACGGAGCGCGGCGATGCGCTCTTCGAGCGGCGGGTGCGACATGAACAGGCGCTTGAAGCCACCCGGCTTCGGGCCGCCAGCGATGCCGAACGCGGCCATCTTGTCCGGCAGCGCGCCGGGATGACGCTGCTGCAGGCGCTCGAGCGCGCCGATCATGGCCTGGCGACCGGCGAGCGTCGCGCCACCCGCGTCGGCGCGGAACTCGCGCTGCCGCGAGAACCACATGACGATCATCATCGCGAACAGGCCGAGCACGAGCTGCGCAACGATCGAGGTGACGATGAACGCCGGGCCGTGGCCTTCTTCCGTCTTGAAGATCACGCGGTCCACGAAGTGGCCGACGACGCGCGAGAGGAAGAACACGAAGGTGTTCACCACGCCCTGGATCAGCGTCAGCGTGACCATGTCGCCGTTGGCGACGTGGCTCACCTCGTGCGCGAGCACGGCCTCGGCTTCCTGCTGCGACATGCTCTGCAGCAGGCCCGTGCTCACCGCGACCAGCGCGGCATCGCGGCGCGCGCCCGTGGCGAACGCGTTCGGCTCGGGCGAATCGAACACCCCGACCTCCGGCATGCCGATGCCGGCGGCCTGCGCCTGGCGCTGCACGGTGCCGACCAGCCAGCTTTCGGTGGCGTTGGCGGGCTGCGAGATCACGCGCACGCCCATCATGCGCTTGGCCGACCACTTGGAGATCGCGAGCGAGAAGAGCGAGCCCGTGAAGCCGACCACGGCCGACAAGACCAGCAGCTTGCCGAGGTCGAGGTCCGAGCCCTGCGCGTCGAGGATCGATTGATGCCGAGCAGGTTGCAGCACGATGCCCAGCAGCAGCATGATCGCGAGGTTGGTGGCGAGGAACAGCAGAATCCGTTTCATCTTGGCGTGTCTCCAGCGGGCGATCCCATGACGCCCATTCGCTTGGGGTGATCTTCCGGGTTTCAATCCCTGTCGCTTTCCGGGCTTGGCAGCAGGCCCCGGCGTGGGCGCATAATAACAGGAAGCTGAAAACCGGAACCGAGGTTCAGACAACGCGTGTCCGCCGAGGTTCCGTCCCGCCCGCCACGAGGTGCGTCGATGATCGAAACCCCTGCCAGGCACTGGACGTTCCTGAGCAACCACGCGCACGTCCTGGTCTGCCTGGCCCAGGACCCGGATGCGCGGCTGCGCGACGTCGCGCTCAGTGTCGGCATCACGGAACGTGCCGTCCAGAAGATCGTGAGCGACCTCGAGGAAGCCGGGGTCATCGTGCGCGAACGCGCCGGCCGGCGGAACTCCTACCGCCTCAACCTCGACGTGCCGTTGCGGCACGCCCTCGAATCGCACAAGACCGTCGGCGCGCTGCTGTCGCTGGTGCTCGACCGTGCCGGGCTCAAGCGCGTCCGTTCGGCTTAACGGCTCGGCGCGGCTGCGCCAGTCCCTGCGGCGGGACCAGCAGGCACTGGCTCGCCACCTGTCGCGCCTGCCGGGCGCGGACGAGATCGACATCCACCAGTTCCGGGTGGCCTGCCGGCGCCTGCGATCGCTGCTCAGGACGTTCAAGCCGTTTCTCGAGGAGGAGGCGGCGGTCGACTATCGGCGCAGGCTGGGTCGCGTCGCCGAACTCGGCAGCGAAGTGCGCGAGCTCGACGTCATTGCCATGCTGCCCGAGTTGCAGCAGGAGCCGTTCGACCAGGCGCTGGTGCGTGCCCGGCAAGTTGCCGTGCAGAAGCTGCGCCGCCGGCTGGCGGGAGAGCGGGTTGCCCGGCACGTGCAGTCTGTCCGCGCGGGTCGCACGACACGCGAACTCGGCCTGCTCAAAGGTGTGCCCGAATCCGCGGTCCTGCGCAGGGTCCGTCGCACCTGGCGGCGTGCGGACGAACTGCTGGCGCGGCGACCGCGCGATCCGCAAGCGCTGCATGCCCTGCGGATCCGGCTCAAGAACTGCCGCTATACGCTCGAACTCGTCGGGGACCTGTCGCCGCGGAATGCGACGGCCCTGCGCCATCGGCTGCGGGAAGCGCAGCAGCTGCTCGGCGACCAGCGGGACGTGGCTGCTGCGATCCAATGGCTCGACCGCAGCGACCTGCCGCTGCCAGTGCGGCAACGGGCCAGCACGCGGCTCGAGCGCCGTGACCGCCAGCTGGGCCGCGAACTGGGTCCCGCGCTGCGGCAGCTCGAGGACGCCGGCAAGCGCTGGGAGCGCGCGGTCACTCGCCTGATCGAGCGAGGTCCCTGAGATCGATCTTGACCACGACGAGCCCGCCCGAGTTGGGTTCGGTATGGACCGAGAAACCGAATCGCCGCCCCCAGTTCGCGATGCGCGCGTTTTCGGCCAGGGTGGATCCTTCGAGGAAATCGATGTCGCGCGCCTGCGCTGCGATCATCAGTGTGCGCATCAGTTCCGAGCCCAGGCCACGCCCCTGCCAGCCGTCGGCCACGACGATCGCGCATTCGGCCCGGCGGGTGCCCGGAATCCGGGCATAGCGACTCACGCCGACCAGGGCCTCGCCCGTGGAATCCTGTGTGACACCCCCCACGGCCAGCTGGTCGTAGTAGTCGAGGTCGAGCAGGCGCGCGAGATCGCGTTCGCTGGCGCTCGTCGCGAAATACTGGAGCCGCTGGTAGAGCGTCTGGGGTGACAGCGCTTCGACGAAGCGTCGCTCGAGGTCGAGGTCTGTCGGGGCGCAGCGGGCGGATCGTGACGGCGGACGCACCGGCCGGTTGCCAGGTGCGTTCGAGTTCGTGGGGGTAGCGGCCGCGGAGGGCCTCAGGCGAGACGGGCGCTGGCGCGGAAGGCGGCGTCACTCGCGATCGCGGTATTCGTCGTCGTCTTCGTCGAGGTCGTCATCCTCGTCGTCATCCTCGTCCCAGTCGTCGTCCTCGTCCTCTTCGTCTTCCCAGTCGTCCTCTTCGTCGTCTTCTTCATCGTCTTCGACGACGTCGTCGACCCAGCCTTCCGGCGCGACGGCAAGCTCGAGGTCCATCTCGTTCCACTGGTCGAGGTCGATTTCCCGGATCTCGCGGTCCGGCCACTGGATGCGGATGATTTCCTCGTCCGGGTCGACCGAAAGCACCTGGAACGACTCCTCGTTGTCGAGGTCTTCGTACCATTGGCCGGCCTGCGGTTCGTAATCACGGCTCACGGGGAAATCCTCAGCGACAACGCCGTCACGACAACGGCATCGGGTGCGAACAACTATACGGTCGCCCGAACCGGGCAGGCAACCGGAACACACCTATGCTGCACTGCCGCAATTCACGTACACTCGGACCCAAACCCGGGGTTTGCCAGAGGACTCGATCGTGTACACGTACCGCGCTCCGCTCCGTGACATCCGTTTTGTCGTCCACGACGTGCTCGACTTCGAGCAGAACTACCGCGCCTACGGCCGCGAAGACCTCAACCGCGAGCTGCTCGAGGGCATCCTCGAGGAGGGCGCCCGCTTCGCCGAAGACGTGCTGGCCCCCACCAACCGCGTCGGCGACGTGCACGGCCTGGTGTTCGAGAACGGCGAGGTCAAGACCCCGCCCGGCTTCAAGGAAGCCTACGACCGCTACTGCGAGGACGGCTGGATCACCATGACGGCCGATCCCGCAGTGGGGCGGCCAGGGCCTGCCGAGCGGTTTCTCGCTCGCCTTCGGCGAGATGCTCGTGTCGGGCAACATGGCGTGGCGCATGTACTCGGGCCTCACCGAGAGCGCCGCGCTCACGATCGCGGCCCACGGCAGCGAGACGCTCAAGCAGGCCTACCTGCCGACGGATGATCAAGGGTGAGTGGTCCGGCACGATGTGCCTGACGGAAGCGCACAGCGGCACCGACCTCGGCATCCTCAAGACGAAGGCCGAGCCGCAGGCGGACGGCTCCTACGCGATCACCGGCACCAAGATCTTCATCAGCGCCGGCGAGCACGACCTGACGCAGAACATCGTGCACCTGGTGCTGGCGCGACTGCCGGACGCGCCTGCGGGCACCCGTGGCATCAGCCTCTTCGTCGTGCCGAAGTTCAAGCCCGATGCGAACGGCGATGCGGGTGAACGCAATGGCGTCGTGTGCGGCTCGATCGAGCACAAGATGGGTATCCACGCGTCGCCGACGTGCGTGATGCACTTCAACGACTCGATCGGCTGGCTGCTCGGCAAGCCGAACGAAGGCCTCGCCTGCATGTTCACGATGATGAACCACGCGCGCCTCGGCGTCGGCCTGCAGGGCCATGGCCTGTCGGAGCTCGCGTGGCAGGCGTCGATCGCCTATGCCAACGATCGCCTGCAGGGTCGTGCGATGACGGGCGTGAAGGAGCCCGGCAAGGCGGCCGACCCGATCATCGTCCACCCCGACGTGCGGCGCATGCTGCTGACGCAGAAGGCGTTCGTCGAAGGCGGCCGCGTGCTGTGCTTCCTGACGGGCCGCGAGATCGACAGCGCGCACCTGAATCCCGACCTGGAAGCCCGCCGGGCTTCGAACGACCTGATCGCCTTCCTGACGCCGATCGTGAAGGGCTTCCTGACCGAGGCCGCGATGGAAGTGACGAGCCTCGCCGTGCAGATCCACGGCGGCCACGGCTTCATCCGCGAGACGGGCGTCGAGCAGCTGATGCGTGACGCGCGCATCACGCCGATCTACGAAGGCACCAACGGCGTGCAGGCGCTCGACCTGCTCGGCCGCAAGGTCTTCGGCACGGGCGGCAAGAGCCAGCAGATGATCTCGGCGCGCATCGTCGAGTCGATCAAGAAGTTCGGCGGGATGCCCGAGATCGCGCCGCTCGCCGCCGACCTCGGCCGGCGCCTCGAGCAGTGGGGTAGACTCACCGCCGAGCTCGGCCTGGCCGCGAAGAACAACCCGGACGAAGTCGGCGCTGCGGCGACGGACTACCTGCACGTCTCCGGCTACATCTGCCTCGCCTGGTGCTGGCTCGTGGCGGCGGGCGTTGCCGCGAAGAAGCACGCCGAAGACCCGAACGACGACTTCTACATGGCGAAACTGGTGACGGCACGGCACTACTTCTCGCGCATCCTGCCGCGCGTCGATTCGCATGCGGCCGCCGCACGGGCCGGTTCCACCGGGCTGATGGCGCTCACGGCCGATCAGTTCGCGATCGCATGAGCGCACCCGCGGCTGCACGCGGCGGGGCTCGCCTCGCCCGTGCCAAGCGGGTCGTCGTGAAGATCGGATCGGCGCTGCTCGTCGAGAAATCGACGGGCCGCGTCAATCGCGCGTGGCTGGAGACCCTGGCCGCGGACGTCGCGGCGATGCGGGCCCGCGGCCAGGAAGTCGTGATCGTCTCCTCCGGCGCCATCGCGCTCGGCCGGCGCCAGCTCGGGCTCGCGCCCGGCAAGCTCAAGCTCGAGGAAAGCCAGGCCGCGGCGGCCGTCGGCCAGATCCGTCTCGCGCACGCGTGGAAGGAAGTGCTCGAGCAGCACGATTGCGCGGTCGCGCAGATGCTGCTGACGCTCGGCGACACCGAAGAGCGCCGCCGCTACCTGAATGCGCGCAGCACGCTCAATACGCTGCTCAAGCTCGGTGCGATCCCGGTCATCAACGAGAACGACACCGTGGCGACCGCCGAGATCCGCTACGGCGACAACGACCGGCTCGCGGCGCGCGTCGCCCAGATGGCGAGCGCCGACTGCCTCGTGCTGCTGTCCGACGTCGACGGCCTCTACACCGCCGATCCGTCGCGCGATGCGACGGCGCGCTTCATCCCCGAAGTGACCGGCATCACCCCCGAGATCGAGGCGATGGCGGGCGGTTCGGCGTCCGACGTGGGTTCCGGCGGCATGGCCACCAAGGTGCTCGCCGGCAAGATCGCGGTCGCCGCGGGCTGCAACATGTGCATCACCGTCGGTCGCGAGCAGCATCCGCTGCAGCGCATCGAAGCCGGCGGCCGCTGCACCTGGTTCGTGGCGAAGGCGTCGCCGAAGACCGTGCGCAAGCAGTGGATCGCGGGCCTGCTGCAACCCGCCGGCGTGCTGCACGTCGATGCCGGCGCGGCGAAAGCCCTGCGCGGCGGCAAGAGCCTGCTGCCGGCGGGCGTGACGAAGGTCGAAGGCCGCTTCGACCGTGGCGACGCGGTCATCGTGCGCGACGCGGACGGCGTCGAGATCGCGCGCGGCCTGAGCGCCTATTCCAGCGAGGACGCCCGTCGCGCGAGCGGTCGCCGCAGCCAGGAGCTCGAGGCGATTCTCGGGTATCGTGGCCGCGACGAACTGATCCACCGCGACGACCTCGTGCTGACGTGACCACCGACGAAGCCCTGGCCCAGACGATGCAGCAGCTCGGCCGCGACGCGGTCGCGGCGCAGCGCGTGCTGTCGCTCGCGCAGCGGCGAGCAGCGCAACCGGGCCCTGCATGCGATCGCGGCGTCGCTGCGGCTGCAGCAGGCGCGACGATCCTCGCGGCCAACGAGCGCGACATGAGCGCCGCGACGCGGCGCCGGCCTCGGGCGCGCGGCACTGGACCGCCTGCAACTCGACGCCGCGCGAATCGAAGCCATGGCGCGCGGCGTCGAGGACATCGCGGCGCTGCCCGATCCGATCGGGACGGTGCTGGCCGAATGGACGCGCCCGAACGGCCTGCGCTTCCAGCGCGTGCGCGTGCCGCTCGGCGTCATCGGCATCATCTACGAAAGCCGTCCGAACGTGACCTGCGACGCCGGCGCGCTGTGCCTCAAGTCGGCGAATGCGGCGATCCTGCGCGGCGGCAGCGAGAGCCACCATTCCAGCGTCGCGATCCACGCGTGCCTGGTCGAGGGCCTGCGTGCCGCGGGCCTGCCGGCACGCCTGCATCCAGCTCGTGCCGACGATCGATCGTGCCGCCGTCGGCCAGATGCTCGCGGGCATGACCGACTACATCGACGTGATCGTGCCGCGCGGCGGCAAGAGCCTGATCGCGCGCGTGCAGCAGGAGGCGCGGGTGCCGGTCATCGGTCACCTCGAAGGCCTCTGCCACGTCTATGTCGATCGTGCGGCCAACCTCGAGATGGCGCGCGCGATCGTGCTCAACGCCAAGCTGCGGCGCACCGGCGTCTGCGGTGCGGCCGAGACCCTGCTGGTCGATGCCGCGGCCGAACGCACGCACCTGGCGCCGCTGGTGCGCGAACTGCTCGATGCCGGCTGCGAAGTGCGCGGCGACGCCGCGACCTGCGCGGTCGATTCGCGCGTGGTGCCGGCGACCGAAGCCGACTGGCACACCGAGTACCTCGACGCGATCATCGCCGTGAAGCTCGTGGACGGCGTGGAGGGCGCGATCGAGCACATCGCGCGCTATGGCTCGGATCACACGGAATCGATCGTGACCGACGACGCGGCGACGGCCGAGACGTTCCTGGCGCGCGTCGACAGCGCGATCGTGCTGCACAACGCGTCGACGCAATTCGCCGACGGCGGCGAGTTCGGCATGGGCGCGGAGATCGGCATCTCCACCGACCGCTTCCATGCGCGTGGACCGGTCGGCGTCGAGCAGCTGACGAGCTACAAGTACGTCGTGCGCGGCAGCGGCCAGGTCCGGCCCTGAGGCTCAGCTGCCGACGGCAGCGAGTCCACCCACCAGCGAATACACAGCCGGGTAACCGAGCGAGCGCAGGTGCTCGGCCAGCGCGAGGCTGCGCACGCCGTGCGCGCACACGATCAGGTAGCGGCCCTCGGGCGGCAGCGCGGCCGCTCCCTGCAGGAACGCGCTCAGCGGCACGTGCCATTCGATCTGTCCGGCCGGGTCGTCCATGGCGCGTTCCCACGGCTCGCGGATGTCGACCAGCGTCAGGCCCGACGCGCGCGCGGCCGCCAGGTCCGGGTACTCGAGTTCGAGAACGGCCGGGTCGATCGCGTCCGCCTGCAGGTCGCGTGGCGAGTGGTCGCAGGCCGGATTGCGCGCCGCCTTGAGCGTGCGCCAGTGCATGCCGAGCAGGTCGAACACGTGCAGGGCCGGCGCGCTTTCCACCGGCAGGCCCAGCAGGATCTTCAGTGCCTGCATCGCCTGCATCGCACCGAGCGCTGCCGGGACAGGGCCGAGCACGCCGGCCTGCGCGCAGTTGCCGACCAGTCCGTCGCGCGGCGCCTCGGGCCAGAGGCAGCGCAGGCAGGGCCAGTCCTCGCGCGGCAGGTAGACCTGCAGCTGGCCTTCGTACTGGTACACGCTGGCGAAGACCGCCGGCTTGCCGAGAATGACCGCGGCATCGTTCACGGTGAACTTGGTCGCGAAGTTGTCGCTGCAGTCGACGACGAGGTCGTAGCGCGCGAGCCAGTCGGCGAGGTTGCCGGTGTTCGCGCGCTCGGCATGCACCGCGAACGTCACCTCGGGGTTCAGTTGGCGCAGCCGCGCGGCGGCCACGGTCGCCTTCGCCTTGCCGATGTCCGCGACGCCGTAAAGCGGCTGGCGGTGCAGGTTGCTCGCTTCGACGACGTCGCCGTCGACGATGCCGATGCGACCCACGCCGGCAGCGGCCAGGTACTGCAGTACCGGCACGCCGAGGCCGCCGGCGCCGATGACGAGCACCGAGCCTTCGCGCAGGCGCTGCTGTCCCGCGGCACCGACTTCGGGCAGCGCGATCTGCCGCGAGAAATCAGGGCGCGTCGCGTGCGGACATGCAGCTCTGCCGCGGCGTGTGCGTCCGCACGTGCAGGCGTGCTCGCCCGGTTGCGCGCAGCGCTCGCAGTTCACCCAGCCCGAATCGCCGTCGACGTAATGTTCCTTCTTCCAGATCGGAACGCGGTGCTTCACTTCGTCGATGATGTAGCGACAGGCCGCGAACGCTTCCGCGCGATGGCGCGAGCTCACGCCCACCCACACGGCCATTTCGCCGAGACCAAGGTCGCCGATCCGGTGGACGCAGGCGGCGTGCTGCACGCCGAATTTCGCGATCGCTTCGGCGACGATGCGTTCGCCCTCGCGCTCGGCCAGCGCGGCATAGGCCTCGTATTCGAGGCGTCGCACCGCGCGGCCCTCGTTGTGGTCGCGCACCCAGCCTTCGAACGTCGCATAGCCGCCGCACGCCGGGTCGGCGAGGGCCTCGCGCCCGCGGGCCGTGTCGATCGGCGCCGAGCTGAAAGAGAACGGCTGCATCAGCCGCCCGCGACGGGAGGAATGAAGACGACGCGGTCGTTCGATTCGAGCGGCGACGACCAGTCACGGAACTCTTCGTTCACGGCGACGCGCAGCATCGCGAGCGGCAGCGTGAAGCCGTGCTTCGACCCGCACTTCTTCGTACAGTTCGGCCGGCGTCGTGGCCGCCGTTTCGAGGCGTTCCTCGCTGCAGCCGGCCTGTTCGCGCAGCACGGCAAAATACTGGAGCGTGATCTTCTTCATGCGTTTGCCGGCCCGCCCAGGTGACCCCGGGCGCGTTGCAGTTCTTCGGGGGTGTTCACGTTGTCGAGCGCAGCGGGGTCGGGCTGCGCGAGCAGTGCAACGCCGGTGCCGATGATGAACTTGCGCGGGCAGTTGCGACCCGACGCGATGGCGGCCAGCACGCCTGCGCGCGATGCAGGTTCGTAGATCGCGCAGAGCGGCTCGGGCAGTCCGTCATGGCTGCTGGCGTAGGCGACGACGGGCCGCCCGTCGCGACGACTGATCAGGTGGCCGATGGCGGCATCGTCGACGAAAGGCAGGTCGCACGCCAGGACGAGCCACGCGTGATCCGGGTGCGCTGCCTGCGCCGCCGCGATGCCCGCGATCGGCCCGGCGCCGTCGTGCACGTCGACGATCACGGGCTGGCCTCGCCGCACGGGATCGTCCTGCTGGTCGGCGCGAATCGAGACGAACACGCGCTCGCAGTGCCGGGCGAGTGTTTCGCGCGCCCAGTCGAGCTGCGGGCGGCCATGGAAGGCGAGGGCCGCCTTGTCCTGCCCCATGCGCCGGCTGGCGCCGCCTGCCAGCACCAGGCCGTACAGTGGTGCGAGCGCCGGCGTCATCGCGCGATGCCCTCGCGCACGTCGCGCTTGCCGCCCTGCTTCTCGATCAGTCGCGTTTCGGCGATGACGATTTCGTGCGAGAGCGCCTTGCACATGTCGTAGATCGTGAGCGCCGCGATCGAGGCGCCGGTCAGCGCCTCCATCTCGACACCCGTCTTGTGGTGCAGCGCAACCGTGCAGCGCACGACGGCTTCGTCGCCGTCCATGTCGATGACGACGTCGCAGCGCTCGATGCCCGAGCGGGTGACAGAACGGGATCAGCTCGTGCGTGCGCTTGGCAGCCATCACGCCGGCCACGATCGCGGTGTGGAACACCGGGCCCTTCCTGGTCGCGAACCCGGCGTCACGCAGTGCGCGGGCGACCGGGGCCGGGAAGCGAACGCGTGACTCGGCGACGGCGGTGCGCAACGTCACCGCCTTGGCGCTCACGTCCACCATGGTGGGACGGCCCTGCGCATCGACGTGGGTGAGTTCGGTCATCGTGTCATCCGCCGATGTAGTGCATTTCGACCTTGCGCAGCGGCGCCTCGCGGCCCCGCAGTTCGCTGCGCAATTCGCTGTAGCGGTCTGCCCGCTGCGCCCACGCGCCGCGCATCAGCTCGAGCAGTTCGGGATCCGACGCGCCGGCGCGCAATGGCGCGCGCAGGTCGAGCCCGCGCGTGGCGAAGAGGCACGTGTACAGCACGCCTTCCGACGACAGGCGTGCGCGATTGCAGTCGCCGCAGAACGGCTCGCTGACCGACGACACGAAGCCGATTTCACCGGCGCCATCGTCGTACGTGTAACGCGATGCGACCTCGCCGCGGTAGCGGCCGGCGGCGGCTGTCACCGGCCAGCGCGCCTTGATCTGCCGCAGGATGTCGGCCGACGGCACGACCTGCGCGGGCTCCCAGTGGTTGCGGTTGCCGACGTCCATGTATTCGATCAGCCGCACGGTGACGCCCGTGCCGCGGAAATGGTCGAGCAGGTCGAGCACCGTGTGGTCGTTGAGCCCGCGCTGCACCACGGTGTTGACCTTCACGGGCCGCAACCCGGCAGCGAGCGCAGCCTCGATGCCGTCCAGCACCTGCGGCAGTCCGCCGAAGCCGCCGCTCATCTTGCGTGAACACGGCTTCGTCGAGCGAGTCGAGGCTCACCGTCACGCGGTGCAGGCCGTTGCCTTTCAATTCGGCCGCGTGCTGCGCGAGCAGGACGCCATTGGTCGTGAGGGCGAGGTCGTCGATGCCTTCGATGCCCGACAGTTCGGCGACGAGGTCCGGCAATCCGCTGCGCAGCAGGGGTTCGCCACCCGTGAGGCGCACCTTGCGCACGCCGAGTCGCGCCGCGACCCGCGCCAGCCGCACGATCTCCTCGAACGACAGTCGCTCCTGCGCGCGCAGGAAGCGGTACTTGTCGTCGAACGTCGACTGCGGCATGCAGTACGGGCAACGGAAATTGCAGCGATCCATGACCGAGATGCGCAGGTCGTGCACCGGCCGCCCGAGCTGGTCGACCACGGGGTTCAGCGGACCCAGGGCAACGACACCGGCGGCACTGCGTGGCTCAGTCATGTGCGTTCACCAGCGGTACAGCGGCGCGAGGTAACCCGCTGGAAACTCGCGGGGACCCGGCGGCAGTTCGACGAAACCATCGGTGCCGAGCAATGAAATGAAGTCGCCCGAGCCACGCGTGGGTCGCGGCATCGCCACCTGGCCCAGGGTCGGGCTGTGTTCCAGCCCCACCGGCAGGAAGTAGGCGAGCGCAGGCTTGACCTTGAACGCCGAGCCCAGCGGAACGTGTTCCGCGGTGCGCGCGGGTGACGCCGGCCATCGCGGCCAGCGCCGGCACGACGTAGCGCAACAGGCAAACGAGCGCCGATACCGGATTGCCGGGCAGCCCGAACACGGTCTGGCCCGTCGGCCCGATACCGAACCAGATCGGCTTGCCCGGGCGCTGCGCAACCTTGTGAAACACTTCCTGCACGCCGAGCTGCCGCAGGACGCTCGGCACGTGGTCGTAGCGCCCCATCGAGACGCCGCCGGTCAGCACGATCACGTCGTGCGTGGCGAGGTGAGCGGCGAGTCGCTCGGCGAGCACGGCGTGGTCATCCGGCAGGTGGTCCTCGGCGACTCGCTGGTGTCCGCGCAGGTTCAGGGCTCCGCGCAGGGCATAGCTGTTGGACCGGCGGACCTGCCAGGCGGCGATCGGCTGGTCGGGAGCGACGAGTTCGTCACCGGTGGCTGCGATCAGGATGCGGGGCTCGATGCGCACGTCGGCCCGCGGCAGGCCGGCTGAGGCGAGCACCGCGAGTTCGGGCGCGCCGAGACTCGTTCCGCGTGCGAGCAGCATGTCGCCTTCGCGCGCATCCAGCCCGCGCGTGTGCACGTTCAGGAAAGGCTCGACGGGAACGTCATCGTCGACGATGGCAAAGCCGTCCTCGACGCGCAGGCGCTCGACCGGCACGACGCAGTCGCAGCCCTGCGGCAGCACGGCGCCGGTCATGGCCTCGAGGCAGTCGGCCGGGTCGGCAAGCAGTCAGGGGCGGGTGGCCGGCGGCCTGGGTGCCGGCAATGCGAAATCGGCGCTGACCCTGGCGCCACGCCCGCGAGGCGAAGGCGATGCCGTCCATCGTGACCCGGTCGAACGGCGGCTGGTCACGCTCCGAGCGCACGGACTGCGCAAGGACCGCGCCCGCCAGGGACTCCAGCGGGCGCGATTCGACGGGCAGCGGCAGCACGCGTTCGCGCACGAGCGCCTCCGCTTCGGCCGGGGTCGGCAAAGCCGGCGCACCCACGGTCATGCGGATTGCGCGCCCGGGCGAACGCCGGGCCTCACTTGGCGGCCTTCTCCGCGAACGCCTTCTTCTCGACGTTCCAGCGGTCGACCAGTGCCTGCAGTTCGTCCAGTGCCGAATTGTGCTTCTTGGCATGGATCGACTCGACCGCGGCCTTCTTCTCGGCGAGCTTCGGGTCGGCCGGATCGATCGCAGCCAGTTGCTCCGTCTGGTCCTGAGTGAGGCAGGGCAGGTACGTCTCCTGCACGTTCTTGGCGTATTCCTTCACCAGGGTCTGCGCCGCCAGCATCTCCTCCTTGGTCGCGGACGCGCCGTTCGGCAGCGACTGCGGGGCCTGGGGATAGACGCAGGTGGCAGCCTCGGCGGCGGCGCTCAACGCCAGCAGGGCCGGGGCGACGGCGAGGGCAAGGGCGGTCAGCATCTTCATGTCGTTGGAACCTCGAAAGTGCCAGTGGACGCGCAGCCTGCCACCGTGGCCGGCGAATCGCGGACGGGCACTATACCGCAGCCTTCAGCCCGTCCGGACCGGACCGGACAGGTGGGCCCGCGGCGACGGGGTTGGCAGGGCGTCCCGGCTTCGTGTCCAATGCCGGCTCCGCCCGACCTGACCCCCGACTGGAATCCGCACCGATGACCCCCCCGAAATCGACCGCTGCTGCCGTAACCACCGCCACCGAGGCCTTCGAACTCGGCCATTTCATCGGTGGGCGCGAAGTCGCCGGAGCCTCCGGTCGCAAGGGGATCGTGCACAACCCGGCCACCGGCGAGGTCCGGGGCGAGGTGGCCTACGCCAGCGCCGACGAGACGCGCACGGCCATTGCTGCGGCCGAGGCTGCGCTGCCGGGCTGGTCGGCCACGCCGCCGCTGCAGCGCGCGCGGATCATGTTCAGGTTCAAGGCGCTGCTCGAGGAGCACCTCGACGAGCTGGCGCGCCTGATCACGGTCGAGCACGGCAAGGTGTTCTCGGACGCGCGCGGCGAAGTCATCCGTGGCACCGAGGTCGTCGAATTCGCCTGCGGCATCCCGCAGATGCTGAAGGGCGAGTTCAGCGAAAACGTCGGCACGAATGTCGACAGCTGGTCGCAGCGCCAGCCGGTCGGCGTCTGCGCCGGCATCACGCCGTTCAATTTCCCGGCCATGGTGCCGATGTGGATGTTCCCGGTGGCGATCGCGTGCGGCAACACGTTCGTGCTGAAGCCGTCCGAGAAGGATCCGAGCTGTCCGATGCGCGTTGCGCAACTGCTCAAGGAGGCCGGCCTGCCGGACGGCGTGTTCAACGTCGTCAACGGCGATCGCGAAGCGGTCGACACGCTGCTCACGGATCCGCGCGTCGGCGCCATCAGTTTCGTCGGCTCGACGCCCGGTTGCCGAATACATCTATCGCACGGCCTCGACGCACGGCAAGCGCGTGCAGGCGCTGGGCGGCGCGAAGAACCACATGGTCGTGATGCCCGACGCCGACACCGAGAACGCGGCGAGCGCGCTGATCGGCGCAGCCTATGGCTCGGCCGGCGAGCGCTGCATGGCGATCTCGGTGGCCGTTGCGGTGGGCGACGCGGCCGATCCGCTGGTCGATGCGCTGCAGCGCCAGCTCAAGCAGCTGAAGGTGGGCTCGGGGCTCGACGACGGCGTCGAGATGGGCCCGCTCGTCACCCGTGAACACCGCGACCGCGTCAGCGGTTACGTGGACCTCGGCGTGCAGGAAGGCGCAAAGCTCGTCGTCGACGGCCGCGGCCTGCGCCTGCGCGGGCTCGAGGACGGTTATTTCATCGGGCCGTGCCTGTTCGACGGCGTCGAGCCGCAGATGCGGATCTACAAGGAAGAGATCTTCGGGCCGGTGCTGTGCGTCGTGCGCGTGCCGGACCTGGCAACGGCCACCCGTCTCGTCAACGAGCACGAATTCGGCAATGGCACGGCCATCTTCACCGCCAGCGGCGAGGCCGCGCGGACGTTCACCCAGGGCGTGCAGGCCGGCATGGTCGGCATCAACGTGCCGATTCCCGTGCCGATGGCTTTCCATTCCTTCGGCGGCTGGAAGCGCTCGCTGTTCGGGGCCCTGCACGTGCACGGTCCGGACGGCGTGCGCTTCTACACGCGGCTCAAGACCGTCACGTCGCGCTGGCCGACCGCGCGTCGGGAAAGCGCGCAATTCGTCATGCCGACGATGAAGTAACGGTAAACTTCGCACTACCTTACGCGCGGCCGTAGCTCAGCTGGATAGAGCATCAGGCTTCGAACCTGAGGGTCGGGGGTTCGAATCCCTCCGGCCGCGCCAATCAATCTACCCAGGGATCAACCTCCAGGCCGGCGGGGCTGAGACTCGCGCCGTGCCGTTGAGAGAGCACGATGCACAAACCTGATTCGCGTTCATTGCTCCTGCGGGCCGCCATCGCCCTGCAGCTCATTCCTGCGCTCGCCGTCGCTGACGATGCCGGGGCTGGCGCCGCAGGTGCCGGGCTCGAAGTCATCACGGTCACGGCGCAGAAAGTCAGCGAAGACCTGCAGAAGACGGCCGCAGCCGTCACGGCGATTTCAGGCGACGTCCTGGTCAGTGCCGGCGTGTACGACATCCGCGGCGTGCAGAACCTGATGCCGTCGGTCCGCTTCCAGGCCGAGAACGCCTCGACCGAGCTCTACATCCGTGGCGTGGGCTCGACGCTCGACCTGCCCAACATCGAGCCGCCCAACGCCTTCAACTTCAACGGTGTCTACATCCCGCGCGAAGGCACCAGCGTCGGCCTGTTCGACATCTCGTCCATCGAACTGCTGCCGGGCCCGCAGGGCACGCTGTACGGGCGCGCGGCGCTCGGCGGCGCGGTCAACGTCGAGTTCAACCGGCCGACGCAGGAGCTCGAGACGAGCGGCGTGCTCGAGGTGGGCGACTATTCGCTGCTGCACGGCACGATCGTGCAGAACCTGCCGGTGTCGGAGCACCTCGCGCTGCGCGGCGCGTTCGACTACATCCAGCACGACGGCTACCTGCAGACCGGCGCGGACTCGAAGGAGGACTACGCGGGCCGGCTCTCGGCGCTCTATCACGCCGACCGACGACCTCGACGTCTACGTCTGGCTGCACGGCGCGAAGAAGGACGGCAAGTCGCCCAACCTCGTGCGTCGCGGCTACAACGACGGCACGTTCGACGGCAACCCGAACGCGTTCAACACGAGCGACCCGTGGGACGACCGCATCGATCCGGGTGCGCCGACGGCGTCGCCGCAGGATTACGAGAACATGGTGCTCGGCGCGCAGGTCGACTGGGACCTGGGCGACGTCACGCTCACGTACATCCCCGGCTACTTCTATCTCGACTGGGCCGCGGACTACTGGCTCGAGAACATCCCGGCGCTGCTCACCGCGCACTACAACCAGGTCACCAACGAGTTGCGGCTCGCGAGCGACACGGACTCGCAGCTGCAGTGGCTCGGCGGCCTGTATGCGTACCAGGTGACGAACGACGGCGACTTCATCGTCGGCGGCTTTCCGCTCGCGCAGATGTCGCGCAACCGGCTCGAAGGCTATGCGGCCTTTGGCGAGGCGACGTATTCGCTGACCGACGCCGTGCGCTTCACGGCGGGCGCCCGCTTCAGCTGGGACCAGCGCGAAGGCGAGGGCCAGACAGCGTTCGGCGAGCCGTTCTCGGCCGACGAGGACTACGACAACGTCGACTGGAAGCTGGGCGTGGAAGTGGACCTGGGCGCCGCGGCGATGGCGTACGCGACGATCCAGACCGGTTACCAGCCGGGCACGTACAACGCGTTCCCGGCGACGCCCGAGCAGTCGAACCTGGTGCAGTCGGCGACGATGACCGCCTACACGACCGGCATCAAGAGCCGTTTCCTCGACGATCGCCTGCAGGTCAACGACGAAGTCTTCTACTACGACTACGAAGACCTGCTGGTGCAGTCGTTCAACCTGAACACGGCGCTGCTCACGACCTTCAACGCCGCGCAGACGACGATCTGGGGCAACCAGCTCGACGTGCTGTTCGTGCCGACCGCCAGCGACCGGCTGAACCTGTCGGTGGGTTACCTCAACGCCGAGTACGACGACTTCATCGTTCCGGCCGGCGTGAACATCGGCATCCCGAACCGCGATTTCGGCGGCTACCCGCTGCAGAACGCGCCGGAGTGGACGGTGTCCGCCGGGTACCAGCACGAGTTCCAGGTCGGTCCGGGCCGGCTGCTCGCGCGCCTCGAAACGCGCTACGAGGATTCGTTCTGGGGCACGTTCGCGCAGTTCCGCGGCACCGAGCAGCAGGACTACTTCAAGACCGATGCCTCGGTCACGTACTACGCGCCCGACGATCGCTGGAGCCTCGGCCTGTGGGTGAAGAACATCGAGAACGAGGCGGTGCTGGCGGCGGCGACGACCGGCCAGTTCGGGCCGTACGCCGACGTGTTCATCGAGCCGCCGCGGACGTGCGGCGCGCGGTTCACGTTCAAGCTCTGAGGTCTTGCGCTGCGCTCGGCAGCGCTGTCGGCGCGGCGAGGCGTTGGTGCAGCAGAGGCAAAAAAAAGGGCGGATCGTTGCCGATCCGCCCTTGTCTCAGCGCCATCCTGGCGCCGTACCGGCTAGAACTCCTGCGAGAACTTGATCCCGATCGTGCGCGGACGCTGCGGCACGACGTAGACCTCGGTCCCGCAGACGGTCTCCGCGCACTGCGCGAAGCGCGACACCTGCGCCAGTTCGTCGAACGCGTTCGACACGAACAACTCCAGCCTCCAGTCGTCCTTGCCGAAGCCCGCGCTGAAGTCCGCGATCGTGTAGCTCGGCAGGTTGCCGATGATCTCGTTCTCCGCGACGCGCAGGTCGGTCGTGCGCTCGTCGGAGTAGATCACGGAGCCCTGCACGTAGCTGTCGAACGCACCCACCGGGAACTCGTAGCGCACGGTCGCATTGGCCTTCAGCTCCGGCGTGACCGGCAGCGTCGTGCCCTTCGGGGCCTGCGGATCGCTGGTCGTCGGGTTGCCGTCGTCGTCGACGCTCGGGCAGTCCGGACGTGTCTCCGGCTTGCCGTTCGCATTGACGAAGCCGCAGTAGTTTTCCGTCAGTTCCGAATCGAGGTAGGCAAAGCCTGCCGAAATACCGAGCCGGTCGGTCGACTGCCCAGCTCACGTCCATTTCGATGCCGTCGATCTGCGCGGAACCCGCGTTGTTGATCTCCGTGAGGCCCTGTGCGCCGAGCAATGCGAACTGGAAGTCGTCCCATTCCTGGCTGAAGACCGCGCCGTTGAAGCGCAGCCGGTTGTCGAACCAGGTGGTCTTCCAGCCGAGCTCGTAGTTCGTCAGCCAGTCGGCTTCGTACGGGGGCAGCGTGCCGCGGCGGTTGATGCCGCCCGGACGGAAGCCTTCCGAATACGTCGCGTAGACCATCGCTTCTTCCGTGAACTTGTAGGTCAGGTTCACGCGCGGAGTCACGCCGTCTTCCTTCGTGGTCTTGTCGAAGACCTTGCAGGGCGCGCCCTTGAAGTCAGGCGAATCGTCCGGGTAGTTCGGGCAGGCGGCTTCGCCGGTGCGCCGAGCTGTAGCCGTCGCTGAAGCCGAAGAAGCCCTCCAGCGAGTTGTCCGACTCGAAGTACCGTGCGCCGACCGTGCCGGTCAGCTTCTCGGTGAAGTCGAAGCTGAATTCGCCGAACACCGCGAAGTCCTTGTCGACACGCAGCTGCTTCGTCAGCCACAGGGTGTCGTCCCAGCCCGTCACGGTGATCTGGGCGCCGAGGCCGTCGATCTTGTAACGCTGCTGGATGTCATGTTCCTGGCGCTGCACGAACAGGCCGCCGACGAAGCGGTAGCGGTTATCCGCGTCCGACGACACGCGCAGTTCGTGCGTGTAGCGGTTGTAGCGGTCCTTGCCCTGGATGTACTGCGACGGATCGATCGGCACGCTGTTGTCGTCGTACCAGTAGGCGCCGTAGCCGTAGAGGGTGTCGTACCAGTACGAGTAGTCGGAGTAGTCCGATTCGGTGTCGACGTCGCGCTCGAGGTACGAGCCCGCGTAGACCAGGTCGAGGTTGGCGACCTTGCCTTCGACGGTCAGTGCGGCCTGCGTCCAGCGGTCGTCCGAAGTCTCCGGATAGCCGTGCGCGATCTCGAATTCGCCTACGGTCGTGTCGTAGGCCCAGCTGCCTTCGGTCGTCTGCGTCTGGGTCATCAACTGCGGCGTGATGGTCCAGTTGTCGGTGAGGTCGAGGCGCAGGGCGGCGCGGGCGCCGGTGGTAAAGGCTTCGTTGTAGTTCTTTTCGACGAAATCGGCATTGTTCACCGTGATGCCCGACGTCGGGTAGGTGCGCTCGCGGTAGACGTTGTCGATGTAACCGGCGTCGTGACGATGCCAGCCGACGAGGCGGACCGCCGAGCGGTCGTTGACCGGCAGGTTGACCATGCCTTCGGCGAGATAGCCCATGTCGCCGCCGTCCACCGAATTCACTTCCAGCCCGTAGCTGGCGTCGAATGCCGACGGATCCGGCTTGTTGGTGATGATGCGCAGCGTGCCGGCCTGCGAGCTCGCGCCGTACAACGTGCCCTGCGGACCCGCGAGCGCTTCGACGCGCTGGATGTCGTACAGGTGGACGTCGAGTGCGCCCTGGATGGTCGTGATCGGCTGTTCGTCGAGGTAGATGCCGACGCTCGGCAGCGAACCCGAGTGGTTGCCGTCGCCGCCGCTCGCCACGCCGCGCATGTAGACGCTGGCAAAGCCAGGGCCGACCGTCTGGTACGAGACGCTCGGCAGGAACCTCACGTAGTCGTCGAACTTCTGCACGTTCAGCTCCTGCGAGCCTCTGCGTGCTGAAGGCCTGGATGCTGACCGGCACGGACTGCAGGTCTTCCGTGCGCTTCTGCGCGGTGACGACGATTTCCTCGAGGCCACCGGAGGTGGTCTGCGCATAGGCGGACATGCCGGCGAGCAGTGTCGGCACGCTGGCCGCCAGCGCGCGCATTGCAGTCGGCCGGCCATGCTGGCGCTGCAGTTTCCGTTTACGGCTACGGGTCATTTTGGATCGGTCTCCCTCAGTGATGCACCCGTGGGCGGGCGCGTGAATACATTCATTTTCATTGCAGCGGCGGCGCTGCGGGGTAAGCGTCGAGCGTCGGGCCGAGCGCCGCCTTGAGCGGGTCCAGCCAGGGTTCGTAGTGGCGCCAATGGTCCACCGCGTCGCGGAAGATCGGCTGGCGCACCTGCTCCGAACTCGCCGTGCGGACGGCGCGGTCGTTCTCGTAGAAACGCAGGCAGGCGTCCTCGAACGGCAACCCGCAGTACTCGAGCAGCCGTCGCACCTCGCTTTCGGTGTCGTCGACCATGCGCTCGTAGATCACGCGATGGACGCGGCCGGGCAGCACGGCGTCGTAGTGCGCCATCAGCGTGACGTAGTCGGCGTAGTAGCGGCCGATGTCGTCGAGCGCATAGCTGAAGTTCTGGCCCCGCGCGAAGTGCTGCTTGAAGCCGGAGAAGCAGCAGCTCAGCGGATGGCGGCGCGTGTCGATGATCTTCGCGTTGGGCAGCATCAGGTGGATGAGCCCCACGTGCGCCCAGTTGTTCGGCAGCTTGTCGATGAAGAAGGGCGCGTCGGTCTTGCGCTGGATGCGGGTCTGCTGCAGGTAACGCTCGCCGAGTTCGCGCAACGCGTCGGGGTCCAGCGACTCGAGCACCTCGGGGTACTTCGAGACTTCCGAGCGCCGGTTGCGGCCGCTCAATTCCTTGACGATGCCGACGACGTCCGGCAATTCCATCGTGCCTTCGATCGCGGAATGGCTCGACAGGATCTGCTCGACCAGCGTCGATCCCGAGCGCGGCAACCCCACCACGAAGATCGGGTCGGGCGCCATGCAGCCCGCCCCGCGGCGCGCCGCGAAGAACCCGGGCGTGAACAACGCGCGTGAACGGCGGACGTTCTCGGCGACCGTGTCGCTGTCGTAGGGCACCACTTCCTTGCGCAGTCGATTGCCTGCCGCGTAATGGCGGAACGATTCGGCGTAGTCCTGCGCGTCCTCGGCGGCCTTGCCGAGCGAGAAGTGGAAGTGGAACCGGTCTTCCTGCGTCAGGTCGCTGCGCTCGAGTTGCGCGCGCATCGCCGCGACGTCCGCGTCGGTGAAGCGGAACGTCTTCAGGTTTGCCAGGCTCCAGTAGGCCTCGCCGAGGCCCGGCTCCAGTTCGATCGACTTGCGATACGCGGCGACCGAATCGTCCTGCCGTCCTGCCGTCTTGAGCGCATGGCCGTGGCTCAACCAGACCTTCGCGTGCCGCGGATATTCACCGAGCAGTTGCTCGTAGAGGCGGATGGCCTCGTCGTACTCGCCGACGCGCGCGAGCACGGTGGCCTTCAGGTTGCGGAAGCTCGGGCTGCGCGGCTCGGCCGCGAGCAGTTCTTCGATCTGTGCCAGCGCCTCGGCCGGCTTGTTGTTCCGGTGCAGCACGATCGGCGTAATTGTGGCGCGCGGCCTGGAAGCCGGGCGCAAGTTCGAGGCAGCGCGTGAGCAGGTTCTCGGCGTCCGTGTAGCGCCCGATGCGCGAGGCGATCTCGGCCAGCATGCGGATCGCGGCGACGTCGGTCGGAAACTGCTTCAGGTGATTGCGCAGCAGCGGCTCGGCGACGGCGATGCGGCCTTCGGCCAGCGCGAGCGCGGGCTCCATCAGGCGCGGATCGCGCGTCGAGTTGCGGATGTGGTTCGCGTAGGCCTGGTCGGCGCCCTGCGTATCGCCCATGGCGAACAGGTGGTCACCGAGGGCGCGCCAGGCATCAGCCATGGTTGGCTGCAGGCGCACGGCCGTACGCAGGGCCGCCACGGCTTCGTCACCGCGCCCGGCATCGCCGAGCGCCAGGCCGAGTTCGCGCTGTGCTGCGGCCCAGCGGGGCTGCGAGGCGGCGAGCGGTTCGATGATGCGCACTGCTTCGGCGACGTCTCTGGTCCGGCGACAGGCCATGGCGAGGAGCAGCGTCGCGGCGGGATGGTTCGGGACGGCGCCGAGGATTTCGCGCGCCTGTTCGGCAGCCAGTTGCGGCTCGGACACGAGCAGCTTTTCGGCGTGGGCAAGCGCCACGTCCAGTGTTCCCACGGGTTCCGGCCCGCTCGTCATCCAAAGTCCCCGTGTTTTGACACCACAGCGGACGAATGAAAGACTGCCGCGCACCCAATGTCAAACGCCTTGTGGCGTTTCGCGCCCGTATGTTGCTTGGAGACGACGAAGCGATGTCGAACGGCATTTACCCTGCACCGCAATGTCGCGGAAACGCGGCGCACGCACCGTCGCAGCGCGCGGCGGGTATCGCTCGCTGGCTCCTCGCAACCAGCCTCGTGGCGGTACTGCCGGCTGTTGCGGCGACGCCAATGCCGGTCGTGTCGGCCGTTCCCTACCAGGCCGATTCCGGGTCCGCGGCGGTCCAGTGCGGCACGTTGATCGACGGTGTCGCTGCGCAGGCGCAGGGCCTCGCGACCGTCGTCATTCGCAACGGCCGTGTCGAATCGGTGCAGCCGGGTGCGGTGTCGCCGGCGGGCCTGCCCGTCGTCGACCTCAGGCAGTACACCTGCCTGCCGGGCCTGATCGACATGCACACGCACCTGACGGACAGCGGGCACGAGACGTCCGACCTCAGCGTCTACTACAAGCGCACGCAGGCGGAGCAGGGCTCCATCGCGCGGGAAAGCGCGCGCGCCACGCTGCTGGCCGGGTTCACCGGCGCTCGTGACGTCGGCACGTACATCGCCTGGGTCGATCGCGACCTGCGCGATGCGATCAACCAGGGCAACGCGGTGGGTCCGCGCATGCAGGTCGCGGGCTTTTACCTGACGATCCCGGCGGGCGGCGGCGACCTCGTCATCCCGGGTCATGCCGAAACGGAGATTCCGGCGCAGGTGCGCATGGGCGTCGCGCGCGGGCCCGAGCAGTTCCGGCAGAAGGCCGAGCTGGCCGCCGCTGGCGGTGCCGACGTGCTCAAGATCATCGCGTCCGGTGCCGTGCTTGCGTTTGGCGGCGTGCCGGGTGAGCGCGAGATGATGCCCGAGGAGATCAAGGCCGTGGTCGACGTGGCGCATGCCCACGGCCTGAAGGTCTCGGCGCATGCCCACGGCGCGCAGTCGATCAAGGACGCGATCCTCGCCGGCGCCGACACGATCGAACACGCGTCGCTGATCGACGACGAAGGCATCCGGCTCGCGCAGGAGCACGGCACGGCCTTGTCGATGGACGTCTACAACGGCGACTGGATCGACACCGTCGGCCGCGAGGAAAAATGGCCCGAGGAATTCCTGCGCAAGAACGTCGAGACGACCGAAGCGCAGCGCCAGGGCTTCACCAGGGCGCACGCCGCGGGCGTCGACATCGTGTTCGGCACCGACGCGGCCGTGTATCCGCACGGCCTCAACGCGCGCCAGTTCCCGATCATGGTGCAGCGTGGCATGACGCCGATGGAGGCCATCCAGTCGGCCACGTCGCTCGCCGCGAAGCACATGGGTTGGGCCGATCGCATCGGCAGCCTGCAGGCCGGGACGCTTCGGCGACCTCATCGCGGTCAAGGGCGACCCGCTCGCGGACATCAGCCGGCTGCAGGACGTTGCGGTCGTGATCAAGGGCGGACTCGCGTTCAAGTTGCCCGCGGAGTGAGCCTTGGCCGCGGATAGCGACGCTGAAGACCTGTTCGCGGCCGCCCTGACGGGTGGCGTGCGGCGCCTCGCGCCGAACCTGCGACGGATCGTGGCTCCCAATCCGAGCCCGCTCACCGGGCCCGGCACCAACACGTACATCGCCGGCATCGGGCCGCGCTTCGTCGTGATCGATCCGGGCCCCGACGACACCACGCACATCGATCGCATCCTGGCGGCGACGGACGCGCGCATCAGCCACGTGCTCTGCACGCACTCGCATCCGGATCACTCGCCGGGGGCGGCCGCGCTCAAGGCGTTGACACAGGCGGTCGTGCTGGGCCGGCCCGCGCCGCGCGATCATTACCAGGATGAATCGTACCGACCGGACGGGTCGCTCGACGACGGTGACGTCATCGAAGGGTGCGGCACGCGCATCCGCGCGTATCACACGCCGGGCCACGCTTCGAACCACGTCTGCCTGCTCATCGAACCGGAGGGCTGGTTGCTGACGGGCGATCACCTGATGAGCGGCTCGACCGTCGTCATCCTGCCGCCCGACGGTTCGATGCGCCTGTACCTCGACTCGCTGCGTCGACTGCACGCGCTGCCCCTCACGGCACTGCTGCCGGGTCACGGCGCGGCGATGCCGAATCCGGTCGGCGAGATCGAGCGCGTGATCGCGCATCGACTCAAGCGCGAAAGCAAAGTGGTGCATGGCCTGCTGGAACTGGGTGGCACCGCGACGCTCGGCGACCTGGTCCCGGTCGTGTACGCCGACACGCCGGTCGCGTTGCATGCGCTGGCGCAGTACTCATTGCTCGCGCATCTGCACAAGCTGGCCGAGGAACGGCGCGTCGCCCAGGACGGCGAACGCTGGACATGGCTGGCGGCGTGAGCCGGGTCGTGCCGGCCGCACGACGGCTCGCACGCATCGAAGTCACGAATGCAAGCGTCCGGCTCGGCCGGCACTGGGCCTTGCGTGACGTCTCGCTCGATATCCGCGCCGGCGAGCGCTGGTTGCTGCTCGGCCAGAACGGTGCCGGCAAGACCGTCCTGCTCAAGCTGCTGCGTGGCGACATGTGGCCGACGCCCACGGGACGGGAAGTCGCGCCGCTATCACCTGCGCGATGGCGAAGTGCTGGAACAGCCGTTGCTGGCGGCCGATCGCATCGCCTACCTCGGTCCGGAGCGGCAGGACCGCTACGTGCGCTACGAATCGCGGCTCGACGTCGCGCAGGTCGTGCTCACGGGTTACGACGATTCTGATTTTCCGCTGCAATCCGCAACTCCCGCGCAGCAGCGGCGCATCCAGCAGGTGCTGCGGCAGGTGGGCCTGGCAGGCTATTCGTCGCGAAAATTCCTGGCGCTGTCGTACGGGCAGCGCCGCCGCGTGCTGCTCGCGCGTGCGGTCGTGCGCGAACCGGACGTGCTGCTGCTCGACGAGGCGCTCAATGGCCTCGATGCCAGGGGGCGCGTGGCATTCCTGCGTGCGCTGCGGCTGGCGTCGTCGCCGCGGACGGCGTGGGTCCTGACGAGTCATCGGCGCGGCGACGCGCCCGCGGATCTCACTCACGTTGCACGCATCGCGCACGGCCGTCATCGAAAGCGTCACGGACCTGCGCGCAGGCGCCGTCGACTCCGTCCGTGTCGCGACTCGAGGCACGACCAAAGGTCGCGCCGGCACCGACGCGCCAGGTGCAGGATGGCGCGAGCGCACGCAAGACGGGCAGCATCAAGCCGCTGCTGCGATTGCAGCGGGCTGCGGTGTACCGCGACGAGCGACCTGTCATCGGCATGTTCGACTGGACGCTCGAACGAGGCCAGCACTGGTGGCTGCGCGGCGCGAACGGGGCGGGCAAGTCCACCTTCATCGCAATGCTCTACGGCGACCTCTGGCCCGCGCACGGCGGCATGCGCGGAGCGCCAATGGCCCGCGGCCGACGACTGGAAGGCAAGGGTGGGGCTCGTGTCGCCGGAGTTGCAGGCGCGCTATGCCGCGACGGGGTGTACCGTCGAGCAGATCGTCGCGTCCGGATTTCATGCCAGCATCGGATTGAACGAGTGGCCGACCGCGGCGGAACTGCGGCGCGTGCGGCGTGAATTGCGCGCGTGGGGCCTGGCGGACCTGGCCACGCGGCAGGCGCGTGAACTGTCCTATGGCCAGCTGCGCCTGGCACTGGTCGCACGTGCATTCGTGCGTTCACGCCGCCTGTGGCTGCTCGACGAGCCGTTCGACGGCCTCGATGCCGCGGCGCGGCAGCGGCTGCGTGCAAGGCTGGACGCAGCGGTGAGCCGCGGCGCGACCGTGGTGATGGCCACCCATCACGACGAGGACGTGCCGGCGTACGTCACCCGCGTGCTGCGCCTGCGGCGTGGCCGCGCGCCGGTCGTCGCGAATCGGTGAGCTCACGGCCGCGTCCACGGCGCGGCGATGCAGGGATCAGAGCGGCAGCGTCGCCTCGAAGACGATGACGGCGTCGCCAGTCACGCGCACGCCGGACGCGCGCTTGCCGCTGCAGGCCACCGTGACTTCGACCCGGCCCGGCCGCTCGACGAAGCGGCCCTGCAGGCCGACGAACGACGCGTCGCCTTCCGTCGGAGCCAGCAGCCCGTTGTGCAGCAGGTACACGCCGAGCATGCCATGGGCGTTGCCGCTGACCGGATCCTCGGGCACGCCGATGACCGGGCAGAACATGCGCGACTCGGTGGTCATCGGGCCCGTGCCCGGCTTGATCGCGAAGACGAAGAAGCCATCGGCGCCCACGTGCGGCGTGAGGTGAATCAACTGGTCCATTTTCGGCTGCAGCGAATCGAGCGTGTCGGGGGACTGCAGGCCGATCAGCAGGCGCGAGTTGGCCGTGCTCATGACCTGCACTGGGCAGGCCGGATGCAGGCTCGATGAACTGATGCCCAGCGCGTCGAGCACGGGTCCCAGGCGCTCTTCCGGGACGATCGGCCCGAACGTTGCCGGCGTCTGGTCGATCGTAACCCGCAAGTTGGGCGCCTTGCCGCTCACTTCGACGCCGACGATGCCGGCCGCCGACTTCTGGCGGACCTTGCCGTGCGGAACGCCATCGGCCATTGCACGCACGTAGTGCGCGGCGACGGTCGCATGGCCGACGAACCCGACTTCACGGCGCGGCGAGAAGAAGCGCAGCTCGACGTCATAGTCGGGCGATTCCGAACCAAGCACGAACGCCACTTCGAACCCGGCCAGCTCGCGCGCGATGCGGCGCATCTCGTGTTCCTCGAGCACGTCCGCATCGAGCACGACCGCGGCTGGGTTGCCGCAGAAACGCTCCTGCGTGAAGGCATCGACGAGGAACAGACGGCATTTGCGCTGAGTCATGATGGCAGCAGGCTTCCTGAGCATTGGGGAGTGGCATTAGTGCCCAGCCGCCGCGCCCCGTCAACATTTTCAGGCCATCGCGTCGCCTTTAAGCCCTATAATTCGCGCCACCTTGGGGTGGCCTGACTGGGCCTGAGATGTCGACTGCGGGCGCGCAACACGGCGCCGCTCATCGACGAACCCGTTGAACCTGATCCGGTTAGTACCGGCGGAGGGAGTGGGTATGCGTCTCAGACCGTCTCCAATTTATTCGTATTCATTGCGGGCCGCATGCTGCCATCGCGGCCGCGTTGCCGCATGGGTCACCGTGCTGCCGGTTGCGCTGCTGGCGGCGGGCCCGGTCTCCGCCGCCAACCCGACCGTCGAGAAGCCATCGCCGCCGCTCGAAGAGATCATCGTCACCGCTTCGCTGCGGGAGCAGCCGGCCAGTGACATGCCGGCGAGCATCACGGTGCTCGGCCAGGAAACGCTGCAGTCCGCCGGGCTGCAGCATTTCGCCGACGTGCTCGGGCTGGTGCCGAACCTCAACTGGTCCGGCGGCACGTCGCGGCCCCGTTTTTCCAGCTGCGCGGCGTCGGCGAGCTCGAGCAATACCAGGGCGCGCCGAATCCTTCGGTCGGCTTTCTCATCGACGACATCGACCTGAGCGGTGTCGGCATGCCGGCCACGCTGTTCGACACGCAGCAGGTCGAAGTGCTGCGCGGTCCGCAAGGCACGCGCTATGGCGCGAATGCGCTCGCGGGCCTGGTGAAGATCAAGACGCGGGATGCATCGACGACCCCGGATTTTCACGCGGAAGTGACCGGCGCCGACCACGACACCTGGTCGGCGGGCATGGCCGGTGGCGGCCCGATCGGCGACGCAGGTTCGGCCTGGCGCATCGCCGGCCAGACTTTCTCGAGCGACGGGTTCCTGCACAACGCCTACCTCGATCGTGACGACACGAACGGTCGCGACGAGTCGACGCTGCGCGGCAAGCTGCGGTGGGAAATGGCGCCGGGCTGGCGCGCCGATCTCGCCGCCCTGTACGTTGATATTGACAACGGCTTCGATGCCTTCACCCCCGACAACTCGCGCACGATGCTCTCCGACAAGCCGGGTCGCGATGCGCAGCGCACCCGCGGCGTGTCCGCAGACGTTGCGGGCAAGCTGGGCGATTACACGGTGCGCAGCGTCAGCGCGTATGCGTGGTCCGACAGCGTGTACAGCTTCGACGGCGACTGGGGCAACGACGCGTACTGGGGTGAGTTCGCGCCCTACGATTACTTCTCGCGTTACGCGCGCGAGCGGTCGACGTTGAGCCAGGACCTCCGCATCGAGAGCAACCCGGGCGGCGCCGTCGACTGGGTGGCCGGTGTCTATGCACTGCGGCTCGATGAAGATTCGCAGCAGCGCGACGAGTTCGCCGGTGAACTGTTGCGTCCGCTGCTCGAAACGAAGTTACGCGGCGACGAGCCTTGCGGCCTACGGCGAAGCGGAGTGGCAGCTGCCGCACGACCTGTCGCTCACCGCGGGCATGCGCGTCGAAACACGGACCGCCGACTACAGCGATTCCGACGGCGCGCGCTTCGATCCACGCGACTCGATGCTCGGTGGCCAGGTTGCATTGCAGGGACCGCTCGGCGCATCGAACCAGTGGTACGCCACGGTGGCGCGCGGCTACAAGGCGGGTGGCTTCAACATCGGGCAGTTCGTGCCGGACGATCGGCGCCAGTTCACGCCCGAGTACCTGTGGAGCGCAGAGTCGGGTTTCCGCTTCGCCAGCGCCGACGCCAACGTGCAGGGCGACATCGCGCTCTTCTACATGTGGCGCGAAGACCAGCAGGTGGCGTCGTCGTTCCAGCTCGATCCGGGCGATCCATTGTCGTACGTCTTCTATACCGATAACGCCGCCAAGGGCCGCAACTACGGTCTCGAAGCCTCATTCGCCTGGCAGCCCGTCGAGCGCTTGAGCCTCGGTGCCACGCTGGGACTGCTGCAGTCCGAGTACGTCGGCTACCGCTACGGCGATCGCGACCTGGACGGTCGCGAGCAGGCGCATGCACCCGGGTACCAGTATTCGTTGTCGGCGCAGTGGGGCGGCGGGGAAGGGTGGATGGCGCGCGCGGATCTCAGCGGCGTCGACGCGTTCTACTTCGACACCAGCCACGACCAGCGTTCGGACCCGTACACGTTGCTCAATCTCAAGGCCGGTTACACCCGCGGCCCCTGGTCAGTCGAGGCCTGGGTGCGTAACGTGACGGACGAGAATTACGCGGTCCGCGGGTTCTATTTCGGGCTCGAGCCGCCTGACTACGCCAACAAGCTGTACGTGCAGCGCGGCGACGGGCGGCTCGCGGGAATCACTTTGCAGTGGCGCTGGTAACGGCGCTGCGGCCATAACGAGCCCACGAGGACACACAGATGCGCACGGCCGTTGAAATCAGCCTCTATCCCCTCGATGCGGACTACGTGCCGCCGATCAAGGACTTCATCGAACGGCTCAATGCCTATCCGGACCTCGACGTCGTGACCAATGCGATGAGCACGCAGGTGGCCGGTGAGCACGGCCTGCTGTTCTCGGCGCTCGAGCAGGAAACTCGCCGGACGTTCGGCGCGGACCGCAGGGCTGTCTTCGTCATGAAGCTGCTCGGCGGCACGCCGACCTCGGACGAAGGTTGACCCTGCTCGAATCGGTGCTCGCGGCATTTGCGGCCGTGCCCGCCATCGAATGGGTGGCGGCCGGCCTCGCGCTCGGCTACCTCGGGTTCGCGATCCGGCAAAGCGCCTGGTGCTGGGCATTCGCCGTCGCAAGCGCGGTGCTCTACCTCGTCGTCTTCGCGCGCGCGGGCCTCGTGATGCAGGCCGCGCTGCAGGTCTTCTACGTCGGCATGTCGGTCTATGGCTGGCGTTCGTGGCGCGGCTCCGCGTCGGCGGCGCCGCTCGCCGTCAGCCGCTGGACGGCGCGCCAACATGCACTGGCGTGGGTCGCCATCGCCGCATTTTCCCTGGTGAACGGCTGGGTGATCACGCGGGGAGCGGCAGACGTCCTGGGTGCCCTATCTCGATGCGGCGATTGCATGGGGCAGCGTGCTCACGACGTGGATGGTTGCGCGCAAGGTGCTCGAGAACTGGCTGTACTGGGTGGTGCTGGACTCTGCCATGGCCTTGCTCGCCGCCTGGCAAGGGCTCGCAGCCACCGCATTGCTGTTCCTGCTGTACACGGCGCTCGCGCTGCGCGGCTACTGGCAATGGCGCCGTGACGAACGCCTCGCGGTCGCGCACGGGAATTAGCGGTCATGCAGGCAGACTGGCAGGAGGCTGAGCGTGCGGCGCGTGCCGCCCTCGCGACCAGGGCCGACACGGCTGCGCTCGCGGCGGCGACGTTCGAGCCCATCGCGGGCAGCCTCAGCAATTTCGCCTGGCACGTGTCGGTGCCCGGTCAGGACCGGTTCGTGCGGTACGCGCGCGCGGGCAATGAACGGCTCGGCGCCGACCTGCACGCGGAAGGCGAAATTCTCCGCCTCGTTGCCGCGGCCGGGCTCGCGCCGCGCGTGGTGCGTTGCGATCCGTCCGCGCGGCTGCTGGTCACGCAGTGGATTGCGAGTTCGGCAGTCGACCTGACTGCGGCGGGCCGTGAGCGAAGGATCCGGCGAGTGGCCGCAACGCTGCGCGCAGCTGCACGAACTGACGCCACCACCAGGGGTGCGCGCAGTCGACTTTGCGGTGCAGGCGCGCCAGCTGGAGGCCGCCCTGCCAGCGCAGGTTGCACAGCCTGTGCTGACTGCGTGCGCCGCGCAGGTCCTGTCGAAACTCGGTCCGGGCCGGACGATGGCGCTCTGCCATCACGACATCCACGCGCAGAACCTCGTGACCGATCCCGCGGGCCGGCTGTGGCTGGTCGACTGGGAGTACGCCGGACTGGGCGATCCCGTGTTCGACCTCGCCTCCTGCGCGAGCCAGCTGGAACTCTCTGCTGAAAGCACGCATCTCCTGTGCGACGAATACATCCGCGCGGGCGGGACCGTCGAACAGGGCAGGCTGGATCTCGCCCGCTGGGTCTTCGACTACGTGCAGTGGCTCTGGTATCGCGGCCTGGTGGCGTCCGCGGCGCCCGGTCCCGATGCCGTCGAGGCCGCTCACCGGGCGGAACGGATCGAAAGCGAGCTGCAGGCGCGTGCATCCGGGGTCTTGCGCTGCAATAATCACTGATTCGATCACAACGACTGACGGGTGCGAGCATGGCGAAGATGGTGGTGACCGACCGCGACGGCAACGTCCACGAGGTCGAGGGACGCGTCGGCGTCAAGCTGATGGAGACGCTGCGGGAGTTCGATTACGGCGTCACGGCCATCTGCGGCGGGCTCTGCTCGTGCGCCACGTGCCACATCTTCATCAAGCCCGAATGGATGCCGAAACTGCCGGCGCCGCAGGGCGACGAGAAGGAGCTGCTGGTCGAATTGCAGCACTACGACGCACCGACGTCGCGTCTGAGCTGCCAGGTGGACTTCACCGAGGCGCTCGACGGCCTCGAGCTCAAGATCGCGCCGGATGAGTGATCAGGCGGCCGCCGTCCGCGGCCCTGTCTCGACGAGATTGATGCTGCGGCAGGTCCACGCGACCTCGTTGCGCTGGTTCAGCAGCGTATAGCGGAACTCGACCACGCCGCGCGTCGCGTCCGACGACGACGGGCGCTTCGCCAGGCATTCATACTGCGCCCGCAACCGGTCGCCGGCGCGCACGGCCACCGGCCACTTCACGTCTTCCCAGGCGATGCCGCAGATCCAGGCGATGTCGCCGCTGATCTCGTGATCGAGCTTGCGCCACAGCGCCATCGTGTAGATGCCCGACGCGATGACTTCGCCGAACACGGAGTTGCGCGCCGCCTCCGGGTCCGCGTGAAAGTACTGCGGATCGTAGGCGCGCGAGAAGGCGAGGAGGGCATCGAGCTCGACGGCCTCCTCGTGCGATTCGCGCTTCTCCCCGACGACGAGGTCGTCGTAGTAGCGGCGCGCGCTCACTTCTCGCCGTTGATGTAGCGGTCGATCTCGCGCTGGTAGTGGCGGAGGCGCGATTCCTGCTGGCTCCAGAGCGGCCCGCGGAAGCCGCGCGACTTCTGCCCGCGCTGCACGGCCTCGACCAGGTCCACGTCCTGGTTCAGCACGTCGCCGAGGTCGGCGCGCTCGCCGCCCACGAAGTGGTGCTCGATGTTCGGGCGCGTGGCGCCCGTGACGTCGGTGTCCTTCGGCAGGCCCATCCAGCCCGGCACGGAGTACTTCGGGTCGTCCACGTAACGGACCATGGTCATGTTGTCGTAGAAGAAACGCTCCGGGTCGGTCGGGTGCGGCTGGAAGCGCATGATGAACACGCCTTCCGGATGCATGCCGATCTGCACGTTCGGGAAGTAACCGGTGGCCCAGCTGTCGGTGAGCTGGCCGTCGGTGAAATTGTCGTAGTGGTCGAGCCCGAGGCGCTTCGCGCGGGCGCGCTTCGCCTGCTGCACGGCCACGCGGACTTCCATCGCGGTGCCCTTGAACTCGGCTGGATCCATGCCGGCCTCGATCATCATGTACTGCAGGCCTTCGTTCACGTTCTCGCGATCGTGCAAGCGATGACTGGGCGTGCAGATCGGCACGATCATGCGCTGGAAGCCGTTGGGGTAAGCGTCGTACTGCGAGAAGTCCTCCATCACGCCCTGGGTCTGCGGATGGATGTGCGGCAGGTGATAGGTCTCGTAGAACGCGTCGACGCCGGTCTTCCAGTTCGCCTGCCACTCGGTGCGCACGTGGCGCACGACGTGCATCTTGTCGATCTGGTAATTCTCGATGTAGCCCGGCGGCAGGCCGATCCACTCGCGCAGCGGCGGGGCCTTGCCGTCCATGTTGATGAAGATCAGGCCGCCGATCTGGTCGCAGCGCGCTTCCGTGAGCCCGGGGCGATTCTCGACCAGCTGCGGGTCGAAGCTGTGCTCGTCGGTGATGCAGTCGAGCTTGCCGTCGATGCAGAAGCGCCAGGCATGGAAGGCACAGGTGAACTTGGCGACGCTGCCGCGCTCGTTGAGCGCGATCGGATTCGCGCGGTGCGGGCATGCGTTGTAGAAGGCACGGATGCCGCCGTCCTCCTGGCGCACGATCACGAAGCTCTCGTGGCCGTGGTTGAAGACGGTGTAGTCGCCTTCCTCGGGAATGTCCGACGTCACGCCCGCCAGCAGCCACACGCGCGGCCACAGGAACTTCCATTCCTTTTCCATGAACTCGCGCGAGTAGTAGCGCGAAGGATCCGGCACGTCGAGGCCGTCGTCAGCCTCGGGTTGCTTGGCTTCCAGCGACCCGGCCGGGGCACTCAGGTTCATGGGCCAGACGGCCTTCAGGTTCGCAGCCATGACGGTAACCTCGAATCGGAAAGGGCGGGACCGGCTCGAATATAGCAAAGGGGTCTGGAAAAGAAACAGACCTGACTGTTTTCTCCTGTTGCCGGGCCGATCAAATGCTGTTGTAAAAATGTCGCACATGCCTTCAGACGATGCTCAAAGTACCTTTTTCACAGCATTACGCCGTGTAGGTAATTACCTTTTGCGTTGCAAAAATGAAAAACAGTCATGATTGCTTTTTTTTCGCGGCTGCTTTAAAAAGCCAGCCAAGCAGGGATTTCGACTGGCATTGAGCGCCTGATATCTACCGAGCCGCGGGTGCGGCTTCACTGACCGGGGGAAAGTTTCATGACCGTGTTCCGTTCACGTTCGACGCCGATTGCTCGTATCGTTTCGGCGGTACTGGCCGCCGCCGCCGTTGCTCCCGCCGCGATGGCGCAGGATGCGGCGGGCCTCGAAGAAGTGCTCGTCACCGCGACGCGCGCTGGTATCACCAACCTGCAGCAGACTCCGGTCTCCGTGTCGGCCGTCACCGCGGAAGACATCGACCGCATGGTCGCCCGCGACATCTCGGGCATCGCATCGTCGGTGCCGGGTTTCTCGGCATCGCGCATCACCGCCTTCAACGCCGCATCGTTCGCCATGCGCGGCGTGGGCCTCACCGACATCATCGTCTACCAGGACTCGCCGGTCGGCGTGACGATGGACGACTTCGTGCTGCCGAGCGTGCAGACGCAGTTGCTCGATACCTTCGACATCGAGAGCGTCGAAGTCCTGCGCGGCCCGCAGGGCACGCTGTTCGGCAAGAACACGACGGGCGGCGCGGTCAACATCCGCAGCAAGCGCCCGGACATGGACGAGTTGGGCGCCGATTTCCGCCTTGGCTACGGCAGCTTCAACGCGGTGCGTGCACAGGGCTCCATCGACGTGCCGGTCATCGACGACGTCCTCGCGCTGCGTTTCGTCGGCGCGTACTCGAAGTCCGACGGCTACTACAAGCTCGGCGCCAACTACGGCCCGATCAACACGCTGAACATCTTCGGCGGCACCTTCGCGCCCTTCAACATCCCGGGCGTCACCGGCACGACGGGCGAGGGCAGCCCGAACAAGAGCTCGGGCGGCGACGACAACCTCAACGGGCGCATCAAGGCGCAGTGGAACGCCACCGACAACCTGACGTTCCTCGCGCAGTACGAAATCATGCGTGACCGCTCGGACGCCGTGCCGGCCTACAACGACACGCCGCCGGACGGCCCGTACCTCTGGAACGTGCTCGGCTTCACGCGCCCGAACGGCGACCCGCTCGACAACGTGGGTTCGACCCAGCGCCAGGATTCGCTGCTCAAGATGGGCAGCGGCCAGGTCATCGACGTCGACGGCATCTACCTGAACATGGAATGGGACGTCGGCTACGGCACGGTCTACGCCAACGCCGGCAAGCGCACCCAGGACGAACACCTGCCGAACACGTACACGGGCGCAGCGCCCGTGAACACGGTGACAGGCGAAGTGATTTCGCTGTTCGACGCGACGCGCGACACGACCCGCGACACGACGCAGTTCGAGGCCCGCTTCGCCTCGGACTTCGACGGCTCCGTCAATTTCGTCGCCGGCGTGTTCCAGCAGACCAATGACGCCGAATTCTGCGTCGTGCAGGTGCTCGGGTTCATCGATCTCGCGTTCGACCTCGGCTCCGTGGGTGCTCCGCAGCAGCTCAACAACAGCACGCCGCAGGTGCTCTGCAACAAGCAGGACTCGGACTCGCTGGCCGGCTACATCGACGCGACCTGGGAGATCACCGACCAGTTCTCGCTGGCCGGCGGCTATCGCATGACGCGCGACGAGCGCTCGTGGACGGGCCGCACGCAGGTCGGCTTCGACATCCTCGACGACAACCTGAACAACGGCAGCCTGTCGTGGCAGGACTTCAACGACCCGCTGCAGGCCGGCAACTTCAACAAGTACCCGGGCGGCATCATCGTCAATGAAAACACTCCGGGCTTCGAGAACCTGTCGGAGTCATGGACCGAGCCGAGCTGGCGCATCGTCGGTTCGTACAAGTTCACCGACAAGCTCTTCGGCTACGCGACGATCTCGGAAGGCTACAAGGCCGGCGGCTACAACGACCAGACCGGCACCAGCGGCCTGATGGTTTCGGCGCTGACGCGGCCGGTCGATCCGGAATTCGCCACGAACTACGAGATCGGCATGAAGTGGGAAAGCGAGGACAGCCGTTTCCGCTTCAACCCGACCGTGTTCTACACGGAATACAAGGACGCCCAGCGCGCGGTGAACATCCTCACCGAGGCGAACGGCGCCCAGTTCCAGGAGACGGTGTTCTACAACGCGGCCGAGGTGGAAGCGAAGGGCATCGAACTCGAGTTCCAGGCGGCGCTCACGGATAACTTCCGCATCCGTGCGCAGGCTTCGTACCTCGATGCGTCCTACAACGAGTTCATCATCGACCAGCCGGGCCTCTCGGACCCGGCCTCGGGCGGCGAGATCCTGCCGTTCTACGGCGACTTCTCGGGCCTGCCGGTGCCGCGTTCGCCGGAGTTCATGGGCTCGATCCAGGGCATCTACACCTGGGAGCTCGCGAGCGGCAGCCGCGTCGATTTCGGTGCCGAGTACTATCACGAGGACGAGAACCTGTTCTACATCTCGGCGGCAGGTCGTGAGTACGACGCGTACCTCGACGAGAAGAACCTGATCAACGCCTCGGTGACGTACACGTCGGTCGAAGGCAACTGGTTCGTGCGCGGCTACGGCAAGAACCTGACGGACGAGCGGTATCGCATCGCGTCGCAGTCGGTGGCCACGCTGTGGACGCACTCGCAGTTCGGCGCACCGATCAACTTCGGCGTCGAGTTCGGCATGGGTTTCGGCAGCAGGTAGTGATACCGGCAGCCGCCAACGGCTGAGGGACGGGGCGGCTTCGGCCGCCCCGTTTTTTTTGGCTCTGTCACCCGATCGGGTTGGCGCGTGCAGTGCGTTTGGGGTGAAAGCTGACGTTGGCCGATGCCCGAGTTCGGCCATAACCGGCCCGTCGCGCCCGCGACTCACTCGCCGCAGTAGCGGACGTTCGATGGGAAGTTACTTGGCGCTCCCCCGCGCGCATAGCCGGCCTTCTTGTCTCAAACCCAGGTAACGTCGACGGCTTTCCTCGTTGGAATGCGGTGGTAGAACTCGGTTGGGTAACCGATCAGGAAGGTTGCATACGGAATTTGTCCTTCCGGCATTCCAAGGACATCAAGCAGCGGCGGGTAGGCCCGACTGGCGTAACCGATGCCTTCCGTCCAGCTGGTTCCTAGACCGAGAGTGGTTGCCGCCAGTTGAATATGGGCGATGGCAATCGCGGCAGCTGGAGGCGCCGTTCGTTCATCCTTGTTCGCCCAGGCCTGGACGATACAGGGCGCTCCCCTGGAGATCTGGTTACTGCCGGCTTCCCAGTTCTTGATAAAAACTTCCAGCTTGGCTTCATGGTAGAGGCTGGGGTTCGTGTCCTTGGTGCTCTTCATCCAGTCGATCGTCAATGCAGCGATTTGGTGGACCTTCGCAGGATCGTTGATCACCAGCCAGCGAAGCACCTGACGATTCCCGCCGTGCGGCGCGTAGCGGGCGACATCCAGCAGCTGCAGGATCTTGTCTTTTTCTATCGGTTTGTTGACGTAGCCGCGAATCGAGCGCCGTGCAATCAGGAACTGCCTGATCTCATCAAATCGGGGGATAAGATGGATGTCGATCGGCTCGCAATCCTCAGGACCCATCGCGCGCTGCTGCAGTGCGCCGGTAGGACAGATGGCAACGCAATGGCCACAGTCGATGCAGAAGGTCCACGAGTCCGCGGTTGGAGTGGGAAATTTTCCCTTGGCGATCAGCGCTCCTGGACAACAGCGGACGCAAGCCTCGCAATTGATGCACAGGCTCTCATCAATCTTGATGATCGCGTCCAGTGTGTAGGCGGTCTTCGAATGGCTGCCTGGCTTATGGTCGCTCATGGCCGCCGCTGCCTCGCTCGGCGCCGCGGCCTGGACTGGAGCGGCTGCCAAACCCGTGCCCAGCGCCGCCACGCTGCCTGCCATGACCGCTCCTGTATTGGCCACGAAACTGCGGCGTGAGAGCAGCGCGGGATCTTCCATCTTGGTGTTCGGGGCAGAGTCCGTGTCGGCGGTTTTCGACGAGTGATTACTCATGCCTTCGCCTCGACTATCTGTTTGCGGCTCAGCTCGGGCAGTGCCTGCAACCGACCCGACGGTGGTCATGCTCAAAAGTCAGGATCCTGGAATTTTGGCTCGCGCCCCTCGTGAAAGGCCCGGCTGCCCTCGACGCGGTCCGGATGTACTACCGAACGCCAGTGCGCTTCCATCATGATCCCGCTGGCCTGCTCAATGGGCTCGCCCGTCCCAAGGACGACCGCGCGCTTGACTGCCTGGACTGCCGTGGGCGAGTTGCTGGCAATGGTGTTCGCGATGCGCAGCACCGCGGGCATGAGCTGCGAGCGCGGGTAGATTTCGTTGACCATGCCCAGTCGGTATGTCGCGCCCGCGACTCACTCGCCGCGGTAGCGGACGTTTAGCTCGGGCAGTGCCTGCAACCGACCCGACGGTGGTCATGCTCAAAAGTCAGGATCCGGGAATTCTGGCTCGCGGCCCTCGTGAAAGGCCCGGCTGCCCTCGACGCGGTCCGGATGAACTACCGAGCGCCAGTGCTGGTCCATCATGATCGCGCTGGCCTGCTCGATGGTCTCGCCTGACCCGAGAACGACCGCACGCTTGACTGCCTGGACTGCCGTCGGCGAGTTGCTGGCGATGGTGTTCGCGATACGCAGCACCGCGGGCATGAGCTCCGAGCGCGGGTAGATTTCGTTGACCATGCCCAATCGGTACGCCTCTTTGGCGCTGAGCGGCTCCCCGGTCATCAGCATCTGCATCGCCTTTCCCGGTGGAAGCAGGCGCGGCAGAAAAACCGGCGCGCCGCCACCGGCAGACAGCCCAACGATCGCTTCCGGCTGGCTGAAGGCAGAATCGTCGGATGCGATGATGAAGTCCGTGCTGATGGCGATCTCGCAGCCACCACCGTATGCCATTCCATCGACGGCAGCGATGATCGGCCGGCGGAACTGACGTACCGTGTAGATGAGCCGATCAAAAACCTGCCGTTGGCGCAGCCACTGTTCCTTCGTCATCTCCTTGCGCTGGAACAGGTCACCACCGACCGAGAATGCCCGATCTCCGGCTCCCGTGAGAATCACCACTCGAATCGAGACTCGAGCAGCGATCGACTCCAGCGCTTCGATCATCTCCGCCGCCAGCTCGGTCGTGATCGCGTTGTCGGCCTGAGGTCGGTTCAGGGTGACCACGGCGACCTTGCCATCGGACAGATAGTCAACGAGCACCAGGTGATCAGGCTCCACAGCGCTGGTCGGCGCCCGGTAACCGAGTTTCGCCATGCGCGTAGACGCCTCGGTCTGCCTGGGTGCCGTCTGCGGCTGGGCTTGTGGCGTCGCCTGTCCCCACGCTAGAACTGGCATGCCCAGAGCAATGAAGACAGCGACGATCGTGAGCGATCGAATACCAAGCATTTTCTTACTCCCATTCTGCAGCCCTGATTCCCGTCCGTCGCGCTCCTGACCGCGCTGACTCACGGCCTGCGCAGGTCCGGTCTGGTCCGCTAGAGGCTGACGAAGCCGTGGCGGTCGCCGCCGTCTGGCATCGACACGACCTACCGTTCCGTTGGGAGCACCATGCGGGCCGGATCGGGCTTGTATGTCCACGGCAACCCGGAATTCCTCCAGCCGTTCACCATCCGCTGGCCGTTGAAGACGCTCCCCGGGTCCTTCACCGAGTCGCCCTCGAAGCCGTCGGTGATGTTGTAGACGTTCTTGAAGCCCGCCTGAGCCAGCGCGTTGACGGCCATTGCACTGCGCCCCCCTGAACGACACATCACCAGCAACGTGTCCTCAGGTTTCGCGATACTGCGAACCCGGTCGACGAAGTCGGGCAACGGCCGCATCGGGAACTGCTTCTTGGCCGCATCCCACTCGAAGGTCTGGGCGGCGAGTGGCACATTCCACGCCATCTCCGCATGGCCGATGAAGAGGTATTCCTCCGGCGTGCGGACGTCCAGGACCGTCACCTTGTCAGGGGCTGATTGCCATTTTTCGAAGGCCTGTTGCGCCGTGAGATAGAGGCCGATGGTCGTCTGCTTCTCGGCCGGCAACGGCGCCGTTTCCCCGGCACCCGCGAACGGCGATCCGACCAGGCACGCCATCCCGACCGCGATCGCCAGGAAACGAAGAATCGACGCCATGATCAGCCGATCCGCCTCGATTCCGCCTGCAGTTCGGTCACCTCAGGCAGCTTCTCCGCGGATTTCTTCTTCCACTGCTCCTCGATCAGGTCCTTGGCCGCCTGCTCCATGAACTCCGGGGCTGCCCAGGCGCGCACGTCAAAGTCGTTCTTGATGTAGCCGTGCTTGAGCATGAACTCCTTGCCGGTCTCGACGCACTCCAGGTTCTGGGGCGACAGGTTCGGCACCAAGTCGACATCCTTGATGCCCTGATAGGTGTCCTCGGGATCGCGGTAGAACGTCTGCCGGTCGAGCAGGTGCGCTGCAGCTTCGGGGAACTGGTTGGCCCAGCGGCCCACCTTGATCATGGCCTTCATGTACGTGACCACCAGTTCGGGGTGCTCGTTGGCCATCACGTCGGTGCAGGTGATCACGGCGGGCGTGTTCGCAACCTGCAACCGATAGTCCGGGTAGCGGGTCAGGTCCTCGATCATCCTGATCTTGCCCGTGTCCTCCTGCAGGTGCTGGAAGACCTTGCTCTGCGTGTAGATCGCATCGACCTTGCCGCTGAGCAGCGCAGCCTCCATCGGACGGAAAGCGAGGTCGCGCTTGTGATCACGCGTCGCCCAGAGGTCCGTTGGATTGATCAAGGGCTCCAGCATCTGTGGCTTGTCGTACCAG
Organism: uncultured Gammaproteobacteria bacterium; assembly: GCA_963828265.1. GTDB lineage: Bacteria > Pseudomonadota > Gammaproteobacteria > Steroidobacterales > Steroidobacteraceae > RPQJ01. The sequence goes on along the minus strand of CAWHEA010000022.1, from coordinate 34,128 downwards.
TCGTCGGCATAGGGGAACTCGACGATCTGCACATCCTTCATGGTCATGTCGTTCAACATGAGCATGTTGGCGATGCCCATGTGCTCCTGGATGCGCCACCAATCGTTCTTGATGGTGTTCAGGCTCTTGGAAAGCGCGATCCGCTTGCCCTTCAGGTCCTTCATCCGGTAGATCGGGTCGTCCGTGCGCACCGCCATGCAGCCGCCCTCGTAGACCCAGGTGCAACCGAGCAGCCGGGTCCTGCGGATATCGGCCTGCACGTGGATCGGGGGGTACAACCCGCCGAAGCGGATCAGGTTGTCCTGGTTATGGATGTAGTGCGGATACCAGTCGGTCTCGCGACGGCTGCGCATGTACGAGTAGTCGATGCCGATCGCCTTGAAGTCGGTCTTGCACCAGCCGAGTTCCTGGTCGATGTTGTTCGCCGACACCATCGGACAGTTGGTGAAGTAGACCTCCTTCCAGTTCAGGGGCACGGTGCCGCCTTTCCGACCGCCTGACGGTGCCGCGGGAGCGGCCTGCGCGTGCGCGCCCGGCGCGACCGACGCCAGCGCGGCCCCGGCGGCCATCGTTCCGGCAGCGAGCAATGCCTCGCGTCGAGTGAAGCCGCGTTTCGAATGATCGCTCATGTCCTGCTCCGGTGAGTTTGAGGCCCATGCTCGGGCCAATAGCAGCGATAGTTCACCAGATGGGCCCCGCGCGAGTTACACAATTTCCGACACTCGAGGCACATTTTCTGACATGCTTTGCTGCGGCTTTCCGCAGTCCTTTCGCCACGGGTCATAGATTGAATGGGTTCCGGACGCGCACTTCGCAGATCCCGTGACTCGACGCTCGCCATCGGCCCGCTGTTGGCGGCTCCTGAAGTCCTCGAGCGCCTCGGCGCTGACGTCGCCGCCGTGCTCGCGGAAGCCCGGATGACGCGCGAGCAGTTCGAGAGCCCTGACAATCTGATCTCGTACGAGGCGATGGGCCGTCTGTTTGCCCGAGGGGTCGCGCACACGGGTTGCGAGCACCTGGGACTCCTCGTTGGTCAGCCGGGCGGCCTGCATTCCCTGGGTCTCGTCGGTCTGCTCGTGAGATCCTCGAGGGACGTCGGAACGGCGCTACGAAGTCTGGAGCGCCACTTCCATCTGCGGGTCCGTGGTGCGGCCCTGGTCCTGGACGTGGACGGTCCCTCGACGCGAATGGGCCACGTCGTTCACGACCGAGTCGAGGCGACCGAGCAAATCAACGACGGTGCGCTCGCTGAAGTCTTCAACGTCTTGCGGGTTCTATGTGGAGCCAGGTGGCGGCCGACGGAGATCCAGTTCGCTCGCCGGATGCCGGCCGACCTTCGCCCGTTCCGGCGTTTCTTCGACGCACCGTTGCGCTTCGATGCGGACATGCACGCCGTGGTATTCAACTCGCGATGGCTGAGCCACGAGCTCCCGGCCGTCGACCCGGAACTGCAACGCTTGCTGTCCCGGGAGATTGCCCGACTCGAGCAAACGCACGGCGACAATTTTCCGGACCAGATCCGGACCGTGCTGCGGTCCTCGCTGTCGACAGGAACCGTCTCGGCCGAAAGCGTCGCCGGGCTATTCTCGATGCACCCCCGGACCCTGGCGCGCCGTCTCGAGGGCTTCGGCACGGGGCTTCGGGAACTGCTCGAAGAGGCGCGCCACGACGCCGCGCGAGAGATGCTGGCGCACACGTCGCTCGACGTCGGCCAGATAGCAGAGTCGCTGGGCTATGCGCGCACGAGCGTTTTCACCAGGGCCTTTCGTCGTTGGAGCGGCACCACGCCCGTCGCCTGGCGCAAGATGCACCTAAGCGCGCGGTGACCGGACCGGCGTCCGGCCGTTCCGACTCAGCGGGCAACGTCCGCTTCCGCGGATCACGGGCGTCGCCGATGGGTCGGTTGCGGGCCTAGAGAGTCTGTCTTCTGGTGAGGGTTCAGGGGCGCTGGCCGAGTGCGAGGGGGAGCGGACGGTCGGGTACGCGTAAGATCGGCCAAAAGCGGCCAGCCAAGAGTCCTGTATGCCCGCCTGAGAGCGGACATTTGGTCGATGTGTCTGCGCTAGACTTCACCAATGAACGTACTGTTGGTCGAAGACGATCGGGACCTGGCGCAGAACGTCGGTGAATTCCTGGAGTCCTCCGGGCACCAGGTCGACTATGCGAACGACGGACTACTCGCACGCCGGCTGTGTTCGGAGCACCGCTACGACGCCATCGTCCTCGACGTCGGACTTCCCGGCGCTCGGTGGCCTCGACGTTTGTCGCTGGCTGCGAACCGTGGCCCGACGCACCACGCCGGTCCTGATGCTCACCGCTCGTGACCTCGAGACCGACATTCTGGCCGGCTTCGAGGCAGGCGCGGATGACTACCTGCGCAAGCCATTTTCACTAAAAGAACTGGCGGCACGACTTGCGGCGATCGGACGACGAGGTCGACTGGGCTCTGGATCCCTGCAATGTCGCCGACCTCGAACTCGACGTTGAGACTTTGACCGTGACCCGCGCCGGAATGAAACGTCACCCTGACACCGTCCGGCCTGCGCATACTTGAATTGTTGATGCGAACGTCGCCATCCGTCGTGTCACGTGAGCAACTGGTGGAGTTGCTCTGGGGCGAAGCGCCACCGGCATCTGACGCGGCACTGCGGGCGCACATTCATTTGCTGCGCCAGGCTATCGATCCTCCGGGCTTTTCTCGCTTGCTGCACACGATTCACGGCGTCGGTTACCGGTTGGCGGTCGATTTAGATGCGCACTGAGCACTCCATTCGCAGCCGGTTTCTCTGGGCGCTGGGGGGCGTCGTTGTGCTGCTGGTGGCCGTGTTCGCCATTGCCTTAGGACTGTTCGTTGACGTGCTTGAGGACGAACTCGCGGCGCGCGTCGTCCGGGTCGAACTCCACGAAATGCCGGGCCACACGACTCACAGTGCAAAGCCATCCACCGATCAGGCGGGCGGGCTGCAACGCTGGACGGTCCCGGTCAACGATCAGCACGAGCTGCCCGAACCGTTGCGTCGTATGCACGAGGGCGTCCGCGAAATCACGTGGGATGACGGTCTCGACGTGTTCGCCGGCAAGCTCATCGTTAACGGACAAGTGCACGCCGTCGTGGCGGACATCCAGAATATCGAGCGTCTTGAGCGGCGGCTCCTGCATATAGGCGTCGTGACAGCCCTGCTCGGCTGTCGCGCTGTCCCTGCTGATCGCGGTCTGGTTGTCGCGCGTCGCGTTGCGACCCATCACGGCCTTGGTCGAGCGTCTGGGGCGACTGGATCCCGCCAGTCCGCAACGGCTGCTTGTCACCGATCTGCAGACCGCAGAAGCGCGCCAGATTGCCGCGGCCATTGATGGCTACCAGGACAGACTGACTCAGCTACTTGGGCGGGAACGAGCGCTGACCGATGACATCAGTCACGAGTTGAGGACGCCGACGTCCGTGATCACGACGGCATCGGAACTGCTGCTCGACGACCCCGCCGTCCTTGGCCTCACGCGCGAGCGGGTTGAGCGCATCGCGCGCGCGAGCCGCAGGACAGGGGCGGTCGTTGAAGCGCTGCTGTTCCTGGGCCGGGACGACGCCGCTCAATGCGCCCGTCGCAACGGATTTGCAGACGGTCGTCAACGACACGGTCGACGTTTTCCTGCCGGTGGCACGGACCAAGGGTCTGGATCTGCGGGTCGAGAGCAGCGGCGAGCAGTTGATCACCGCGCCGCCAGGAACAGTGGGAATCGTGCTGCAGAACCTGATCGAGAATGCTATTCGATTCACGGACCATGGCAGCGTGCGTGTGATCCTGGAGCCCGGGCGGATGGCGGTCGAGGACACCGGGACTGGCCTGGCCGGCATGGACCGCACGCGGATCTTTGAGCGTGGCTACCGCAGCGACGCGAGCCCCGGCTCCGGGCTTGGTCTCGATCTGATTCGTCGCGTCTGCGAGCGGGTTGGCTGGCAGGTATCCGCTCACGAAAGTCCCGACTGGAGGTTCCCGGTTCGAGGTCCTCTTTACCCGTGCCTTTATCGCATGACCGCGCCGCGCTAACGAGAAACTAACGGACTGCTAACGATTCCCCACGCCACAGCCGCCCATAGTGGCGGTCATAAGTCGCGGTACCAAAGCCGCGTCTGAGGGAATCCAAGCGATGACGAACCCCATTGGTTCAGGACCGGGTTTTCGCGGAGCCGCGCGAGGCCATTGCGGACTTCCGCTTCGGCGCCGAAGTCGCGCAGGTCTTCGACGACATGCTGTCGAGGTCGGTGCCGTTTTATGGCGAGATTCAGCGCATGGTCGCGGAACTCGCCGAGGACATCGTCCAGCCCGGCAGCAACGTCTACGACCTGGGCTGTTCAACGGGCACCACGTTGCTGATGCTCGATCGCACACTGCCCATGGACGTCAATTTCGTCGGCGTCGATGACTCGCACGAAATGCTCGTCAAGTGCGAGTCCAAGCTGCGCGAGCACCAGGTCAAGCGAAAAGTCGAACTCCAGTGCACGGATCTTCACCTCGGCGTCGACATGAAGGACGCATCGCTCGCCCTGATGGTGCTGACGCTGCAATTCCTGCGACCCCTGCATCGGGAGCGGCTGATCGCCGACGTCTTCAAGGGCCTGCGGGAAAATGGCGGGCTGATTCTTGTCGAAAAGGTGCTCGGCGAAGACTCGCACTTCAACCGTCTGTTCATCAAGCACTACTACGACTTCAAGCGACGTAACGGCTACTCCGAGACCGAGATCGCGCAGAAGCGCGAGGCCCTGGAGAACGTCCTGATTCCGTACAAGCTGCTCGAGAACCGCGAACTGCTGCTGAAGTCCGGCTTCCGCTACGTGGACGTGTTCTTCAAGTGGTACAACTTCTGCGGCATCGTGGCGATCAAGTGACGCCATGATGCTGGCCAACATCGGCGATTTCCTGTTTCGCTACCGCAACCTGCTTTTCCCCCTGTGCCTGCCGCTGGCGTTGCTCCCAGGTCCGGACGCTGTTCGATCAGCGCGCTGGTCGCGGCCGGCTGTGGGGTTCGCAGTCGCGGCGGTCGGAGAAGCGGTGCGCGCGAGCACCATCGGTCTGCAGTACATCGTGCGCGGCGGCCGTGATCGGCGCGTGTACGCGAAGGACCTGGTCACCGGGCGGACTGTACTCGCACACGCGCAACCCGATGTACGTCGGCAACATGCTGATCCTGATCGGCCTCGCCGTCGCGTCGAATTCCTGGACCTGCGTCGCCGTGGCGATCCCGTTCTATGCATTCGTGTGCGCCGCGATCGTCGCCGCCGAAGAACGCTACCTGCGGGACCGCTTCGGCGCCGATTTCGAGGCGTACTGCCGCGACGTGCCGCGTTGGCTGCCGCGCCTGTCGGGCCTTGGCTGCCACGCTCGCGGATCACAGCTTCAACTGGCGCCGGGTAGTGCTCAAGGAATACGGCACGCCGCTCGGTTGGATCTCGGCCTGGGGCGTGCTGGTGCTCTGGAATCTCGCCCGGTCCGACGGCGGTTTGCTCGCGCATCGGCCGGCTGTCGTTGCCGATCGCCAGCATCATGGCGGCCATGCTGGCGTTCTGGGTATTCGCGCGCTATCACCAAGAAATCGCGACGGTGGGGCATCGGTGTGAACGAAACCGTGGTCGCGCAGTCGACCGTCCGCCGGCGAGGTCCATTCCGCCCCAGTTGGCAGCGCTGCAGGCGCTGCGACTGAGAATCGACGAGCAGGACCTGAAAATCCTGCGGGCCATCGAAGAGCGCGGTCGAATCGTCGAGGAGGTGCTCGTGCTGAAGCAGTCGGCGGGTTTCCGGCGTTCGACGCGATTCGCGAGCGCCAGCTGCTGCAGCGCCTGCAGACCACTGTATCGCGGCCCCTACCAGTGGCAGGACGTGGAGCACGTGTTCCGCACGTTACTGGAGATGTCGCGGACGTTGCCGGTGCCGACGCCGACGCGCTGAATCGCATGTCGTTGACGTCGCAGCGGCACGGGAGCACCCATCTCATGAGGTCCACGTTTAGATCGAAAGTTTCTCATCGTCGCATGCGTAGCATTGATCGTCGCGTTCGGCCTGTTGGGAAGTCGCGGCATCTGGGATCCGGACGAAGGGACGCTACACCAACGTGGCGCTGAACATGCTGGACAGTGGCGATTGGGTCGATCCGCGGCGCAACGACGACGTGGGCCACTGGACCAAGCCGCCGCTGACGTACTGGGCGATTGCCTCCAGTGTTCGAACTGTTTGGTCGCAATCCCTGGGCGGCACGCTTGCCGATCGCTTTCGCGTATCTGCTGTGCGTAATGCTGACCTGGCGGCTGGCTCGGCGCCTGGCGCCCGGAGCCGAGCCGGTTGCCGCGCTTGCGTTCGCCACGATGCTGATGCCGGCGCTGGCCTCGCAACTGGTTACGACCGACTTTATCCTGGCTGCGTTCGAAACGCTCGCGATCACGGCCTACGTTGAAGGACTTTTTGGTGCGTCCGAGCGACGACTCCGTTGGTGGCTGGTCATGTGGACCGCCTTTGGGCTTGCCTTCCTGACCAAGGGACCACCCGCGCTGTTGCCGCTCATCGCAATCCTGCTTTTCGAGTGGTTGGTGCCAGCCCGGACGTCGGATCGAGGTCGGCGATTCGCCGCGGCCATCGCATTCCTGGCAGTGGCCGTTCCGTGGTACGCGACGGTCAGTGTCCGGCATCCGGGCCTGCTTCAGTATTTCCTCGGTGCCGAGGTGGTCGGCCGCGTGGCCAGCGACCAGTTCGGACGCAATGGCGAATGGTACGGGTGGGCCGCGGTCTACGTGCCGACGTTCACTGGTGGGTGCGCTGCCGTGGACAGCCGACGGTGGTTCGATGGCTGCGCACGCTGCCGGCCAAAGTGAAGCGGTGGCGATTCCGCGCCGAGCGACTCGTCGACCGCGAGGAACTGCTATTGGTGCTTTGGGTGCTGGTGCCGCTCGTGGTGTTCTGCGTTTCACGCTCGCGACTACCGCTTTACGTCCTTCCACTGTTCGTCCCGATCGCTCTACTCATCGCCCGCCAGAGGCAGTCCGAGCCGGCATGCGTTTCCGTCGTTGCGATGGATAGTCGTGACTGTCGCCGGGACTCACTGGGGCTTCGGATTGCCATGATTCTCTGGCCTACGCCGCAGAACACCGCGGAATGGGCCGCCGAGATCCAGAAGCGATCGACGGGCCCGGTGACCGAGGTCGTGTTCATCAACGACATGCCGCGTTACGGGCTCAAGCTGCACCTCGACGCGGAGGTCGAGCGTGTCTCGATAGCGTCCGTGAACGGGGCGGGGTTCAACCCGCCGTTTGACGACACCTTGGCGAACGAGTTGGCCGAAGCGGAGCCCGGCGTCGTGTACGTCACGCAGGAAAAGCACTGGCCCGCCCTCGAACGCAGCATCAATGCGCTTGGATACCAGCACGTCCTGCTCGGCGAGCCGTACAGGAACCGCATCTTCTTCACGATCGCAGTCCGCTGACGTACGACCTCGGAGCAAGCAGATGGACCAGGTTCTGCACATGGCCTTCGGACTGACCATCACGCCATGGAAGCTGATCGGCTACCTCGGCGTCGCCCTGTTCGCCGGGCGCTGGTTCGTCCAGATGCACTACTCACGCAAGCACCGCCGGCCCGTCGTGCCGACGGTGTTCTGGCTGATGAGCATCTCGGGCAGCCTGCTGCTGTTGTCGTACTTCATCTTCGGGAAGAACGACTCGGTCGGCATTCTCTCGAACCTCTTTCCGGCCGGGGTGGCCGGCTACAACCTCTACCTCGACCTGAGCCACAAGCGCAGCCGTCTGTCGGGAGATGGAATTGAAAGCAACCAGTGACGAGCTTCTGAGCAAGGTTCCGGAGGTCACGCTCCTCTTCTGGGTCATCAAGATCGCAGCCACCACCTTCGGCGAGACCGCCGGCGATGCGGTGTCGATGTCCCTGAATCTGGGCTATCTGATCGGTACGCTGATTTTCGCGGTGATCTTCGTCGGGGCGGTGGTCGCCCAGATCGCGGCCAGGGAGTTCCGTCCATTCCTGTACTGGGCGACGATCATCGCCTCGACGACGGTGGGCACAACCCTGGCCGATTTCGTCGATCGATCGCTCGGGATCGGCTACGCCGGGGGCACGACGCTTCTGATTCACGCTGCTCATGATGTCGCTGTTCGCCTGGTATCGAACGCTCGGCTCGATATCGATCGATACCGTGAGTTCCCCAAAGTCCGAGATGTTCTACTGGGTGACGATCATGTTCTCCCAGACGCTGGGCACGGCCCTTGGCGACTGGACCGCCGACACCGCGGGCCTCGGCTATATCGGCGGGTGCTGTCGTGTTCAGCGCGCTGCTGGCGCTTGTCGCTGCGGCGTATTTATGGACCGACATCTCTCGGACTCTGTTGTTCTGGGCGGCGTTCGTGTTGACGCGCCCCCTGGGCGCAGTCGTTGGCGACTTCCTGGACAAGCCCATCAGCGCGGGAGGATTGGCGCTCAGCCGCTACTCCGCCTCCGCCGCCCTGCTTGCATTCATCGTAGCCTGCATCGTCTTATTCCCGCATCGAGCCGCACAGAAGGCGCATTGACCGAGTGCCGCACACTCAGACTCGGGAGTGGACATGACCTCTTGGATCTACTATGCACTGCTGTCCGCCGCGGCCGCTGGCGCGACCGCGATACTCGCCAAGGTCGGGGTTCAAGGCGTGCCATCGAATCTCGCGACCGCCGTCCGCACGGTGGTGGTCCTGGTGTTCGCCTGGGGAATCGTTTTCGCGCGCGGTGAAGCTGTCGGTCTGCGCGATCTGAAGGGACGCACCCTGGCGTTTCTCGTGCTGTCGGGCGTAGCCACCGGTCTGTCCTGGCTCGCATACTTCAAGGCGCTGCAACTCGCACCTGCATCCAGGGTCGCCCCCATCGACAAGCTGAGTCTCCCGATTACCGTTGTGCTGGCGTGGCTGACCCTCGGGGAGCCCATTTCACTTCGTCTCGGCATCGGCATTGGTCTGATGGTGGCCGGTGCAGTGTTGACGGTCGGCGCCTGAACTGACCCAGCCGGGCTGCCGAACGAGCGCGGGTCTATCGGCGGCCCATCGCGTAGTCGAACCGACAGCGGAAAAGCAGACGTTCTTGACCGTCTCAGATGGGTCGAGCGCGTCGACCCACACGTAGAGGACGTGGTCGGGCTGCTCGGGCACCGGGATGCCCCACTTCACCCGCGCACGGCTCACGCTGAAGTCCTTGAGCCCCTGCTTGACGACGCCCAGGAGCTCGTTCCTGCGCGAGTCCGGCCGGATGCGCAGCCGGTCGGACTCGATCGCCTCGCGCAGCCACCCCTCGTACGCGGAGAGGCGGAAGAAGAAGTTCTCCTCCTCCGTCCACTCGCAGGGCCGCTCGTGGTCGGGACAGACGTTGTCCGGCTGGAGGAGCTCCTCCTCGTCCTTGAAGCCCTCGCACCGCGGGCAGTACCACCCGCCGTACTTGCCCAGGTAGACCGCGTCCCGGCCGTCGGGCGCCTTCGCCCCGCGCAGGAGCCCCCACAGCTTCAGGACGCCCCGGCGGTGGACGTCCTCGGTCGTGCGGATGAAGCGGTCGTAGCGGATGTCGTACCGCTCCCACAGCGAGCGGAACGCCGCCGAGATGCGGTCGCAGTGATCCTGCTCGGAGATGCCCTGCTCGCGCGCGATGCGCTCGATGTTCTGCCCGTGCTCGTCGGTGCCGGTGAGGAAGAAGACGTCCTCGCCCGCCGAGGCGCCGCGCGCGCGCGAGGGTGTCGGCGGCGATCGTCGTGTAGGCGTGGCCGACGTGCGGCACGTCGTTGACGTAGTAGATCGGGGTCGTGATGACCGAAACGCGCTTGGATGTGCTCATCGGCTCCCAGGGTCGAACGCGCGCCACGCGGCGAGGGCGGCGGCGAGCGCCTCCTTCACCGCGACGCCCTTCGCGGCGGCCGCCCGCTGGCAGTCGTCGAACTCGGGCCACGCGTTGTAGACGTCTCGCCCCGGCGGCCGATCTTGACACGGATCGGCCCGTAGGCGGTCTCGACCGCCACGATCTCGCGCTCGAGGACGCGTGCGGTCCCACTCCTGGCGCCGCACGCCGAGCGTCGTCGTCTCCCGGAAGAGCAGCTCCTCGAGCGCCTCGCGCTTCGTGGCCTCCGCGATGACGGTGACGAGGACGCCCGGCCGGCCCTTCTTCATCTGCACGGGCGTGAAGAAGGCGTCGAGCGCGCCCTGCGCCAGCAGCCGGTCGAGGAGCGGGCCGAGGATCTGCGGGACGGCGTCGTCGAGCTCCGTCTCGAGCACGAGCACGCGGTCCCCCGAAGGCGCGGCCGTCTCCTCTCCGACGATCAGGCGCAGCACGTTGGGCCGGCCCTTCGTCTCGCGGCCTCCGGCGCCGTGGCCGGTCGACTCGATGCGCATCGGGGGCAGCGGGCCCGTACTGCGTGGCGTGGGCGGTCACGAGGAGGGCGCCGGTCGGGGTGAGCAGCTCGCCCTCGCCCTCCCCGTAGACCGGCACGCCTTCCACCAGCCTGGCCGTGGCCGGGGGCGGGACCGGGAACGTGCCGTGCGACATCGTGACGGTCCCCGTCCCCACGTTGAGGGGAGACGCCACGAAGCGCCGAGCGTCGAGCCAGCCCAGCGCGATCACACCGCCCACGATGTCCACGATCGAGTCCACCGCGCCGACCTCGTGGAAGTGCACCTTCTCGACCGTGGTCCCGTGGACGGCGGCCTCGGCCTCGGCGAGCCGGCGGAAGAGCGCCGCCCGCGCGCTCCTTCACCTCGGCCGCGAGCGCCGAGGCGTCCAGCAGCTCCACGATGTGGCGCAGGTGGCGATGCGGCAGGCGAGGGCCCTTCGGCGACGACGTCGACCTTGGTCGCGGAGAGGCCGCTTCGGTTCACTTTCCGGGCCTCGATCCGATAGCCCGGCAGGGGGAGCTTGCGCGAGCTCCTCGCGGAGCCGGTCGATCGGCAGGCCGAGGTCCACGACCGCCCCGAGGAGCATGTCGCCCGAGGCCCCGCTCGCGCAGTCGAAGTAGACGATGCGGCTCACGCTGGACTCCTCACAGGACGCCCCTTTCCTTCAGGCTGACGTATCGCCCCGCGCCGAGCACGAGGTGGTCGAGCACCTCGATGCCCATCAGCGAGCCCGCCGCGGCCAGCCGCCGCGTGAGCGCGAGGTCCTCGGCCGAGGGCTCCGGGTCGCCCGAGGGGTGGTTGTGGAAGAGGACGAGCGCCGCCGCGCGGGACACGACGGCCTCCTGGAAGACCTCGCGCGGGTGGACGAGGCTCGCGGTCAGGCAGCCGACCGAGACCACGGCCTCGCGCCGCAGCCGGTGCCGGACGTCGAGGGCGAGGAGGCCGAAGGTCTCGACCGGGCGCGCCGAGTAGCGCGGCAGCAGGTAGCGGGCGGCCTCTGCCGGAGACTGGAGGGACGGGCGCCGGCCGCGCCGCCGTCGGAGGCCAGCCGGCCGCCGAGCTCGAGCGCCGCCAGGACGCGCGTGGCCTTGGCCCGGCCCAGGCCGCGCACGCGCTCCAGCTCGGAGCAGGCTGCGGCCGGCGAGGCGCGTGCAGGCCGGGCCCGAGCAGCTCCTCCGCGAGGTCGAGGGCGGACGACCCCGCGGGCCCCCGTGCCGAGCAGGGTGGCCAGGAGCTCGCGGCTGGAGAGAGCGCCGGCCCCCAGCGGGCGAGACGCTCGCGTGGCCGCTCCTCGCGCGGCAGGTCCTGCAGGCTCAATGAGGCTCCCCTCCCCGATTGCCGAAACACCAGATGTTAACGGCCCGACCGCGTGGCGTCCAAGCCGCGGGGTCAGGCCTTTCGGGCGGGGAGAGGAGCACCCGGCGGGCCGACACCGCATAATGGCACCTCCATGAGCCCTCCCGGGTCCGCTTCTTCGCGTCCTTTTCCCATTCCGATCGCACTCCTCGTGACGGCGCTCGGAGTCGCCGCCATGATGGGCAGCCCCCTCCTCGCGCAGCGCCTCCACCCGGGTCTCGGCCTCCGCGCCCTCGTGGCGCTCGGCACCGCCCTCCTCGCGCTGCCGGCCCTCGCGGCCCTGGTCGCGGTCCCGGCCGCCGGGCGCGCGGCCCTCGGCTCGAGTCGCTTCGCGGCGCGAACGCCGGCCCTGGCGCTCCTGCTCGGCGCCGCGCTGTGGGTGGGCAGCATCGGCCTCATGGAGATGCAGTCGCTCGTCTTTCCGCCCTCGGCCGAGACGCTCGACTTCTTCCGCAGGCTGCACGCCGCACTCGCCCCTTCGAGCCTGCCGGACGGCCTGGTGTCGCTGGCCGTGATCGCGCTGCTTCCCGCGCTGTGCGAGGAGCTCGTCATCCGCGGCGTCCTGCTGCCGTCGCTCGCGGCACGGATCGCTCCCGCCCCGGCGGTCGTGCTCACCGCGGCGGTCTTCGCCCTCGTTCACTTCGATCCGATCCGCTTCCTCTTCACGTTCGTCCTCGGGCTGGTCCTGGGCGCGCTGCGCCTGCGAACGGGGTCCCTGTGGCCTCCCGTCGTGGTCCACCTGACGCTCAACACCCTCACCTTCCTCATCGCCCCGCTCGTGGACGACCCGAGCCAGGCCTACACCCCCCAGCCGGCGCTCGGCCTCGCGTGCCTCGTGGTCGGCTCGGCCGTGCGCCTGGCCGCTCCTGCGGAGGCTCGGCCCTTCCGTTGACTCGCCCGGGAGCGCCGCCTAGACTCGCCCGATGAGAACTCCCGTCGCGGCCGCAGCCGTGCTCGTGCTCGTGGGCGCCGCCTCGCATCCGCGGCCCGCGCAGGGTCAGGACGTCGTCCGGCGCGGTGCGCGCCGCCCGGGACGCCGCGCCCGCAGGGGCCTTTCGCGAGGGGCAGGTGATCGTCGCCTTCCGCACGGCCACGGAGGCCCGCGACGTCGAGCGCGCGCTCCACGCGGCCGGGGCGCGCGAGGAGCGCCGCTCCCGCTCGGCCTTCCGGCTCCTCGTCACGGTGGAGCCGGGCACGAGCGTGCACGAGGCCGTGGAGCGGCTGGCCCGGATGCCCGAGGTGGCCTACGCCGAGCCCAACGGCCTCGTGCGCCGCACCGAGGGCACGACCTTCAAGCCGGACGACCGCTTCTACCGCTACCAGTGGAACCTCACCCAGCTGAACGCGGAGCGCACCTGGGGGATCCAGAAGGGCCAGGCGTCGGTCGCGGTGGCCGTCCTCGACAGCGGCGTCGCGTACGAGAACCACACGGACCCGAGGACCGGGCAGGCCTTCGCCAAGGCCCCCGACTGGGGCGACACGAGGTTCCTGCCGGGCTGGGACTTCGTGAACGGCGACGCCCACCCGAACGACGACGAGTACCACGGCACGCACGTGGCCTCCACGATCGCGGAGGCGACGAACAACGGCACCGGCGTCGCCGGGCTCGCCTTCGGCTGCGCCATCATGCCGGTCAAGGTGCTCGACCAGTTCGGCGAGGGAAGCTTCTTCGACGTGGCCGAGGGCATCGACTACGCCACCGAGTACGCGGAGGGCGGCGTGCACCCGGTCAACGTGATCAACCTCAGCCTGGGCAGCGAGGGCTTCAGCCAGACGGTGAAGACCGCGGTGGACCGGGCCGTGGCCGCGGGTGTCGTGATCGTGGCCGCGGCCGGCAACGCCGGGACGTCGCTCGTCGACTTCCCCGCCAACCTCCCGAACGTCCTCGCGGTCGGAGCCACGGACGCCCGCGGGGAGAAGGCCTCCTACTCGAACACCGGGTCGGACCTCGACTTCGTGGCGCCCGGCGGCGACTGCGACCGGGACGACAACGTGGACGGCGTCCCGGACTGCGTCTTCCAGCAGATGCCCGACCCGGACTTCGTCGAGCGGGGCCGCTACGACCAGTTCTGCTACTGCGGCCTCGACGGGACGAGCATGGCCACCCCGCACGTGGCGGCGGCCGCGGCGCTCCTCTTCTCCCAGGGCTTCACCGACGGCGCCGCGGTCCGCGCGGCGCTCGAACAGACCGCCGAGCGAAAGGGCGGCGCGCCGGCCACCGGCCGCAACGACACCTACGGATCCGGCCTCGTCCAGCCCGCCCTGGCCCTGCCGGGGCTGGGCCTCAACGTCGGCCCGAAGCCGTAGGCGAGGGACACCATGACCACGCCATCCAGGGCCCTTCTCGCCTCCGCGCTCCTCCTCGCCCTCTCCGCCCCGCCGGCCTCAGCCGGTGAGATCGCGATCGAGGCCCAGGCCGGCTACTTCGGCATGGCCTCCTCGAACTCCGCCTCCGCGGTCTTCGGCTCGACGGGAGGGGCGACGTTCGGCGGGGCCGCCCGGTACTCGTTCTGGCGCGGCGCGTTCGTCTCGGCCGGGGCGCGCACGTTCTCGAAGGACGGCGAGCGCGTCTTCGTCGCGACACCGAACTCGCCCGTGCAGGAGCTCGGCTTCCCCCTGTCCGTCAGGATCACCCCGGTCCTGGTGCAGGCGGGCTACCGGTTCCGGAGAGGGCACATGCTCGTCCCCTACGCGTCGGCGGGGGTCTCGATCACGTCGTACAAGGAGGAGAGCGAGGTCGCCGGCGAGGCCTTCGACGCCGACGCGACGAAGACGGGCTTCGTGGGCGCCGTCGGGCTCGAGGTCGGCCGGGGGCACTTCCGCTTCGGCGCCGAGGCGGGAATCTCGACCGTGCCCGACGGGCTGGGGCTCGCGGGCGTCTCCAGGGTGTACGGCGAGGACGACCTCGGCGGCACGTACGTCGTCGGCAAGCTGATCTTCGCGTTCGGCGGGAAGTAGCCGCCGTTGATCGAGCGCAGGGAGCTGGCCGCCGGCCTGCTCGTCTCGCTCGGCACCCTCGCCGTCGCCTTCCTCGGCCTGGAGGGAGTGGCCCGCCTCGCCCTTCCGCGGACGGATTCGGTCCTGGTGGAGGTCCGCAAGCCTGAAGCACCCGGCGGGTTCGGGTGGAGGCAGCGCCGGGTCCGGATCGCCCCCAACGAGGCCCTCTTCCGGGAGACCGAGGCCGGGGGACGGATGTACCCCAACGTCCAGGTGATCGTCCGCAAGCACCAGGTGAGCGGCCGCCGGGTCGAGATCTGGACCAACTCGCTCGGCTATCGCGGCGACGAGGTCCTGGCCAAGACCCCCCGGGACTTCCGCATCCTCGTCCTGGGCGACAGCATCACGCTCGCCGACTACGCGCCCCAGGAGGAGACCTACCCGGCGCGCATGGAAGAGCGCCTGAAGGCGTATCGCGAGGCCACGAAGAGCATCCAGGTGATCAACGCGGGAACGGCCGGCCTCGACCTGCGCAGCGAGTTCATGATCCTGATGGAGACCGGCCTGTCGACGAAGCCGGACATCGTGGTCTTGGGGCTGTACCTCAACGACGCCGCGCCCTCGTTCACGCTGAAGGCGACCGTGCTTCCGCCCTACGTCCGGTGGAGCCGCTTCCTGACGTTCCTCGTGGGCCGCGTCGACGTCCTCCACACGCTGTTCCGGCAGCGCGAGCGCGAGCGCGACTGGAAGCCGGCACGGGAGAGGTTTCTGGCAGAGCACCCCGCGACCGTGGAGGGCGACTGGCGCGAGAGCGAAACGGCCTTCAACCAGGAGATCGCCGACACGTTCTTCGACTGGGGATACGCCTGGAGCGAGGACGCCTGGGCCAGGATGGGCGAGACCCTCGGCCTGATGAAGCAGGTGGCGAGCGACCACGACTTCGAGCTCTTCGTGGTCCTCTTCCCCGTGAGGCAGCAGGTCCAGTCCAGGCTCCTGCGCGACGAGCCGCAACGGCACTTCGAGGACCTGATGCGGGCTCTAGGGCTTCCGCACCTCGACCTCCTGCCGGCGCTGCGGGACAAGTTCGCTTCCGACGGACGGGACCTCTACTTCGACCACTGCCACTACCGCCCCGAGGGAGACGAGCTCATCGGCCGGCTCATCGCAGACTGCCTGGCGCGGGACTCGCGCCGGCTGCAGGGCATCGGGGTCGGGCCGCCCACCCCCTGAGCCCCGGGGTCCTTCAGGGACCGCCGGAGGGCGCAGGCCCGAGGACGCGCGCGTCCTGCTCCGGCCCGGGAACGCGGTCGTAGGCGGTCGGGCCGGAGACGATCGCGTGCGTGCGGCCATCCCGGGGGCCGAAGACCTCGTAGATGAGGCCACCGCCTCGCTCGACGCGCCGCAGGAGCGGCCGCGCGACCTCGAGGTCCCGCACGTCGTTCCAACCGCACTCGCGGGGCCGGGGAGCGGCGTAGACGAGGTCGGCCTCCACGGTGGCCTCGTCCCCGTCGAGGAAGCGCAGAGGGCTGCCCGCGCGCAGGTCGGCCCGTCCCTGCGGGGAGCGCGGGCCGCACAGGCCCGACCGTCCTCGCCCCGGGGGAGAGCGCCTCGAGGTTCCGCAGGCCGGCTCGCAGCGAGCTGTACCAGTAGTCGCCCTCGGTGCCGTTGAGGCGATCCTCGAAGGGTGTCGTCAGGAACAGACCCTGCCTTTGCGCCCGGCCGAGGCCGCCCGCGAAGGCGTTGAAGTAGGCCGTCTCGTAGGGGTGGTACTCCAGGACCGGCCAGAGGAGCCCCACGAGACCGAGGGCGGCGCCGACCGCGAGCGCCCAGCGGCCGCTCGCCCGGGAAGGCGCGCGCGCAGCCAGCCGTGGACGAGGGCGAGCCCCCCACCGGCCATCGCGCTGAGCGCCGGCACGTACTCGATGAAGTGGCGGTTGGCGTCGTAGAAGCGCGAGTGCGGGGCGGAGATGCGGACGAGGGGAGCAGGAGCCACACGAGCAGGAGCGCGTGGACGGCGATGCGCTCCCGTCCTCCCTTCCACCCGGCGAGCACGTAGCCGAGGGCGAGGGCAGAGCACGAGCGGCGGCGTCATGAAGGCCAGGCACTCGAGCGCGTGCGCGGTCCAGGTCGAGCGGTCCCCCACGCCGTAGTCGACCATGAAGACCACGTACCAGTGGATGTGGCGCCACCAGTCCGGCAGCCGGCCGTAGTAGAGCCACGGCCAGAGGCCGAAGAAGACGAGCCCCGCGACGTACGGGGCCAGAAGGTAGGCCCCCACGAGGGGGGCCGAGACGTGGCGAAGGCGGCGATAGAGGAGAAGGTACGCGATCGGCGTCCACAGGAGGACCGTGGGGAGGACGAAGACGCCGTTGAGCTTCGCGCTCAGGGCCAGACCCACGAAGACGGCCGAGACCAGCAGGTGGCGCGCGCGGCCCTCGACGATGCCGACGCCGGCGGCGAGGACGGCGAGCCCGTAGAACTGGGCGCACGGCCAGTCCTTGGCGTTGTTGAACGAGTGGCCGAGCGCCGAGGGGAACAGGGCCAGGATCGACGGTCGCCGAGATGCCCGCCACGGGCCCGAGCAGCCTCGAGGAGTACAAGCGCGTAGAGGAACAGGGCCAGCGCGTGGAGCAGGACCAGGGCCATGTGGTGTCCGTCCACCACGTCGACGACGCCCAGACGATCGTGAAAGACCCGGCTGGTGGCGGCGGCGCGAGCCCGGTCAGGACCGGGTAGTGGAGCGGGTCTCTCTCCTCGGGGTGCCGCTCGAAGGCGGTCTTGAAGCCCGGGGGCTCGCGACCCAGGAAGTCGAGGGCGCCCGGCACGTGCGGGGAGAGGATCCAGAAGAGCGTCCGGTCACCGGAGTAGAAGAGCGAGGGCGAGTCGATCGTGACCCCGTAGTGCCGCATCTGGCCGAGACCCATGGCCGCGGCGAGCACGCAGATCGCGAGGGCCGCCGCCCAGGTGGCGCGGCCGGAGGCTCGCGGGCGGACTCCCCCGGGAGGGGTCGTCATCCGGAGTGGCGCTCCGGTGCGGGAGCCGGATCCGCCGGGAGTGCGCCCTCCCCGGCCCCGAAGCGGATGACCTCCCCGACGACGAAGTTCGGGCGCGCCCGCACCTCGTCGTAGATGCGGACCACGTACTCGCCGAGGATGCCGACGCTCACCAGCTGCGCCCCCCCGATGAAGCAGATCGCGATCATCAGCGAGGGCCAGCCGAGGATCGCGGTGTGGGTCACGAAGCGCTCGACCAGGACCCAGACGCTGAACACGAGCCCCACGGCGCAGGCCAGGAGGCCGATCAGCGTCACCGCCTTGACCGGCACGTAGGAGAAGCCGAAGAGCCCGTCCAGGGCGAGCTGGAGGAGGCGGAAGAAGCCCATCTGGGGCACTCCCGTCGCCCGGGCCTCACGGTCGTACGGGACCGCCACCTGGCGGAATCCCACCCAGGACCGGATCCCGGGGAGGTAGCGGTTGTGCTCGGGAAGCCTGTTGATGACGTCGAGCACGCGGCGGTCGACGAGCGAGAAGGTGCCGGCCTGGAGCGGCAGCGCGATCGCCCCCATGCCGCGGAAGAGGCGGTGGAACACCTCGAAGCTGAGGCGCCGGAGGCCGCGCTCGGCGCGGGTCCTCTTCGTCGCGTAGACGACGTGCGCTCCCGCCCGCCACTCGGCGAGGAGCTGCGGGACGAGCTCCGGAGGGTCCTGCAGGTCGCCGTCCATCAGCACCACGGCGTCCCCCTCGGCCTGGGCGAGGCCGGCGGCGATCGCGGCCTGGAGCCCGAAGTTGCGGGAGAGGGCCAGGATGCGCAGGCGAGGCTCCGCGCGGGCGCGCTCGACGAGACGCTCGCGGGTGCGGTCGGTGCTGCCGTCGTCGACCGCCACCATCTCGACCGGACAGCCCAGGCCGCGCAGGACCGTGAAGACCCGGTCGAACAGCGCGGGCACCGTTCCCTCCTCGTTGTAGAGGGGGACCACGACGCTCAGCAGGCGGGGCAGCGGGCGCAGCGGGACGGGCACCCCGGCCACGGAGGGGTTCGCGCCAGCGGAGTTGTCGGGCGTCAGCATGGGTGTTCGCTGGAGGATCGACACGAGCACGAGGGACCGGCCCGTTCGACGCGGATTGTACTGGTCCTCTCCGGGGGTGCCAGCCGCGTCGTGGTGAGGGATAGAATGCCGGCCCGTGACATCAAACGGCCGCGCACTCGGGATCGCGGGAGGGCTCCTCGCGGCGCTCGTGGTCGTCGGGGCCGGCCAGCTCGTGATGCGGGCGGCAGCCGTTCACGAGGGGGAGGACCCCCGCCGCAACGCGACCTGGGTGCGCTGGGACTCCTACCGCTATGTCACGATCGCCAGGGACGGCTACGTCTGGGTGCCGGAGGACATGTCCTCCTCGAGCACCGGGTGGTTCCCCGGCTATCCCCTTGCTCGTCCGCGTCGCTTCCGACGGGCTTGGCGTGAGACCCGCCCTCGCGGGCCGGGCCGTGGCCCTGGCCTTCGCCCTCGCCCTCCTCGCGCTCCTGTGGGTCGAGCTCCTGCCGCCGCTCCCCCTCGGCCGGCGTCTCCTGGCGCTCCTCGTGGCCGGGTTCTTCCCGGGCTGGGTCTACTGGCACGCGGTCTTCCCCCTGTCGATGGTCGTCTTCTTCTCCCTGGCCTCTCTCGCACTCGGGGCCCGCCGGCGCTACCTCGGCGCCGGAGCCTGTGGCGCCCTGGCGGCCTTCACGTACCCGATCGGCGTCGTGGTGGCCGTACCCCTGGCCGTGCTGGTGGTCCGGGACGAGCGCCTGTCCCGAGGAGAGCGGGCGCGGGCCTTCCTCGCCGGACCCGCCCTCACGGCGCTGGGCCTCGCGGCGGTGTTTGCCGTGATGCAGGCGACCGTGGGCCGATGGGATGCCTACCTGCGCTTCCAGGCCCAGTATGGCCACGGCCTCCACAACCCGTTCGCCGTCTTCCTGGCACGCTTGCGGCCGGCCCTCGGCGGCCCGGTCTCGCCGGAGCTCCTCGTGGGCCTCCAGGCCGTCCTCACGGCGGCGCTTCTGGTGCTGGCCGCCGTGGTCGTTCTCCGCGAGCGCTCGCGACCGATCGACGCGGCGCTCCTCCTGCTGGGGGCGACGCTCTGGCTTCTCGTCCACGCTGCCGGGCCGAACCTGAGCGTCTACCGGCCGGCGGGCGGGCTCGTCTGCCTGGTGCCGATCCTGGCGCGGCTCGGCCCGCGTCCGCTCGCCGCCCTGCTCGCCGCGCTCCTGGCCCTCGGCTGGGGGATGAGCACGCTCTTCTTCCGCAGCGTGCTGGTGTGAGCTCCGCGGCGTGCTGGGCTCGCCCGGCTACGATCCCTCGCGGGTGTCGCCGAGGCCCATCTCGCCGAGGATGCCCTCGTTCTCGCGCCAGTGCTCGCGGACCTTGACGAAGAGGCCCAGGAACACCTTCATGCCGAGGAACGCCTCGATCTGCAGCCGCGCCTCGGTGCCGACCGTCTTGAGCATGGAGCCGCCGCGGCCGATGAGGATGCCCTTCTGGTTGTCGCGCTCGACGAGGATCGCCGCGTGGATGCGGACGAGGCCCTCCTCCTCCTTGAACAGCTCGATCACGACCCCGGTCACGTAGGGGATCTCCTCGCGGGTGTGGTGGAGGATCCGCTCGCGCACCATCTCCGCCACGAAGAAGCGCTCCGGCAGGTCGGTCAGGAAGTCCTCGGGGTAGAGCGCCGTCCCTTCCGGGAGACGGCCCAGAAGGACCCTCTCGAGCCGGTCCACGTTGTCGCCCTTCAGGGCCGAGACCGGCACGATCTCCGCGAAGTCGGCCAGCGTGCCGCCAGGCCTCGATCGCGGGCAGGATGCGGGGCTTCGGCACGCGGTCGATCTTGTTGAGGGCGAGGACGACCGGGAGGCCGGACTTCTTCAGCAGCCCCTCGATGAAGCGGTCGCCCGGCCCGGGGGGCTCGGTCACCTCCGCGAGCCAGAGCACGACGTCCCCCTGCCCGATGCTCCGGGTCGCCGTCTCCACCATGCGCCGGTTCATCTCGTGCATCGGCTTGTGGATGCCGGGCGTGTCGAAGAGCACCATCTGCGCGCCGGGGCGGTTCACCACGGCGAGGATGCGGTTGCGGGTCGTCTGGGGCTTGTCGGAGACGATCGCGACCTTCTGGCCCACCAGCCGGTTCACGAGGGTGGACTTGCCGACGTTCGGGCGGCCCACCACGGTCACGAAGCCGGCGCGGAACGGGGCGACGACGGGGGCCTCGCTCACGCCGTGCTCCCCACCGGCACGCGCCGGAAGCGCACGCGGTTGACGCGCTGCTTCTCCGCGACGAGCACCTCGACCTCGAACCCCCGGTAGCTCGTGCGCTCGCCCGCGCGCGGGATCTGGCCGAAGATCGACGTGACGAGCCCGCCCACCGTGTCGATCTCCTCGTCGAGCGACAGCTCGGTCTCGAGCGCCTCCTCGAGCCGCTCGATGCTCGCCCGGCCGTCCGCCACCACGCTGCCGTCCGGCTCCACCGCGAGGGGGTCGCCCTCGACGTCGTACTCGTCCTTGATCTCCCCGACCAGCTCCTCGACGATGTCCTCGACGGTGACGATCCCGGCGGTGCCGCCGTACTCGTCGATGGCGACCGCGAACGTGATGCGCCGGCCCTGCATCTCGCGCAGGAGCGCGGGGATGCGCTTGGTCTCCGGGACGAGGTGGACGGGCCGGACGAGGCCGCTCCACCGGGGACTCGGCCTCGCCCTGGAAGTCGAGCAGGTCCCGCACCTCGACGACGCCCTGGATGTCGTCGAGGTCCTTGCCGTAGACGAGGATCCGGCTGTACTTGGTCTCGCTCATCAGCCGTCGCAGCGCGGCGACCGGGGACGCGGCGGCGATCGCGACCACGTCCGGGCGCGGGGTCATCACCTCGCGCACGACCGTCTCCGAGAAGCGGTCGAGGGCGTCCACCAGGCGCGCCTCGTCGGCCTGCTGCACCGGCGGCGGCGGGACCTCGGGCACCGCCCCGCCCTCCTCGGCCTCCTCCGGGTCCGGGGCCGCGCGGCGGCGCAGCCGCGAGACCACGGGGTCGAGCGCCTGCGCCCAGAGGTGGAAGGCGGGCAGGAGCCGCAGGAAGGTGGCCTCGGGGGCCTGCCGCACGAGGATGTAGGGCATGCTCACGCGGAAGAGGAGCAGGTACGCCATCATGATGCCGAAGGCGGTGAGCATGGCCCAGTGGTCCACGAGGCGGAAGGCGAGCGAGGTGATGATGACGGTCATGCCCACGTGCGCGGTGTAGGTGCCGAGGTGCACGGGGATGAGCATGCGCGGCGGGTCGTCGAGGTAGCGCTGGGCGAGCTCGATGCGCGCCTCGTCGTGGAAGCCCACCGCGGTCAGGCGCCGGCGCTTCAGGAGGTGGAACGACGCCTCGACGCTGGCCAGGAAGACGGAGAGGCCGGCGAGGAGCGCGATGAGGACGACCTGCAGGGTGATCACGCGTGCCCCAGCAGCCGCGTGCGCAGCCGGCGCTCCAGGCGGTCCATGGTCCCGTCGTCGGTCTCGTGGTCGTGGCCGAGCACGTGCAGGAGGCCGTGCAGCGCCAGCACGTCGAGCTCCTGCAGGAGCGATCGCCCGAGGCGGCGCGCGTTGCGCCCGGCCGTCTCGACGCTGATCACCACGTCGCCGAGCCCCGCTTCCCCGCCGTCGCCCGGGAAGGACAGCACGTCGGTGGGGCGGTCCTTGCCCCGGTAGTCGCGGTTCAGCCGCCGCAGGAGGCGATCGCCGGCGAGGACGAGCGAGATCTCACCGCGCACGCGCAGCGCCTCGGCCGCGCCCGGAGAGCACGCGCCGCAGCCGGGCGGGGCTGACCCTCTGCCGCCGCTGGCGGTTGAGGAGCACGACGCCGAGGCCCTCCGCCTGGCCCGCGCTCATCGCCCCGCTCCCTTGTCCGCGCCCCACCGCTCGTAGGCCTTGACGATCGACTGCACCAGCCGGTGGCGGACGACGTCCTTGTCGTCGAAGTAGCAGAAGGCGATCCCCGGCGTCCCCGAGAGGACCGAGATGGCCTCGACCAGGCCCGAGATGCGCCCCGGCGGGAGGTCGATCTGCGTGATGTCGCCCGTCACCACGACCTTCGAGCCGAGGCCGATGCGGGTCAGCACCATCTTCATCTGCTCGGTGGTCGTGTTCTGCGCCTCGTCGATGATCACGAAGGCGTCCGAGAGCGTCCTCCCGCGCATGAAGGCGATCGGGGCCACCTCGATCTGGTCCCGCCCGAACAGGCGCTCCACCTTCTCGAACTCGACGAGGTCGTACAGGGCGTCGTAGAGCGGCCGGAGGTAGGGGTCGACCTTCTGCTGCAGGTCCCCGGGCAGGAAGCCCAGCTTCTCGCCGGCCTCGACCGCCGGGCGGGCCAGGATCACGCGGGTCACCTGCTTGTTGAGCAGGTACGAGACGGCCTGCGCCACCGCGAGGTAGGTCTTGCCGGTCCCGGCGGGGCCGATCCCGAAGACCATGTCGTTCTTCGCGATCTCGTCGAGGTACGCGCGCTGGTTGAGGCTGCGGGGGACGACCACCTTCTTGCCCCCGCGCACCGCGGACTTCAGCAGGTAGTCGCGCAGGCGCGTCTCGCCGTCCCGAGACAGCAGCTGCGCCGCGAGCCGCACGTCGGCAGAGGCCACGGCGTAGCCGTCCTTCATGAGCGCGGACAGCTGCTCGAAGACCTGCCCGGCCAGGGCGGCCCCCGGCTCCTCCCCCTCGATGAGGAGGTCGCTCCCCTGGTTCTTGATGCGAACCTTGAACGTGTCCTCGAGGAAGCGGAGGTTCTCGTCCTGGTTTCCGAAGAGGGTCTCGAGACCCCGTTCCGGGACGGAGACGCGGGTCATCTAGGCGATCCCGGGGGAGCTTAGCACAGCGTTCGGTCTCACTTCCGGATCGACATCAGGCCCAGGTCCCGCACCTGCTCGTCCCGCACCGGGGAGGGCGACCCCGCCAGGAGATCGGTCCCGCTCGCCGTCTTCGGGAAGGCGATGACCTGCCGCAGGGAGGTCTCGCCCGCCATGATCATCACCATGCGGTCGAGGCCGAGCGCGATCCCGCCGTGCGGCGGCGTCCCGTACTGCAGGGCCTCGAGGAAGAACCCGAAGCGGTCGCGCGCCTCCTCGTCCGAGATCGCGAGGAGCTTGAAGACCTTCGCCTGCATCGCGGAATCGTGGATCCGGAGGCTCCCCCCGCCCACCTCGTAGCCGTTCAGGACGATGTCGTAGGCCTTGGCCCGGACCTTCCCGGGGTCGGTATCGAGGAGGGCGACGTCCTCGTCCGCGGGCGCGGTGAACGGGTGGTGCAGGCTCGCGTGACGGCCGGTCTCGCGATCCCACTCGAAGAGCGGGAAGTCCGTCACCCACAGGAAGCGGTACGCCTTCTCGTCCACGAGCTTCAGCTCGCGCCCCATCTCGAGGCGCAGGATGCCCATCGCCATGGCCACCGGTCCGGGCTGGTCGACGCCCACGAGCACCGTGTCGTCCTTCCGCGCCCCGACCTTGTCGAGGAGCCTGCGGGCCACCTCCGCCGAGGCGCCCTTCTCCGCCAGCTTGGCGACCGTCTCGTCCGTCGCCTTGAGGATGAGGAGCCGGCGCTTCTCCCCGCGCGCGTCCGGCACGATCCGGTTGAGCCAGAGCTCCTCGTTGATCTTCCGCAGCTGCGTGCCGGAGATGCCGGCCGACGCCGGCAGCACGATCGCGCGGGCCCTGGCCCCGGCCTCGAGAAGGCCCGGGTAGGTGTCCAGGCCGAGCACCTTCGAGCTCGTCGCTCACGTCCGTGATGGGCATCTCGAAGCGCAGGTCGGGCTTGTCCGAGCCGTAGCGCTCGATCGCCTCCGCGTAGGCCAGGCGCGGGAAGGGCCGCTCGACCTTCACGCCGACGATCGCCATCACGCGCTGGAAGAGCGGCTCGACGAGGTCGAACACCGTCTCCATTCGCGGGAACGACATCTCGATGTCGACCTGCGTGAACTCGGGCTGGCGGTCGGCGCGCAGGTCCTCGTCGCGGAAGCAGCGGGCGATCTGGAAGTACTTGTCGAGGCCCGAGATCATCAGCAGCTGCTTGAAGAGCTGCGGCGACTGCGGCAGCGCGTAGAAGCTGCCGTGGTGGACGCGCGAGGGCACGAGGTAGTCGCGCGCGCCCTCCGGCGTCGACTTGCCGAGCATCGGGGTCTCGATCTCGTAGAACCCCTGCTCGTCCAGGTGCCGCCGCACCTCCATCGTGGCCTGGTGGCGCAGGCGGAGGTTGCGCTGCAGGCGCGGCCGGCGCAGGTCGAGGTAGCGGTGCTTGAGGCGGACCTCCTCGTGCGTGTCGATCTCGTCCTCGATCGGGAAGACGGGCGTCTTCGCCTCCGAGAGGATCCGGATCTCGCGGGCCAGCACCTCGACCCTGCCGGTGTCGAGGTTCGGGTTCACGGTGTCGGCGGAGCGGGCGGCGACCTCGCCGACCACCGCGACGACGTACTCGGAGCGCACGTGGTCGGCGATGGCGTGGGCGGCCTCCGACACCTCCGGCCGCGCCACGACCTGGCAGATGCCCTCGCGGTCGCGCAGGTCGACGAAGATGACGCCGCCCAGGTCGCGGCGGGTCGCGGCCCAGCCCATGAGGGTGACCGTCTTGCCGACGTCGTCGTCGCGCAGCTCCCCGCAGTAGTGGGTGCGGACGAGGTCGCCCAGCGGCTCAGCCATTCGCCTTCTCCTTCAGGTGGTCGAGGATCTTCTCCTCCGGGACGTCCTGCTGCTCGGACCGTGCCATGTCGCGCACCGCCCAGGCGCCCCGCGCGATCTCGTCGTCGCCCAGGATCGCCACGAAGCGCGCGCCGAGCCGGTCCGCCTGCTTCATGCGCGACTTGAAGCTGCGCCCCTCGGGGTCGAGCATCGCGCACAGGCCCGCCTGGCGCAGCGCGCGCTGCAGGCGGAGCGCCCGGTCGAGCGCGGGCGCGGAGAGCGGCATGAGGAAGACGTCGCAGCGGCGCCTCCGGCTCGCGCGGGGGCGCCAGCAGGGCCAGGCGCTCCAGGCCCACCGCGAAGCCGATGCCGGCCGCGTCGGGCCCGCCCAGGCTCTTCACGAGGCCGTCGTAGCGGCCCCCGCCGAGGATCGCGCTCTGCGCCCCCAGCTGCGTGCTCGTGACCTCGAAGGTCGTGCGCACGTAGTAGTCGAGGCCGCGCACCAGGCGGTGGCTCAGGCGGTACGGGATGCCGAGGAGCTCGAGCTGCCGGCGCACCTCGGCGAAGTGCTCGGCGCAGGCGCCGCACAGGTGGTCCGTGATCCTCGGCAGCGTGTCGATCGTCGCCTGGTCCTCGGGCACCTTGCAGTCGAGGACGCGCAGCGGGTTCGTCTCGGCGCGCCGCTGGCAGTCGCCGCACATCGTGGGCGCCACGTCCCGCAGGGCGGCGCGCAGCCGCTCGACGTAGGCCGGCCGGCAGTGCGCGGTCGCCCACCGAGTTGAGGACCAGCTCGTGCTCGCTCACCCCGCAGGCGTCCAGGTAGCCGAGCGCGAGCTCGATGACCTCGGCGTCGATCGTGGGGCTCGTGAAGCCGAAGGCCTCGACGTCCACCTGGTGGAACTGCCGGTAGCGGCCCTTCTGCGGCCGCTCGCGACGGAACATCGGCCCCAGCGCGTAGACCTTCAGCGCGGGGTCGGTGTTCATGAGGTTGTGCTCGATCACGGCGCGGACGACCCCGGCCGTGGCCTCGGGCCGCAGGGTGAGCGAGCCGCCGTCCCGGTCGGCGAACGTGTACATCTCCTTCGCCACGATGTCGGTCTCGGCCCCGATGCCGCGGGCGAACAGCTCCGTCTCCTCGAAGATCGGCGTGCGGATCTCGCGGTAGCCGTAGCGGGCGAACAGCTCCCGCGCGGCGGCCTCGATCGCGTGCCAGGCCGCGACCTCGTCGGGCAGGATGTCGCGGGTCCCGCGGACCGCCTGGATCGCCACTTACGCCTCCTCCGCCGAACGGTAGTCTTCCTTGTAGCCCACGTAGTTCGCGGCGTACCGCCGCAGGCCGGCCCGCTCCTCTTCGCTCACCGCCCGCCGGACCTTCGCCGGCGAGCCCATCACGACGCTCCTCGGGGGCACGACCATCCCCTCGGGCACGAGCGCGCCGGCGGCCACGATCGACTCCTCCCCCACCACGGCCCCGTTGAGGACGATCGCGCCGATGCCGACGAGGCAGAGCGGCTCGATGGTGCAGCCGTGCAGGGTGACCGAGTGGCCCACCGTGACGTCCTCGGCCAGTGTCGTCGGGTGCTGCGCCGTCACGTGGAGGACGCAGTTGTCCTGGACGTTCGTCCGGGCCCCGATCCGGATCCGGTTGACGTCGCCCCGGACCACGGTGTTCATCCAGATGCTGGCGTCCTCGCCCAGCTCCACGGCCCCGATCACCTGGGCGGAGGAGTCCACCCAGGCCCTCAGGCCCAGCGTCGGACGTATCCCCTTGTAGGCGCGGATCATGCCGTCCCTTCTGAAAACGGGCAGTTTAGCAGACCCGGAGGCCGAACCGGCCGCAGCTCGGGCTCCGTAATCCAGCATCCGGGGACTGGCCCACCTTGGGCGAGGCCTGTCGGGCCTCTCCGACCGGGGGGAATCCGTCCCCCCGGGCCCCCCGGAGCGTGAGACGATCCTGCTCGTGACGCGATCGGCGGATACCCGACTCGGTGTGCTGCTCGTGGTCCTGGTGCTCGGCGCTCAACGTGCTGGCCGTGTCGTCTCGGCTGGGGTTCCTGCACAAGGCGAACCAGGTCAAGGAGTACGACCACCGGCGCTACATCGAGATGGCCAAGGGGGCCGAGGGCCGCCCGGAGCTCCAGAAGGAGCCTCCCTACTGCTTCCGGCTCGCGGTGCCCGCCCTCGTGCGAGGGCTTTCCCGCGTCGGGCTGTCGGTGAACGCCGGCTTCTTCCTGGTCACGAACGCGGCTCTCTTCGGCTTCCTGCTCGTGCTGTGGCTCCACCTGCGGGACCTCGGCTTCGCGCTGTCCCTGCGCGTGACCGGCCTCCTGGTCGTCGGCCTCACGCAGGGGGCCGTGCGGTGGTTCGAGTACCAGTACTGGATGAGCGACCCCGCCGCTCTCTTCCTGGTGATGCTGGCCTTCTTCCTCCTCGAGCGCGGGAAGACGGGCGCGCTCCTGGGCGCGAGCGTCCTCGCGGCGTTCGTGCGGGAGACCTACGTCCTCGTCTACCCGTACGTCTTCCTGCGCGAGCTGCGCACGGGCCGGCCGCTTCTCCGGGCCGCCGGGCGCGCGGCCGCCCTGGCCGCACTGCCGTTCGCGATCCTGGTCGCCATCCGTCGCCTCGTCACGCCGAACCAGCCCGACGACTTCGTCTCCGGCATCGTGGACAGCATGACGTTCCGCTCCAACCACCTGCTCGACAACCAGCTCTACGTGGTGACGCTCGGGGCCTTCGGAGTGCTGGTGCCCCTCGTGCTGCTCTTCCCCGCGCGGCTGCCCGGCCTCGCCCGCCGCCACTTCGACCGCGCGCTCTACGTCCTGTCCGTCTACGCGACGCTCGTCATCTCGAACAACAACGAGCGCCCGCTCGCCTACGCGCTGCCCGCCCTCGTGCCGGCGGCACTGTGGTGCCTGCGGGCCTTCCTCGAAGAGACGCGGCTACCGGCCCTGCCCGTCCTGGCCACGGTCGTGGCCCTCCAGGCCGTCTTCTGGGCCGGCCAGCGCTGGGCCGAGATCGGGATGAGCATCTACCAGCCGGTCAACTGGACGACGGTCGCGGCCCTGGCGGTGGCGTGGGTCGCCGCGCAGGCCGTCCTGCGCCGGGCTCGACCGCGACCGCCGACCCTCGGGTAGTGTTCAGCCGCGGCGCACGTTCAGCTCGCATAACCCTTTAATGTTCTTTAACTTGACCCTCGCGAAGTCGCTTGTAGAATCCGTCCCGAGTGGGGTCCTGCGGCCTGATTCTGGCGACGCTCGGAACGCTTTCTCGGTCAATCCCTCTCTTACGGAGTTCTCGCAAGACATGAGACGCTTTCCTCTCGGCGCCCCCGGCGCCCTTCTTCTCAGCGCGGTCGTCCTCTCGGCGGCCGCTCTCGTCGCCTGCGGCGGAGCCGCCTCTCCCGCGGCCCCGTCCGCGCCCGCCCCGACGCCCGTGCCCGTGCCGAGCGCCACGCCCGATCCCAACGTTCCGCCGGCCGGCAGCGCCTGCGGCAAGCCCTATCCGCCCCCGATCTCGCGGCTGAGCGTGAAGATCCACCTGAAGGACAAGGACTACTGGACGATCGACTCGACTCCCCTCGTGGGTCCGGATGGCGAGTACTGCTACGCCATCGGCTTCACGGACGGGCGCACGATCTGTCCGCTGCGGCCCGAGGGAGCGGAAGACCGGGCCGCGTGCGAGCTGTGGCGGGCCGGGACGGTCAAGGCCACGGGGCAGCCGGGGCCGACCTGGACCCACATCGAGTACGGCACCGGGAAGGAAACCCTGTGCAGCAGCGCGCCGGACGCACCGTGCGACCAGCACCCGAACGGCCCCTACACCGCCAAGGCGTTCCGGGGCGGGATCTACCGCGTGTGCACCGAGGCGGGCGCCTGCGCCCAGACGGACGTCGACCGCAACCTCTAGCCCCGCGCCGGCCGCCCGAGGCGCACCATCCAATCGACCAGGAGCAGCCCGCGGAGGGAACATGAAGGTCCAGGTCACGACGGTGTTCGCGGCGGCCACCCTGGCGGCCGTCGCCTCCTGGGGCGCCGATCCCGTGCCGCTCGACCCGGCGCGGATGCCCAAGGTCGGCCAGGTCGACGAGCGCTACCAGTCGTACAACGTCGAGATGGTCGAGGTGACGGGCGGGCGCTTCTGGGCGCCCTACAAGGCTGCGGCGGCCCCGGCCGCCGCTCCGGACACGGGAGCGGAGAAGCCCGCGGTTCCGGGCCTCGACCCCAGGCTCTTCCGCCAGCGCTCGCCGATCGACCTCGCCAGCCCGCGGCTGCGCGCGCTCGCGGCGGCGCTCGGCCCCGCCTACATGCGCGTCAGCGGGACGTGGGCGAACTCCACGTACTTCCACGACTCCGACGACGCGGCGCCCGCGGCGCCGCCGGCCGGCTTCGGCGGCATCCTGACGCGGGCGCAGTGGAAGGGCGTCGTCCTGTTCTCGAAGGCGGCGGACGCGCAGATCGTGACCTCGTTCGCCATCAGCCCCGGGGTGCGCGACGCCCAGGGGGTCTGGACGCCGGACCAGGCGGGCAGGCTCTTCGCCTACACCGCATCCATCGGCGGCCGCGTCGCGGCAGCCGAGTTCTTCAACGAGCCGAACCTGGCCGCGATGGGCGGTGCCCCGAAGGGCTACGACGCCGCGGCCTACGGCCGCGACTTCAAGGTCTTCCTGCCGTTCGTGCGGAAGGCCGCGCCCGGCCTGCTCGTCCTCGGCCCCGGAGGCGTCGGGGAAGGCGGAATGCTGGCGAGCTTCCCCGGCGGTCTCAAGAGCGAGCACCTGCTGACGCGCCACGGGGCCTGGTCTCGACGCGCTCTCGTACCACTTCTACGGCGCCGTCTCGGAACGGTGCTCGGCGATGGGCCAGCCGGGCCAGGCGTCGCCCGAGGCCGCGCTCTCGCAGGAGTGGCTCGCACGCACGGAGAAGGACGCGCTCTTCTACGCCGCGCTGCGCGACCGCTTCGAACCGGGCAAGCCGCTGTGGCTCACCGAGACGGGCGAGACGGCCTGCGGCGGCAACCCCTGGGCCTCGACGTTCGTCGACAGCTTCCGCTACGTGGAGCAGCTCGGCCGGCTGGCGAAGCTGGGCGTGCAGGTGGTGGCGCACAACACGCTCGCCGCGAGCGACTACGCGATCGTGGACGAGGAGACGCTCGAGCCGCGGCCGAGCTACTGGGCCGCGCTCCTCTGGCGGAGGCTGATGGGACGCACGGTGCTCGACGCCGGCGCCTCCCCCGCGCCGGGCGTCGACGTCTACGCGCACTGCCTCGCCGGCAAGCGGGGCGGCGTGGCGCTCCTGGCCGTCAACACCGACCGCGACGCCGCCCACGACCTGACCCTTCCGATCCGCGGCGAACGCTACACCCTCGCCTCGGCGGAGGGCCTGCTGTCCCACAGCGTGCAGCTGAACGGCAGGACCGCCGCCGTCGGCAAGGACGACGTGGTGCCGGTGCTCCAGGGCGTCCCGACCCCCAAGGGGCCGGTCGCCCTTCCGGCCGCGAGCATCACGTTCCTGGCCCTTGCGGAGGCCGGGAACGCCAGCTGCCGCTGACCGCTCCCGACCCGCACGTCCGGCAAGTCAGCGCCCGGCGCGCACACGATTGGAGACGTCGAGCAGATTGACGCGCCACAACACCGCCTGAAAGGCAGGCGATCCGCGCAGCTCGTCCCATTTTGGATCGACGCCCAGGAACGTCAGGGTCAGGTCGCGAACCTCCACCGCCCGCCGCAGCTGCGCCAGTGCCTCGTCATCGCGTCCCAACGCGTGCAACACGAGTGCCTCGTGCGTTGGCTTCACGTATTGCTCGCGCGCCTGTCTGCGGATTCGTTCGAGGATCGCCTCGGCTTCGGCTCGCCGTCCCGCTCTGGCCAGCGCGTACCCGCGCAAGGCGCTCGGAAACACCCGTGGGCCAACCGCGGCGGAGGCAGCGATGCCGGCTTCGAGCTCGATGGCGATGTCGCATTCGCGAACGGCCTCGTCGTGGCGTCCCAGGGCCACGAGGGGATAGGCGCGCATCACGTGACCCTGTACGAACCTGGGCGCCGACGCCACCATGGAATCCAGGGCCGCGAGCGCTTCCTCGTACCGGCGCGCCATGACGAGAAACTGGCCCTCCAGCGATCGCGCGATCGGCAGGTTCGGATCCAGGTCGCGCGCACGGCGAATCTCCACGAGCGCTTCGTCGTGGCGGCCGAGATTCGACAGGAGATGTGCGAGGAGCACGTGCGACTCCGCGGAGCTCGGCTGCCGTGCGACGGCCCGCCGCATCAACTCTTCGGCCCGCGGGTAATCCCACTCGTACCAGAACGCGACCGCGCCCAGCACCGACAGCGCCTCCGCGTGGTCCGGTGCGAGCTCGAGCGCTCGCGTCGCCGCGTGCGTCGCTTCCGTGAACGCGTCCTGCGAGGGAACATCGGCCGCCATGGGGAGCCGGCGGCAGACGGCTCCCAGGGCCGCCCAGGCATCGGCATAACCCGGGTCGAGGGTCACCGCTCGCCGGAACGACTCCGCCGCGCGGAAGAAAGCGGCGCCCGTGACCGGGGCGGCGTCCGCCCGGCCGCGAAGGTAGCTTTCGTAGGCTTCGCCGTTGCGTGTGCCCGGTTCCACGAGCCGGGCGCGGGCGGTGGGCGAGAGCTGCGGCGCGAGCTCCTGGAGCACGCGCGCCACCACGGCGTCCTGGATGGAGAAGGCGCTCGCCGCCTGGGCATCGAAGGTGGCGGACCAGATCGCCCGGCCTTCCGAGATCGACAGGAGCTGGACGCTCGCGCGAACGCGGTCGTCATCCCGCTGCAAGGTGCCCGTCAGCACGCCGATCGGCCCCCGCTCCGCCCGCTTCCCGCGGGTCGCGCCGCGACGCGCTCGGTAGCCAAGCGGCAGCACGCGGATGTCCGGGTAGCGGGTTCAGGTGGCTGATGAGGACGTCGGCCAGGCCGAAGGCCGAGCAGCGGCCGCTTGGTGCTGTCCGGCAGGCTGCGAAGGGAAGGATGGCCAGGGTCGCGGCGCGGCGGTCGCCGGCCGGGCGCGGCCTCCCCCTGGCCGACCACGGAACGCAGCGGGCGGCCAGGGTGAGGACGATCGCCACGCGAGGAACGCGAGGAGCGCGAAAGCGGGCCAGAGCCGGCGGTATGCGGCGCGCGCTGGTCGGGCCGATCCCGCTCGATCGCGACCCGCCCCGAACCCGACGGTGTTCCCGTTCGCGTTCCCGTGCCGGTCCCGGCGCCGCGGCCAGGTCGGGATGCCCGCCGGTCCGGGTGACCTCTTCCAGCGCCGAGACCAGATCGGCGGCGGATCGAGCCGGCCGTGGCGCCCCCGCCCTTCCTCGAGCAGGCAGCGCCACGATGGCGGCCAGCGCCGCCGGCGCGTCGGGTCGCCTTTCGAGCCCTCGCGCGCCGCTCGTGAAGAATCGCGTGCAGCGTATCCACGGTGTGCCCGCGCGCGAACTCGCGCGCTCGCCCGTGAGCATCTCGAAGAGGATCGCGCCCAGCGCGAACAGGTCCGCGTGGCCATCCATGTCGCCGCCCCGGATCTGTCCGGGGCCAGGTATCCGGCGGTGCCCAAATGATCCCGGTCAGGGTCGAAAGCCCGTCACGCGTCGCGTCGTCGTGCGCGAGCTTGGCGATCCCGAAATCCAGGACTTCGTGGCGCCGGCGCGCGTGAGGAAGATGTTCTCCGGCTTCAGATCGCGGTGCACGGATCCGGCCGCGTGCGCCGCCACCAGCCCGCGCGCCACGTCCGCGCCGATTCGCAGGACCTCGTCCACGGCCAGGGCGCCGCGCCCCATGCGCGCGCGCGCAAGGTCTCGCCGTCGAGGAGCTCGGCGACGAGATACGGCCGGTCATCGACCAGTCGACGTCGTAGAGCCTGACGATGTTGGGATGATCGAGCGACGCGGTTACGTGTGCTTCCAGCACGAAGCGCTTGACCCGCTGGGTGTCTCCGATACCGTCGGGCGCCAGGACCTTCTTCAGCGCGACATCTCGCCGCAGCCGCGCATCCGTGGCGCGGTACACTTGCCGAGGGCCACCGCCACCGCGCGCCAGCAGGACCATCATGCGGTGATGCCGACGATGTGTCCGCCGCCGGCGAACAGCGCGTCGTCCGTGGCCAGGGACCGGGTGGCCAGCAACGAAGGCCGGGCGTTTCCAGGAACCCAGGCAGGTTCGCGCTCGCGGCGGCCAGCGGCTCCGCTCTGGCTGCCAGGGCCGAATCGCTCACGCCGAAGCTGATTGCGCAGTCCGCTGCAGTTCCGCGACTGCGCCGCCACCAGGCAGGCGCGACCAGTTGCAGAACGGTTTCCACCGCCGCGCTGGTCGACGAGGGGCCGCGCGACACCCTCACCCGGATGCGCCTTGGACAGCTCGCGATACAGCCAGGCGCGCGCAGTGTTCCAGCCGTCCACCACCGCGCGCACCGACACTCCAGCGCCTCGGCCGTCTCGTCGACCGTGAACCCACCGGAGAACCACTTCGTCACCCACTGGGGCTTGTTCACCGCGAGCGCCGAACGTACTTCAGCGCCACCACGTCCACAGCGGGAAGAGGCGCGGCCACTTCTGCGTCGAGCGGCACGGCCGTCATCCGCGTCTTGCTCCTGGCCGCCCGCCGGTGCGCGAGCCATGTCCACGAGCACGCGCTCGCATCATGCGCGCCGTGGTCGAGAAGAAAGTGGGCGCGGTTCTGCCAGTGGACGGGGCGCCAGTTCAGCTGCAGGTAGAGCTCATGGACCAGATCAGTTGGTGGCCAGCCCACGGCCCCACGCTCCTCCGCCAGCATCCGCTTCGCCATC
>CAWHEA010000021.1:0-114329 GCA_963828265.1 uncultured Gammaproteobacteria bacterium | reverse complement strand
GACCCGAACCCCGGCAGCGGGCCTGTGCAGCTTCAGCGCCTAATACGCCGTCAGCGCCTGCCCGCTCCGCGGCGACACGCTTGCACCGCCCGGCCCTGCGAACGCGACCGGGACCGACTCGCTGCGCAGCCCGACGTTGTGCAGCACCACGAAGTGCAGGTGCGGCCCGCTCGAAAACCCCGTGTTACCCGAGTTGGCGATGTATTCCCCACGCGCAACACGCTGGCCGACCTTCACCCGCACGGTGTCGAGCTGCAGGTGCGCATAGATCGCGTGCGTGCCGTCGTCGTGCATGATCTGCACGAAGTTCGCCTCGTCCATGTTCTGCGGACTGAGGCCGCTGCGGAAATGCCGTGCAGCCACGTTGATCACCACGCCCTCGCGCGCCGCGTGAATGGCAGTGCCGACCGGCATCGCGATGTCGACGGCGTTGCGGCTCGACGGGTCGACGTGCGTGATGGAATCCGGCGCTGCCTGCGTCACCTGGAACCGTTGCGCGAGCGCGAAAGGCGCGCGATAGGGTTGCGCCGGCCGGTGCTGCGCACCAGGTTCGCCGACCACGTAGCCGTATTCGTAGCGAATGTTCGATGGACCATCGGCAGCCGCCACGTCGAGCAGGACCTGTTTCCGATTGCGGCTGCACCGTCCCCCTCCCCAGCTTCTTGCCGGCAGGCGTCCTGCGCCTTGACCGCGAATTCCACGATGCACTGGCACTGGTTGATCGCCACGAGCGCAACGCCCGCGTCAGTGGAGCGCGGTACCACGACCATCTTTAACGGCGCTCCACCGCCACCCCCCAGCGCCACGCTTTGCGACGCCTGGCCCGGCGGTGGCGGTCGGTCGGTGTAGACCCACTGCCCGCTCGAGTCCTTGTAGCGATAGGCCGCACCGGCTGCGGCCCCGCACGCCAGCAAGCTGCAGGCCAATGCCCCGAGCGTGCGGAGGGTCCTTGGCAGGCTCGCGGGGTGACGGGTCGAGTTCATCGCAAAAGGGTAGCGCAACCTGGGCCGATCGCCAGCGGCGCTACTGCGGAAAAGTGGCAGAAATCACGCTCTCAGGGCGTGCGCTCGAGCCGTGCGCGGATCGCGAGGAGCAGGTCGCCATCGGCTTCGGGCTCGAACCGCGGGGCGGCGTTCCAGTCGTAGCCCCACGGGTTGGCCTTGATCAGGTGCGCGGGTTCGTCTTCGTAGCGCGGGATCACGTGCGCGTGCAGCGCCGGCTCGACGTTGCCGAAGATCGCGTAGTTGATGCGCACGGCGTCCGTGATGTCCTGCACGGCCTGCCCGATGCGCGCCATGTCGGCGAGGAACGCCTGCTGCAAGGCCGGTTCCAATGCGTTCAGGTGCGGCACCACGGGGTCGGGCAGCAGCAGGCAGTAACCCGGCAGCACCTGTGGATCGCCGAGCACGGCCCAGCCGGAGCGCAGACGCGCGATCATCGTGGGATCCGCGCCGGCGCGACAGGCTTCGACGCGACGATGGATGGCGGTATCGGTCACTGGCTCGTTCTTCGGGTCGTTCACTGGGTCGGCCATGGTCACTTCCTGAACATGAAATAGACGGCGCCCAGCATGCAGAGCGACGCCCACAGGTAATCGAGCTTGAGCGGCTGCCGCATGTACAGCAGCACGAACGGCACGAACACGGCCAGGGAGATGACTTCCTGCACGATCTTCAGCTGCGGCAGCGTCAGCACCGTGTGGCCGATGCGATTGGCCGGCACCTGCAGCAGGTATTCGAACAGGGCGATGCCCCAGCTCACGAGCGCCGCCACGTACCACGCACGGCCGCTCAGGTTCTTCAGGTGCGCGTACCAGGCGAACGTCATGAACACGTTCGAGGCCGCGAGCAGCAGGATCGTCGTCGGCACGGCGGGCAGCGGATGCATGACCGGACCTCGCTCAGGTGAACGGTGCGGGCAGCCTCACGCCAAGGGCCCGCAGCTGCGCGCGGGTGATACCCGCATCCGTGTGATGGATCGCGTGCCAGCCGCAGTCCCTCGCACCCGCCACGTTCTGCGGCAGGTCATCGAGAAAGACGGTCGCCGCCGGGTCGAGATCGAACATCGCTTCGGCCTTGCGGTAGATGTCCACGTGCGGCTTGATGGCGCCGACGCGGAACGACGCGCACGCGCCATGCACCAGCGTATCGAGGCCGTACAGTGAATCGAGGTGGGCCCAGTGCATGTCCCCGATGTTGGACAGCAGGTACACGCGGTAGTCCGACATCAGGCCCGACGCGAGCGTGAACATCTCGTCCCAGCGCTCGAACATCGAGAGCCATTGCGTGCGCAGTTCGGCCAGGTCGAGCGGCCGCGGCGCCATGCCCGCAATGCGCCCGAGCATGACTTCGCCGGGAACGTCGCCGCGCTCGTGGCCTTCGAGGTCGACCTGGCTGAGCCAGCGCGGCAGGTCGGTCATGTCGACGCCCGCCCGGCCCAGGTACTGGATGAACGGCTGGTAATGCAGCTTGACCAGCACGTTGCCGACGTCGAACACCACGTTGCGAATCATCGTCCGTCTACTCCTGCGGGTGCGCCGTCACTG
Source organism: uncultured Gammaproteobacteria bacterium (assembly GCA_963828265.1). Lineage (GTDB taxonomy): Bacteria > Pseudomonadota > Gammaproteobacteria > Steroidobacterales > Steroidobacteraceae > RPQJ01. Next base: position 111,784 of record CAWHEA010000021.1, on the reverse strand, counting down.
CGGGCTCGGCTGACGACGTCCCTTGTGCGGCGCGTGCGGATGCCAGCCCATGACCAGCATGACGGCGGCAAAGCCCGCGACATAAGCCAGCGCGACGTGCCAGCCGCCACGCAACCAGCCGCCCACCGAACGTGCTTCCGGGAACAGGTTGGTGATGGCGACGCCGGCGGACGAGCCGAACCAGATCATCGAGCCGCCGAAACCCACCGCGTAGGCCAGCACGCCCCAGTCGTAGCCGCCCTGCTCCAGCGCCAGCTTGGTGAGCGGGATGTTGTCGAACACGGCCGAGACGAAGCCGAGCCCGAGCGCCGTGGACCATGACGCGATCGGCAAACGCTCGACGGGCATCATCGACGCCGCGAGCACCAGGCTCAGCAGGAAGATCGTGCCCTTGAGCGTCGCCGGCAACACGGACCAGTCGGGCCGGCGCCACGCGGCGGTCGCAAGAATCGCGAGCCAGACCGCCGCACCCAGGAACGGGAAGCGGTCCGCGTACTCGGGGAACTGCACATTGGTCAGGACGTTCACGGCGATGGCCGCGAACAGGATCGTCGCGACGATACCCACGCGCCCCCAGTCGATGCTCATGCGCCTGCTGCTGTGCTTCACGATCGGCGAGTACGCATGCTGCTGCAACGCGGCCGGGATGCCGCAGACGACCAGTGCGACGCCCGCTGCCACGTAGGCATGCAGCACGTCGAGCGGACTGACGCCGTCGATCCACATCATGGTCGTGGTCGTGTCGCCCACCACGCTGCCCGAACCGCCCGCGTTGGACGCGGCCACGAGCGCGGCGATGTAACCGATGTGCACCTTGTGGCGGAACACGGTGGCCGCGACGGTGCCGCCGATCAGGGCAGCCGCGATGTTGTCGAGGAAACTCGACAGCACGAACACCATCACCAGCAGCAGGAAGGCGCCGCGCCAGTCGTCCGGCAGGTAGTCCGGCAGCTTCGCCGGCACGTGGCTTTCCTCGAAATGCCGCGACAGCAGCGCAAATCCCATCAGCAGGCCGAACAGGTTGGCGAGCACCACCCATTCGGCATCGAGGTGCCCGACCAGACCCGCGAGCCCGGCACCTTCGTGGAAACCGGTGACGGCGACCTTGTACAGCACGATCGACGGCCAGGCCGGTGACGGCCACTTCGAGCGTGCGGTGATGGAACAGCGCGACGCCGAGCAGCGTCGCCGCGAACAGGATGAACTCGAAGGGGATGCCGAAGGGCTGGAAGCCAGCCGCCACGGCGAGGGGTTCGGTCACGCCGTCGCCCCGGGGACGTCGATGCGCTCGAGTTCGTGCCGGCCGTCGGCGCCCGTGCGCAGGCGCAGCACGAAGTCGAAGCGGTCCACCTCGGTGCAGTAGTCGAAATCGGTGAGCGGGGCCCAGTCGGCTTCCGGTCGAAGAACTTCACCGCGGCTGGCGCGTCGCGCAGCCGGTCGCGGGCCTCGGCCGTGGTCGGCGCCTTACCGCCGTTGAACAGCGTGACCAGCGCTTCTGCGCAGAGATCGTCCTCGGCGCAGCGCTCGCGGGCTTCGTGGCCCATGCGCACGATCGTGACGTGCTGCGGGTTGCGCGACTGCACGTAGCGCACGAGCGCCGAGACGTTGACGAGACTGGCGGTCAGCACTTCGTCGGCACCCGTCGCGTTGACCAGGCCCTGCGTGCCCGCGTGCGTCGTGTGGACCACGGGTCGTCCTGCCACGCCGACCGCGAGAATCTCGGTCGGTGAATTGCCGGCGTCGAACCCGGGCAGGCGGCGCGCGTGCCGTTCACCCACGAGCACCGCGTTCGGCATCACGTCGCGCAAGGCCAGCGCGTCTTCGATCGCACCGACGGGCAGCACGCGGCTTGCCCCCGCGGCCACCGCATGCGGCGCGACCGTGAAGGCGCGGAACACGTCGATGACGAGCGCGATGCCGCGCGCGCGGGTGGCGCCTGCCACGTGATCGACCACCTCAATCTGCACGTCGCGACCTCGCTTGCACGTTGAGCGCGACGATCTTCGCGCGCGGGATGAAGTTGAAATCCGTGGCCGAACACGCCGTGTACGCGCCCATCATGCGGCCGACGACCAGGTCGCCGATCTGCAGCTCGGGCAGCGGAATGTCCTCGCGCACGACGTCGATGCTGTCGCACGTGGGCCCGCGAGCACGCTCGGATGCGTCGGACCCGTGCGTCCTGGCACGTCGATCGGATAGAGGGCGTGGTCGTACAGCTGGCCGTTGTACGAGCCGTACAGGCCGTCGTCGAGGTAGTACCACCAGCGGCCTTCGCGCTGCGCGCGGCCGACGACCGTGGAGACCGACGTGCCCGACGGCCCCGCGATGAAGCGCCCCGGTTCGGCGATCACGCGCACGCCGCGCGGCAGCTTCTTCAGGGCCTGGCGGATCGGGCGGCAGAATTCGCGGATCGGCTGCATCGTGCCGCCGTAGGCGATGGGGAACCCGCCGCCGATGTCGAGCAGGGTCAGGTCCGCCAGGCCCGTCGCGCTCGCCTGTTCCATCAGCTCGGCGCAGACCCCGATGGCTTCGACGTATTTCTTGGGCTCGGCCACCTGCGAGCCGACGTGGAACGACAGCCCCCGCACCGTGACGCCGAGGCTCTGCGCGAGCTCGAGCATCGGCGCGACGGCCGCCGGCTCGCAGCCGAACTTGCGTGACAGGTCGACGACCGCCGTCGGGTCGCGAAACGACAGCCGCAGCAGCACTTCTGCGCGGGCGCGGTGCTGGCGGAACTTGCGCAGTTCGTCGGGATTGTCGACCACGAACGTGCGGATGCCGAAGCGCAGCGCGGCGCGGATTTCGGCGTCGGTCTTGATCGGGTGCGTGTGGATGCAGCGCTCGGGCGGGACACCCGCCGCCTTGACGAGCTTGATCTCTCCCGACGTCGCCACGTCGAAACACCCGCCGAGATCGCGCAGTTCGGCCACCACCGCCGGATGCGGCAGGGGCTTCAGCGCATAGAACAGCCCGACGCCGGGCAGCGCGGCCTGCAGGCTCTTGTACTGGCGACGCACGACGTCGCAGTCCAGGAGGAGCAGCGGCGAGCCGTGTTGCGCGACGAGCGCCTTGAAGTCGGGCCCCCGGCTCACGCGGGCTCAGTCCTGGCCCAGGTCGGCGCGCAGCGCCGCGATGTCCGGATCGCCGGAGACGACGTTCTCGGCCGAGGCCGCACGGCGCAAGCGATCGCGCACGGCATCCCAGGCTTCGCCCGCAGGCACTTCCTCGACCAGGATTTCCTTCGCGCCCGCCTTGTCGAGCGTGCGCAGGTTCACGTACAGCTCGCGGCCGTAGACGTCGGCGCGGCGGCCGGCGTTGATCCACGTCATGTACTTGTTGGCCACGCGCGGCGGGCGCATGGCGAGCACGGCGACTTTCTCGTGGTGCTCGGTGAGCTGGCCCACGACCTCCTCGAGCGTGCGGCTCGGGACGATGCTGAGCGACGTGCGAGGGGCGTAGTGCTTCGCGTCGCTGCCGGGGACGCGGGGCGCACCGTTGTCCGGTCCCGCCTGGAGTTCCGGCACCACCGTGCGCAGCTGCGTCAGCGTGAGCGCACCGGGTCGCAGGATGCGCGGCACGGTGTCGACGCAGGAAACGATGGTCGATTCGAGGCCGATCTTGCAGTCGCCGCCGTCGAGCACGATCTTCAGGTCGTCGCCGAACTCGTCGCGCACGTGCTCGGGGCGCGTGGGACTGATGCGGCCATAGCGGTTGGCGGACGGCGCGGCGATGCCGCTGCCGAAAGCGCGCAGCAACTGCTGGGCCACCGGGTGACCCGGCACGCGCACGGCGACGGTGTCCTGCCCGCCCGTGATCGCGAGATCGACGGCCGGCGCACGGCGCAGGACCAGTGTCAGCGGGCCCGGCCAGAATTTCTCGGCGAGTGCCGCGGCGGCCGGCGGCACGTTGAGCGCCCAGCGCTCGAGCGCACGCGCGCTGGTCGATGTGGACGATCAGCGGATGGGTCGCCGGCCGTCCCTTCAGCTCGAAAATCTTGCGGACCGCGTCGGGATTCGACGCGTCCGCGCCGAGGCCGTAAACGGTTTCCGTCGGGAACGCGACGACCTCGCCTTCGCGCAGGGCCTCAACGGCCCGGTCGATCTCGTCCTGGGGTAGTCGCGCGGTCACCATAGGACGCGAATGATAGCGTCAAACCCTGCGCGCCGCGCAGGCGCAGGCTCAGGGAATCGCCTTGCGCTCCCACTCGCCGCCGGGGTTGCGACGCAGGTCATACGCCGGCCAGTAATTCTGGTCGAGCTTCAGCGTCGTCACGCCGGTCGACCCGTTCCAGGTGACCGTCTTGAGCCGCACCGACGAACGATCGGGGCGGCCGCGCACGGCGGCGATGAACGCGTCGAGGTCGGGCGTCGGCCGCCCGTCCACCTCGACGATGCGGCGCCCGGCAAACAACCCATAGACGGGTCGCCGGCGAACCGTAGGCGAAGTACGCCACGAACACGCCCTCGGGCGGGATCGAACGCTGGATCGTCATCGCGCGATGCGGCGCGTGGAGCACGGCGCCGGCCCAGAGCAGCAGGCGATCGATGTCCTCGCCACGGAGCGCGGCGGTATCCACGTCGACGACTTTCTCGGCGCCGTCACGCAGCACGGTGACCTGCACGCGAGGTGACTGCGTCGCCTCCTCCACTTCGCGGAACCGGTTGAGCGTCACGCCATTCACGGCCAGCAGCAGGTCGCCTTCCTGCAATACCCTGGCGGCGCCGGAACCGGCAGCGACCCTCGCCACGGCGAGCACCTGGCGGTGCGCCGGGTTGCGGCTGCTCGAGCTTTTCGACCCATGCGGCCGGCAGTCCGAGCTTGCGCGCAGCGGCGATCGGCAAGCGCCTCGAACTCGACTTCGAGCGAATAGAGCGGCTTGTCGTCGCGTGCGGCCGCAACGGCCTCGAGCACGACCGCAGCCGGCATGCCGCGGTTGATCTGCACCGTGTCGCGCGCGCCTTCGGTGGCGAAGCTCGACCACAGCGCGCGGACGCGACCGTCCTTGCCGGTGATCACGCCGTCGAAATCCGACGGGGAGTTCACCAGCGAGACGACCTCGAGGTTGGCGTCGCGGAACTGCAGCGTGCGCGACAGCGGGAAGCTCACGTCGTCCATCGTCGCGACGTACGTCGCGAGCGAGCGCAGGCGCGAATCGCCCGCGAGGCCGACGACCGTCACCGGCTCGCCCGTTTCGAGTTCGCGCGTGTCGAACTTGACCGCGCGGATCGGCGTGCCATCGAGCGCCTTCGGGTCGAACGAAATGACCGACAGGTTGTGCAGCGGGTGCACGTACTCGACCTTGCCGGGCACTTCGATCGAGCCGCCGAACGTGATGCGCACGTCGCCTGCCGCCACCGGCACCGTGTTGCGGTCGACGACGACGAGGCCGCGCTCGGCGTCGACGATGACGCCGGTGCCGTGGTAATTGCGCTCCGTGATGCCGGCCAGGGAGAACGGCATGTCGAACGTCACCAGCACGAGCGAGGCGGCGAGCTCGTTGGCACGCTTGTCGTTGCTGGACGGCGAAATTGGTGCGAGCGGGCTGGACCGTTGCCGCGGCAGGGGCCGCCGCCAGTTCTTCGCACGGCCACAGGCCGGTCTGGTCGTCGCGACGGCAGACCTTGGCCGGGAACCAGGCGCGGTCCATCCGCATCACGCGGGTATCCGAACCTTTGGGGTCGTCGAGCGTGGAGTAGCGCAGCGCCGCGCGGTCACCGTGCGGCAGCTGGGCGAGGATGTCGCGGAACTCCTCCATCGTGGCAACCGGCTTGCCGTTCACGCTGGAAATCACGGCGCCGCGCGGCACGCCCGCTGCGTTCAGCACGTAACCCGGGTTGGCGACGTACACGCCGCGCACCGGCGCGTTGAAATGACGCGCCATCTGGTACGAGAGCGTGTGCACCACGGCATCGCCGAACTCGAAGTACTCCGAGGGCGTGATCGCGTGCAGGTCGCCCACGGGCAGCGTCTGCTGCACCCTGGCGCCGCCGCGCTCGACGACGATGTCGACCTTGCCGCCGACGGAGCCGTCGAGGATTTCCTCGAGCGGCTGGAACGTGGTCACGAGCTGGCCGTTGACGTGCGTGAGGATGTCGCCCGGCTGCAGCTTGCCTTCGGTCGGCGAGCCCGGCAGCACTTCGTCCACCACCAGCATGCCGGTGAGGTCGGGGTGCGCCTTGCGTGCGGCTTCCTGCGTGGCGGCCTGCAATCCGAGGCGCACGAGTTCGTCGTAGGGCGTGTAGCTGAAGACGGTCTGCAGGGTGCCGCGCGCGACCGGCTCGCCGCGCTGGATCAGCTGCAGCGCACGCTGCACGCGGCCGAGCGGCAGGTAGAAACTGGACTGCGCTCCGCTGCTGCCGCCGGCATTGAGCGCGACGACGCGACCCTGGATGTCGATGACGGGCGAGCCCGACGAGCCGCCCGACGTGCCGGAGGCGGCCTGCACGTAGAACGTGTTGAAGTCGTTGTACTTGCCGACGCCGTATTCCGGGGCTTCGCGGTCGAGCCGCGCGAGCGTGCCCGCCAGGATGGACAGCTGCTCGCCGGCGTCATTGCCGACGACGCGGATCTCGGTGCCGACGCGCGCGCCTTCCGGATACAACGGCAGCGCCACCGGCTGCACGTAGCGCAGCTTGGCCGGATCGTAGCGATAGATGCCGAAGTCGTGCACCGGGTCGCGATAGACGGCGTGCAGTTCGACTTCCTCGCGGTTCTGGAACACCGCGGTCGCCACCACCGGCCCGGGTGTCACGACATGCCGGTTGGTCAGGATCAGTCCACGCACGGCGTCGACCACGAAACCCGTCGCCTGGCTCGACTGGTTCCACTCCGTGTCGAAGGCGCGGGTCTGGTCGATCTCGATGGTGACGACCGACGGCGCGATGCGCTCGAGCGTGCGGTCCCAGGCGGGACTCTCGGCGGCGGATGCGCCACCGACGAGACCCAGGGCCAGGCACGGCAGCAGCAGCAGCTGGACGAGCCGCCGGCCCGCGTCGGTGCGGGTGTCCGCCAGCCAGGGGATCACAGTTCGCGGCCGTACGCCGCGCTGAAGCGCTGCTTGAATTCGTTCATGTCGAAGCGGTGGTTCTGTGTGCCGGAGTGCGCGATCTTGATGGAACCCATCAGTGAAGCGATTCGACCCGTGGTATCCCAGTCGAGTTCATTCATGAGGCCAAAAATAAGCCCGGCGCGGTACGCATCGCCGCAGCCGGTCGGATCCTTGATCTCCGTCGGGCTTGGCCGTCGGGATCACGTGCTGCTTGCCGTCGGCATGGATGACGCTGCCATCCGCGCCCTTGGTGACGATGTAGGCACGGACCTTTTTCGCGATCTCCTCCGGGCCCCAGCCCGTCCGCTCCTGCAGCATCTGGCCTTCGTAGTCGTTGACCGCGACCCAGGTGGCCTTGCCGATGAAATCGCGCAGCGCCTCGCCGTCGAACATCGGCAGGCCCTGGCCGGGGTCGAACAGCCACGGGATGCCCGCGGCCGCGAACTGCGCCGCGTGCGCGATCATGCCGTCGCGACCGTCCGGCGCCACGACGCCGAGCGTGATGCCTGCGGCCGTCGGCACGGCATTGAGGTGCGACAGCGACATCGCACCCGGGTGGAAGGCGGTGATCTGGTTGTCGTCGAGGTCCGTCGTGATGAACGCCTGCGCGGTGAACGCGTCGTCGAGTTCACGCACGTAGTCGAGGCTGACGTTGCAGGCCTTGAGCCAGCGCCGGTACGGCTCGAAGTCGTGGCCCACCGTCCCCATCGGCTCGCCCTTCTCGCCGAGCAACTGCAGGTTGTAGGCGATGTTGCCGGCACAGCCGCCGAAATTGCGCCGCATGCTCGGCACGAGGAACGACACGTTCAGCATGTGGATGCGGTCGGCGAGGATGTGCTCGCGGAACCGACCCGGGAAGACCATGACGGTGTCGAATGCCAGGGAGCCGCAGACTAGTGCTGTCATAAGGAGGGGATAGGGGTTAGGGGATAGGGGTTAGTCGGAACAGGAAGCGCGCCGGTGCGCGGTACCTTGGCTTGTTGCTGGATCAGAAGAGGCGGTCCCAGAGGACCAGCGCCCAGGTCGAGAATAGCAGCACCAGCGCGAAGAAGACCGCTGCAGAACCGAGGTCCTTGGCGTAACCGGACAGCGGATGCCGTTCCGTCGAGAGCCGGTCCACCACCACTTCGACCGCGGAGTTCAGCATCTCGACGCAGCATGAGCAGCAGCACGGCGCCGACCAGCAGCAAGCGCTCGATCCCGGTCTGGCCCAGCCAGAGGCCCGCCGGGATCAGCACGCAGGCGGCCCAGACTTCCTGCCGGAAGGCCGCCTCGTTCCGGTAGCAGTTGGCGATGCCCCGGAACGAGTTCTGCGTCGCGAGCACGAGGCGGGTGAGACCCGTCGGCCGCCCGCCTGCGCGCGGCATCTCAGGCCGCTTTCCAGGTCAGGTCGAGCTGCTTCGCCGCGCGGACATCGTCGAGGCGACGCACCGGCAGGGTCCACGGCGCGCCCTTGAGCTTGTCCGGCTCGGTCTCGGCTTCGTGGCGGATGGCGATCATCGCCTCCACGAATGCGTCGAGCTCTTCCTTCGACTCGGTCTCGGTCGGCTCGATCAGCAGGCACTCGGGCACCAGCAGCGGGAAGTAAGTCGTCGGCGCGTGGAAACCGTAATCCAGCAGGCGCTTGGCAAAATCCATCGCGTTGGTGCCCCACTCCCGGGCCTCCCGCCGCAGCGTGACGATGAACTCGTGGCTCGCCCGGCGCTCCGGGTACGCCAGCTCGAATCCGGCCGCCCGCAGTCGCGCCGCCAGGTAATTGGAGTTCAGCGTCGCGAACTCCGACACGCGCTGCATGCCGTCGCGGCCGAGCATGCGCATGTAGATGTACGCGCGCAGCAACACGCCGGTGTTGCCCATGAAGTTCGACAGCCGGCCGATGGTCTGCGGCAGGTCCTTTTCGTCGAGCCAGCGGTAGTGGTCGCCTTCCCGGCCCACGATCGGCACCGGCATGAACGGCAGCAACCGCTCGCTGACGCCCACCGCGCCCGAGCCCGGACCACCGCCGCCGTGCGGCGTCGAGAACGTCTTGTGCAGGTTCATGTGGATGACGTCGAACCCCATGTCGCCCGGACGCACCTTGCCCAGGATCGCGTTGAGGTTGGCGCCGTCGTAATACAGCAGGCCGCCGGCCTCGTGCACGATCCGGCGCACGTCGTCGATGTGGCGTTCGAACACGCCGATCGTCGACGGGTTGGTCAGCATGATGCCGGCCGTCTGCGGGCCGACCGCGGCCTTGAGCGAGTCGAGGTCGATGTCGCCATTGGGCAGCGTCGGGATTTCCTTCACCGTGCAGCCGCACATCGTCGCGGTCGCAGGGTTGGTGCCGTGCGCGGCGTCGGGCACGATGATCTCGATGCGCGCAAAGTCCTTGCGGGCCTTGTGGTACGCACGAATCATGGCCACGCCGGCGAACTCGCCCTGCGCGCCCGCCATCGGCGTGAGCGACACGCCGCGCATGCCGGTGACTTCCTTCAGCATTTCCTGCAGTTCGAACAGGATCTGCAGGATGCCCTGCCCCGTCGACTCCGGCGCGAGCGGATGCCGGTTGAGCAACTCGGGCAGCATCGCGTACTGGTTACACGCCTTCGGGTTGTACTTCATCGTGCACGACCCGAGCGGGTAGAAGTGCGTGTCGATGGAGAAGTTGAGCTGCGACAGGCGCGTGAAATGACGCACCGCCTGCAGCTCCGACACCTCGGGCAGCAGCGGCGCGCTGGCGCGGCGCAGGGCCGTGGGTACGAGTGATTCGACCGGCACCTGCGGGTACTGCGCGTCGGCGCTGCGGCCCGGCGCGGAGTGCTCGAATATCAGCTTTTCATGCATGGCTTTCATTCCTGGGCTCAGGCCGCAGCCGCGGAGTTGCGCATCGTCTCGGCGAGCGCCCGCGCATAGGTTTCGATGTCGGCGAGCGTGCGTGTTTCGGTGGCACACACCAGCAGCGCATTCCCGAGCGACGGGTAGCGTGCGGAAATGTCTGCGCCGCCGATGATGCCGCGACGCGCGAGCGCCTCGAGCACCGGCTTGACCGGACGATCGAGCAGCAGCACCGCCTCGTGAAACCGCGGACGGTCGAACGCCAGCCGCACGCCGGGCACGCGCGTCAGCGCATCCACCAGTTGCTGCGTGCGCTGCATCGACGTAGCCGCCACCTGCGCAAGGCCCTTCGCCCCGAGCAGCGACATGTAGATCGTCGCAGCCGTCACCAGCAGGCCCTGGTTGGTGCAGATGTTGGACGTCGCCTTGCTGCGACGGATGTGCTGCTCGCGCGCCTGCAGCGTGAGCGTGAAGCCGGACTTGCCGTCGAGGTCGAGCGTGCGGCCGATGATGCGGCCCGGCATCTGCCGCACGTGTTCCGTGCGCGTCGCCATGAAGCCGAAGTACGGGCCACCCGACGACAGCGGCACGCCGAGCGGCTGCCCGTCGCCGATGGCGATGTCGGCGCCGAGCTTGCCCCACTGGCCCGGCGGCTTCAGCACGGCGAGCGACGTGGGATTCACCACGCCGATCATCAGCGCGTGGTTCGCGTGTGCCCAGTCGGTTGCGGCGTCGACGTCTTCGAGCGTGCCGAAGAAGTTCGGCTGCTGCAGCACCACGGCCGTGATGTCCTGGCCGCTGTACTGTTCGAGCGCCGAGACCAGCGTCTGTCCGCCCTTCTGGTCGTACGGCAGCAGTTCGAACGCGATGTTCTGGTTGCCTGCGATCACCTGCACCACGTCGCGGTACGTCGGGTTGAGCGCCACCGGCAGCAGGATGCGCTGCGACTTCGACTTGCGATTGGCGCGCACGGCCATCAGGCACGCTTCGGCGAGGCCCGAGGCGCCGTCGTAGAGCGACGCGTTCGAGATGTCGAGCCCGGTCAGGCTCGCCATCATCGTCTGGTACTCGTACAGCAGCTGCAGCGTGCCCTGGCTCGCCTCGGCCTGGTACGGCGTGTACGCGCTGTAGAACTCACCTCGCGTCACGATCGACCACACCGCAGAGGGAATGTGATGCTCGTATGCGCCCGCGCCGATGAAGTTGAGCGGACGGCCGTCGCGCGTGGCGAAGTCGGCCATCAGCCGGCCAACCTCCATCTCGTTGAGTGCCGGCGGCACGCCCGGCAGGCCGGGAGCGCGCAGGTTCGCAGGAATCTCCTCGAACAGCGCGTCGATGTCCGGCGCGCCGATCGCTTCGAGCATCGTGCGGATGTCGTTTTCCGTGTGCGGGATGAAAGGCATGACGCCCCTCCGTGGTGCTTAGTGCGTCTCGGCAGCGAGGGCGGCCGCGTAGGCCTTGGCGTCGAGCATCGACGCGAACTGGGCCTTGTCGTCCGGGCGCACGCGCATGATCCAGCCGGCGCCGTACGGGTCCGTGTTGATCAGCTCGGGCTGGCCGCCGAGGTCGGCATTGCCGGCCACGACTTCACCGCTCACCGGGCTGTAGACGTCGGACGCGGCCTTCACCGATTCGACGACCGCGCAGGCTTCGCCCGCATTCACGTGACGGCCGGCTTCCGGCGCCTCGACGAACACGAGGTCGCCCAGCGCCTGCTGCGCGTGATCGGAGATGCCGATGGTGATCGTGCCGTCGGCCTCGAGGCGCGCCCACTCGTGGGATTTCTGGAAGCGGAGATCGGCGGGTACGTTGCTCATGACGGAATCCTTGGAAAGTTCTGAAGGGTGAATCGAAGGCGTTTCAGGAAATCGGTGCAGCGACTGTATCGACTACAGGGCAATGGCGACTTTGCCGTGGCGCACGAACGGCGGGCGCACGACGCGCGCCGCGACGAGCTTGCCGCGGATCTCGACTTCGCAGCGGTCGCCGGTCTTCGCCGGCACGCGCGCAAAGCCGATCGATCGCTCCAGCGTCGGTGAGAACGTGCCGCTGGTGACTTCGCCCTCGCCCACGTTGGCGACGATCACCTTCTGGTGCGAACGCAGCACCGCGCGGTCTTCCACGAGCAGGCCGACGAGCTTGCGCGTGTCGCCACTCGCCTTCTGCGCAGCCAGCGCGCCGCGGCCGATGAAATCACGATCCTGCGGTTCCCACGCGATCGTCCAGCCGAGGCCGGATTCGAGCGGCGACGTGGTCTCGTCCATGTCGTTGCCATAGAGGTTCATGCCGGCTTCGAGGCGCAGCGTGTCGCGCGCGCCGAGTCCGCACGGCGCTACGCCCGCAATGCGCAAACCCTGCCACAGCGCAACGGCGTGCTCGGCAGGCAGCATGATTTCGAAGCCGTCTTCGCCGGTGTAGCCGGTGCGTGCGATGAAGAGGCTGCCCGCGTCGATGCCGAAGAACGGCTCGATCTGCAGCGCACGGGCAGCGATCGAAGGTTCCATGACGCTGGCGGCCTTGGCCCGCGCGTTGGGCCCCTGCACGGCGATCATCGCGAGCTCGGTGCGCGGCTCGACCGTCGACGCCGTAGCCGGCGGCCACCTGGCGCAGCCACTCGATGTCCTTGTCGCGCGTGCCGGCGTTCACGACCATGCGATACCAGTGGTCGTCCATGTAGTAGACGATCAGGTCGTCGATCACGCCGCCGTGGTCCCGCAGCATGCAGGAGTACAGCGCCTTGCCGGGCTGCGTCAGCTTCGCGACGTCGTTGGCGAGCAGGCGGCGCAGGTAGTCGCGCACGCGGTCGCCGCGCAGGTCGACCACGCACATGTGCGAGACGTCGAACATGCCGGCGTCGCGGCGCACCGCGTGGTGCTCCTCGATCTGCGAGCCGTAGTTGACGGGCATGTCCCAGCCGCCGAAGTCGACGGTGCGGGCCCCGGCCGCGACGTGGGTATCGAAAAGCGGTGTGCGCAATCCCATGACTTCAGTTTCCCGTCCCGGCCTTGCCGTGTGTCGCGACCAAAAAAAAAGGCGGCAGGCCGCTGTGAACGACCTGCCGCCCCTCTGTCCTTTTGACCTGAGAGATCGGGAACCGGCCCAAGGCCGATGCCGCACCCCTTCGGTGGGTCCGCAACGAGGCGGACCGCTCTCCAGAGCCCATCAGGTGCTGCCGTTGTTTTGCCTGAGCGTTTCCGGGCGGGTTGCGCCTTCGGCGGGCCGTTTTCCGGCCACTCTTCGAACAGACCTTGCGATGGGTCAGTGGATTCTACCCCCTCGAACGCGGAAGGGGGAGAGGGGTGGCCGCCACCCGGAACCCTTACGCCGTGCGTCTTGTTCTTGATGCTGTCGCGCTTGGGCAGCAACCTGCGATCACGGTTGCTGACCGTCGAATTCGGTGATCAGCACTCCTCGATGCCCTGGTAATCGCCCCCAGTAGCGGGACCGGCCATCTCGATGCCACCGATCGCTTGCTTGCTGCTGTTCATGAACGTCAGCCGGTCGGCGGTGATCACCACGCGCACCGCCGACTCACACGATGCCTTGACGGTAGACCCAGGTGCCCTGCCACTCGGCAGGGACCGGGCCGCTCTGCGCCGTCGCTATCGGAGCCGCGAATTCGTCAGTCCGAAGCGCACGCGGGATCAGAGTTTGCCGTGAAGCGCACAGGAGCCTCCCGATCTCGACAACGCCAATCGGTGCGACGTTACCCCGTCGGGACGAATGCTCGCGGGATCCGACGGCCGCAGCTCCGGACACGCGTCCGGTTCCACGGTCCACATCGAGTTGGCAATGTGCCACGCCTCGCCGACCTTGATGAATTGAACACGTCGAGCCGCAGTGACTGGCCGACGCCAGGCCCTCGGCCTCCCCAAGCTCCGGGTGGGACTTCATCAGCGCGTGAGCTCCGACGACAAACCGCGAAGTCCACCCTTTGCCGCGTCCGTGCAGATCGTCGAGTGCCGTCGTGACTGTGCGACGCTGATGCTCCCACAGGTACGCAAGCAGGCTGGCCGACTGTGAAAGGTCCTTGCTCGCCTTTGCGCGATAGGAACCCGTGCGCTCGCCGTAGACGATCAGCTTGTGCAGTGCGAATCGCGCCGGATCCGGCACATTCACCAGCACGGCTCTTTCACGCGAGAACACCACAGCCTGCTCAACGTGTTCGAGCGAGAACTCCATGAACGGCAGCGGCTGCAACGCCACGTTGAGTTGCGGGTGGAAGAAGGGCTCGTCGCCGCCTCGATGACGGGTGGTCAGGAAGTCGAGCCGGAACTCGGGCTCCTTCGGGTTCAGGAAGGTTGCCCCGGACTTGCCCGTGAGCGGCGCGATCGGCAGGAACCCCATCGCGAGCGAGTCGATCGCGCCGGAGTCTTGACCTCGAGCGTGCCCGGCAGCGCGAGCGATATCGCACGCCCTGCATGTGCAAAGTCGATGTCATGGGTGAGGCCGGGCCGCGTCCACGCGACGCCCAGCATGTTGCCGTAGGCGAGGAACGCGTGCGTGCCGACCAGGATTCCCCCGGCTCGGAAGAATCCGTACTCCGCAAGGCGCCGCAGCACCCGCTCGTGCTTCGGAATCAGGGTGGCGCAACCCAGCGCATGCGCAACGTGGATCAGCGGTTCAAGTGCAGCCAGCGCCCCGCTTTCCCTGGCACCGTCGATCAGTCGGCGGACCGCCGGGCTGTCCGGACCCACGTAGTGCTGGGTCAATGCGCCGGATGGCTGGGTGCACTGGTAGTACCAGTAGGTGCGACCCTTGACCGACTTCGCAGCAAAGGAGCCGCTGAGGTCAGCAACCGAACGGACGTGATCCGCCGCGAGCGCGGCATCAAACAGCTGCGCGTACGCGGTCTGGGCAGCGGCGGGAAGGTCAGTGTAGAGCGGTATCATAGTTATACTAGAATTTGCATCGTCTCTAGTATAACTCGTCAAGTTATACTAATTGGCTTAGACGCTTAGTATAACCGACGGTCTGGCCAATCCAGCGGCTTGCGCCCGACCCCCAAGACCCAACGGCTTGCCAATGCCCCGCCGGGACCGGAACATCGCGTCCTTCTATATAGAGAGGTCACCGCATGCGTCCGGTCCTGTCCGCCCTGCTCCTGCTGCTCGCCCTGCCCCTGTCCGCGCCGGTCCACGCGCAGGATAAAGCGAGCGCTGCCAAGGACTTGCATGCGCTTTTCGACGCCGAATGGGAGCGCGGACTGCGCGAAAACCCGGTCGGCGCCACCTACATCGGCGACCACCGCTTCGACGACCAGTGGCCGGACCTCTCCCCGGCCGCCCTGAAGGCCTCCTACGAAGGCGACAAGGCGGTCATCGCCGCGCTCGACAAGATCGACCCGCAGCAGCTGACAGCCGAGGACCAGCTGAACCGCGACCTGTTCCGCCGCCAGTACCAGGCGAACATCGACACCTACGACTACGGCTCGCAGTACACGCCGCTCTCGCAGCGCAGCGGACTCGCCTCGATGCACCGCATGGCGGACGTCGTCGTGTTCAAGACGGTCAAGGACTACGAGCAGTGGCTGAGCCGCATCGGCACGATCGACAAGCTCGTCGACCAGAACATCGCCTTGATGCGCGAAGGCGTGAAGCGCGGCCAGGTGCCGCCGAAGATCATCATGCAGCGCGTGCCGCCGCAGCTCGACAAGCAGATCGTCACGGACCCGACGAAGAGCCCGTTCTACGGTGCGTTCGCGAAGATGCCGGACTCGATCCCGGCCGCCGAGCAGGCGCGCCTGCAGGCTGCCGCGCGTGATGCGATCACGAAGACGGTCGTGCCGTCGTACACGAAGCTGAAGCAGTACGTCGTCAACGACTACCTGCCGCAAACCCGCGACACCGTCGGCCTGTGGGACACGCCGAACGGCGAGGCCCGCTACGCCGAACTCGCGCGCTTCTACACGACGACCAACCTGACGCCGGACGAGATCCACGAGATCGGCCTCAAGGAAGTCGCGCGCATCCGCGGCGAGATGATGAAGGTCATCGCGAAGACGGACTTCAAGGGCAGCTTCGAGGAGTTCCTGACCTACCTGCGCACGGACCCGAAGTTCCGCTACACGGATCCCGAAGGAACTGCTCGCAGGCCTACGAGGCGATGGCGAAGCGCGTCGATCCGCTGCTGCCGCAGTACTTCGGCAAGCTGCCGCGCATGCCCTACGGCGTGCGCCCGATTGCGGAGCAGGTCGCACCGGACACCACGACGGCCTACTACCAGGGCCCGGCGATGGACGGCAAGCGCGCGGGGTACTACTACGTGAACCTCTACAAGCCCGAGGAACGCCCGAAGTACGAAATCCCGGTGCTGACGATCCACGAAGCCGTGCCGGGCCATCACCTGCAGATTTCGCTGGCGCAGGAACTCGGCGAGCTGCCGAAGTTCCGCCGCGACTTCGAGGCCACCGCGTTCGTCGAAGGCTGGGCGCTCTACAGCGAGAGCCTCGGCGAGGAGATGGGTTTCTACGAGGACCCGTACGACAAGTTCGGCCAGCTGACGTACGAGATGTGGCGCGCCGTGCGCCTCGTCGTCGACACCGGCCTGCACCACAAGCACTGGACCCGGCAGCAGGCGATCGACTACTTCAAGGCCAACGCCGCGAAGACCGAGCTCGACATCATCAACGAGATCGACCGCTACATCGGCAACCCGGGCCAGGCGCTCGCGTACAAGATCGGCGAGCTGAAGATCAAGCAGCTGCGCGGCGAGGCGACGGCACCAGCTGGGCGACCGGTTCGACATCCGCGCGTTCCACGACGTGGTGCTGGGCAGCGGCGCGATCCCGCTCGACGTGCTCGAAGCCAACGTGCATCGCTGGATCGCCGCCACGAAGGCCGCGCACCCATGAGCAGCCCCATCGCCCGTCGCCAGAGCACGCCCGTCCGC
This sequence comes from uncultured Gammaproteobacteria bacterium, assembly GCA_963828265.1. GTDB lineage: Bacteria > Pseudomonadota > Gammaproteobacteria > Steroidobacterales > Steroidobacteraceae > RPQJ01. The sequence goes on along the minus strand of CAWHEA010000021.1, from coordinate 95,031 downwards.
ATCGGTCCGGTGACGGTCGGCGGCGGTCACCCGATCGTCGTGCAGTCGATGACCAACACCGACACGGCCGACGTCGAGGGCACGGCGCTGCAGATCCGTGCGCTCGCAATCGCGGGTTCCGAACTCGTGCGTGTCACCGTCAACACCGACGAAGCGGCGGCCGCCGTGCCGCACATCGTCGAGCGACTGGCGCAGCTCGGCGTGTCGGTGCCGATCGTGGGCGACTTCCACTTCAACGGGCACAAGCTGCTGCGCGAGAACCCTGCGTGTGCCGAGGCGCTGGCGAAGTACCGCATCAACCCGGGCAACGTCGGTCGCGGCAGCCAAGCGCGATCCGCAGTTCACCGAGATGGTCGAGACGGCCTGCCGCTACGACAAGCCGGTGCGCATCGGCGTCAACTGGGGCAGCCTCGACCAGGACCTGCTCACCCGCCTGATGGACGAGAACTCGAAGCAGGCGCAGCCGCTCGAGGCGAACGACGTCGTGCGTGAAGCGCTGGTGGTCTCCGCGCTCGAGAGCGCAGCTCGTGCCGAAGAGATCGGCCTGCCGCACGACCGCATCGTGATCTCGTGCAAGGTCAGTGGCGTGCAGGACCTGATCGGCGTCTATCGCAACATCGCGCGCCGTTGCGACTACGCGCTGCACCTCGGCCTGACCGAGGCCGGCATGGGTTCCAAGGGCATCGTCGCCTCGACCGCGGGCATCTCCGTGCTGCTGCAGGAAGGCATTGGCGACACGATCCGCGTCTCGCTCACGCCCGAGCCCAATGGCGACCGCACGCAGGAGGTGATCGTCGCGCAGGAAATCCTGCAGACGATGGGCCTGCGCTCGTTCACGCCGATGGTCATCGCCTGCCCCGGCTGCGGGCGCACGACCTCGACGTATTTCCAGCAGCTGGCGCAGGACATCCAGTCGCACCTGCGGCATCGCATGCCCGAATGGCGCAAGCGCTACGCCGGCGTCGAGCAGATGACCGTCGCGGTGATGGGTTGCGTGGTGAACGGCCCGGGCGAGAGCAAGCACGCGAACTTAGGCATCAGCCTGCCCGGCACGGGCGAGCGTCCGGTGGCGCCGGTCTACATCGACGGCGAGAAAGGCCCGACGCTCAAGGGCGAGCGCATCGCCGAGGAGTTCCAGCAGCTGGTCGAGGATTACGTCGAGCGGACCTACGGCCGCGGCTGAGGATCCTGCGCCGCGACGCGGCGCTCAGGACCGGCCCTGCAACTGCAGCATTGCCAGCGTGAGGTCGTCACCCTGGCCGTCGAAGTACTTGCCGAGCAGGCGCTCGAAGATCGATCCCGGCCCGGCCGCCTGCGCGAATAGCGTGAGGCTCGATCGTAACTTCAGGTCGTCCGGAGACCGGAAGATGTCGAACGCTGAAAGCCTGGGATCCAGCGCGTCCAGGGTTTCAGCGCACTCCTGCAGACGTGCGCCGAGCACAGGGTGCGCAAGGTACGCCCGGGCTTCGTCGATGCCGGTGATGCCGTAGCGTACAGCCACCGCGCTGTATCCGAGCCCCATCATCTGCGGGAACACGAACCACATCCAATGCGACCGCTTGCGGCCGCTGCGGAGCTCGGCGATGGCGCGCTCGTGGACGCCGCCCGATTGCGCCTCGACGAAACGCTCGAGATCGAAGGAAGCCACCGTTGCCTGCCGGATGCAGCGATCCAGTCACGGATGCCGCACCCAGATCCAGTCGGCCAGCCAGACGCCATCGCGACTGACGTCGGGGCAGTGTGCCGCAATGTAGGACTGCTGCTTCTCGATATCCGACGGGGCACTGTGAGCCGTCGGTCGCTGCAGGTTCTGCAGCTTCTCGCGCGCCTCCCTGCAGCCCGGGCTCAGCGCCTCGAACAAGTCGCTCGCACGCCGCTTCTGCGACGCAAGCACCTCGGGCTCGTCGCTGCAGTTCGCATCGCGCTCGCTGCTCAACCGTGCGATTTCCGCCGGACGATCGCGATCGTTCAGGTAGGTCCGGTCGTTACCGGGCCCCGGCTTGTAAACCTTCCAGTCGCCGGCCAGCACCTCCAGCTGGAACAGCGCGTCGACACAGCGCATATCGTCAGGGGACGCACCTGCCGTGTCGGCAACGTCGCGTGGCGGCGAATCAGCCGCAGCCGCCGGGACAGCTTCGGTGGCAGCAGGCGCTGGTTGAGTTGCGAACGGTGCCGATGGCGACACCGATGGCGAATGGGGCGGCGCGACCACCTCGTAGGCAGTGCCCGCAGGCGGCGGCGCGTCGGTGAAGTGCACCTGGCCCTGCGGATCGATCCACTTGTAGGTCGTGCCCAGGAGCAACGGCACCAACAGGATCACCGCAAACTTCAATGCCCATCGGTCGCGAGCCTTGCGCATGACAGCCCTCCCGCACGATCCGATGCGAACAGTATCCGCGCGGCATGGACGCGGCCGCAATACGGCCCGTCCGAGGGCCATGCCAGTTCCGACTGAGATCGATCCGCATCCGACTCGGCGCGGTGAGTTGTTGGAACCCCGTATTGCGACCCGAGGCTCGACCCGAGGAAAATTTCAGCGATGACACGCGGTCAACGGTCTCGATAGCAGGGAGAGCCCGACATGCCAGCCTGTTTCAGAAACATGGTGTTGAGCATTGGACTGTGCGTCGTCGCAAGCCCGGTGCATGCGGCCGAATGGAAGCATGAGCTCGCCCCGTACCTCTGGGGCTCGTCGATGCAGGGCACCGTCGGGATCGGCACCCTCACGGCAGAGACCGACCTGAGCTTCTCCGACATCCTGGACAACCTGGAATTCGGCTTCATGGGTTCGTACCGCGCTTCCACGGATCGCTACTCCATCATGGTCGATGCAATCTACATGGGTCTCGGCGTGACCGAGAAGGGGCCGGGCGGCGTCTTGAAAGCCGACATCGACATGGACCAGGTCGGACTCGAAGGCGACTTCGGTTACGCCTTGAGCGATCGCTTCACTGTGCTGGCCGGACTCCGTTACGTCGACCTCGAGGCCCAGGTCGAGGTGGGCGGCCCGCTAGGCAATGAACGGTCGAGCAGCGAGCAGCAAAGTTGGGTGGACCCGGTCATCGGCGCGCAATACGCGTGGCCGTTCGCGGACGAGTGGTCGTTGAACCTGCGAGGTGACATCGGCGGGTTTGGCGTCGGTTCGGACTTCGCCTGGCAGGCGATTGCGACACTGCGCTGGCAGTTCTCGCCGCGCACGGGCGTTGGCCTTGCCTATCGCCATCTCGACATGGATTACGAGGACGGCAAGGGCGCCAACCGCTTCCTGTACGACGTGGCCACGTCAGGCCCGGCGCTGGGCGTCGTCTTCACTTTCTGAGCGAACTTCCAGTGCGGCCGCGGTCCGGTGCAACTCCGGGACCGCCGCTCATCAATGGAACGGTCCCACGCCGAACACCATGCTCACGATCGCAAAGAGCCCGATCGTGAGCAACAGCAGCGCGACGAGGAGCGTCAGCGACAAGGGAAACCTTGTCTCGCCGTGGATGAGTCCGTCGCGCTTCAGCTCGACGCGCAGGCGCCGCAGCTCGACCATGTAGCTCACGTGGTAGCCGATGCCCAGGGCGAGCATCAGGATGCCGAGCAGCACCAGCGCCTTGCCGAAGTTCCCGGCCGCATAGGCGCTTTTCACGACCTGCATCTCGTGCAGCTTCTGGAACACCTGGAAGATCGTGAAGCCGAAGCCGATCAGCGACAGCGAGGTGCGCATGACCGACATCAGCGTCCGGTCGGCGGACATGCGCGTGCGATGGAAGGACATGCCGGTGCGTCGCGCCGACAGGTCGGTCGAGGTGTCGGCCAGCTTCGCTCGCGCAGCGGCGTCTACGTCAGGATGCTTGTCCATCGGCAGTTTCTCCTTCATTCAGCAGAACTTCCATGTCACCGCTCAGTGACCGGCGCCGCCGATCGACCGCCTTCATCTTCTCCAGCGCCTGGTCGATGGTGAACGACGCTGCCCGCTGCCGCGGCGGATACTCCTTGAACGTCTTCAGGAACTCCTCGACGATGCCGGCAGGCGCCGCCAGCATGTACGTCTTTCCCAGGAACCACTCGTAGTAGGTGTTCGACGTCGTGTCGGCACGTTCCAGCGGGTCCGTTCGCAGGTTGAAGAGTTTCGGCATGCGCAGCGGCACGAAGGGTTCCGCCCACACTTTCATCGTCCCCACGCAGCGCTGCTCCATGAAGACGACCTTCCAGTTGTCGAAGCGCACCGCGACCAGGTCGCCATCGTCGCTGAAGTAGATGAGCCCCTTGCGCGGGCTCTCCACGCCCCGCTCGGTCAGGAACGGCAGCAGGTCGTAGCCGTCGATGTGCACCTTGAACCGCTTGCCGGCCGCATCGTAGCCTTGCTGCAGCTTCGGGACGATGTCGGGCTCCCCTGCCATCGCGAGGAAGGTCGGCAACCAGTCGTGGTGCTGGACGATCTCGTTGGTGACGAAACCCGCCGGCACCATGCCGGGCCAGCGCACCAGCAGCGGAATGCGGAACGCGCCTTCCCAGTTGGTGTTCTTCTCGCTGCGGAACGGCGTCATCGCGCCGTCGGGCCAGCTGTTCATGTGCGGCCCGTTGTCGGTGCTGTACATGACGAAGGTGTCGTCGGCGATGCCGAGCTCGTCGAGGAGGTCGAGCAGCTGCGCCCACCTGCCGGTCGTGATCGATCATCGTGTCGTGATACGGCGATTGCCAGCGGCCCGCCTGGCCGAGGCTCTCCGGCTTGGTGTGAGTCCGCCAGTGCATGTGGGTCGCGTTGACCCAGCAGAAGAACGGCTTGCCGGCCGCGTGCTGCCGCTTCATGAAGTCGCCGGCAGCCGCGACGAAATCGTCGTCGCAGGTTTCCATGCGCTTGCGGGTCAGCGCACCCGTATCCTCGATCTTCTGCTTGCCGATCCGGCCCCAGCGCGGTTGCTCCGTCGGGTCGTCCACGTCGGTCGCCCAGCAGTGCAGCACGCCGCGCGGTCCGTAGGCCGCCTTGAATTTCGGGAACTCCTTCGGGTCCGGATAGTCGCGGTCCTCGGGCTCTTCCTCCGCGTTGAGGTGATAGAGGTTGCCGAAGAACTCGTCGAACCCGTGCACCGTCGGCAGGTACTTGTTCATGTCGCCGAGGTGGTTCTTGCCGAACTGGCCGGTCGCGTATCCCTGCACCTTCAGCAGTTCGGCAATCGTCGGGTCCTCCGCCTGCAGGCCGACGTCCATGCCCGGGGCGCCGACTTTCGACAGGCCCGTGCGGAAGACGCTTTGCCCGGTGATGAATGCGGCCCGGCCGGCGGTGCAGCTCTGTTCGCCGTAGGAATCCGTGAACAGCATGCCTTCGGCCGCGAGACGGTCGATGTTGGGCGTGTGGTATCCCATCACGCCACGGCTGTAGCACGAGAGATTCCAGATGCCGATGTCGTCACCCCAGATGACGAGGATGTTTGGTTTTCTTGCCTCTGCCATGTCAGTCTCCTTTCACGCGGTATGCCCCCGCTACGCGACGCTGCTGCCGCTTGATCTCACTTGCCGGCGCCCGCGCCCTGCTGCGAGCTGTCGCATCACCTGGTCGATGTTGAAGCTCGCGGACTTCTGCCGTTGCGGGAACTCCTTGAACGACTGCAGGAAGTATCCGACCAGCGCCTGCATGGGCACGAAGGCCCACATCTTGTCCGCCACCCAGCGCATGGCCATCGGCGACTGGGCGAAGTTCACGTGGGCCTCGAACGGGTCCATGCGCAGGTTGACGATCCGCGGAAACGCCAGCGGCAGCGGCGGGCCGCCGTACAGCCAGTCGCCCGGCTCCGCGAAGATGGCCTTCCAGTCACGCACGCGCACGGCGTTGAGGTTGCCGCTGTCGTCGAAGTAGAAGATCTCCTGGCGCTGCCCTGGCTCCTTGCCGGCCAGCAGCTCGCTCTGATCGTAGCCGTCGAGGTGCACCTTGAAAGTCTTGCCGTTCGCGACGTGTCCCTGCTTGAGCTTCTCCTTGACGTCGGGTTCGCCGGCCGCCGCCAGCAGCGTCACCGCCCAGTCCTCGAGCGAGAACAGTCCGTTGATGACCGTGCCGGGCTTGACGACGCCCGGCCAGCGGACGACGGACGGAACGCGGAAGCCGCCTTCCCAGGTGCCGCCCTTCTCGCCGTGGAACGGCGACTCGCCGCCGTCGGGCCAGGTGAATTTCTCGGCGCCGTTGTCGGTCGAGAACACCACGATCGTGTTTTCGGCGACGCCGAGTTCGTCGAGCTTGGCGAGCAGCGCGCCGACGATGTCGTCGAGCTGCTTCATGCCGTCGGCGTAGAGGCCGTAGCCCGTGCTGTTCTCGTACTTCGGGCTCAGCCGCGTCCACACGTGCATGCGGGTCGAGTTGTGCCAGACGAAGAACGGCTTGCCGGCCTTGACGGCGCGTTCCATGAAATCCAGCGAGCCGGCGAGGAACTCGTCGTCCACGGTCTCCATGCGTTTGCGCGTGATCGGACCGGTGTCCTCGATCGTCTGCTTGCCGACACGCCCGAAGCGCGGATCGACCGTCGGGTCATCGACATCCGTGGCTTTGCAGCGCAGCGCGCCGCGCGGGCCGAAGCGTTGCTTGAACTTCGGTTCCTTCGGGTACTGCGGGTCCTCCGGTTCCTCCTCGGCGTTCAGGTGGTAGAGGTTGCCGAAGAACTCGTCGAACCCGTGCACCGTCGGCAGGTACTCGTTGCGGTCGCCGAGGTGGTTCTTGCCGAACTGGCCGGTCATGTAGCCGTGGTTCTTCAGCAGGTCGGCGATGGTCGGGTCCTCCGGCCGCAGGCCGAGTTCGGCGCCCGGCAGCCCGACCTTCAGCAGCCCGGTGCGGAACGGGTGCTGGCCCGTGATGAAGGCCGCCCGGCCGGCCGTGCAGCTCTGCTGCCCGTAGCAGTCGGTGAAGAGCGCCCCTTCGGCCGCGATGCGGTCGATGTTCGGCGTGCGGCCGCCCATCATGCCGCGGTGATAGCAGGAGAGGTTCCAGATGCCGATGTCGTCGCCCCAGATGACGAGGATGTTGGGCTTGGTCGACTTGGTCATTGCCGTCTCCCTTGCGCGCTCAGCCACCGCACGACGCGGTCTGCCGGGCCACGGATCAGTAGATAGGGAACGAAGCCCAGCAGCAGCGCGAAGCCGAACGCTTCGCCGGGGTAGAACCTGCCGAGCACTCTGAGCTGGTAAACAGTGTCGATCGCGACACCGAGCAGGACGACCTTCACGGTCGCCTTGACGCCTTCCACGAGCCGGCCGCGCCGCTGGCGAGGATCGTGCAGCATCGGTCCAGAAATACGGTGATCGTCCGGTTCGCGCATCCTTGTAACCGTCGCGCACGGCGAACATGACCGCCATCAGCGGTTGCAGGATCAGACGGAACGCGAACGGGCCTCCCGGGCGCGCGAGCAGATCCGTCCACATCCGAAGCAACAAGTCCTGCAGTTCCGACATGCGCCTTCCTTGCGCGCTAGTGGCCCCCTATGCGCGGCGCACGCAGCCGCGCGGCGATCCGCCCCGCTTCCGGCACCGCATGCGCGAAGAACCGCTTGAGCCCGGGGCACAGATAGTTGAGGCCCGGCTCGCCATCCGGCGTGCGCAACACGCGGTTCTTCGGGCACTCGCCCCAGCAATCGCGGAGGAATTCGCACTCGCGGCAGTACGCCGGCAACGACTCCGACTTCGCGTAACCGAATTTCACCTGGACCGGGTCGAACACCATCTCGCCGAGCGAGCGCTCGCGAATGTTGCCCAGCCGGTACTCCGGATAGACGTAGTGGTCGCAGCTGTACACGTCGCCATCGTGCTCGAGCGCGACACCCTTGCCGCAGACCTCGCTGTGGATACAGATCTGCGACGGCAGCCCCATGTGCTGCGCGACCAGTGTTTCGCAGAAATTGACCAGCACCTTGCCAAAGTCCCGGGCCAGCCATTCGTCCCACACCTTGGAAAGGAAGTAGCCGTATTCGTCCGGATCGACGGACCAGGGGGTGACCACCGATTCCGCATGGTCCGGATGCGCTGGCGGACTGCCGACGATCGGCAGGCGCTCCGTGTCCCAGGCCTGCGGCGCAGTCGTTTCGAAGCCCTTGAGCGCGACGATCGGGATGAACTGCAGGTAGGTCGAGCCCAGTTCGCGCCGGAGGAAGCGGTAGACGTCGAGCGGGCGTGAAGCATTGAAGCGGTTCACGCAGGTCAGCGTGTTGAAGCGGACACCGTGCTTCTGCAACGTCTGCGCCGCGGCGAACACCTTGTCGAACGTCGGTTCAGCGTGCTTCGAGATCCGGTAGCGATCGTGAATATCGCGCGGGCCGTCGATGCTCAGGCCGACGAGGAACCGGTGCTGCTTGAGGAAGCGCGCCCAGTCGTCGTCGAGCAAGGTGCCGTTGGTCTGCAGGTCGTTTTCGATGCGCTGCCCGGCCTTCGCATGCTTCCTCTGCAGCGCGACGACTTTCTCGAAGTACTCGAGTCCGAGCAGCGTGGGCTCGCCGCCCTGCCAGGAGAAGACGACTTCGTCGGCGGTGACGCTCTGGATGTAGTCCCGCACGAACCGGTCGAGCAGCTCGTCGTCCATGTGCCCGCCGCCCGGACCGCCCGGCAACTTCTGCTTGCTCAGGTAAAAGCAGTAGGTGCAGTCGAGGTTGCAGGCCGATCCAGCCGGCTTGGCCATCACGTGGAATCGCCTGCCGGCGCGCTCCGCGAGCCGCTGCGGCGCAGAGTAGCGGTCGAGCGATCCGGGCACGCCGTGCTGGCGTGACGGGCTCATCGGCGCCTCCCTGCCGGCTCCGAGGCTGGGCGCACCACGAACGGCGCGTCGTCCACCCTATTGCGACCAAGATAACGCTAGCCGCTCGAGCCTTGCATTCGGGCTATAGGAGCCACGTACACGTATAAATCGGTAGCAGGTGATCGCTCGGCCAGCGCCCGCCCTGCTGGAACGTGACGGCCTCCGTCGCGCGCACGTCCATCGCGCCGCGCGCCAGGATCCAGTCGATGCGCTTGCCCTCACGCAGCAGCGGACCGAAACCGGTGAAGGAGTTCGCGTCCTCGTTGCGGCGTTCGCGCGCCGCGAACCAGGTATCCGTCAGGCCTGCACCTTGGGTGAGAATCTCGTAGGCGCGGTTTTCCCTGGCCACGGCGTTGAAGTCGCCGACGAGGAACAGCGGCGCGCCGGGCGGAAGCAGGCCGATGCGCTGCCGGATCAGCTCCGCCGACTTCTCCCGCGCGAACTGGACTTCGTGATCCAGGTGCGTGTTCCAGAAATAGAACTCGCGTCCCGTGGTCCGGTCCCTGAACTTCGCCCAGGTGACCATCCGCCGCACGCCGTTGCCCCACGTGCTCGACGCGATCACGTCCGGCGTGTCGCTCAGCCAGAAGTGCTCGTACTCCAGCGGCTCGAAGCGGTCGCGGCGGTAGAAGATCGCCATGAACTCACCGCGGCTGCCGCCGTCCCGGCCGAGGCCGATCCAGTCGTAGGCAGGCTGGTCGGCGGCAATGTCCTTGACCTGCGAGTACAGGCCTTCCTGCGTCCCGATGAGATCGGGACGGTAGCGATCCAGCAGTGCCTGCAGCAGCGGTCGGCGCTGCGGCCAGGCATTCGGCGATGCGTCGACCGCAACACGCAGATTGTAGGTCGCAATCAACAGTTCGCCCGCACGGACACTTGCTGCGTCCGCGGCACTCGTTACGGGGCGCAGCAAGGAGCCGCGGTCAGCGCAGTCATGAACCGGCGTCGGGAAATCATTCGAGGTGTTCGTTCCGTGGCCACGCCGAAGCATCGATCGTGGCGCGGTAGGCATGCCATGTCGCATGCCCGATCAGGGGCAGCGTGATGCCGAGCAGTGCCATCACCAGCGCGAACCCGGCGCCCTTCTCCCGCCCCATGAGCAACAGGGCAAAGCCCGGGGCCACGGCGAGCACGATCATCGCCGCCCACACGGCCATCGCCGGCTTGTTGCGCAGCACGGCATTGATGCTCGTCACGACGGCGGTGATCGAATCGGCGTCGCGATCCACCAGCATGGGCAGGGAAAATGCAGCCGCCGAGAACACGATCACCGCAAAGATCGACCCGACCGCGCTGCCGATGCCCAGGAACTGCAGGTAGTCGGTCCAGTCGGGCGTGGTCATGTCGACCGGGAAAAAGATGTGGACGGCCGAGGCGGCGCGCCACCAGACCAGGAACACGATCATCAGGATCAGCGCGAAGACCATCAGGTTGCCGAACACGCGCCGCTCCTCGATGAAGCAACGGCGCAACGAGGGCTTGAGCCCGCGTTCGATCTGCTCGCTGATCGAATAGGTGCCCACCGCGAGCAAGGGCGCGACCAGGATGAAGCCCGATACCAGCGCCAGCAGTTCGAAGTAACCGCCGAAGCGGATGGCGATGTACGCGAGCGCCCAGCTCAGCAGGACGACGACTGCACCGTAGGTGAGGCTTTGCCGCGGTGCAGTCTTGAAGTCTCGCCAGGCGTGCCTGAGCCAGCCAACGGGCTCCCACGTGCCGAGCGTGCGGCAAGGCGCGACGAACGGCAGGGCGTTCGCGTCGTCGCCCGTAGTGGTGTCGGGCGCGGCGTCGGGCGCATTGGCTTGTGATTCACTCGCAGGAGCTTCGGTCATCATCGGCTGTTTCCCCCGAATCAGCGATGACACGTTTTACTCCCTCTGCCGCATTGACGGGAGAGGGCTGAGGTGACGGCCCGTCGCTGCAGGATCCGGGTGTCTTTCCGCGCTCCGTGTCGTACGCCGCAGCTCGAACGCAGGCGCGAGGCGGCACCGCTTCTTTCCGACCAACCGCTGGCACCATCGTCTCGCGCCCGTTCGAGCAAGGCTCGCCGTGAATCGTGCGGTTCCTCCGCGCGATTCACGATGCGCGGTAGACCCGGAGCGCGGAAAGACACCCGGATCCTGCAGCGGCAGGCCCGCACCCTCGTTGCACGCGATCCGATGCGTGCAAGGGAGAGGTAAGGAGCAGCGGACAGCGCCGACCGTCAGCCGAGCAGCAAGCGATCCGCCTCCGGATCCACTTCCGTCATCAGGTCGACAGGCTGGCGCGCAAAACGCATCGCCGCCGCGTAACCGCGACGGTCGCCGCCATTGTCGATCATCCACTGTGCGTGTTCGCACAGCAGCGTCAACTGCAGCGCCCGGGCCAGCGTCATCGCGAGCCGCCGCGCCCCGGCCTGCAGCACTTCCGGCTCCTGCCCGCTCTCGAGCACGAGGGCCGCACGTTCCAGCGCGCCCAGCGCCTGCTGCGTGGCAGCGACCATGCGCGGCTCCGACACGGTTCGCAGGCACCCGGATGCCCGTGCCATCAGTGCCGCCAGTCCCGAGTGCAGGTCACTGCGCAGCAGTGCATCGAGCGAGAGGACGTTGGTGGTGCCCTCCCAGATGGGCAGCACGTGCGTGTCACGCAGCAACTGCGGCAAGCCGGTGTTCTCGACATAGCCCGCGCCACCGAAGCTCTCGATCACCTCGGTCACGACCGACACGGCCTGCTTGCCGGTGATCAGCTTGGTCAGCGGGGTCATGAGCCGCAGCAAGGCGCGCTGCTGGTCGTCGATCTCGTTGCGCTCGAGCCGGCCGTTCAGTTCGACCAGCAGGAAGGTCATCAGGAACGCGCCCCAGGTCTCGGCTTCGAGCCCGGCCAGCGTGTCGGCGTGCAACGGCAACTGCTCGAGCGGCTGGCCGAAGGCCTTGCGTTCGCGGGCGTAGGACCGGGCCAGGGACAGGCCACGACGCATGAACGCCACCGCGCAGACGCTGTTCCACATCCGCGTGACGCCGAGCATCGGCTCGATCGAGCGGGTGCCGTTCAACGGCGGGCCCACCAGCGTCGCGCGCGTGCCATCGAGCAGCAACTCCGCCGTCGGCACCTTGCGCGTGCCGAGCTTGTCCTTGAGCCGGTCGACGCGGATGCCGTTCAGCTTGCCGTCGACGTCGCGGATCTCGATGTAGTACATCGCGAGGCCCTTGCCGCCCGGCGGATTGCCTTCGGGGCGCGCGAGCGTAAGCGTCATCTGCGACGTGACGGCCGACGTGAACCACTTGCGGCCATACAGCCGCCAGCCGCCCTCGTCGTCCGGTATCGCCCGCGTCTCCGAGCGGCCGACGTCGGAACCGCCGGTGGTCTCGGTCATCCACTGGCCGCTGGTCCAGAACCTCGCGGGATCACGCGACGTGAGGTGCGGCACCGCGCGATCGATCAGCTCATGGTTGCCGGAATTCAGCAGGCAGCGCGCCGCGCCATCCGTCATCGCGAGCGGGCACGTGTACACATCCGTCGACGGATGGAACAGGTAGACCTTGAGGAACTGTGCGATGCGGGCGTGGCGACCCAGCGCGGGCTCGTAGCCGGTCGCGACCAGGCCATGCTTCGCGGCGAGACGCTCGGCCTCGCGCCACAGCGGCGAGACGACGACTTCGTCGATGCGCTTGCCCCAGGGGTCCCATTGCGTGAGCACGGGCTCGTTGCGGAGATCGGCCTGCTGCAGCTGGTACAGGTCGCCGCCGGCGAGCGCGCCCAGTTCGCGCAATTCGCCGCTCAGCTCCGCGACGATCGGCGCGGGCAGCGTGCGCTTGATCCACGACCCCAGCAGCGGGTCGTCGTCGAACTGATTGCCGAGGCCCGGCGGGGACTGGGTGAAGAGCGTGTCCGGCCAGTCTTGATTCTGCATCGCGAGGCTCCGCAGGCCCGGTGGCCTGCCCGTGTTAATTCGTCGCGGCCGTCCGCCGTGCAAGTTGCGGGGCGTCGCCGCCCACGCCAAGCGCGCGCTCGACCAGCGTGCGGCGGAGGTACGGCTGGCTCGACACCACCGACATGCCAAGACGCCGCAGTCCGGCGACCGCCACGCTCTTCTCGGTAAAGAGCCGGTTGAGCGTATCGCAGATACCCATGACGACGGCATTCTCGCTCCGGCGCCAGCGCTCGTAGCGGCGCAGCACGCGCAGGCCGTGGAGCTCCTCGCCCTTGGCGGAGCCTCAGCGAACACCTGCACGAGGCTCGCACAATCGAGGAAGCCGAGATTCACGCCCTGCCCCGCCAGCGGATGGATCGTGTGGGCCGCATCGCCCACCAACGCGAGCCGGGGCTGCACATAGGCGCGCGCATGCCACAGCGCGAGCGGATAGCCCGCACGACCACTCGCGAGGGTCGCCTTGCCGAGCACGTGATCGCTCGCGATCGAAACCCGTTCGCTGAATTCCGCCTCGTTCATCGACTGCAAAGCCGCAGCTTCAGCCGGCGTCGTGCTCCACACGAGCGACACCCGGCCATCCTTGAGCGGCAGGAACGCGAGCGGACCGTCCGGCAGGAAGCGCTGCCAGGCCGTCTCGCGGTGCGGCTTCTCGGTGTGCAGGTGCGCGACCACCGCCGTCTGGTCGTACGCCCAACCCGAGCGGCCAATGCCGGCGAGCTGGCGCGCGACCGACTGGCTGCCGTCCGCGCCGATCACGAGCTGGCAAGTGAGCCGCCGGCCATCCTCGAGCGTGACGCGAGCCGAGCCTTCATCGAATTCCAGGCCGGCGAGCGCGCTGCGCACTTCGGTCACGCCGCGCAGCAGCGGCGACTCGTGCAGCGCCCACTGCACGCGCAGGTTCTCGACGATGTGGCCGAGGTTGGGTTCCGCCGTCTCGGCTGCGGAAAACTTCAGCGCATCCGGGCGGTCCGGCGTGCTTGCCGCGTCCCAGACGACCATGTTGCTGTACGGCGACGCATGCGGAGCGATGGCGTCCCATGCACGGGCCGCGGTCAGGATGCGTTCCGACGCTCGTGACAGCGCCGATACGCGGAGATCCATTGCGCGATCGTCCGGCTTGCGCGGTGCGAGCGGGTCCACCAGCGCGATCTTCCAGCCGGCCAGCGCCTCTTCGCGCGCCATGAGAGCGGCGAGGCAGGTGCCGACCATGCCGCTGCCGACGATGACGACGTCAAAATCGAATTTGCGCCGCTGCGTGGCCATGTTCAGCGGGTTCCGGCGAGGGGTACGCCACGGGCGAGCCGCGGCACGCGCTCGGCCGCACCCACGCTCAACCGTGCGAGCGCGGACTTGGCGGGCGGCAGCACGTCGAAGGCGAGGATGCCGAGACTGCGCAGGCTCTTGAATCACGCCGAGCGGGCTCGAGAACAGGCGCACCAGGCCGTCGGTGAACGCGACGATGCGGCGACGATCGGTCTCGCGCCAATCCGCGTAATCCTGCAACAGTGCCGGATCGCCCGGGTCGGTCGTGCCGGCGACGCGCCGGTCCGCAATGACTTCGGCCAGGCTCATCGCATCACGCAACCCCAGGTTGAAGCCCTGGCCTGCGATCGGGTGCAGACCCTGCGCCGCCGCGCCGACCACGGCCAGCCGCTGCGCGATGTGGCGATCCGCCCGCGACAGCGTGAGCTTGTACGACGCGCGCGGACTGATCCGCACGAAGCGGCCGAGCCGGAAGCCGAACGCGGCCTGGAACTCGCGCAGGAATTCTTCGTCCGACAAGCCGAGCAGCCGCTCGACCTCGGCGGGCTTGCGCGTCCAGACCATGCCGCAGCGGCCGTCGGTCAGCGGCAGGATCGCGATCGGGCCTTCTTCGGTGAAGCGCTCGTACGCCACGTAATCGTGGAAGCGCTGCGTGGTCATGACCGCGGTGATCGCGACCTGTTCGTAGTCGATGTGGTCCGCGTCGATGCCGGCCTGGCCGCGCACCAGCGACCGGATGCCGTCCGCGGCGACAACCAGCTGCGCACGCAGCGAGCGCGACTCGCCGGCGACTTCGTACGTCACCACGCGGCTCGCGCCATCGATCTCGCTGCCCGTGACCTTCGCCGGCGCGATGATTTCGACGGACGGGGCGCGTTCCAGGCTTTCCCACAATGCCGCGCCGATCGCGCGGTTGGGCACGACGTAGCCCAGCGCCTCGAGCCCCTGCTCCGCGGCATCGACGCGCGCAGTGCCGAAGCGGCCCTGGTCGGACACGTGAATCTTGCGGATGGGCGCGGCTTCGCGCTCCATCCCCGCCCACACGCCCAGCGTCTTGAACGTGCGGACCGTGCCGTTGGCGAGCGCCGTCGTGCGTTCGTCGAAACTGGGGTGTTGCTCGCCCTGCACGGGCGGCACGGCTTCGACCAGGGCGATGCGCAGTCCGAGCGGCGCGAGCGACAGGGCCAGCGATGCGCCGACGAGGCCACCGCCGACGATGGCAATGTCGTACTCGGCAGTCGTCGTGCTCAACGGCATTCCCCCCTCAGGCGGCCGACGCCATCACGCGCTCGATCTCGGCCGTGGTGCGCGGCAGCCCCGCCGTGAGCAACTCGTGGCCGGTCGTAGTGACGAGCACGTCGTCCTCGATCCGCACGCCGATGTTCCACCAGCGCTTCGGCACACCCTTGGTGCCGGCCGGAATGTAGATGCCCGGCTCGACCGTGAGCGCCATGCCCGGCTCGAAGACGCGCCATTCGGAGCCGACCTTGTATTCGCCGACATCGTGCACGTCCATGCCGAGCCAGTGACCCGTCCGGTGCATGAAGAACTTGCGGTAAGCCTCTTCCTTGATCAGCGCGGGCACGCGCCCCTTGAGCAGGCCGAGCTTGACCAGGCCCTGCGTGATCGACCGCACTGCCGCGTCGTGCGGCTCGTTCCAGTGGTTGCCCGGCTTGATGCAGTCGAACGCAGCCTCCTGGGCCTCGAGCACGACGTCGTAGATCGCCTTCTGCTCGGGCGAGAAGCGGCCGTTGACCGGGAAGGTGCGCGTGATGTCCGACGCGTACAGGCCGTATTCGCAGCCGGCGTCGATCAGCAGCAGGTCACCGTCGCGCAGCGCGTCGGCGTTCTCGTGGTAATGCAGGATGCAACCGTTCGCGCCGCCACCCACGATCGGGTGGTAGGAGATGTCGGCCTGGTGGCGGTGGAACTCGTGCAGCAGTTCCGCCATCACCTCGTATTCGGT
Source organism: uncultured Gammaproteobacteria bacterium (assembly GCA_963828265.1). GTDB lineage: Bacteria > Pseudomonadota > Gammaproteobacteria > Steroidobacterales > Steroidobacteraceae > RPQJ01. The sequence goes on along the minus strand of CAWHEA010000021.1, from coordinate 79,140 downwards.
GACGCCCGGGCGCGTCTTGTGCATCGCCCGGATGTGCGCGCCGACCGCGATCTGCGCCGAACGCCTCATCACGGCCGCCTCGGCCTTGCTCTTGAACAGCCGCATGTCGTGCAGCGGATGCTCGAGCGCGACGAATTCCTGCGGGCTGTGGATGCCGAGCTTGGTCTGGCCCCGCAACCTGTTCACCCAGCCGACCACGCGCTGGTCGAACTCGAGGTTCATGCCCATCGAGTAGTAGACGCGCTCGCAGCGCTCGATGAGGCCCGGGAGGATGTCGTCGATGTCGCCGATCGGGAAGGCGTCGTCGGCGCCGTAATCACGCACCGCGCCCTCGGGGCCGGCACGACGGCCGTCCCAGGTTTCGCGGGCGGGATCGCGGTCGCGCACGAAGAGGATGTATTCAGCCTGCTCGCGGCCGGGGATCAGCACCGCCACCGCTTCGGGCTCGCTGAAGCCCGTGAGGTAATGGAAATCGCTGTCGGGCCGGTAGTGGTAATGGACGTCGCTGTTGCGCTGGCGCTCGGGCGCCGCGGGGATGATGGCGATGGCGCCCTTGCCCATCAGCTTCATGAGTTGTTTGCGGCGGCGCGCGTATTCGTCTTTACGCAGGGTCATGGGCAGGAGGAACTCTCTTCGGGAATACGAACGGTTCGGGTTCAGTGACGCGCCGTCGAGGCGGTCTGGGCGGCGCGCAGGTCGGTGAGCTCGTCATAGATGAGCTGGACGCCGACGCGGACGAATTCGACGAGCTCGGCGAGCGCGCTTTCCTCGACCTCGGTGCTCTCGGCGCCGACGGCGCCGGCACGCGCGACTTCGGCGAAATCGGTCAGCACCTCGGTGACCTCCGTCGACAACGTGCCCCGCTTGAACGGGCCGGCTGCGCCGAAGCCGTACAGGAACCCTTGCGCCCAGGCACCGAGCGCCTCGACGCGCTCGTCGAGCGAGGCGTCATCGGGAGGCAGCAGCGGCTCGAATTCCATCTCGCGCGCCTCGAGCACGGCGCGACTCTGGTCGAAGAGCGACTTGAGGGGGCCGGCCGTGGTGAGGGTGGAGGTCGTGCCGGGCTCGGGGCCGTCGGGCAGCAATTCTTCGAGCCATTCCGCGGGCAGGTAGACGCGCCGCGCACACAAGGCGCCGCACAGGCAGCCGTGCGCCTCGGCGGCGTGGGTGGTGGAACCGCCTGCCGTCAGGGCCTGCGCGACTTCGTCGAAAGCAATCGGTGCCGACATTGCGCGTATCGTACCATCCGCACCCGCAATCGGCCCCCAACGGCCAGGTCAGGGCCAGTTCAAATTGATTCCCCGGGGTGCGCCAACTATAGTGAATTCCATGAACGAACCCGCTGCCCGATCCGCCGTCGACGTCGAACTCCGACGCATCGAACGCCGCCTCGAGGAGCTGGTGGCCACGGTCAACCAGCTCAAGGAAGAGAACCGTGCCCTGCGTCAGCGCCAGGACACCCTCATCAACGAGCGCGCCAACCTCCTGCAGAAGAACGAGCAGGTGCGCGCACGGGTCGAGGCAATGATCGGCCGCCTCAAGGCGATGGAGCAGGGTTGATGAGTGAAGACCGCATTTCCCGCGTCAGCGTCCGCCTGCTCGATCGCGAGTACCAGGTCGCCTGCCCTGCCGAAGAACGCTCGGACCTGCTCGACTCCGCCGAGTACCTCGACGGCAAGATGCGCGAGATCCGTGATTCCGGGAAGGTGGTGGGCCTCGACCGCATCGCGGTCATCGCCGCGCTCAACCTGGCGAATGAACTGATCAAAGTGCGCAAGCACGGCACGGTGGTCGAGGGTGACCTCGGCGCGCGCCTGAAGTCATTGCGCGAGCGCGTGGAATCCGCGCTCGAAAAAGGTCAGCAACTTGAACTCTGAGGGTTCGCGACAGTCCGAACCTTCGACGATTTGGCGCCGCCTGCGGTGTTCGACATGGGCCGGGTTACCTCTCGACCTTAATGTAAATACCCCGGGGAACGGTCAGCCGGCAACATTGTGCAAGTCCGCCTCGAGCGGGAAGCCTTAAGTGCCGCGGCCCTCCCCAAATATTGCTCTTGTCGAGAGCAATGGTCCGTGACGGCACGGCGGGTGGCGCCTCTCCCTCCACTTCGACGATGACCCTCCGCGAGCTGCGCCGGCAGCTGCGCGCGGGGCGTCGCGCGATCCCTGACGCCGAACGCCGCAGCCACGACCGGGCGATCCGCGCCTCGCTGGGCCGGCTCGGCGTCTGGCAGCGTGGCCGGCGCGTCGCCGCGTTCCTCGGCATGCCCGGCGAAGTCGACCTCCGCCCCTGCTTCGGTCCCGCCTGGCAGCGCGGCGTCCGCATTTACGTGCCGCACATCGTCAGCCGCCGCGACGGCAAGATGGTGCTGGTCCCGCTCGAGCCCGACGCGCCGCTGCGCGGGAACATGTTCGGCATCGCCGAACCGCTGCACGGTTCGCGCGGCCGCATCCCGGTCCGTCACCTCGACACGATCCTCGTTCCGCTCGTCGGCTTCGACGCGCAGGGCCATCGCCTCGGCATGGGTGCGGGCTTCTACGACCGTGCGCTGCGTCCGCGACTCGATCGCTCGCAACCCTTCCGCCGTCCGCGGCTGATCGGCATCGCGTATTCGATCCAGCAGGTCGATCGACTCGAACCCGCTGCCTGGGACGTCGCTCTCGACCTCGTCGTCACCGAGCGCGGCATCCTCCATTTCCCTCCTCACGCACCCTGAAGAGTCCAAGTCGCATGCAGTACTGGCTGATGAAATCGGAACCCGACGTGTTCGGAATCGACGATCTCGCGAACGCTCCGAGCCGCACGACGGGGTGGGAAGGCGTGCGCAACTACCAGGCGCGGAACATGCTTCGGGACGATTTTCGGAAAGGTGACCGCGCTTTTTTTTATCACTCGAGTTGCGAAGTTCCGGGCGTCGCGGGCGTCGTGAAGGTCGTGCGTGAAGCGTATCCGGATCCCTCGCAGTTCGACGCGAAGAGCGAGTACTACGACGCGAAGAGCACGCGTGCAGCACCGCGCTGGTTCAGCGTCGACGTGCAACTCGAAAATCGAATTGAGCCTGTAATTACGCTGCCGGAGCTGCGCGAGCACGAAGCAGGCGCGTTGCGCGAGATGCTGATCCTGAAACGCGGCAATCGTCTTTCGGTGACGCCGCTCACTGCCGAAGAGTGGCGTTGCATCGTCGCGTTGCGAGCGTCCGTCTCGTCGTCGCGAGCGAAGAAGTCGGCCGTCGCTCCGAGAGCGCTGCAAAAAAAATCGTGACGTGACTATTGCATTTCTTTTTTTAATTCTGTAAATACTCGGCCCGGGACTAACCCGACATGGAGAATTGATCATGGCAGCGAAAGCAAAGAAAGCGACCAAGAAGAAGGCCACCAAGAAGAAGGCCGCCAAGAAGAAGTAAGGTCGCTTAAAGATGAGGCGGCGTTCCTTCGCAAGATAGACGCCGCCGAATCCGAAACGACTACTGTGCCCGCGAAAGCGGGCACAGTTGTTTGAGGGGTAAGGCAAAGCAGCATGAGCCAGGACCAGAAGAAGCAGCGAGCCGCGGCAGCCGCGCTCGAATACATCCAGCCGGGAACCATCATCGGCGTGGGCACCGGTTCCACCGTGAACTTCTTCATCGACGCGCTGGCCGGCATGCCGGATCGCATCGCAGGCGCCGTCTCCAGCTCCGAAGCCAGTTCACGCCGCCTCGCGAATCACGGCATTCCCGTGCTCGACCTCAACTCGGTCGAGGGCCTCGACGTCTACGTCGACGGCGCCGACGAGGCCACCCGCGGCATGCACCTGATCAAGGGCGGCGGCGCCGCCCTCACCCGCGAAAAGATCGTCGCGGCAGCTTCACGCACCTTCGTCTGCATCGTCGACGAGGCCAAGCTGGTGGAGCGCCTTGGAAAGTTTCCCTTACCGGTCGAAGTCATCCCGATGGCTCGCGCCTACGTCGCGCGGGAACTGGTCCGACTCGGCGGCCAGCCGGTCTGGCGCCAGGGAATCGTGACCGACAACGGCTGCGACATCCTCGACGTCCGCGGTCTCGACATCGTCGATCCGGTCAGCCTCGAGCGCGCGATCAACCAGATTCCCGGCGTCGTCACCAACGGCCTGTTCGCACAGCGCGGCGCAGACGTGCTCGTGATCGGCACGGACGCCGGCGTGCAGACCCTGCGGCCCAGTGGCCGTTGACGCGAAACTGCTGAGCGAACTCGGCTCGGTTCTCGGACCGGGCCTGCTCTCTTCTCCCGCAGCCTGCGTCGCCTACGAGTGCGACGCCCTCACCGCTCACCGCCACTCGCCCGACCTGGTCGCGCTGCCGACGAGCGTCGAGCAGGTGCAGCAGATCGTCCGCACCTGTCATCGGCATGCGGTGCCGGTGGTCGCACGCGGCTCGGGCACGGGTCTCTCCGGCGGTGCGCTGCCAGTCGCGGGCGGGCTGCTGCTCGTGCTTTCGCGGCTCAACGGAATTCTCGAAATCGATCCGCATCGCGGCCTCGCGCGCGTGCAACCGGGCATCACCAACCTCGCCGTGTCCGAAGCGGCTGCGCCTTACGGGATGTACTACGCGCCCGATCCGTCTTCGCAGGTCGCGTGCTCGGTCGGCGGCAACGTCGCCGAGAATTCCGGCGGCGTGCACTGCCTCAAGTACGGGCTGACCGTTCACAACGTCCTCGCAGTGAAGCTCGTCACGATGACGGGCGAACTGCTCACGCTCGGCAGCGAGACCGGCGAGGCTCCGGGCCTCAACCTGCTGGCCGCGGTGATCGGTTCGGAAGGCCTGCTGGGCATCGTGGTCGAAGTGACCGTGCGGTTGCTGCCCATTCCGCGCCGCGTCGAATTGCTGCTCGCCGCCTTCGACGACGTCGGCCGCTGCGCCGAGGCCGTCGGCCAGGTCATCGCCGCGGGCATCGTCCCGGCTGGTCTCGAGATGATGGACGCACCGGCGATCAGGGCGGCAGAAGCGTTCGCCCACTGCGGCTATCCGCTGGACGCGCAGGCGCTGTTGCTCTGCGAAGTCGACGGACTGCCCGCCGACGTCGACGACGAACTCGGCCGCGCCCGTGCCGTGCTCGAAGCCGCCGGGGCGACGAGCGTGCGCATCGCCGGTGACGCCGAGGAGCGACGCCGCATGTGGTCGGGACGCAAATCGGCCTTCCCCGCGGTGGGCCGGCTCGCTCCGGACTACTACTGCATGGACGGCACCATCCCTCGCCGGCACCTGGCCGACGTGCTGGCGCAGATCGCGACGCTGTCGCAGACCTATCGGCTCGACGTGGCCAACGTCTTTCACGCGGGCGACGGCAACCTGCACCCGCTGATCCTGTTCGACGCCGGCAAGGATGGCGAACTGGAACGAGCCGAGCGCTTCGGCGCCGACATCCTCGAAGCCTGCGTCGCCGCGGGCGGCACCGTGACCGGGGAACACGGCGTCGGCGTCGAGAAGCTCGGGCCGATGTGCTCCCAGTTCGGTGCCGCTGAACTCGAAGCCTTCCACGCGCTGAAGCTCGCGTTCGATCCGTCGGGCCTGCTCAATCCCGGCAAGGCCGTGCCCACCCTCGCCCGCTGCGCCGACTATGGCGCGCTGCGCGTGCACGGCGGCCAGCTGCCGCACTCGCACCTGCCGAGGTTCTGACGGCATGGCGTTGATCGAAACGCCCCACGGGCAGGACATCACCGAGGCGCTGGTCGAGCGCGTGCGCGCGGCATCGTCGTCGCGGACGCCGCTGCGGATCGTCGGCGGCGACACCAAGTGTTTCTACGGACGACCGGTCGCGGGCGACACGCTCGCACTGGCCGGTCATCACGGCGTCCTGCGTTACGACCCGGCCGAACTCGTGATCACCGCGCGCGGTGGCACGCCGCTTGCCGACATCGAGGCGCTGCTGGCCCGGCACGGGCAACAGCTGCCCTTCGAACCGCCGTCCTTCGGGCCGACGGCCACGCTGGGCGGCACGGTTGCCGCTGGACTCGCGGGTCCCGCGCGGATCGCCCGCGGCCCGGTGCGCGATTACGTGCTCGGCGCCCGACTGCTGACCGGCGACGGCCGTGTCCTCAAGTTCGGCGGCGAAGTCATGAAGAACGTCGCCGGCTACGACGTCTCCCGCCTGCTTGCCGGGTCGCTCGGCATCCTCGGCGTGCTGCTCGAGGTGTCGCTCAAGGTGCTGCCGGTCGCCCGCGGCACCCGGACGCTGCTGCGGCGCATCGACGCGCAAAGCGCCATCGGCCTGCTCGGCGCAGTCGTGCAACGCGGCATCCCGGTCACCGGCAGTTTCTGGAGCGCCGGCGTCCTGTACGTGCGCCTGGAAGGCTCGCCGTCAGCACTGGATGAAGTCACGCCGTCGGTTGACGGTGAATTGATGGACGCGCAGGCAGCGGCCGCGCTCTGGCACAGCGTGCGCGAACAGACCCATCCGTACTTCGCCTCGGCACGCCCGCTGTGGCGACTCTCGCTGCCGGCGACGACGGCGGGCGCCGCCCTGATCCGGGCCGATCGGGTCGCGTTCGAATGGAACGGCACGCAGGCCTGGCTCAGCGGCGTCGATCGACAGACGATCGACCTGATCACCCGCACGGCGGGCGGTCATGCCACGCTGTTCCGTCGCGACGACGCGGACGATGGCACGACCGGCGAGGTCTTCGCGCCGTTGCCGTCACCGATGCTCGACCTGCATCGCGCCGTGAAGCGCGTGTTCGATCCGGCCGGTATCCTGAACCCGGGCCGGATGTACGCGGATCTCTGAGACGGCGACGATGCATTCCAAACCCGCCGACTCGCTCGCCGATTCGCCGCTCGCACAGGAAGCACGCGACCTCCTGCGCAGCTGCGTGCACTGCGGGTTCTGCCTGCCGGCCTGCCCGACGTACCGCGTCACCGGCAGCGAACTCGACAGCCCGCGTGGCCGCATCTACCTGGTCAAGGAGATGCTCGAGCACGGCGGCGCGACCGAGACCGCTCGCACGCACCTCGATCGCTGCCTGACCTGCCGCGCCTGCGAGACCGCCTGCCCGTCGGGCGTGCAGTACGGCAGGCTGGCCGACCTCGGCCGCGAACTCATCGAGCGCCAGCCACCGTCGTCGCGTGACCTGGGCACACGGTTTGTCCGTTTTGCGCTCGCCACGGTCGCCACCCGGCGCGAACTGTTCACGCCGCTGGTGCGGATCGGCCAGGCGCTGCGCCCGGCGCTGCCCGGCGCACTCAAGGCGATGGTGCCGGCGAAGGACGACGGCCGATCGGCGACACGCGATGTCCTCGCCTGGCCCACGGCGCGGCACACCCGCCGCATGGCAGTGCTCGAAGGCTGCGTGCAGCCCGGACTCGCGCCGCAGATCAACGCCGCGGCTGCCCGGGTGCTCGACCGTCTGGGTATCTCGCTGGTCGCCGCGCGCGACGTCGGCTGCTGCGGCGCGATGGAGCACCACCTCGGGCGAGCCGCGGCGGCGCTGAACCAGGTCCGTCGCAACGTCGCGGCGAGCGAGCGCCTGCTGGACGGAGGATGTGAGGCGATCGTCAGCACGGCCAGCGGCTGCGGCACGTTCGCGAAGGACTACGGACACGTGCTCCGACACGCAGACGCGGCGACCTCGGCGGCGGGTGCGCGGGTAGGCGCCGCGACACGCGATCTCTGCGAGGTCATCGATCCGGCGGCGCTCGCAGTCGCGGTCGCCACCGCCCGGCAGAAGCGCGAGCCGGTCCGCGTCGCCTGGCAGGCACCCTGCTCGCTCCAGCACGGGCAGCGATCGTCGACGACGGGCAAGGTCGAAGCACTGTTGCGTGCCGCCGGCTGCGAACTCGTGGCGACGCGCGACCCGACCCTGTGCTGCGGTTCGGCAGGCACGTACTCGATCCTGCAACCGGAACTCGCGCGCGAGCTGCGCACGCGCAAGCTCGACTCGCTGCTCGGCGACCAGCCGACGGCGATCGCGACCGCCAACATCGGTTGCCTCGAGCACCTGCGCCAGGCAAGTCCGGTGCCGGTGCGGCACTGGATCGAGATCGTCGACGCCCTCCTCTTCGCTTAAAACGAATTCTCAGCGACGTAGAGCGTTCCTGCGATCGCATGCAGGCGCACGCTGCGGGTTGCACGCTGCGCGCGTCACAACGCGGCAGGAACGCTCTTGAGGCAAGAATCGATCAGCGGGTGCGCTCGATCGGTCACGGCGACGACGAATCGCCGCCTCGAGCGGACTCAGCGAGTCGTCTTGCGAGCGACGACGACGTAGCGTGGCGTGCGCGTCGTCGGCAACGCGTTCACGTTCGCCATGCGCTCGACGACTTCGATGTGGAAGCCGCACGCTTCGAGCAGGTAGGGCGTCGATGCCATCGACTGCGATGCCGAGAGCGGCAACGCATCGACTTCTTCCTCCCAGCGACCGGCCCAGCCATCGCGTCCGTAGAGTCCGTCGATGACGACGACGGTGCCCGCGGGCTTCAGCCAGTGATGCCAGTGACGGAACGCGAGCAGCGGATCGAAGAGTCCATTGACGACCTGCCGCGACACGATGACGTCGAACTGCGCCGCCTCGAATCGATCATGGTCCTGAGGTTCATCGCAGAACCCATTGATCGCTCTCACGTTTGCGAGCTCGGGCTTGGCCTGCAGAATGGCCAGCATCGCCGCGGAGGGCTCGAGCGCCGTGAGTTCGATGCCCGGCAACCGCCGCAGCATCGAGCACATCACTCCGGTGCCGGCACCCACGTCGAGAACGCTGGCGCCGGGCGCGAGTTGCAGGACCGGCCTCAGGTCGGCGAGGTACGCGTGCTCTTCGTCGGCCGTGAGCCAGCCGAGTCCCTGCAGCTTGCCGTACGCCTGGGCTTCGGCCGCGTCGTACTTGCCGACCGCGCGCCGCCGCGCCGCGCTCCGGCGTTGATGCCAGTCCATCCGATTGCTCCCCCATCCGTCTGAGCGTTGCAGCGATCTAAGGCTTGCCAGAGTGGAAGTGCGGATTCTCGATGATGCCCAGCCGGTTGCCGAATGGATCCCGCACCGCGGCGACGCGGATGCCCTCGCCGACGTCCTGTACCGCCTCCAGCACTTCGGCGCCGAGCTCAACCAGCCGGCCCAGTGCGTCGGCCGCATTCGCAACGCCCCAGAGCGGCTGCGGACCTGCCGTGCCAGGCGTGCCATCCGGCACGAGACCCAGTTCGAACCCGCCAACGTTGAAGCCGACGTAGAACGGCTGATCGAAATACGGCGCGTGCCCGATGACGGTCGAGTACCACGCCTTCGCTTCGTCGAGATCCTTGACGGGATAGATGGCCGTACGCAGTCCAAGCAACATGGTGACCTCCTGGTCAGGCCCTGCACTGTTGTCACTCGACCAGCACTGCCGTCCCGCTCGCCGACACCATCAGCATGCCGTTGCCGGTGCCCAGCACCTCGTAATCGAGGTCGACGCCGACGACGGCGTTGCCGCCGGCCTCCTGCGCGCGCTGCCGCATTTCCGCCAGCGCGAGGTCGCGGGCGCGCTGCAGTTCACGCTCGTAGGTGGCCGAGCGTCCGCCGACGAGGTCACGGATGCCGGCGAAAATGTCCTTGAACAGATTCGCGCCCAGAATGGCCTCGCCGGTCACGATGCCGCAGTACTGCGTGATGCGCCTGCCCTCGATCGATGGAGTGGTCGTGACGATCATCGGGTTCTCCTTCAGGATTCGGGGGCGATGTCCGCAGACAAGCCCACCCATGGATGCCGGTGCTCTGCGTAAACCGAGACCTGCGGCGGCGGGAAGCCGGGATCGGCAAAGCCGCCGACCGGGACGCCGATGAATCCCGGCACGAGTTCCAGCTCGTAATACACGGTGGAGCCGCAATCGGGGCAGAACGTGGAGGTGACGGTCTTGCCGGAATCCGCGGTGCGCACGTACCGGGTCCCGCGCCCGGTCATCGTCACTGCAGCGCGCGGAAACCGGGCCTGCACGCCAAACGCGCTGCCCGTTCGTCGCTGGCAGGCGAGGCAATGGCAGACCGAGATGCGCACGGGCTCACCGGTCGTCGTGACCTGCAGTTGTCCGCAACTGCAGCTCGCTGAACGCACGTCTCTGCCTCGTCATGGTCGACATGCGGGTCTCCTGCCATCCGGCGCGTATCAGGGCTTCTTGCGGGCAGAATTTCTGACTTTGCTGTGGGCGAGCAGCCGGAATTTCCGGTTGCGGTCCGTCAGCTTCTTCGCGCTCTCGTCGCCTTCGACGATGACTATTTTCGGGTCGAGGTCCTTGAGCTCGGACGGCTCGAGCCAGGCCTCGCCGAGCACGATGATCTTGTCGCCGGCCTGGAAGTGCCGCGCCGGCGGCCCGTTGAGCTCGACGCGACCGCTGCCCTTGGGGGCGGCGATCACGTAGGTCTGCCAGAACACGCCGTTCGAGACGTTCGTGATGTTGACGTACTGGTAGGGCTGCAGGTCGCTGGCGTCGAGCAGCGCCTGGTCGATGGTGATCGAGCCGACGTAGTCGAGGTCGGCCCGGGTCACCGTCGCGCGGTGGATCTTCGATTTGCAGGCGCGGATCAGCATGACGGGCAAGGCCTCGCGTGGACGGTTGCCGTCAGTGTCGCAGGCTCACGCGTCGACCGAAAGCGCCAGCGCGTGCAGCTTCAGGACCGTCGCCCAGTTGCGGGTCGTGGCGGCCTGACCCGCCTTGCCGAGCAGCGCCGCACCGGCCTTGCTTTCGAGCAGGCCTGACGCGCACAGCAGATAGGCGCCATGGCTGCCGACGGAGAACTGCTCGGGTGGAACCACGAGCGAGTCGAGCTCGCGCAGGCTCGCCAGTTGCGCGGCGTCCTGCACGAATGCCACCAGCAGGCGGGAGTGATCCGCCTCGGTGAAGCGCAAGGGATTGCCGGCCACGATGGCGCTGAGTTCCGGCGCGGATTTCACGACGACGGGAACGTCGAACCCGAAGCGCTCGGCGAGCGCGCGGGCGATCGCTGCGGCGCAGCCCGAGGCCGACCGGGCCTTCGACCTGAAGACGGCATTGCCGCTGTTCAACAACGTCTCGACGTCGGTGCAGCCGAGGCCCGCGAGGACGTCGCGCAAGTCCGCCATGGGCACGCGCTTGGCCTTGCCGACATTCACACCGCGCAGGAGGGCGACGTAGGTGGCCATGGCGGCCACGAGTATAGACGCCGAGGATCAGTGTCCGAACGGCACGATCAGGCTGACGTTGACGGAGCCGTACCAGTAGTTCTGGGAATTCGCGAAGCCGGCAGCGTTGCTGTACAGGGCGTTGACCGCGAGGCGCATGTCGCGCGACAGCGGACCTTCGGCGCGAACCTCCGCCACGCCCGTCGACTGCCAGGACCCGTTTTCCACCCGTTCCTGGCCGCCGCCCGCCAATCCCGCAACGGTCCAGGCACCGACACGTCGACGCAGCGAGAACACGGCATCCCAGGTGCGATAGCGATCCGGATTGAAATAGGCGCCGCCGACGTCGGCATCGCTGCTCGAATACTGCCGCCAACGCAGCTGGGCGGAGATTCCCTGCTCGGGCAGCATGCTCCAGATCATCCGCGCGCGCAGCAGCGCGCGGGAATTGCCGTCCGTGAATGGCTGCCAGGCGGCCATCGCGATGCCGGTGAAGCGCTGCCCGAACTGCTGTTCGACACTGGCGCCGGCGAGCCCGTAGGCGATGCCCTCCTCCAGCGCCTGGCGCGTGCCGACGAGGTCGCCGGCCAGGATCAGTTCGACGCCCGTCGTCTCCCGCGGGCGGTGACTCCACGTGGCGTCACCCACGACCCGGGTGTGGCCCTTGACCTGCACCACGCCACCTTCGGCTCGCACGCCTTCGAGCGTGTCGCGACGCTGGTTGCGGTAGACCCCGATGATGGCGGGAGCATTGGTGCTCCAGCTGTCCATCGAGTAGTGAGTGTTCTGCAGCGCCAGACCCGCGTGCTTCAGTTCGGACGCGTAATCGAGCAGCGCTCCGGCACGCACCTGCGCGGCCGTGAATCCGTCCGCGTCGTCCTCGAAACCGACCCGCGCCAGCGCTGCGACACGATCGACCGACTCTGCCGCAATGGCGGCAGACGGAGCGACCAATGTCAGGCAGGCAATGGCGCCCAACGCAAGGCGCGCGCGAACCCGAGGAGCGTGCGCACGCGCCATTACTTGGAGCCCCACGTCTTGCGCGTGCCGAGCAACTCCGACAGGTAGCCCGCCACGCTGGCCGGCTGCAGGATCAGGCTGTAGGTGAACGCGTAGACCAGGAAGCCGAGCACGTTCTTGCGTACTTTCAGGCCCTGGCCCGCGAACATGGCCGCGCCGACGCGGTACATGACGTAGTTCATCAGCAGCGCCATCGGCATCAGCACGAGTGTCATCGGTCCGGCAACCCAATAGATGCCGAAGCAGGCGAGTGATCACGCCCGGGATGAAACACAGCGTGTAAGCGAGGTCGAGCCACGGGAACAGCACGTTCCACCACACGAACAAGGTCGACATGCGCGGCGTCAGCAGGATGCGCGGGTGCTGCCGGAACGCCTCCATCATGCCGCGGCTCCAGCGCTGCCGCTGCTTCAGGAACTGGTGCAGGTTGTCGGGGACGTTGGTGAAGCAGCAGGCGTCCTCGGCGTGGCCGACCCGCCAGCCGCGCACGAGCATGGCCCACGTGAGCACGATGTCCTCGCCGACGCAGTCCTGCCAGCCGCCGATTTCAACCAGCGCCGCGCGGTCGTAGATCGAGAACGCGCCCTGCGCCACCATCGTGCCCTGGAACAGCGACTGCACGCGCTTGATGGCGGCGATGCCGTGAAAGTAATCCCATTCCTGGGCGCGCGTGATCCAGTTCTTGCGCGAATTCCGCACCAGCATGGTGCCGGCGACCGCACGCGTCGACGATGGGTCGCTGAAGTAGCGCTCGACCAGCCGTGCGAGCGCGTCGCCGTACAGGTACGAGTCGGCATCCAGCGTGATCACGAAATCGTGCTGCGATTCGGCGAGGCCGCGATTGAGCGCCGCCGCCTTGCCCATGTTGCGGGGCTGGCGCAACAGGCGCGCCCAGGGATACGGATTCGCCTCGACGATGGCGGCCGTAGCCGTCCTTCGAACCGTCGTCGATCACCAGGACTTCGAACTCGCCGGGGTAGTTCTGGGCGGCGATCGACTGCAGCGTGTCGGCAATCGACGACTCTTCGTTGTAAGCGGCCACCAGGATCGAGACCGCCGGGTAGTCCACGAGCGGCTTGCGCGGCGGTCGCCGGTCCAGCAGCAAGCCTGTCACCAGGAACGCATTCATCATGCCGGGCAGCACCGCAATGCCGCCGACGGCGAAAATGGCCACGGGCCAGCTCACGATGGCAGCCAGGTCCTGCAGCCACGGCAGGGCGAGCAGCGTCGATACGACGGTCCAGACGAGGCTGACCACGAACGCCAGCGCAAACTTCGCCTGCACAGGAAGGTAATAGCGCTGCAGGCCGCTGTGCGGGCGTGGCTTATCCTGGCGCGAGTGCCGCGGATCCGCCGGGACCTGCGCCTCTGCGACGAATCGGGGCTCGACGACCTCGGTCCGAGCTTCCTCGACAGGACGGATGGTGCGATGGATTCCGGTGTTCTGATGCAAGCACGTGTCGCCGGACAGCCTGCGCGCCCCATGGGACGAGTGGCTACCCGGATCGCAGACGGGGTTACCCAGGGTCCGGCTGCACTCCTGCGCGAAGTCTGCGTTTCGCACCCACCGGATACCCGGCAGTCCGTCACGGTTTTATGTCAAGCCAAAGGCCGCGGCTGCCTGTTTGGTGGCCTGGTCCCGGTTTCAGTCTCGAGGCGGCATCGCCCGCGTCAGACTTCCTGTTCGTACACGATGTAGCCGGCGTACCTGGCCACCTTGTCATACAGCACGCGACCCGCGCCGTTCGTCTCGTGCGTCTGCCAGTAGACCTCGTGAACACCTGCCGCCCGCGCCGCTTCGTACACGCCGAGAATCAATGCACGCCCGACGCCCTGCCCTCGCGCGTCCGGTGCCGTGAACAGGTCCTGCAGGTAACAGGTGGGCTCGATCCGGGTCGTGCTGCGGTGAAAGAGGTAGTGCGTCAGGCCGACCAGGCGCCCCGCGCTCTCGGCAACCAGCGCGAAGACGGGTTCGCCCGGGTCGAAGAATCGCTGCCAGGTGACCGCGGTAATCGCTGGTGACAACGCAGTGGGACCTGCACGGCCGTAGAAAGCGTTATAGCCCTCCCACAACGGTGTCCAGGCCGCGAGATCGGCCTGCTCGATGGGACGGACGCGAACTGTATCGGTCATGGTCAGCGAGCCCCTGGCGGATTCAGCCGCTCCATGCCTCGACCACCCCGCTGCCGCGATCGTCAACAACCACCCATCGCAGCGGCCTGGCCGGAAGCAAGGCACCGAGCGTCGAACGCTCGAGCGCACGTGCGGCGTTTTCGACGAGTACCTTGTACTCCTCCTCGCAGCGATGCGCAGCCGGCGTCGGGTCGACCACTTTGCAGAGAATTTCAAGGGCGCCAGGGTGAAGCACGATGGCGGGCAACAACAGGACGAGGCCCGTGCAACGATCCAGGATATCGGCCGCCTGGGCCAGCCGTTCCGGCGTGGCGGTTTCGTCAATGACGAATGCCTCGTCGAGCCTCACGCGTACCGGATCCACTGCCGCAGCACGGCCTGGAATGCTTCCTTCCGGGCGGCGATGTCGTCCACGCCAGTGAACCTCACCATCGCGCGGTCCTGCGCCAGCCAGGCGAGCAGCTTTCCTGGATCGTCGATCGAATCGGGGCCGAGCGCGACTTCGCGCACCTTCGCGCCGAAGTGAAGCACGACACCGACGCCCTGCTTTTCCCGCAGGTTGATCGTCGCGAAATACTCGGTGACCCGGAAGCTCGGTGCATTCCATTTGACACCCTCCCGGATCGACGGGCTCACCTCGCAGATGAGCTGCCGCAGCAATTGAATTTCCCGGGTCGCCGGATGGTTGAGCGAAGACAGCAGGGCATCCACCGCCTGCGTCGTGTCCGCCTTGGACTTGTGCGTTGCCATGGTGCCTCGACGAAGAATTCGGGAGCTGCCGCGGGTCACGGTATCCGCCGTGTTGCCGTCGATATGGACCTCGGGTTCGGTGACGCGCCACACGTAGACCACACCGGCATCGTGCCGGCTCTTGAGCAGTGCCATCAGCTCATCGCCCGTGAAGCGCTTGCCAAGTTCGTAGGCGTAAAAGTCTGGAGCGGCGACGGCGTGGAACAGCGCCAGGTCGTCCTCCGTCGCGGCGACGTACATGGTACGCATCGCGTCCACGACCTGCGCCTGTTCGATGGTTGGCACTTGCTGGCCGTTCGCTGCAGCTGATGCAAGAGCAGACAGGGACAGGCAGCAGATCCGCAGCAGCGAATTCATCTAGAGACTCCTGCGCGCGGACGGCGCGAGCAAGTCGCATGGCTTCGATGCCTGGTCAGTCCGCGCATGAAGAATGACGTTGAAACCCTCGTCCAGCGAGGGTGGCTGAAAGTACGCCGTGACCGCATCGAACTCGGCATCGCTCGTCCAGGCGCTGCCGTCCGGCAGATCCCGGCTGCGGCCTCGCAGCTGCAGCCTGCAGATCTCATCGGGCACATCCACGAAATGAAGCTCGTGCCCGACCTGCGCGTCGTCGATCAGCCGGCGAAACCACGCGCGCTGGTTCTTCGTGTTGCCAGGAAAATCGAGAACGACGGAGGTGCCTTGCGCCAGCAGGTCAAGAATGAAAGGCGTGAGATCTGCGTTGAGCCGGGAGGAGCATGTCACGAAGGTCGGCAGGTCGGTAATTTCGCCAGGATAGAGGCGCTCGAGAAATTCGTCCTGCACCAGCAGCACGGCACCGTGACGGTGCGACAGCTCTCGCGCGAGCGTCGACTTGCCAGCCGCCATTTTCCCGCACAACAAGTACAGCCGTGGCGAGACAGTCATCGACTGCCGCGCGGCCATTTTTCGACGTTGACGCCCTTGAAGACCAGCCACAGTGCGAAAGCCAGTTCGCCGACGAAGGCAGGCATGAGGACGAAGGGAAACAGCGCGGATGCCAGCGCAGGCGCGAGGAGCAGCGCAAAACTGTTAGCGAGATAGCAGAACCCCGCGAGAGCCATCAGCAGGCCGAGAACCCTCGGGAAGTAGCCCGACCTGAAAATCAGATAGCCCCGGAACAGGCACGCGAACCCGAAGAAGATGAGTCCGACGCCGAAGCCATACCCATGCGCCTTGATAGCCAGGTAGGACAGCGCGTGCAGCTGCTCCGGGGAAAATGCGTTCAGGCCACCGGCGTTGCCGACCAGAAGGATGGGAGCCAGCAAGTTGAGCTTGTTGGCAACGAGCACCGCGGTCTGGATCAGGTTGAAGAACGTCGCCAGCAGGGCGAGCGACTCGCTGACCGGCCTGAGCAGCAGGTAGAGCACCACGATCACCGGCACATCGAACACGTGCATCAGCAGGTCGCCTGCCAGACCGGCGCGCCACAAGGACTCCGAAGCCGCAATGGCACTGGCCGTCGCCGTCGCGTCCCCGGACACGACGAGTGTGCCGCGCACGAACGCCTCGCCGAACAGGCCCAGCGCGATGATCGCCAGGTACAGCACGCCGCCAATTCGGGCGTAACGCTGTGGCGACTGCTCAATCGAAGAAGTCATTTCTCGCCTCCACCATCATCCATGCGCTTCAGGCCGCTTCATGTCGGGGGGCCCGCATGAAAACAAATGCTGCAAAGCCCAATTCGATGACGGCGCCCGTGAATGCGCTGATCGGCGCAGGTGCGCGCAACAGCGCGAGCACCAGACCGCACACGCACAAGACGGCGCCGCAGATCCAGTAGACGCGCAGGCCGTACAAGGTCTGGAACGTCAGGTATCGCCCGCCGATGAGCAGCAACATGGCCGGAAAGAACCACTCCAGCCGGAGCGCGTGCATGCCGTACGCGATGGCGATGCCGGCCAGGAGCCAGAACGTGCCTTCGATCGCAAGCCGGCCCAGGGGATTGCCCGGCGTATGTGCTCCCCTGCCTCCGAGGAGCTTCGTAACGAGCACGCTCACCGGATGGATGACGGCACCGCCCGCCAGCAAGGCCAGTACGGCCGCCCGCTCAGCGACAACGACCGCGACCAGGCCCGCCGCCAACCACACCATTCCCGACACCAGGATGCCAGGCGCTCCGCAGAAGTAGCCTTGCCGCATGTCGGCCTGCGCCTGGGCGAAAGTGGGTTCACTCATCTGCGCGTCACTGCCTTTGAAGCGAGCTTTCGGCAGCGAGCGTATCAGAAAGCCATTCCGCCTCTTACAGTCGCCTGGCTGAACGCAGCCTCAGTCAGCAGCGTTGCGCTCGAACGCGGTCGCGAGGACGGAGCGAATGAAAGGGCCCTTGGCAACTGTATAGGCAGACTTGTCAGCGGCGAATTCTTCCGCCAGTCGCAGCTTCAGGGATTGATACCGGGAACTCAGTGTCGCATCCGTCCGCAGCGCATCCCGGAAGGCCAGGTGCTCCTGCCAGAGGAGCGATCCAAGCTCGACCGCATGCAGGTGAACGCGGAGCGATGTCGCTGCAGGCTTGACGAAGTAGCGCCTCATGGGGAGCTCACGCTCGTACTTCTGGACGTACGAGTAACCGTGCTCGCCGAGAGGTTCGATTCTTCGATTCGACGTCGGCCAGCGCGCGTGCTCCGAGCAGAACGTCGATGACCGGCTTCGCCGCAAGCCCTGGAACCGCAGTGCTGCCGATGTGTTCGACGGCAACCTCGATCGGCGCGAACACGGAGAGCAGCTCTTCGCGTACGGCGCGAAAGCAGTCTGGCCACTCAGCGGAATAGGGACTGATGACAACGGTGGACATCATGGCTGCCGTCGGACTGGCGCGGACCGCCGCAGGCGAACCCACTTGATGAAAGGGCCAGACCGCACTCTCACCGCAGCTCCTTGCGAATGACCAGCTTCAAGCCGGACCAGATCTCGCTCACCGCACAGACCTTCACGTCGACGAAGCCAAGCGGCAAGGCCAGCTCGCGAATGGTGTCTTCGGTGATGTCCGTCGGCACCTTCGATGCCTTCTTCGGCCAGGACACCCAGACGACACCGTCTGGTTTGATCGAGCTGCGCAGATCCCGGAGTTCGGCCTGCAGATTCGCCTTGTGCCGTGCAAAGACATGGACGATATCGGTGGCCTTGGAGACGCCGGTTTCGAACAGGACGCCAGCCGGAATCGGCTCCAGTAGTTGAGCGTAATCGGCGGGTGCGTGCTTAGCGACAACGCGACTGTTCGCCGATATACCGAGCTTCCTGGCGAGAGGTGTTCCGGAGTAGCCCGTTGGTTTGATGCTCATCCTTCAGGTGCAGCTTGCCGCTATTCCGACGCTCGCTTCGGCCAATACGACGAGGGATTTGATGCGCATGACGTGCAGCCTAACTTTAGAGCCAGGCGGTACGTGGGAGGTTCAGTGTGGAACGACTCGCTCCCAGCCGGCTACCCAGCCTGTTTGAACTGAACAATATTGCCTTCTGGATCCCATCCGTCGAGGAGCACCTGGCCGCGAAAGTGCCAGGCTGCAGCCTCTGGTTTCAGGTACCCACCCGTTGCCTCTGCTGCGAGGCGAACCGCCGTCAGGCTGAGAACGACGAATGTCGGCTTGAATGGCGTTTCATCCCGTGGCTCGGGTGGTTTCGAGACCTTGATCCCGGCGGCGTACTTGCGGGGGATGGAGTGCACCACGATCTCGTAGCCCTGGCCTCGCAGCAGATCGTGCGATGACTCCGACTCGTGGACTTCGAGTCCAAGTGTCTGTTGGTAGAACGCCGAAACCCGCTTCTTGTTCTTTGCGTAGATGACGAGACCTTGCTGCGGCATGGCTTGGAATTCCGTATTCAAAGGCAGCGCACAGGAGGATAACCACCCTCGCAAGTCTTCGGCCTGAATAGACCATCAAAGTTTTCGGCCGTCAATTGGCGCCAGGGGATGCGGCATGGGCCAGCTTCGGATGTTCAAACAAAAAGGCCCGCTACTTTCGCAGCGAGCCTTTTTGATTTGGCTGGGGGACTAGGATTGCGCGCGCTGCGCCGGTGCGCGCCCCGTCGGGGCCGTTGCAGATGCGCTCGGCTCGCCGCGCACCCCGCGGCAACACGCGAATCTGCAACGTCATACATCGCTGCCGCGATGTGTTCGAACCTAGGGCCCCTAGGTTCGTGGTCCTAGTCCCCGCGCATTTAAAAATGAAAAGGCCCGCGCGAGGCGGGCCCATTCATTTTTGGCTGGGGGACTAGGATTCGAACCTAGGTTGACGGAGTCAGAGTCCGTAGTCCTACCGCTAGACGATCCCCCAAAGGAACCGTTGCGGGGATTCTTGCAAGCAGCGCCCTGACCGCTGCCCGCACCCGCGCGCTGGTTAGCGCTTGGAGAACTGGGTTCCGCGACGAGCCTTGCGGAAGCCGACCTTCTTGCGCTCGACTTCGCGCGCATCGCGCGTCACGAAACCGGCGACACGGAGGGGCTTGCGGAACGCTTCGTCGTATTCCATCAGCGCGCGCGTGATGCCGTGACGGATCGCGCCGGCCTGGCCGGTCATGCCGCCGCCGGCAACGTTGGCGACCACGTCGAAGCGGTCGGACATCTGCACGACCTCGAGCGGCTGGCGCACGATCATGCGCGACGTCGTGCGACCGAAGAATTCTTCGATCGTGCGGCCGTTGATGTTGATCTTGCCGGTGCCCGGGTGCAGGTGAACCCGCGCCGTGGAGGACTTGCGACGGCCGGTGCCGTAATTGGTGTTTGCAGGCATTGCTCTCAGCCTCAGATGTCGAGCGGCTTCGGCTGCTGCGCGGCGTGCGAGTGCTTGTCGCCCGTCACCACGTGCAGCTTCTTGAACATGGCGCGGCCAAGCGGATTCTTGGGCAGCATGCCCTTGACCGCGAGCTCGATCACGCGCTCGGGATGCTGTTCGAGCATCTTGTCGAGCGTGCGGCTCTTGATGCCGCCGATCGCGCCGGTGTGCCAGTAGTACACCTTGTCCGTGAGCTTGTTGCCGGTCACGGCGATCTTTTCGGCGTTGATCACGATGATGTGATCGCCGGTATCGACGTGCGGCGTGTACTGCGGCTTGTGCTTGCCGCGGAGACGGAAGGCGAGCTGAGTGGCGAGGCGGCCGAGCGTTTTACCGCTCGCATCCACCACAAACCAGTCACGCCGCACCTTCTCGGGGTGTGCGAAAACGGTGGTCATCGGAAAGGCTCCAGGCCCTGTCTGCCATGCAGAGAGCCGCGAATTCTAGCTCAGCGGTTCGGCCAATGCAAAGCTCTGGTTGAAACGGACGCAACCTCGCCCGGTTGCGCACCCTCCCGGGTGCCCTGTCGCAGGGCCACTATACATGTGTGCCATCATGAGCCCCGCCAGACCCCCGCAACCCGTCCCCTGCCCGCCGCCTCAGCCTGGCAGACCGCCTGATCCAGGAAATCGACCGCGGCTTGCGCACCGTGGCCGCCGCCAACGTCTCGGCCCGCCCATTTCCCGACCAGGGGATCGAGGAGACGGTCCATGACCCGGTGGCCCGCAAGCACGCGGCGGCACTGATGCGGGTGAACCATGCCGGGGAGATCGCGGCCCAGGCGCTGTATCACGGCCAGGCCCTGACGGCCCGCAATCCTGCAGTGCGCGAGCAGATGCTGGCGGCCGCGCGCGACGAAACGGACCACCTGGCCTGGTGCGAGCGGCGCGTGAAGGAGCTCGACAGCCGGACGAGCCTGCTCGCGCCGGTCTGGTACGCAGGATCCTTTGCCATTGGCGCCCTGGCGGGCCTCAGCGGGGACCGGACCAGCCTCGGATTCGTCGAGGAAACCGAGAAACAGGTGGTCGAGCACCTCGATTCGCACCTGCACGAACTGCCGCCGGACGACGAGCGTTCCCGGCGCATCGTTGCGCAGATGAAGGCCGACGAGGACCGCCACGCGGACGACGCGCGCAGCAAGGGTGCGATGGCTCTTCCCCGCCCGGTGCGCGAGCTTATGCGCCGGACAGCCCGGCTGATGACGCGGACCGCCTACCGCCTGTGACTTTAGAAACTTGCGGCGTGGCGCGGCTTTATATTAAAAGCTTCGCAGCGTTTTGACATAAACACGCGCAATACGACAGGAAGGGAGCATGGAAACCGGCGGTAGACCCCTGAGTGACATTCCTGCGATCAATCGCTTCCTTAGCTATTGCCGCATACGTGCCGTGCCGTCCAAGACGGTGCTGATCCACGCGGGCGACGTGCCCGACGTCCTCTACTACGTCATCAAGGGCTCGGTGGAAGTCCTGATCGAGGACGAGGAAGGCAACGAGATGGTGCTGGCCTACCTCAACAAGGGCCAGTTCTTCGGCGAAATGGGCCTTTTCAACGAACAGCCCGCGCGCAGCGCCTGGGTGCGCACGCGTTCGCAGTGCGAGCTCGCCGAGATGACCTACCCGCGCTTCCGGCAGATTGCCGCCGAAAGCCCCACCCTGCTGTTCGAGCTGGCCACGCAGCTGGCAAGCCGCCTCGACCGCACCAACCGCAAGCTGGGCGACCTCGCCTTCGTCGACGTCACGGGCCGGGTCGCGCACGCGATCATGGACCTGTGCAACGAGCCGGACGCGATGACGCACCCGGAAGGCACGCAGATCAAGGTCAGCCGGCAGGAACTGTCGCGCCTGGTCGGCTGCTCGCGCGAAATGGCGGGCCGCGTGCTGAAGGTGCTCGAGGAACAGGGCCTGCTCACCGCGCGCGGCAAGACGATGGTCGTGTACGGCGTGCGTCCGCGCCTCAAGGGCAAGGCGGCGGCGATGTCGCTCGCAGCGGGTGGCCCGAGTGGGCTCGCGTTGCGCGACAAGAAGGCGACCACCGCGCCGGACGACGACGAGGAGATGAGGACGAGGACGACGAGGATTGATCCTTCGTCCTGACCTGAAACACTCCCGCTGCGGCGGGAGTGTTCGTTTCCGAGTCGTGGATGCGCGGAGCGCACTCACCTTCCGCTAACCCCTAGTCGGCCGCAAGGCCGCCTGACCCCTTGCCGCGGAAGACGCTTCGCCGCCGCCCTGCGCGCAATGCATTGGGGGCAGGTCCTCGTCGAGCTGGCACTGCTCGTCCTGGGCATCCTCATTGCGCTCGCGGTCAACAGCTGGATCGAGGACCGGCGCGACGCACGCGTCGAGCACCAGTACCTCGAACTCCTGGCCCGCGACCTCGACCGGGACCTGGTGACGCTCGATGAGGCGCTGCGTTTCGAGCAAACCCAGGCGGCCAACAGCGCGTTTGCCTACCGCGCGTTGTATGGTGCAGCCGTCCCACCAGACCAGCGCGAGGCCGTCGCGCAGGCGCTCGCCGAACTCACCGCAGACGGCGCAGGAATACTTTTCCACGTCTTACCGAGGAGATCCTGAACCAGCTGACGCGCATACCAGCGCTGCGACTGACCGGACGCACTTCCAGCTCCTCGTTCAGGGCAAGAACGAGAACCTGCGGCTGATCGCGCAATGCCGCGCGTCGCGAACCTGCTCGTGGGCTGCGTACGCAAGGATGCAACCGATGCGTGTGACGCGCAGCTGATCCGCGCCGGACAGCACGCAGCAATGGTCGAAACCTATGACCGGAGCTGAGCGAGCTGTTCGCCGTGCATGACGATATCTCGAAGGACGTCGCGCAGGCGTTTCGTAAGCTTATGTCGTACGCTCAATCGCGCGCAGGGCGGCACCACGAATCGTGGACCGCGTACTGACGTATACTGCAGTCGACCACGCTTTCGTTGTCCGAACGGCGCGTCCCGCGGACGCGCCACAGCGCAACTTCGGCCGTCGATCTCCGCGCCCGACGGAGCCTTTGCGCGGAGGGTCGCGGCCCCCGTCGCCACGGCCGACGACCGGCTTTGGCAACTGCCGCGGACGGCAGCGGATTGGGACGTTCTCGCGCGGACGCGTCTGGTACCGGGGCCTGGTGGCGGAAGGTGCGATCGATCAGTACCGCCAGATCGTCGACGACGTCCGCGCCGTGCGCGGCGAGATCGCAGCCGAGCTGCGCTGATCCGGCGCCCTCACCCTGCCCTCTTCTGCTATGAGTTGGGAAGAGTCAGCCCTCACCCTGGCCCTCGCCTGCGTTTGCGGGCGAGGGAACTTGAATCAGCCCTTCGCCGCGATCTTCTCCCGCATCGCCGCGATCGTCGCCGCGTAATCCTTCGCGTTGAAGATCGCCGAGCCGGCGACGAACGTATCCGCGCCCGCCGCCGCGACCGCACCGATGTTGTCCACCTTGATGCCGCCGTCCACTTCCAGCCGGATGTCGCGACCGCTGCGATCGATGATCTTCCGCGCCTGCGGCGATCTTGGGCAGCGTCGACGGGATGAACGACTGCCCGCCGAAGCCCGGGTTCACCGACATCAGCAGCACCATGTCGACCTTGTCGAGCACGTAATCGAGGTAGTGCAGCGGCGTCGCGGGATTGAACACCAGTCCCGACTTGCAGCCGTTCTCGCGGATCAGCCCGAGCGTGCGGTCGATGTGCTCGCTCGCCTCCGGGTGGAACGTGATGTAGCTCGCGCCCGCCTTGGCGAAGTCCGGGATGATGCGGTCGACCGGCTTCACCATCAGGTGCACGTCGATCGGTGCGGTGATGCCGTGCTTGCGCAGCGCCTCGCACACCAGCGGCCCGATGGTCAGGTTCGGCACGTAATGGTTGTCCATCACGTCGAAGTGGACGACGTCCGCGCCCGCCGCGAGCACGTTGCGGACTTCCTCGCCGAGTCGCGCGAAGTCGGCGGACAGGATCGACGGCGCGATCCACGGGGTCTGTTGTCTGGTCGTCGTCATGTCGATCCTCACTTGATGCCGCGGTGAGTCTTCACCAGTTCGTAGGCTTCCAGGATGCGCTGCGTGCTCTCGTGCGCCGCTGCGATCATCGATTCCGGCAGGCCCTGGGCCACCAGCTTGTCCGGGTGATTCTTGCTCATGAGCTTGCGGAACGCCTTCGTCACCTCGGCGTCGGTGGCACTGGAGGCCACGCCGAGCACTTCGTAGGCGTCGGCCAGGCGCGCATCCGGGCGCGTGCCGAACCCCGGACCCTGCGACGGGCGACCGCCCGGACCGTAGCCGTAGTTGCCCGCATGCATGCGGAGCATGGCCTCGAGCGAGGCAAATTCGAGCGGGGAAATGCCGAGCGCGCGGCAGATGCGCTGGAAGACGGCCCGCGGACGGTCGCCCAGCCCGTTGCCCTGGATCGCGGCCTCGAGCTGGATCTGGACGAACAGGCGGCACAGGTCGGGACTGTTCCCCGCCAGCTGGCGCAGGCGTTCGAGCGTCGACTCGAGCGGAAAGTCGGGTTGCTTGCCGGCCGTGAAGCAGTCGATGGCGCGCAGCCGGTCGGCCTCGGCCAGCGAGAAGCGCCGCATGGCGTCGCGCGCGGCGTCGATCTCCTGCTCGGTGACGTGGCCGTCGCTCTTGGCGACGTGCCCCATGACCTTGAACGTAGCCTCGAAAAACGCGCGGCGCAGTTCGGCCGGGCCGGCAGCGCGGCCGGCCGGCGGCCGACCCACCCCGGCTGCGCTTGCTGGCGACGTCGAACTGATGGCCCAGCACGAACCCGACGATGGCGCCCAGCAGCCCGCGGCCGACGATGTAGCCCAGGATCGCGCCGAGGATCTTGCCGTACCAGCCTTCGAGCATGTGCGCGGGGCCGTGCCCCTTTCCCGGGAGTCGTTACAATGGGTGGTCGGTCAGGACGTTACGTCCCTGATGCCGACGATCGCGGCATATTAACAGCACCGGCGGCTCCACCATGTCCACGCACACGCCCGCTTCCACCCTCGCCTCGTCGGCCGTTCCCCGCCGATGCACGAGTCGAACCTGCACGGCCTCACGCGCATCCACCAGGGCAAGGTGCGTGACATCTACGCGATCCCGGGCGACGACCGGCACATGCTGATCGTCACCACCGACCGCCTGAGCGCGTTCGACGTGGTGCTGCCCGACCCGATTCCCGGCAAGGGCCGCGTTCTGACGAGCATTTCCAACTTCTGGTTCGCGCGCACCGGCCACATCGTGCCGAATCACCTCGCCGCGCCGGCGCACGCGGACCTCGCCAAGGTCGTGCCGGACGCCGGCGACCGCGCCCGCCTCGCCGATCGCGCGATCGTCGTCCGCAAGCTGAAGGCGCTGCCGGTCGAAGCCGTCGTGCGCGGTTACCTGATCGGTTCCGGCTGGAAGGACTACCAGCGCACCGGCGAGATCTGCGGCATCAAGCTGCCCGCCGGGCTGCGCATGGCGGACCGGCTGCCCGAGCCGATCTTCACGCCGTCGACCAAGGCGCCGAAGGGCCAGCACGACGAGAACGTGGGTTTCGACGAGATCGCCAAGGTGATTGGCGCGGACCGCGCGGCCCAGGTGCGCGACACGGCGATCGCGCTCTACAAGTTCGCGGCGGCGCATGCGCTCACGCGCGGCATCATCATCGCCGACACCAAGTTCGAATTCGGCATCGACGAAGAGAACGGCGGCCGCCTGACGCTGATCGACGAAGCGCTGACGCCCGACTCGTCGCGTTTCTGGCCGATGGACACGTACGCGCCGGGCACGAGCCCGCCGTCGTTCGACAAGCAGTTCGTGCGCGACTACCTCGAGACGCTCGACTGGAACAAGACCGCGCCGGGCCCGAAGCTGCCCGCGCACGTGATCCAGCACACCAGCGAGAAGTACGCAAGGAAGCGCTGCGGCGGCTCACCGCGTAGCGCAGGCCCGCGCCGCAGGCTCGACGCTCGCCGGACCTCGCCGCGTCGAGCCCCATGGTTCTCAGCCTGGCGCCGCTCAGCGACCCACGCCGCAATCACGCGATGCAGTTCGCGCACGCCGTCGGTGAGCGCGGCCGGCCCCGGCTGCAGGATGATCGACGACTTCACCTCGTGCAGTTCGCGCTCGCGCACGGCCGGCACGTCCTGCCAGCCCGGACGCGCAGCGACATTGCGCGCCGAGAATTTCTTGCCGCACCACGAACCGAAGATGATGTCGGGCGCGCGGCGCACGGCCTCCAGCGGGTCGGCGATGATGCGGTCCTTGCCGAGGCCGCAGGCCGCGAGTTCGGGAAAGATGTCGTCGCCGCCCGCGATGCCGACGAGCTCCGACACCCAGCGGATGCCTGAAATCTGCGGCTCGTCCCATTCCTCGAAATACACGCGCGGCCGGCGCGGAAACGTCGCCGCCGTGGCGCGAATCGCGTCCAGCCCGCTCTCCAGTTCAGCGGCCAGCGCGGACGCCTTCGCCTCGCACCCGACCATGCCGCCGAGCATGCGGATCACGCGCAGGATTTCATCGACGCTGCGCTGGTTGAACACGTGCACTTCGACGCCGTGGCGGATGAGCTGCGAGGCGATGTCGGCCTGCAGGTCGGAAAAGCCGAGCACGAGGTCGGGCTCGAGCGCGAGGATCTTGTCGATCTTCGCGCTGATGAACGCAGAGACCTTCGGCTTTTCCTTGCGCGCCCGCGGCGGGCGCACCGTGAAGCCGGAAATGCCGACGATGCGGTCTTCCTCGCCCAGCAGGTACAGCGCCTCGGTCGTCTCCTCGGTCAGGCAGACGATGCGGGTGGGGTAACGTGCTTCGCTGCGTCGACTGATCGTCAAAGGGCAGGCCTCGCGCTGGCGGGTTGCATGCTGGTTCGTCCGGATCGCGGGCATTGTGCCCGAGAACCGGTCTGAGCTTGCCTGCTGCGGCGAGCCATGCAACGCTTTCGCCGCCAGTCGCCATTGGATTCGTCTTGCCCGCCGCCCTCACTCCATTCCGAACTCTGCAGCACCGCTTCGAGCACTGGCTGTTCGACTGGCCGGAGCAGACTGGCAGCCGCGCGATCCAGCTGGTCGTGACCCCGCTGGGGTATGCCTACGCGCTGCTGCGCGACCTGTTCGGCGGCGACCTCGGCCTGCGCGCCGTGGGTCTCGTGTATTCGTCGCTGTTCGCGCTGGTGCCGGTGGTCGCGGTCTCGTTTTCGGTGCTCAAGGCCTTCGGCTATCACCGCGAGCTCGAGCCGGTGCTGTTCGAGTTCCTGCGGCCGCTCGGCGAAAGAGGCACGGAGCTCACGGTCAATATCATGCAGTTCGTCGAGAACGCGCAGACGACGATGCTCGGCACGGTCGGCTTCGTGATCCTGGTCTACACCGTGATCGTGATGATCCAGCAGATCGAGGGCGCGCTGAACTTCACCTGGCACGTCGAGCGGCCGCGCAGCCTCGCCCGGCGCATGACTGAATACCTGGTCATCATGCTCGTCGGGCCGATCCTGATGGTCGCCGCGATGGTGCTGCTCACGCGCATCGAGGCGAGCGACATGGTGGGGCGGGTCTCGGGGCTGGCCGGCACGCCGGGCCTGCGCGTCCACTACGCGCCGTACCTGCTGATCATCGGCCTGTTCTGGTTCCTCTACGTCTACATGCCGAACACGCGCGTGCGCTGGCAGTCCGCGTTCATCGGCGCGCTGTTCGGCGGCGCGGCGTGGGTCGGCGTCGGCGCGATCTTCGCGCGCATCGCGGTGTACGCGACGCAGACGGCGGCGATCTATGCCGGCTTCGCGATCGTGCTGCTGTTCATGGTGTGGCTGCACCTGAGCTGGCTGATCATGCTGCTCGGCGGCCAGCTGAGCTTCTACGTGCAGCATCCCGAGCACCTGCGCACCGGTCACGGCGACATTCCGACGACCAGCGCGCTGCGCGAACGCATCGCGCTCGGTGCGATGTACCTGCTCGGCGAGCGCTTCGTCGCGGGTGGGACCGCGCTGGAAGGTGTCGGACCTCGCCGACCACATGGACGTGCCCGCGTCGGTGCTCGATGGCGAGCTGTCGCTGCTGGAAGACCGCGGCCTCGTGCTGACGGCCGAAGACGACACCGTCGCGCCGGGTCGGGACCTCGGCAGCATCACGCTCGCCGAAATCCTCGACGCCGTCCGGCACGAAACGCCGAACCCGCGCAGCCCCGACCCCAGGCGGTTGCCCAAGGCAGACAATGCCGCCCGCCTGGCTGACGATGCGATGCGTGCCAGCCTGTCGCAGACGACGCTGCGCGACCTGCTGCGCGACCCCGAACCGCCCCGCGCCGGCGAAGTGGTGGGTTAGACTCGCCCCCCGTTCAGGAGGACACCCATGCAGATCTCGATGTACCGCGCCTCGGTCCCCGTCTTTGCCCGCGCCCTGCGCAACCTGGTCGCCATCCTGAAGAAAGGCGAGGCGAACGCCGCGGAACGCAAGATCGATCCGGCCGTGCTGCTCAACTACCGGCTCGCGCCCGACATGTTCGCGCTCACGCGGCAGGTGCAGATCGCGACGGACATGGCCAAGGGCTGCGTGTCGCGCCTGGCCGGCGTCGAGATCCCGTCGTACGAAGACAAGGAAGCGACGTTCGGCGAACTCATCGCGCGCGTCGAGAAGTGCATCGCCTACCTCGAGAGCTTCAAGCCGGAGCAGATCGACGGCACCGAAGACAAGACCATCGTGCTGAAGCGCCCGACGGGCGACGTGAGCTACCCGGGCCTGCAGTACCTGCTCGAGTACGTGACGCCGAACGTGTACTTCCACTGCACGGCGACGTACTCGATCCTGCGCCATTGCGGCGTGGACGTCGGCAAGAAGGATTTCATCGGCGCGCTGTGACGCTGCGTCCTCTCCCGCATCAGCGGGAGAGGACGCGTTAGAACGCTTTAGGGTCCTGGCGTCCGATCCGGTCTGTCCTGTCGCGCTTGGAAAGGCAGACACGCGCGCGACAGGACAGACCGGATCGGACGCCCGACATCACGCGCCTGAGCGCCCTCCGGCCGGGAACGCCGCCTTTCGCGGCATCGTCCGCGGACAAGGTTCGCCGGGCGCGCGTGCCTCCCCGATCACAAGCGATTGATCCGAGACCTTCCCCCGAGCGCGTGTCTGCCTTTCCAAGCGCGACAGGACCTGCGGATCGGACGCCAGGACCGTCTACAGCGCTCTCCGCAGCTCTTTCGCTGCCGCGGACAAGGGGCCGCATCAATCGCCGGCGATCGTCATCTCTTCGATGAGGATCGAGCCGGTGCGGATGCCGCCGCGCACGTCGATGTCGGACCCGACGTCGACGATCTTCTGGTACATGTCCTTCAGGTGCCCGGCGATCGTGACCTCGTGCACCGGGTACTGGATCTGCCCGTTCTCCACCCAGAAGCCGCCCGCGCCACGCGAGTAATCGCCCGTCACGCCGTTCACGCCCTGCCCCATCAGCTCCGTGACGTACAGGCCGCGATCCATCAGCTTCAGCATCTGGTCGAAATCACGGCCGCGACCGTGCACGAGCAGGTTGTGCGTGCCGCCCGCGTTGCCGGTGGTGCGCAACCCGAGCTTGCGCGCCGAGTACGTGCTCAGCACGTAGCCGAGCAGCACGCCGGCGTCGACGAGTTCGCGATCGCGCGTCGTGACGCCTTCGTGATCGAACGGCGCGCTGGCCAGCGCTTTCAACAGATGCGGGCGCTCCGAGAGCGCGAACCAGTCGGGGAACACCCGCTGACCCGCGGCTTCGAGCAGGAACGATGCCCGACGGTACTGGCTGCCGCCGCGGATCGCGCCGATGAAGTGACCGATGAGTCCACGCGCGACGTCGGGCGAATACAGCACCGGGGCCTTCATCGTCGCGAGCTTGCGCGCGCCGAGGCGGCGGATGGTCCGCTCGCCCGCGCGGCGGCCGACGCTCTCCGCCGATTCCAGCTCGCGCCAGTCACGCAACGTGCTGTACCAGTAGTCGCGCTCCATCTGCTCGCCTTCGCTGCCGAGCACCGAACAGCTGATGCTGTGCACCGTGCCTGGATACGCCGCGAGAAAGCCGAGCGAGTTGCCGTATGCACGCAGGCCGCGATGCGTGCTGACCGCGGCGCCTTCCGAGTTCGTGATGCGCCTGGTGTCGACCGCCATCGCGGCGGCTTCGCACGCGATCGCCATGTCGCAGGCGCGCTCCGGCGCGATCTCCCACGGGTGCGAGAGATCGAGCTCGGGCACGTCCCGCGCAAGGTCTTCCGGATCGGGCAGGCCCGCGCACGGATCTTCGGCCGTGTATTTCGCGATCGAGCAGGCCTTGGCCACGGTCTCGCGCAGTGCGACGGCACCAAGGTCGCCGGTGCTCGCGCTGCCCTTGCGGGTGCCGAAGTACACGGTGACACCCATGCCGCGATCGCGCTGGTACTCGATCGTCTCGACTTCACCGAGACGCGCACTGACGCTCAGGCCCACGTCCATGCTGATGGCCGCTTCGGCCTGGCTCGCTCCGAGGCTGCGTGCCTCGGCCAGCGCGAGCTCGACGAGCGCGAGCAGGTCGGCGCCGTCGGCGGTCAGCATGGGGGAATGGTCCTTGGGGGCGACAGTCGTGCTCATCGTGCGGCAGCGTCCGTGATCGGGGCCTGTTGGCAAGCCTGCGATTCTAGCAGCGGTCCGGGCCTCCGCCCTGCGTGCTAGCATTCGCAAAAGGGCGGATTCATGGCGCGCAAGCAGGCATTTCCCGGCGAATACGGCGGACAGCACGACGACGAGGCCGGCAACGAAGGCTTCGACGAGGGTCCGAGCAAGAGCGAACTCAAGCGGCAGGACCAGGAACTGCGCGCGATCGGCGTCGAACTGGTCGAGTTGCCGCTGGCCGAGCTCGAGGCCATGGACCTGCCCGAGAGCCTCTACGACGCGGTCATGGCATGCCGCAAGATCACGGCCCACGGTGCCCGTCTCCGGCAGGAGATGTTCATCGCCAAGGTCATGCGCGGCGTGGACGTCGAACCCATCCGCGCCACCCTCGAACGGCGCAGCGAAATCGACCGCCAGCGGACCCGCCGCGAGCACGCGATCGAACAGTGGCGTGAGCGCCTGATCGCGGACGAGCCCGCCGCCTGGACCGAACTCGCCGCCCGGATCGATCCCGCGGGCCTGCAACAACTGCGTTCGCTGGCCCGGCAGGCCCGGGCCGAACAAGCCAATGCCCGTCCGCCTGCCGCCGCACGGCAACTGTTCCGCCGCCTGCGGGAAGCGCTCGACAAGCCTGCGGTTTAGCGTTTTTCGCGGCCATCTGTACAATGATCCGGTGAAACCGCACGTTGGCATCATCATGGGGTCCACGTCCGACTGGGACACCCTGAAACACGCAGCCGAGATGCTCGAGCGTCTGGGCGTCCCGCACGAGGTGCGCGTCGTCTCCGCGCACCGCACACCGGACCTCCTCTTCGAATACGCCTCCACCGCGCGCGAACGTGGCCTCAAGGTCATCATCGCGGGCGCCGGCGGCGCTGCGCACCTGCCTGGCATGTGCGCGGCCAAGACCTCGCTGCCCGTGCTCGGCGTGCCGGTGCAGTCCAAGACACTGAACGGGCTCGACTCGCTGCTCTCGATCGTGCAGATGCCCGCCGGCATCCCGGTCGCCACGCTGGCGATCGGCGTGGCCGGCGCGACCAATGCCGCGCTCCTGGCCGCATCGATCCTTGCCAACGAGGACGCGAGGATTCGCGCGGCGGTCGACGCTTTCCGCGCGGCGCAGACCGACAAGGTCCTCGCCCAGCCCGATCCTCGTCACCCGACGATCTCCACGTGAAGATCGGCATCATCGGTGCGGGCCAGCTCGGACGCATGCTGGCCCTCGCGGGCTATCCGCTGGCGCAGCAGTTCCGCTTTCTCGACAGCAGCGCAGACTCGCCCGGCGGCCAGGTTGCGCCGATCATCACGGGTGCGTTCGACGATCCGCACAGTCTCGAGCGGCTGGCAGCTGACGTCGATCTCGTCACCTACGAATTCGAGAACGTTCCCGTCGCCGCGCTGCAGAAAGTGGCGGAGACGCATCCCGTGTGGCCGCCCGTCGAGGCCCTGCGCGTTTCGCAGGATCGCCTGCTCGAGAAGCAGCTCTTCACGAAACTCAAGATTCCGACGCCCCCGTTCCGCGCGGTGGATTCGCTCGAAGACCTGCGCGCTGCCGTCAAGGCGCTCGGCCTGCCCTGCGTGCTCAAGACGCGCCGGCTCGGCTACGACGGCAAGGGCCAGCGCTACCTGCGCAAGCCCGCCGATCTCGAGCCCGCCTGGAATGCGCTCGGCAACGCGCCGCTGATTCTCGAAGGCTTCGTCGATTTCGAGCGCGAAGTATCGATCGTCGGCGTGCGCAGCACGACGGGCGAAGTGCGCGCTTACCCGATCGTCGCCAACACGCACAAGGACGGCATCCTGCGCGTGACGCTGGCGCCGTACCGCCACCCCGTCCTGCAGAAGGCGGCGGAAATCCACCTCAAGCGCGTGCTGCGTCACTTCGAGTATGCCGGCGTGCTGACGATCGAGTTCTTCGTCCGCAAGGGCAAGCTGGTCGCCAACGAGATGGCTCCGCGCGTGCACAACTCCGGGCACTGGACCATCGAAGGTGCGGCCACCTCGCAGTTCGAGAACCACCTGCGGGCGATCCTCGGTCTGCCGCTCGGCGACACGAGCCCGGTGGGCCACTGCGCGATGGTCAATTTCATCGGCACCCTGCCCGAGCGGGATGCCGTCCTGGCCCTGCCCGGCGTGCACTGGCACGACTACGGCAAGGAGCCGCGCCCCGGCCGCAAGATCGGCCATTGCACGGTCGTGGCGGCCAGCGCGGTCGAGCGCGACCGGCTGGTGCGCAAGGTCATGCGGAAGATGCCGCCCCGCTGAAAGAAGGGCTCCCCGGTCCGGCCGGGGCAGCGACTGACCGGGGTAATGTGACGGATCGCGCGGTCTGGGCCCCTGCCGGCTCCCGTATAGTAGGCGGGGGGAATCGAGCACAGCGATGTACCTGGAACACTTCAAGCTCAAGGAACTCCCGTTCCGGCTCAGCCCGGACCCGTCGTTCCTGTATCCGAGCCAGATCCACTCCCGCGCGAAGGCGTACATGGAGTCGACGATCTGGTTCACGGACGGCTTCGTCGTGATCACGGGCGAGATCGGCGCTGGCAAGACCACGCTGATCGAATCGTTCCTCAAGGAAATCGACCAGGACGTCGTCGTCGCGCAGATCAACCAGACGCAGGTCTCGCCGATCGAATTCCTGCAGGGCCTGCTGGCGCAGTTCGGGTTCAGCCCGTTCCGCATGCGCAAGGCCGAACTGCTCGCCACGCTCAACAACTTCCTCATCGAGCAGTACGCGAACGGCCGCAAGGTGCTGCTGATCGTCGACGAGGCGCAGAACCTCTCGAACAAGGTGCTCGAGGAAGTGCGCCTGCTCTCCGGCGTCGAAACGACGAAGGAGAAAGTGCTCCGCATCATCCTCGCGGGCCAGCCCCAGCTGAACGACAAGCTCGATTCCGAACGACCTGGTCCAGTTGCGCCAGCGCGTGCGGCTGCGCTTCCACCTGAGCGCGCTCACCGAGTCGGAGATGGGCGCGTACATCCGGCATCGCCTGGCCGTGGCCGGCGCGGTGGACCGCGAGATCTTCACGCCGGACACGTTCCCGCTGATCTTCCGCTACACGGGCGGCATTCCGCGCCTGACCAACACGCTGTGCGACACCTGCATGCTCGCGGCGTTCGGCGGCGACCTCGAAACCGTCGACCTCGAGGTCGTGCGACAGGCGCTCGCCGAACTGCAGTGGCAGGAATACGCCGGCCCGCACGCACACCCACCTGCCGGCGACCCGCATCGACGAAACCGCGCCGCAGCCGCGCCCGCCGGTGGGCCGCGTCGTGCTCAGCGTGAAGGGCGTCGAACTCGACCACGCGCTGCTCGTGCCCGGCCGCTTCATCATCGGCCGCACGACCGACAACGACATGCAGATCGACAGCAAGTTCGTGAGTCGTCACCACATGCAGCTCGTCACGTCGGTGGACGACTGCTTCGTCGAAGACCTCAACAGCACGAACGGCGTCTTCCTGAACGGCAAGCGCGTGCGCCGGCACAAGCTGCAGCCGGGCGACGTGATCAAGCTGGGGATGCACGAGATCACCTACACGCGCGTCGACCTGCCGGCCGAGCCGGGCGACGAAGCGCGCGCGACGCAGACGACCGTGCTGCAGGATTCAGACTACGACGACGACGAGACGGATGCGGACGACGAAGAACGGGGACGAATCGCCCTATTCGTCGATTGCGCGCGGGTCGTAACCCGACTGCGTGGCGCGGTAGTCGCGCCGCTTCATCCAGAGCAACGCTCCCACGGTGATCAGCGCCCCGCCTGCGATGAACAGCAGGCTGTGCGGCGAACGCTCGACCCACCACGCCACCGCGAAGCACCCGAGTCCCGCGACGACCGCCGCGTAGGGCAGGGCTTCGTACACTGGACGCGGCAGCCACATGGTGGGATCAGCCCGTGCCGCCGACCGTCAGCGCGTCCACGCGCAGCGTGGGCTGGCCGACGCCCACCGGGACTTCCTGCCCTTCCTTGCCGCAGGTGCCGACGCCGTCGTCGAGCTTGAGGTCGTTGCCGATCATCGACACGCGCGTCATGACCTCGGGGCCGTTGCCGATCAGCGTGGCGCCCTTCACCGGGCGCGTGATCCTGCCGTTCTCGATCAGGTAGGCCTCGCTCGCCGAGAACACGAACTTGCCCGACGTGATGTCGACCTGGCCGCCGCCGAAATTGCGGCAGTACAGGCCCTTGTCGACCGAGGCGATGATTTCTTCCGGCGCATGCTGGCCGGGCAGCATGTACGTGTTGGTCATGCGCGGCATGGTGAGCGCCGCGAAGCTCTCGCGCCGGCCGTTGCCCGTCGGCTGCACGCCCATGAGGCGCGCGTTGAGCTTGTCCTGCAGGTAGCCGCGCAGGACGCCGTCCTCGATCAGCGTGGTGCACTGCGTGGGCGTGCCCTCGTCGTCGACGTTGAGCGAGCCGCGGCGTGCCGCGAGCGTGCCGTCGTCGACGATCGTGACGCCCTTGGCGGCGACCTGCTGTCCGATGCGACCGCTGAACGCGGACGTGCCCTTGCGATTGAAGTCGCCTTCGAGACCGTGGCCCACGGCTTCGTGCAGCAGCACGCCGGGCCAGCCTGCGCCGAGCACGACGGTCATCGTGCCCGCCGGTGCCGGCACGGCTTCGAGATTGACCTGGGCCGTGCGCACGGCTTCTTTCACCAGCGCACGCCAGCGCTCCGAGGCCAGGAACTCCGTATAGGCGAAACGCCCGCCGCCGCCGGCGTAACCCTGCTCGCGGCGCCCGTCCTGTTCGATGATGACGCTGACGTTGAGCCGCACCAGCGGCCGCACGTCGCCGGCGAGCGTGCCGTCGCTCGCCATGACGAGCACGATGTCGTGCGACGCCGAGAGGCTTGCCATCACCTGCGTGATGCGCGAATCGAGCGAGCGCGCCTCGCGGTCGATCTGCTCGAGCAGCTTGACCTTGTCGTCGTCGGCCATCGTCTCGACCGGATCGACGGCCGAGTAGAGGCCGCGGCCGCCCGTGGCATGCCAGGCCTGCACGCTGCCGCCCGCACCGGAGCGCGAGATCGCACGTGCAGCGTGCGCGGCCTCGAGCAGCGCCGGCAGCATCACTTCGTCGGAATAGGCGAAGCCGGTCTTCTCGCCGGCCAGCGCGCGCACACCCACACCCTGCTCGATGCTGTGGGCGCCGTCCTTGACGATGCCGTCCTCGAGCGACCACGACTCTTCGCGCGTGAGCTGGAAATAAATGTCGGTGTAATCGACCGCGTGGCCCATCACGTCGCCGAGCACGCTCGCGATGCGGTTCTCGTCGAGTTCGGCCGGACCGAGCAGCGCGGCACGGGCGACGTCGAGCGGATCGCGCGCGGCGATGCTGACTGCGAGCGCGGCGGGCTGGGGGGCGAAAAGCGGCGGCGGAATGTTCGGTTTCATGATTCCTGGCGAGGCGCGGTGACGGCGAGCCGGCGGTGCTGGACGGAAGGGAAATCCTGCCGCAACCGGCGCTGCCGCGCGAGGTCCAATTCTGCCGTGATCACGCCGGTTCCGCGCGGCAATCGGGCCAGGACACGGCCCCACGGCTCCACGATCATCGAGTCGCCGTGGGTCTCGCGCCCGTTCTCGTGGAATCCGGACTGCGCCGGCGCCACCAGGTAACAGAGATTTTCGACCGCACGAGTGCGCAGCAACAGCTCCCAGTGGGCCCGGCCCGTGGGCACGGTGAACGCAGACGGCAAGGTGAACCACTCGGCGCCCTGCTGGAGCAGTTCACGGAAGAGTTCGGGAAAACGGACGTCGTAGCAGATGGCGAGACCGAGCCGGCCCGCCGGGGTGTCGACGGTGACGACCTGGGCGCCGGGCCGCACGCCCTTCGATTCACGATGGCTCTCGAGCTTGCCGGGCACGTCCACGTCGAACAGGTGGATCTTGTCGTAGCGCGCGACCTCGCGACCCGCATCGTCGACGACGAGGCACGCTGCCGCAACGCGCGGTTCGCCGGGCACCTTGAGCGGCAACGTGCCGCCGACGATCCACAGCCCGTGCATGCGTGCCTGCTCGGCAAGGAACGCCTGGATCGGACCGGACCCGTGGGTCTCGGCCACCGCGAGCTTGTCGGCTTCGCCGCGTCCCATGAACGCAAAATTCTCCGGCAGCACGGCGATCACCGCGCCCTGCGCCCTGGCCTGCCGCAGCAGTTCGCCAGCGACGGCGAGGTTGCGCGCCACGTTGGCGCAGGATGTCATCTGGATGGCGGCGACACGGGTCACGGCGAATTTCCTTTTTGCTTTTGCGGGTCCCCTGCCGCCGCTTCGTCACCGGCCGGCGCAGAGATTCGTTGCACGACCGGAGCGGCCCAGGGACCGGTCACATGGTAATAGGCCCGCGTCAGTCCTTGCAGCTGGTCCTTGAAAAGCTGTGACAGCACCAGCACGCCGGCACCGATCACCGGCCCCGCCGCGAGCGCGCCGGCGACAGCCAGTGGTCCACTGGGGTTGCCGCTCACGACGATCGTCTGGTCGTAGTCCTCGCTCGCGAGGCCGGTGCGCCCGACGATACCCATGTCGATCGCGGCGCCCCTGAGCAGCAGGTTCTGCGTGAACGCATTGCCCGCGCGCACCTCGAAATCGCCCTCTCACGCTGTTGAAGGCCAGGCCTTCGTCGGTGACGTCGCGGAAATCGAGCGCGAGCCGTCGCGGCAGTTGCGCCACGCTCAGCAGGCCAAGCATGCGTCCCGCGCCCGGCTCGATGCCGACCAGGCGTCCGTCGTCGAGTGCAACACGCAGCGTGCCGTTCAGCGTCTTGAGGACGTCCATCGACGGGCCGCCGGGCCACCAGAGGCTGGCCGCGATCCTCGCCTTCTTTGCGTCGATGGCATCGCGATACGCCAGCGCGCGCGTGGCCGAGCCGAAGTCGGTGCTGATGAACAGCAGCTCGACGCGCGTGCGTGGCGCCCCCTGCTCCATCCACCAGCTGCCCTTGGCCGTGATGTCGAACGATGGCGCCGTCGTCGTGATCGAATCGATGGTGAGTCCGCGCGGTTCACGCGAGATCGCGGCGACCAGGCGGCCGAAGCGCCGTGATTGCCAGGTGAAATCCTCGGCACGTGCGCTGACGGCCGGCAGTGTGCGCGGATCGATCTGCGCGTTGGCCGCCGCTCTCGCATCGGCGGCCGGGCTCGATTGTTCGCTCGTGAGCTGCAGTCGCTTCATGTCGAGCACGATCGGCCGGCCACGCGTGAGATCGTCCGGCACGGTCACCTGCCCCTCGGCCTGCGGTCCCGTCACCGCGATCCGCCAGAGGTCGCCCTCGCTGCGCAGCTTCGCCATCACGTCGCGGAACTCGAACCCGAAGACCGTCGCACGATCGAGGTGGACGTCGACCGGACCGAGCCAGTCCTTCAGGCGCTGGCCACCGATGCTCGTCGAACCGCCCGCGGACGTGTTCGAGAGTGCGAGCCATTCACCGAGATCGAACTGCGGCCACTCACCGCTCACCAGCAGGCCGGGCTGCGCCGGCAGTGACACGGATTGCGCATCGAAACGAGCGGCGCCGCGGTCGAGACGCCAGGCGGCGTCGCGCACGGCGAAGCGCAGCTTCGCGCGGGCGCTGCCCGATTCGAGCGTCACGTCGTTCACGCCCGCACCGGGAATTTCGAGCCGCACGTGCGTCGACCGCGTCTCGGTTGCCGCCTTGGCGAACGGACGCGGCGCCTGGATGACGAGCCCGCCGAGGTTGCTCACGACGTCGAACTGCAGCGGCCAGGCGCCACCGGCTCGCCGCTTCTCGATGTGGCCTTTCAGGTCCCAGTCCGTCGCACCGCTCATCGCGATGGTCGACGGCAGGCCGATGAATGCCGGCAGCTTTGCGCCACCGGCGCGGCCCTTCGCCGTGAGTTCCACCGCGGCTTCGACATCGCGCGAGGTGCGGCCCGGGTTCGCGGAAAGCTCGAACGGGCCGTCGAGGATCGTGCCGCGCATGCCCGCGATCTTCACCTCGTAGTTGTGCAGTTCGAAGGTGCCTTTGACGCGCTGGGCCGGCGCCCGCAGCGCAGGCAAGGCGACCGTGACGCCGTCGAGCGTCGCGCGGACGGTGTAGTCGCGCGGCGGCGGCGGTGCCGGCATCTCGGCCAGCACTTCCGCGGAAATCACCGGCAAGGTGAGCTGGACCTGGTACTGCGCCGGGCCGCTGCCGGTGAGACCCATGAACTGGTCGCCGATGATCGGCCCCAGCGGACTCGCCTGCACATACGCGAGCGCCTTCTGCAGGTCGCCGCCGCCCTTGCCGTCGACCTCGAGGACCGGAGCCCGGTAGTCGGCCATCACGAACCTTGCCTGCGAGAGTCGCAGCCCGCCGAGCTCGCCGCTCGTGATGTCCGCCTCGATCAATGCGTTGTGGAATTTCGCCTTGCCCGACGCATTGGTGAGCGGCGCGAAGCCGGGATAGTAATCGAGCGTCACGTTGGTCGCGTCGGCCGACGCGGTGAAGTCACCTTCACCGTTGCGGAACGGAAACTTCTTCACCGGCCCGCGGTAGCTCAAGCGCCCGTTGGTCGCGATGCCGCGGATGAAGGCGCGATCGAGCCAGGCAATCGTGCGTTCACGCAGGCGACCGACGGGAACGAACTTCGGCACCAGCGCGACATCGACCTCGGGCACTTCGGCAGTCAGCGTCAGGATCGGTGAGACGCCGGGCTTCTCGAAGCCGAACTCCATGTCCACCCTGGCACGGCCTTGTGCATGCACGACCTGCGCGCCCCTGGCGCTCGCAATCCAGACGGCACCCTCGCGACGCCAGCCGCCAGCGGCCGTCACGCGCTCGAGCGCGAGCGGTTCGCTGAACATCCGGGGCCACTCGAACACGGGCTGGTCGGCGCGCAGTTGCAGCTTGCCCTGCTGGTCGTTGCCGTCGAGATCGAGCGAGACGCCCGTCAATCCCGGGAAGCGCCCGATGGGCTGGACTCCGACACCCGCCAGGTTTGCCTGCACCGTGAACGTCGGCAGGATGCCTGCGCGCTCGCGCTGCGCTTTCACCCGCAACGTCTCCACCCGTCCTTGCGGCGCCAAGCCTGCGAAGCGATCGAACGAAGGGGGCGCAAACGCGAGCACCAGCGGCCACGTCGAGGCAAGGTCGAGCCCATCGACGTTGAGTTCCAGCCCGAAGCGGGTCACCGGCTTGCCGGTCCAGCGTCCCCAGACCTGCGTCTCGTTCGCCGCACGCCGCGTGCCGGCCTGCGCGCGCAGGCCTTCGACCCGGAAGACCCAGGCCTCGCCCTCGCGTCGCAGCCTTGCATCGCCTTCGAGGGCGCCGTAGCGCGCCTCCGCCGGCAAGGGCGGCGGCGTGCGATCGATCATCTCCTTGGTCACCGTCGGGAAGGGCATCTTGTTGCCGGGCGCGAGTTCGAGCCGCGGATCGGTGATGCGCACAGCCTCGATCGGCGGCACGGCACGGCTCGGCAGTTGCAGCGCAACGTCGCGCAGTGCGAACGCGAGCCGCAGGTTCGACACCCTGCCCTGCTCGAGAGCGAACACGCCGCGCAGGTGACCGGAGCCCGCCAGCGGCCTGGCGACCTGCGGGGGCAGGAAGTCCTTGAGGCCGGCCAGTCGCACGGTCTCGGCATCGATCTCGACCCGCGCGTCGAGGTGCTCACGCTCGTCGAGCGTGCCCTTGAGGCGCACGTTGAAGTCCGCCAGCGTGCCGAGTTCGTCGGGCAACTTCGCGGTGCCTTCCATCACGACGAAATCGCGGTCGCGGCGCAGCTGCACGTCGAGGTCCGTGAGCTCGAGCGGCGCGCGACCTGTCTTCAAGTCGCGGTAAACGACGGTCGCGTCGTCGATCACGATGCGGCCGGCGGGCAGCCGGTCGAAATCGAATGGCGGCTTGTCGGCCGGCCGCTCGCGCAGGCCCAGCAGTCGAATCCGGCCATCGGCGAGGCGCACGATGGTGACGCGCGGCTCGAGGATGCGCACACGCCCGGCGACGAACTGGCCCGTGCGGAAGAAATTCCAGAGGTCGAGGCCGACGCTGCCTTCGCGCGTGGCGAACAACGTCTGCGAGCCGTCCTCGGCGACCACGTGCAGGTCGCGCAGCACGACCTCCGGCCCGTACCAGCGCAACCGCGCGTCGAGCCGCGAGTACTCGAACTTCATGTGCGTCTGGCGCTCGATCCACGTCCGCAACTTCTGCTCGTTGTGCGGCACGTACGCGATCGCAATGCGCAGCGCCGTGACCAGCAGCGCGACCACGACAAGCAGTCCGGCCGCGGTGCCTGCGACCAGGCGCCACCACCGGGTGGAAGTCACATGAGCACCACGTCGTACTGGTCGTGCAGGTAGAGGGCCTCGGTCTGCAGGCGGATCGGCTTGCCGACCAGCACTTCGAGTTCGCCGAGCGCGGCGGACTCTTCGTCGAGCAGGCGCTCGATGACGTCCGAGTGCGCGAGCACCAT
Organism: uncultured Gammaproteobacteria bacterium; assembly: GCA_963828265.1. Taxonomy (GTDB): domain Bacteria; phylum Pseudomonadota; class Gammaproteobacteria; order Steroidobacterales; family Steroidobacteraceae; genus RPQJ01. Next base: position 38,406 of record CAWHEA010000021.1, on the reverse strand, counting down.
GAGCTGCTGGAAGTCGAACTGGCCCGCCTGGCGCAGCACCTCACGGAAGATCTCGTAGCAGACGGTTTCCGGTGTCTTCACGAAGCCGCGGCCTTCACAGGCCGGGCAGGGCGAGCACAACTGGTGCGCGAGGCTCTCACGCGTGCGCTTGCGCGTCATCTCGACCAGGCCGAGTGGCGACACCGCGGACACGTGCGTCTTGGCGTGATCCTTCGACAGCGCCTTCTCGAGCGCCTGGAGCACCTGCTTGCGGTGCTCTTCCTCTTCCATGTCGATGAAGTCGATGATGATGATGCCGCCGAGATTGCGCAGCCGCAGCTGGCGCGCGATCGCCACTGCCGCTTCGAGGTTCGTGCGGTAGATCGTCTCCTCCAGGTTGCGGTGCCCGACGTACGCGCCCGTGTTGACGTCGATCGTCGTGAGCGCCTCGGTCTGGTCGATGATCAGGTAGCCGCCGGACTTGAGCGGCACCTTGCGCTCGAGCGAGCGCTGGATTTCTTCCTCGACGCCGTGCAGGTCGAAGATCGGGCGGCTGCCGGTGTAGCGCTCGACGCGCGCACCGAGGGCCGGCATGAACGTGGTCGCAAATTCCTGCATGCGTTCGCAGGTGCGCTCGTGATCGACGAGCACGCGATCGACGCCCTCGCCGACGAGGTCGCGCATCAGGCGCAGGGGCAGCGGCAGGTCTTCATGCACCAGCGCGCCGGCGCGCGTGCCGGCAGCCTTCTTCGACAGCACTTCCCACAGTTTGCGCAGGAACAGCATGTCCGCGCGCAGCGCGTCGGACGTCGCACCCTCCGCCGCCGTGCGCACGATGTAACCGCCCGTCTCGCCCGGCGTGACGAACGACTGCATCTGCTCGCGCAGTCGCGCGCGCTCTTCGTCGGTCTCGATGCGGGCCGAGATGCCCACGCCGTGCCCGAACGGCATGTAGACGAGGTACCGCGAAGGGATCGTGATGAACGTGGTGAGACGCGCGCCCTTGGTGCCGAGCGGATCCTTGAGCACCTGCACCAGGATGTCGCCGCCCTCGCTGACCAGCTCGCGGATGTTCTCGGTGCGCGTCTCCTCGCCGGAGCTCTCGGCATCCGCCGGCTGCACGATGTCGGACACGTGCAGGAACGCCGTGCGCTCGAGCCCGATGTCGATGAAGGCGGCCTGCATGCCAGGCAGCACCCGCGACACGCGACCCTTGTACAGGTTGCCGGTGAGGCCCATGCGGCTCGCCCGCTCGACGAAGAGCTCCTGCAGCACTCCGTTCTCGAGCAGGGCCGCGCGGGTCTCGCGCGGACTGACGTTGACGATCATTTCCGTGGTCATGGTGCCTGGGTGTTCCATCCGATCAGACCGAGCGCCGGAGCCAGCAGTTCCCAGGTCTCATAAAGTGGCAGTCCCATCACGCCGGAATAACTGCCGGCGAGATGGCGAATGAAGATGGCGGCGTGACCCTGCACGCCGTAGGCGCCGGCCTTGTCAGCCGGTTCGCCGGTGCGCCAGTACCAGTCGATCTCCACGCGCGTGAGCGGGCGGAATGCAACCGTGCTGGTGCTGACGCGAGCGTTGGCGCCGCCTTCGTGCAGCACCGCGACGGCCGTGTGCACCTCGTGCGAACGGCCCGAAAGCCGGCTGAGGATCCGGACCGCGTCCGCGTGGTCGGCTGGCTTGCCGAGGATTTCGTCGCCGAGCGCCACGGTGGTGTCGGCCGCGAGCACCGGGCGACGTTCCGCGACCGCCAGCCGTTCCCACAGCGCCCGCGCCTTCTCCTCGGCGAGCCGCAGCGCGTAGTCCGCCGGCTTTTCGCCGGGTCGCGGCGATTCGTCGATGTCCACCGGACGCACTTCGTGCGTCACGTCGATCTGCCGCAACAGCTCACTGCGCCGCGGCGAAGCCGACGCCAGGTAAATGGCGGGTCTGTCGCCAGCCATCCGGGCTCAGCCCGCGATGACGGTCGGTTCGAGGCGACGCTGTGCCACCAGCGAATTGCTGATCAGGCAGACGTGCTCGGCTTTCTCCATCAGCTTGGTCGCGCGTTCCTGGTCCGTGCCCGACGGCACTCGCAGCGTCGCGTGCACGACGAGCTCGGTGAAGAACGTGCGGCCGTCGACACGGTCGAGCTTGGCCTCGACGCGGGCCTCGAGCGAAGTCCAGTCGAGCTTCGAGGCGCGGGCCACGGCGCGGAAGCTGAGCACGAAGCAGTCGGCCACGGCGCCGCAGAGCAGCGTCTCGGGCGACCAGCGATCACCCGGGCCGTCGAACTCGGCGGGCGGCGCAGTCGGGATGGCAGGCAGCCCCGCGGCATTGAGGGGAACGTCGCCGGTCGGTTCGCCGGTGGCATGGACGGTGTAATGGTGCGGATAAGGGTGCATGGAGCTGCCTCGCGGCCGTAAGTCCGGGTGTCAAAAGGAGAATTGAATCGTGCCGGGAGGCCCCTGTCCATCGAGGGGATCGCAGATGCCTCACGCCCGGTGATACGGCAGGCCCTTGATCAGGCTGACGGCCCGGTAGAGGGCTTCTGCGACGACCACCCGGGCCAGTGCATGGGGCAGCGTCAGGGCCGACAGGGACCAGCGCAGCCGGGCCTGGGCATCGATCTCAGGGGCCAGGCCGTCCGGCCCCCCGATACAGAACACGGGGGAGTCCCCCTCCCGGGCCCGGTCCTCGAGCCAGCGCGCAAGCTGCTCGGTGGTCAGGGCCTTGCCGCCGACCTGCAGCGCGACCAGGTAAGGCCGGTCTCCCGCCGTCGCCAGCATGCGCTTGCCTTCGGCCTCGACAGCCCGGCGCACGTCACCGCTGCCCCGGTCGCCCAGGGGTATTTCGGTCAGTTCCAGCCGGTAATCGCCTCGCAGGCGCGTGGCGTAGTCGTCGAAACCCGCATCGACCCAGTCCGGCATCCGGGTGCCTGCGGCCAGCAGTCGCATGCGCATGCGGGTGGACTCCAGCGACCCGGGGCCAGGCCCGGGTCTCGCGTTCTCAGGCGCGCCTTGCGGCGCCGTTTTCCCAGAGCTTTTCGAGCGCGTAGAACTCACGCACGCGCGGCAGCATCACGTGCACCACGACGTCGTTGAGATCCAGCAGCACCCACTCGCCATCCCGCTCGCCTTCGATGCCGAACGGCCGGTAACCGGCTTCCTTGCAGCGCTGGACGACGCGATCGGCAATCGACTTCACGTGCCGGTCCGACGTGCCGCTCGCCACCACCATCATGTCGGTGATGTCGGTGATGCCGCGGACGTCCATCGCCTTGACGTTCACGGCCTTCATGTCCTCGAGCGCGGCGAGCACGACCTGGGCCAGCGCCGGCGGTGCCTTGGCCTTGGCCGGCTTCGTCGTCGCAGCAGGCTTGGTGCCCGCCGCCGCCTTGCGCGGGGTCTTCGCTGGAGCCTTGGCAGGTCTCTTGGCAGGCCCCTGGGCAGCGGTCTTCGCGGGTGCCTTGGGCTTGGTCGCGGGAGCGCGACGGCTGCTCGCAGCCTTCGCAGGTGCCTTGCCCGGCGCTTTGGCCGGCGCCTTGGCGGCGCGGACGGCAGGACGGGCGCCCGGACGGGCGGACGATGCGGAAGACGGTCGCGACGGGCGCTTGGCTGCCATGCTCACCTCGTGGGTTGGGAAACGGAATAGCTGTGCGTCGCGCGGATCAGCGCGCGTACGGGATCGGGAACCAGGTAACGGGGATCGCGGCCGGCGGCGAGCAGGTCGCGCAATTCCGTGGATGAAATTTCGAGTTGCGTCACGGGCTGGATCAGGATGCGCCCCGCGAGCGCATTGTGCAAAGCCTCGGCCGCATCGGCGCCGCGTTCGGCCAGCAAGTCACCCAGCAGGCCCGAGGTCGGCGCCACCCAACCCGGGCGCGGCGCGACGACGACATGCGCGAGTTCGAGCAGCTCCGTCCACCGGTGCCACGTCGGCAAGCCGAGGAACGCGTCCATGCCGACGATGAGGCACAACGGCGTGTCCGGCAGTTCCGCACGCAGCTCGCCGAGCGTGAGCACGCTGTAGGAACGGCCCGCGCGCCGGACTTCGCGATCATCGACGACGAATCCCGGCTGGTCGGCCACCGCTGCGCGCACGAATTCGAGCCGCCGCGCGGCGTCGACCTGCGGCGGGTCGCGATGCGGCGGATCGCCGGCCGGCACGAAGCGCACTTCGCGCAGGCGCACGGTCTGCAGGATCTCGAACGCCGTGCGCAGGTGGCCGAAGTGGATCGGGTCGAACGTGCCGCCGAAGACACCGAGGGGTGCGCGGGAAAAGGTTGCCGTCATGCGGCCGCGAGCTTCACGCCGGCGATGCGCGCGACGAGTCCGGTGATCTCGACCCACGGTTCGCCGCGCAGGCTGCCCTTCGCGACGCGATCGGCGCGCGCGGCGGCGATCAGCAGCGAATCGATGTCGGCGCGGCGCAGCCGCTGGAGCGCAACCCTGATCGGTCCCTGCCGGCTGCCCCAGACCTGTTCCGCGCGGAAGATTCCGTCGAGGTTGCGGTCGTTCGGTTCGCGCTGCAGCACGCGCGATACGGCGCGCAGGTCGTTGAGCAACGCCCAGAGGATCAGCGGCGGCTCGCGCCCTTCGCTGCGCAAGCCGTCGAGAATGCGCAGCGCGCGTGGCGCGTTGCCCAGGAACGCCGCGGTCGACAACTCGAACACGTCGTAACGCGCGTTGTCGGCAACGAGTTCCGCGACCGCGTCGGCGTCGAGCGTCGTACCGGGTTTCAGCAACGCGATGCGCTCGATCTCCTGCTGCGCGGCGAGCAGGTTGCCTTCGACGCGATCCGCGAGCAGCTGCGCGGCTTCCGGCTCGAGCGTGACGTCGTGCTTCTGCAGGCGGCGCGCGATCCATTCGGGCAGTCGCTCGCGCGTCATCGGCGGCGCGACGACCACGGTGCCCTGCCGCTCGAACTCGTTGACCCACGCCGCCTTCTGCTGCTTGGGCTCGAGCTCGCCGGTGACGAGCAGCACCGTGTCGGCCGGGGGCGCCGCGACGAGCTTGACCAGGTTCTTCGACGCGCTGGCGTCCGGCGCGTTGCGCAGCTTGAGTTCGATGAGCCGCAGGTTGGCGAAGAGCGAGAGGCTGTTGGCATCCATCAGCAGCGCGTCCCAGTCGAAGCCGCGCTCGATGAAATGAACCTCGCGGTCGCCGTAGCCTGCTGCACGCGCCTTGGCACGCAGTGCCGTCGCGGCTTCGTCGATCAGCAGGGGTTCGACGCCCGTGATGAGGCACACGCGCGGCAGCGGACCTTTGGCCAGCGCTGCCTGGAAGGAATCGGTGCTCGTTCTCACGGGGCGGACTGGCCTTCGACGCGCGTCCGCGGTGGTCGGGGTGCCTGGATGTGGCTCGGCATGTGCGGCGGGATTATGCCGGCGGAAGGGGTCAGGGGATAGGGGTTGGGGGTTAGTCGGAATCGCGCTGCGCGCGGAGAACGGTTCTTGTGCGAACGCACCTCCGACTATCCCCCAACCCCTCATCCCCTGCCCCCTTCCGCTATATTCCCCGCACTGTCCGCTTTCACGGAATTTACCCATGGCCGCATCCGCCCGCCGCACCCTCTACCCCGCGATCAAGCCCTACCGCAGCGGCTGGCTGCGAGTCTCGTCGGAGCACGAGATCTACTGGGAGGAATGCGGCAACCCGCAGGGCAAGCCCGCCGTGTTCGTGCACGGCGGTCCGGGGGCCGGCGCGGGCGAGACGTCGCGCCGCTTCTTCGACCCGCGCAAGTACCGCATCGTGCTGTTCGACCAGCGCGGCTGCGGCCGCAGCAAGCCGCACGCGAGCCTCGTCGACAACACGACGCAGCACCTCGTCGCGGACATGGAAGCGCTGCGCAAGCACCTGGGCATCGAGCGCTGGCTGGTGTTCGGCGGCTCGTGGGGCTCGACGCTGTCGCTCGCCTACGCGCAGGCGCACCCGAAGCGCGTGACCGAACTCGTGCTGCGCGGCATCTTCATGCTGCGCGACTGGGAGATTCACTGGTTCTACCAGCACGGCGCGAGCGCGATCTTCCCGGATCACTGGGCCAACTACATCGCGGCGATTCCGAAGGCGGAACGGGGCGACCTGGTCGGCGCGTTCTACAAGCGGCTGACGAGCCGCAGCCGCGCGGTGCAGCTCAAGGCGGCGAAGGCCTGGGCCGAATGGGAGGCCGCGACGAGTTACCTGCTCGTCAACCAGGAGAACATCGCCGCCTGGAATTCCGACGATTTCGCGATCGCCGTGGCCCGCATCGAGTGCCACTACTTCGTCAACCAGGGGTTCTTCAACAGCGAAGACCAGCTGCTGCGCAACGTGCGCAAGATCCGCAACATCCCGGCCGTGATCGTGCAGGGCCGTTACGACGTGGTCTGCCCGATGCGCAGCGCCTGGGACCTGCACGTAGCCTGGCCGGAAGCGGATTTCCGCGTGGTGCCTGACGCCGGCCACTCGGCGCTCGAGGCCGGCAACACGCACGAACTCGTGTCGGCGACGGACCGCTTCGCGAAGTAAGCCTGGCTGTCTAGAGCGATTCGAGCCGGCGCGTGACGAGCATGGCGAGGTCTTTCGCCATCGCCTCACGCACGATGGCTTCTTCGCGGTCCTTCGCCAGCAACTGCGTTTCGTCGAAGCTCAGGTTGCGGATCATCTCGAGCGGCTGCGTCTCGAGCACTTCCTTGCCGCCGCGGTCCACCGAGTACTCGATCGAGTAGAAGATCTCGTATTCCTGCGGCGTGTTGCGCGCGGAAACCGAGAGCACTCGCCGCCCGCTGCGATCGCGCTGGATGCGCACCACCGTATCCGCCTCGGCCGACGTGTTCGTCATCTCGCCGCCGGAGCGCTCGATGGCGCGGCGCAGTTCCACCGCGAACGGCGTCACCTCGTCGGCCGTGACCACGTAGATCTTGCGCGCACCCTCGGGCAGCGAGCCGTTGCCTTGCAGATGGAAGCCGCAGCCGCTCGCAGCAGCGCGACCGATCAGCAGCGCAAGCCACGCGAACGCCGTAGTTGCAACGCTCTGCGTGCGGCGGGCGCGTCTGCCGATGGAAGCGATCGGCGCGGCCACTTCCGGAAAGATCCGGGAGACCGTCGCGAGCCCATGGATGGCGGCGCGAGCCCCCAGGGCACGTGGTTCATGGCGTGTCTCCCGGATCTTTCCGGAAGTGGCCACGACGTGACTTGGCGTTCATTCGCAGGGCCCGCGCACGTGACTCATACGACCACGTTCGCGAGCTTGCCGCGCACGTACACGAACTTGCGGATCGGCTTGCCCTCGACGTACCGGAGCACGCCCTCGTCGGCCAGCGCCGCTTCGCGCACCGTCGCTTCGTCGGCGCTTGCCGGCACGGTAACGCGCCCGCGCAGCTTGCCGTTCACCTGCACGACGACTTCGATGGCATCGCGCACCAGTGCGTCCGCGTCGACCTGCGGCCAGCGCTCGTCGATGACCGCGCCCGCGTGGCCCAGCTCCTGCCACAGCGCATGGCAGGCGTGCGGCACGACCGGCGACAGGCCCAGCACCACAATTTCCAGCGCCTCCTGCATCACTGCGCGGCCCTGCGCGCTGCGGTCGTCGAACCTGCCGAGCGCGTTCATGAGCTCCATCACCGCGGCGATCGCGGTGTTGAACGTGCGCCGGGTGCCGATGTCGTGCGTGATCTTGCGCAAGGTCTCGTGCACCTGGCGACGGATGTCGCGTTGCGCAGGTGACAGCGCCGCCTTGTCCAGCCCCGCCTCCAGCGGACCGCCCTGCACGTGCTGATGCACGGCCTTCCACAACCGCTTCATGAAGCGGAATGCGCCTTCGACGCCCTCGTCGCTCCACTCGAGCGATTGCTCGGGCGGCGCCGCGAACATCATGAACAGCCGCGCGGTATCGGCGCCGTACGTCTCGACCAGCGATTGCGGATCGACGCCGTTGTTCTTCGACTTCGACATCGTGCCGATGCCGGACGTCTCGACCGGCTGGCCGTCGGCACGCAGCACGGCACCGATCGGCGCGCCCTTGTCGTCGAGCTGCACGTCCACGTCGGCCGGATTGAAGTAGACGATGCGGCCTTCCGCCGGCTTGCGGAAGTAGATCTGGTTCAGCACCATGCCCTGCGTGAGCAGGTTGGCGAACGGCTCCTCGACCTGCGTCAGGCCGAGGTCGCGCATCACGCGCGTCCAGAAGCGCGAATACAGCAGGTGCAGGATCGCGTGTTCGATGCCGCCGATGTACTGGTCGACGGGCATCCAGTACTTCGCGCGCTCGTCCACCATCGCGCTCGCGTTGTTGGCGCTGGCGAAGCGGAAGTAGTACCACGACGAATCGACGAACGTGTCCATCGTGTCCGTTTCGCGACGCGCGGGCTTGCCGCACTTCGGGCACTGGCACTCGAGGAACTTCGCGTTCTTGCCGAGCGGATTGCCGCTGCCGTCCGGCACGAGTTCCTCGGGCAGCACGACCGGCAACTGGTCGTCCGGCACGGGCTGCACGCCGCACTCGCCGCAGTGGATCAGCGGGATCGGGCAGCCCCAGTAGCGCTGGCGCGAAATGCCCCAGTCGCGCAGCCGGAAATTCACGCGGCGCTTGCCGCGGCCCTGCGCCTCGAACAGCTTCGCGAACGCGTCGAACGCTTCGTCGAAGTTGAGGCCGTCGAACTGCCCCGAATTGATCAGCGTGCCGTGTTCCAGGTACGCCTCTTCGTCGATGCTGGCGAGCGAGCCGTCCGCCGGCTGCACCACCTGGTGAATGCGCAGGCCGTAGCGGCGCGCAAACTCGTAGTCGCGCTGGTCGTGCGCAGGCACTGCCATCACCGCACCGGTGCCGTAACCCATCAGCACGAAATTGGCGACCCACACCGGGACACGTTCGCCGCTGATCGGGTGGATGGCGTGGATGCCGAGCGGCATGCCGCGCTTCTCCATCGTTTCGAGCGCGGCTTCGGTGACGCCGTTGCGCTGGCACTCGGCGATGAACTGCTGCAGGTCGGGATTGCCCTTCGCGGCGCGCTGCGCGAGCGGGTGCTCGGCCGCGACAGCCATGTAGGTGACGCCGAGCAGCGTGTCCGGACGCGTGGTGTAGATGCCGAGCGTGCCGCCGCCCTCGACCTCGAACTCGATCTCGAGGCCCTCGGAGCGGCCGATCCAGTTTTCCTGCATCAGCCGCACGCGCTCGGGCCAGCCCGGCATGTCGTTCAGTGCGCCGAGCAGGTCGTCGGCATACTTCGTGATGCCGAAGTAATACATCGGGATCTCGCGCTTCTCGACGAGCGCGCCCGTGCGCCAGCCACGACCGTCGATCACCTGCTCGTTGGCGAGCACCGTCTGGTCCACCGGGTCCCAGTTGACCGTGCCGGTCTTGCGGTAGGCGATGCCCTTCTCGAGCATGCGCAGGAACAGCCACTGGTTCCAGCGGTAGTAGTCGGGCTTGCAGGTGGCGACTTCACGCGACCAGTCGATGCCGAAGCCGAGCGACTTCAGCTGGCGCTTCATGTACGCGATGTTGTCGTACGTCCACTTCGCAGGCGGGACGCCGTTTGCCATCGCAGCGTTCTCGGCGGGCAGGCCGAACGCGTCCCAGCCCATCGGCTGCAGCACGTTGTAGCCCTGCATGCGCATGTAGCGCGTGATCACGTCGCCGATCGTGTAGTTGCGAACGTGTCCCATGTGCAGGCGCCCGCTCGGGTACGGGAACATGCAGAGGCAGTAGTACTTCGGGCGGGACGGGTCCTCGGCGACGGCAAAGCTGCCGTTGCCATCCCAGTAGGCCTGGGCTTGCGGCTCGAGGACGGACGGTTCGTAGCGTTCCTGCATGATCGACCGGATGGGGCGTGGGGCGGACTGCACAGGATACTGGACCGGTGAGGACAGGGGTTAGGGGTTAGGGGTTAGGGGTTAGGGGTTAGTCGGAGGTGCAATTGCAGCATCCGGATTCAACGGCACCTCCGACTAACCCCTAACCCCTAACCCCTATCCCCTACCCCCTTCCCTTCATCAGCGCCATCGCGGTGCCGATCAGCGCCGAAACCTCGCTCATGTTGCCCGGCACGATCATCGTGTTGTTCTTCTGCGCCAGTTGCGCGTAGGCCTCGACGGCCTTCTCGGCCACCTTGAGCTGCACGGCCTGCTCGCCGCCCGGCGACTGGATCGCCTGGGCCACCTTGCGGATCGCCTCCGCGGTCGCCTCGGCCACCGCCACGATCGCGGACGCTTCGCCCTGCGCCGTGTTGATCTCGGCCTGCCGCTGGCCCTCGGACCGCGCAATGAAGGCCTCGCGCTCGCCGGTGGCGATGTTGATCTGTTCCTGCTTGCGGCCTTCCGAGGCCGCGATCAGCGCGCGCTTCTCGCGCTCGGCCGTGATCTGCGCCTGCATCGCGCGCAGGATCTCCTGCGGCGGCGTGAGGTCCTTGATCTCGTAGCGCAGGACCTTGACGCCCCAGTTGCCGGCCGCCTCGTCGAGCGCGCTCACCACCGACGCGTTGATCGCGTCACGCTCCTCGAACGTCTTGTCGAGTTCCATCTTGCCGATCACGGAGCGCAGCAGCGTCTGCGCCAGCTGCGTGATCGCGAGCACGTAGTTGCTCGAGCCGTAGCTCGCGCGCATCGGGTCCGTGACCTGGAAGTAGATGATGCCGTCGACCTGCAGTTGCGTGTTGTCCCGGGTGATGCAGACCTGGCTCGGCACGTCGAGCGGCACTTCCTTCAGCGAGTGCTTGTACGCGACGCGCTCGATGAACGGCACGACGAAGCTCAGGCCGGGCGTCAGCGTGCGGTCGTACTTGCCGAGTCGCTCGACGACCCAGGCGTGCTGCTGCGGCACGATCTTGATCGTCTGCACGACGAAGATGATCGCGATGATTGCGAGTACGAGTGCGATTTCCATGGGTCAGTCCGTTCCTTTGCCTTGAGTCGATTGCTGCGTGGGTCATTGCCGCGGGGCAGCGGGCTCGAGCACGAGCCAGTTGCCTTCCACTGCGCTCACGAGATGTTCGCCCGAGACAGCCGGCGCGCCCGGCGCCAGTCGCGCCTCCCAGGGCGAACCCCGATACTGCACCCGCGCCGTCCGGTTCGCCGACCATTCCTGCACGAACACGCGTTCGCCAATGTCGAGATTGACGTCGCGGTTGCTTGCCGCAGGCAAGGTCGGCGCCTCCCGCGCGCGGCGCCAGTGCCAGAGCACGGTCGCACCGCCGCCGACCACAGCCGCGGCGACGACCTGCAGCGGCCCGCTGAAGCCGAGGTGGCTCGCAATCGCCCCGGCCGCGAGGCCGAGCGCCAGCATCAGCAGGTAGAACGTGCCCGTGGCCAGTTCGATGGCGACGGCGACGCCGGCCAGTACCCACCAGAGCGTCGTTGGGGAAAAATCCATTTCTTTGCTACCTCAGCCGGCGACGAAGTGAATGCGGCCGGCAGCGTCCACGGTACGCGCGAGATCACCGGCGTGCCAAAGGTAATTCAGGTGGGCGACCGTTTCGCCCAGCGCCAGGAACCGGTGATAGCCACGGAGCGGGCGCCCGTACATGACCGGCAGCAGGTCGTACGCCGCCTGCGGTTCGCGGCAGGCCTCGCGCAGGTTTGCCAGCTGTTCGTGATGGTGCGAGCGCAGCACGTGGATACGGCGGTGCAGCCCGCGGAAGGGCCGGCCGTGCGAAGGCAGGACCAGCGTCTCCGGCGCACACTGCTCCAACGCCGCCAGCGAGTCCAGGAACTCCCGCAGCGGGTTCGCGTCCGGCCGGGACGGCAGCACGCTCACGTTGGGCGAAATCGTGGGCAGGACCTGGTCGCCCGCGATCAGCACCTCGATCGTGCGCGTCGTAGAGGCACAGGTGCCCGCGACAGTGCCCGCTGGTCTCGATGATGTCCCAGTCGCGCCCTGCCGCGTGCACCCGCTCGCCGCCGGACGCTGCACGCGCCAGGGGAGGCAGGCCGCCGTACCAGGCGCCGTGCTCCCTGCCCGACGCCTTGCGCAGCGCCTCGAGCTCGATGTCCATGCCGTGCACGGTGACGAACGCATGCTGCTGCTCGCGCAGGGCATCGGGTGACGCGCCGAGGTAATCGCCCGTCGAACGGTGGCCGATCCCGGACATCCAGACCGGGGCGCCGTGGCGCTCGTGCAGCCAGCGCGACAGCCCCATGTGGTCGGGGTGATCGTGCGTGATGAAAATGCGCCGCAGCGCGCGACCATCCAGGTCGTGCTGCTCGAGGCTGTGCCACGCCTCGCGACAGACATCGTCCGCGAGGCCGGTGTCCACCAGCATCCAGCCGTCTTCATGCCGCAGCAGCCACACGTTGATGTGGTTCAGCTCCATCGGCAGCGGAATGCGCGCCCAGCGCAGTCCGGCGCCGATCTCGACTCGCGCGCCCGGGCTCGGGCGGATCGACCTCCAGGTAATCGAGGCCCCGCGCGGCGACGGATACAGTTCGCCTTCGGCGGTCAGTGCGCCGCGGTGTTCGCTCATCGTCGGAGGCTCCGGCGGTACAGCACCGCGATGAAGGCGACGCCGAGCCAGAGCACGGCAAGGATGGGCCAGTTGCCGAATCGCACGTAGGGCGTGAGACCCGTGCGCGGCTGGACCTCGCCCGTGAGCACGTCCGGCTGGAACTGCGGCAGGGTCCCGATCAGCGAACCGTCGTGCTCGATCAACGCAGTGACGCCGTCGTTCGTCGCGCGCAGCATCGCGCGCCCGCTCTCGAGCGAACGCATGCGGCTGATGTCGAGGTGCTGGTGCGGCGCGGTCGAGTCGCCGAACCAGGCGTCGTTGGTCACGTTGACGAGCAGCGAGGACTGGCGCACCAGCCCGAGTTGCTCGGAACCGTACGCGTCTTCGTAGCAGACCGTCGGCGCAAAGGATTCGCCCGCCGCCCGCAGCGGCGCGGGGTCGGCGCGTCCCGGCTCGAAATCGGAATACGGCAGGTTCATGAGCCGCAGCCATTCGCGCACGGCTTGCGGCACCGGGAAGAATTCACCGAAGGGAACGAGGCGTCGCTTGTCGTACCACTGCACGGGTTGCTCCAGCGCCCAGGCCGCGACCGAGTTGTAGTACGCGCCCGTGGCAGCGTCGCGCCGCAGCAGCCCCATCATCAGCGACGAGCCGTTCTCGTTCGCGAACCTGGACATCTGGGCGAGGTACGGGCGCACGTTTTCCTCGAGGGCAGGAATCGCGGACTCCGGCCACACGATCACGTCCACGCCGAGGTGCGGCACCATCATGTCGGCGTACAGCTGCATCGTGTGCTCGCGGTGGCCCGCTTCCCACTTCATCGACTGCGGCACGGCACCCTGCACCAGCGCCGCACGGATCGGTGCGCCACGCGGTATCGTCCATTCGATGCGCGTCAGCGCGGTGCCGGTGCCCCAGACGCACAGGACGATGACGGCAGCGACGATGCGGTCGCGCTGCTGGCCGAGCAGAAACGCGACCAGTGCGCCCGCGGTGACTGCGACGGCGAGGCTCACGCCGTAGACGCCGAACATCGGCGCGAATCCGCGCAACGGTGTCGCGAGCTGCGAGTAGCCGAGCGCGAGCCACGGGAACCCGCTCAGGAACCAGCCGCGCACCCACTCCGACGAGCACCCACAGCGCGGGCAGCAGGAACAGCCAGCGCAGTGCGCCGCTGGCCGGCACCCAGCGTGCGCTGACGTAACCGATGGCCGCGGTATACGCGCCCATGATCGCAACGAGCCCGAGCATCAGCAGCAGCGCGACCCAGACCGGCGCCTGGCCGACGAGGTGGATGCTGTGGTACAGCCAGTACGTGCCGGCGAGGAACGTGCCACCGGTGAACAGGAAGCCGCGCCAGGCCGCTTCGCGCGGGCTCGCGCCATGCCACAGCACGAACAACGCGGCCGGGCAGGCAAAAGCCAGCAGGAAATGATCGGCCGGGGCGAAGGCAAGCGCGAGCAGGCTGCCGAGCGGCAGCGCAAGCCAGCGCCCCCAGCCGAGGACGCTGCGCAGGCGGGCCGTGAGGTCCATCCGGCTAGCCGCCATCCGCCGGGCGCACTTCGAGGTCGCGCGGCGTGGTCACGCGCAGCGTCTCGATGCGGCGCCGGTCCGCACGGGTCACCTTCAGTTCGAGCCCGCCGATCTGCACGGCTTCGCCGCGGCGCGGCATCCGACCCAGTTCGTGCAGGATCAGGCCGCCGATGGTGTCGCACTCCTCGTCCGAGAATCGCGTACCGAACGCCTGGTTGAAATCCTCGATGCGCGTGAGCGCGGGCACCGTCCAGCTGCGGTCGGCTTCCTTGCGGATGCCCTCGCTCTCGTCGACGTCGTATTCGTCGCCGATGTCGCCCACGATCTGCTCGAGCACGTCTTCGATCGTGAGCAGGCCCGACACGCCGCCGTATTCGTCGACGACGATCGCCATGTGGTTGTGCGTGACGCGGAATTCCTTCAGCAGCACGTTGAGGCGCTTGCTCTCCGGAATGAACACGGCGGGACGCAGGCATTCCTTGATGTCGAACTCGGCGGGCTCGTCCTCGACGAAGAACCGCAGCAGGTCCTTCGCGAGCAGGATGCCGGCGACCTCGTCGCGGTCCTCGCCGACGACGGGAAAGCGCGAGTGACCGGATTCGATGACGATCGGCAGGATCCTGGCGGCGGGGTCGTCGCGATTGATCACGACCATCTGCGAGCGCGGCACCATGATGTCGCGCACCTGGATCTCGGAAACTTCCAGCACCGACTCCAGCATCTGCAGGACGTCGGCGTCGATCAGGCCGCGCTCGCGGGCCTCGACCAGGATGGCCGCGAGTTCGTCGAGGTCGCGCGGCTCGCCCGCGATCGAGTTGGCGAGTCGCCTCAGCCAGCTGCCCGTCGCACCCGTTTGTCCGCTACTACTCATACAGCCTGTTCGGTGACTTGAGCGTACGGGTCATGAAACCCCAATCCGCGCAGGATTTCCACTTCGAGCGCCTCCATCGTGCGGGCGTCGCGCGCAAGCTCGTGGTCGTAGTCCAGCAGGTGCAGCGTGCCGTGCACCACCATGTGGGCCCAGTGCGCGCCCAGCGTCTTGCGCTGCTCGCGGGCCTCGCGGGCCACGACCGGGGCGCAGATCACCAGGTCGCCGAGGATGCCCGTGGCGACGCGCTCCTCGGGCGACGAGGGAAACGACAGCACGTTGGTCGGCTTGTCCTTGCCGCGGTACTGCACGGTCGAGGCGGCGGCTCTCGGCGCTGCCCACGATGCGCAGGCACAGGGCGGCGCCCTGCTCGACCGCTTCGTGCATCCGGCGCTTGCGCGCCGGCAGGGAGGCGAGGCCGCCCTCATGGGCCGCGCGCGCCCAGCGCCGCAGCGTGACCGTGCCCGGCACCCAGGGCCGGCGCGTGGCGAACTGCAGTTCGACCTGCAGGGGCGTCGGCGCCCTGGCGGCACCCCGGGTGGGCTTGTTGCGCATCAACGTTCCCGGGCGTCCTCGGCGTCGGTGTTGCGCTCGTAGGCCTGCACGATGCGCTGCACCAGCGGGTGACGCACGACGTCGAGCGCGTTGAAGAACGTGAACGCGACGCCATCGACGCCGCGCAGCACTTCGATCGCGTGACGCAGTCCCGAGCGTTGCTGGCGCGGCAGGTCGACCTGCGTGATGTCGCCGGTGACGACGGCCTTCGAGCCGAAGCCGAGGCGCGTCAGGAACATCTTCATCTGCTCGACCGAGGTGTTCTGCGCTTCGTCGAGGATGATGAACGAGTCGTTGAGCGAGCGGCCGCGCATGAACGCGAGCGGCGCCACTTCGATGACCTGCCGCTCGATGTTGCGCGCGACACGGTCGAAACCCATCATTTCGTACAGCGCGTCGTACATCGGCCGCAGGTACGGATCGACTTTCTGCGCCATGTCGCCGGGCAGGAAGCCGAGCCGCTCACCGGCTTCGACCGCCGGCCGCACGAGCACGATGCGCCGCACGCTGCCCGAATGCAGCGCTTCGACGGCGCTCGCCACGGCGAGGTAGGTCTTGCCGGTGCCGGCCGGGCCGATGCCGAACGTGAGGTCGTTCACGCGGATCTGGTCCATGTACTGGCGCTGGTTCGGCCCGCGGCCACGGATGCCGCCACGCTGCGTGTGCACGACCGTGTCGCTGCCGCCGCCCGTCGCCGGCTCGGTCACCGGGCGCGGAAAGCCGAATTCCTGCACGCAGAGATGCACGCGGTCGGGCGAGAGGGATTCCTTCGCCGACAGCTCGAACATCCGCTGCAGCACCGCGGTCGCATTGGCCACGGCCTCGGCAGGGCCGAGCACCTGCACGTCGTAGCCGCGCCGGCGCACTTCGACGCCGAGGCGTTCCTCGACGTGACGCAGGTTCTGCTCCATCGGTCCCGCAAAATTCGCGAGCCGTGAATTGTCGGCGCCAGCGAGCGAGAGTTCGCGCGATTCGACCGGTGCGTTCAAGCGGTGCTCCGTGCAGGTTCTGCGACGACCAGCCGGCCCCGCAGCGAGTTCGGCATCGCCTCGGTGATGACGACGTCGGCGAAGCGGTTGATGAGTGAGGCGGGGCCGTCGAAATTGACCCAGCGGTTGTTCTCGGTGCGGCCCGCGAGCTGGCGCGTGTCGCGCTTCGACGGCCGCTCGACCAGCACGCGCTGCGTCGTGCCGACCATCCGCAAGCTGATCGCCTGTGCCTGCGCATTGAGCTGCGCCTGCAGCCGCTCGAGGCGCGCCTGCTTCTCGGCGTGCGTCACGTCGTCGGGCAGCGACGACGCGGGCGTGCCGGGCCGCTGGCTGTAGATGAAGCTGAAGCTCTGGTCGAAGCCGATGTCGCGCACGAGGTCGAGCGTGGCCTCGAAATCGCGCTCCGTCTCGCCCGGAAAGCCGACGATGATGTCCGTCGTCAGGCTGATGTCGGGCCGGACTTCGCGCAGCCGGCGCAGCTTCTGCTTGTATTCGAGCACGGTGTGGCCGCGCTTCATCAGCGCGAGCACGCGGTCCGAACCGCTCTGCACCGGCAGGTGCAGGTAGTTGGCGAGCTGCGGCACGTCGCGGTAGGCCTCGATCAGGCTGTCGCGGAATTCGACCGGATGCGACGTCGTGAAGCGAATGCGTTCGATGCCGGGCACGGCCGCGACGAGGTAGATGAGCGCGGCGAGGTCCGCCTGGCCGCCCCCCGCCATCGGGCCGCGATACGCGTTCACGTTCTGGCCGAGCAGCGTGATCTCGACCACGCCCTGCTGCGCCAGCGAGCGAACCTCGGCGAGCACCTGCTCGAGCGGGCGGCTCACTTCTTCGCCGCGCGTGTACGGCACCACGCAGAACGTGCAGTACTTGCTGCAGCCTTCCATGATCGAGACGAACGCCGTCACGCCGTCGGCGCGCGGCTCGGGCAGCCGGTCGAACTTCTCGATCTCGGGGAAGCTGATGTCGACCACCGCGCGTCCCTGGCTGCGCAGCTGCGCGAGCATGTCGGGCAGGCGATGGATCGTCTGCGGGCCGAACACGAGATCGACGAATGGCGCGCGGTCGGTGATGCCCTCGCCTTCCTGGCTCGCCACGCAACCGCCCACGCCGATGATGACGTGCGGGCGCGCGGCCTTCAGGTCGCGCCAGCGGCCGAGCTGCGAGAACACCTTCTCCTGCGCTTTCTCGCGCACGGAGCACGTGTTGAGCAGCAGCAGGTCGGCCTCTTCCGGGATTTCGGTGGGCTCGTAGCCGCCGGACTCGCGCAGCACGTCCGCCATCCGGGCGGAGTCGTACTCGTTCATCTGGCAGCCGAAGGTTTTGAGGTAGACGCGAGGCATGGGGCGGCAAGTATACGGAACGTTGGGGCGGCGCAGGCCGGTCGGGGGCGGTCGGAAAGCGCAAAAACATCGAAGGAAAACGGTCACTTATCGGGACGATGGTGGCCACTGAACAAAAAAGGGCCCGCGGCTTCGGCTGCGGGCCCTCGTGCGCGAAGCGGCTTCGCGAGGCGACTGTTAGAACGGGATATCGTCGTCGAACGGCGATTCTTCCGGGCCCGGCGCAGGTGCGCGGCCACCGCCGCCACTGCCGGCCGGTGCCGGACGGCCTTCACCGCGCGACTCGCCGCCGCCACCCATGCCACCACCGCCGCCGCCCGCGCGGCCGCCGAGCATCTGCATCTCGTTGGCGTTGATCTCGGTCGTGTAGCGGTCGCGGCCTTCCTTGTCCTGCCACTTGCGCGTGCGCAGCTTGCCTTCGACATAGACCTGCGAGCCCTTTTTCAGGTACTCGGCCGCGATCTCGGCGAGACGGTCGTACATGACGATGTTGTGCCATTCCGTCTGTTCGCGCTGTTCGCCGGTCTGCTTGTCCTTCCAGCTTTCGGAAGTGGCGATGCTGAAATTGGTGACCGCCTTGCCGTTCGGCATGTAGCGCGTCTCGGGATCCTTGCCGAGGTTGCCGACGAGGATGACTTTATTGATGCCACGTGCCATTCGGGGAAGCCTGCGCAGGAGTGGGGATAAGGGGGGTGATTTTACGGCAACCGGGGGGTCGCCGCGTAAGCGTGCAAAACGGCCGGGTTCAGCTGGAAACGACCTCGGGGGCGGCCAGGGCGGGCCGGAACACCAGCAGCGCCCAGACGAAGGCCATGACGGCGCAGCCCCAGAACACGCCGGAGATGCCGAACTGGCCCAGCAGGATGCCGCCCATCACGCCGCCGAAAAACGCACCCAGGAACTGGGAGGTCGCGAAGACGCCCAGGGCGGCGCCCCGGTCGGCGGCCGGGGCCATCAGGGTCACCAGGGCCGGCAGGCGGGCTTCGAGGAAGTTGAAGACGGCAAAGAACAGGGTCAGCGCCGCCATCACGACCCAGTAGTCGGCGTGATCGAGCCCCAGCAGGGCCTGTGCCACGCCGACCAGCACGACCGACGCAATGAACAGCCCTGCGCCCTTGGTGCTGGTCCTTTCGGTTCGCAGGATCAACGGCACGGTGCCGACCAGCGAGGCGAGGAACACGCACAGGTAAACGGCCCAGTGCGACGCCCTGGCGACCCCCAGCGTCTGCTCCAGCACCTGCGGCACCGAAATGAACGTTGCGGTCATGATCGCGTGCAGCGCGAACATGCCGAAATACAGCGGGCGCAACTGCGGCCGGTTCATGATTTCGAACAGCCCGGACAGCTTGCGGCTCTCCGCCCCACCCGTGCGTTCCGGCTCGGCCGGGACCGCGAGATACAGCAGGACGATGCCCAGGATCGCCATCGCCAGCATGATGCCGAAGATGCCCGGCACCCCCACCGCGGCATCGAGCGCAGGCGCGACGATCAGCGCCACGACGAAAGACAGGCCGATGCTGATGCCGATCACGGCCATCGCCCGGGTGCGGACTTCGTCGCGCGTGAGGTCGGCCATCAGCGCCGTGACCGAGGCCGAGACGGCGCCGGCGCCCTGGACGCCGCGGGCCAGGGCCAGCAGCCACGTGGTGTGCGCGAACATGCCGAGCACGGAGCCGATGGCGTAGAACAGCAATCCGATGGTAATCAGCGGCTTGCGGCCGAAACGGTCCGACCAGCGACCAAACGGGATCTGCAGCACGGCCTGCGTCAGGCCGTACGCACCCATCGCCAGGCCCAGCATCTCGGGGGAGTAGTCGGGCAGCGTGTGGGCGTACAGGGCCAGCACCGGCAGCATCAGGAACATGCCGAGCATGCGCGATGCATAGATGGCGGCCAGGGCGCCGACGGATCGGCGTTCGATCGGCGTCATCGCCGGCCGCGGGGTCGTCTCACGGGGTCGGATGGTCTTTGCCTCAGGTCGGGAGCGCCGCCTATATTAGCAGGCTGCCTTCCCGCAGCCTGAAAGCTGAGCTGAATGGACGAAATCCGGATTCGCGGTGCGCGCACCCACAACCTGCGCAACATCGACCTCGACCTGCCCCGCGACCGCCTGATCGTGATCACGGGGCTGTCGGGCTCGGGCAAGTCATCGCTCGCGTTCGACACGATCTACGCCGAAGGTCAGCGTCGCTACGTCGAGTCGCTCTCCGCCTACGCACGCCAGTTCCTCTCCGTGATGGAGAAGCCGGACGTCGACCACATCGAGGGCCTGTCCCCCGCCATCGCCATCGAACAGAAGGCGACGTCGCACAACCCGCGCTCGACCGTCGGCACCGTCACCGAAATCTACGACTACCTGCGCGTGCTGTACGCGCGCGCCGGCGTGCCGCGCTGCCCGGAGCACGGCCAGGACCTGGCCGCGCAGACCGTCACGCAGATGGTCGACCACGTGCTCGCGCTGCCGGAAGGCACGGGCGTGCTGCTGCTCGCGCCGATCGTGCAGGACCGCAAGGGCGAACACACCGAGGTGTTCGATCACCTGCGCAGCCAGGGCTACGTGCGCGCGCGCATCGACGGCAAGCTCGTCGAACTCGACGTCAAGCCGGAACTCGATGGCCGGCGACGCCACACGATCGAAGCGGTCATCGACCGCCTCAAGGTGCGTCCCGACGCGTCGCAGCGACTGGCCGAATCGTTCGAGACGGCCCTCGGCCTGGCGCAGGGTTCGGCGCGTCTCGCCTTCCACGACGAGCCCGAGCGCGAGCCGCTCGTGTTCTCGAACCGCTTCGCCTGCACGGTGTGCGGCTACAGCCTCACGGAACTCGAGCCGCGGCTCTTCTCGTTCAACAACCCGAACGGCGCCTGCGGCACGTGCGGTGGCCTGGGCGTGCAGGAGTTCTTCGATCCGGCGCGCGTGGTGGTCAATCCGAGCCTCTCGCTGGCGGGCGGGGCGGTGCGCGGCTGGGACCGTCGCAACGCGTACTACTTCCAGCTGATCCAGTCGCTCGCCAAGCACTTTCGCTTCGACATCGAAGCGCCGTGGAACGACCTGCCCGAAGCCGTGCGCCACGCGCTGCTCTGGGGCAGCGGCGAGGAGAAGATCCAGTTCCGCTACGTCGATGCGAAGGGCGCAGGCACGAAGCGCTCGCACGCGTGGGAAGGCATCCTGCCGAACCTCGAGCGGCGCTACCGCGAGACCGAGTCGACGACGGTGCGCGAGGAACTCGCGAAGTACCGTGGCGTGCGCGCGTGCGTGGATTGCGGTGGCAGCCGGCTCAACCAGGCAGCACGGCACGTGTTCGTGGCGGGCCGCGCGTTGCCCGCGATCGCCGCGATGTCGATCGCCGAAGCGCGGCGTTTTTTCAGCGAGATGCACATCGAGGGCTGGCGCGGCGAAATCGCCTCGCGCCTCGTCCGTGAGATTTCCGACCGCCTCACGTTCCTGAGCGACGTCGGCCTCGACTACCTGTCGCTCGACCGCAGCGCGGAGACGCTCTCGGGCGGTGAAGCGCAGCGCATCCGGCTCGCCAGCCAGATCGGCTCAGGGCTGGTCGGCGTGATGTACATCCTCGACGAACCGTCGATCGGCCTGCACCAGCGCGACAACCAGCGCCTGCTCGACACGCTCGTGCGCCTGCGCGACCTCGGCAACACGGTGATCGTCGTCGAGCACGACGAGGACGCGATCCGGCAGGCGGACTACGTCGTCGACCTCGGGCCTGGCGCGGGTACGCACGGCGGGCATCATCGTTGCGCAGGGCACGCCGCAAGCCGTCGCCGACAATCCGGACTCGTTGACGGGCGCTTTCCTGAGCGGCCGGCGCCGCATCGCGTACCCGCAAGTGCGCCGCGTGGCGCAACCCGGCAAGGTGCTGCGCATCGTCGAAGCCACGGGCAACAACCTGCGCGGCGTCACCGCGACGTTCCCGATCGGACTGATGACGTGCGTCACCGGCGTCTCGGGGTCGGGCAAGTCGACGCTGGTCATCGACACGCTGTATCGCCACGCCGCGGGCGCGCTGACGGATTCGGGCGGGGAAGCGGCGCCCTGTCGCGCGATCGAAGGGCTCGCGCAGATCGACCGCGTGATCGACATCGACCAGAGCCCGATCGGCCGCACTCCGCGTTCGAACCCTGCGACCTACACGGGCATCTTCGGTCCCGTGCGCGAACTGTTCGCCGAAGTGCCCGAAGCCCGCGCGCGCGGTTACGACCCGGGCCGCTTCAGTTTCAACGTGCGTGGCGGCCGCTGCGAAGCCTGCGAGGGCGACGGCCTGATCCGCGTGGAGATGCATTTCCTGCCGGACGCGTACGTGACGTGCGATGCCTGCCGCGGCATGCGCTACAACCGCGAGACGCTCGAGATCCGCTACAAGGGCCGCAACATCCACGACGTGCTCGACATGACGATCGAGGACGCCGCGGTGTTCTTCCGCAACGTCCCGGCACTCGCCGGCAAGCTGCAGACGCTGCTCGACGTGGGGCTGTCGTACGTGCGGCTCGGACAGAACGCGACGACGCTTTCGGGCGGCGAGGCGCAGCGCATCAAGCTCGCGCGCGAACTCGCGAAGCGCGCCACCGGCCGCACGCTCTACATCCTGGACGAGCCGACCACGGGCCTGCACTTCCACGACATCGAGCAGCTGCTCGGCGTGCTGCACCGGCTGCGCGACGACGGCAACACGATCGTCGTCATCGAGCACAACCTCGACGTGATCAAGACGGCGGACTGGATCGTCGACATGGGACCGGAGGGCGGCGACGGCGGCGGCTCGCTGGTCGTCGAGGGCACGCCCGAACAGGTGGCGGCTACGCCTGCGTCGCACACCGGCGAGTACCTGGCCCGCGTGCTGCGCTGAATCGCGTCGCCTCTCCCGCTTTGGAGGGTCAGACAAAGTGCCAATGTGGGAGCAGCGGCGTGGGCCCGCTGGACGGGATCCGGTCTTCCTCGGCGCTCCGTGTCGAACGCCGCCGCTCGAACGCAGGTGCGAGGCGGCACCGCGGGTTCTGCTGCTTCGCTGACACCATCGCCTCGCGCCCGTTCGAGCAAGGCTCGCCGTGAATCGTGCGGTGTCCTCCGCGCGATTCACGATGCGCGTGAGACCCCGGAGCGCCGAGGAAGACCGGATCCCGTCCAGCGGGCCTGCAGCGTGGCCTCACCCGGCCGCTGGCCGACCTCTCCCGCAACGCGGGAGGGGTGACGAGGATCAGCTCGCGCCGCGCACCGAAGGATGCGCTTCGGTGCGGAAGCGATGGCGCACTTCCCCGCCGTCGCGCGACTCCGAGAAGCGACCCGCTGTCTGGCGCGCGATGACACGGCGCCAGAACTGCAGCGCCGGACGATTGTGCTCGTCCTCGAGCACTTCCCAGTCGCCGGAAAAGCGGTTGAACAGCAGCGACGCGGCAAACGCGCCGACGCCGCGACGACGCGCAGCGCTCACGATGAAGAACTCGGACATCCGATAGTTGACCGAGGTGCGCGGAAACGCGGGCGGACGCGACACGAGGGCGAACCCGGCGCGGTGGCCTTCGGCGAGAATCACGAAAGGGTTGGCGGCGGGATCGGCGAACCATCCGGCCAGGAACTCGCTTTCGCGCGCGTCCCACTCGCCAAGCGCCGGGAAGAGTCCGGTCTTGGAGGACGAAAGTTCGGACAGATAGTCACGGTAGACCGCGCGAATCCATTCGCGGTCCTGAGAAGAGTTGCGAGCGTCACGTACCGTTACAGGCACTGCTCGACCCGCCTCCAGCGGGTATCTCGATCACCGGGCCGCTGGGGCGCCGGGGCTGGTCTCCTGCAACGAGAATGGAGCGGACCCCAGCCGGGATCCGCCCCATCTTTTCGTCAGCCCTCAGCGGGCCAACGAACAGTCAGCGCCAATTACTTGGTCGCTTCCTGCACGGCCTGGCCGGCGTCCTGCGCGGCTTCGCCGGCAGCAGCAGCGGCGTCGCCAGCAGCGGCAGCGGCGTCGCCAGCGGCGGCAGCGGCGTCGCCAGCGGCGGCGGCAGTGGCGTCAACGGCGGCGTCGCCAGCGGCGGCGGCGGCGTCCGTCGCAGCAGCGGCGGCGTCCGTGGCGGCGTCAGCAGCCTCGCCAGCGGCAGCGGCGGCGTCAGCAGCGGCTTCCTGCGTGGCTTCGACGGCTTCTTCCTTCTTGGCGCAGCCGGCGAGGGCCAGGGCGGCGAGGGCGGCGGCGAGAGCGATCTTCGCGTTCATTGAATAAATACCCCAAAATTTTGCAGTCTGTTGATGTCGAACACCTTGCACCTTCGGCGGACCGACCCTGCGGCAGGCCTGCTTGATGCGCGGAAGGGATTCTAGGACCCCGGTCTGCAAACGGAACCAGACAAACTGTCTCTATCTGGCGACAGCACGGCCGGTCGGTACGCGCAACAGACCGCCCGGCAGGCCGCGGTTCTCCTATGATCGTGGGTTCCTGACCCTGGGGCCCAAACCATGACGGATGCCATCGACCAGTTGTTTCCTGCCCACCTGCAGCACGTGCAGGCGCTTGCCGACCGCGCCCTCGAACGCGAGGGCTACGACGGCCTGGTCGTGTATTCGGGCCGTCCCGGCCTGCATTTCCTCGATGACCACGGCCCGGCGTTCAAGGCGAACCCGCATTTCCTGCACTGGGCACCCCTGCAGGAAGCGCCGGACTGCTTCGTCCGCTACCTGCCGGGCCGCCGGCCGCAGCTGGTGTTTCACCAGCCCGCCGATTACTGGCACAAGCCGCCGACGGTGCCGACCGCAGCCTGGACCCGCGAATTCGACGTCACGGTGATCCGCGAGCCCGCGGATGCGCGGGCGCTGCTCGATGCCGGCAACCGCCGCATGGCCTTCATTGGCGAGCCGCCCGCCGAGTTCGCCGAATGGGGCTTCAGCGCGACGAATCCAGCCGGTCTGCTGGCGTATCTCCATTACCACCGCGCGGCCAAGACGCCGTACGAGCTCGCGTGCATGCGCGAGGCATCACGGCTCGGCGCGATCGGCCACGTCGCGGCCGCCGCGGCGTACCGCGCGGGCGCGTCGGAATTCGAGGTGCACCAGGCCTACTGCTCGGCCGTCGGGCTGCGCGAGCAGGAGCTGCCGTACGGCAACATCATCGCGTATGGCGAGGGTGCGGCGATCCTGCACTACACGACGCTGGGCCGCCGGCGCGACGTCCCGCGTCCGACGTTCCTGATCGACGCGGGTGCGCAGTTCCGCGGCTATGCGAGCGACATCACCCGCACGCACGTCGCGGATGCGGCTGGCACCGATCCGACGTTCCTCGAACTGATGGCTGCGATGGAGAAGCTGCAGCTCGAGCTCTGCGCCGCCGTTCGACCCGGGGTCGACTACCGCGAGATTCACCTCCTCGCCCATCGCCTGATCGCCGGTGCGCTGGTGCAGGCGGGTGTCGTCACGGGATGCACGGCCGAGGAGGCCGCCGAAAACGGCGTGTCGGGCGTGTTCTTCCCGCACGGCATCGGTCACCTGCTCGGCATCCAGGTGCACGACGTGGCGGGCGTCGCCGCGGACGATTCGGGTCGCAGCGAGATTCCGCGACCGGCCGGGCACCGTTACCTGCGCCTCACGCGCCGGCTCGAACCGGGCTTCGTGGTGACGATCGAACCGGGCCTGTACTTCATCGACCTGCTGCTCGACGAGGCGCAGGCGAACGGTCTCGGGCGTTACATCGCCTGGGACGTCGTGCGGCGCCTGAAACCGTATGGCGGCATCCGCATCGAGGACGACGTCGCGTGCACGGCCTGGGGCGCGCCGGAGAACCTCACGCGGGATGCGTTCAAGAAGATCGCGTAGCGGTCTGCACTGCTCTCCCGCCGCGGGTGGGAGAGTTCGGGCTGAAGGCCGGTCGGGTCTGGTGGCGGTTGTTCGGCGCGCCGGGAGGAGATGACCTCCGCTGCGCGCCGTGTCGGACGCCGCAGCTCGAGCGCAGGTGCGAGGCGGCACCGCACGATTCTGTTGATCCGCTGGCACCATCGCCTCGCGCCCGCTCGAGCAAGGTTCGCCGTGAATCGTGCGGTTCCTCCGCGCGATTCACGATGCGCGGGAGACCCCGGTGCGCAGCGGAGGTCATCTCCTCCCGGCGTGCCGTCGCATCACCGCAGCCCGCCACCCGCACTCGTCGGGCGACCTCTCCCGCCGCGCGGGAGAGGTGCATGCGACTACTGCTTCTTCAGCAGGTCGCGAATCTCGCCGAGCAGCACCACGTCCGGGGCCGGCGCCGGATCCGCAGCGGGCGGCGGCGGCGTCTTCAGCTTGTTGATCGCCTTGACCGCCATGAAGATCGCCGCCGCGATGATCACGAAGTCGAAGATGTTCTGCAGGAACATGCCGTACTTCACGAGGATCGGCGCGCCGGCCGGATCCGTGCCGAGGCTGATCGCCAGGTCCTTGAAGTTCACGCCGCCGACGGCCTTGCCGATCATCGGCGTGATGACGTCGCCCACCAGCGACGAGACGATCTTGCCGAACGCGCCACCGATCACGACGCCGACCGCCATGTCGAGCACGTTGCCCTTCATGGCAAATTCCTTGAATTCAGTGACGATGCTCATGTGCTGGGCGCTCCGTTGTTGTCTGGTGGATCGAGGTGCACGGTATTGGAGGACGCAGAAAAAGAGAAGCCGGACACGGGTCCGGCTTCGTCTTTCTCGCGGCATCACGGTTCCAGCTGAACCGAACGAACCGCGGCAACTGTCAGATCGATCAGGCCTCGGCGGCCTTCTTCTTGCGCGGCGCACGCGGCTTCTTGGCCGGCTCGTCGCCCGCTGCGGCTTCCGCAGCAGGGGCAGCGTCGGCCGTCTTCTTCTTGCGGGCCTTCGGCTTCTTCTCGCCTTCGTCAGCAGCCGGGGCTTCGACAGCCGGAGCAGCGCGATCGACCAGGGCCATCAGCGCCATGTCGGCGTTGTCGCCGGCGCGGGCGGCCATGTGCAGGATGCGCGTGTAGCCGCCCGGGCGCGCCGCGAAGCGCGGGCCCAGTTCGGCGAACAGCTTGGTCACGACTTCCGCGTCGCGCAGGCGCGAGAACGCGAGGCGACGGTTCGCTGCGCTGTCCTTCTTGCCGAGCGTGATGAGCGGCTCGACGAAACGGCGCAGTTCCTTCGCCTTCGGGACCGTCGTCTTGATGGTCTCGTGACGCAGCAGCGAGGCCGCCATGTTGCGCAGCATCGCGGAGCGGTGCGTCGCATTGCGGCTCAACTGCCGCCCGGTAAGTCCGTGTCGCATTTCTTAATCTCTTTTCCGACTAGTCACTGATCACTAGTCACTAATCACTGCTTAAAGGACGTCGCGCTCGTCGTCGCGCTTCAGGCCCGAGGGCGGCCAGTTGTCGAGGCGCATGCCGAGCGAGAGGCCGTGGCTTTCCAGCACTTCCTTGATCTCGGTGAGCGACTTCTTGCCGAGGTTCGGCGTGCGCAGCAGCTCGACTTCGGTCTTCTGCACGAGGTCGCCGATGTAGTGGATGTTCTCCGCCTTGAGGCAGTTCGCACTGCGGACGGTGAGCTCCAGCTCGTCGACGGGACGCAGCAGCAGCGGGTCGAAGTGATGGTCGGCCGGGCGCGACTTCTCTTCGTCCTGGCCCTGCAGGTCGACGAACACCGACAGCTGGTCCTTCAGGATCGAGCCGGCGCGGCGGATCGCTTCTTCAGCGTCGATCGTGCCGTTGGTCTCGATGTCGATGATCAGCTTGTCGAGGTCGGTGCGCTGTTCGACGCGCGCCGCTTCGACGTTGTAGGTGACCTTGCGGATCGGGCTGAACGACGCGTCGAGCAGCAGGCGGCCGATCGGACGGCTGGCTTCCTCGAACGCGAGGCGCTGGCAGTGCCGGGCGGTAGCCGCGGCCCTTCTCGACCTTGAGCGTCATGTTCAGTTCGCCGGCCTTGGTCAGGTTGGCGATCACGAGCTCGGGGTTCAGGATCTCGACGTCGTGGTCGGCCTGGATGTCGCCCGCGCGCACCGGGCCCGGGCCCTTCTTCGAGAGGCGCAGCTCCGACTCGTCGCGCGCGTTCAGGCGGATCGCGACGAGCTTGAGGTTCAGCAGGATGTCGACGACGTCTTCCTGCACGCCTTCGATGCTGGTGTACTCGTGGAGCACGCCATCGATCTCGACTTCGGTGATCGCGCTGCCCGGCATCGACGACAGCAGCACGCGCCGCAGCGCGTTGCCGAGCGTGTGGCCGAAGCCACGCTCGAACGGCTCGATGACGATCTTGGCGTGACGCGGTGACGTCGGAGTCACCTTCACCACGCGCGGACGGAGGAATTCCGCAACGGCTGACTGCATTTGAAGTGCCCTTGCCTTAGCAGGCCCGGTTCGACCGGGCCGGATGGTTACTTGGAGTACAACTCGACGACGAGGCTTTCGTTGATGTCCGGCAGGATGTCGCCACGCTCGGGCAACGACTTCAGGACACCCGAGAACTTCTTCTCGTCGACCTCGACCCAGTCCGGGAAGCCGGTCTGGGCACGGATCTGCAGGGCCTGCGCGACACGCGCCTGCTTCTGCGCTTTCTCGCAAAGGCCGACGACGACGCCGGCCTTGCACTGGTACGACGGGATGTTGAGGCGCGAGCCATTCACGACGATCGCACCGTGGCTCACCAGCTGGCGCGCTTCGCGAGCGCGTGGCGGCGAAACCCATGCGGTAGACGACGTTGTCGAGGCGCGACTCCAGGATCTGCAGCAGCGTTTCGCCCGTGGCGCCCGGACGGCCGGCCGCCTGCTGGTAGTAGCCGCGGAACTGGCGCTCGAGCACGCCGTACATGCGGCGCAGCTTCTGCTTCTCGCGCAGCTGCAGGCCGTAGCCCGACACGCGCGCGCGGCGCTCGCCCTTGATGCCGCCCGGCGGCACTTCGAGCTTGCACTTCGACTCGAGCGACTTGACGCCGCTCTTCAGGAAAAGGTCGGTGCCCTCGCGACGCGAGAGCTTGCACTTGGGGCCAAGATACCTTGCCATGTTCTCTTATCCTCGGCAGCGGCGCGTCAAACGCGACGCTTCTTGGGCGGACGGCACCCGTTGTGCGGGATCGGCGTCACGTCCTCGATGCTGGTGACTTTCAGGCCGGCGGCGTTCAGCGCGCGCACGGCGGACTCGCGACCCGGGCCAGGGCCCCGGACCTTCACGTCGACGGTGCGGACACCGTATTCCTGCGCGGCGACGCCAGCCTTTTCGGCGGCGACCTGCGCTGCGAACGGCGTGCTCTTGCGCGAACCGCGGAAACCGCAGCCGCCCGAAGTCGCCCAGGACAACGTGTTGCCCTGGCGGTCCGTGATCGTGATGATCGTGTTGTTGAACGAGGCATGCACGTGAGCAACCGCGTCGGTAACGACGCGCTTGATCTTCTTGCGGGGCTTGCCTGCGGACTTCTTGTCGTCAGCCATTCGAGTACAACCTTAAGTGATCGACCGGGTGGGGGCGTATTACGCCTTGCCCGGAGGTGCGTTCAGCTTGACCGCCGCCTTGCGCGGACCCTTGCGCGTGCGCGCATTGGTGCGCGTGCGCTGTCCCCGCATCGGCAGGCCCTTGCGGTGCCGCATGCCACGGTAGGAACCGAGGTCCATGAGGCGCTTGATGTTCATCGACACTTCACGGCGAAGGTCGCCTTCGACCGGAAGCTTCGCGATCGCCGAGCGCAGCGCGGTGACCTCGGCTTCGGTCAGGTCCTTCACTTTGGTGTCGGTCTTGACGCCAGCTGCCTCGCAGGCGGCCAGCGCCTGGGTGCGACCAACGCCGAAGATTGCAGTCAGCCCGATGCAGACGTGCTTGTTCATCGGGATGTTAATGCCGGCTATACGGGCCATTTTAGGCTCACTCCGGGGCGCGAAAAGCGCGGAATAATATCAGAAAAACCAGTGTTGCTCAATGCAAGGACCGGGCCATCAGCCCTGTCGCTGCTTGTGGCGCTTGTCGCTGCTGCAGATCACGTAGACCACGCCGCGACGCCGAACCACTTTGCAGTTCTTGCAGATACGCTTCACCGAGGGACGAACTTTCATGAATCTCTCTCCAAAACAGCCGGGGGCGCTCAGCGCACCTGGCCGGGCCGGCCGTAGCCGCGCAGGTTGGCCTTCTTCATGAGCCCCTCGTACTGGTGCGACATGAGGTGCGCCTGCAGCTGGGCCATGAAGTCCATGATCACCACGACGATGATCATGAGCGAGGTGCCGCCGAAGTAGAACGGCACCCGGAACTGGGAAATCAGGATCTCTGGCAGCAGGCAGACCAGGGCCACGTACAGGGCGCCCCAGACCGTCAGCCGGGTCAGGACCTTGTCGATGTACTCGGCCGTCTGCTGGCCCGGACGGATCCCGGGAATGAACGCGCCGGACTTCTTCAGGTTCTCTGCCGTCTCGCGCGAGTTGAAGACCAGCGCGGTGTAGAAGAAGCAGAAGAAGATGATCAGCGACGCGTAGATGACCATGTGCACCGGCTGGCCGATGCCGAGGCTCGCGGCCACGTTCTGCAGCCAGCCCATGTTCTCGCTGGTGCCGAACCAGCTCGCGATCGTCGCCGGGAAGAGCAGCAGGCTCGAGGCGAAGATCGGCGGGATCACGCCCGACATGTTGAGCTTGAACGGCAGGTGCGTCGACGTGCCGGCAAACACGCGGCGGCCCTGCTGGCGCTTGGCGTAATTGACCGGGATGCGGCGCTGGCCGCGCTCGACGAACACGACGAAGTACGTGACGGCCGCCACCATGATCACGAGGATCAGCGCCAGCGCCGGGTTGATTTCGCCGTTGCGGACGAGTTCGAGCGTGCCGCCGATGGCAGCCGGCAGGCCCGCGACGATACCCGCAAGGATGATCATCGAGATGCCGTTGCCGAGGCCGCGCTCCGTGATCTGCTCACCGAGCCACATCAGGAACATGGTGCCGGCCGTGAGCGTCGCCGTGGCGAGGAACACGAACTGGAAGCCGGGATTGATCACGACGCCCTGGTTCTGGAACGCGACGGCCGCGCCCGCACCCTGGAACACCGCGAGACCCACCGTGCCCCAGCGCGTGTAGTTGGTCAGCTTGCGGCGGCCCGCCTCGCCTTCCTTGCGCAGCGCCTGCAGCTGCGGCACGACCACGGCCATCATCTGCACGATGATCGAGGCCGAGATGTACGGCATGACGCCGAGCGCGAGGATCGACAGACGCTGCAGCGCGCCGCCCGAGAACATGTTGAACATGCTCAGGATCGTGCCCTGCTGGTCCTGGAAGAAACGCGCGAGTGCGACCGGGTCGATGCCCGGCACGGGAATGAACGTGCCGATGCGATAGACGATCAGGCCGCCGATCAGGAACAGAAACCTGTTCCTGAGTTCGGTCAACCGAGTCGCTTCGCCAAGGGCTGCGACTGGGTTGTTGGACTGGTTGGCCACTGCTGATCCTTACGCTTGCGTGGTGAGTAGACCTGAGCCGGGGCTCAGGCCGACGCCTCGACGACCTTGCCGCCGGCCTTCTCGATGGCCTCGCGGGCGCCCTTCGTGACGCCGACGCCGGACACCGTGAACGCCGACTTCACTTCGCCCGACAGCACGATCTTGGCCTGCAGCGTGTTCGCCGGGACCAGGTTCGCGCTCTTCAGGATCGCGAGGTCGATGTTGCCGCCTTCGATCTTGTGCAACTCGCTCAGGCGAACTTCGGCCGTGCGGCGGCCGAGCGCCGAACGGAAACCGATCTTCGGCAAGCGGCGCTGCAGCGGCATCTGGCCGCCTTCGAAGCCGACCTTGTGATAGCCGCCCTTGCGGGCGCGCTGGCCCTTGACGCCGCGGCCGCAGGTCTTGCCCTGGCCGGCGGAAGCGCCGCGACCGACGCGGGTGCGCGTCTTCTTGCTGCCCGGTGCCGGGCTGATGGTGTTGAGCTTCATGATCTGATCACGCCTCTTCGACGCGGAGCAGGTGCCGCGACGCGTTGAGCATGCCGCGGATCTCAGGGGTGTCGGCGACGACGACCGTCTGGTTCATGCGGCGCAGACCGAGGCCGCGCACGGTGGCACGGTGACGGTGAATCTGGCCAAAGGGGCTCTTCACGAGCGTGACTTTGACGTTCTTGGCGACGCTCTTCGCCGCCGTCTTGGCCGTGGTGTCTTTCTTCGTTGCCATGGCGATATCAGCCCGTGATTTCGGCAATGGTCTTGCCGCGCTTGGCCGCGATGCGCTCCGGAGCCGGCATGCCGGTCAGGGCCTTCATCGTTGCGCGCACGACGTTGATCGGGTTGCGCGAGCCGTACGACTTCGCGAGCACGTTGCGCACGCCGGCGCACTCGAACACCGCGCGCATGCTGCCGCCCGCGATGACGCCCGTACCGTCGGAGGCCGGCTGCATGTACACCTTCGAGGTGCCGTGCTTGCCGACGACCGCGAAGTGCAGCGTCGAATTGCGCAGCGGCACGTTGACGAGGTTCTTGCGGGCCTGCTGCATCGCCTTCTGGATCGCGACCGGCACTTCACGCGCCTTGCCGTAACCGAAGCCGACGCGGCCGTTGCCGTCGCCCACCACGGTGAGCGCGGTGAAGCCGAACTGCTTGCCGCCCTTCACGGTCTTGGACACGCGGTTGACGGTCACCAGCTTTTCGATGAACTCGTCCGACGCCGCCATTTTTTCGATTCTAGCCATTACTGCTCCTGGAACCTTGTGCGGCTCAGAACTCGAGGCCGGCTTCGCGCGCGGCTTCGGCGAGCGCCTTGATGCGCCCGTGATACTTGAAGCCCGAACGGTCGAAGGCAACCTGGGTCACGCCCTTGGCCTTGGCACGCTCGGCGATCGCCTTGCCGACGGCCTTGGCCGCCTCGATGTTGCCGGTGCCCTTGAGGCCCTCGGCGACGTCCTTCTGCAAGGTCGACGCAGACACGATGACCTTCGACTCGGGGTCGAAAATCTGCGCGTAGATGTGCTGCGCGGTGCGGTGCACGCTCAAGCGGGTGGCGCGAAGCTCCAGGATCTTCGCGCGACTGCGGCGGGCTCTCTTCAGACGACTGACTTTCTTTTCCATCGCGGCACCCATTACTTCTTCTTCGTTTCCTTGAGCTCGATACGCTCACCGGAATAACGAACGCCCTTGCCCTTGTAAGGCTCGGGGGGACGGTAGGCGCGGATTTCCGCAGCCACCTGGCCAACCTGCTGCTTGTCCGCGCCCTTCACGAGGATTTCCGTCTGCGTCGGCGTCTCGATCGTGATGCCTTCCGGCACGTCGTATTCGACGGGATGCGAAAAGCCGAGCGTCAGGTTCAGCTTCTTGCCCGCGGAGGCGGCACGGTAGCCGACGCCGACGAGTTCGAGCTTCTTCTCGTAGCCCTGCGACACGCCCTGGATCACGTTCGCGAGGTGCGAACGGAGCGAGCCGGCGTGCATCAGCGACTCCTTGTTGCGCTCCGCGATCTCGATGCGGATGTCATTGCCTTCCTGCACCAGGCTCAGGCCCGGACGCAGCGGCAGCTTGAGCGCGCCCTTGGCGCCCTTGACGGTGACGGTGCTGCCGTCGACCGCGTGGGTCACGCCCTTGGGCAACGTAACCGGCCTTTTTGCAACTCGTGACATGGTCTTGGTCCTGTTTCTTGCGCCGTGCCTTACGACACGATGCAGAGCACTTCGCCGCCGTGTCCGCCGGCGCGGGCTTCACGGTCGGTCATCACGCCCTTGGAGGTCGAGATGATCGCCACGCCCATGCCGCCGAGAATCTTCGGCAACTCGTCCTTCGCCTTGTAGATGCGCAGGCCGGGGCGGCTGACGCGCTCGATGCGTTCGATGACCGGGCGGCCCTGGTAATACTTCAGGCGCACCTTGACGGTCGGCTTCTTGGCATCGCCGTCGATGGCGAAGTCTTCAATGTAACCTTCGTCCTTCAACACCTTGGCCAGTGCCAACTTGACTCGCGACGACGGCGCGGCGATCTCAGGCTTGCCCGAGAGCTGACCGTTGCGAATGCGGGTGAGGAAGTCCGCGATGGGATCCGACATGCTCATGCTGTTACTCCAGTACCCGGCTTACCAGCTGGCCTTGCCGAGGCCCGGGATGTCACCGCGCATCGTCGCTTCGCGCAGCTTCTGCCGCCCGAGGCCGAACTTACGGTAGACGCCGCGGGAGCGGCCCGTGATCGCGCAGCGGTTGCGCACCCGTGAGGCGCTGGAGTCGCGCGGCATGGCATTCAGCTTGCGCTGCGCCTCTTCCCGCTCGGCATCCGTGGACTTCGGGCTGCGGATAGCTTCCTTGAGCTGGGCCCGCTTGGCAGCGTGCTGCTTCACGAGCTTCTCGCGGCGCTTCTCGCGCATGATCATGCTGGTCTTCGCCATTTTTCCTGTCCTACTTGCGGAACGGGAAGTTGAAGGATTCAAGCAGCGCCTTACCTTCCCGGTCGTCGCGTGCCGTCGTCGTAATCGTGATGTCCATCCCGCGGATCGCGTCGACCTGGTCGTAGGCGATTTCCGGGAAGATGATCTGTTCCTTGACGCCGAACGAGTAATTGCCGCGGCCGTCGAACGAGCGGGCCGACACGCCGCGGAAGTCGCGGATGCGCGGCATGGCCACGTTGATCAGGCGGTCGAGGAACTCGTACATGCGGGCGCCGCGCAGCGTCACGCGCGCGCCGACCGGCACGCCCTGGCGCAGCTTGAACGCCGCGATCGCCTTGCGCGACTTCGTCACCACCGGCTTCTGGCCGGTCAGCGCCGTCAGGTCGCTCACGGCGCCGTCCATTGCCTTCTTGTCGGCAACGGCCTCGCCCACGCCCATGTTCACCGAGATCTTGGTGATCTTCGGCACCTGCATGGGATTCGTCACCGCCAGGCTCGTCATGAGCTTGGCGACGATCTCGTCCCGGTAAACTTTCTGCAGCCTTGCCATCTCATCCGACCTCGATTCAGGCGTCCACGACTTCGTCGTTGGACTTGAAGAAACGCACCCGACGTCCGTCGGCGAGCGTGCGGATTCCCACGCGGTCACCCTTCTTCGCAACCGGGTTCCAGAGCTGCACGTTCGAGAGGTGGAGGTAGGCCTCCTTCTCGACGATGCCGCCCTGCGTGCCCTTCTGCGGATTGGGACGCGTATGGCGCTTGACCATGTTCACGTTCTCGACCAGCACCTTTTCACCCAGCACGCGGATGACGGTGCCGCGCCGGCCCTTGTCGCGGCCGGTGATGACGACTACTTCGTCGCCCTTGCGGATCTTGTTCATACCCTTTGTCCTCGAACCTTGCGCGCGCCGTGCTTACAGCACTTCGGGCGCGAGCGAGATGATCTTCATGAACTGCGTCGTGCGCAGCTCGCGTGTGACCGGTCCGAAGATACGGGTGCCGATCGGCTCGAGCTTGTTCGTGAGCAGCACGGCGGCATTGCCGTCGAAGCGGATCAGCGAACCATCGGGGCGGCGCACGCCGAACGCGGTGCGGACCACCACGGCGTCGTAGACCTCGCCCTTCTTGACCTTGCCGCGCGGGATGGCGTCCTTGACGCTCACCTTGATCACGTCGCCCACGGTGGCATAACGGCGCTTGGAGCCGCCGAGCACCTTGATGCACATGAGCCGCTTGGCGCCGCTGTTGTCGGCGGCCGCGAGCATTGTTCGCATCTGGATCATTTCAGTAGTCCTTCTGCTTCAGCTCAGACGGTGCCGGCGCGCTTGACGACGCGCACGACCTTCCAGGCCTTGCGGGCCGAGAGGCGGCGGCATTCGGCGATGTCGACGACGTCGCCTTCCTTGCACTCCGAATTCTCGTCATGCGCGAGGAGCTTGGTGGTGCGACGGATGAACTTGCTGTAACGCCCGTGCTTGACGAGACGCTCGACCGTGACCGCGATGGTCTTGGTCATCTTGGTGCTGACGACCGTGCCCGTCAGCGTGTGCTGGGCACCGGCTTCGCTCGTCGGCGCCTGCGACTGGGCCTGCTGCTGCTCGCTCATCACTTGCTCCTGTTGGCGCGGGACTGTTCGCCCTGCACCGTCTTCACGCGCGCGATGTTGCGGCGCACCTTGCCGGCCTGGTCGGGCTTGGCAGCCTGGCCAGACGCCTGCGCCATGCGCAGGTTGAACTGCTCGCGGCGCAGCTTGAGGAGTTCCTCGTGCAGTTCCGCGGCGCCCTTGACCCGAAGTTCTTTCGCCTTCATCAGCGCACCTGTCGCTTGACGAACATCGTCTCGACCGAGAGCTTGCTCGCGGCAAGGCGGAACGCCTCGCGCGCGATTTCCTCGGTCACGCCTTCCATCTCGAAGAGCACCTTGCCGGGCTGCACGCGCGCGACGTAGTACTCGACGTTGCCCTTGCCGGAGCCCATGCGGACTTCGAGGGGCTTCTTGCTGACCGGCACGTCCGGGAACACCCGGATCCACACCTGGCCGCCGCGCTTCACGTAGCGCGTCATCGCGCGACGGGCGGCTTCGATCTCGCGCGCAGTCATGCGGGCGCGGCTCGTCGCCTTCAGCCCGTAGTCGCCGAACGCGACGCTCGACCCGCGATGGGCGAGGCCCGCGTTGCGGCCCTTGAACTGCTTGCGATACTTGGTTCGCTTGGGTTGCATCATGGCGTTGTCACTCCGTCCGTAGCATCGGCTCTAAGGCTCGGGGCCTCAGGCCGTGTGCTCCGCGGCAGGGCTCGCCTCGACTTCGGCGCCCATCGGCACCGGCTGGTCGAAAACTTCGCCCTTGAAAATCCAGACCTTCACGCCGATGACGCCGTACGTCGTGCGGGCTTCGGCCGTGCCGTAGTCGATGTCGGCGCGGAACGTGTGCAGCGGGATGCGGCCCTCGCGGGTCCACTCCGTGCGCGCGATTTCCGAACCGTTCAGGCGGCCCGACAGGCGCACCTTCACGCCGAGCGCACCGCTGCGCATCGTGTTCATCACCGCGCGCTTCATGGCGCGGCGGAACATCACGCGACGCTCGACCTGCTGGGCGATGCCCTCGGCCACGAGCTGCGCGTCGAGTTCCGGCTTGCGGATCTCGGCGATGTTGAGGCGGACGTCGTTGAAGCCCATCTTCATCAGCTTCGCGACTTCCTGGCGCAGGCGCTCGATGTCCTCGCCCTTCTTGCCGATCACCACGCCCGGGCGGGCCGTGTGGATCGTGATGTTGGCCTTGCGAGCGGCGCGTTCGATGTGAATGCGGCTCACCGAGGCTTCCGACAGCTTCTTCTTGAGGAAGTCGCGGACCTGCCAGTCCTGCAGGATGTAAGTCGGGAACGTGCGCTTGTTCGCGTACCACCGAGACGTCCAGTCGCGCGTGATGCCGAGGCGAATGCCGACCGGATTGACCTTCTGACCCATGAGCTCTGGCTCCCTCAGTCCTTGCGGCCGTCGCCGACGAGGATCGTGATGTGGCTGTTGCGCTTGACGATGCGGTTGCCGCGGCCCTTGGCGCGCGCATGGAACCGCTTCAGGCTCGGAGCCTCGTCGATGTAGATGAGGTCGACCTTCAGCGCGTCGATGTCCGCGTTGTGGTTGTTCTCGGCATTGGCGATCGCGGACTCCAGCACCTTGCGGACCAGGTCGGCGCCCTTCTTCGGCGTGAAGCGCAACGTCGAGAGCGCCAGGCCCACGGGCTTGCCGCGGACCATGTCCGCGACCAGGCGGCACTTCTGCGCCGAGATGCGCGCGTACTTGAGTTTTGCTGCAACTTGCATGGCTTACTCCGAGGACGCCTTTCTGTCGCCCGAGTGGCCCCTGAAGGTGCGCGTCGGGGCGAACTCGCCCAGCTTGTGGCCGACCATGTTCTCGGAGATCAGCACCGGAATGTGCTGCTTACCGTTATGGACGCCGATCGTCAGGCCGACCATGTCCGGGAGGACCATGGAACGGCGCGACCACGTCTTGATCGGTCGGCGATCGTTCTTCTCCGCAGCGACAGCCACCTTCTTGGCGAGGTGGGCGTCGATGAACGGGCCTTTCTTGACTGAACGGGGCACTGGCAGCTCCTCTCAGGCTCAGTTACGGCGCCGGATGATGAGTCCGGACGTGCGCTTGTTGGTGCGGGTCTTCTTGCCCTTCGTCTTCCAGCCCCACGGCGAAACCGGGTGCGGGTTGCCCTGGCCGGACTTGCCCTCACCACCGCCGTGCGGATGGTCGACGGGGTTCATGACCACGCCGCGGACCGTCGGACGGATGCCGCGCCAGCGCTTCGCGCCGGCCTTGCCGTAGACGATCAGGTTGTTTTCTTCGTTGCCGACTTCGCCGATGGTGGCGCGGCAGTCCACGTGCACCTTGCGCATCTCGGTCGAGCGCAGGCGGATCGTCGCGTAGAGGCCTTCGCGCGCGACCAGCTGCACCGAGGCGCCGGCGCTGCGGCCGAGCTGGCCGCCACGGCCGGGCTTCAGCTCGACGTTGTGCACGATCGAGCCGATCGGGATGTTGCGCAGCGGCAGCGCGTTGCCCGACTTGATCGGCGCGTCGACGCCCGAGACGATCGCATCGCCCGCACCCACGCCCTTCGGGGCGAGGATGTAGCGGCGCTCGCCGTCCGCGTAGAGCACGAGGGCCAGGTGGGCGTTGCGGTTCGGGTCGTACTCGAGATGCTCGACCTTGCCCGGCACGCCGTCCTTGTTACGCAGAAGTCGACGACGCGATAGCGCCGCTTGGCATGACCGCCGCCCTTGTGGCGCCCGTGGTGTGCGACCCGTGCTGTTGCGGCCGCCCGTGCGCTTCTTCGCCGACGTGAGGGCGTGCACCGGCTCGCCCTTGTGCAGGTGCGAGCGGTCGGCCTTTACGACGAAGCGGCAGCATACAGGCGACGTCGGTTTGGTCTTGATGAGAGCCATTGGTT
>CAWHEA010000020.1:0-27533 GCA_963828265.1 uncultured Gammaproteobacteria bacterium | reverse complement strand
GCGCAGCGATTGAAGCTGCGCTCGGAGTCTGGGGTCGGGCGTCGATAGTCAGACGATTCCGAGGGCCATCGGAATCTCACCGCTCGCCACGAGGTGCAGGTGCATCTTGTCGTCGTCACCGACGGCGTGCTCGAAGATCGCACGCGCGGCGGCAGCTTGAGCCGCGGCGTCGTGTGACGCGACGACGAGTCGGAAGCGGTTGTAGCCCTTGTCGTCACGCTCGGCCCGACCTTGTCGGGCCAGGGCGGCGAGGGTGTCGGGTGTCGCGTCGATGGAGGACGTCGGTAGGACGTAGATCAGCAGGCGATCGCCGACCAGGAGTCGCGTGAATGGCGCGCCGTTGTTCGACGGTGCGCTCCTGTCCAATGACGATCGATTGAAAGACGTCGTCGGGGCACTGGCAGCCGAGCGTGCCGCGAACAAAGCGCGTGATCTCGTCGGTGTGATGCGGGTTCAATCGGTACCTTCGCGAGCGCCCAATGACGAGGCCGAGCGACGCCTGGGCGCGCTCGGCCCGGCTGGCTCCGACGTTCCAGGCCCTGGTGCCGATGGCGACAGCGTCGCAACGCATCGGCCGGCCAGGCACCCCCACGCGACATTGCGCGTAGGGCTGAGCGGGGGACCGCCAACAGGCGGCGAACCTGCGGTCTGTGCCCACTCGGACCCCGTGTCGTCGACCGCCAGCGGGTCAAATCACGGGGCTCACCTTCTTTGTACGCTGCGCCGTGGCGGCGCGACAGTTCCAGTTCTACTTAGCGTGGCTGCACCAAGCCGAGAGCCCGGTGGCGCGAATGCGCTGCCGACGCGCAGTTTGGCAGCGGTGGAGAACCAAGGTAGCGTGGTCGCGGCCGGTCCTACGAATAACGTGTCAGGGGGAAGAACGATGCACAAACGTCTTTTGGCCATGGTGCTGGCCATGTCATGCGCCAGCGCGCTCGCAGATACTCCTGCGGCGTCCGGTCCAGCCGGGCACACGGTGGGCGAGGAAGCGGCGGTTCTGGCCGCGCTGGATCGCTACATGCTGGCGATCTCTGCGAACGATCTCGACGCGATGGCGTCGATGCAGATGCCGGACGGCATGACCTATCGAGCGCGCGCGGTCACCGGCGGTGGCATGGAGGTCGTGGGGCGCCCGAATTCCTATTGGACCGACCCGGCACGCAAGAGCAACCAGACGTACCGCGAACGCTACTGGTCGCCGACGGTGTTGATCCGCGGCAGCGTCGCAGCGGTCTGGGCGCCCTACGAGTTCTGGATCGATGGCAAGACCAGTCACTGTGGCGTGGACCAGTTCGATTTCGTCAAGGTCGACGACGCGTGGCGGGTGGCCAACGCGATGTGGACCGTGGAACCGGATGCCTGCAAGGAACTGCGGCCGGCGGATGCGGCTGCTATTCGTCCCGCGGATTGAGCGGCGAACGCGCGCTCTGGAGACAGACTTGAACCCATCGCAAAGATTGATCCTTGCCACGCTGCTGGCCCTGTTGGCCGGATGCGGCAAGAACACCGGCGTCGGCGGCACCGCCGGTGACGCCATGCCGGCCACGCTGCAGGCCAACGAGCAGATGGCGAGCGAACTCAAGCTCGACGACCCACAGGATTTCGAGGACGCCAGGCGTGGCCTGATCGCGCGCCCAGAGGGCAAGATCCTATCGGCCGATGGCTCGACGGTGCTGATCGACTTCGATGCCTACAAGTTCGTCGACGGCAAGGCGCCACCCACCGTCAACCCGAGCCTGTGGCGGCACGCGGTGCTGAATGCGCAGATCGGGCTGTTCAAGGTCACCGACGGCATCTGGCAGCTGCGCGGCTTCGACATCTCCAACATGACGCTGATCGAAGGCAAGACCGGCTTCATCGTCGTCGACCCGCTCACCGCACGCGAGAGTGCCTCCGCGGCGCTGGCGTTCGCGCGCAAGCACCTGGGCGACAAGCCGGTGTCGGGCATCGTCTTCACGCACAGCCACGTCGACCACTTTGGCGGCGCGCTGGGCGTCGCCTCGGCGCAGGAGGTGGCCCAGCGCAGTATCCCGGTCGTCGCGCCCGCGGGCTTCATCGAGGAGGCGACCAGCGAGAACGTCCTCGTCGGCACGGCCATGGCGCGGCGTTCGATGTACCAGTTCGGCAAGAACCTCGAGCGCTCACCGAAGGGCAATGTCGACACGGGCCTGGGCAAGAACGTCGCCTACGGCGCGATCGGCGTGCTGATGCCCACGCAGCTGATCACCACGCCCGAGCAGGAACTGGTGATCGACGGCGTGCGCTTCGTGTTCCACAACGTCCCCGGCGCCGAGGCGCCGGCCGAGCTCACGTTCTCGATCCCGGACAAGAAAGCCTACGGTGGCGCCGAGAACCTGGCGCAGACCATGCACAACCTGCTCCCGGTGCGCGGTGCCAACGTGCGCGACTCGCTGCAATGGTCGACCTACCTGCAGGAGGCCATCGACAACCTGGGCGACGCCGAGGTCT
Source organism: uncultured Gammaproteobacteria bacterium (assembly GCA_963828265.1). Taxonomy (GTDB): domain Bacteria; phylum Pseudomonadota; class Gammaproteobacteria; order Steroidobacterales; family Steroidobacteraceae; genus RPQJ01. The sequence continues at coordinate 25,064 of CAWHEA010000020.1, read as the reverse complement.
ATTTCGGCCAGCACAACTGGCCGGTGTGGGGCAACGCGCGCATCGTCGACTTCATCACCAAGCACCGCGACGTGTACAAGTACACGCACGACCAGACCGTGCGCCTGATCAACGCCGGCCACACGCCGCGCGAGATCGCCGACCTGGTCAAGCTGCCGCCGTCGCTGGCGTCCTTCTTCGGCGCGCGTGGCTACTACGGCGACCTGCGGCACAACGTCAAGGCCGTCTACCAGTTCTATCTCGGCGCCTACGACGGCAACCCCGCCAACCTCAACCCGCTGCCGCCGCAGGAATCGGCCCAGCGCTGGCTCGATCTGATCGGCGGTGCGGACAAGGCCGTCGCCGCCGCACAGACGGCTTACGACCAGGGCGACTACCGCTGGGCGGCCGAGCTGCTGAACCATGCGGTGTTCGGCGCCCCCGAGCACAAGGGCGCACAGGAACTGCTCGCGCGCACCTACGAGCAGATGGGCTACATGGCCGAGGCGGCGACCTGGCGCAACAGCTACCTCACGGCGGCGATGGAGCTGCGCGAAGGGCCGCCGCAGAAGGGCGTCGATCGCTCCTTCGTGATCGACATGCTGCAGCAGACACCGATCGAGCGCTTCCTCGAAGCCATGGCGGCCGCGCTGGACGGCCCCGCCGCCGATGGCAAGAACCTGAAGGTCAACCTGGTACTGACCGACATCGAGGAGTCCTACGTGCTGTGGATCGAGAACGCGGTGCTGCACTTCAAGAAGGCGGCCCCCGCGACCGATGCCAACGCGACGCTGACACTGACCAAGCCGATCTTCATCAAGATGATGACCGGCACGGCGGGCGTCCAGGACACCCTGCTCAGCGACGACCTCGAGATCGATGGCAGCCAGATCGACCTGGTGCGCTTCTTCACGCTGTTCGACAAGGCGCCGGGCACCTTCGCGATCGTGACGACGGAGTAGGGTGCGACGACCAGCACCAGGGTCTGGTTCGCGTTCTTCGGCTCGGGTTCCAGGCGCCCGTCGTACACGGCTTTCGAGATGCTTGGCGATTTCGACGACGGTGCCGCCGGTGCGCTGTACCTCTCGTTGGGCGGCTAGCGATTTCTCCGGATTGGCGGGCGCGTCTTTCGGGAGGACAAGGCGAGAACACCCGGCGGCTCGCCGGTTGCCCTCCGCGCAAGACCACGAAGGACGCCGCTGGTCGCCGGACTACCAACGTCCGAACAGACGAACGGGGGACTCTATATGTTCCGCTTTGAACGTAAGGCCACGGTCAAGAACGTGGCAGACATGCCCGCAGCCGTGCAGTTCGCTGCTGAAGTCACTGCATACCTGAACAAGGCCCATTCTCTGAACATGAAGTTCGGTGTCGAGGTGTTCGGCACGCCCAGTATTCACTGGACTTATGATTTCGAGAGCGTCGACAAGTCGGTACAACTGAACGCGACGTTGCTGCAGGATCGCGCCTACCTTGAGATGCTCAACAAGGCCAGGGTCCTGTGGATCGACGGCAGCGCCAAAGACACCATCGTCACCCTGATGGGCTGAGACGGCTGAGAGGCGCCGGTCTCGAGCCCGGCCGCGGGCTCGAGCCTGCCTGCAGGCCTTCGCTCGACGATGAGGCCACGGTGACGTAGGGTGACGATCTCAACCTACGAGAAGTCTTTCATGGCACGTCGGGCCCCTCGGCATCGCGGTTGCATCGGGATCGTCGGCATCCTGCTGCTCGGGTTCGTCGCCCGCGACGCGTCCGCCCAGACCTATTCGGTCGAGATTCGTCCGACGCTGAACGACCTGCAGGTCAAGATCGAGCAGGTCCCGCAGCGTTCGAGCTGGCATCCAGCTGACGAACAACGAATCGACACGCGTGCGCTGCGTGCTCAACTTCGACGCATCGCCGCAGACGCCGCGACGCAGTACGCGCAGCATCAATCCAGGCGAGACGATCTCCAGCGTGTTCCGGGCGCAACGTCACTGGTTCAGCGTCATCGTCGACGTGACCTGCCAACCTTCGTCCTGAGGGAGCGGTCGCGCGGGCGGCGCTACTCCGGGACGCGTGGAATCAGGCGTGTGAGCTTCACCTCGCACTCTTGGTCGGCGTACCGCTCCAGGTCGGCCGCGTGCTCGGCGATCAGTGCGGCCAGCGCATCGCTCGAGAGGGTGATGACTTCCTCGTCTTCGTCATCGCGGCGCGCCGCTTCCGGAGTGGCCTCCCACAGCGCGCCATGGATGTCGCAGAAGCGGACGCTGGAGCGGCGCTGCGTCAGGATGAAATGCTCCAATGGCCGGGAAGTGTCGTCGGTGAGTTGTTGCTCGACGATGGTGAGCCCGGCGATGCGGTGCGCGCACCAGGTCCAATCCGGTTCGTAGGGATCGCGCGATTTCCAGGAGCCCGACGCGTTGCCGTCGCCATCGAACACAGCCACGCGAACGTCCATGCAGCCGCGCACGTCGTGAGGAAGTCCGCTTACGATCAGAACCAACGATTCGGAGGGGTGGTGGGGTGAGGTGTTCGTTCGGGACCCGAATTCGCCAGACGCCGCGTAGGTCGGGCATCTGGATCCTGGTTGAGTCCGGCAGGGGGTTGTCGGTGCCGGTCATGACGCAGCCGCCGAGGGTGAGCAGCGCCAGGGCGGCGACGAGCCAGCGGGTACAACGCAGGAGCGGTGCGGTCTTCATGAGGATCCTGCCCGTGGACGACCCCGATCTCACGCTACGCCGTCGACCGGCGTCCTCCATTCGGGCAAGTGCGTAGCGGGTGAGGCGCGGTAGCTTGCGCAGGAAGTCCGCGTGGCCGATGAGGTCGCCGTTGCGGACGCCATGAATTTCAAGGCATATCCGCGTGATATTCGATTGGCGCGTCGGCGGCCGCGCCTCCATTGTCATGTCAGGAAAACGACTGTTGGCTGGACCAGGTCCGCCGTGGCAGGGAGCCTATACTCCGTGTGGATGAGCGTCAGGTCACTGAAGGAAATGCCGGGCATCGAGTTCGTCGTCGATGCTCGTGGCCGCAGGAAGTCCGTGGTAATCGACCTCGGGCGCCACGGTGCCCTCTGGGAAGACTTGTTCGATGCATACGTCGCCCAACAGCGACGCACCGAGCCGCGTGAGTCCCTGCCCAAGGTGAAGAAGCTGGTCCAGTCCGCGCCGAAGCGGCGGACCCGTGACCGACTACAAGGTTAGCGTCGCCCGCTCTGCTCGAAAGAGCCTCCAGGCAATCGATCGGCAGGTCTCCCAGCGGATCATTTCCCGGCTTGAGTCGCTTGCCCAGAATCCCCGACCGCCCGGGTGTGCCAGGTTGGAAGGTGCAAGCCAACTTTGGCGCATACGCGTTGGCGCCTACCGCGTCGTGTACGAGATCGACGATGTGGCGCGCGCGGTGGACGTCAGCATCGTCCGGCATCGACGAGACGTTTATCGGTCGTGACGCGGACCGCCACGTCGACGTGGCCGCCACCGACTCACGGCTTGACCGCAAACTGTACGGAACGTACAGTCTGGATCAAACCGGAGACTCCCATGTCGAAGCGTCGTTACAGCGGTGTCGAAGAAACCCGCCAGCAGCTGCCGTCGCTGCTGGAAGGCGCGCACGCGGGACAAGCCGTGATCATCACCAAGCGCGGCAAGCCCTATGCGGCGCTGGTCCCCATCGATGCACTGCCGGATGCCAGGCCGCGCCCATCGGTCGTGGCGCTGCGCGGCTCGGGCGCGGGCCTGTGGGGCAAGGACGCGGCGGCCTGGGTCGACCGGATGCGTAACGAATGGTGAAGGCCGCCTCGCTGCTGGCCGGGTTGCCCGAGTGTCCAGTCCTGGTGGTCGACACGGCACCGATCATTTATTGGCTGGAGGGTCACGCGCGGTTCGCCGAGCGATTCGCGGAGGTCTTTCACGCCGCAGAATCTGGCGCCGCGTCGATCGTGATCTCCACTGTGACGCTCGCAGAAGTCCTTGCTGGGCCAATCGCGACGGGCGACGAGTTGCGCACGGCACAGTATCGCGAAGCGTTGACGCGTGGCCTGGGCTGGCAGGTGGCGCCGCTCGATGCAGAGACGGCGGTCGAGGCGGCGCGTATCCGTTCGGCGTATCGGCTGCGATTGCCGGATGCGATCCAGGTCGCGACGGCGATTCGTGTCGGCGCGGCCGCGCTGATCACCCACGACAAGGCGCTCGCGCGGGTGACCGGACTTCGGGTCCTGGGGCCAAGGTAGGCGAGGGTTCAACTCTTCGTTTGCCAATATCCACGATTTCAATCGGGCGATCGGGCGCACAAGCTTTTTTCACGATCAGGCCCGAGTTACGGGTTCCGCGTGTGCGCCGCTCGGGCCGGACCGCAGCAGGGAGGGGTTCTCATGCGGCTGCATCACGTTCGCGTGATCGTGCTCACCGCGGTCGCGTTCCTCGCGCTGGTTCCACTACGGCTTTGCGCTGCGCCGGACATCGCACTGCAGATGACCGTCGACACCGTCGTACCGACGGCCGGGCAGCCAGTCCAGTTCACGATTACCGCCAGCAACATTGGTGCGGATGCCGCGAGCGGCGTGCAGGTCACGGACCAGCTGCCGGCGGAACTGAAGATTCCAACGGGGATGGCCGCGTTTCCGAGCACCGGGACGTACGACGCTGCGACCGGCGTCTGGTCAATAGGCTCGCTGGCCGCGGGTGCCGACGCCACGCTGGTCATTCCCGCCATCGTCGCGGTCGACGACCCAGCCGCCGTGCAGCGTCAACGTGGCGGAAAGCAGCCTCGCCTCCGATACGCACGCATCGAACAATCGGGCGGTCGCGGCGGTGAAGCGAACCGCTACCGACCGCTGTGTCGACCTTGGGCGTCAGCGCCAACGGCACCATCGTTCCTCCGTGCAGTGAAGCGCGCCACCTCGATGCGTACGTCTACGTGTCGAACAGGGGCCCGGATGACGCAAGCAACGTGTACGTCGACCTGAGTCCAGGCGCCGGCGTCGATCCCGGGAATCCGTTTCGACAGCGCCGGCTGCACGACCACTCGCTGCACGGTGCCGTCCATCGCCGCCGGAGCGCAAGTCGCGCTGCACTTGACCTCCAACGACTTCAGCAACAAGCGACAGCAGACGGCGACGTCTGCTTTCGCAACATCGAGCAGCGATACCGACTACCTGACGACGAACAACCAGGCCACTGCGACGAGTGACATCCCGCCATTCACCGACTGCTCAGAACTAGTGCCGGATAGCGGTGTGAAAATGAGCTGCTTCATCGCCACGGCTGCGTATGGTTCACCGCTCGAGGCGCACGTCCAGGTGCTGCGGGAGTTCCGCGACCGCTACCTGCAACGCAGCGCGCCCGGGCGCGCGTTCATCCGCTTGTACTACCGTCATTCGCCGCCCATTGCCGCCGTCATCGCCGAGCACGACTGGCTGCGGTTTCTCGTGCGGATGCTGTTGACGCCGCTGGTGCTCGCGATCGCGTTTCCGCTGCGTGCGCTGATGCTCGCGGCCCTGGCGGCAATGACGCTGCTCGCCATGATTCGACGCGCGAGGGCCGCTGCGCGAATCCAACGAGTCGTTGCTGGCGCTGCTTAGCCCGGCAGGTCGTTGCGACGCTCGGGCGGTTGCAGGTCGCCGTCACCGCTCGGCGCAAGCTTCGTCGCGGCCCAGCGCCTGAGTTCGCGCACCTTGTCCGGTCCGATGCCCGAGTTTCGGACCAGGTGCTCGATGCCGCGCTTGACCGCGTCGACCTCCGCTTGCGACGCGTCGACGCCTGGCGTAGCCGCGCCCCACAGGTCGATCCGGCGTTCGCAGCGCTCGCCAAACCGCAGCACGGCGTGGAACCACCGTGGCCGTCGCCAGTTGCCCAGCACCAGGTCCAGCGCTGCCGCCGCGAGCGACACCGGGATGAGCGTGAGGTCGAGGAACGCCTCCATGCCCAGCTTGATCTGGAACACCGCGACATCGCGCAGGAGTCGCCAGCGCGTGCCGTGATTTGACTTGTCGGTCATCGCCGTCCTCCGTGCGTTGTCGTCATTCTACGCGGTTCAGCAGTGTGGGATGCCCTGCGCACGAAATCGTACTGGTTACCGAAATAGTGCAGGCGGCACGCCGGGGGACGGTGCGACAGAGTGACCGTTGTCGCCCACACTTCCCGCAATGTACCGGATTCTGAGACAATGCAGCCCACGCGTCCGGTCATCTCTCATTCGGGCGCGCCGACGACTGAAGGAGATGCTGGATGGCGGTTCGTAAGGTGATCGCACACAACTCGCGAGAATTGGCAGCCATTCTCGGGCTGTCGACCGCGGACCATGCCGCGCTGCGAGTCCAGTATGAGCTGGTGGAGGAGATCGCCAGGCGGCTCAAGCGCGCCGATCTGACCCATGCAGCGCTGGCCCGGCTTGCGCAGACATCCCGTCCGCGTGTGACCGCGATCCTGAATGGCAATCTCGAGGGCGTCTCGACGGACCTCCTGCTCCGCCTATTGGGAGCGTTGGGGGTTCGGGTGGAATTGCGGTTTCGACGGGCGGCCTGAGGGACCGGCTGCGCCAGTTCCAGGGCGCGCGGAAATGACCTTTATTTCTCGGTGTTTTCGTTGATATTGTGCTTGAGAATGGCTGCGATTTTGCTACGATACTGTACATAAACACAGTATCGGTGCGGCCATGGAATACGCCACGCAGAACGGCACGGACAGTGCTACGGACAGCGGCCTCTCGATCCGCGAACTCGAAGCGCAGATCACCGAGCTGGCTGGCCACCTCAATGCCGCCAATCACCGCTGGCTGGTGCTGATCGCCGAGTTCGACCGCCGCAACGGCTGGTCGGATGGCGCCACGCAGTCGTGCGCGCACTGGCTCAGCTGGAAATGCGGGCTCGATCTCGGGGCGGCGCGCGAGAAGGTGCGCGTGGGCAAGGCGATCGAGTCGCTGCCGAAGATCTCGGCGGCCATGTCCACCGGTCAGCTGAGTTACTCGAAAGCGCGGGCGCTCACGCGCGTTGCAACACCGGCCACCGAAGACGTGCTGCTCAACGTTGCGCTGAACGGCACCACGCATCACGTCGAGACGCTCGTGCGGCAGTTCCGCCGCGTCCAGGAAGTGGAAGAACTCTCGCGCGAGGCGCGGCAGTACTCGCAGCGGCGCCTCACGTACTTCCACGATCACGACGGCTCGCTGGTCGTGAAGCTGCAGCTCACCGCCGAGAGCGGCGCGCTGTTCCTGAAGGCCATCGAGGCGGCGTTGCCGGAAATTCCGTTGCCGGATGATTGTAAAGATCATCTGCACGTTTCAGCTGAAACGTCCGGTGGTAGTTTTGACGCCGCAAACATCACTACGGCAGCCATGCGTCGCGCGGATGCGGTCGTGGTGATGGCCGAAACCCTGCTGCAGCACGGTGCGGCCGCGCTGAAAGGCGGCGATCGTCACCAGATCGTCGTGCACATCGACGACGCCACGTTGCGCAAGGGCGAGGCCGGTCGCTGCGAGATCGACGACGGGCCTGCAATTCCTGTCGAAACCGCGCGTCGCTTCTCGTGCGACTGCAGCAAGGTCGAGATCACCGAAGACGAGCAGGGCGAACCGCTCGATGTGGGTCGCAAGACGCGCAGTATTCCGCCGGCGTTGCGTCGCGCACTGGCCTCTCGCGACAAAGGCTGTGTGTTCCCGGGCTGCAATCACAAGCGCTACGTCGACGGACACCACATCCACCACTGGGCCGATGGCGGCGAGACCAAGCTCTCGAACCTGGCCACGCTGTGCCGGTTCCATCATCGCTCGGTGCACGAAGGCGGCATCAAGATGGAGCGCTGCGACGACGGTGCGTGGCGCTTCACCAACGCGAAAGGGCGAATCGCTGCACGCGTGCGCGCCGGGGCACACGCAGCCGCTCGCCGATTGGCGGGACCTGGCCGCGGCCCATGCCCACCGTGGCATCAAGATCGATCCCGGTACCGCCACGACCGGCTGGCGCGGCGAACGCATGGATTACAGCGTTGCGATCGACTCGCTGCGGTTCAGGTCCGCTGCGGATAAACGGGTGTAGCGGGGTGGGGTGATCGCACCCATCGGTCCGGCATGGTAGTTTGCGACGGGCACCTACCAGGACAGGGGCGGCAGGCGGCGCTTGGGGTTGCACACGACTTCGGCGGGACGTGAACATGCAGAAGACGATTCTCATCACCGGCTGCTCCAGCGGCATCGGCGCCGCGCTGGCACGCGAGTTCGGTAAACGGGGTCACCGGGTCTATGCCACCGCCCGGCGCGCCGAGGCACTGGCGGCGCTCGAGGCCGACGGCATTCGCGGCCTGGTGCTGGACGTCAACGACGATGCCTCCATCGCCGCTGCGCTCGAAACGGTGAGGCGCGACGCCGGACACCTCGACCTGCTGGTCAACAACGCCGGCTTTTCCCAGGTCGGCGCCGTCGTCGATCTCACGCGCGAGGACTTGCGTCGCCAGTTCGAGACCAATGTCATCGCACCGATGGCGGTCACCGCCCAGGCGATGCCCCTGCTGCGCGCGGCGGTGGCCACGAATGGCAGTGCGGTGGTGGCGAACGTCGGCAGCATCGTGGGGCTCTTCACCACGCCGTTTGCAGCCGCTTACTGTTCGAGCAAGGCGGCCGTGCACTCGCTCACCGACGCCCTGCGCATGGAACTCAAGCCCTTCGGGATTCACGTGGTCTCCATCCAGCCGGGCGGTGTGCGCTCGAGTTTCGGGCAGCATGCGGAGGCCGCGATTCGCCTGCCGGAGAATTCGATTTACCGGCCCGTGGAAGCCGGGATTCGTGCCCGCGCCCAGGCCGGGCAGCAGGACGCGACGCCGGCGGAAGACTTCGCCGTGCCCGTCGTCGAAGCGCTGTTGCACAACTCGCCACCGCGCGTCATCCGTGGCGGCGCCAACTGCGTGCGGCTGCCGCTGCTCAAGCGCTGGCTGCCGGCGTCGATGTTCGACGCCAAGCTGTCGAAGTTTTTCGGTCTCGACGCGCTGCGCTGATCAACCGGTGCAACCATCGTGACGCCATCCCGCTCCACTCCGCTGAATCCCAGGAAGCTGTTGCACTCCAAGTGGACGGCCGTGAATCCGCTGAACAAGGAGAAGCATTTCCTCGTGACCGGGATCGTCGATCCGCAGCCGCCGGGATCGCCGGTCGTGTCGATCGAGATCGAGGCGGTGCACTCGAAGCGGGTCCAGGTGATGCCGTGGCGCGAACTCACCGATGCCACGCAGTGGCGGCGGGGGTGGGACTAGGGGGACGACATTGAAAAGGCCGAGCGTCGACTGAGCGCGCCCGGCCCGGCTGGCTTCGGCGTTTCCTGCCCTTGTGCCGATGGCGACGATGTCGCGATACATCGGCCGACCAAGGCTACCTGCGCGAGATTGCGCGCGGGTCTCAGCGGCGAACCTCCAGCAGGGGAGGAGGTCCTGCGGTCCGTCCGCTCGTACCCCGTGTCGTCGGCCGCCAGTCGGCATTCACAGCGGGGTCACCTTCTTTTTACGCCCCACCGCGATGATGTGGCAGTTCCAGTATTACCTAGTGTGGCTGCATGAAGCCGAGAGGCCGCGTGGCGCATACTGGCCGCCTCCTGGAAAAGGCGGGGATTGCGGATGAGCGACGACACCAAGGCGTGTCCTGTCTGCGGCGAGACCATCAAGGCGGTCGCCATCAAGTGCAGGTTCTGCAATACCGACCTGGAGGCACTGGCCGCTGCGCGGGAAGCGGAAGTCGAGACCATGATCTTCACGGGTCACCCGGCGGTCATCTACAGCGCGTCGCAGTGGATCGCCGTGGTGTTCACGCTGGGCCTGGCCTGGATTTATTACTGGCTGAAGGCCATCGGCACGCGCTACGAGATCACGTCGCAACGCGTGCGCATCGAGCGCGGCATCCTGTCGAAGACGAAAGACAGCATCGAAGTGTTCCGCATCGATCACTTCGACCTGCACAAGCCCCTCGGGATGCGTTTGCTGGGGCATTGCATGCTGGACCTGCGGTCGTCGGACACCAGTTCGGTCATCGTCATCCTGTACGGCATCCCCAACCTGGAGCAGCTGGCCGATACCCTGCGCGAGTGTTCGCTGCGCGAGCGCACCAGGCGACGACTCACCACGTTCGTCCAGGCCTGATTGCCGGCTTCCGCAATTACGGATTGACTCCGCCGCCACTCCGACCAATCCTGAACCGTCGAGGGTCGGTCTGGTTGCAAGAGGGGACCACCATGCCGTATCGAATCAGGTGGGAAGGGCACGGCGTCTACCGGCGCTTCTTCGGCGTCATTGCCCTGAAGGAGTTTCGCGAAGCCAACAAGGAAATGCGCACCGACGTGCGCTACGAGGGCATCCGTTACATCATCTCCGACTACCTCGAAGCGCAGCCGGCCGCGGACATCACCGAACGGGACCTGAAGACCTACGCGGAACTCGAGCGGCGGTACTTCTACAGCAGCCCGGATACCGTGCACGCGCTCGTCGCTTCGGACCCGAAGGCCGTGACCTTGGCCCGGTACTACGAGTCGCTCGGAGTCTCGCCGTACCGTGTAGCAGACTTCGCGACCGTCGCCGACGCCCGAGGCTGGATTGCCAGCAATCCGCGGGCGGGTTGGAACCGGCCGACGCAGGGCAGCACGGCGGCGGCGAGCGCGTGATAGTGCCGCAGGAAATGGATCGGACATGGCCACGCTCATTGCCGACGACGCGCTGGCACTCCAGCGACTGTACTACTGGGAAAGGACCGCGCCCGACCGGGTAGCGCTGACGCAGCCGCTGGGCGGCGGCGTGGTCCGCGACTACACGTGGCGCGAGGTGCTCGACCAGTCGCGACGCATGGCCGCGCACCTGCAGGGCCTCGGCCTGCAGCCGGGCGACCGCATTGCCATCCTCTCGAAGAACACGGCGCACTGGCTGCTGAGCGACTTCGCCATCTGGCTCGCGGGTTGCGTCTCGGTGCCGCTGTTCCCCACGCTCGCGCCCGGCACGATCCGGCAGATCCTCGAGCACAGCGAGTCCAGGCTGCTGTTCGTCGGCAAGCTCGACGGCTGGGATCACATGAAGCCCGGCGTGCCCGCCGGCCTGCCGTGCATCAGCCACCCGCTGGCGCCCGCCGCTGCGCAGGAAAGCTATCCGTGCTGGGACGACATCGTCGCGCAGACCGCGCCGCTCCAGGGCGAGCCGGTGCGTCCCGGTGAGGAACTCGCGTCGATCATCTATACGTCCGGCACGACCGGCGCACCGAAGGGCGTGATGCACAGCTTCGAGGCGTTCGCCTGGGCGGTGCAGAGCGGCGCTGAAGCGAGTCCCGCTCAACGGCAGCACGCGCATGCTGTCGTACCTGCCGTTGTCGCACGTGGTCGAGCGCGCGCTGGTCGAGCACGGCCAGCTCGCCACCGGCATGCACGTGTACTTCGCCGAGAGCCTGGAGACGTTTGCCGCGGACATGCAGCGCGCCCGGCCGACGGTGTTCTTCTCGGTGCCGCGGCTGTGGGTCAAGTTCCAGCATGCCGTGCTGGCGAAAATGCCGGCCCCGAAGCTCGATCGGTTACTCAAGCTGCCGATCGTCAGGGGCCTGGTCCGCAGGAAAATACTCACTGCGCTCGGCTTGCAGGACTGCATCTTCGCTGCGGGCGGCGCGGCGCCCATGCCGCCGGAACTGCTGCGCTGGTATGGCCGGATCGGGCTGAACGTCGCCGAAGGCTACGGCATGACGGAGAACCTGGCGGCCACCCACATCACCGTGCCGGGGCAAGCCATCGGCACCGTGGGGCAGACCTACGACGGCGTGCAATGCCGGCTGGACCCGATCAGCGGCGAGATCCAGATCCAGAGCCCGGCGACGATGCTCGGCTACTACAAGGAACCCGAGCTGACCCGGCAGGCATTCACCGACGACGGCTGGATGCACACGGGCGACAAGGGCTCGTTCGACGCCGCGGGCAACCTCAAGATCACGGGCCGCGTGAAGGACCTGTTCAAGACCAGCAAGGGCAAATACGTCGCGCCGGCGCCGATCGAGGAATTGCTGGTGATGCACGGAGCCGTGGAGGCCTGCTGCGTGACCGGCGCCAACCTCGGCCAGCCGATCGGCTTGTTGATGCTCAATGAAGACGCCGTCAGCAAGCTGCAGGATCCCGCCGGCCGCGCCGAACTCGAGGCGTCGCTCGCCGATCTATTGCGGGCGACCAACCGGACGCTCGATCCCCACGAGCAGATGGCCTGCCTGGTCGCGATGACCGCGGCGTGGACGGTGGACAACGAACTGATCACGCCGACGTTGAAGGTCAAGCGCAATCGCATCGAAGACATGTTCGCCGCCGACTTCGAGCGCTGGGCCCGCATGGGACGCGAAATCGTCTGGCACGAGCAGTGAGGCGGGCGACGTCCTAGCGCCGTCCGCCGCTGTCCGGCCGTCCGCGTCCATCGCGGGATGATTTTCGATCGCCGGAGTCACGCTCGCGACGAGGCTCGCGATCGCGGCCGCTGTGGTTCTGGAACTGCGCACCCGGGGCGCTGTGCGCGGGCCGCTTGGCCAGGCAGCGCAGGAAACGCTTCTCCAGGTCCTCGTGCAGCTCCGGGGCCACGGCGCCGATTGCGATCCATTCCAGGCGCATGGCGTCCCAGTCGCGATCGTCCGCCTGGCGGGCCTGGCCCAGGCCTTCCATCAGCAGGCGCATCTCGTAATCGCTGCGCAATGTCGCATCGATAGCGGGTGTCGGCGTCGAGCTCAGGATTTCGCCGCGAATGCACAGCGTCCGCAGCGCTCGCTCACGCGACTCGCCATCCGCAGCGGAGGCGGAATCCGCCTGGGTCAATGCCTGCTTCAGCGCCTGCAGGCCGCCCTTGGGCCAGCGTGTGACGCCGGCCATGAAGCTTTCGGCAGCGTTGCGCAGGGCTTCGCGTTCCGTGTCGGGCGCGGCTTGCAGCACGGCCCGTTCATAGGCGCGAATGTGGCGCGCGGCCTCGAACAGGTTCGACTCGGCGGATTCGGCGTCGCGCTGGTCCAGCTGCGCCAATCCAGCTTCGTACTTCGACACCGCGCGCTCGAAGCGATCGCGCAAGGCGCGCGCATCGTTGCGCGGCAGTTCCTCGAGCGCGTCGAACGCCGCATGCCACTCACGGACCTTCGCGTGGGCCGACGCACGTTCCTCGGCCGATACGTTGCCAGCCTGCTCGACCTGTTCGCACAGTGCGATGGCATGTGCTTTTGCGGCCTCGAGGCCGGCGGCGTACTGCGTGTACGCCTGCTCGCGTCGCTGGTAGACCGCGTCGCAGAGCCCGCGGAATTCATCCCACAGGGCATTGCCCTGGTCACGCGACACCGGACCGGTTTCCTTCCACAGCAGTTGCAGGCGCTTCACGCCGTCGATGGCTTGCGCAGAGTCTTCGACCGTCGACAGATGCCTGGCCTGCGTGATGAGGGCTCGTTTGTCCTCGGCGTTGCGTTCGTGCCACGCATTCAGGATGCCGCGCAGGCGGTCCAGCGCGTGGTGGAAGTCGTTCTCGACGGAACGACCGGCATCGCGGTCCACCGGGAAGTGGCTGCGCCACTCGAGCGGCGCCTCGCGCAGCACGCGCAGGATGAACGGGTAGTCGGGATTCTCCGTCTGCAGGCTGGCTTCGAACGCCTTGAGCCGTTCGAGCACCTGCTTGCGGGCCTCCAGGTTCTCGCGCCGGACGGCGGCCTGTGCCGCGAAGAACGCCTGGCACGGCTTGAACGCAGCGTGATACGCCGCCTGGAAGCGCTCGGCCTCGGCCGACACGTCGATCGCGATCCCCTTGTTGATCGTGCGCCATTCCTGCTGCAGCGCCCGGATGTGCTCCGCGAGCGCTTCGGGTTCTTCGTCCACGCCTGCCAGCGCTTCCATCTCCTCGATCAGCTCGATGCGCTTCGGTGCGACGGCATAGTCCTTCCACTGCCGCAGCTCGTTCAGCCGCTCGTCGAGCTGCTGCAGGGCCCGCGCCAGGTAGGGCGGCGCCGCGGCCGGGGCTGTCTGCAAGGCTTCCTCGATCCCTGAGCGAAACCGGGCGGCCTTGCGGGTGTCGCCTCGTTGCAGCGCGCTGCTGCAGAGGCGGATCAGGCTGCCGATCTCACGGTGGGCCTGTGCTTCCGCGGCCCGTTGCTCGGTTGCATGATCGGCGCGCGCGCGGTCTTCCGACTCGCGCACCGTGGCCGCTTCGGCCGATGCGCTTGCGTTAGCAGCGGCCTGCGCGGCGGCCGCTTCCTGCCTGGCTTGCTGCTCGCGCTCGCGTGCCTCGCGCGCTTCCTGCTCGGCCGCTTGCCTGGCCGCTTGCTCGGAGGCCCGCCGGGCGACTTCCCGTTCATGCGCGGCAATGACTTCACGGCAACGCTCGAGGGCTTGCTCGCCTCGCTGCCCGACCTCGGGGTCCGGGTGAGCGGGAAGCGCGCGCCAGCGTGCCGTCAATGACTGCAGGGTCGCTGCATAGAGGGCGTCGTGCGTCCTGGCACTGTGGCGCTCCAGCGATTCGCACAATGCGGTGGACTCGCGCACGGTTTCTTCGGCCTTGCGTCGCTCGGCGGTCAGCGCATCGCACTTCTGCTTGATGAGCTTGTAGACCGCCTTGTCCTTGCCGCGGACCCGCGGGAGGAGGTCGTGCAACTGCGTCGGGTCGTCGATCCTGGCGGCGGCGGCCTGTCGCACGCGACTCGACGGACCTTCAGCGGCCAGCGTCGCGAGTGCGGCCGGGTCGTCGATGCCGGCCAGCAACTGGCCGAGCCGGTCGGGATCCTTGCACAGCGCGGCCACTGACTGCGTCTCGGCTCGTGCTTCCCGTCCGCGGCAGAACGTGGCGAAGTCGAGCGACCCTTCATCGATGAGTTGGGCCAGTCGTTCCTGCGCAGCGTGTCGTACGGGCGACGGTGTGCGCGTGACGGCACCTGCAGGCGGATTCGCCAGTCCGGCCAGAGCCCGCAGGGCATCGCCATCCGGCAACAGGCGCACCGCGCCGACTCGCAGGCTCGTGTCGTCGCTGCCGAGCGCCGTGTTCGCGACGACGTCGGCTGCTGCGTTCTGCAGCGTGGCGATGCGCTCGGCCGCTGTCGGCGGCAGCGGCGTAGGGGGAGGCGGTGCCTTGCGGAACAGACGTGAGAGCAGCTTCATGGTGCAAAATGATACAGGACTGCCGCCCCCCGCCCGCTGCGGCGCGGACTGCCAGTTTTGCGTATGCCCACCGCGCAACCCGGTGATGCAGACTGGCGCAAGAGGGGGAGAAGCCGTGGCTGTCCCGATCCCGATGCTCGACCTGATGTTCTTCCTGACGGAGAGCCAGGACAACCCGAGGCATGTCGGCGCCACGCTGATTTTCCAGCGGCCGCGCCGCGGCGGTGCCGACATCGTGGACAGGATCGTCGAAGCCTACCGGCGCGCCACCCCGGTACCGCCCTTCAACCGCATTCCCGTCCTGCGCCGGGTCGGGCTGCCCGAGTGGCAGGAGGTCGACCGCCTCGACACCAACTACCACTTCCAGCACCGGACGCTGCCGGCGCCGGGGTCGGACGCGCAGCTCGACGACCTCATCGCCGAACTGCACGCGCCGATCCTCGATCGCAACCATCCCGGCTGGCAGGTGCACGTGATCGAAGGCTTGGCGCGGAACCGGTTCGCCGTCTTCATCAAGATCCACCACTCGCTGGTGGACGGCGAGTCGGGCATCGCCCTGGTGCAACGTTCGCTGTCCCGCTCGCCCCGTGACCGGCGCATCCGCACCGTGATCGCGACGAGTCTTCCGGCCTCTGCCGCAGCCTTGCCAGGCGGCCTGCTGCCACGTGTCGAGCACGAGGTGGCGAATGCCGCGCGCATGGCCCTGTCGATCGGTTGGGGATGGGAGCGTCTGCTCGAGGAAAGCCTGGCGGGCCTGCGCGGGTTCTCGAGCGAGGCGATTCGTCCGTTCACCGCACCACTGACCCCGATGAACGAGCCGATCCGCAGCGCGCGATCCATCGCGCACACCGTCCTGCCATTGTCTGCGATGTTGTCCGTGGCGCGCGCCTCGGGCACGACGCTGAATGACGTCGCGCTGTGCGTGCTCGACGCAGCCATGAACCGCTACCTGCGCAGCATCGGCCGGCCGGCCGACCGCGCACTCGTCGCCATCTGTCCCGTCTCGCTGCACGACCCGAAGCGCAAGCAGGCGACGACGCAGGTGTCCGTCTTCTGGACGCCGCTCGGCAATCCGTCCGCGTCGATCGGCCGGCGCATGCGCCAGGTGATGGACAATACCCGCGCGGCCAAGGAGCGCATCCGCGCGCTGCCTAAGAGCGTTGCCTACGCCTACGCGGTGCTCACCTTTGCACTCGGGGAAACGCTGGCGCACGTGCCGCGCGGGTCCGTGGATTACTTCGTGCCGGCCAACGTGCTGATCTCGAACGTGCGCGGGCCGACCGAGCCGCTGTACCTGGCGGGCGCAAGGCTCGAGGCGCTCTGCCCGGTGTCCACGCTGATCTCCGGCATGGGCCTCAACATCACGTTCATGTCCTACGCCGGGCGAGTCGTGATCGGATTCACCGCGAATGCCGCTGCGTTGCCCCATGCCGACCGTCTAGCGCGGTACACGCGCGAGGCTTTTGCGACGCTCGAGCGGCAGGCCCGCCGGGCCATGGGTTGATGCCTTACCGACTGCTGGCAGACCTCGTCCTCATCCTGCACGCCGGGTTTGTGGTGTTCGTGATGCTGGGCGCACTGCTCGTGTTGCGCTGGCCTCGCCTCGCCTGGGTCCACGTGCCCGTGGCGCTGTGGGGTGCGGGCATCGAGTTCATGGGCGGCATCTGTCCGCTGACGCCGCTCGAGAATCACTGGCGACGGCTGGCGGGTGAACTCGGGTATCCGGGCGGGTTCGTCGAGCATTACGTCGTGTCGGCGCTGTATCCGGCTGGATTGACCCAGCGGGTGCAACTCGTGCTCGGCGTGCTGGTGCTGATGGTCAATGGGGCGATCTACGCGTGGGTGCTCTGGCGACGGCGGAACTGTCGATAAACCACGATGCAACGCCTTGCATCGGCGCTGCACCATCGCCAGACACTCGACACGTTACCGGGTAAACAATGGCTGTCTGGACCTGCGCGCCTTGCCGTTCCGTTGCAGCGGCAATCGCTGTCGTGGGGTTGGCGCCGTGCGCGCATGGCGTCGATTACTCGGTCGGTGACGGCAAGCTCACCGTCACTGGGTCGACGTACGTGGGTACCGCGATCCGCACGGACGACCGGGACCCGAAGCTCCTGGCTGATTTCAACAGCGCGCTGATCGGCGTCGCTGGCAACGCGGTGACGCCGAGTTCGGGCCGCAACGGCGACGACGGCAACCTCAACTTCGAGCGCGGCGATCCGGTCATGACGGTGCTCAAGGGCTACCTGGGTGTTTCGTACACCCGGGGTGACTACGGGATCGAGGTGAGCGGGCAGGCCTGGTACGACTACGCCACCGCCGAGTCCAGTCACCCCTGGGGCAATGCGCAGAACGGGTACGTGGGAGGCGAACCGCTGAGCGACCGGGGCGCCCTGGCACGCTCGCAATTCAGCGGCGTGGTGCTGGACGACCTGTTTGTCCGCGGTCACAACGAAGTCCGCGACCTGGCTGTCGACTGGAGGCTTGGCTGGCAGTCGCTCGACTGGGGCAGGAGGCTGATGGCGCTGGGCGGGTTGCGCGAACTCAATCCGCTGGACATCTCTGCCTCGCTGCGCCCCGGCGTCGACCGCGAGCATGAAACACGCGTCACGTTCCCGGCCGCTTTCGGTCGCGTCGCGTTGTCACAGGCGACGAGCGTCGAGGCGTTCTACCAGCTGGGGTTCGAGCCCACGGCGCTGCCCGGGTGTGGCACCTTTTATTCGGTCGTCGATTTCATGGCCGAGGGTTGCGACAAGGCGATGTTCGGCGGCCTTTCCGATCGCACCGCGGTAGCGACGGGTGTGTACGTGCAGCGTACCTCGACGCTGGATCCGGCGGACTCGGGGCAGGGCGGACTCGCGCTGAAGCACACGGTCGACACCTGGGGAACCGAGTTCGGGCTTTATGCCACTCAGTTCCACTCGCGCATGCCCTTTTACAGCGGGACCAAGTCGGGACGCGAAACCGGTCCGCTGTTCATCCCCGGCGATCCGGGCGGCCTCAATCCGACGTATTTCACCGAGTACCCGGAAGACATCCGCATGTTCGGTGCGTCGTTCGAGAAAAAGATTCCGGGCGGCGTGGTGCTGGGCGAGCTCACCTACCGTCCCAACCAGCCGCTGCAGTACAACTCGGTGGACGTGATCGGTGCGGCGGTGTCGCGCACGGCGCCGAGTCCGTTGCGCGCAAAGGTCGACGCCATGCCGCCTGGTGCCGTGATCCGCGCGTGGGAGCGACACGAGGCCATGCAGATGCAGCTCGGCGCCGCGGGTGCGCTGCCGAACGTGCTCGGTGCAGCCGGCATGAGCTACGGACTGGAATCATCTACAAGCTCGTGCCGGACCTGCCGAATTCGTCGGTGACGCGATTCGGGCGCGCGGAAGTGTTTGGCCAGGGGCCCGTCAATGGTGTGTGCCCGTCGCCGGCGGATCCGGTGTCGTGTTCCTCGGATGGCTACGTGTCGCAGGAAGCATTCGGCTATCGGCTGCGTGCGGGCCTGAAGTACCCGAAGGTGATCGGCGAGGTCGACCTGATTCCGTCGGTGGTATTCGGGCACGACGTCTGGGGCTGGTCGGGCGACAGCATGCTGCTCGAGGGCCGCATGCTCGCGATGGTGTCGCTGCAGGCCGTGCTCGCGGGCAAGTGGACCGCCGCGATTTCCTGGAACCCCACGTGGGGCGGCACATACAACAACATGCGCGATCGCAGCACGGCGCAGGCGTACGTCAGCTATCAGTTCTGACGGCGAATCCAGACAGGCCGTGCCCGCGTGTCAGCCGCTGTTGCGCAATCCCGCCGCCACCCCGTTGATGGTCAGGTGGATGCCGCGACGGCTGCGCTCGTCCTTGTCGCCCGCGCGGAACCGGCGCAGCAGCTCGATCTGGATGTGGTTGAGCGGATCGAGGTAGGGAAACCGGTACTTGATCGAGCGGGCCAGCTGCGGATTACCGGCCAGCAGCTCGTCGGTCCCCATGATGCGCAGCAGGGCGGACACGGTCGATTCGAGTTCGGCGCGGATGCGGCTGAAGATCGTCGCGCGTGTGTCGGGATCGGTGACGAGATCGGCATAGCGCGACGCGATCGCGATGTCGGCCTTCGACAGCACCATCTCCATGTTCGACAGCACCGACGCGAAGAACGGCCACTCGCGGTGCATTTCCTGCAGCAGCGCGAGTCCCTCGTTGCCGTGCTCTTCGAGCCACGCGTCGACGGCCGACCCGAAGCCGTACCAGCCCGGCAGCATCAATCGACACTGTGCCCAGGAGAACACCCACGGGATCGCGCGCAGCGTCTCGATCGAGCGCGACTGGTTGCGTGACGCCGGGCGGCTGCCGATGTTGAGCTCGGCGATCTCGCTGATGACGGTCGATTCCCAGAAGTAGTCCTCGAACCCGGGCGTCTCGTACACGAGATGCCGGTAGGCGTTGTAGGCGTTGCCCGAAAGCACCTCCAGCGCCTCGAGATACTTCGTCATGGGCGCGCGTCCCGCACCGCCGAGCAGCGTGGCCTCGAGCGTGGCAGCGGCGAGCACTTCCAGGTTGCGGCGTCCGACCTCGGCATTGGAATACTTGGCGCCGATGACCTCGCCCTGTTCCGTGACGCGGATCTGTCCCTGCACGGTGCCGCCGGGCTGCGCCAGGATCGCCTCGTACGTCGGGCCGCCGCCGCGGCCGACCGAGCCGCCGCGACCATGGAACAGCCGCATGCGCACGCCGTGCTTGCGGAACGTCTCGACGAGTTCGGTCTGCGCCTTGAACAGCTCCCAGCGGGACGTCAGGTAGCCGCCGTCCTTGTTGCTGTCCGAATAGCCGAGCATCACTTCCTGCGCCTTGCCCCGCGAGTCGAGCATGCGCGCGTACACCGGTATCGACAGCAGCGCGTCCATCGCGCCGGCCGCGTTGCGCAGGTCCGCGATCGTCTCGAACAGCGGGACGACGTTGCAGTGCAGGTGCGCGTTGGCGGAACTGTACAGGCCGACTTCGCGCAGCAGCAGCACCACCTCGAGCACGTCCGACACGCCGTCGCACTTCGAGATCACGTAGTTGGGGATGCACTCGGCGCCGTAGAGCGTGTGCATGCGCGCCGCGGTCTGCAGGATGTCGAGCTCGCTGCGGGTCTCCGCGGAATACTCGACGTGCCGTGACGCGAGCTGCAGCCGCGGTGTCGCCGAGTTCCTGCGACCAGCAGGCGGATGCGCGCGGCTTCGTCCAGCGACGAGTAATCGATGTCGGCCGCGCCGCCCATAGGCGAGCAGCTCGGCCACGACGCGCTCGTGCACGTCCGAGTTCTGTCGCAGGTCGACAGCGGCCAGGTGGAAGCCGAAGACGTTCGACGGCGCGCCGCAGGTCGCGCAGGCGGCCGCGCGCGAGCAGGGCCGCGTCGTTGCTCACGAGCGAGCGGTGGATGATGTCGAGGTCGGCCGCGAACGAGGTCGCGTCGGCATACGGCGGGGCGTCGCCGACCGCGTGCCGCAGCGCCTCGTGCTGGTCCAGCACGCGTGCGGTCGTGGCGATGCGCGCATACAGGCCCGTGAGCGCGCGCCGGTACGGCTCGTCGCGACGATGCGGGCTGGTGTCGGGCGAGCGGTCGGCCAGTGCTGTCAGCTCGGGTGAGACGTCGGTGACCAGCGTCGTCATCGAGAGTTCGGCGCCGAGCAGGTGCAGTTGCTCGAGGTAGTACTCGAACACGCGTGACGACTGCATGCGCAGCGCGCGTTCCAGCACGTCTGCGGTGACGAACGGATTGCCGTCGCGGTCGCCGCCGATCCACGAGCCGATGCGCAGGAACGAGGGCATCTCGGGAGCCGTCCCGTCCGGGTAACCGCCGCTGCAGTTCGTCCTCGAGGTCGCCGTAGAGCGCCGGCACCTCGGGCAGGAAGGTCTGCTCGAAGAACGACAGGCCGTTCGCGACCTCGTCGAGCACGCCGAGCTTCTCGAGCCGCAGCATGCGGGTCTGCCACAGCGCCAGCACGGCGCGACGGATCGATTCGTCGTTGGCTGCGTGTTCCCGTGGCGTGAGGCGAGTGCGTTCGCGGGCCTGCAGCAGCTGCTCGAGCTGCATCTCCAGGTCGCGCACGCTCTTGCGCTGGACCTCGGTCGGGTGCGCGGTCAGCACCGGGGCGACCACGCCGTCGCGGAAGAACCCGGACAGCGCTGCCGCGGTCGATGCCCGACGCGGCGATCCGGTCGAGGGACTTCGCCAGGCTGCCGTCGGCCGGTGGTTCGCCGTCGATGTCGGCCTGCCGGCGGCGGCGGCTGTTGTGCAGGTCTTCGGCGAGATTGGCCAGGTGCGAGAAGTAGCTGAACGCGCGCGCCACGACCATCGTCTGCTCGCGGCTCAGGCCGTCGAGGATGCGTTCGAGCTCGCGGCGGGCCTCGACGTTCTCGTCGCGGTGGAACGCGATGGCGCTTTGCCGCACGTGCTCGACGAGCTCGAACGAGGCGCTGCCTTCCTGGTCGCGAACCGTGTCGCCGAGCAAGCGGCCGAGCAGGCGGATGTCGTCCCGCATGGGCCGGTCTGGCTCGTTCTCGAAGTCCACGGCGTGCTCCACGGGGTCGTCTCAGCCGGGTGCCTTGATGTCCTGGGTGAGTTCGTGCACGTCGAGGTCGAACGGGCGCTCGCGCGGCGGCACGAAGTCCTTCGGGAACCAGACGAACGACAGCCGCATGATCCGCGCGACGCCCGGGATGTCGTCGATGCGGGTCAGGTAGATGCCGAAGCGGTTGCCGCTCGGCAGCAGCGTGTTGTCCGAGAACGGGAACGAGTAGGGCGACAGCGTGAACTCGATCGGCGGCGTGTGCGCCTGCGATTCGCCGTTGGCGCCGAGCAGCACGGAATAGATGCCGACCGTCTGCGCGGCCCAGCTGACCGCGCGGATGTTGACCTGCAGGTTGTCGCGCCCGTCCGGCGATTCGATGCGCAGCGGCGCGCCCTGCGCGGTGCTGGAGCAATTCAGCGTGAGCGAGACGCTCCCCGCAGTGGCCGACGCCGGCACGGCGCACGACAGCAGCTTGTCCGCGGCTTCCGTGCCGTCGGAGTTCAGCGAGATCTCGAGGAACGACGGATTGCGTCCTTCCTGCCCGACGGACGTCGACAGCAGCGGCGCGAGCTGGCGCGAGATCACGCGACGCGAGGTGCTGCGCAATCGCGTGCGCGCATCCTCGGTCTGGCCGGGCAGCGTGTCGACGTAGCGCAGCAGCGGACCGAGTTCGAAATGCTCGTGGAAATTGAGCGCCAGCAGTTCGGCCAGCAGCGCGAGGCGCTGTGCGCGCGGCAGGTCCGTGTCCGCGCCGGCCTTGACCAGCTCGGTCTCGCTCTGCAGCAGCGGCCCCACCAGCTCGCGGAACATCGCCGAGCGCAGGTTCGTCTCGGACTCTTCGCGCTGGTTGCGCAGCGACTGCGAGTTGTTCTTGGTGGCGATCGCGATCTCACGCTCCTTGAGCGTGTTGGTCGCGTAGATGCCGACGATGGTGGCCGCGACCGTCAGCAGCGGGATCGCGAGCGAGTTGACGATGTTGGCCGCGAACTTGGCGTTCTCACGCCAGTCGCGACGTGGCTTCTCGCCCGGCAGCTTCTCTGCTTCGTGCGTCACGAACCGGCGCCGGTCAGCTGCAATCGACGTTGACGGTGACGGGCTCCGACAGGCTCAGGAATTCCTGCTCGCTCTGCTTCGGCGCGAGGCACCTGGCCTTGTAGCGGCCCGGGGCCAGCTGCAGCTGGTACGCGCCGGGCTTCAGTTCGGCCACGGTCTTGCCCGCGGCATCGACGATGACGGCCTTGGCCGCGGCCGGGGTCACCGTGCCGGTGACGACGTCGGCGGCAGCGAGGCCCGGCAGGCACGCCAGGGCGGACGAGGCCGAGCGCGAACCTGAACGACGGGCGAGGTTTCGTTGGGGTCATGGGTTGCTCTCCTGTTGCCGGAGCAGCGGCCGCCTCAGCGGCGGCGGGCGAAGTTCGGGCGGGCGCCGCTCGAGGGGCCGCGGACGTCCTTCTCGCGGAAGTTGATGCGACCCTTGGTCAGGTCGTACGGCGACATTTCCAGTGTCACCTTGTCGCCGGCCAGGATACGGATGCGGTGCTTGCGCATCTTGCCGGAGAGGTACGCGGTGATTTCGTGGCCGTTTTCGAGCGTCACGAGAAAGCGCGTGTCGGGCAGCACCTGGTTGACGGTGCCCTGCATGTCGATGAGTTCTTCCTTAGCCATTCATTCACCTGGGTGTGCCGGTACGGCGGGTAATGCCGTGGTCACTGAGAGGCGGAAGGCTCAAGCAGGGCGCGGCGCGAGCACGATACAGCAACCCCGTGATCCACGCCCGGAAATAAACCACCTCGGCGCTGGAAAAGCGCGTATAGTCCGCCGCGGGTAGTCTCCCTTCTACTTTCTGTTTGGGCAGCCCTCGCGATTTCTCGCGCAGTACGGGCCCAGCGCTTAGCCGAAGAGTTTCCGATCCACGTGGCACCGTTGCCACGCGACTGCGATCGCCCCGCTTCAAAACCGGGAGTTCTTCCAGCCGCGCTGCCTCATGCCTTGCGTTTCCCGGTCCCCAGGCCGCTACAGCCCGTCGTTTCGATGGGCACGGCCGAACGGACTTTTTGTCAGTGAGTATTTAAATGTCCAAGATCTACGTCGGTAACCTCCCTTTTTCCGCCACCGAAGACGCCGTGCGTGAGCTGTTCTCAGCCCACGGCACCGTCGATTCGGTTGCCCTGATCAACGACCGTGACACGGGCCAACCCCGTGGCTTCGGCTTCGTCGAAATGACCTCGAACTCCGAGGCCGCCAAGGCGATCCAGACGCTGAACGGCTTCCAGATGGGCGGTCGCGCCCTCAAGGTGAACGAAGCCCAGGCGAAGACGGAACGTCCCCGCCGCTGGTAAGCGTTCAGGCTGATCCGGACTGGTCGGCGGCTTAACCGCAGCCGACTGGAACGAGGAAGCAGCAGACGGCCCCTTCGGGGGCCGTTTTGCTTTGTGCGGTCGAACGGGTGCGCTAGCCTTTGCCCATGCAACAGCCCCCGCTCGAACTGCGCGTCATTTCCGCGCGCGAAGTGCGCGAGCTGCTGCCGTTCGGCGAATGCGTCGACGCGGTGGAGCAAGCGATGCGGAGCGTCAGCGCCGGCAAGGTGCTGATGCCGTTGCGTCAGTTCATGCCGCTGCCCTCGGGCGACGGCAGGCTCGCCTGGATGCCGGGGTACCTCGGCGAACCCGAGTGCTTCGGCATCAAGCTGCTGAGCCTGTTCCCCGGCAACCCCAGGGTGGGTCTCTCGTCGCACGTGGGCCTGTACGTGCTGTACGAATCTGCGCACGGCCGCCCCGTCGCGATCATGGAAGCGAGTGCGCTCACGGCGATTCGCACGGCCGCCGCCAGCGTCGTCGCGACGCGGGCCCTGGCACGCCCCGACTCGCGCACGCTCGCCGTCATCGGCACGGGCGAAGAAGCACGTTCGCACATCGATGCGTTCCAGGCCGTGCGCCCGTTCGAGCGCGTGATCGTGTGGGGACGCAATCCGGACGCCACGCGTGAACTCGCGGAGTACGCGCTGGCCGCAGGCTGCGTGCACGTGGAGATCGCGGGCTCGGTCGCGGCCGCGGCCGCCGAAGCCGACGTGATCTGCACCGTCACGGGTTCGCCCACCGCCATCCTGTTCGGTCGCGACATTCGTGGCGGCACGCACCTGTGCCTGGTCGGCGCATCGATCCCGAGTTCGCGCGAGGTCGACGACGACCTGGTCGCGCTGTCGCGTTACTTCGTCGATTACCGGGCAAGTGCGCTGGCGCAGGCGGGCGAACTGCGCGACGCGATTGCGGCGGGCAGGGTGACGGAAGCCCACCTCCTCGGCGAGATTGGCGACGTGCTGAGCGGCACGATCCCCGGCCGGTTGGCGGACGGTGACGTGACCGTCTACAAATCGCTGGGTGTCGCGGCGCAGGACCTGGTCAGTGCGCTGGTGGTGTACGGCCAAGCGCTGCAGCGCGGCCTGGGAACGACGGCTGAGTTGTAGTCCCC
>CAWHEA010000019.1:0-30398 GCA_963828265.1 uncultured Gammaproteobacteria bacterium | reverse complement strand
CAGGTCCCGCCGGCCGAGCCGTTCGTCGAGCCGGCACGCCGCCGCGTGGCGCTCGGCATGCTCGTCAACGAGCTGGTCAAGACCCGCGAAATCAAGCTCGACCGCACGCGCGTCGAAGCGCGCCTGGGCGAGCTGGCAGCGACCTATCCCGATCCGGATGCAATCCTCAAGGCTTACCGCCAGAACCCTGATGCAATGCGCCAGGTCGAAGGCATGGTGTTGGAGGATCAGGTAGTCGATTATCTGATCGAGCGGGCCAAGGTCACCGACCAGCCGTCCACGTTCAAGGAATTGATGAACTTCGGAGCCTGAGCCAAATGCCCATGATCGAACCCACCGCATTGAATCTCGTCCCGATGGTCGTCGAGCAGACGGCCCGCGGCGAGCGTGCCTACGACATCTACTCGCGCCTGCTGAAGGAGCGGGTGATCTTCCTGGTCGGTCCGGTCGAGGACTACATGGCCAACCTCGTGGTGGCGCAGCTGCTGTTCCTCGAGTCGGAGAATCCCGAGAAGGACATCGCGATCTACATCAACTCGCCGGGTGGCTCGGTCAGCGCCGGCCTCGCGATCTACGACACGATGCAGTTCATCAAGCCGGACGTCAGCACGATCTGCGTCGGCCAGGCGGCCAGCATGGGCGCGGTGCTGCTGGCGGGCGGCGCGAAGGGCAAGCGCTTCTGCCTGCCGCATTCGCGCGTGATGATTCACCAGCCCCTGGGCGGCTTCCAGGGCCAGGCGACCGACATCGAGATCCACGCGCGCGAGATCCTCGACGCCCGTCACCGGCTGAACTCGATCCTGGCCAAGCACACCGGCCAGACGATCGACCGGATCAAGGCGGACACGGACCGCGACAATTTCATGACCGGCGAGCAGGCCACGGCCTACGGCCTGATCGACGCGGTGTTGCACGCAGCGGGGCGAAGCGGGCACGGCGACGCGCACCTGACCGTCGCACGCACAGTGACGCTTAAGTCACTGTAGCGACTGGCATTTTGGCGAGCAGGGGGCTTTGGTGGTATAAGCCATCAAGGCCGATTCAGGCCTCCGGACCACGGGTTCTAGGTACATGGCGGACGATCGCTCCAAGCACGACGACGGCA
This sequence comes from uncultured Gammaproteobacteria bacterium, assembly GCA_963828265.1. Lineage (GTDB taxonomy): Bacteria > Pseudomonadota > Gammaproteobacteria > Steroidobacterales > Steroidobacteraceae > RPQJ01. The sequence continues at coordinate 29,293 of CAWHEA010000019.1, read as the reverse complement.
AGCTTCTCTACTGCTCCTTCTGCGGCAAGAGCCAGCATGAAGTCCGCAAACTGATCGCCGGTCCGTCGGTGTTCGTCTGCGACGAATGCGTCGAACTCTGCAACGACATCATTCGCGAGGAACTCGAGGAAAAAGCCGAGAAGACCCGCGAGAAGCTGCCGAAGCCGCAGGAAATCAAGAAGGTCCTCGACGAGTACGTCATTGGCCAGGAGCGGGCCAAGAAGGTGCTGTCCGTCGCGGTCTACAACCACTACAAGCGGTTGCAGAACAAGACGGGCGAGCGCACGCGCGACGACATCGAGCTCGCCAAGAGCAACATCCTGCTGATCGGCCCGACGGGCTCCGGCAAGACGCTGCTGGCCGAGACGCTCGCGCGCCTGCTGAACGTGCCGTTCACGATCGCCGACGCCACGACGCTGACCGAAGCGGGCTACGTGGGCGAGGACGTCGAGAACATCATCCAGAAGCTGCTGCAGAAGTGCGACTACGACGTCGAGAAGGCGCAGACCGGCATCGTCTACATCGACGAGATCGACAAGATCTCGCGCAAGTCGGACAACCCGTCGATCACGCGTGACGTCTCGGGCGAGGGCGTGCAGCAGGCGCTGCTCAAGCTGATCGAGGGCACGATCGCCTCGGTGCCGCCGCAGGGCGGCCGCAAGCACCCGCAGCAGGAATTCCTGCAGGTCGACACGGGCAACATCCTGTTCATCTGCGGCGGCGCGTTCTGCCGGCCTCGAAAAGATCATCATGAACCGCACCCACAAGGGCGGTATCGGCTTCCAGGCGGAAGTCCGCGAGCAGAGCGCGCGCCAGCACGGCAGCGACCTGTTCCACGACGTCGAGCCGGAAGACCTGATCAAGTTCGGCCTGATCCCGGAGTTCGTCGGCCGCCTGCCGGTCGTCGCGACGCTCGACGAGCTCGACGAGGCTGCGCTGATGCAGATCCTCACCGAGCCGAAGAACGCGCTGACCAAGCAGTACCGCAAGCTCTTCGACATGGAAGGCGTCGATCTCGAGTTCCGCGAAGAATCGCTGCGCGCGGTGTCGCGCAAGGCGATGCAGCGCAAGACGGGCGCCCGCGGCCTGCGCACGATCCTCGAGAACGTGCTGCTCGACATCATGTACGACCTCCCGAGCATGCGGAACGTGCAGAAGGTCGTGATCGACGAAGACGTGATCCAGGGCGAGAGCAAGCCGTACCTGGTGTACGGCCAGGAAGAGACGCGCCTCGCGGCCGTCGAAGAGCGGCGCACCGGGTCGGACCACTGAAGGCAAGGGGTTAGGGGATAGGGGTCAGGGGTTAGTCGAGCCGACTGCTCGAAACCATGAACCCTTGCGCCCTGATATCCCGACGTCCTGGCTCTCGAGACAGAGCGGTTGATTCCTGCGATTCCGCCCCAAATCTCCCCCGCACGCCGCAAGGGCGAGCTAATATTTTCCCCAGCATTCCCCCCGCCCTCTGTTGCTGACGCGACAGGGGGAGCCAGACGGTCCGGAGACCCCCGCACGTGACCACCAGCCCCGAATCGAACGCCCCGACGAAGTCCGTGACGGCACGCACCGAGCCGATGCCGGTCCTGCCGCTGCGCGACGTCGTCGTCTACCCGCACATGGTCATCCCGCTGTTCGTCGGCCGCGAGAAATCGATCCTCGCGCTCGAACAGGCGATGAAGGTCGACAAGCAGGTCCTGCTGCTCGCGCAGAAGCAGGCGGACGTGGACGAGCCCGCCGCCAAGGACCTCTACGACGTCGGCACGATCGCGACGATCCTGCAGCTCCTGAAGCTGCCGGACGGCACCGTCAAGGTGCTGGTCGAAGGCGTCGAGCGCGCGTCGGTCACCGAGCTGCAGCAGACTGACTACTTCACCGCCGTCGCCACGCCGCTCACCGACGGCGAGCGCTACGACGAGCGCGAGATGGACGTGCTGGTGCGCTCCGTCGTCACGCAGTTCGAGCAGTACGTGAAGCTGAACCGCAAGGTTCCGCCGGAGATCCTCACCTCGCTGGCCGGCATCGAGCAGCCGGGCCGCCTGGCCGATACCGTCGCTGCGCACATGTCGCTCAAGCTCGACGCCAAGCAGAAGGTGCTCGAGATCCAGGACGTGCGCCGTCGCCTCGAGCACATCCTCGCGCTGATCGAAGGCGAGATGGACGTGCTGCAGATCGAGAAGCGCATCCGTGGCCGCGTCAAGCAGCAGATGGAGAAGAGCCAGCGCGAGTACTACCTCAACGAGCAGATGAAGGCCATCCAGAAGGAACTGGGTGAGCTCGACGACGCGCCGAACGAGATCGCGGAGCTCGAGAAGCGGATCACGCGCGCCGGCATGCCGAAGGAAGCGCGCGAGAAGGCGAAGTCCGAGCTCGCCAAGCTCAAGCTGATGTCGCCGATGTCGGCCGAAGCCACCGTCGTGCGCAACTACATCGACTGGCTGGTGAAGTGCCCGTGGCGCAAGCGCACGAAGGTGAAGCACGACCTGCCGGCGGCCGAGAAGGTGCTGAACGAAGACCACTTCGGCCTCGACAAGGTCAAGGAACGCATCGTCGAGTACCTCGCCGTGCAGCAGCGCGTGCAGACGCTGAAGGGCCCGATCCTCTGCCTCGTCGGCCCTCCCGGCGTCGGCAAGACCTCGCTCGGCCAGAGCATCGCGCGCGCCACCAACCGCAAGTTCGTGCGCATGTCGCTCGGCGGCGTGCGTGACGAGGCCGAGATCCGCGGCCATCGCCGCACCTACATCGGCTCGATGCCCGGCAAGATCGTGCAGAACATGGTCCGCACCGGCGTCAGGAACCCGCTGTTCCTGCTCGACGAAGTCGACAAGATGGCGATGGACTTCCGTGGCGATCCGTCGTCGGCGCTGCTCGAAGTGCTCGATCCCGAGCAGAACGCCTCGTTCAACGACCATTACCTCGAGGTCGATTTCGACCTGTCCGACGTGATGTTCGTCTGCACGGCCAACAGCCTGAACATCCCGCCGCCGCTGCTCGACCGCATGGAAGTCATCCGTCTCCCCGGTTACACCGAGGACGAGAAGTCGAACATCGCGCGCCGCTACCTGCTGCCCAAGCAGATGAAGCAGAACGGCCTGAAGGACGACGAGCTCAAGGTCTCCGATCCGGCGATCCTCGACGTGATCCGCCACTACACGCGCGAAGCCGGTGTGCGCAGCCTCGAGCGCGAGCTCTCGAAGGTCTGCCGCAAGTCGGTGAAGGAACTGCTGCTCGAGAAGGACCGCAAGGTCATCTCGGTCACGCCGAAGAACCTGCCGAAGTACCTCGGCGTGCGCCGTCATCGGTACGGACGCGCGGAGGAGATCGACCAGGTCGGGCAGGTCACCGGCCTCGCGTGGACCGAAGTCGGCGGCGAACTGCTCACGATCGAATCCGCCGTGATGCCCGGCAAGGGCAAGCTCACGCACACCGGCCAGCTCGGCGAGGTGATGCAGGAGTCGATCCAGGCCGCGATGACCGTGGTGCGCAGCCGCGCCAACATGCTTGGCCTCGACCCCGAGTTCTACCAGAAGGCCGACGTGCACATTCACGTGCCGGAAGGCGCGACGCCGAAGGACGGCCCGAGCGCAGGCATCGGCATGTGCACGGCGCTGGTCTCGGCGCTGACCAGGATCCCGGTGCGCGCGGACGTCGCCATGACGGGTGAGATCACCCTGCGCGGCGAGGTGCTGCCGATCGGCGGCCTCAAGGAAAAGCTGCTCGCGGCACACCGCGGCGGCATCACCACCGTGCTCATTCCGGACGAGAACGTGAAGGATCTCGCCGAGATTCCTGACAACATCAAGGGCAAGCTCCAGATCAAGCCGGTCAAGTGGATCGACGAAGTCCTGCAGCTGGCATTGAAGGACATGCCGCAACCGTTGGCTGCCGCGGGGGAAGGGACGGCGGGCAGCGAAGACGGCAAGCGGGCCGGCGCGAAGCGTCCGGCAAAGCGTACGGGCAAGCAGGTGCATGCCCACTGACCGAATTACGACGAGGAACATCAACCGATGAACAAGAACGACCTGATCGATGCAGTTGCCGAGCGCACGTCGCTCGCGAAGTCCGATGCCGCGCGCGCCGTCGAGGCCGTGCTGGGCGCGATCACCGACACCCTGCAGAAGGGCGATGCGGTGACGCTGTCGGGCTTCGGCACGTTCGCTGTCAAGACGCGGGCTGCCCGCACTGGCCGCAATCCCCGGACCGGCGAGGCGATCCAGATCGCCGCCAGCAAGGTTCCGGGCTTCAAGGCTGGAAAAGGCCTGAAGGATGCCGTAAGCTAGTGGGCTACCAGTGAGGTGCGGGTGCTTAGCTCAGCTGGTAGAGCGGCGCCTTTACACGGCGTAGGTCGGGGGTTCGATCCCCTCAGCACCCACCAGAAAATCGCGGAGTGGTAGTTCAGTTGGTTAGAATACCGGCCTGTCACGCCGGGGGTCGCGGGTTCGAGTCCCGTCCACTCCGCCAGCTTCTGGATATCGAAAGCCCGCTCGCGCGGGCTTTTGTGTTTTTGGGTAACTAACAACTGGCGGGCCGCTGGCCCGCCTCTTACTATCCGCCATCCTACAAAGCGACCTCCCTCCCCATGCTGCAGAAGATTCGCGAAAGAATTTCCGGGCCGTTCGCCATCCTGTTCCTCGGCGCCATCGCCGTGGTCTTCATCTTCTGGGGTGTCCAGTTCGAGTCGGCCACGACGTCGGCTGCCGCGACCGTGAACGGCAAGGACATCCCGCAGGAGGCGGTGCGCCGGGCCTGGCAGGATCGCCAGACCGAGCTGCAGACGCAGCTGCGCGACGAACTGCCGCCGGAACTCGTGAAGTCCGAGCAGGCCAAGCTCGTCGACGAATTCATCTCGCGCGAACTGCTGGTGCAGCGTGCGCACGACAGCGGCTACCGCGTCAGCGACCGCGAACTCGCCGAGTCGATCACCCGGATCCCGGAGCTCCAGGTCGACGGCAAGTTCTCGCGCGACCGCTACGCCATGCTGCTGCGGCAGCAGGGCCGCACCGAACCCGAGTTCGAGCAGGAATTCCGCCGCGATCTCGAGACTTCGCAGTTGCGCAATTCGATCGCGCTGTCGTCGTTCGTGACGCCGGGCGAGCTGCGCCAGCGTGTCGAACTGCAGGGCGAGACGCGCGACGTCGCCTACGCCGTCGTGCCGGCCGCCAGCTTCGCGGCGCAGGTGCAGGTGACGCCGGCCGACATCGCCGCGTACTACGACAAGAACAAGTCGCAGTTCATGTCGCAGGAAACGGTGGCGCTGCAGTACCTGCAAGCTCAACCTCGCCGACATCGCGGCAGGCGTGCAGGTGACGGAAGAGGCGCTGAAAAAGTACTACGACGAGACGGCCGCCGAGCGCAACGCGGTGCCGGAGCGGCGCAAGGCTGCCCACATCCTGATCGAGGCGGGCAGCGACGACGCCGCGGCGAAGAAGAAGGCCGAGGCGATCCTGGCCCGCGCCAAGGCAGGCGAGGATTTCGCCAAGCTGGCGCAGGAAAACTCGGATGACCCGGGTTCGAAAGCGGCCGGTGGCGACCTCGGCTGGGCGCCGAAGGAAGCGTACGTGCAGCCGTTCTCGGAGGCGCTCTTCGCCATGAAGAAGGGCGAGATCAGCGGACCGGTCAAGACGCAGTTCGGCTATCACATCATTCGCCTCGACGACATCGAGGAGCCGCGTGTGCGCGACTTCGACGAAGTGCGAGCCGAGCTCGAGCCGGAGTTCCGTCGTGAGCAGGCGCAGACGCTGTTCTACGAAAAGTCGCAGCAGCTCGCGGACGAATCCTTTGCCTCGCTGAGCGAGCTCGACAGCGTCGCGAAGAAGCTCGGCATGACGGTCCAGGCCGTCGAAGGCTTCACGCGCCAGGGTGGCGGCGCGCTCGGCAACGACCGCAAGGTCATCGACGCGGCCTTCAGCAACGAAGTGCTGCAGGAACGCCAGAACAGCCAGCCGGTGCCGATCGGCGAGGACAGCGTCGTGGTGCTCCGCGTCACCGACCACAAGCCGTCCACGCAGTTGCCGCTGGCGCAGGTCCAGGAGCAGATCGTGACCCGCCTGCGCGAAGACAAGGCACGTGCTGCGGCCACCGAGGCCGCCACCGCCCTGGCGAAGCGCATCAACGCGGGCGAGTCGCTGGCGACGGCTGCGGCGTCCGTGGGCTCGACGCCGGCAGCCTCCCAGTCCGTTGGCCGTCGTGGCCCGACCGCCGAGGGCGCCGCACCGATGGTGCCGGAGCTCCTGAAGGCGATATTCCAGGCGCCGCGTCCCGCAGGCGCGGGCAAGGTGAGTGCCGGTGTGGCCACGCTCGCGAGCGGCGATCCGGCCGTTTTCGTCGTGTCCGCGGCGACCCCGGGCTCGCCGGCCTCGTTTGGCGGCAACCTGCCGAGCAGGCGCAGAGCCTCGCACGCAGAACGCGGCGATCGAGTTCGATGCCTACCTGACCGAGCTGCGTCGCACCGCGAAGATCAAGCGGAACGAGAAGCTGTTCGCGACGGAGTGAGGGTGCGGAAGGGGTTAGGGGTTAGGGGTTAGTCGGAGCGCTACCCCAGGCGGCGGTGCAGCCCGCGACCACGGTATTCAGGATTCGCCCGACCTCATCGATCTGCGAGCCTGCAGGTCGGCTACCTCGCTTGCCGGCAGGTAGCCCACGCGTTGCGCCAGCAAGAGCTGCGTTTCCAGTTCAGCCATCGATCCACGAGCGACGTGAAGGAAGTAGATGAACTCCTTCGTCGATTTGTCGCGCTGAGCCCTCGGCGATGTTGGAAGGGATCGATGCCGCAGCGCGACGCAGCTGGGACACCAAGCCGAATAGCTCGCTCCTGGGAATCGCGGCGCTGGCCTGATGGACCCGCACGGCGAGATCCATGGCTTTCTGCCAGAGGATCAGGTCTTTGTGGCTGAGCCGCGATAGCCGCTCCATGCAGCCATGATCTACAGCCAACTGATCGCGCGCGATCTCGATTTCTGGGCCGAAAGTTCAGAATTAGCCGATCCTCCGACTAACCCCTGACTCCGCTAACCCCTAACCCCTAACCCCTTCCGTCAACCCCTATTCCGCGAAACTCATCCCCACGTGACTGTACCCGGCGTCCACGTAGACGATTTCGCCGGTGATTCCCGACGCGAGGTCGGAGCACAGGAACGCGGCCGCGTTGCCGACCTCGTCGGTCGTCACGTTGCGGCGCAGGGGGGTGGCCGCAGCCACCTGGGTCAGCATCTTGCGGAAACCGCTCACGCCGGCCGCAGCCAGCGTCTTGATCGGTCCCGCCGAGATCGCATTGACGCGGATGCCCTGCGGGCCGAGGTCGGCTGCCAGGAAGCGCACGTTCGCTTCGAGGCTCGCCTTGGCGAGTCCCATCACGTTGTAGCTCGGGATCGAACGCACGGCGCCCAGGTACGACAGCGTGATGATCGCGCCTGCGCGCCCCTGCATCATCGGCCTGCCGGCCTTCGCCAGCGCGGTGAGGCTGTAGCTCGAGATTTCGTGCGCGATGCGGAAGCCCTCGCGCGTCGTGCTGTCGACGAACGTGCCCGCCAGTTCCTCGCGCGGCGCAAATGCGACCGAGTGCACGATGATGTCGAGCGAGTCCCAGACTTCGCGGATGCCCGCGAACGCGGTCTCGATCTCCGCGTCGGAGGCGACGTCCATCGGCAGCGTGATCGCCGACTTGAACGCCTGCGCCATCTCGACGACGCGATCCTTGAGCCGGTCATTCTGGTACGTGAACGCGAGCTCCGCGCCCTCGCGATGCATCGCCGACGCGATGCCATGGGCGATCGAACGCTCCGAGGCGAGCCCTACGATCAGGGCCCGCTTGCCTGTCAGGAATCCCACGATGTTCAGCCTCCGGTTTGCCGGCTTGGGTCGGTATAGACGACGAGACGCTGGCCCGCGCGCAGCGACGACGATTGCCGCAGGCGGTTCCAGGTCATGAGCTCGCGCACGCTGACGTCGAAGCGGTCGGCGATCTCGGAGAGCGTGTCGCCGCGCTTGACCTTGTACGTCACGCGGCTCGATTCCTTGGCGCTGTTGGACGCGGTCCGCGTTGCCGTGCCGCCGCCCGTGCCCGGGATCTCCAGTCGCGCACCGGCGACGAGTCCAGCCTTGCTCGACAGGCCATTGGCGGAGGCGAGCGCAGGCACCGTGACGCCGTACTTGCGCGCCACGGCCCACAGCGTGTCGCCTGACTTGACGACGTGCACCTTGGGCTTCTTCGCTGGCCGACGGGTTTCTGGTGCTCCGGCAGCTGGGACGTGATGTCGTCACGCGGTGCCGCAAGCGCAGCCAGGGTCGCCGTGGAGCCGGCGGCAGCGGCCGGAATCAGCAGCGACTCGCCCGGATGGATGACCGAGCCGCGGATGCCGTTGGCCTGCTGGATGGCCGCCATCGGCACGTCGTACTTGCGGGCGATCGCGCTCAGTGTCTCGCCACGGCGGACCTTGTGGCGAACCTCCGGGGGCGGCTCGACGGCGGCGACGAGCGACGCTGCCCTGGTCGGCCAGCGACTGGTCGAGCATGGCCTGGCGGAACGCCTGTGCGTTCGGGATCGGCAACAGCAGGCGATGCGGGCCGTGCGGCGGCGTCGTCATGCGGTTGTAGCCGGGATTCAGCGCGAACATGTCTTCGCGGGTGATGCCGGCGAGCTGCGCGGCCTGCTCGAGGTGCACCTGCCGGCCCGGTTCGACGACTTCGAAGTACGGCTGGTTCGGGATCGCCGCGAACGACAGGCCGTAGGCTTCCGGGTTGCGCACGATGCGGCTGATGGCGAGCAGCTTCGGCACGTAGTCGCGCGTCTCGGCGCGCAGGTTCGAGGCTGAAGAAATCCGCCGGCAGTCCCGCGCGCCTGGTTGCGCCGCACGGCGCTGCTGACGGTGCCTTCACCGCCGTTGTAGGCGGCGATCGCCAGGTACCAGTCGCCGGCGAAATACGTGTTGAGGTACTGCAGGTAAGTGAGCGCGGCGCCGCGTGGCTTCGATGACGTCGCGACGCTCGTCGATCCACCAGTTCTGCTCGAGGCCGTAGTGCTTGCCCGAGGACGGGATGAACTGCCACAGGCCCGAGGCGCGGCTGCGCGAATAGGCGACCGGATTGAACGCGCTTTCGACGACCGGCAGCAGCGCGAGTTCGAGCGGCAGGTTGCGCTTCTCGAGTCTCCTGCACGATGTAGTACAGGTACCGCGCACCGCGCTTGAACGTGCGGTCGAGGAAGTCCGGGTTCTTCGCGATAGAGCTCGATCTCGCGATCGACTGCGTAATGCGCGACGTCCGGCAGCGCGTAGCCGTCGCGAATGCGATCGAGCAGGTCGCTGTACTGCTCGGGCGGCAGGTGCGGCACTTCGCGCGCGGTCGGGAACCCGCCTGGGATGGTGACCGTTGCGCGGTCCATCGGCGCCTTCGGGCCTGGATGTTCCGGTGCGGGCGGCAGGCTCGAGTAGGTCGAGTCGGTCGTGGCGCAACCGGCGAGCAGCGCAGCGACTGCTGCGGCGGCGAGCCAGGACAGGGGGGTATGGGTTCGTGTCATTTCGACTCAGCGGAATCCGTCTTTCCAGCGCCGCACTTCGGCGAACACGTCCACGGCCTCGGGCAGCGGGTGACCCGCGTGTCGTTCGGCCGCAGCGCGTACCGCGGGTTCGCGGCTGCGCAGGAAGGGGTTGATGAGGCGCTCGCGTCCGAGGGTGGACGGCAGCGTGATTTCGTCGCGCTCGCGGCGCTGCTGCACGTCGCCGAGCGCGTCGCGGACGTGGCCGTTGTCGGGTTCGACGGCGGCGGCGAACCTGAGGTTCGAGAGCGTGTATTCGTGCGCGCAGAAGACGCGCGTGGCGTCGGGCAGGGCGGCCAGGCGGTCGAGCGAGTCGAGCATCTGCGGCGGGCGTGCCTTCGAACAGGCGGCCACAGCCGGCGCTGAACAGCGTGTCGCCGCAGAACAGCGCGCCGTGGCCCGCGTAGGCGATGTGGCCGAGCGTGTGCCCGGGGACCGCCATCACTTTGAATTCGAGCCCGAGGTGTTCAAGTGAAGCCTTGCCTCCGTCGTCCAGGGCCTGCGCCGCGCAGGGCATCTGCTCGCGAGCCGGTCCGAAGACCGGTGCGCCGTGCCGTGCCGCCAGTGCCCCGACGCCGCCGACATGATCGGCGTGGTAATGCGTGACGAGGATCGCGCCGAGCCGCAGTCCCTGCGCCTGCAATGCCTGTTCCACGGGGCGGTCGTCACCCGGATCGACTACCACGGCGGCGGCCGGGTCGGCCGGCGCGCGAATCAGCCAGATGTAGTTGTCCGAGAACGCCCGCACCGGGCTCACTTGCAGCATGCTGCTGGGGACTCCTTCGTCGTCCGCGGGCCAATGAGTCCGGGCGCGCGTATTAGAGCCGTTCGGGGCGAAAAATTCCATATGACAGGCCACGTTTTTTCGCCGTCGTGCAGGGACTTACGGCTATCCTTGCGCGCATGACCGCGAACCCCGTCGCAGACCGCTGGCTCGAATCCCCGCTCGGGGCGGCCGTGCTCGCGCTCGAGACGCGGCTGCTGCAGGACGAACTGGCCGACGTCGTCGGCTTCGAACTGCTGCAGATCGGCTGCTGGGGCGATCCTGCGCGGCTCTGCGAGGCTGCTCGCACGCAGCACCGCAGCTGCATCGCGCCCGACGCGACGGGACCCGGCGCGATCCGTGCCCACTTCGACGCGCTGCCGATCGCCACCAATTCGGTGGAAGCGGTGCTGCTGCCCCATACGCTCGAGCACGCGCCGCGTCCGCACGAATTGCTGCGCGAGGTCGACCGCGTCCTGGTCGGCGAGGGCAACCTCGTCATCTGCGCCTTCAACCCGTGGGGTACCTGGGGCGTCCGGCATCACTTCGCGTCGAGCGGTCGGTTTCCGCCGCACGCGGCGCGCCTGATGAGCGAACACCGCACCCGCGACTGGCTCAGCCTGCTCGGTTTCGAAATCGTCTCCGCGCGGCGTTACCTGTTCGCGCCGCCCTGGGCGCAGCGCATGTTCGGCCTGGGCGAGGACAGCTGGCTCGAGCGCCGCGGGCCGGTCATCGCGTCGCCGCTGGCCGGCGCTTACCTGCTCAAGGCGCGCAAGCGCGTGCGTTCGATCACGCCGATCAGGCCGGCCTGGACGCAGCGGCAAGTGCTCGTCGGCAGCGCGCCGGAACCGACCACGAGACAGGCCGCATGAGTTCGTCGGAAGTGATCGTGCACACGGACGGGGCCTGCAAGGGGAACCCGGGTCCGGGAGGGTGGGGTGCGCTGCTCGAAACCGGGCAGCACCGCAAGGAGCTCTATGGCGGTGAGCCGCTCACGACCAACAACCGCATGGAACTCACCGCGGCGATCGAGGCGCTGGTGGCGCTCAAGCGTCGCTGCGTCGTGCAGCTCTACACGGATTCGCAGTACGTGCGGCTCGGCATCACCGAGTGGTTGCCGCAGTGGAAGAAGCGGGGCTGGAAGACCGCCGACAGGAAGCCCGTGAAGAATGCGGACCTCTGGCTGCTGCTCGAAGAGCAGATCGGACGCCACGAAGTGCACTGGCACTGGGTCAAGGGCCATGCCGGGCATCCGGGCAACGAGCGGGCGGACGAGCTCGCGAACGAAGGCATCGACGCGCATCCGCGACAAGGGGTTAGGGGATAGGGGTTAGTCGGAAGTCGCTGCTCCGCCCCTGAACCTGCTGCAGCTTGCATCAGCATTCAAGTATTTCGCCGCACCTCCGACTAACCCCTAACCCCTATCCCCTAACCCCTCGTAAACTACGAAGAGCCGCACTCTCCGTAGGAACACCATGGATTTCATCGACCTCAAGACCCAGTACCGCCGCCTCAAGCCGTCGGTCGATGCGCGCATCCACGAGGTGCTCGAGCACGGCCAGTACGTCATGGGGCCCGAAGTGGCTCGAGCTGGAGCAGCAGCTCGCCGCCTACGTCGGGGCGAAGCACTGCATCGGCGTGGCCAGCGGCACCGACGCGCTGCTGATGGCGCTGATGGCGCTCGACATCGGCCCGGGCGACGAAGTCATCACCGTGCCGTTCACGTTCTTCGCGACGGCGGAAATGATCGCGCTGATCGGCGCCAAGCCGGTCTTCGTCGACATCGACCGCAGCACCTACAACATGGACCCGGCGAAGCTCGAAGCCGCGATCACGCCGCGCACCAAGGCGATCATGCCGGTGTCGCTCTACGGGCAGTGCCCCGACATCGACGCGATCAACACGATTGCCTGCCGCCACGAACTGCCCGTGATCGAGGACGCGGCGCAGAGCTTCGGCGCGACCTACAAGGGCCGGCGTTCGGGCGGCATGACGGCTGATCGGTGCGACGTCGTTCTTCCCGTCGAAGCCGCTCGGCTGCTACGGCGACGGTGGCGCGCTGTTCACGAACGACGACCGCGCTGGCGACGATCATGCGCGAGATCCGCGTGCACGGCCAGGACCGTCGCTACCACCATCCGCGACTCGGGTCTGACGGGGCGCCTCGATTCGATCCAGGCCGCCGTGCTGCTCGCCAAGATGGAGATCTTCGACGACGAGGTCGCGGCGCGCAGTCGGCTCGGCGAGCGCTACGCCGCCTTGATCGCGGCGAAGTTCGGCACGGGCGCGCAGGCCAAGGTGCGTGCCCCGGTCGTCGAGCAGTTCAATACCTGCGTCTACGCGCAGTACACCGTCGAAGTCGAACAGCGCGAGATCGTCGAGACGCGCATGAAGTCGCTCGGCGTGCCGACGGCGGTGCATTACCCGCTGGCGCTGCACATGCAGCCGGTGTTCAAGCACCTCGGTTACAACGAAGGCGATTTCCCGTTGTCCGAAGCGGCAGCTCGGCGCGTCATGAGCCTGCCGATGCACCCGTACCTGACGGATGCGCAGCAGGTGCAGGTGGTGGACGCGCTCGCTCAAGCAGTCGCTTGAGCGACGCGAGGGGTTAGGGGTTAGTCGGAAATGCGCAGCTCCGCCTGAAACCTGATGCCTGCACCGTCTTCGTCTGCAGCACTTCCGACTAACCCCTACCCCTAACCCCTTCCCCATGCGCCAGATCGTCTTCGACACCGAAACCACGGGCCTCGAGCCCGAGCTGGGTCACCGCATCATCGAGATCGGTGCGATCGAGCTCGTGAACCGGCGGCGAACGGGCCGGCAGTTCCACCGTTACCTGTGCCCGGATCGCACCATCGATCCGGGTGCGGTGCAGGTGCACGGTCTCACGACCGAATTCCTCAGCGGCCAGCCGCGCTTCGCCGACATCTTCGCCGAGCTGCGCGAGTTCCTGGCCGACGCCGAGCTGATCATCCACAACGCGCCGTTCGACGTCGCCTTCATGGATGCGGAGCTCGCGATGCTCGCCGAGAAGGGCGTGCTCGAGCAGAAGCTGACGACGCGCGACGTCTGCGGCGTGCTCGACACGCTCGCCCTCGCGCGCCAGATGCACCCGGGCCAGCGCAACAGCCTCGACGCGCTGTGCAAGCGCTATTCCATCGACAACTCGCACCGCGACCTGCACGGCGCGTTGCTCGACGCCGACCTGCTGCTCGAAGTCTACCTGGCGATGACGGGCGGGCAGGGCGCGCTCACCCTGGACGACAAGGCGACGGCCGCAGGTGTCGTCAGGGCTGTGACCAGGGCCGTGCGACCCGCGGGCACGCTCGTCGTGCTGCGCGCCACCGAGGACGAACTCCAGGCGCACGAGACGATGCTCAAGCTGCTCGACAAGAAGAGCGGCGGCAAGACCGCGTGGCGCACGTTCGAACCCGCGCCCGAGGCCGCTGCGCCCTCGCCATGAGCCACACGCTCGTCGCAGTCGTTCGGCCAGGCGTTCCTCGGCAAGTCGCCGGGCTGGTACAAGCTCACGATCGTCGGGTTCCTGCTGCTGAACCCGATCGTGATGCTGCTTGCCGGGCCGATCGTCACCGGCTGGCTGCTGCTGGGCGAGTTCATCTTCACGCTCGCGATGGCGCTGCGGTGCTATCCGCTGCAGCCGGGCGGCCTGCTCGCGATCGAAGCGGTCGTCATCGGACTGACCACGCCGGAGAGCGTGTACGAGGAGGTCACCGGCGCGTTCCCCGTGATCCTGCTGCTGATCTTCATGGTCGCGGGCATCTACTTCCTGCGCGACCTGCTGCTGTTCGTCTTCACGCGGCTGATCCTGCGGATTCGCTCGCGCGAATCGCTGGCGCTGATGTTCTGCGCGGTGTCGGCGCTGCTGTCGGCATTTCTCGACGCGCTGACCGTCGTGGCCGTTGCGGTCACCGTCGGCATGGGCTTCTTCGAGGTCTATCACCGCGTCGCCTCGGGCAAGACGCACGCGACGCCGCATCACGATGCCACGCAGGACGCCGAGGTGCAGGTCCTGCACCGCGACAACCTCGAAGAGTTCCGTGGATTCCTGCGCGCGCTGATGATGCACGGCGCCGTCGGCACGGCGATCGGCGGCGTGATGACGCAGGTGGGCGAACCACAGAACCTGCTGATCGCCGAACACGCGGGATGGAACTTCGGCCAGTTCTTCCTGGCGATGGCGCCCGTCACCGTGCCCGTGGCGCTGGCGGGCTTCGCCACGTGCTGGCTGGTCGAGCGGTTTCGCTGGTTCGGCTACGGCGCGCCGTTGCCGGATGCCGCGCGCGCCGTGCTCGAGGACTACTCGCGTGAACTCGCGGCGCGGTCGACGCCGCGCGACACGCAACTGCTGATCGTCCAGGCGATCGTCGCGATCCTGCTGGTGCTGGCGCTGGCCTTCCACGTCGCCGAGGTGGGCCTGATCGGCCTGCTGGTCATCATCCTGGCCACCGCGTTCACGGGCGTCACCGAAGAGCACCGGATCGGCAAGGCCTTCGAGGCGGCGCTGCCGTTCACGGCCCTGCTCGTCGTGTTCTTCGTGATCGTCGCCGAGATCCACGACCAGCACCTGTTCGAGCCCATGATCAACCGCGTGCTGGCGCTGGAGGGCAGCCTGCAGGCGGTGATGCTGTACCTCGCGGCCGGGGTGCTGTCGTCGATCAGCGACAACGTCTTCGTCGCCAGCGTCTACATCACCGAAATCAAGGCGGCGCTGCTGCAGGGCACGATCACGCGCGAGCAGTTCGACTGGCTGGCCGTCGCCATCAACACCGGCACCAACATTCCGAGCGTCGCGACGCCGAACGGCCAGGCAGCCTTCCTGTTCCTGCTGACCTCGACCCTGGCGCCGCTGATCCGCCTGGGCTACGGCCGCATGGTCTGGATGGCGCTGCCGTATTTCGTCGTCATGACGTCGGTCGGGCTGGGCGCCCTGGCGTTCGCCAGCCTTTGACCGGGGTCTCATATTCCGCCGGCTGCCTGTGGCATCCTTGGCGACTATAAATTTCCAAAAAACCGTCTGGAATCATGGGCAAATTCAATCTTCGCAACCTCAAGATCGGTGTCGTCGGCCTGGGCTACGTGGGCCTGCCGCTCGCGGTCGAGTTCGGCAAGCGGTTCACGACCGTCGGCTTCGACATCAAGGCCGACCGCGTGGCCGAACTCAGCAAGGGTGTCGACAGCACGCTGGAGTGCGACGCGAAGGAACTGGCCGAAGCCGACAAGCTCTCGTACACGACCAGCCTCGACGACCTGAAGCCGTGCCGCGTCTTCATCGTCACGGTGCCGACGCCGATCGACGAGTACAAGCGGCCGGACCTGACGCCGCTGGTGAAGTCGAGCGAGTCGGTCGGCAAGGTGCTGAAGAAGGGCGACGTGGTCGTGTACGAATCGACCGTCTATCCCGGCTGCACCGAAGAGGTCTGCATCCCGATCCTCGAGAAGGTCTCGGGCCTCAAGTTCAACAAGGATTTCTTCGCCGGCTACAGCCCCGAGCGCATCAATCCGGGCGACAAGGAACACCGCGTCACGACCATCCGCAAGGTGACCTCGGGCTCGACGCCCGAAGTGGCGGAGTTCGTCGACTCGCTGTATCGCTCGATCGTCACGGTCGGCACGCACAAGGCGTCGAGCATCAAGGTGGCCGAGGCCGCCAAGGTGATCGAGAACACGCAGCGTGACGTCAACATCGCGCTGATCAACGAGCTGGCGCTGATCTTCAACCGCCTCGGCATCGACACCGAAGAAGTGCTGCTCGCTGCGGGCAGCAAGTGGAACTTCCTGCCGTTCCGTCCGGGCCTCGTCGGCGGTCACTGCATCGGCGTCGATCCGTACTACCTGACGCACAAGGCGCAGGCGATCGGCTATCACCCCGAGATGATCCTCGCGGGCCGTCGCATCAACGACAACATGGGGATCTACGTCGCGCAGCAGGTGGCGCAGCTGATGATCCAGCGCCAGATCATGGTCAAGGGCTCGCGCGTGCTGGTCATGGGCCTGACGTTCAAGGAAAACTGCCCGGACGTCCGCAACACCAAGATCGTCGACGTGGTGCAGGAGCTGAAGAAGTACGGCTGCAACGTGGACGTGTTCGACCCCTGGGCCGACGCGGACGAAGCCGAGCACGAGTACGGGCTGCGGCCGGTCAAGAAGGTCAAGCCCGCCACGTACGACGCGGTGATCATGGGCGTGGGCCACCAGGAGTTCCGCGACATGGGCATCAAGAAGGTGCGGGCGCTCGGCAAGAAGAAGCACGTGCTCTACGACATCAAGTACGTGTTCAAGACGAGTGAAGTGGACGGACGCCTGTAATGAAGATCCTCGTCACCGGCGCCGCCGGCTTCATCGGCTACCACACGTCGAAGATCCTGCTCGATCGCGGCGACGAAGTCGTCGGTCTCGACAACCTGAACGACTACTACGACGTGCGGCTGAAGCACGCGCGCCTGGACCAGCTCAAGGCCAAGCCGGGCTTCAAGTTCGTCAAGCTCGACCTCGCCGACCGCGAGGGCATGAAGGAGCTGTTCGCGAGCGAGAAGTTCAACCGGGTGATCCACCTGGGTGCGCAGGCGGGCGTTCGCTACTCGATCCAGAATCCGCTGGCGTACGTCGACAGCAACGTGGTCGGCACGGCCAACGTGCTCGAAGGTTGCCGCCACAACGGCGTCGAGCACCTCGTGTACGCGTCGACGAGTTCCGTCTACGGCGCCAACACGAACATGCCGTTCTCGGTGCACCAGAACGTGGACCACCCGCTGTCGTTCTACGCGGCGACCAAGAAGGCCAACGAGCTGATGGCGCACACCTATGCGCACCTGTACTCGCTGCCGGTGACGGGCCTGCGGTTCTTCACGGTGTACGGTCCGTGGGGCCGTCCCGACATGGCGCTGTTCCTGTTCACCAAGAACATCCTGGCCGGCAAGCCGATCGACGTCTTCAACTACGGGCACCACCGCCGCGACTTCACCTACGTCGGCGACATCGCCCAGGGCGTGGTGCGCGCGTGCGACCGCCCGGCCACCGGCAATGCCGAGTGGAACAGCGACGCGCCGGATCCGGCCTCGAGCAAGGCGCCGTATCGGCTGTACAACATCGGCAACAACCAGCCGGTGGAACTGCTGACGTACATCCACACGCTCGAGGAGTGTCTCGGCAAGAAGGCCGAGATGAACCTGCTGCCGCTGCAGGCGGGCGACGTGCCGGACACCTGGGCCAACATCGACGACCTGACGCGCGACGTGGGCTACACGCCGGCCACGCCGGTGTCCGTGGGCATCCGCAACTTCGTGGACTGGTACCTCGAGTACTACAAGGACGGCGAGCCGCCGCCGTCCGAAGGTCGTCAACCTCGGCTGAGCGTTCTGCAGGCGCCGCTCCGGGACCTTCCCCGAGCTTGGAGAGACAGGCACGCATGGTCGCAGGCGCAGCGCCGGACCGTCCCCGAGCTGGAAAGGCAGTCACGCGCTCGGCGGAAGTCCCGGACCGCCGCTGCCTGCGACCCCAGCTGCGCTCGCTGCGCTTTTGCGGCAGAGGGTGCCGACCGCTAAGCTGCGCGGATGACCACATCCCGCACCGATCTCCCGGCCTGGAAGGCGCTCGAAGCGCACGCCGCCAGCTCTCGAGCCGTCACCTGCGTGACCTGTTCGCCGCCGACGGCGCCGGTCGCTTCGATGCGACCAGCGTGCAGGCGCTCGACCTGCTCTACGACTTCTCCCGGCAGCGCGTCACCCGCGAAACGCTCGACCTGCTGCAATCGCTGGCCCAGGCCTGCGACCTGCCGGCGCGCATCGCGGCGCTGTTCGCCGGCGAGCCCGTGAACAACACCGAAGGCCGCGCCGCCATGCACATGGCGCTGCGCAACCGCTCGGACCGGCCGATGCTGGCGGACGGGCAGGACGTGATGCCGGAGGTGCGCGCCCAGCTCGCCAAGATGCGCGAGTTCGTCACTGGCGTGCACCAGGGGCGCATCCTCGGCTTCACCGGCGCGCGCTTCACCGACGTCGTCAACATCGGCATCGGCGGCTCGGATCTCGGCATCGTGATGGCGACGGAGGCGCTGGCCCGGTTCCGCAACAAGGGCATCCGCCTGCATTGCGTGTCGAACGTCGACGGCGTCGAACTCGCGGACGCGCTCGAGAAGATCAATCCCGCGACGACGCTGTTCGTCATCTGCTCCAAGACCTTCACGACGCAGGAGACGCTCGCCAACGCCAACGCGGCGCGCGAGTGGCTGATCGGCGAGCTGGGCGAAAAGGGCATCGCGCATCACTTCGTCGCCGTCTCGACCAACCACAAGGCGATGGACGCGTTCGGCATCGCGCCCGAGTCGCGCTTCACCATGTGGGACTGGGTCGGCGGGCGCTATTCGCTGTGGTCGACGGTCGGCCTGTCGATCGCGCTGTCGCTGGGCATGGACCAGTTCGAGCTGATGCTCGCCGGCGGCCACGAGATGGACGAGCATTTCCGCACGGCGCCGCTCGATCGCAACCTGCCCGTGCTGATGGGCCTGCTCGGCGTGTGGAACATCGATTTCCTCGGCCTCGATTCGCTCGCCGTCCTGCCGTACGACCGGCGCCTGCATCGCTTTCCGGCGTACCTGCAGCAGCTCGAGATGGAATCGAACGGCAAGAGCGTCACGCGTGACGGCCAGCCGGTCGGGTACATGACCGGCAACGTCGTCTGGGGCGAGCCGGGCAACAACGCGCAGCACTCGTTCTTTCAGTTGCTGCACCAGGGCACGGCGCGGGTCGCGCTCGATTTCATCGCGCCGGTCAACGGCTCGAGCCGGTTCCTGCAGCACCAGGACCTGGCGCTGGCGAATTGTTTCGCGCAGGCCGAGGCCTTTGCGTTCGGCCAGACGGCGGAGCAGGTGAGGGCCGACCTGCAATCCAAGGGCACGGCACCGGCGGAGATCGAGCGCCTGGTGCCGCACAAGGTGCACGCGGGCAACCGTCCCAGCAGCCTCATCCTGGTGCCGCGCATGGGTCCGCGCGCAGTGGGCAAGCTGATCGCCTGGTACGAGCACAAGGTGTTCGTGCAGTCGGTCATCTGGAACGTGAATCCGTTCGACCAGTGGGGCGTCGAGCTGGGCAAGAAGCTGGCGACGTCCATGAACGAGCCGGTGCGGACGGGCCTCTGGCCGGAGGGTCCGGTCGCACATGCAGAAGCTGCTGGCGCAGGTACAGCGCTGGCGCGGCGACTGAGCAGCCCAGTAACATGGCGGGATGCGCTTGAACCCGTCATGGATCGATCGGACCTTCGGCCTTCCTGGCCTTCCTGGCCTTCCTTGCCTGCCTCGGGGTCCCTTGCGTCCGGCGGGTGAGCCCTGGATCGCGCCTGGCAACACCCAGGTGCGGCACGACGTGCAACTGCTCGTCGACTCCGGCGTGATCGACTTGCCCATGTCGGCGTGGCCGATCGCCGCGTCGGACCTCGCGAACGCACTCGGCAAGATTCCCGAACTCGTCTTCATCGACTGCTCCACTCCCGCTGCAGCGGGAGAGGGCCGTGGTGAGGGCTCAGGCAAGAAGGGTTCCGCGAAGCCTCTCTCCGCCGCGCAGCTGGCGGCCATCGCGCGCCTGCGTTCCCTGGCCAGCGAAGGCGACGCCACCCTCGGCATCGAAGTCGGCGCCGCCGCCAGGCCCACGCAATTGCGCACGTTCGCGGACACGCCCCGCGAGGAAGGCGAAGTCAGCGTCTATGCGGCCAGCTTCGTCGGCGAACGCGTTCGGCGGGCGCCTGCAGGTGACCGGGGCAATCGACCCCGATGACGATCGGCCAGGACGCCTGGACGGCTCGTATGTGGCCGGCAAATTTGGCAACTGGATCTTCACGCTGGGACAGCAGGAACGCTGGTGGGGCTCAGGCTGGGAGGGCAGCCTGATCATGTCGAACAATGCCCGGCCGGTGCCCGAGTTTTCGATCGATCGGGCGGTGTCCGTGCCGTTCGAGACGAAGTGGCTGAGCTGGATCGGACCGTGGCGCCTCACGACATTCGTTGGGCAGATGGAAGGATCGCGCGACGATTACGACCACCCCTTGTTCTGGGGCATGCGAATCTCGGCGCGACCGCTCGACGGTCTCGAGATCAGCGTCGAGCGCACGGCCCAGCTTTGCGGCGAAGGCCGCTCCTGCACGTGGGACGACTTCTGGAACATGTTCTCGGGCAACGACAACGCGGGCGAAAACGTCGATCCAGAGGACGAACCCGGCAACCAGCTCGCGAGCTGGGACATCCGCTGGGCATCGCCGATCGGCGACTGGAACTACGCGCTCTACAACCAGCACACGGGCGAGACGATCGACAACCAGATTCCGCGGCCGTATCGCAGCATGGACATCGTGGGCCTGGAAACCTGGGGCGAAGGTGCTGGCGGCGGCAGTTCGTGGCGAGCCGGGCTCGAATATGCCAACACGCGCTGCGGCGGCACGGAGAACGGCGAGAAGCTCTGGGACTGCGCGTACAACAACGGCATCTTCACGGACGGCTATCGCTACTACGATCGAGTGATGGGGCATTCGATGGACGGCGACGGCGACATGTACTCGGCGCGCTACATCCGCGTCGACAGTGCGGCCAATACGCTCACGGTGCGTGGCGCGCTACACCAAGGATCAACGAGGGCGGCGTCGAGCCTGACACGCATCCATTCGGTTGCGCCGGGCGCCGAGGACTGGATCAGCCTCGACGTGAGCTATCGCCGCGTATTGCGCTCGGGCTGGCTGGAGGGCGGTGTCGGCGTCGACAGCCAGGACCGCAAGTGGAAGGGCGACGAGGCCGTGTTGCCGCGTGCCTACGTCACCTGGAACTACGCGCTTCGTTGATGTCACGCAGTGAAATCGCATGGCTCGTTCGCGGCTGGCGCGCTGCGCTGCTCGCAGCGGCTGTCGTCGCTGCTGTCTGTTCGCTGCAGCGACGCACGCCGAGCCGTGGGTCGGTCCCGGCGACATGGCATTGCGTCACGACCTGCAGCAACTGGCCGATGCCGGGCGTGCTGCACGCTCCGACGATGAGCTGGCCGTTGCCCTGGTCGGACATTCGCAAGGACGTCGGACGCAGCGGATGCGTCGAACGTTGAGCCCGCGACTGCAGGTCCGCCCTGGGTCGCGTGCAGAAGCGCGCGGCACTGGAGACCACGACGAACGAGATCGATCTCGCGGTCGAAGTCGCAGGGCACGACCGATCCCTGGGCGCTGCGCTCGTTCGAAGACTCACCGCGCGAGGAAGGCGAACTGACGGTGGCGGCCGACTGGGTCGGCGAGCGCTTCGCGTGGAAGCTCTCGGCCGGGGTGGTCGCCAATCCCGACGACGGCCAGGAATTCCGCCCGGACGGTTCCTACGTCGCGATGAGCCTCGGCAACTGGAACCTCAGCGCCGGCTACCTCGATCGCTGGTGGGGACCGGGCTGGGAAGGCAGCCTGATCCTGTCGAGCAACGCGCGGCCGCTGCCATCGATCGGCATCGATCGCAACGAGGCGCAGCCGTTCACGTGGCCGGTGCTGCGCTGGCTCGGTCCCTGGCGATTCAGCACCTTCATGGGCCAGCTCGAAGACGATCGCGACTACCCGGAGGCGCTGCTGTTCGGCATGCGGTTCGAGTCGCGTCCATTGCCGTCCCTGCAGATTGCTGCGAGCCGCAGCGCCCAGTGGTGCGGCGAGGGCCGCCCTTGCGATCTCAGCACCTTCGGCGACCTGCTGCTGGGCAACGACAACGACCAGTCGCTCGAGGACCAGCCCGGCAACCAGCTGGCCGGGTTCGACGTGCGCTGGTCCTGGCCGGGCGGGAGGGTGCCGCTGGCGCTCTACGCGCAGGCGATCGGCGAGGACGAAGCGGGGTTCATGCCCTCCAAGTACCTCGGCCTGTTCGGCGTCGAAACCTGGGGTGAGTGGGGCAGCCGTTCCTGGCGGGCACATGTCGAGTACGCGGACACCGCCTGCGATTTTCCCACGTCGCCGCCCGAATTCGGCTGTGCCTATACCAACGGCATCTACACCAGCGGCTATCGCTATCGGGGCCGGGCCCTGGGTCACACGATCGATGCGGACGGCGAGTCCATCGGCGCCGGCTTGCTGCTGGTCGAGCCGTCCGGGGACCAATGGAACCTGCTGGCCCGCAACGTCAAGCTGAACCGCGCGGGCGTGGCTCCGGAGCACTCGCTGGCGGACGGGTCGGCCACCCTGGTCGACGTCACCCTGTCGCACGGGCGGACCGTGGCTTGGGGTAACATTGGCGTTTTGCTGGGCTATGCCGACGTTTCGGGGGACGGCACCGTCGCCATGGACGAGGGTGCGCGGGCGTCCCTGACGTGGCGCTACGACCTCCGTTGAGCACCGTGGCTCGCCGGCAGACCCGCAATCCTTGCGACGGGGCACTGATCGAATGGCTAGATTGACCTTGGCCGCGCCTGCTGACGAGGGGCGCGCTGGCAGTGGTGATGGCGTTGTCCGTGCGGCCTGGCGCTGGCCCAGACACCGAGCGCCGCGCAGATGGAGGCGTTCCAGAACCTGACGCCCGAGCAGCAGCAGGCCATCCTCGAGCAGATGGGTGGCTCCGGCCAGACGGGCACCGTGCGCCGCGACCGTGACGTCACCGCTCCCGAAACGGTACGTCCTCGAACCACCGGTGACGACGAGGACGAGGACGCGGACGCGGACGAGATCCCTGCGGAACTGGGCATGCCGGGTATGACGGCGAAGTTGCCGCGTGAACCGAGGATCCGTGCGAGCGACACCGTGCTGATCGAGGCCAAGCTGCGGCCGGTCGCGCCGCTCGCGGAAAACGAGCGCAGCCCGGAAAAGAAGGAGCGCAGCAAGGAAGACACGGCGCGACTGCAAGCCATGCTGGACCGCGCCTTGCGCGGCAACCCCTACAAGCTCGATGTCAGCGGTGTATTGCGGCTGCCGGGCGTCGCGCCCATCCCGTTGGCGGGTCTCACGGAAAAGCAGGCGAGCGCAGCGCCTGAACCGTGATCCGGCGCTGGCCGCTTTCGAGGTCGAAGCTGACGCTGCTGCCGCTCGAGAAACTCGACGTCGAGGCGCTCAAGCCGTTCGGGTACGACTTGTTCGCCGGCGTCCCCTCGACGTATGCGCCCGGTCAGCGACATTCCATTGCCGTCCGAGTACGTCGTCGGTCCCGGCGACCGCCTCGAAGTGCAGCTGATCGGCAATACCAAGAGCCGGCAGTCGCTGGTCGTCAACCGCGACGGCCGCATCATGTTCCCGGAGCTCGGACCCATCGTCGTCGCCGGACTCAAGTTCGATGCGGCGAAGGCGCGCATCGAGGCGCGTGTCAGCGAGCAGATGATCGGCACGCAGGCCATCGTTTCGATGAGCGACCTGCGTTCCATTCGCATTTTCGTGCTGGGTGAAGCCGAACGACCGGGTTCCTACACGGTCAGCGGGCTTTCGACGATCACCAACGCGCTCTTCGCGAGCGGCGGCGTCAAGAAGATCGGCTCGCTGCGCAACATCCAGTTGAAGCGCGGCGGCACGCTGGTCACGCGGCTCGACCTCTACGACCTGCTGCTGAATGGCGATACGTCGAACGACGTGCGCCTGCTGCCCGGCGACGTCATCTTCATTCCGCCGGTGGGCGACACCGTCGGCGTCGCGGGCGCGATCCGCCGCCCGGCAATCTATGAATTGCGCGGCGAGAGCACGGCGTCCGACCTGCTGTACCTCGGGGGCGGCCTGATGCCTGACGCCGACCCGAAGCTCGCCACGATCGAGCGCATCGACGAAAGTCGCGAGCGCATCGTGCTCGACGTCGATCTGTCATCCGCGCAGGCCCGCGGCACCGACCTGCGCAGCGGCGATGTCATGCGGATTCCGGCGGCACGCCCCACGTTGGCGAATTCGGTCCAGCTGAAAGGACATGTCCAGCGGCCGAGTTCGTTCCAGTACCGCAGCGGCATGCGGCTGACGGACGTCATTCCTTCGGTCGACGACCTCAAGCCGAACGCAGATGCGCGCTACGTCATGATCCGTCGTGAAGCAGCCGGGGAGCCAGCGTATCTCCGTCATTTCGGCCAATCTCGAGGAGGCCTGGCGCTCCCGCACGAGCGACGCGAACCCGCTGCTCGCAGCCGCGCGACCAGGTCTTCGTGTTCGATGTCGAATCCGGACGGTCGCAATACCTCGACCCCGTGTTGCAGGAGCTCAAGCTGCAGTCCAGCAGTGTCCAGCCATCGCAGATCGTCCGCGTCTCCGGGCGCGTGCGTGCCGAGGGCGAATTTCCGCTCGAACCGGGGATGACCGTCAGCGATCTCGTCCGTGCCGGCGGCGGCCTCGATGAACAGGCATTCGGCGGCGAGGCAGAGCTCGCGCGATACGAAGTGCGCGACGGGCAGACGCGTCGCACCGAGGTCATCAAGGTGGACCTGGACCGCGCACTGGCGGGGGATCCCGCGGCCGACATCCTGCTGGCACCGTTCGACCTGCTGGTGGTCAAGCAAGTCTCGGAGTGGACGCAGCAGGAAGTCGTCACGGTGGAGGGCGAAGTGAAGTTCCCTGGCGTCTACCCGATCAAGCGGGGCGAGACGATGCGTTCGCTCATTGCGCGGGCCGGCGGCTTGACCGCGATGGCTTATCCGCAGGGCAGCATGTTCACGCGCGAGTACCTGAAAGAACGCGAGCGCGCAGCAGATCCGGGTGCTCACGGACCGCATGCGGCAGGATCTCAGCTCGCTGGCGCTGCAATCGGCCCAGTCGGGCGGGCAGATGGCGTCGCAGGCCGCTGAAACCCTCAACATCGGGCAGTCCTTGCTCAAGGATCTGCAAGCGGCCGAGCCGGTGGGGCGGCTCGTCATCGACCTGGACACGGTTCTCGCGGCGCAGCCCGACCGGGTCGGCGATCTCGTGCTGCGCGATGGCGATCATTTGCGCATCCCGAAAATGCCGCAGGAAGTCACGGTCATCGGCGAGGTGCAGAACGCGACTTCGCACCTCTATATGCCGGATCTCACGCGTGACGACTATCTGAGCATGAGCGGTGGCGTCACACGCAGGGCCGACGACAAGCGCATCTACGTCGTGCGGGCCAGCGGCAGTGTCGACGGCGGCAGCGGCAGCCGCTGGTTCAGGTCGAGCAGCAACATGCGGCCAGGGGACACGATCGTCGTGCCGCTCGATGCCGAGCGCATGAGGCCGCTGCCGTTGTGGACGGCGGTGACGACGATCCTCTACAACATCGCCATCTCGGTGGCGGCAGTGAATTCGTTCTGATCAGGGTGCCCATGAATCGCGGTGCTTTCGAAGTTGCGGGCGAGCGCATGCCGGAACCGGTCTCGCTGATGGTCGTCATCGAGTTCGTTTGGCGCAACCGAGTGGCTGATCATGGCCTGCGGGCTGCTGTTCGGCGGCTGTCGCGTTGACGGTCGGCTATGCTGATGAAGCCGCATTACAAGGCGCAGGTCGTGGTGATGCCGGTCACCTCCGATCTCGCGGCGGGCGGCGGCGTGGCGAGCCTGGTGCGTGGTCTTGGCGGTCTTGCCTCGCTCGCCGGCGTCGGCCTGAACTCGGGGTCGAGTCGCGACGAGATACTGGAATTCCTGCGGTCCCGTTCGTATACGACGGAGTTTCTGCGGGAGAACAATCTTCTGCCCGTCCTGTTCGAGGAGGACTGGGACGCAAACGCGGCGCAGTGGCGTGTGCCACCCGACAAGGTGCCGACTTGGCGACGCCTACGAGCTTTTCACTGAGGAAGTCCGCTCGATCGACGACGACAAGAAGTCCGGAATCGTCACGCTTTCGATGACTTGGTCCGACCCGGAACTGGCCGCCAAGTGGGCCAACGACGCTGGTGGCCAGAGCCAATGCGCGGCTGCGGGAAAGGCGATCGAGGAGTCTCGGCGCAGCATCGAGTACCTGAAAAGAGAGGGCGAAAAAACCAACGTCGTGGCCGTCCAGGAAGCGATCGGCAAGCTGACCGAGGAGCAGGTCAAGAGCGTCATGCTGGCCAACGTGCGGGACGAATATGCGTTCAAGGTCATCGACCCGGCCGTCGATCCCGGAGTCCCGCGACATCGTCAAGCCGCGACGTGCCCTGATGCTTGCCCTCGGGCTCGTCCTGGGTTGCCTGTTCGGCGCGATGTGGCGTTCGGCCGCGAGTATCAGTCGACGCGCCGGTGATTGCCGTGCGCCGCTGGCTCACGGCGGAGTCCCCATGATGGCGGCCAATCCTGATCCGAGCCGAAGCTTTTTCGGCAACGCACTCGTGATGATGGGCGGCACGGCCCTTGCGCAGGCGATCCCGATCCTGTTCGCGCCGGTGCTCACGCGGATTTATTCGCCGGAGCAGTATGGCGTGCTCGCGACGTTCATCGGTGTCGCGGCAGTCATGACGGTAATGGCGACGTTGCGGCTGGAACCGGCGGTCGTCCTTCCAGACGAGCGACGAGGTCGCCGCTAACATCGCCGCGGTGGCGCTGTCGGTCGCACGGTGGTGTCGGCACTCGTCCTTCGTGGCAGCGCTCGCCGGCAAGGAACTCATCGCCCGACAGTGGCCGGCGGTTGGGAATGGCGCGTGGCTGGTCTTGGTAGGTCCGATGGTCCTGTTGCTTGCGCTCGCACAGACGGCTTCGTTCTGGGCCAACCGGACACGTCGTTTCAGCGTGATCGCCGGCGGGACGGTCCTGCAGCAAGGGGGCACGGCGGTGCTAAGCCTCTTTGCCGGGTTGTCTGGAGGCGCTCAATTGGGCCTCGTGGCGGGTCGGCTTGGCGGGCAGTGCCTGTCGGCCGTCTGGCTCGTGTCGCGGGTATTTTCCGAATGGCGGCACGTCCTTGGCAGGGTTTCATGGTCAGGCATGAAGGCGGCCGTCAGCAGGCTACCGGCAATTTCCAAATTCAACCTTCCTTACAGCCTCGTGGGCACCGTGTCCCGGGAACTGCTGGTATTCGCGCTGACGCTTTTTCACTTCACGCAGCAGGCTGGCTTCTACGGCTTGGCACGCAGCGTGCTGTACTCGCCGGTGAGTTTCCTGTCGTCCTCGCTCAGCCAGGTGTTCTATAAAGAGGCTGCGGACTCCATCGGCACGCCGGCATTCAAGGCACTGGTCGCGCGGCTTCTCGGCGGGATCATCCTTGTGTTCACGCCGGCCTTTGTTGCGCTGGTATTCTGGGGTCCAGAGCTCTTTGCGTTTGCCTTCGGCGCCAAATGGCGGGAGGCCGGCGTCTATGCGGCGATCTTCGCTCCAGCGGCTTGGCTCTTCCTGTTTTCGAGCTGGCCGGAACGCATCTTCGAAGTCGCCGGGCGACAGCAACTGTCGCTGGCGATCCAGCTGGTCTCCGACATTTTGTCCGTGACGGTTGTGCTGGCCTTACTCTGGCAGGAGGCGAGCCCCAGAGTCGTACTGGCCGCCTATACCGCCATCGCGTGCGCGTATCATTGCGCGTTCGTGACTGCTGCATTCAACGTCGCCCGCCTGCCGGTTTCGATCCTGTGGGGCGCGGTTGCTCGCAGTGCGATCATGATCGTGGCCGCAGCGGCGGCCTTTGCCGCCTGCAGGCAGTTCGGTCCGCGGCAGGGTCTCGTTGTTGCGATTGCATTGACCGCGTTGTATTCGGGTACGTGCGCTTGCTTGGATCATGTGGCGCCGTCGCGCCCGCATCCGTTCCGGACGCCAGGAGCATGTTCAGTGATCGTCGTCGTCGACTATGGCATGGGTAATGTCGGATCAGTCGCCAACATGCTGCGCAAGGTCGGCACGGAGGCGGTCGCGTCTGCTGACCCGGAAGTCATCCGGAATGCCCCCAAACTGATCCTGCCCGGGGTCGGAGCATTCGACGCCGCGATGAATCGTCTGCACGAGCGAGGCCTGGTAGAGATCCTGAACCGGCGCGTGCTCGAAGATCGCGTACCCATCCTCGGCATCTGCCTGGGTATGCAGGTGATGACCGATTCGAGCGAGGAGGGCAGCACGACCGGGCTCGGCTGGATCAGCGGTGGTACGCGCCGCTTCAACTTCGACGCGCTGGATCCACGGCCCCGAGTGCCGCACATGGGTTGGAACGTCGTGGAGCAGGCTCGGCCGACACCTCTGTTCGAAGGGATGTACGACCAGCCGCGCTTCTACTTCGTGCACTCGTACCACGTGTATTGCAACAATCAAGAGGACGTGATGCTGACGACCGAGTACGGGTATCGGTTCGTTTCGGGTATCTCGAGGGGAAATATCTACGGAGTCCAGTTTCACCCCGAGAAGAGCCACAAGTTCGGCATGCACCTGATCCGTCAGTTCGCGGGGATCTAGACGTGCTGCGCACTCGCGTGATTCCCTGCCTGCTGCTCCGCAACGGCGGCCTCGTCAAGACCGTGAAATTCGGCGAGGCTGAAGTACGTCGGCGATCCGATCAACGCGGTGAAGATCTTCAACGAAAAGGAGGTCGACGAGCTCGTCTTCCTCGACATCACGGCTACCGCTGCGAACCGCGGGCCGAACTTCGAACTGATACGCGATATTGCGACCGAGGCGTTCATGCCGTTCGGCTACGGCGGCGGCATCACCACGATCGAGCAGGTCGCGTCGCTCGTGGCGCTCGGCGTGGAGAAGGTGGTCCTCAATACGTCTGTCGTCGAGCGGCCGGAGTTCATCCGTGAGGCCGCGGACCTGGTCGGCAGCTCAAGCGTGGTGGTGTCGATCGACGTGAAGCGTTCGTTGCTCGGCCGGTACGAGGTGGTGACGCGCAACGCAAGCAGCCGAAATCGGGACTGGATCCGATCGATTGGGCCAGGAGGGCAGCCGACCTGGGCGCCGGCGAGGTCCTGCTGCACGTCCGTCGACCGAGACGGCACGCAGAGGGGCTATGACCTTGCACTCGTCCGGCAGGTCAGCGGAGGCCGTCTCGATCCCGGTGATTGCCAGCGGCGGTGCCGGCAGCCTGGACGATTTCCGGGCGGCCGTGCGGGAAGCTGGTGCTTCCGCCGTCGCCGCGGGCAGCCTGTTCGTTTTTCACGGCAAACACCGTGCCGTGCTGATCACATACCCGGATTA
>CAWHEA010000018.1:0-19225 GCA_963828265.1 uncultured Gammaproteobacteria bacterium | reverse complement strand
CGGACGTCATCCGCGGTTAAGGTTTCGCAGTGGTGGGGTGGCCGAGCGGTTTAAGGCAGTAGTCTTGAAAACTACCGAAGGTTAACGCCTTCCGTGGGTTCGAATCCCACCCCCACCGCCACAAACGCACGCACTCGCCGCGTCAGCTCGCGAGGGCGCCCCACTGGGGCGAGGGTCGCTGCGGCGATCCGAGCGGTTCCCACCCCCACCGCCAATCACTGTTGCGACAGGAAGGCGTCCCACCGCTGGCAGAACAACTCCGGCTGCTCGAAGTAGACGAGCGCCCCGGTGTCGAAGGCCTGGACCTTCCAGTTCTTCCGCTGACGCACCCAGTCGGACTCCGGAGAAATCCGCGAAGTCGCCACGCGTGCCGTGTGCGAGCCACACCGGCAGCGCCAGCTGTCTCGTAGACGTTGCGAATGTCCGCGCTGAACAACCGTCCCGACAGGAACGCGAACGGCGCGCGATCCGCGCCGGGCTGGTGCGTGGTGCGCCACGAGTAGTCGACGAGACCTTCGTCGACGTCCTTGGAGCCGAACGTGCGGCGCAGGAAATAGCGAATGCTCACGCGGCTCACGAGCGCCTTGAACAGGGCGCTGCGCCACACCGGAAACGTCACGGTCGAATACACGCCGGGGATTTCCCGGCTCGTGCCCTGCGGCGGCGCGCATCGATGTCGTAGCCGCGGCGGAATCCCGTGGGTGTCACCAGCGTCAGCGTGCGAAAACGGGCCGGCTGTTCCGCGGCGACGCGGGCCAGGAACTCGGCCGACAGCGACAACCCGAGCGCGTCGACCGGCGCCTCGCCATGGTCCTGCGCGATCACGTCGAGCATGTCGCGGACGGCGTCGCAGAACAGCTTGATGTCGTACGGACGGTCCGACCGGTCCGAGAAGCCGTACCCGGGCAGGTCCGGTGCATACACGCGACAGCGTTGCCGCGCATGATCGAACGCCGGCTGCACCTCGCGGACCGAGGCGGCCGCGTTGATGCTGTGCAACAGCAGCATCGGTTCGCCCGGCGCCCGCCACGTAGTAACTGAGCCGGCCGCTGCGGCCTCGTGTCTCCAGGCGCTCGGCAGCGACGGCAGGCGGCAACGTCGCGTTGGACATGGTCGGAATCCTTGGGTCAGCGCGCCACGGTCGCGACCAGGCGCGCATAGAACTCAGCCGTCCGGCGCAGGTTGTCGGTCGTCATGTGCTCGTTGGTGCCGTGGATCATCTGCAGTTCGCCGATCGACGCCACGATCGGCTGGAAGCGGTAGATGTCGTCGGCCAGTCCAGCCAGGTGGCGACTGTCCGTCGTGGCCGTGACGAGGCCGGGCGCGACCGGGAGTCCGTTCTTCGCCCGCCGCGAGTTCCGCCATCACGCGGTACGCCTGCGACGTGCTCGACGACACGGGCGAAGGATCGTAGGCAGGGCCTTCCCAGGCGAGCTGCACGCCGAGGCCCTGCGTTGCGTCGGTCGCGCGCCGCATCACGTCGTCAGCCGTCGTTCCCGGCGCGATGCGGTAGTTGATCCAGGCGGTCGCATCCTGCGGCAACACGTTTTCCTTCGGACTGCCGCGCAGCATCGTCGGCGCGATCGTCGTGTGCAGCGTCGCAGCACCCAGCCGCCGTCGATGCGATCTGTCGGACCAGCAACTTGCCGAACAGCCACTCGTTCGCCACGGCGACCCGGACGAGCAGCGGATGCGTCCGGTGCGAGTGCGCGCACCATGTCGGCGGCGGGCCCCTTGAATTCGAGCGGAAATGGCTTGCCGGTGATCGCCAGCACGGCCTTGGCGAGCACTTCGACACCGGTCTCCGGTGGCGGCGCCGACGAATGTCCGCCCTTGGCCGGCGCGGTGACCCGCAACGTGGCGTAGCCTTTCTCGGCGACGCCGATCAGTGCCACGGGCCGGCCGAGCAGCGGGAAGTCGGAAATGACGGCCAGGCCTTCGTCGAGCACGAACTCTGCGTGCACGCCACGGGAATTCAGCAGTTGCGCCGCTGCGTGGGCGCCCTTCGCCGCCGGCCTCTTCGTCGTGTCCGCTGACGACATACACCGTGCGACGCGGCACGAACCCCGTGCCGACCAGCGACTCGATGCCCTCGAACAACCCGACCAGCGATCCCTTGTCGTCGACGGAGCCACGGCCCCAGACGGCTCCATCGGCAATCACGCCGTCGAACGGCGGGTGTGTCCAGTCCTGCTCCGTGCCCGGCGTCACCGGTACGACGTCGTGGTGGGCCATCAGCACGATCGGTGGCAGCGACGGGTCCATGCCACGCCACGTGTAGACGAGCGTGTGGCCGGCGACCACTTCGCGCGTCATGGCAGCGTGCGCCGCAGGGTAGGTCGCCGCGAGCCAGGCGTGCAGCCGGTCCCACTCGGCCCAGTCGTTGTCCTGCGCGTCCTGGTGACTGACGGTGCGGAACCGAACAGCTTCCGCCAGGTGCCTTGCAGCGAGCGTGCCGTCGATGCGAACGACCGGTGCCAGATCGACAGCTGTCGCCAGCTCGCCGGTGGGCGGCGTGTAGGTTGCCGTGCGATACGCGACCACCGCGACCAGGGCGGCGATCACGACCAACAGGACGATGAGTACTCGGCGGGCCAGGTTCATGTGACCGGATGATACCGGCCTAGTCATTAATACAGCCATGCTTCTCCTACACTGCGAATTTCCCCTCGTGTTCGCCAGCACTAGCCTAGGGTTCTGGAGCGAAGGGCGTGCCGACCCGGCACGCCAAGGCTCCGAGTTGGAAGGAGTGCGTCATGAGAAGGAAACTCCTGGCGGTCGCAGTGTCGGTCGCGGCGTGCATGGCCTGGGGCAATGTCCTGGCCCAGCCGTTGGAAGAAATCGTGGTCGAGGCCTCGCCCATCGTGAAGGAAGGCAAGGCTGAGGCGGCCAGCCCGGCGCCGGGCTATTACAAGGTCGTGATGTCGAGCCGCGTGAGCTACGCGGACCTCGATCTCGCCAAGACGACGGATGTGGCGACACTCGAATGGCGGATCAACGAGGCCGCGAAGGTGGTCTGTGAAAAGCTCGGCAAGGCGTATCCAGACTCCGGGCCGGACACGAAGGAGTGCACGAAGCGCGCCGCGGACAAGGCGCTGGCTGAAGCAAGGAAGGTCGCCGCGTCCAGGAAATAAGCGCGCAGCCGCATTCGCGAGGCATCGACGGGCGCCCCGCAAGGGCGTCCGCGGCGGTCCTCATCTTGGGCTCGTCGTTCCAGCCGCGCGAGGATGAGCGGTTGACGAAAGGATCGGCGACAATGGGAAGTTGTCGTCAACACAGAATTCCGAGGCCGCCCATGAAGACCCGCATCACCGAACTGTTCGGCATCCAGCACCCGATCATCCAGGGCGGCATGCATTTCGTCGGGTTGCCCGAACTCGCCTCGGCCGTCTCCAACGCGGGCGGGCTCGGCATGATCACGGCGCTCACGCTCGGCACGCCGGAAAAACTCGCCGCGGCGATCAAGCGCTGCCACGAAATGACCGACAAGCCGTTCGGCGTGAACCTGACCTTCCTGCCGACGTTTGCGAACCCGCCGTATGCGGAACTCATCCAGGCGATCGTCGAAGGCGGCGTGCGCATCGTCGAGACCGCGGGCCGCAGTCCCGAGGAGTACATGCCGGTGCTGAAGCAGCACGGCATCAAGGTGATCCACAAGTGCACGTCGGTGCGGCATTCGCTCAAGGCCGAGCGCATCGGCTGCGATGCGGTCAGCGTCGACGGCTTCGAGTGCGGCGGTCACCCGGGCGAGGACGACGTGCCGAACTTCATCCTGCTGCCGCTCGCGGCCGAGGCGCTGAAGATTCCGTTCGTCGCCTCCGGCGGCATGGCCGACGGCCGCAGCCTCGTCGCGGCGCTCGCGCTCGGCGCCGAAGGCATGAACATGGGCACGCGCTTCATCGCGACGCAGGAAGCGCCGGTGCACGAGAACGTGAAGCAGGCGCTGGTGCAGGCCAGCGAACTCGACACGCGCCTGATCATGCGGCCGCTGCGCAACACCGAGCGCGTGCTGCGCAACGCCGCCGTCGACAAGGTCGTCGAGATCGAGAAGCAGAAGGGCGCGGCGACGACGATCGACGACATCCGCGAGTACGTCGCCGGGGCCTACGTCAAGGTCATGCAGCAGGGCGACATGGAAGCGGGCGCGTGGTCGTGCGGCATGGTCGCCGGCCTGATCCACGACGTGCCGACCTGCCGCGAACTGATCGACCGCATCATGGCCGAAGCCGACGCGATCGTGGCGCGCCGGCTCGCAGGGCATGCGGGCCGCCTGACCGTCAGATCTCGCCGCGCTTCGCGAACTGCGCGATGTGGTCGCCCGCCCGGAAGGCGAGCGCCTGGATCGTCATCGTCGGCTGCCCGCGCCCCGACGTCACCATGCTCGAGCCGTCGCAGACGAACAGGTTGCGGACGTCGTGCGACCGGTGGTACTTGTCGACGACCGACGTCTTCGGGTCGTTGCCCATGCGCGCGGTGCCCAGCAGGTGCGGCCCGCCGGTCGATTCGGTGACCGGGTCCTTCCAGACTTCGAGCGCACCGGCCGCCTGCATGGACTCGACGCCACGATCCTGCAGGTAACGCGCCATCGCCAGGTCGTCCGGGTGGTCCTTGTACGTCATGCGCAGCGCGGGCAGGCCCCAGGCGTCCTTCAGTTCCGGATCGAGGTCGATGCGATTGGTCTCGAGCGGCAACGACGTGCCGTGGGCGGCGACGATCATCGCGCGCGGCAGTGCCTCCAGCAGCGATTTGAACCCGGCGCCCCAGGTGCGGCCCGGCGGTGGCGCGAACAGCGACCACGCGATCGGCATCGGGCCGATGCGCGAATCGATGCCGCCGCCGCCGTAGAAGCCGCGCTTCGGGTCGCTGTCGTACCAGTCGTGCACGACGCGCGTGACCTGCACGCTCTTGAACTCGTTCAGCTCGTGCTCGAACAGCGCGTTGACCTCGGCGTAGGTGTTGAACATCAGGTTCTTGCCGACATAGCCGCTCGAGTTGGCGAGCCCGTCGGGGAACTTCGCATTGGCCGACATCAGCAGCAGCCGCGACGTCTCGGCGCCGTTGGCGCACAGCGACGACCGCGCGTGCCTTCTGGAAGTGCTCGCGCTTGTCCTTGTCGAAATAGGCGACGCCGGTCGCGCGACCCGCCGCGTTCGTCTCGATGCGCGACACGTAGCTCAGCGGCCGCACCTCGCAGCGTCCCGTGGCCTCGGCTTCCGGGATCATCGTGTACAGCGTCGACGACTTCGCCTGCATTTCGCAGCCGAAGCCGATGCAGAACCCGCAGTGCGCGCAGGCGGCGCGGTCCTTGTAGGGCACCGAGGCGATCGCCATCGGCGCCGGGTACGGATGCCAGCCCATCTTGCGTGCGCCGCGCTCGAGCAGCACGCCCGAGGACTTCACCGGCAGCGGCGGCATCGGGTACGGCTTGCTGCGCCACGGGTCGAACGGGCTCGCGCCGGCGAGCCCGGACACGCCGACTTCCCACTCGACCTTGGTGTAGTAGGGCTCGAGTTCGTCGTAAGTGATCGGCCAGTCGGCGAACGTGGTGCCGGCGATCGCGCCGAGGCGGCTGCGCTCGTTGAAGTCGACCTCGTGCAGGCGCCAGAAGTTCGCGGTGAAGTGCACCGAACTGCCGCCGACGTTCGGCGCGTACCACGCGGCAGGGAACTCCGTGACGCGCTCGCGCCTTCTCTGCCGCGGTCTTCCGGAACGTCTGCGGGTTCGTGTCGAGCTTGTTGGTGAGCGCGCCGTTGAACCAGTAGTCCAGCTCGTCGTGGCGGAAGTCCGCGGCCGTGAAGCGCGGCCCCTGCTCGAGCACCAGCACCTCGAACCCGGCCTGCGACAGCTCGCGTGCCATCACTCCGCCGGCGGCCCCCGAACCCACCACGACGAAGTCGACGGTGTCGTTCGGCTTGAACTTGCGCGCGCTCATGACTGCTGCTCCGCGGCCTTCGCATAAGGCACGAACCCGGCGTATTCGGCGTCGTAATGCCCGAACGGCGGTTGCCACGCATGCTGGTCGACGAAGCCGACGAGTTTCCAGCCGAGCTTGTCCGCGTTGCCGCCATACGAGGGCAGGGCAAGCAGCCCGAGCACCGTCAGGAACCGCATGCCGCCGAAGAACGGCGTGTGCTCGATGTGCTTCAGGTACGCGGTCTGGTCGTCGAACGACAGGTCCGCAAACTGCGCGACGCCCGGATGGTGCTTCGCGCACTTCGCCTGGAAGTCGGTGAGCCCCGCGATGAACTCCGGTGCGTCTGCCTTCCAGACGCCCGTGTGCACATGGTCGATGAAGTAGACGACCCCGGCTTCATGCGCTCCCGGCGTGGCGCCGCTCGGGACGATCTGCGACGCAATCGCGTCGACGTCGCGGGCCTGCGCCGCGGTCAGCAGCAGGAACTTGCTGCGATCGGCCGTATCCGTGGCCATCTGGTGCGCATGCTCGGCTGCCGCGACGACCTGCGGCCAGCTGGCCGCGAGCCACGCCATGCCCAACGTGCCGCCGGAAGCCTGCAGGAACTTCCTGCGAGAGGTATCTGTCGAGCGTCCACGTGCGTTCTCCCTGCGAGCGTTATTGTGGACTGAGTATGCTATGCGTTTGGCATCCGCGCTCTTTTTTGCATTGCAGCGCTCCCAGCACCCGTCCGACAGGAGGTTCCATGAAGACATCCGCCCGCAGACTTGTTCGCCTCCTCGTTCACGTGTGCAGTGCTTGCGCTGCCGCTCGCCGCGCCTGCGGCCGACGCGATCGTGCGCCGGTCACTGGGCGACTTTCCGATCGCGAGCAGCGTCGCCGTGCCCGGCGCTGCGCGAATCGTCTTCGTCAGCGGCACCCTGGCGGACGTCGTCAAGCCCGATGCACCGGCCGGCAGCATCGAGCGCCTCGGCGACACCGAAACCCAGTCGGCCAGCGTGCTCGGCAAGATCGAGAAGGAACTGGCCGCGTCGGGACTCACGATGGCCGACGTCGTGAAGATGAACGTCTTCATGGTGGGCGACCCGGCGAAGGGCGGCGGCATGGATTTCGGCGGCCTGATGAAGGCGTACTCGCGCTACTTCGGGGAAGCGAGCAAGGGCAACCTGCCGGCGCGGACCACCGTGCAGGTCGCGGCATTGCCGGTGCCGGGCGCGCTGGTCGAAATCGAAGTGGTGGCGGCGCGCTGAAGGGCGGCGCGACGCTGGGGAATCCGCAATGCCAGTCGATCCGGCCTTCGCCGCGCTGCTCGCCGACAAGCGCAGCGAGTTGCGTGCGCCGCCTGCGCACGTCACGGCCGACGTCATGCGGGCCGGCAACAAGGCGTACCTGGTCACTGCGCCGAAGACGCCGATCCATGCGGTCGAGGATCGGGTGGTGCCGGGACCCGCAGGTCCGCTGAACGTGCGCATCTATCGGCCCGCGGAGCGACATCGCGTCTGCCGGTCATCGTGTTCTGTCACGGGGGCGGCTTCGTGCTCGGTGATCTCGATACACACGATTCGATCTGCCACCGGCTCGCGCACAGCAGTGGTTGCGCGGTCATCGCAGTGGATTACCGGCGCGCGCCCGAAACGCGCTTTCCTGGCGCCATCGACGATTGCTCGGCGGTACTGCGCTGGATCGTGGAGCACGACGCGCAGCCTGGACGTCGATGGCGAACGCCTCGCGCTCTGCGGCGACAGTGCCGGCGGCAATCTCGCGGCGGCAACGGCGCTGCGCGCTGAGTCGCGACGGCCGTCCGGTGCGTCACCTGGCCCTGTTGTATCCGATGGTGGATCCCGCGTGCGACGACGGCATCGATGCATGCCTTTGCGCGCGGGCACCTGCTGGCACGCGACGGCGTGCAGTGGGCGTGGAGCCAATACCTGTCCGAACCCGCCGACGCCGCGAACCCGCTGGTGTCGTTGCTGCACGCGGACCTCGCCGCGTTTCCGCCGACCAGCGTCGTCACCGCCGAGTGCGATCCACTGCGTGACGAAGGCGAGGCGCTGGCGGCGCGCCTGCAGGCCGCAGGCGTCGCAGTCATCGCCCGTCGTTACGCGGGCATGGTCCACGGCTTCGCGGGATTGCCGCAGATCACGCCGGTGGCATGGCAAGCGATCGACGACATCGCGGGCGATATCCGGAAATCACTGGCGTAAAACGAGACGCCCATTCCGTTTCCCGGGGGCGGTTCACGAAACCTTCAACTGCTTGACGCGGCGCAGCAATGTGCTGGGCCGATCCTGCGCGCACGCCAAACCGGCGGACGTCGTTCTGGAGTTACCGATGGAAATCGCAGGGATCGTGATCATCGCCTCAGTCGTGCTGTACCTGCTGCAGCAGATCGAGGAGTCGTTGCGGTAGGACCGCGTTGTTCCTACACCGGCTTCGGGATCAGGCCGATTGCTGCGAGGGCCTGATCCGAAGTTACGGTGTGCATGCTCGACGAATACCTGATTCCGGTGGCAACCTTGCCGCCTTTCACACCATCCGCTCAAGGAGGATCGTCATGGCAGAAAACGCTGTTCGCTGGTTCGAGATCTACGTGCAGGACATGGCCCGCGCTCGACGTTTCTACGAGACCGTCCTGGGCGTGAAGCTCGAGCAACTCGGCGCCGTTGACCAGGACCTCGAGATGTGGGCATTCCAGATGTCGCCCGACCGGCCCGGCGCCGGCGGGGCGCTGGTGCGCACGCCCGGCATGTCGTCGACGCCTGGCGGCACGATGGTCTACTTCGGGTGCGACGACTGCGCCGTCGAGGCCGGTCGCGTGGTAAAAGCCGGTGGCAAGATCCAGCGCGAGAAGATGTCGATCGGCGAGTACGGTCACATCGTCCTGGCCATCGACACCGAGGGCAACCTCATCGGCCTGCACTCGATGGCTTAGCGCGCCGTCGGCGGTTCAATCGCTTCGACCGGGGCGCCCGCTTTCTTCCAGGCGCCGAACCCGCCGTCGATGTGGGCCACGGGCGTGAGTCCCATGTCCTGGGCCGTCTTTGCCGCCAGTGCGGAACGCCAGCCGCCCGCGCAGAAGAAGACGAAGCGGTTGCCCGAGGCGAAGAAGTCCTTGTGGTACGGGCTCGCCGGATCGATCCAGAACTCGAGCATGCCGCGCGTGACATTCATCGCGCCGGGCATGCCGCCTTCGCGCCAGAGTTCGCGCGGGTCGCGCAGGTCGATGAACGTGACGTCGGGCCGGCCGAGCAGGGCGCGCGCCTCGTTCGACGGTGAGCGTCTCGATCTCGGCGAGCGCCTCGTCCACCAGCTGCTTCACGCTTTTTTTCAGTACCAGCGGCACCGTCGTCTCCTGTGAATCGGTCGTCGCAGATGTTCCAGAGTTCAGAACCCGAGGCGCTCGAGCGCATTTGCCACACGCGCGCGGGTGACTTCGGACTTCATCGGGAAGGAGCGGAAGAAATCGTCGCGCGTCAGCACGGGGTTGCGGCTGCGCACATCGCTGGCCCACACTGCGGCTTTCGCGTCGTCGCCGATCATGGCGTGCGTGGCGGCGGCGATCATCGCGATCAGCACGTGCGCGCCCGGCGAGCGTGCCGCGCGCTCGGCCCATTCGGCCGCGGCGAGGTCTTCGCCGACGACCATGTGCGTAAAGGCTCGCGTCCCCAGCATCGCGTAATAGAGTGGATCGAGCGGACTCAGGCGCATCGAAAGGTCGACATGCGCGCGGCCCTGCAAGCCACGTCCCGCGAGCGTCTCGGTCCAGGCCTGCGCGTAAATGCCCTGCGCGTAGTTGGGGCTGATCGTGGTCGCGCGTTCGAGCCACGCCAGGCCGCCTTCCAGGTCGCCCGCGAGCCAGTAGGTGCGACCCATCGTGAAATTCACGAACGGGTCGAGCGGGTCGAGTTCCACGCCTCGTTGCGCGAAGCGACGTGCCAGGTCGGATTCGCCGGCGATGTCGTCCGTGTGCCGCATGAACGCGGTCTGGAAGTGCGCGAACGACAGCCCCGCGTGCGCCCGTGCAAAACCCGGGTCTTGCGCGACCGCCTGCTGGAACAGCGCGGTGGCCGCGGCATTGTCCGTGCGGTTGAAGCGGTACATGTGCTGCAGGCCGAGGTGGTACGCCGACCACGCGTCGAGGTTCTCGGTGACGGTCAACCGGGCCAGGTTCGCTTCGTGCAGCGGAATCTGCAGCTCGAGCGCCGTCAGTATCCGTGAGCGGATGTCCTCGCGGATCGCGTGCACGTCGTCGATCGACCCGGCAAAGCGGTCGGCCCAGACGACGCCGCCGCTGCGCGTATCGACGAGTTCGACGGTGACGACGAGGTTCGAGCCGGCGACGTCCACCGTCCCGGTCAGGCAATACCGGACCCCGAGCACGCGACCGATCTCGTGCATGTCGGCATCGTCGGAGCGCAGGCGAAACGACGAGCCGCGCGCCGTGACGAACAGCCAGCGCAGTCGCGACAGCTCCGTGATCAGTTCGTGGGGCAGGGCGTCGGCGATGGCAGCGTACGGTCCCGCATCGCCGACGAGGCGAAACGGCAGCACGGCGATCGAGGGTCGCGTCGGCGGATCAGTGTGCTGGCCAACGGGCAGCTCGGCAGGCGGAGGCTCGGCGAGCTGCACTGCCCTGGCGACCTTCACCTCGGCGACGAAGCGGAAGCCCTGGCCATGGACCGTCCGGATGAATCGCTGCGCCTGGCCGTCGTCACCGAGCGCCTGCCGTGCCGACTTGATGCGACTCGAGAGTGCGGCATCCGAGACGACGCGCCCGTCCCAGATCTTGTCGAGGATCTCGTCCCGCGAGACCAGCCGTTCCCGGTTCTCGACCAGCAGGGAGAGCAGGGCGAAGACCTGCGGTTCGACGGGATGCGGCGCGCCGCCGGCGCGCAGTTCGGCCTTGGCCGTGTCGAGCTCGAATGTGCCGAACCGGTAGAGCATGGGCCGGAGGATACCGCCGGGCGCAGTGCGAGCCCAGAAACCTTCCCAGAAGCCTGCCGTGAAACTTCCAGGAAACCTACATGGATTCTCCACGCCTTCTGCAAGCTTCGGCCGGCGCGGGCTGCCAATCTTTGCCCACCTGCCGCCAGACCAAGGAATATGACCATGACCCGGCCCATCCACCGACTGACCCTGTCCGCCATCCTGTTCGCTTTCCTGGGTGCTGCTGGCGTGCTGAACGCCGAAACCCCGATTGCGCCCGTGTCGGATCGCCCCTTGGCCCTTTCCGAAGCGGCCACTGATCTGCAATGGGGCGACTGCCCTGCCATCTTCCCGCCCGGCTGCAAGATCTCGGTGCTGCACGGCAACCCTGCCGAGCCCGGTGCCGACGTGTTCCTGCGTGTGCCGTCGGGCTATACGATTCCGGCGCACTCGCACACCTCGGCCGAACGCATGGTGCTCGTCTCCGGCCAGCTCGACGTGACCTACGCCGGCCATCCAACTGCCAGCTTGAAGCGTGGTGATTACGCGTATGGGCCGGCCATGCTGCCGCACACGGCTCGCTGCAACGGAGCCGAGGCCTGCACGCTGTTCATCGCGTTCAACAGTGCGGTGGACGCGCTGCCGTTCGAAGGCGTGATCGCCCAGGCGGCGCACTGACCGGCTGGCCCGGTGCCACCTGAATTCCAAGCTCAATCCCTGAGTTCCGGGCTCGGCCCGCGAACTCGCATTCAACCGACGGAAGGAGAGACGACATGCCCCTGGTTACCATCGATGTCATCAAAGACGTGTTCACCCCGCAGCAGAAGGCCGACATGATCGCCAAGGTCACCGCGGCGATGATCGAAGTGGAAGGTGAAAACATGCGCGGCGTCACGTGGGTCAAGATCAACGAGATCAATAGCGGCGACTGGGCCATCGGTGGCCAGGCGCTCAGGACCTCGGACGTGCAGGCGCTAGCCGCCGGCAAAGCCGCGTAGCAGTCGTCGCGCCCTCTCCCGCTGCAGCGGGAGAGGGTGGCGGCGAGGGTTCTTATTGGGGACCCACGCTCTTCATGTTGTCGTCGAAAAAAGCGACGACGCTGCCATTCATGTCCGCATGGAAGGCTTTTCTGTCGAACTGTGCGGGATCCGAGCAAATGCCGGGAGGCCTGAGCAGGCCGCAGGGCGCGAGAAATGAGAAATGGCCAGCCCCGGGAACCGCGTGAAACTCTACCCGTGGCCCCAGTGCTTCGCGAACCAACCTGGTGTTGGTGGCATACGGGACGTTGGTATCCTGGTCGGCGCTCCAGAGCTGAATCGGCACGCTCACATTGCCGAACCCGTTCGGGCCCATCGCAAATCCCAGGCCCGGCGCTGCCACGACCGCTGCCCTGATTCTCGCGTCGGGCACAAAGGCACCGCCCATGCCCGGCGTCTTCGGAATTCAGTAAAGGCGACTTGGCGTGACGGAGTAAATCGCAGGCAAACTCAGGCGAATCGGTGCAGTGCTTTGCAATGATGGTCAGATCCGGCTGGGCCCCAACGGCAGTCAAGACCGTGAATCCGCCTGCAGAGAATCCAAACGCGCCGACACGTTCCGGGTCGATGCGGTCGTGACCCGGCCAGCTACCGAGCATGTAATCGACGGTGGCGTGGAGTTGCTGGTTACGCCCACTGAGCCACGACACCGAGCCGACGGCGCTCTGGTCCGCGTAGTTGTCACCGGCGTGCATGGGCGCTGCTACGACATAGCCGGCGTCTGCGAGGGCAAGGGCCAGGTCCGCGTGGCTGCCGAGCCCGCCGCCGTTGCCGTGCGAGATCACTACCAGGGGTAAATCGCTTCCTGCAACCGGGCCGTTGGCCGCCACGTCCATCAACAGGGGGCCCAACAACGTCGTCGGTCGGGTATGCGCCTGGGTTGGATACCACACGCCGACAGGGAACGGCTGCCCGTCGGCGCCAGTCGCTCGAGCCACCTGGAAACCGACGGGACGCTCGGTGCGTAGCGCCGTCAGGAAAGCGGCGCCAACGAATGCGCAGGCCAGGACTGCAATGGCAATCAATACCCGACGAACCCATTTCATCTGCGTTCCCCCAGTGGCACGTCGACGGCGGCGCGTATTGCGGCGGGAGCATGACAGCTGCACCCCCACAAAAGAAGGACGAATTCGTCTGGAAAAATCGCTTGACCGTGTGCGGCGCGCCCCGCTCAATGTCGCCCGATGTCACACCACCCCGAAGTACACACGCTGCGCGCCACACTATCGTCGAGCCTGAGCGCGACGCTCGGCACGCCGAGACCGCTCGTCTACGATCATGGCGCCCACCCGCTGGAAGACCTGCCCGCCCACGTGCGGGCTGCCTCTTCAATTCGCCGGCAGGGCAGTCGCCTGGTGATCCTGCAGGACGACGTCAGCGCGCTCGCCGTGCTCGATCCATCGACGGGATCGACGTATCCGATCCTGCTGCCCGCCGGACCGAATGGCGCGCGAGTATTCGACGACGAGCGTGGCAACAAGAAGCTCAAGCTCGATCTCGAGGCCTGCATCGTGCTGCCGGACGGCCGGCTGGTGGCGTTCGGCTCCGGCTCGAGCCCGCAGCGCGAGAAGATCGTGACGGTTGCGCCGGGTAAAGGCGCGATGGCGCAGCAGATGTCGGGCGACGATCTCTATGCGGGACTGCGTGTCCACAGCGACCCGCGCGGAGCGCGGCTCAACATCGAAGGCGCCGTGGTGCAGGGCGAATGGCTGCGGCTGCTGCAGCGGGGCAATGGCAAGCGCGGCTTCGAGCCGTGGAATGCCATCCTCGACGTCGCGCTCGACAATTTCCTGGGCTGGCTCGATGGCCGCCAT
Organism: uncultured Gammaproteobacteria bacterium; assembly: GCA_963828265.1. Taxonomy (GTDB): domain Bacteria; phylum Pseudomonadota; class Gammaproteobacteria; order Steroidobacterales; family Steroidobacteraceae; genus RPQJ01. The sequence goes on along the minus strand of CAWHEA010000018.1, from coordinate 5,534 downwards.
CCGTTCCCGCCGGTTCGTCGCATATTCGAGATTCATCTCGGCGACGTGGCGGGCGTGCCATTCGGGTTCACGGACGCAGCCGTCACCGACGACGGGCGTGTCGCATTCGTCGCGTGCGCAGAAGACACGGAGGACGCGCTCGTTGACGGGCCGGTGATGGGCTGCCGGTTCGGCTGGCTCGATGCGAATGACCAGGCGGTCGTAATGACCGCTATCGTCGACGGCGACGGACAGCCGACTCACCTCAAGCTCGAAGGTATCGAGGTCCGCACCGGCGGCGGCACGGTGTTCGACGTGGTCGCCGACATGGATCGCGGCGACGAGCCGGCGCAGATCGCGGAGCTGGTCGTCCGCGAATAGGTTTCTGCTCCCTCTCCCGCTGCAGCGGGAGAGGGTTGGGGTGAGGGTCTACTTCCGGCTCTGGTCCCGGATCGCCCGGAACTCGCTGTCGGCGCGCCAGTTCGGCCACCGTGACGAGTTCGCGATGCCAAGCCCCACGTCGTAATACACCTGCAGGTCCTGCAGCGTGCCGCTCACGTCCCAGTCGGGCGAGTACTCGTCCGACGCCTGGTGATACCGCTTCGCCGTGTAATCCGCGAGCCACCGCTTGCCGTAGCTCCGCGCCCTGCGTCGGGCTGTCGATGCCCGCCTTCGTGTACAGCATCGGCACGCCGGCCTTCGCCAGGTTGAAGTGATCCGAGCGGTAATAGAAGCCCTTCTCCGGTGACGGCTCCGGCGTCGGTACGCGACCTTGTTTCGCCGCGGCGCGCAGCAGGTCGTCGTCGAGTTCGGACTTGCCGAAGCCGATCACCGTCATGTCGCGCGTCTTGCCGACCGAGTACAGATTATCCATGTTGAGGCCGCCGACCATCTGCGCGACCGGGATCGGCGGATGCGCGGCAAAGTACTCGCTGCCCAGCAAGCCCGATTCCTCGGCGGTGACGGCGACGAACATCACCGAGCGTTCCGGCGCCGGCTTCGTCGCGGCGAATGCGCGTCCGAGTTCGATCAGCGCCGAGATGCCCGTCGCGTTGTCCTGCGCGCCGTTGAAGATGGCGTCCTCGCCGGGCTTCGTATCCGCGTTCTTGCCGAGGTGATCCCAGTGCGCGGTGTACACGAACGCCTCGTTCGGCCGCTTGCTCCCGGGCACCATGCCCACCACGTTGTAAGAGACCGCGTTGCGCACGTCGTTGCGCACGGACATGCTCGCCGTGATGCCGGTCGCCTTGCCCTTGAAGCCGCGGGTCGATGCAGCCTTCTTCAACGCGGCGAAGTCCATGCCCGCTGCCGACAACACGCGTGAGGCAGCGTCTTCCGTGATCCAGCCTTCGAGCGCCAGGCGCTTGCTGGCGTAGTCGTCGATGCGCAGGTCGAACTGCGGCTTGGTCGCGCCGTTGCGCGGCACGTCCCACGGGTAACCCGCCGCCTTGGTCTCGTGGATCACCAGCAGGCCGGCCGCACCGTGGCGCACGGCCTCGGCGAACTTGTAGTCCCAGCGGCCGTAGTACGTCATCGCATTGCCGGTGAAGAGCTTCGGGTCCTGCGTCGCGTAACCAGGATCGTTGACCAGCGCGAGCACCAGCTTGCCGCGCACGTCGAGGCCGGCGTAATCGTCCCAGTCGTACTCAGGCGCGACGATGCCGTAGCCCGCATAGACGACTTCGGCGTTCGCGATGCCCGTCGATGGCACGGGCCGCTTCGTCCACACGACCACGTCGTCAGGGCTGCGCAATGCGAGCGACTTGCCGCCGGCTCCCGTCAGCTGCATCGTCGCGTCGGCGTGCGGCATGATCTCGACGACCGGCACGGGTTGCAGGAAGCTGTTGCCGATGCCCGGCTTCAGGCCCGCCGCCCGGAACTGCTGCTCGATGTAGGCGAGCGTCTTCTTCTCGCCTTCGGTGCCCGGCGCGCGTCCCTCGAAGGCATCCGACGACAGCACCTCGATGTGCTTGCGGTAGGAGGCTTCGGGGAACGTGGGCAGCGGGACGGAATCCGCCGCTGCCGTCATTGCCGCCAGGATGCCGATGCTGAAAAGCAGCGTGGCGCAGCGCCTGCCGGATGCGGAAGGGCTTTCCTGACGCAGCAGGAGAGGGCCGAGGTCAGCGCGAGGATGGGTTTGCATGCCGGGATCGTAATGGCAAGCGCCGGTCCTGTCAGTTCCTGCGATCGCTCAGGCTCATCCCCTGAGCCTGCCGGCCTGTATAATCACCCTTGCATCAAGAACGGAGCACCTGCTCCGGCCAACCTGGCCGGTTGAAAACCCCGCCACCGTGTGGTCCGATGTCGCGGCCCGGTTCCGGGCTGGGTAACACGCGATTCGCCGCGCGGCATAAGAACAATCGCTCGCGCTGCGCCGGCGACTCGTCTGATCCGTACAACAATGACTCGAATTCAACACGGAGCTTCCATGCGTATGACGGTGGTGCTTGGCAAGCCCTGAGCCGCGCCGCAAGGGCATCGCGGCCTACGCCGCCGGCGTCTGGGTCGGGCTAACCGCCTGGGCCGCGCTCGCGCAGTACGTGTTGCCGGGGCGCGGGCAGGCGCTAGGCAAGCTCGGGGTCATTTCATTGGGTGCTGTTGATCAACCTGGTGCCGGCGCTGCTGTGCGCGTTCGCGCTGGCCATCGGGTGGGTCATGGCCCCACGCCCTGCGCAGTCCGGAGTTCACGCTGGCAAGTGGCGCTGGTGTTCGGTCTGCTGTTCCCGCTGACGCGCACCTGTCCGTACGCTCCTCGCTGTTCGCGGCAGGCACGAATCCCGCGCTGATGCGGTGCTGCTCTGCAGCGCGGTCCTTGGCCTGGATCGCCCGGCTCCCGCCGCCTAGCGATATCCCCGGATTGGGTCCGGCCCGCGAACGAGCGAGCATTAGCAAGAGCCGGCGGTCTGCCGGTCGCCCTCCGCGTCCATCCACGAAGGACACCGTGGTTCGCCGGATTACCTGAGCAGCCCATGACGGGTTGCGGGAGGGCTCGATGAAATCGCTCAACATGGTCATTGGCGCAATGCTGGCTGCCGGCGTGCTCGCGCCGTTCTCGGCGCAGGCCTTGACGCTGAGCGTCGACTGCAATGCTGGCAAGACGATCGCGCAGGCGCTGACGCAAGGTGACGCGCGCAAGCCACTGGTGTTGGTCGTCAAGGGAACCTGCAACGAATCCGTCCGGATCGTGCGCGATGACGTCACACTCCAGGGTGATCCGGTCGCGGGCGGCACCGTTCACGGACCGGATGCGGGCGTGAACACGATCGAGATCCTGGCCAGTCGAGCCACGATCGACAATCTCACCGTCACCGGCGGTCGAGTCGGCGTCCAGGTCCAGGATTCGCACGGCGCCGCGATACTGAACACCGTGATCCAGCAGACGGCCCTGGACGGTATCCGCATCTTCGTCGGTGACGCCGACGTCACTGGCTGCACGGTGCAGCATACCGGCGGGGCGGGTCTGTTGGTGAACAGGGGCAGTGTCCTGCGCTTGGCCACCAGCCAGGTTAGTGACAACCCCGGCATCGGGATCAGCACCGAGGCCAACTCGACGTTGGCGGTCAACGGCAGCACGATCAGCCACAACGGTGGCAACGGCATCGACCTGGGTCGTGGCTCACAGGGCACGATCGGCACCAGCACGATCTCGGACAACGGTACCGACGCGAACAAGCCCGGCAATGGCGTTTCGGCGTGGGGCGCTTCCGGGGCGCACATCGGTAGCAACAACTTCATCACCGGCAACCGGGAGCATGGCGTCATCATGGCCGGGGGCTCGACCGCCCACATTTTCAACAACACGATCACTGGCAACGGCGGCCACGGCATCATGGGGTACTTCGCCGCGACGCTCGTCATCGACAACGGCACCATCAGCAACAACAACGGCAACGGCATCGATTGCACGGCGGACTGCAGCGCGCAGATCGTCGGCGCGACGATCCAGGGCAATGCCGGCTCGGGTATCAACCTGGCCTTCGATTCGACCCTGATGCTGTGGCCGCCCATGACTGATGCCACGGGCAATGGTGGCTTGGGCCTGTACTGCAACGACGAAGAATCGAGCGCCGTCGATGTCGGCAACCTGCTGGGCGGCACGAACTGCAGCGGGTTTTAGCGGGCAGGGGCCGCTGCGTAGATCGAGCCGCTCCGACGTCTCAGGGCGCGAGCGGCTCGATCACCCATTTCTGGATACGCGGCGGCTGCGTCGGTGTCAGCGACAACGAGCCGCCGAGCCGCCCATGCGTGCAACGCCACGTGTAGTCGCCTGAGAGCGCGCCGGTCGGCTCCACCGCCGGGGTCGTGTCGCAGTCGCCGACGCCCGCCTTCAGTTTCGCCAGTTCGCTCGACCAGTGGGTTGCATCGCGATCCAGCAGAAAGTTCATTCCCAGTTGGTCGTGCGCGGCGGCAACGCTGCCAGCCGCATACATCGCACCCAACGTGCCATACGCGCGGGCGAGGTCGTCGTTGACCGGTATCACGCGTCCCTTCAATAGCGTCCCGCCTTGGTCGAGCGCCATCGCCGCATCCCAGACCGGCGCCGACGGGCCGGCGTAGGTGCGATTGGCGAACGCGAAGATGCCGACGCCATGGTCGGGCAGCAGCAACACATGCGAGCCGTAGCCGGGGTAGCCGCCGCCGTGGCCGAGCATCAGCCCAGCTCGCAGTCGGCGGCGACGTTGATGCCCATGCCGTAGGTGGTCGGCAGGCGCAGGCGTGGCGCCGCTTGCCGCTGGCGCTGGCGCAGCGCGGAAGTTCGAGCCCTGCGCCAGTTCGCGCACGGTGCGGCGCCGACCGGGCCGGTGTCGGCATCGTCGCGTGGCGGCCACGCCGACAGCAGGAACGCGACCCACTTCGGCGTAGTCGGTGGCGCTGGTCTGGATGCCGCCCATCGCGCCGAACGCGCCGTGCGCCATCGTCGGCTCGAGACGCCACGCGTCGTCTTCCCAGCGGTAGCCGAGCGCGCGACGCTCGGGCGGCGCGGTCTCACGTGGAAGCTCGACGACTTCATGCCCAGCGGCTGCAGCAGCGTGCCGGTGATCGTACTTCGGCATACGGCCGGCCGATACATTGGTGATGATGCGGCCGAGCAGCGCGTAGCCGAGGTTCGAGTACTCCATCGCGCGTCGCGGGGGGCTGTGAACGGACGCCGGCTCGCAGCAGCTTCGTGAACTCGGCCTCTGGCAGCGGCGTCTGCCGGTCGCCCCACGGGTCGTCGGTGACGAAGCCGGCGGTGTGGTTGAGCAGATCGCGCACGCGGATGCGCGGCGAGTCGTCGGTCGGGTACTTCCAGCCGCGCATTTCCGGCACGTAGTTCTCGGCCGGCGCGTCGAGCCGCAGCTTGCCGTCGTCGCGCAGCTTGAGGATCGTGAGCGCGGTGAACGCCTTGGTCATCGAGGCGATGCGGAACAGCGTGTCGGCCGTGACCGGGCGTTTTGCGTCAAGGTCCTGGACGCCCAGGCGCCGTGCACGTACACGAGCTTGCCGTCCGTGACCACGCCGTAGACGATGCCGGGGATGTGTGAGTCGAGCCCGTAATCTGCGAAGATGCGGTC
>CAWHEA010000017.1:0-248328 GCA_963828265.1 uncultured Gammaproteobacteria bacterium | reverse complement strand
AGAAAATACGTCTGGTCCTTGCCGGGATCGAGGCCGCGCAGCAACCGGCCATCCCGCATCCGCGCATAGTGGCCGGTGGCGAACCAGTCGGCGCCGAGGCGCATCGCGTGCTCATAGCAGACGCCGAACTTGATCTCGCGATTGCAGGCGACGTCGGGGTTGGGAGTGCGGCCGGCCGCGAGTTCGTCGAGGAAGTGCTGGAAGACGCGGTCCCGGTACTCTGCAGCGAACGTTACGGCGTGCAGCGGGATGCCGAGGTCGTCGCAGACGCGTCGCGCATCCTGCAGGTCGGCCGCCGCCGTGCAGTAACCGTCCTCGTCTTCGTCCCAGTTGCGCATGAACAGCGCGTGCACGTCGTAGCCCGCGCGCTGCAGCAGCACGGCGGAGACGGCGGAATCGACGCCGCCGGAGATCGCGAGGACGACGCGGGGGGAGGGCATGCGCGAATCTTACCTGTCCTGCTCCCTCTGCTACGCACATCCCGCCGACGACTTGGAAAGGCAGATACGCGCTCGCTACAAGCGGTCGATCCGGGACCTTCCCCCGAGCTTGGAAAGGCAGACACGCGCTCGCGGGATGGTCCCGGATCGACCGCTTGTTGCAAGAGCGTCTCTGCGGTTGGTGAATTCGGAAAGGATACGGAGGACAGTGATGTCAGGCGTTCGATCCGGCCTGTCCTGGCGCGCGCGTGTCTGCCTTTCCAAGCGCGACAGGACAGGCCGGGTCGGACGCCTGCAACCAGCGCGTGTCTGCCTTTCCAAGCGCGCAGCGGCAGAGGTGACGGCTCAGCCGCTCGCAGCGATCGACGTCGTCGCGTCCGTGGCGGATTCGACGCTGCGCATCAGGTGGGTCAGGAGGTCGAGCGGATACCGGACGCCGCCGATGTAGTCATCGACACACCGCGACACCAGCGGGCTGCGATGCCGCGCCTGCGCCGCCGTGAGTTGCTCGCGATCGAGCCAGCGGGTGCGCAGGATGCCGTGATCGAGGGGGCGCGACGGGTCGTGCCCGCCCAGTTGGCCGCAGAACGCGACACGCAGGAAGGTCTTGGAGAGCTGTTCAGGTTGCCAGAGGTAGATGCCGACGATGTCGCGTGGGACGAACGTCCAGCCGGTTTCCTCCAGCGTTTCGCGGGCAACGGCGTGCAGCAGGGTTTCGTCGCGCTCGAGGTGACCGGCCGGCTGGTTCAGCACCACCCGACCGCTCGCGCGTTCTTCGACGAAAAGGAACTTGCCGTCGCGTTCGACGACGGCTGCCACGGTGACGTCAGGCTTCCATACCATGCCGGTCATTATAGCGAGCCCGCGTGCGGCAGTTTGCTTTCAGGCTGCATGGATCGACGCCGGTGGTGCGGCGGCGCCCCGGGCGCGTCAGAAGTCGACGGCCGTCGCGCGCATTTCGGGCTGGATCAGGCTGCCGGCCCACACCTCGTCGAAATACGCGAGGTAGCGCTTGACGATGGACACATCGTCGAAATCGACGATGCCCTCCCAGGTCGATGCCTGCTGCCGGAACGCAATCGCCTTGTCGTCGGCCACGATGAACGAGCAGGGGTTGCTGCGGTATTCGGGCGCGACGTTGCGCAGGTCGATGTAACTGGTGAGACGGCGGGCCATCATCATGAAGCGGTTGCCTTCACGCGAGACGCGGCCGGGATTCGAGATCAGCACGCGCAGGCGAGCGTGGCTGCGGGCGAGCACGAGCCGCTTGACCGGCTCGAGGAAGAGGTCGTGGTCGTAGATCAGCGGTTCGAGGTCGGTCGTGTAGATGGAAAGCGTGCGATTGGCGCGCGTCGCGATCTCTGCGACCGCGGCCCGGTATTCCTCAAGGTTCGAGAGGATGCTGCGCGTCCCCGTCAGGTCCAACCGATGTTCCATCCCGCTTCCCGACCGCCCGGCGCATGCGCTGGTGCGGTATTCCGACCTCGTCGAACTCCGGGCCATCGGCCCGGAAACCCAGCCGCTCGTAGAATCCGGTGGCTGACACCTGCGCGTTCAGGTACACCTCGTTGAATCCGCGCTCTGCGGCGAGATCCATGAGGCGACGCATGACGGCGACGCCAGCTCCGGTGCCACGGTACTGCGGCAGTACTGCGACGCGGCCAATCTTACCGGTGGGCTCCAGGCGTCCCGTGCCGACCGCGTCACGTTTTGCGGAAGCGGGTGGTTCGAAAACGAGGACATGGGTGACGACGGGATCGAGGTCGTCCCATTCGTCGCGTTCCGCGATCTGCTGTTCTTCGATGAAAACAGTTCGCCGCACGCTCTGAATGTGCACGCGGTCGTGCTCCCACGTGGCGAGCTGCACGACGTAATCCGGAGCGTGCTGTGGGGCCATCGTGGGGATGCAGCTGCGGCTTTATGTCAAACGAGACAGCGCGCGGCTCAGGCTTCGCGCGCCAGCCGGGCCGCGAGACCGATGTACGTCGCCGGCGTCAGGGCCTTGAGGCGCTCTTTCTCGGCGGGCGGGATCGGCAGTCCATCCACGAATTTCGCGACGGCAGGACCGTCGATACGGCGTCCCCGCGTCAGCGCCTTCAGTTGCTCATAGGCCTCGGGCACGGCGTAGCGACGCATCACGGTCTGGATCGGCTCGGCGAGCAGTTCCCAGTTCGCCGCGAGGTCGTCGGCGAGACGCGCGCGGTCGACTTCGACGCGGGCGAGTCCGCGCGAGACCGACTGGACGGCGATGTCGGAGTGCGCGAGCGCCACGCCGAGGTTGCGCTGCACGGTGGAGTCGGTGAGGTCACGCTGCCAGCGCGAGATCGGCAGCTTCTCCGCCAGGAAACGCAACAGCGCATTGGCGAGACCGAAGTTGCCTTCGCCATTCTCGAAATCGATCGGGTTGACCTTGTGCGGCATCGTCGACGAACCGACTTCGCCGGCGACGACCTTCTGCTTGAAATAACCCAGCGAGACGTAACCCCAGAAGTCGCGGCAGACGTCGGTGAGGATCGAGTTGCAGCGGGCGAGGGCGTCGCAGTATTCGGCGGTCCAGTCGTGCGGCTCGATCTGCGTGGTGTACGGATTCCATTCCAGGCCGAGTGACTCCACCAGTCGCTGGCCGAGCAGCGGCCAGTCCACGTCCGGGTACGCCGACACGTGCGCGTTGTAATTGCCGACGGCGCCATTGATCTTGCCGCGGATCGGCACGGCTGCAAACGTATCGCGCGCCTGTCGCAGGCGCCGCACGAACACCGCCACTTCCTTGCCGAGCGTCGTCGGGGTCGCGGCCTGGCCGTGAGTGCGCGACATCATCGCGTCCTCGGCATGCATGTGCGCCATCGAGCGCAGGGCGCCGAGCAGCGCGTCGATGTGCGGCAACAGCACTTTCGAGCGTGCTTCCTTGCACATCAGCGCGTAGGACAGGTTGTTGATGTCCTCGGACGTGCAGGCGAAATGCACGAACTCGAGCCGTGACTGCCAGGCCGGATGCGCGCCGAGCTTCTGCTTGATGAGGTACTCGACGGCCTTGACGTCGTGGTTGGTCTCGCGCTCGAACTTCTTGACCGTCACCGCGTCCGCCTCGCCGAAGTCGTCGACGATCTGTTGCGCCATGGCGAGGTCGGCCGGCGTGACGCCGCGCAGTTCGGTGATGCGCCGTTCGCCCGCCAGGGCGTGCAGCCAGGCAATCTCGACGCGGACGCGGGCGCGGATGAGGCCCTGCTCGCTGAAGATTTCCCGGAGGTCGGCGCAGCGCGCGGCATAACGGCCGTCCACCGGGGAAAGCGCGGTCAGCGGGGTGAGACTCATGCGGTCATCCGGGAGGTGCTACGATCTCGCATGATACCGCACGGCCCGCCCAGGACGCCTGCGCGGATCCCCGGAGCTCACCATGGCCGACACCGACTACCGCGTCGAACGCGACAGCATGGGTGAAACCCGCGTGCCCGCCGGGGCGCTGTGGGGCGCCCAGACCCAGCGTGCGATCCAGAATTTCCCGATCAGCGGGCTCCCCATGCCGCGAGGCTTCATCCGGGCGCTCGGGCTCGTCAAATGGGCCGCGGCGGGGGCCAACCTCGACCTTGGCGATCTCGACCGGGTCCGGGCTTTCGCCATCCAGCGCGCGGCCCTGGAAGTGGCCGCGGGTCGCCACGACGCCCATTTCCCGATCGACGTCTTCCAGACCGGGTCGGGCACCAGCAGCAACATGAACGCCAACGAGGTCATCGCGCGACTCGCGACCGAGTACGCCGGTGGCTCGACGGCGCCCGTGCATGCAAACGATCACGTCAACCGCGGGCAAAGCAGCAACGACGTCATCCCCACCGTGATTCACCTCGGCGCGGCCATCGCGCTTTCGGAATCGCTGCTGCCTGCGCTCAAGGAACTCATCGAGACGATCTCGCGCAAGGCAGGTGACGTCGGCGAGACCGTGAAGACCGGTCGCACGCACCTGATGGATGCGATGCCGGTCACGCTCGGCCAGGAGATGGGCGCGTGGCGGACCCAGCTCGAGGACGCCGTGACGCGACTGCAGGGTTGCCGACCGCGCCTGCATGCGCTGGCGCAGGGCGGCACGGCGGTGGGCACGGGCGTCAACGCCAATCCGCAATTCGCGCCGAAGGTGGCGGCGCTGCTGTCGCAGGAGACCGGTCTCGACTTGCGTCCCGGCCCGCGATTTCTTCGCTGCGCTCGCGTCGCAGGACACGGCGGTCGAATTGTCGGGGCACCTGCGTACGCTCGCCGTCGTCCTCATGAAGATCTCGAATGACCTGCGCTGGATGAACAGCGGTCCGCTCGCGGGGCTCGGGGAAATCTCGCTGCCCGCGCTGCAGCCGGGCAGCAGCATCATGCCGGGCAAGGTCAATCCGGTCGTGCCGGAAGCGGTCACGATGGTGGCGGCCCAGGTGATGGGCAACGACGCGACGATCGGCATCGCGGGTCAGTCGGGCAACTTCCAGCTCAATGTGATGCTGCCCGTGATCGCCTACAACCTGTTGCAGAGCATCGAACTGCTCGCGGGAGCGTCGCGCACCCTTGCACGCAGCGCGATCGCAGGCTTCTCCGTGCACGTGCGGCAGATGTCGCTCGCGTTGAGTCGCAACCCGATGCTGGTGACGGCGCTCAATCCGGTGATCGGTTACGACAAGGCGGCGGCGATCGCGAAGAAGGCCTACGCCGAAGGCCGGCCGATCATCGAGGTGGCGGCCGAAATGACTGACCTGGGTGAACAGCGTCTCGCGAAGCTGCTCGATCCGTCCGCGCTGACACGTGGCGGCGAGCATGGTGGGCCGGGCAAGGGAGAAGGCTAGTTGACGGTCCCTGGCCTCATCGAAGCCCTGCCGCTGCGAGCCCGGATCGAATCCCTGTTGCGGGACACGGTGCCGGGCCGGGACCCGGAGTTTCCGTACGCCGCGCAATTCACGGCCGAACAGATCGACCTGATGCGGACGTTGTTTCCGGCCGAGCCCGCGCGCGCCGCCGTGCTCGTGCCGCTGGTCGAGCGTCCCGCCGGGTTGCATGTGCTGCTGACCCAGCGCGCATCGCATTTGAAGCACCATCCGGGCCAGATCAGTTTTCCGGGAGGCCGCATCGAACCCGCAGACGCCGGTCCGTGGGAAGCCGCGCTGCGCGAGGCGGAGGAAGAAATCGGCCTGGAGCCGAACTACGTCACGCGAGCCGGCTACCTGCAGGATCACCTCGTGATCTCCGGGTTCCGCGTGACTCCCGCGGTGGGCTTCGTGCAGCCGGGCTTCAACCTGCGCCTCGACGAGACCGAAGTCGAAAGCGCCTTCGAGGTGCCGCTCGAGTTCGTGCTCGACGTGCGCAATCACCTGCCGCGCGATCGCAGCATCGCGGGCCACAAGGTCGTCACGCACGAAATCCCGTACGAAGGGCGGCAGATCTGGGGCGCGACCGCCAGCATGCTCATCTCGTTCGCGCGGATGCTGCGCGAGGTAAAGGCATGAGCGGCATCGACCGCCTGCGCCAGATCATGGTCCGCCTGCGCGACCCGGACGGCGGCTGTCCCTGGGACCGCGAGCAGGACTGGGCCTCGATCGCGCCGCACACGATCGAGGAGGCGTACGAACTGGCGGATGCGATCGCCCGTGGGCGAACCCGAGGCCGTGCGTGACGAACTGGGCGACGTGCTGTTCCAGGTCGTGTTCCAGTCCCGCATCGCGGAGGAACGTGGACTGTTTGATTTCGATGCCGTCGCCACGGCGATCGCCGACAAGCTCGAACGCCGTCATCCGCACGTCTTTGCCGACGCGAGAATCGCAGACGCTGCGGCGCAGACACTGGCCTGGGAGCAGCACAAGCGTGCCGAGCGCGCAGCCAGGGGGCAGGGCACCGGCGCACTGGACGGCGTGACGCTCGGACTGCCGGCGCTGACCCGCGCGACCAAGCTCGGTTCGCGCGCGGCGAAAGTCGGTTTCGACTGGGCCGACGCGGCGGGCGTCATCGAGAAAGTTCGCGAAGAACTCGGCGAACTGCAGGACGAAATCGACAAGGGCGACCGGGCCCGCACGCACGAAGAACTGGGTGACCTGCTGTTTGCGTTGTCGCAGGCGGCGCGTCACCTCGGCGTCGATGCGGAAGCTGCGTTGCGCGATGCGAACGCCAAATTCGAACGACGGTTCCGCCAGGTCGAGGCGCACCTCGCCGCGGATGGTCGGACCCCGGCAGACGTCGACATGGAGCAGCTCGAAGCGCTCTGGGTCCGTGCCAAGCGGGAACTCGGCTGAACCGCCGTGAGTGCACCCGATTCCGCCGCAGCGCGTCTGGCGGCCCTGCGTGAACTGCTCCCCGCGTGCCTGCTGCGCGACCGGCGTCGACTGCAGTCGACGCTGGACCGGCTGGCGCGCAAGCCAGCGGCGGCCGATCCGCGCGAGGTCGCCCGGCTGGAAACCCAGGTCCAGGCATCCGCCGGGCTGGTCGCGGCGCGACGTGCGTCCGTCCCGCCGATCGTCTACGACGAGACGCTGCCCGTGCACGCGCGGCGCGACGACATCCGCCGCGCGATCGAAGCTCACCAGGTTGTCATCGTCAGCGGCGCCACCGGCAGCGGCAAGAGCACGCAGCTGCCCAAGATCTGCCTCGAGATGGGGCGCGGCGCGGCCGGCCTGATCGGGCACACGCAGCCGCGGCGCATTGCGGCGCAGGCCCTGGCCAATCGAGTCAGCGCGGAACTCGGCTCCAGCGTCGGCGACCTCGTCGGTTACCAGGTGCGCTTCGTCGACCGCACCAGTCCGCGCACGCTGGTGAAGTTGATGACCGACGGCTTGCTGCTGCGCGAGCTCGAGAGCGACCCGCTGCTGCTGCGCTACGACACGCTGATCATCGACGAAGCCCACGAGCGCAACCTCAACGTCGATTTCCTGCTCGGCGTCTGCCACCGCCTGTTGCCGAAGCGTCCCGACCTGCGCCTGGTCGTGACGTCGGCGACGATCGAGACCCAGCGCTTCGCGGAGTTCTTCGGCGGCGCGCCCATCATCGACGTGGAAGGCCAGAGCTACCCGGTCGAGGTGCGCTATCGACCGCTCGCGGAAGAGGACGAGGCGGCGCCACCGCTGCCCGAGGCCGTGCGCGATGCGCTCGAGGAACTGGAGCGGGATTCCCGCGGCCTGCGCGGCGACGCGCTCGTGTTCCTTCCGGGCGAGAAGCAGATCCTCGAGACGCGTGACCTGCTGGTGCGCAGCCGCGTCGATTGGGACGTGCTGCCGTTGTACGGGCGGCTCACCGGTCCGGAACAGGACAAGGTGTTCGCCGGTCATACGCGCCGGCGCGTCGTGCTCGCGACCAACGTCGCCGAAACCTCGCTGACGATTCCCGGCGTGCGGTTCGTCATCGATGCCGGGCTCGCACGCGTCAGCCGCTACAGCCCACGCGCGAAGTTTCAGCGTCTGCCGATCGAGCCGGTGTCGCAGGCGAGCGCCGACCAGCGCCGCGGGCGCTGCGGACGCGAAGGCGAGGGCATCTGCATCCGGCTGTATGCCGAGGACGACTACCTCGCGCGGCCGCGCTACACCGAACCCGAACTGCTGCGGACCAACCTGGCCAGCCTCATCCTGCAGATGGCCGCGCTCGCGCTCGGGAGTCCGCAGGACTTTCCGTTCCTCGACGCGCCCGACGCGCGCCTGCTCAACGATGGCTACCGCCTGTTGCTGGAACTCGGCGCAGTCGATGGCGACCGGCGCATCACCCGGCTCGGGCGTCAGATGGCCGCGCTGCCGGTCGACCCGCGACTGGCGCGCGTGCTGGTAGAGGCCGGACGCACCGGCTGCATGGATGACGCGCTGGCGATCGTCTCGTTCCTGAGCATCCAGGATCCGCGCGAACGGCCTTCCGACAAGACGGCAGCGGCGGACGAAAAGCACGCGTTGTTTGCCGACGAACGCTCCGACTTCGTCGGCGTGCTCAATCTCTGGCGTGCCTCCCGCGAACCCGCGGCCGGCGGCAACCGCGTGCTGCGCCACTGGTGCCGCGAACACTTCCTGTCGTTCCTGCGCATGCGGGAATGGGGCGACCTGCGCGAGCAGCTCGAGGACATGTCCCGCTCACTGACGAAGGGCAGTGGCGACAAGGCCGCGGCGAGCACGGCCGTGCTGCACCAGACGCTGCTGACGGGATTCCTCGGGGGCATTGGCGTTCTCGACGAAGCCCGCACGTACCTCGGTGCGCGCGATACGCGGTTCGTCATCGCTCCGGGCACGCCGCTCGCCAAGCGTTCGCCGCACTGGATCGTCGCCGCGAGCCTGGTCGAAACGCATCGGCTCTATGCGCGCATGGTGGCGCAGGTGCAGCCGTCGTGGATCGAGTCGGCGGGTGCGCACCTGGTCAAGCGCACCTACGGCGACGCCGAATGGGACGCGCAGCGCGGCATGGCGTTCGCGCGCGAGACGGTCTCGCTCTATGGTCGCGTGCTGAGCAGCGGCCGGCGCGTCAGCTTTGCGTCGGTCGACCCGACGGCCGCGCAACGGATGTTCGTGGAGGAGGCGCTCGTGCGCCGCCAGCCCTCGATGCCGTTCGCCTTCCTCGATCGCAACACCGCCGATGCGGGCACGACTCGAACGCGTCGAATCCTGCCTGCGGCGACGCGACCTGCTCGCCGGCGAGGATGCGCTCGTGCGGTTCTACCTCGAGCGCATTCCCCCGTCGATTGCCTCGACGCGCGTGTTCGAGAAATGGTGGCGTACCGAGGAGCGCAGCGAAGCCGCACCTGCTCGATGCCGCCGAGCAGGTGTTCCTGGCGCAACCGTTGCCGGTGGTGCAGGCGAACGATTACCCGGCGACGCTCGACGTTCACGGCAACGCCCTGCAGCTGCACTATCGTTTCGACGCGACTGCCGCCGACGACGGCGTCACGCTCGACGTGCCGTTGCCACTGCTGCGGGCGATCGATGCACAGCGTCTCGAATGGCTGATCCCGGGCTGGTTGCGCGAGAAGGTCATCGCGCTGCTGCGCGGGCTGCCCAAGGAAGTGCGGCGCGAAATCGTGCCGATTCCCGACGCGGCCGACCGGTTGCTGGGCCTTCTGCCGGCCTTCGGCACGGGCTCGCTGTTCGCCCACGTCGCCGCCTTCGCGACCCAGGAAGCCGGCATCCGCGTCGAGCCCGGGCAGGTGTCCGCGGTGGCCTTGCCGCCCTGGCTCAGCGTCAACCTGCGGGTGCTCGACGCTGCGGGGCGGCTGCTCAAGGCCAGTCGCGACCTGGCCACCCTGCGCGACGAGTTTCGGGCGACTGCGGGCGGCTCGACCTTCGCCGAGGCGGCCCCGGATTTTGCGTGGGAGCGAGTCGGGGTGCGGCAGTGGGATTTTGCGGCCTGGCCCGTCGAGACCACTGTCAGGAGCGGGCGGCTGCAACTGCGTGCCTATCCCGGAATCCAGGACGAGGGTGCGAGCGTGCGCCTGCACCTGTTCACGACCGAGGGTGGAGCCCGGCGTGCGTCGAGGGCCGGCATCGTCAGGCTCGCGGCGCTGGCGCTGCCGCAGCAGCACGAACTCGCGCGCCGTCACTGGGCGTCGGACCGTGAGTTCACGTTGTTGCTGGCGGGAGCGGGATTCGGCAAGGAGCTGCTCGGCGAGATCGCCGACCGCGCCGTGGCCGACGCCGTGCTGGGTCAAGCCAGTGAGTTGCCGCGCACGCGAGCCGACTTCGAGGCGCGGGTGGAGCGGGGACGGGCCGACGTGGTCGATCGTGCAGCCGAGATCGCCCGGATCGTGAAATCCGTGCTGATGGCGCTGAAGGACGTGCGCGCGCAAATGAGCCTGTCGAATGGCGCTCCGTTCGCGCCGGTGCGCACCAGCGTCAACGACCAGCTGGCCGAACTGCTGGCGCCGGGCTGGGTGCGCGACACCCCGGATGGCTGGTGGACCCAGTTGCCGAAGTACGTGCGTGCGATCGCACGGCGGCTCGAGCGTGCGCGTGGCGACGTCGAACGGGATCGCAAGCTGCAGTCGCAGGTCGAGCCTTACGAACAGCAGGTCCGGCGGCTGCGGCTGGCCGCCGACCTCGACATGCCCGGCGCCGAACGCGAGCGGCTGCGCTGGATGGTCGAGGAGTTCCGGCTGTCGTTGTTTGCGCAGGACCTGCGCACCCTGATGCCGGTGTCAGCCAAGCGCCTCGAGGAGCAGTTGCAGTTGGCCCTGCGGGAGACGGCGGGCGTGGCTGCAGTGGGGTCGGCGCGAGGAAGAAGTCAGCGCTAAGGGTATGCGACAATGCTCGTGCGAGGAGAGCGCACGAATGACGTCGAATTGCAGTCGCATCAGGTTTTTCGGTCAGGCTTTGACGGCCCTGCGCGACGGTATGCGTGCCCTTGCTGGGGCATGCACAGTCGCCTGCGCCGGTGGCTGCAAAAGCGACCGAGCCCGTGACCGAACTGCGAGTGCAGAACGTTCGGTCGGGCCTCAACGTGATCGCGGGAGCCGGCGGCAACGTGGTGGTCTGGTCGGGCACCGAGGGCGTCGTGCTCGTGGACACGGGCCTCGCGGCGTCCTCGGCCGCCCTGGTCGATGCCGTCACGCGCATTTCCGCGGCACCGGTCAGGTTCGTCATCAACACCAACGGTCATGCCGATCACGCCGGTGGCAATGAAGCCTTCGCGCGCAAGGGCGCCGTGATCATCGGCCACGAATCACTGCGTGAACACAGTGGTCGCGACCCCGCCGTGCCCGTCGGCAATGGCGACGACGATGCTGCGCCTGGCGCGACCCGTGCATCACGACGACGGACACGCTTGCGTTGCACCTCAACGGCGACCGGCTCGACGTGGTCCACGTGGCCGACGCGCACTCGTCCGCCGACATCGTCGTGCGCTGGAACGATGCCGACGTCGTCGCGCTCGGCGACATCTACTGGAACGGGCAATACCCCCACATCGACGTCGAGTCGGGCGGATCGCTGGCTGGCACGGTGGCCGCCATCGAAGCCGCGCTCGCGCGCTCGAATGCGAGCACGGTCGTCGTTCCCGGGCACGGCCCGGTTTCCAACCGTGCGGAACTGGCCGCGTACCGCGACATGCTCGTCGCGGTCGGGCGCAAGGTGCGTGAAGCGGTGGAGAAGGGGGAGGGCGTCGAGGACATCCTCGCCGCGAAGCCCACCGCCGATTTCGACGCCCGGTTCGGACGCCCCGGCGCGCTGGTCACGCCGGAAGAGTTCGTCCGCAGCGTCTACCGCGACCTGGCGCCGAAGCGCCCAGGCCGCTGACGCTCAGCCCACGTCGAAGTTGATGCCCTGCGCCAGGGGCAGGTTCGTGCCCCAGTTGACCGTGCAGGTCTGCCGGCGCATGTAGGCCTTCCACGAGTCCGAACCGGACTCGCGCCCGCCACCCGTGTCCTTCTCGCCGCCGAACGCGCCGCCGATCTCGGCCCCGGACGTGCCGATGTTGACGTTGGCGATGCCGCAGTCCGAGCCGGCCGGCGACAGGAAGCGCTCGGCGTGCTGCAACCGGTCCGTGAAGATCGACGACGACAGTCCGTGCGCCACGGCGTTCTGCGCCTCGATCGCTTCATCGAGCGTCTTGAACGGGATCAGGTAGAGCACCGGTCCGAAGGTCTCGGTCTTCACGATCTCCCAGTCGCCGCGCGCGACGACGATCGCGGGTTCGACGAAGAAGCCCGGACGGTCGAGTCGCTTGCCGCCGCAGAGCAGGCGGCCGCCGCTCGCGACGGCCTGCGTCACCGCGGACTCGAAGCGCGCGACTGAGCCGGCGTCGATCAGCGGACCCATCAGCGTGCCCTGCGCGAGCGGATCGCCGATGCGAACCTGCTTGTAGGCGCCGGTCAGCCGGCGTTCGAGTTCCGGCATCTGCGATTCGTGCACGAACACGCGGCGCGTCGTCGTGCAGCGCTGGCCCGCGGTGCCGACGGCACCGAAGACGATCGCGGGCACGACGAGATCGAGGTTGGCGAACTCGTCGACGATGATCGCGTTGTTGCCGCCGAGTTCGAGCAGGCACTTGCCGAGGCGCTTCGCGACGCGCTGGCCGACGTCACGGCCGACGGCGGTCGAGCCGGTGAACGACACGAGGTCCACGCGCCGGTCTTCGACGAAGCGGATCGCGAGTTCGGTGCCTTCGTCGATGAAGAGCTGGAAGATCGGCGGCAGGCCATTGCGCTCGAGCACGCGGTTGCACAGGTGCTGGATCGCGACGGCGCAGAGCGCCGTCTTGGGCGAGGGCTTCCACACGGTCACGTTGCCGCAGATGGCGGCGAGGAACGCATTCCACGACCACACGGCGACCGGGAAATTGAACGCGCTGATCACGCCGACCACGCCGAGCGGATGCCACTGCTCGAACATCCGGTGATTGGGACGCTCGGAGTGCATCTGCAGGCCGTAGAGCATGCGCGACTGGCCGACCGCGAAGTCGGCGATGTCGATCATCTCCTGCACTTCGCCGTCGCCCTCGGGCTTGATCTTGCCCATCTCGAGCGAGACCAGGCTGCCGAGCTCCGACTTGTACTTGCGCAGTTCCTCGCCCATCAGGCGCACGGCTTCGCCGCGCTTCGGCGCCGGCACCGAGCGCCACGCCTTCGCTGCGGCGGCGGCCGAGGCCATCACCTGCTCGTACTGGGCGGGCGTGGTGGCGCGGACGCGCGCGATCACTTCGCCGGTCGTGGGGTTGATGGACTCGATGACCCTGGCCGACGCGTCGTCGAGCCAGCCGCCCGCGCCCGACCAGGTGCCGGCGTTGGTCTGTGCGAGGCCGAGGCTCTTGAGCAGTGCGTCGATCATCGTGCGCCTCCGGCGACACGCTGCTGGCCGGTCGTGCCGGCCACGATCATGCGCGAGGAAATTTCCTTGCCGCCGCCGTCGGAGTAGTGCTTGCCGAAGCGGTTGTTGAGCACGTCGACCAGGCTGAAGTCCTCCTGGCGCACGAAGCCGTGGTAGCGGCCCGCGTTCTGCATCACGAGATCGACCACGGCGCAGATGCCGGCCGCCGTCGTGACCTGGATCGCCGACCAGAGGCGGCCCGCGATGACCTGCGGATAGATCTTGCTGACGTAATTTTCCTCACGCAGTTCGCCGTGCTGGCGGCCAGCGACCGCGACGTAGACGATCACGACGTCCTGCAGCGTCTGCGGCACCGCGTTCTCGAGCACGCGCTTCAGCGTGGCGCGGTCGAAGTTGAGCTTGAGGTCGTTCATGAGCAGGCGCATCTGCGCGCAGTGGCCCGGGTAACGGATGGTCTTGTAATCCATCGTCTGGGCTTTCTCGCCGTAGGTCTCGGCGAGCGAGCCGAGGCCGCCGGACGTGTTGAACGCCTCGTAGATCATGCCGTCGATCTCGATTTCCTCGAGGCCTTCGAGCGGGGCGACTTCGACGGCGCGGCCATCGACGAGCGCTTCGCACGGATTGCCGTACTCGTTGATCAGGCCGTCGGTGGACCAGGTCAGCGAGTACTTGAGCGCGTTGTTCGGATGCTGGGGCAGGGCGCCGACGCGCAGCTTCACGCTGCGGATCTCGTCGAAGTGCTGGATCAGCGCGTTGGCCGCGATGCTGATGAAGCCCGGGGCGAGGCCGCACTGCGGCACGAAGGCACGCGTCGAACCTTCGGCCAGCTTGCGCACCGAGCGCGTCACGGCGACGTCCTCGGTCAGGTCGAAGTAGTGCGCGTTCACCTTGCGGGCGATCTCGGCCACCTTCACGTTGCAGTAGAAGGGCAGGCTCGAAATGATCGTGTCGGCCGGGTGCTCGCGCAGGTGGGCCTCGAGCAGCGCCGGGTTCGAGGCGTCGAGTTCGTAGGCGTGCAGGTTCGGCAGGCCGTGGGCCGCCACCACCGAATTGGCGGCATTGCCGTTGACGTCGGCCACGTGGACTTCGTAATCCCGGCATTCCGCGAGGAAGCCGGAGATGAGGGCGCCGATCTTGCCGGCCCCGAGGATGAGTACCTTCTGCATCGTCGAAAACTCCTGGTAGCGCCTCTGCGACGGGCCTGGCGGCCGGTCGCGGGCGCGAATGCTGTTTTGAGGGGCGCGATTCTGACGAAACCGCGTCCCGCCGTACATCCGGTTTCTTTTGCATTGCAAAGTTTCCCGGTAGGATCAATGGGATGAACGCCGTTCCCCAGACTCCCGAGTGGTCGCCTTCGAGCTGGACGTCCCGTCCTGCGCAACAACAGCCGTCCTACCGGGATCCGGTCGCACTGGCCCGTGCGGTCGATTCCCTGGGCCGGTTGCCGCCGATCGTGGTGTCCTGGGAGGTCGAGGCGCTCAAGCGGCAGATCGCCGAGGCGCAGCGCGGCGAGCGGTTCCTGCTGCAGGGCGGGGATTGTGCCGAGTCCTTCGCCGACTGCGACTCGGGCCAGATCGCCCGCAAGCTCAAGATCCTGCTGCAGATGAGCCTGGTGCTGCTGCACGGGATGAAGAAGCCGGTGATCCGGGTGGGCCGCTTTGCCGGCCAGTACGCCAAGCCGCGTTCCACGGACACCGAGACCAAGGACGGCGTGACGCTGCCGTGCTACCGCGGCGACCTCGTCAACCGTCCCGGCTTCACGGCCGCCGAGCGCGAGCCCGATCCCGAGTTGCTGCTGCGCGGCTATGAACGTGCGGCACTGACGCTGAATTTCGTGCGCGCCCTGATCGACGGCGGCTTCGCCGACCTGCACCACCCCGAGTACTGGGACCTGGGGTTCGTGAAGCACTCGCCGCTGGCCGATCAATACCGGCAGATCGCCTCGTCGATCGCGGACTCGCTCGATTTCTTCGAGGCCATCAGCGGCACGCCGATCCACGAGTCGAGTCGCACGCCGTTCTTACGCCAGCCACGAGGCGCTGCACCTGCTCTACGAACAGGCGCAGACGCGCTTCATTCCGCGCAGCGGGCGCTGGTACAACCTGTCGACGCACCTGCCCTGGATCGGCATGCGCACGGCCGATCTCGGCGGCGCGCACGTCGAATACTGCCGCGGCATCTCGAACCCGGTCGGCGTGAAGGTCGGTCCGTCGATGGACGCGGCGTGGGTGCAGGGCCTGTGTCCACACGCTCAATCCGGACAAGGAAGCCGGGCCGCCTGGTGCTGATCCATCGCATGGGTGCGAAGAACGTCGACGGCAAAACTGCCCGGCCTGATCGAATCCGTGCGCGCGACCGGCGTGCCGGTGCTGTGGGTCTGCGACCCGATGCACGGCAACACCGAATCGACGGCGTCGGGCGTCAAGACGCGCCGCTTCGAGAACATCCTGGCGGAGCTCGAGTCCGCGTTCAAGGTGCACCGTGCGATGGGCAGCTACCTCGGCGGCGTGCACTTCGAACTCACGGGCGAGGACGTCACGGAATGCACCGGCGGCGCCCGCGGCCTCGCGGATGCCGATCTCGCCAAGGACTACCGCTCGCAGGTCGACCCGCGGCTCAACTACGAGCAGGCCCTCGAGCTCGCGATGCGGATCGCGACCGTGGCCCGGTCGGCCTGACCGTCGGCAGCTCACGCCGGCCCGCCGCCAGCACGGCCTCGGCCTCGGTGCGTGACACCTCGCGCCACTGACCCGGCGCGAGTCCGTCGAGCGTCCAGGGTCCCACCGCCCAGCGAATCAGTCGCAGCGTCGGCAAGCCGACCGCGGCCGTCATCCGTCGGACCTGCCGGTTGCGGCCCTCGCTCAATTCGAGCTCGATCCAGGCGGTGGGAATCGCCTTGCGGCTGCGGATCGGCGGATCGCGCGGCCAGAGCCCCGCGGGCTCGGCGATCAGTCGGGCGGGAGCGGGGCGGGTAGGGCCGTCGTTGAGCACGAGGCCCCGCCGCAAGGGCTCGAGTGTCTGCGTCCGTGGGGTCGCCCTCGACCTGCACCCGGTAACGTTTCGCGAACGGCGAGCCCGGCTGGCTGATGCGTGCCTGCCAGGGACCGAAATCCGTCAGCAGCATCAGGCCTTCGCTGTCGTAGTCGAGCCGGCCGGCCGGGTAGAGGCCCGGCAGCGACAGGAAATCCGCGAGCGAGCGACGGCCGTCCGGCGAGGTGAACTGCGGCAGCACCTGGAAGGGCTTGTTGAACAGGACGAGCTGCATGAAACGCGATTGTCCCGGATGCGGACATTTCACGCTTGCCCGGACTGAACCGCGCGTCTATTCTTCATTGTGCGGTGCAACACGATGCCGGGCTCCGGCGTGTCTGCCGCAACGAATACCACCAGAGGACGACGACATGACGAATCCGGCTCAACAACTGAGAGATTCCTGGGCGAAAGATCCGCGCTGGGCGGGCATTCGCCGTACCTACACCGCCGAAGACGTCGTCCGCCTGCGTGGCAGCGTGCAGATCGAGCACACCCTGGCGCGCCTCGGCGCCGAGAAGCTCTGGAAGCTGGTCAACACCGAGCCGTACGTGAACTGCCTCGGCGCCCTGACGGGCGGCCAGGCGATGCAGCAGGTGAAGGCCGGCATCAAGGCCATCTACCTGTCGGGCTGGCAGGTCGCCGCCGACAACAACAGCTACATGTCGATGTACCCCGACCAGTCGCTGTATCCGGTCGACTCCGTGCCGAAGGTGGTCGAGCGCATCAATTCGTCGTTCAAGCGCGCGGACGAGATCCAGCACTCGAAGGGCATCACGCAGGGTCACAAGGACTACATCGACTACTTCGCGCCGATCGTCGCGGACGCGGAAGCGGGCTTCGGCGGCGTGCTGAACGCCTTCGAACTGATGAAGGCGATGATCCGCGCCGGCGCCGGCGGCGTGCACTTCGAGGACCAGCTGGCCTCGGTGAAGAAGTGCGGCCACATGGGCGGCAAGGTGCTGGTGCCGACGCAGGAAGCGATCCAGAAGCTCACCGCCGCGCGTCTCGCGGCGGACGTCATGGGCGTGCCGACGATCATCCTCGCGCGCACGGACGCCGAAGCAGCCGACCTGCTCACGAGCGACGTCGACCCGAACGACAAGCCGTTCTGCACGGGCGAGCGCACGCCGGAAGGCTTCTACCGCACGAAGCCGGGCGTCGAGCAGTCGATCTCCCGCGGCCTGGCCTACGCGCCGTATGCCGACATGGTGTGGTGCGAAACCGGCAAGCCGGATCTCGAGTTCGCGAAGAAGTTCGCCGAGGCGATCCGCAAGCAGTTCCCGGGCAAGCTGCTCGCGTACAACTGCTCGCCGAGCTTCAACTGGAAGAAGAACCTCGACGACGCGACCATCGCCAAGTTCCAGCGCGAGCTCGGTGCGATGGGCTACAAGTACCAGTTCATCACGCTCGCCGGCATCCACAACATGTGGTTCGGCATGTTCGACCTGGCCCAGGAGTACGTGAAGAGCGGCATGACCGCCTACGTCGAGAAGGTGCAGGAGCCCGAGTTCGCGGCGCGCGACCGTGGCTACACGTTCGTGTCGCACCAGCAGGAAGTGGGCACCGGCTACTTCGACGACGTCACCAACGTGATCCAGGAACGGCCATTCCTCGACCACGGCGATGCACGGCTCGACCGAGGAAGAGCAGTTCGACACGGGTGGCGCGCACCACTGAGCTGATGCCGCCTCTCCCGGTCCGCCGGGAGAGGTCGCTGCCTTGGTCCATGTCGCCGCGCTGGAAAGGCAGGCACGCGGTAGTGACGGGCGGTCGATCCAGTCGTTGTCCCCGAGCTTGGAAAGGCAGACACGCGCTCGGGAACAACGACTGGATCGACCGCTTGCGAGACTGCGCCTGGGCTCCTTTTCCGCGCAGCGGAAAAGGTCGCACGGCGCACGCAACATCACCGCGCTCCGAGCCAGACCAATCTCCACATCGGCTTCTTGCTGGCCGCCGGCAGCGCGCACCCCGCCTGACGCTGAGCACCTCTGCGCCCGACCGGCTACGTGCGCCGTGCGGATCGTCGGGCCGGAACCAATGGCCGCTATTGCCGGCTCTCGTTCCCGCCCGACGAGCCGCTCAGGCGCGTCACTTCAGGCGCTCGATCCGGGACCCTTCCCAGGGCGCGTGTCTGCCTTTCCAAGCTCTGGGAAGGGTCCCGGATCGAACGCCTGCTGCGAAGCGCGTGTCTGCCTTCCAAGCTCGGGTGAAGGGCCGCCGGGATCGGCTGCTATGCTCATTGCGACATGACGACGCCAGCCGACACGTCCTTCGATCCTCACTGCACGCTCTGCCCGCGGCTCGCCGAGTTCCTCGCCGAGGGCAAGCGCCAGTACCCGCAGTATCACTGCGCGCCCGTGGCGCCGTTTGGCGATGCGGATGCCGCGGCTGTTGATCGTCGGCCTCGCCCCGGGCTTTCATGGCGCGAACGCCACGGGCCGTCCGTTCACCGGCGACTACGCCGGCATCCTGCTGTACGAAACCCTGCATGCGTTCGGCTTGTCGACCGGACCGCAGTCGGTCTCGGCCGACGACGGCCTGCGGCTCATCGACTGCCGCATCTCGAACTCGGTCAAGTGCGTGCCGCCGGGCAACAAGCCGCTGCCGGTCGAGATTGCGACGTGCAATCGCTACCTGGCGCACGAACTTGCCGGCGTGAAGGAGGGCACGGTGCTGCTGGCGCTCGGTGCGATCGCCCACGGCGCGGTGCTGCGCGCGCTGGGCCTCAAGCAGTCCGCGTTCGCTTTCGCCCACGGCGCCGAGCACGCGTTGCCGCGCGACCTCACGATGATCGACTCGTACCACTGCAGCCGGTACAACACGAACACCCGCCGGCTGACGACCGAGATGTTCCGCGCTGTGGTTGGACGGCGCCGCGCAGCTGGCGCGCCGGCCTTCCGACTATCCCCTAACCCCCAACCCCTGACCCCTTTGCCCTTCGACCTGAAGTCGTTCCTTGCCGCGCTCCCGACCAAGCCGGGCGTGTACCGCATGCTCGACAAGGACGGCGAAATTCTCTACGTCGGCAAGGCGCGGCACCTGCGCAACCGCGTCTCGAGCTATTTCCACGGCCGCGTGCACGCCGACAAGACGATGGCGATGCTGGCGCAGGTGGCGAGCGTCGAGATCACGGTCACCGCGTCGGAGACCGAGGCGCTGCTGCTCGAGTTCAACCTCATCAAGCAGCACAAGCCGCACTACAACATCCTGCTCAAGGACGACAAGAGCTTTCCGTTCATCCACGTCTCGGGCCACGCGTACCCGCGCATCGCGTTCTACCGCGGCACCAAGAAGCTGCCCGGGCGGTTCTTCGGCCCGTATCCGAACTCGGTCGCCACGCGCGAGACGTTGCTGCTGCTGCAGAAGCTGTTCCGCCTGCGCCCCTGCGAGGACACGTTCTTCGCGAACCGTTCGCGCCCGTGCCTGCAGTACCAGATCGATCGCTGCACGGGGCCGTGCGTCGGTCTGATCACGCCCGAGCAGTACGCGCTCGACGTCGCGGACGCCGTCAAGGTGCTCGACGGCCGCAACGTCGAGGTCATCGAGGACCTCGGTCGCCGCATGGAGGAGGCCGCGGCGAAGCTCGCGTACGAGCAGGCAGCGCGCCTGCGCGACCAGATCCAGATGCTGAAGCAGATCCAGGCGACGCAGGTGATGACGCGGATGTCGGGACACGACATCGACGCGGTCGGCATTGCGCACGAAGGCGGCGAGTTCTGCGTCTCGGTCGTGTTCGTGCGGGGCGGACGCAACCTCGGCAGCTCGAACTACTTTCCCAAGGGCGGCCTCGGCGACGAAGGCGAGATGCTCGCGGGATTCCTCGCGCAGTACTACCTCGCGCGCGAGGCGCCGTCGGAGATCGTGCTGTCGCGGCCGGTGGAGGGCGCCGAAGCGCTGGAGCAGGCGCTCGCGCAGAAGGCGGGGCACGCGGTGCAGATTCGCACCAACGTCCGCGGCACCCGTGCGCGCTGGATCGAGATGGCCCGCAACAACGCGGCGCTCGGCCTGAAGATGCGCGCGTCGAGCCGCGCCACGGTCGCGGACCAGCTCGATGCCGTCGGACGCGAGCTGAGCCTCGGCAAGACGCCGCAACGCATCGAATGCTTCGACGTCAGCCATTCGATGGGTGAGTCCGCCGTCGCTTCGTGCGTGGTGCTCGGTCCCGAGGGCCCGCTGAAGAGCGACTACCGGCGCTTCAACCTGCGCGACATCACGCCAGGCGACGATTACGCCGGCATCGAGCAGGCGGTCGAACGCCGCTTCGCCCGGGTGATGCGCGGCGAGGCGCCGATGCCCGACCTGCTGCTGATCGACGGTGGACTGGGTCAGCTGCATGCGGCCATGGCCGCGCTCACGCGCGTGGGCGTGACGGACCTCGCCGTCGTCAGCGTCGCCAAGGGGTCGGACCGCAGGGTAGGGCAGGAGCGCCTTTTCTTTCCCGGGCAGGAGGCCGCGCTTATACTCGCCGACGACTCGCCGGCCCTGCGACTGATCCAGCGCGTGCGCGACGAAGCGCATCGTTTTGCGATCACCGGTCACCGGCAGTCGCGCGACCGCAGCCGGCGCGAGTCGTGGCTCGAGGAGATTCCCGGCCTGGGGCCCAAGCGCCGCCGGGAATTGCTGAAGGCTTTTGGCGGGCTGCAGGGAATCCGGCAGGCGTCGGTGGAAGACCTGGCCAGGGTGCACGGCATCAGCCGGCAGCTGGCCGCAGAAATTTACGAACGAATGAACCCTGGGGCCTGACCGAGTCGCCGTCTTGAACCTGCAGTCCCTCCCGAACACGCTCACGCTCGGCCGCATCATCGCGGTGCCGCTGTTCGTCGTGCTTTTCTACTGGGGCGGACCCTGGGGCGATCCGCTGGCGGCGCTCGTGTTCATCCTGGCGGCGATCACCGACTGGATCGACGGCTACCTGGCACGCAAGCTCGGCGTCACCACGCCGCTCGGCGAGTTCCTCGATCCCGTCGCCGACAAGCTGATGGTCGCCATCGCGCTGATCCTGCTCGTGGCGCACGATCAGAACCCGTGGCATCGTCGTTTCGGCGATGGTCATCGTCGGCCGCGAGATCACGGTCTCGGCGCTGCGGGAATGGATGGCGCACCTCGGCGCGCGGGCCAAGGTCAAGGTGTCGTCGCTCGGCAAGTGGAAGACCATCCTGCAGATGGTCGGTCTCAGCCTGATGGTCTATCGCAGCGACCTGTTCGGGCTGCCGATCTACGAGATCGGCGTCGGCGCTGCTGGTCATCGCGTCGGTCCTGACGCTCTGGTCGATGGTTTCGTACCTGCAGATCGCCTGGCCGGAACTGCGAAAATCGACCCCCTCTTGACAGGCAGAGGCTCGGCAGCGAGAATTTGCGGCTCACGAAAGTTCGCTTTTGTGAGCCCAAGCGGGTGTAGCTCAGTTGGTAGAGCGCGACCTTGCCAAGGTCGAGGTCACGAGTTCGAGCCTCGTTACCCGCTCCAGATCCTCGCATGACCCCGGGCTCTCCCGGGGTTATGCGTTTCTGGGAGGACGTTTTGGGCCATCGAGGCTAGGTGGCAGAGTGGTCATGCAGCGGCCTGCAAAGCCGTGTACGCCGGTTCGATTCCGACCCTAGCCTCCATCCACTTGAACAGATCGTTGTGACGAGAGCCGCCACGTTGCGGCCAACGGAGATCCTGTCTCCGGGGCCTGGCTTGATTTGACGTTTAACGGTATCCGTTATACGATCGCGCCATGATCAGGAGCTTCCGCTGCGCCGACACGCAGTCACTCTACGTGACTGGGAAGTCGAAGCGCTTCAGCGGCATCGCGACGGTCGCGACCCGGAAGCTCACACAAATGGATGCGGCTGCCACACTGGAGTTCCTTCGATCGCCGCCGGGCAATCACCTGGAGGCCCTGAAGAATGACCGGCTTGGGCAGCACAGCATTCGCATCAATGCACAATGGCGCCTGTGCTTTCGATGGACGACCGCCGGACCGGAAGATGTGGAAATCGTGGACTACCATTGATGGAGCGACGAGTCATGGCACTGAAGAACGGCATGCGCCCGGTTCACCCCGGCGAGATTCTGAAGGAGGACTTCCTCAAGCCCTCGGGCCTCAGTGTGAACGCACTGGCCAAGGCCCTGCATGTGCCAACGCCGCGTATTAATGACATCGTGCTGAAGCGCCGCGGTATTTCTGCCGATACGGCGATGCGCCTGGCGCGCTACTTCGGTGGCGACGCACAGTCCTGGCTCAACCTGCAGACGATCTACGACCTGCGTGTCGCGGAGCGCACGTGTGCCCGCAAGATCGAACGCGAAGTGGCGCCAGCCAAGCAGGCTGCCGCTGCGTAGGCATCGGCAGGCAGGGCCACGCCCATGGACAGCAGTCGAGCGATTCCGACCCTAGCCTCCACACACCTGCCGACTAATACCTGCAGCAGGTTCTCCAAGCCCGGATTGTGACTTTTCCCCAGTGGGTTAGCCTCTGGACATGAGGGGGCGGTTGACGCACCACTCACGGTGCGCGCCTCTCCATCGGGAAGGAGCACGTCATGAAACGGATTCTCTTGGCACTCACGCTCGCGGTCGCGTCCACCCTGGCGATGGCAGCCGATAAAGTGAATGAGGGTGCAAAGGCCGACTATGTCGCCTATTGCGCGTCATGCCATGGGGTGGACGGGCTGGGCAACGGTCCGTTGGCCGACACGCTGAAAGTCAGGCCCACAGACTTGACCGTGATCAGCAAGAAGAACGGCGGCCATTTTCCTTACACCATGTTGCGCAAGACCATCGAGGGCACGGAATTGGGCCTGGCGCGCGCCCATGGTCCGCGGGAAATGCCTGTCTGGGGTCCCGTTTTCAGCCAGACACCCGAAACACCCGTACCCGGCGGCGGCGGGGGTGGTGACTACAGCGGCAGTTTCGCTCAATGCGTCAATCTCGCTGCCCGAGCGCGAATCATGAATGTCGTGGACTACATCGAGTCCCTGCAGAAATAGCGTTCGGGGTACGCCCGATTGACGGGGCGCACGGCCCCTGTTTCGTGACCGGTCGAGTCCCCTTGGTACCGAGGGGGATCCTCCTGGCGGCTTCCGCCGGATCAGTCCCGCGTTTTTCCGGCCAGCATCGCGCGCAGTACGCCGGGCCCGAGGGTCCGGCTGAATTCCCGTGTCGCGATCAAGGGCAACAGGACCAGCAGCACCACGAGGCTCTTGGCCAGCATGTGCAGGATCGACTGGCTTTCGTACTCCGCCAGCGACGCACCGAACGATTTGCCGTGATACCTGCCGACGAGCAATTCCTCGGCGACCGACAGCACGATTACCAACAGCCATAACTGGATGCTCTTGCCGATAATCGTGGGTCCCAGCTGCGACATGAGCGCCTTTTCACCCACACCCAGGGCCTGTCCGAGCAGCAGAAACTTGGCGAGGATCGCTGCCTTGATGGCTGCGGCGCCGAGGCTGAAGACGCCGGCCTCCGCGCCACCGGGCAGCGTCGATTCGTAGAACATCAGCACGGCGAAGCAGACGAACAGGTAGGACGCGATGAGCTTGAAGCTGCGCATCTCCTCGATGGCGCGCTCTTTCAACGTCGGCTTGGACGAGCGCTCCTGCGATTCCTGACCCATGACGCGTCTCCCTTGGCTTCCCTGCGCCGCACTCAACGGTCGCAGGGGAGCGCGCTCGACTCGTGACAATCTACTTCGACGTCTTGCCCTTGACCTCGTCGAGCCGCACGCGCAGTTCATGCGCCCAATCGCTGAGGATGCGGTCGGCAGCCTGGGTGTTGGTCACGCGATTTGCCTGCTTCGCGAAAGCGTCGTTGTCGGCCGCGGCATCCAGCACCCGAGCCAGCAGCGTGTTCGTCGAGGAATCCCAGAGTTCGAGGAACAGCGTCATCTGTCCGGCCGAGCGCACGACCGTCGCATTGATGCCTGCCGACATGATGTCCGGCGCGTTGACTTCGACATTCACCAGCGCCGGCCGCAGGACCAGCACGTCCGGGCCGGCCGTCTCGACGACCTGGTACCCACCCTTGTCCTGCAATTCCTTCGTGAAGACTTTCTTGAACTCGGCGGCGAGTCCCGTCTTCATGCGCTCGACGTCCTTGTCGGACACGCGTCCTTCGAGGCCGCGGCGGCTGCTGTTGTAGTCCTTCTGCCAGTCCTTCTCGAATTCGACCAGAGGGTCGAGGATCGCCACGCGGTTGTACTGCGCGAACGTGGCGCCGGGCTTCATGTACACGACGCGGCTCTTCGTGTTTTTCTGCAGCACCAGGCCTTCCGGGGTGGTCTCCGGCGGCGCTTCCTTGGCCATAACGCTCGAAACCGACCCGACGGCGAGTGCCGCGCACATGCCAACCACCAGTCCGAACTGTCGCATCTTCATGTCTTTCTCCTTGGGCGCTATCATGGTCGCGAACGCGTTCGTGGGGCGCGCCAGCGTCATGGCCGCCTTGCCGGTCCCGAACGGGTCGCACGAATTCGTTGACGAGTTTGCCTGTTATCGCCGGGATCTGCATCCGCTCGGACCCAGGCTCAGGGCCCAGGTTCGAGTTGAGCGTCAGGGGTGCCAGCAGGGATCGAAGGATCGATCGAGGGGGGCACGTGAAATACCACTGTGTCGAAGTCGTCGCCGGCGCCCACGCGTGCGCTGCGGCGAAAGCTCTCAAGCACGTGAAGTTGCTGTCAGCCGACGCGCCGAAACTGCCGCTCGCGAACGTGCGAAAAGCCGGCAGATTGCGACTGCACGTACGAGCATTTTGACGATCGACGCCAGGGTTCACGCCGTGCGGACGAACATGTCGTAAAGACCATCGCGTACACGGTCGCTGAGCGACGCAGCGGGCATGGCAGGCGCGTCACCGACGAAATTTGACCGGCTTACCTGAACCAGAGGTATTGCCAGGTCAGGGAGTACATGTCCAGGTCGCCGCCGAAGCGTGCGGTCACGCCGGTGCTCCATGCGAGCTTGACCGAGTTCTGCTGTCCGACGGGAATGGCCAGCGTCAAGCCGGCGCGACTGTTGCCCTGGCGGTTTTGGTCGGACACGCCATCCACCGACGTAGTGCCACCCGTGTACCAGGTGCCGCTCGCCCCGAGCCACAGGCGCGGAGCGAAGGTGTAACTCAGGTGGCCCTGCAACGTGGTGATCGGTTCCTGCGAGCGCTCCTTGTTGCCGAGGAACTCGTCGTTGTCGCCGTAGAGCCAGACACCGAGCGAGCCGTCGAGATTCCAGCGACCGAAGCGTCGCGAGCCGCCGAATTCGGGCCGGAATGCCCAGCGGTTCGTGCCGAGGTTGATCAGCTTGTCGTCGAAGTACTCGCCGGTGGGAGCGTTCACGACCAGGCTCACGCCGAGCGTCCGGTCCGGTGGGGCGCGCATGAAGTCGGCCATGCTTTGGGCAGAGCCCGGCAGCAGGCTCAGGGTCAAGCGCAGCCGGAGATCGCCCAGTCCCTCGCGATCGGCGCGCTCTGGAACGCCGTTCACCAGTCCGGTGGCCGTTCCGTCGACGTACGGCACCGCGATCGCCAGGCTGGCCAGCCGGCTCGCCAGCGCGAACGTGCCGCCGATTCCTGTAGCCAGGCTGTCTGCCCGAACCTGGAAGTCCTTGATGGGGGAGGCGGCGTCCAGCAATACGTCACCGTCCGAGTGCGACCACGACATCACCAGGAAACGGGCGCCGACCGGATTCGGTGCATAGGCACGCGCTTCCAGTTCCTGGCCCACGGCGACCTGCGAGCCAAGGGCACAGCGCGAGCAGCGCCAGCAACTGTTTCGTGCGTGTCACGCCAGGGAACTCTATGCCGGCACCAGGTTCGCTGGCGGCAGCAGGTACAGGGTCATCGCAAAGATCGTGTAGACGACCAGCAGCATCACGCCGATGAACCAGGCCGCGCGGCCGGTGTTCGTGACGAACAGCACCGTGAGGGTGGCGAACATCACCATGATCACGGCTCCAGGCCAGAACTGCAGGTCCATCGGGCTCGGCGCGATGAACAGGCTCAGCAACACCAGCACCGGCGCCACGAACAGCGCGATCTGCGACGAACTTCCCAGCGCGATGCCCACGCTCATGTCGAGACGGTTCTTGCGTGCCGCGGCAAAAGCGGAAGTCATTTCTGCCGCCGCACCCACGAGCGCCACGACGATGAAGCCGACGAAGGCCGGCGTCATGCCGAACGAGATGGCGGCGTACTGCACCGACTCCACGAAGATCTCGCTGACCAGTGCAACCAGCACCGTGATCACGGCCAGCATCACCACGGCCACCTTGACCGGCCAGACGTGCTCGTCCTCGCCGTGTCCGCCTTTCCCGGCGCTGGCAAAGAGATCCTTGTGCGTCTTGAGGGAAAAGACCAGGCCGAGCACGTAAGTCACCAGCAGCAGCACGGCCAGGCCGACGCTGAGTTGCTGCACGACGGCCGCAACCTCAGGCCGGTCCGACGCGCCGATCATCGAGGGGATGAGCAGGGCCACCGCCGCCAGGAACAGCATTCCAGCCTGCAGTCGCGCCGTGCCGGCGTTGTACTCCTGCACGCGGTACTTGAGACCACCGAGCAGGAAGGCCATGCCGAGCATGAACAGCGAGTTGGTGACGATGGCGCCGGCGATCGATGCCTTCACCAGGTCGAACATGCCCGCGCGCAGCGCGGTGATGGCGATGACCAGTTCCGTGAGGTTGCCGAGCGTGGCATTCAGCAGTCCGCCGACGGCGTCGCCCGTCTTCGCCGCGACGCTCTCCGTCGCATGGCTGAGCAGGGCGGCGAGGGGAATGATCGCGAGCACGGCGAGCACGAACAGCATCGTGTGCGATTCCGGTGCGACGCGTTCGCCGATGAAGACTGCCGGCACCGCGGCGAGCAGCCACAGCAGTGGATTCGAGCGCAGGCCCTGCAGGATCTTGTTCACGATTGTTGCCCCTAATGATTCAGGTGTCGCGCCGTTGCGTCGCGTACATGCCCACGAAGACCGCCACGATGACCGCCACGTAGAACTGCCCGACCGTGGCTTCGATGACGGCGAGCGTGCGTGCGGTCTCCGAGACCGGAAGGATGTCGCCGTAACCCACGGTTGCCAGCGTGATCAGGCTGAAATAAAGCAGGTTGCTCTGCAGTCGCTGCGGCGGCATGCCCTCGACCTGCAGGTTGAAGCTCGCCGGATTCCACTCGATCAGCAGCAGGTAGAGCATCGAGAAGAACATCGCGATGAGCAGGTAAACCGTGACTGTCGCGAAAATGCCGTCGACGGTCAGTGTCCGGTTGCGAAAGATGTACTGCAGGATGCCGACGGCGAGCAGTGCCAGCAGCGGCAGTGTCGTTGCAATTTCCGCAGTGCGACCGAGCCGCTGCCACTGGTCCGGGAGTGGCGCCAGCGCGAGCGCCGACCCGACGAGCGAAACCAGCCAGAGGCCGTAAACGAATCCGCGGCCGGCTCGCCAGCTGGGATTTGCCCACAGCGTCACCAGCAGCGTGTTCAGCAGGAAGAACTGCAGCAGCGCCTCGACCATCCAGCGGTGCTGCGTCAACGGCGAAACCAGCATCCACGCCCCGATGAAGAGCGTGAGCTGCAGGAAGCGCCATTCCCCTCGCAGAAAGGCGCTCCCCGGCATCAACGGAAGATGCCTCGCTCGAGGATGGTGCCGTTGCCGATCGGTCGTCCGACGGCGATCCACAGACTCCACGAATCATTGCTGGTCATGCCGAGGCCAACGGTCAGCGGACCGGCCTGCGTCCGTCCGGTCAGGTACAACGAGCCGCCGTAAATCGAATTCGTCCTCGTCGAAGCCCGGCAGGACCGTGCTCTCGAGGCGACCGAACGTCTGGCCGGCCTCCAGGCGCACGCCGGCATACAGCGCCTGTCCGCGAAGTCGACATGATGTCCTTGATCTTCCAGAGGTAGCTGCCGCTCGCCGTCCAGTAATCGGTGAGCCGCAGTTCGCCCAGCTCGTAGCCCGGGAAGCTGCCTGGGCCACCGAGCATGAAATAGCGGTCCGGCGGCAGCACGCTGTCCAGGTCGGTGCCGCCGGCCAGCGTCATCCAGACGACGTCGCTGCGCACCGGGAGAGCCAGTGCCGACGCCGAGTTCCAGGCGTTCCCAATCGGCGTCCGCACCCAGCGAGTCGTCGACGTACGCGTACTCCAGCGCAGCCGCGACACCGCGCGTCGGATTGAACGGCGTGTCGCGACTGTCGAAGGTCGCGGTCACCGTCATGCCGGCGTCGTTGCGCTCGGTCTCGGGCAGGATCGGCGAGCCCGTCTCGACGCTCGGCCTTGCGTCGCGTGTACAGGTAGCCGACACGGACCTGGGCGTCGTCGCTCAGGTTGGCGCCAACGTCGAGCGCGCCCGCCCCAGTCACTGAACTTGTAGCGGGCCAGCCGCTCGTTGTCGACGAAGACGTCCTCCCACGACCGCGTCCAGAACGCCTTCGGTTCGACGAAGAACCGTCTGCGCGATGTCGAGCGGCTGGTAGAAGCTGGTCGAGAGGTTGTTGAAATAGCCGAGCTGCACCTCGTTGCGCCATTCCGCGCCGAGCGAGTTGAGCCAGGTGCGCGTGTGCTTGCCGTACACCACGAACCCGAGGTCGCCACCCTCCGAACCGTACAGGCCCAGGTCGAACTTGAGGTAGTTCGGCCCATAGGACTTTTCCTTCGGCCACCATTCGAGCGTCGGATTCGCCGGGTCGCCCGTCAGCCGGTACTCGACCGACTCGAATTCCTGCAGGGCGGACATGCGTTGCGCCTCGGCGCTGATCGCTGCCGTGTCGACGCTGTCGCCCGGCTTGACCTGCGCGCGCTGCTTCAGGTACTCGGGATTGACTCGCTGCAGTCCCTCGTACTTGACGTCGGCAAGGCGCGTCTCGATACCCTGGCCTGCGGTCACGCTGGTACGCCATGCCTGGTACTCGGCCGCCGGCACCGCCAGCCGGGCCAGCTTGTCGGCCATCCCGCGGGCCGCTTTCTCGCCAAGCGGAATCGTCTCCGGCACGCGCTCGAAGTCCGCCGTGGTGATGTCGCCCATGATGACGTCGATGCGGATGTCACTGTCCGTCAGGCTGTCCAGCTGCAGGTTCTCGTTGGCCATGATCCCCACGTCCGAGCTGCGCAGCACCAGCTGGGTGGCGGTCTGCAGCTGCTCGCGCTTGAGTTCCTGCTCGACCAGATTGACGACGATGATCACGTCGGCGCACAGGTTGCGTGCGACGTCCACCGGGATGTTGCGCACCATGCCGCCGTCGGAAAGGATGTGTTGCTCGGTGACCACCGGCGCGAAAGCGCCCGGGATGGCCATGCTCGCGCGCATGGCGGTTGCGAGGTCGCCGCTGTCGAGCACCACCATCTTGCCGCTGAGCATGTCGGTGGCGACGGCGCGGAACGGGATGGGCAGCCGGTCGAAGTCTGTCTGCGCGCGCGACCGCGCGACGTAGCTGCGCAGCAGGTCCTCGATACTGCTCGTGTTGACGATGCCAGCGGGCAACAAGACCCGCTTGTCCTTCAGGCCCATTTCGATGTCGTTGCTGTAGGTCGCCCCGGCGCGTTTCTGCTCGATCGTTTGCAGGTCGCGCCGGCCAGCCCCGCCGACCACCGTCTTCCAGTCGATGCCGACCACGAACTTCTCGAGTCCTGCGGCCGGAATGCCCGACGCATAGCCGCCGCCCACGAGCGCACCCATGCTGGTGCCAGCGATGCAATCGATGGGGACGTGCATTTCCTCGAGCACTTTGAGGACGCCGACGTGCGCGCCGCCCTTGGCGCCGCCGCCGGCCAGCACCAGGCCGACGCGGGGGCGTGGCGATGCAGCCGAGGAGCTTTGCGATGCACTTTGATCTGCGGAGTAGGCCGTTGCACAGGCGAGCAGGCAACTGGCAATCGCCGGGACGAGATGTGGCCTGAGTATGGCGCGCGACATTAAAGGTCTCCGGGGCGGAACCGCGCCCTGCTTGGAGGTGAGTCGTTCAGTATGTTTGGCGGCAGCGTATGCAAATTCCGTAGGCGTGCCCAACCCTTCACGCGCTGCCAGACAGTGCTGCGATGATGGAGGCTGCCGACGAATTCTCTATAGCAACTTCTGATTGCTGTGCGCTGACCGCCGGATTACGATGCGGTCGATTCTAATCGAGAACCCACTGCAGGTGCTTTGACAATGTGCCAACCATCCGCGATCACTCGCGACCGCATCCCTGGCTCCAGGGCTCTCTGGACATGTGCTGCGGCCCTCGCGCTGTCCTCGCCGGCAGTGATGGCCGACGAGAACCCGAACCTGCTCACCGATACCTTCCAGGTGGCGCTGGGAACGTTCGTCATCACCAGCGAGCCGAGCATCCAGCTGAAGGGCGATACGACCAGCGGCGACAAGGTCGATTTCGACGAGGCCCTGGGGGGCGGCGACTCGCAGCGCTTCCGCTTGGACAGCTTCTGGCGCTTTGGCGATACCGGGCGACACAAGGTCAAGGCGATCGCGTTCAGCATGAACCGCAGCAACAGCAGGACCTTCGACGAGGACATCGAGTGGGGCGGAGACATCTATCCCGTCAATGCCGAAGATCAACGCCGAATTCAAGTTCTCGGTCATCGAAGTCGCGTACGAGTACGCGTTCCTGAAGCGCGACCGCTACGAACTGGACGCCTCCATCGGCCTGCATTACACGTCCCTGGAAGCCTCGCTCAAGGCTAAGGCCGAGACGTCGGGCGGCACCCTGACCGGGGACATCAGCAATTCCGGCAGCGTGGACCTGCCATTGCCCGTCATCGGCCTGCGCGGCATATGGGACCTGACGCACAACTTCTGGCTGGATGCGACCGCGCAGTACTTCGCATTATCCATCGATGAATACGACGGCAACCTGCAGGACTACCGCGTGCTGGTGACGTGGCAACCGAAGAAATGGCTGGGCATCGGGCTCGGTTACAACGCCTTTTCGGTGGACGTCGATATCGAAAAGGACAAGTTCAACGGCTCGCTCGACTGGAACTACAGCGGTCCGATGCTGTTTTACAGCGCCTCCTTCTGATATCCGTTGCGGCCACGGCATCCGGTCATGGCTGACGTCGGCCGCAAGTCCTTTACTGCCCGCCACCTCGACCCGGGGTCGCACATGGGCGAGATCCTGTTCGGCCTGATCATGACGCTGACGTTCACGCTGGCGGCCGGCATCGTGATCCAGGAGGAGGGGCGCGCAGGTGCCCGCGAGATGCTGGTCGGAATCCTGGGTTGCAACCTGGCGTGGGGCATCATCGATGGCGTGCTCTACGTCCTGGGGCAGGTGTTCGAGCGCGGTCGTGTCCGGCGCATCGGGTTGCAACCTCAGGCAGGCAGTCTCCGACGCAGAAGCGCGCCAGATGGTCGCCGATGAATTTGACGAAACGCTGGTGCCAGTGACCGACGAGCCCGTGCGGCAGCGTTTGTACCAGTCCATCGTCGAAAACGTGCGCAGTGCCCCAGCCACGCCGAATCGGGTGCGCCGCAAGGACGTGATGGGTGGGCTCGCGGCGGGTTGGCTCGTGTTCGCGTGCAGTTTCCCGGCCGTGCTGCCGTTCCTCTTCCTCGACGACCCGCGGCTCGCGCTGCGTATCTCCAACGCAATCCTGCTGGGTTTGCTGTTCTTCGCAGGCTGGCGCGCCGCGCTACACACGCTGGCCAAGCCCTGGCTCGCAGGGGTCACGTTCCTGCTCGTCGGAGTCCTGCTGGTCGCGCTCGCGATTCCGCTCGGCGGTTGATCAGCGCTGCGCCTGGCTGCGGTAGGCGCTCGGCGTGACCCCGGTCCAGCGACGGAATGCCGTGGAGAAATTCGCCGCGCTGGCGTAACGCAGCGATTCGGCTATCTGCTGCATCTGCAGGTCGGTGTCACGCAATAATTGGCGCGCGACGTCACACTGCACTGATTCGAGCACGTCGCTGTAGCAGATGCCGTATTGCTTGAGCTGTCGGTCCAGCGTCCTGCGATGCATGCCAAGCACGGCCGCCACGTGGTCCATGGAGAGTTCGCCACTGCTCAGCTGCTTGCGCAGGATGTGGCGGACGGTCGTCGGCAAGTCGGCCAGGATCGCCGCGTGCCGTGCCTGCGCTTCGGCCTCGATCCGGAGTCGCGTCAGCGGGTCCATCGGCGGCAACGGCCGGTCGAGCCAGCGCTGCTCGAAAATCATTGCCGATTCACCGCTGTCGAAGCGGACTGGCGCCCGGAAGTACCTGTGACATTCCTGAGGATTCGCTGGGCTGCGGGCTGCAACCGTGACAGCCGTGGGCAGCCAGGCCGCCCCGCACAAGTCCTGCATGAAGTTGAACGCGATGGTCATGGCAGCCAGCTGGATGTGCCCTGTGCTGTCGATTCCTTTCTCGACGATCGCCCAGACGAAGCGCGCATAACCGCCCGCGACCGTGAGGCTCATCGTGGCTGAGGTGTCATGCAGGTTGTAGTGCTTGATGAACCGATACAACCCCTCCGCGACGGATTCCCCGCAGAGCGCCAGCTGGCCCGAGAGGCCCAGGTCTGCAAGCCGCGTTCGCTCGCCGATAAGCAGGCCCAGGTCGTCACGGTTGATGCGCTGTTCGCAAACGTCGAACAGGCGTGCCAGTGCCGAATAGCTGACCGGGTTTTCTCGATCCGCAAAGATCCCGGGCGGCATCTCCGCCGCTTCAAGCACCTCAGCGATGTCAAGTCCCAGCTCGCGCAACGCCTCTGGAAAACCCCAGATCGCGCTGATACGCAGCCCTTGCTGACCAGAATTCGACTCCGATATCAATAAGGGGAAATCGATATCTCTGTCACCCATGTTCCGGATCCTATCTGTCACAAGATCAAATGCCTCATCCAAGGCCGGAGCATACATTGCGAGTCATGGCTCGGAGCAGTGATACACGTGGCCGTCGACAAGACGGACGTGTAAACGCGGGCGACGGTCACCCTAAGGAGATAACGTATGGGAACTCGCAACCTTATGAATTCTAGAGGACTCTTGTCTGCCGCCGTTGCCTGCCGCGCTGCTCGCCAGCGTGCCGGCCGTGGCGGAAGATTCCGGCCGCAGCTTCGAGATCTACGGCTTCGCGCAGGCCGACTACATCCAGGACATCGGCGGTCGTCTGGACCCGTCGTGGGACGACGCGTTCCGGCCGTCGAAGATCTGCTTCGACGGCGCGTGCGGCGAAGACGGCCAGGCCAGCATCAGCGTCAAGCAGAGCCGCTTCGGCGTGAAGGGCACGATGCCGACGGGTTCGACCAGCGGCGCCGCTCAGCTTCAAGTTCGAGTTCGACCTGTTCGGCACCGGCGTGGATGCGGGCCAGACCACCATGCGCCTGCGGCACTTCTACGGCGAGTGGGGCCAGATCCTGGCCGGCCAGACCAACAGCCTGTTCATGGACATCGACGTGTTCCCGAACACGATCGACTACTGGGGCCCGTCGGGCATGGTGTTCTACCGCAACGTGCAGATCCGCTGGACGCCGTTCAAGACGGACAACAGCCACTTCGCGATCGCCATCGAGCGCCCAAGCAATGACATCGACTCCGGCAACCTGCGCCTGGTCGAGGGACTCGAGGACGTCGACGTCAGGAACGACGAGGAACTGCCCGACCTCACGGCGCAGTACCGCTACGGCGGCGACTGGGGCCACCTGCAGTTGGGCGGCATCCTGCGCAAGGTCGGCTACGAACTGCGCGCGGATCCGGCGGACAGCTGGACCGAAGGCAGCGAGATGGGTTGGGGCATCAACGTCGGCACGGTGTTCAACGTGCTCGAGAAGGACGCGATCCGGCTGCAGGTCGTGTACGGCGAAGGCATCGCGAGCTACATGAACGACGGCGGCATGGATCTCGCGCCGTCCGCGAACTGGGACGCGGGCGTCGTGGCGGATCTCGAGGCCGAGGCGGTCCCGCTCACGGGCGTGCTGGCCTATTACGACCACTGGTGGAACGACAGGTGGTCGAGCTCGATCGGCTACAGCTTCACGGAAGTGGACAACACCAACTTCCAGGACCCGGGCGCGTTCCAGAAGATCGACTACGCCTCGGGCAACGTGCTGTTTTACCCGGCCGAAAACCTGATGGTCGGTGCCGAGCTCATGTGGGGCGAGCGCACCAACAACGACGGCGCGTCGGAAGACGACGTCCGCTTCCAGTTCACCGTCAAGTACAACTTCGGCATCACGCTCTGATGCCGCACGAAGCAAAGGACACGACCATGAAGACCATCCACAGGAATTCGCTGGCCGCCGGGCTGGTGGCCACGCTGTCTCTCGCTCTGGCAGTTCCGGCGTACGCGAGAGGGCCGGTGCCGGACCCCGCCGTCAAGGAGTTCCAGCGCCTGGTGGACGCCGCCTACGCCAAGTACAAGGGCCTGCAGGACGGCAAGAACGCCGACTACATTCCGATCCTGACCGAGACGCCGAGCGACCTGTTCGGCGTGGTGATCGTCACCAAGGACGGCAAGGTCTACAGCGCGGGTGACGTGGACTACCAGTTCTCGATCCAGTCCGTGTCGAAGCCCTTTACGGCCGCGCTGGTGATGACGCAGCAGGGCCCTGCGGTCCTCAAGGAAAAGATCGGCGTCGAGCCGACCGGCATGGCCTTCAATTCGAAGCTGGCGCTGTCGGTCTACGAGAACTCGGTGAATCCGCTGGTCAACGCCGGTGCGATCGCAGCCGTGAGCCTGGTGCAGGCCAAGTCCGAGGCGGATCGCTGGAACCAGGTGTCGCAGAACCTCAGCGACTTCGCGGGACGCCCGCTGACCGTGCTCGAGAAGGTGTACGAGTCGGAGTACACGACGGCCTTCGGCAACCGCGGCATCGCCAACCTGCTCTACAACTGGGGGCGCCTCTACAGCGAGCCCGAAGAAGCGCTGCGGGTCTACACGCGCGAGTGCTCCGTCGGCGTCAGCGCCAAGGACCTCGGCATGATGGGCGCGACCCTGGCCAACGGCGGCGTCAATCCGCTGACGAAGAAGCAGGTGATGCCGGCCAAGCACGTGCCGGAACTGCTGGC
This sequence comes from uncultured Gammaproteobacteria bacterium, assembly GCA_963828265.1. Lineage (GTDB taxonomy): Bacteria > Pseudomonadota > Gammaproteobacteria > Steroidobacterales > Steroidobacteraceae > RPQJ01. Next base: position 213,166 of record CAWHEA010000017.1, on the reverse strand, counting down.
GATCATGGCGACGGCCGGGTTCTATGACGAATCGGGCGACTGGATGTACACCGCGGGCCTGCCGGCCAAGACGGGTGTCGGTGGCGGCATCGTCGCAGTTGTGCCGGGCCGCTTTGCCATCGCTGCGTTCTCGCCGCGGTTGAACGAAGCCGGCAACAGCGTGCGTTCGCTGAACGCGATCCGTGACATCGCGGGTGAACTGGGCGTGGGCGTGTTCGGGGCGAACCCGGAGTGATCTGACGCACCGACTGCGATTTTGATTTCGCAGGTGATGGAAATGTAACGGCATGTCCACCCCCATGCCGTTACGGGCCGGAGCAGCGATGCTCCGGCCCATTTTGCCGGTCTGGCAGTAACGTGACCGGTCGTCCGCATTCAATTGACAGACTCTCGAGGTTGTCATGAACCTGTTACGAACCTCGGTCGTCGCGACGCTGGGTCTTGCCGCCTCCATGGCAAGCGCGCAGGGCGCGACCCTATCCGTGGAAGAGCGCCTGCAGAAGCTCGAAGCCGAGCAATCGGCGATGAAGCAGCAGCTCGCCGAACGCGACGCGATGATCCAGCAACTGCGGCAGGAGTTACAGGCCAAGGGTGGGGCGACGACAGCTTTGCCTGCGCCGGCTGCTGCGACCGCAGCTGCGGGTCAAGCCACGCAGGTCTCCGCGCCGTCAACCGCCGCTCCGGCGGCGGAGGGCAATGCCGCACCCAGGTCAACCACCGCGCCGCAAGTGGAAACCTGGGGTGTCTACGATCCGGGCAAGGGCTTCCTGGTCGGTCGCAGTGAGCTCGGCGAGCTCGGCATCAGCGGCTACGGCATGGTTCGTTACATGAGCCAGCACGACGACGACCAGAAATTCACCGACCACCTCGGCAACGTGCGCGAGGTCGACCCGCGCGACGACATTTTCTCGCACCGGATCATGGTGTTCCTGAAGGGCTGGCTAGGCAGCGAGAAGCTCATCTACAACATCACGCTCTGGACGGTGAACACGACCGACCAGGATGCGATGTTCGCGAACATCGGGTACCAGTTCAGCCGGAAGTTCAGCTTGTACGCCGGGCTCACCGGCAACCCGGGGTCCAGGTCGCTGAACGGCTCGCATCCCTTCTGGCTCGCACACGATCGCGTCATGGCGGACGAGTTCTTCCGCCCGTTTTTTGGTTCGGGCGTCTATGCCACGGGCGAAGTGGTGCCCGGCCTCTGGTACACCGCGGCCGTCTCGAACAACAGCAGTTCGCTCGGGACGAAGTCGTCCCAGCTGGACCGCAAGTACACCTACGGCGGAACCGTCTGGTGGATGCCGACGACCCACGAATTCGGTCCGCGTGGTGCGTACGGCGACTGGGAATGGCACGAGGAACTTGCGACTCGATTCGGCATGTCGTACGCGGAGAGCCCCGAGCAGAGCTTCCGTAATTCCAGCGGCACCCCGGACAACACCACGCTGCGACTAGCCGACAGCGTGAACGTATTCGAGACCGGCGCGCTGGCACCCGGGGTCACGATCGAGAACGTCGATTACCGCGTGCTCGCGCTCGATGCTGGCCTCAAGTACAAGGGTGTCTTCCTGCAGGCCGAGTACTACCAGCGGTGGCTCGACAACTTCGATGCCAACGGGCTGCTGCCGGTCGGTGAAATCAAGGACGACGGCTTCTACGTGCAGGCCGCGTTCTTCCCGATCAAGCAGAAGCTCGAGCTGTACGCCTTGACGTCGCAGATCTACGGCGATGATGACGCGGGCTTCGGCGACAGCTCCGAGTACGGCGTCGGCATGAATTTCTATCCCTACCCGACGCGCAACCATCGCCTCAACGTGCAGTTGCTGGACGTGAACAAGTCCCCGGTCAGCAGCAGCTTCGGCTACTACACCGGCGGCCAGGACGGCTGGACGCTGGCGTCGTCGTTCTCGGTGTTCTTCTGAGTCGGCACGACGCGATTCGAACGTGACCGCCGCTTTGTCTTTGTTCGCGAGGAGAGTCCGCAATGCCTGAAAGAATCAAAACGCCACGGCCTCGCCGTCGCGATCATGGCTGCGGTCGGCGCGGCGGTCATTCCGTCCGTCGCAGTCTGCGCGCAAGCCGCAACCGCCAGCGCCGGCGATGTCGTGCCTGTTCAACGATTCGCACTTCCACCTGACCAACTACGTGCAGAAGGGCACGGACATGGGCAAGTACGTGGACGAGATCATGGGCGACAAGGTCTGTCGCTCGACGGTCTTCGGCATCCCGCTGCAGCAGACCTGGTCGTACGGCAACTCGGGCGACTTTGCGCCGACGTACTACCTGCAATCCGACGCGCCGCTGTACTACTACTCGTTCACCGACGCCTACATCGCGAACGCATACCTGAAGCTCAAGCCGGAGCAGCGCCAGCGCCTCGATCCGATGATCACGGGCTTCAATCCCGCGGATATGTATGCGGCCGACCATATCCGTCGCGTGCTCGAGACCTACCCGGGCGTGTTCACGGGGATCGGCGAGTTCACGATCCACAAGGAATTCGTGTCGTCGAAGGTCGCGGGTGAAATCGCGAGCCTGACCGACCCGGCGCTCGACCGGATTCTCGATTTCGCGGGCGAGGTCGGCCTGGCCGTCATCCTGCACAGCGACATCGACATGCCGTTCGCCAAGCAGGGCGCCGAGCCCGTCTTCCTCAAGCAGATGAAGGACCTGCTGCGCAGGCACCCGAAGACCACGATCATCTGGGCGCACATTGGACTCGGTCGCGTCGTGCATCCGGTGCAGGGTCAGGCGACAGCCGATACGGCTGAGCGCAATCCGGCGTACCGTGAACTCGTCGAAGCCATGCTCAACGACTCGACGCTGAGTCATGTCTATTTCGACATTTCCTGGGACGAGGTCGCGAAGTACGCCGTGTCGTCGCCGGAGGCCATCGCCAATACAGCGGCGATGTTGAACAAGTACCCGGATCGCTTCCTGTTCGGCACCGACAACGTCGCGCCGGCCGACCAGGCGACGCAACTGCGCGTGTACGACATGTGGGCGCCGATCTGGGCCAACGCTGACGCCAGAGGCGAGCCGCAAGGTCCGCATGGGCAACTACGAGCGCATCTTCGATGCGGCGCGGGTCCGCGTGCGCACCTGGGAGAAGGCCAACGTCAAGTAGGGGCCGTCGTGGCGCAGCACTCGCATCGGGTTTCGGGAGAAGGACCACTATGATCAATATTCGCCAGATTTCCATCGTAATGACGTGCTTGGCGCTTGCCGTGCCGACTGTTGCCGTGAGCCAGACCGCATCCAAGCCGCTTTCAACATCGCTCGGAATGGTCGTGTTTCCTGCCAAGGGCCAGACTGCGCAGCAGCAGAGTCAGGACGAAGGCGAGTGCTACGCCTGGGCGAAAGGCCAGACCGGTGTGGATCCGATGGCGCCGCCACCTGCAGCCGCCCAACCTGCGCAACAATCTGCCAGCACGTCCACGTCGAAAGCGGACGGCTCGCGCCTGCGCGGTGCAGCCCGCGGAGCCGCGGCGGGCGCCATCGTCGGTGAGGTTGCCAACGGCGATGCCAGCGACGGCGCAGCGATCGGCGCCACGGTAGGCGTCGTGGCGGGCGGTCGGCAAAGCCGCAAGAACCAGGAGCAGGCCGCCGAGCAGTCAGCGCAGCAGCAACAGCAGGCGACGCAGCAGCAGCAAGCCCAGCAGCAGCAACAGATGGACCTTTTCAAGAAGGGCTTCGCCGCCTGTCTCGAGCCGAAGGGCTACACGGTCAAGTGATGCGACGACCTGGTTTTCAACCACGATAACGATGAGTCATTCGAGCAAAATAGGGGCGACGGCCACAGTTGCAGCTTCGCCGCGCTTCTCGCGCGAGTGGTTGCGAGCCGACGTCGTGGCCGGGCTTGCGGCCACGGCGGTCATCGTGCCCAAGGCGTTGGCCTACGCGACCATTGCGGGCCTGCCCGTGCAGGTCGGTCTCTACACGGCGTTCGTGCCGATGGTGATCTACGCGCTGCTGGGTACGTCGCGGCCGCTCAGCGTCAGCACCACGACCACCATCGCCATCTTGACGGCATCGGCGCTGGCCCTGGCCGTGCCCGGCGGCAGCTCCGCGGAACTGGCCGTCGCCGCCGCGACGTTATCGGTCATGGTCGGCGTGGTGCTGGTGCTCGCCAGCGTGCTGCGACTCGGCTTCGTGGCAAATTTCATTTCGGAACCCGTGCTCACCGGCTTCAAGTCGGGCATCGGCCTCGTGATCGTCGTGGACCAGTTGCCAAAGCTGCTTGGCATCCACTTCGACAAGACGGGCTTCTTCCGCGACCTCATGGCGATCGTCCAGCACCTGCCGCAGTCGTCGCTCGTCACTGTGCTGCTGTCGCTCGGGCTGCTCGGCTGTTGATCTTCGGTCTCGAGCGCTTCCTGCCGAAGGCGCCGACGCCGTTGCTCGCCGTGGGCGCTGCCATTCTCGTTTCCGCATTGCTCGGGCTGCAGTCTGCAGGCGTCGAGATGGTCGGCGAGGTGCCGCGCGGACTGCCGTCATTCGTCCTGCCGCAGCTTGAGATCGTCCAGCAGCTGTGGCCGGCAGCGGTCGGCATCGCGCTGATGAGCTTCACCGAGTCGATCGCCGCGGCTCGCGCCTTCGCCGAGCCGCAGGAGCCGCGACCGTTGCCCAACCGCGAGTTGCTCGCCCTCGGGCTCGCGAACGCGGCGGCGGACTGTTCGGTGCCATGCCCGCCGGTGGCGGCACGTCGCAGACCGCGGTCAACCGTCGCGCCGGTGCCAGGACGCAGTTCGCGGAGCTCGTGACCGCTGGCGGCGCGCTCGCGACCCTTGTGTTGCTCGCACCGTTCATTGCACTGATGCCGAAGGCGGCGTTGGCCGCTGTCGTGATCGTCTATTCGTTCGAGCTCATCAAGCCGTCGGAGTTCGCTGCGATCCGCGCGGTACGAACGACCGAGTTCCGCTGGGCGCTGATTGCGTTCGCCGGCGTCGTCGTGCTGGGCACGCTGCAGGGCATCGTCGTCGCCGTCATCGTCTCGCTGTTGTCGCTGGCGAACCAGGCCTACAACCCGCCGGTGTATGCGCTCGGGCGCAAGCGTGGAACCACCGTTTTCCGGCCGCTGTCCGCCGAGCACGCCGACGACGAGCAGTGGCCGGGTCTCCTCATGCTGCGCATGGAAGGCCGTCTGTTCTTCGCCAATGCGGAGCGCGTTGCCGACCTGCTGTGGACACAGGTCGAGCAATCCAGGCCCAAGGTGCTGTTGCTCGATGGACGCGCGATCTTCGACGTGGAGTACACCGCGCTGAAGGTGCTCGTCGAGGTGGAGGAGAAGCTCCGTCAAGCCGGTTGCGAGCTCTGGCTTGCGGGGCTGAACCCGGCAGTATTCGAGGTGGTCGAGCGATCGAAGCTCGGTGCCACGCTGGGTCGTGAACGCATGTTCCTCAACATGCAGGCGGCGGTCGAAAAATTTGAGCAAAGGGGCAGGTCATGAAAGGCAAGTCAGTCAAGGACAAGGCTGGTCGTGAAAGTCCAGGGACGTCGCAGCGGCGAAGGAGAAGCCCGTGGCCGAGTGCCGGCGGCAAGCTGAAACGCAAGGACTACGACAAGGAACTCGCGCGGCTGCACGTCGAACTCGTGAAGCTGCAGCGCTGGGCCATCGACAAGGGCGCCAAGGTCTGCATCATCTTCGAAGGACGCGACGGTGCCGGCAAGGGCGGGACGATCAAGGCCATCACCGAGCGCGTGAGCCCGCGAGTGTTCCGCGTCATCGCGCTGCCGGCGCCGACCGAGCGCGAGAAGAGCCAGATGTACGTGCAGCGCTACCTGCCGCACCTGCCCGCCGCGGGCGAGATCGTGATCTTCGATCGCAGCTGGTACAACCGTGCGGGCGTCGAGCGGGTCATGGGTTTCTGCACCGACGAGCAGGCCAAGAAGTTCCTCAAGGCCGTCCCGCTCGTGGAGCAGGCGATCGTGGACTCCGGCGTCATCCTGCTCAAGTACTGGCTCGAAGTGACGCCGGAAGAGCAGACCCGCCGCCTCAAGGCGCGCATCGACGACGGTCGCAAGACCTGGAAGCTCACCGGCATGGACCTGAAGTCGTACAGCCGCTGGTTCGACTATTCGCACGCCCGCGACGAGATGTTCGCCGCCACCGACACCGGCTTTGCGCCGTGGTACGTGGCCCGCTCCGACGACAAGAAGCGTGCGCGCCTCAACATCATCAGCCACCTGCTGAGCAGGATTCCGTACGAGGACCTGCCGCGGCGCCAAGGTGAAGCTGCCGAAGCGCCAGAAGCCGCACGGCTATCGTGAGCCGAAGTATCCGTTCAAGTACGTGGAGGAGCGGTTCTGACATGACCGACCAGCGCCCGGAACTCGGCCGCATCACGCTGTCCGTGCTGTTCATCGGCGGGCTGATCGGCGGCTCGCTGTGGATCCTGTCGCCGTTTCTCGGCGCCTTCATCTGGGCGACGATGATCGTGGTGGCGACGTGGCCGATGTTGCGCCGCGTGGAGAGCATGTTCGGGGGGCGACGCGCACCCGCGGTCGCCGTGATGTCGCTCGGTTTGCTCGCCATCCTGATCGTGCCGCTCGGGGTTGCGCTGCAGGCGGTGCTCGGTCACGCAGACGAACTCGTCGCGCTGCTCGAGCGGCTCCCGCAGATGCAGTTGCCGGCCGCGCCGGAATGGCTCGACAGGATTCCCGTCGCCGGCGCGCGTATCGAGGCGGCCTGGAACCATCTGGCCGACGAGGGCCTGGCCGCGGCGATGGTCCAGGCACAGCCACACCTTCGGGCTGCAGCCGCGTGGCTCGCGCAGCAAGCGGGCAGCTTTGCGGTGTTGCTCGTGCAGTTCGTCCTGATCGTGATTCTGTCTGCCGTGCTGTATGCGGGCGGCGAATCCTGGGCGGCGTGGGTGCGGGGATTCGCACGCCGGCTGGCCGACGAGCAGGGCGATCGCATGGTCGTGCTTGCAGGCCAGGCGATCCGCGGTGTCGCACTCGGGGTCGTGGTCACTGCGCTCGTGCAGTCGATCCTCGGCGGCATCGGGCTCGCGATCGTCGGCGTTCCTTTTGCCGGGGTGCTGACGGCGATCATGTTCGCGCTCTGCATCGCCCAACTCGGGCCCATCATCGTGCTGCTCGGGGCGACCGCCTGGGCGTACAGCAGCCTGGGTGCCGGCTGGGGCACGTTCATGCTCGTGTGGGCGCTCGTGGTCGGCCTGATGGACAACTTCCTGCGGCCGATGCTGATCAAGCGGGGCGCCGACCTGCCGCTCCTGCTGATCTTCGCCGGAGTGATCGGTGGGCTCGTGGCCTTCGGCATCGTCGGCATCTTTGTCGGACCAGTCGTGCTGGCGGTCGCCTACACTCTGCTCGACGACTGGGTAGCCGCCGACGCACCCGGCAAGGAAGGCGCGCTGAACGCGGGTGCCGGGACCGGGCAATGAACAACATGACATGCATCACCAGGTGAGGATGAAGATGACTCCACTCCCTTTCACCAAGAGCGCGCGGACGCGTCTCGCTCCGCTGGTCGCGTCACTGGCTGCGCTGCTTGCGGCCCTGCCGGCGCACGCGTCGTCCCTCCACGGTGAGACGCTGGCAAAGGCAGCGAACGTGCTTGCCATTATTGTGATCATCCTGGTGCCGATCATCGGCATCGTGGTCTTCTGGCTGGTGCACATCCTGCCAGAGAAGATCGCGCACCAGCGCCAGCACCCGCAGCAGGAGGCCATCCAGGTGCTGTGCCTGCTGTCGCTCGTGTTCGGCGGCCTGCTCTGGCCGCTGGCGTGGCTCTGGGCCTACAGCAAACCGGTGCTCTACAAGATGGCCTACGGCACCGACAAGCACGAAAGCCATGGGGCTTTGCCCGCCGCTGCGGCGGGTGCTGAGGCGGGCAGCCTGCGCAATGACGTCGCTCGCCGTCCGTGCGGACCTCGACAAACTTGTGTCGCAGGACGGGGCACCGAGCGAATTGTCCGAGATCCGGGACCGACTGGCTGCCCTCGAGCCTCGGCTCACGGCCCGGGTGGGGGAGGCACGCTGATGGAAATCATCCTGCTTGGCATCTACGCCGCCATCGTCTGGCTCATTTTCATCAAGTTCAAGTGGCTGCCCTGGAACACGGTGAGCCAGGTCACCGTCGCCATCATCCCGATCGTCGCATTGACGATCCTGATCCTCACGTTGAACGTCGTGGCGCCGTCTTCGGCCGACGTGCGGGTCTTCAAGTACACGGTCCCGATCGTCTCGCAGGTGCGCGGCCGGGTGATCGAAGTTCCCGTAGAAGAGGGCAACCGCCTGGTGAAGAAGGGCGACGTGCTCTTCCGGGTTGACCCCACGCCGTACCAGCTGACCGTGAACAGCCTGATGGCGCAGCTCGTCGGTGCCAAGGGCGGCAGCGAGCAGTTGCGTGAGCAATTGCGGTCGGCCGAGGGCAACACGGCTGCCATCCGCTCTCGAATCAAGCTTACGCAGACGCGGGTGCAGCAGAATCGCGAGCTTGCGGCCACAGGTGCCGGCAATCGCTTCGACCTGGAGCAGTCCGAGACCGACCTCAAGGACCTCGATGCGCAATTGAGCACGGCCATGGCCAACGAAGCGCAGGTCCGTGCACAGTTGACCGCGACGGTCGGTGGCGACATCGCCTCGGTCGCCAAGATCAAGGCCGACCTGGCCAACGCGGAGTGGGAACTCGAGCAGACCACGATCCTGTCGCCCTGCGATTGCTACGTCATCAACCTGGCATTGCGGCCGGGCGCGTTCGTTGCGGGCATGCCATTCAATCCGGTGATGACGCTCGTCGAGGCCGACGGCCAGGTCGTAGCGCTGTTCAACCAGAACGAATTGCACCAGATCGCTCCCGGAAATTTCGCGGAGTTCTCCCTGAAGACGAGTCCTGGCCGCATCGTGCGCGCCAAAGTCGATTCGATCATCTGGGCGCAGGGCATGGGGCAGATGCAGCAGAGCGGCACGATCCCGATGACAGGAGTGCTGGCGGCGCCGCCCAATCGCTTCGCGGTCAAGTTCGACATTGAGGACGCCGACAAAGGTCTGCTCATTGCAGCGGGTGCGGCAGGCCACGCTGCGATTTACACGGAACACGGCAAGGCCATCCACATTCTGCGCATGGTGATCCTGCGCGTCGGCGCTTACATGGATTACCTGATCCTCAAGATGCATTGATGCCATGAACACTCGCAACACAACGCTTGCGCTGGTGGTCATCGCCACGCTCTCTGCCTGTGCATTGCAGCCGGCGCCGAAGCCGGCGGATTACCGCGCCGAGGCTCTTGGCGGCGTGAAGCCTCCGGCCCAGTGGACGGCGGCAGGCGCGGCGGCAGAGCCGGTCGCTGGTTCCTGGCTGGCCACGTTCGGTGACCCGCGGCTCGACGCGCTGGTGACCGAGGCGATGGCGAACAACCTCGACCTGAAGGTTGCCGCTGCACGCGTGCAGGTCGCTTCCGAGTACGTGAAGCTCGCCGATTCGACGCTCTGGCCACAAGTAAACCTGCTGGCCCGCGGAGGCGGCGAGATGGGGGGCGACGCCAGCGGACTCAGCGGGGTCGGGCTGTACGCGAACTGGGAACTCGACGTTTGGGGCCGGGTGCGCTCGGCACGCGCAGCCACCGAAGCGACTTACAGTTCAGCTGTTGCGGACGCCGAGTACGCGCGGCAGTCGGTCGCGGCGCTGGTGGCCAAGGCCTATTTCCTCGCAGTCGAGGCGTCCCTGCAGTTGCGGCTCGCAGAAGATACGGTCGCCACGTCGCAGCAACTGGTCACGTTTGCCGAACAGCGTCAGCGCATCGGCAAGGGCGATGGCTACGACGCGGCGATCGCGCGTGGCAACCTCGAGACCTTGCGCGACACCGTCGAGAAATTGTCACTGTCGCGCGGGCAGGCACTGCGCGCACTCGAAGTGCTGGTCGGGCGCTATCCCGCGGCCGACGTGGAGGTCGCAACGCAGTTGGCGCCGCCCCCCGGGCCAGTCCCGGCCGGCCTGCCGTCGGAACTGCTGGAACGGCGTCCAGACGTCGTCGCAGCTGACAGGCGTGTCGCCGCTGCTTTCTACGGCGTCCAGGAAGCCAAGGCGGCCCGGTTGCCGAGCATCTCACTGACGGCATCCGTCAGCGACATCTCCAGCGACCTGTTCGTGCTCAAGAACAGCGACAACCCGGTGTGGAGTGCGGGCGCAAGCCTGCTGCAACCTGTGTTCAATGCGGGTGCGCTGCAGACACAGGTCCGCATCCGCACGGCTGAGCAGAAGCTGTCGATTGCCGAGTACGGGCAGATCGGGGCCCGCGCGTTCTCGGAAGTCGAGGAGGCGTTGTCGGCCGAGTTTGCAGCAAGCCGGCGCGAAGCTGTCCTTGCCCGTGCGGTCGCAGAGAACCAGACCGCGCTCGAGTTCGGGCGGCAGCGTTTCAAGGTCGGCTCCGGCGACCTGCGGGCAGTGTCGCAGCAGCAACTGGCGGTATTCGGGACGACGTCCGCGCTGCTGCGAGTGCAGTCCGAGCGACTCGTGCAGCGAGTCAATCTGTACCTGGCACTTGGGGGCGGATTCGAAGCGGCACCGGCGGCGACGCCGGTCGCGCAAACGAAGGAGTGAGTCATGACCTGGCTGCAAGGGATCCTGCAGGCGCACCCGGAGATCGCGTTCTTCCTGGTGCTCGGTCTTGGGTACTTGTTTGGCAAGGTAACTTTCGGCAGTTTCAAGCTCGGCGCCGTGACGGGCACGCTGCTTGCGGGTGTGCTGGTCGGGCAACTCGGCGTATCGCTGCCGAACGAGGTCAAACAGTGCTTTTTCCTGCTGTTTCTCTTCTCGATCGGTTTTCGGACGGGCCCGCAGTTCTTTCGCGGTCTCAAGAGCGACGGACTCGCGCATGCGGCTTTGGCCGCGATTGTCGCCACGACGGGCCTCGTCGTCGCATTCATCGTGGCCAAGGCATTCGGTTACGACGCCGGAACGGCAGCGGGGCTGGTTGCAGGAGCGCTGACCGAGTCGGCGACCATTGGGACCGCGATGGACGCGATTGCGCGCCTCGACCTGTCCACGGCCGAAAGGGCTGCGCTGGCAAATAACATTCCCGTCGCGTTCGCGGTCACGTACCTGGTCGGGGTGATCGGCGCAGCCTGGGTGCTGTCGCAGCTTGCGCCCCGGCTCCTGCGCGTGGACCTGGCCGAAGAGTGTCGCAAGCTCGAGGAGGAGATGAGAGGCGGCGTATCCGCCCAGCATTCCGCGCGGCGGGAGTTCGAGTTCCGCGCGTATGCGGTGGATCCGGGCTCGCGTCTCGTCGGTCGCAGCCTGACCGACCTGGAGGCGCTGGCACCGCGGATTTTTGTCGAGCAGGTGCGCCGCCGCGGGGACATCGTCGCGAGCCGTGACGTGCCGGTCCTCAGGGAGGGGGACGTGGTGGCAGTCGCGGGACGGCGTACGACGCTCGTGGAGGTGCTGGAAGCACCCGGCAGCGGCCTGCGGGAAGTTGACGACCGCGAGCTCCTCGAGGTCCCGAGCGACGTCGTTGACGTCGTCGTGACGAACAAGGCGATCGAAGGACGGACTCTTGCCGATCTCGCGCTGGATGAGGCTTCGCGCGGCGTGTTCCTGCGGACGATCACACGGGCCGGCACAGACTTGGGGAAGCTGGCCGACACGATAGTGCACCGGGGCGACGTCCTGACGCTCGTCGGGTCCGCGGCGAGCACGACGCGGGCGATCGAGGCCATCGGTGTCGCAGACCGAGTCACCGACGTGACGGACATGATGGTCGTCGCAACCGGAATCGTCGCCGGGGCGCTCATCGGCCTGCCTGCGCTCCACATCGGTGGTGTGGAGATCGGATTGAGCCTGCCGGTCGGCGTGCTCCTCGGCGGATTGGTCTGTGGCTGGCTGCGCTCGGTGCGGCCGAGCCTGTTCGGGCAGATTCCAGGGCCCACGCTGTGGATCTTCGAGTCCATCGGACTCGCGGGCTTCGTGGCCGTCGTGGGCCTCAATGCCGGGCCGGACTTCGTGCAGGGACTGAAGGAGAGCGGCTTGAGCCTGTTGCTTGCCGGCACCCTGACGGTTTCCATCGCGCTGCTGATCGGCGTGCTGGTTGGACGGTGGATTTTCAAAATGCACCCTGGCGTGCTGCTCGGCGTGTGCGCCGGCGCATGCACGGCCACGCCTGCGCTTGCAGCCATCCAGGAAGCAGCGAAGAGCACTGTGCCCTCGATGGGATATGGCGTGGCCTATGCCGTAGGCAACGTGATGCTGGCCATCTGGGGCACGGTGATCGTGGCGTTGATGACATGAGCGGGCGCCACGGCGTCAAGGGGTAACGTATGGGAATTTGGGCATGGATCGTCGAAACACTCCGCGCGTACCCGGAACTGGCTATTTTCCTGGCGCTCGCGGTTGGATTCTTCATCGGGCCAAAGAAGCTGGCGGGCTTCAGCCTGGGTAACGTCACTGCGACGCTGCTCGCAGCGGTTGCGATCGGACAACTCGGCATTGCGGTGCCGGGCCCGATCAAGTCCACGTTCTTCCTGCTGTTCCTGTTCGCCGTCGGTTACGGCGTGGGCCCGCAGTTCTTCCGCGGGCTCGGCAAGGAGGGTCCGAAGCAGATCCTTTTCTCTGTGATCGTGCTGGCGCTGTGCCTGCTGGTGCCGATCGTGTGCGCGAAGGTCGCAGGGCTCGATCTTGGGTACGCAGTCGGCTTGTTCGCGGGGTCACAGACCATCTCCGCCTCGATCGGCGTCGCATCCGACCAGATCAACCGCCTCGGACTCCCGGTCGATCAGGCACAAGGCTTACCTCGACGCGATACCGATCGGCTACGCCGTGACGTACATCTTCGGCACCATCGGGTCCGCGATCGTGCTGGCGCAGATCGGCCCGAAGCTGATCGGCGTCGACCTTGCGGCCGCGTGCGCCGAGTACGAGAAGCAGATGGGCGGCGGCCAGGTCGGGCAGGACCCTGGCATCTTCTCGGCCTACCGTCACGTCGAAGTCCGTGCCTATCGCGTCGACGCGGCGAGCGGCCTCACCGGCAAGCCGGTGCGTGAGTTGTTTCCGGGCCTGCGCATCTTCGTCGAGCGCATCCGTCGCGGTGACCGATTCATCGATGCGGATGCCGACAGCGTGCTCGAGCCCGGTGATGTCGTGTCGATCTCCGGGCCGCGCGACGCGCTGGTGGAGAAAGTCGAGACGGTCGTTCCGGAGGTCGAAGACAAGGGCCTGCTCGACATGCCGGTCACGCTGGTCGACGTCTTCGTGCGCAGCAAGGCGGTGAATGGCAAGACACTGCGTGAAGTCGCAGACCTGCCAGCAACGCGCGGCATCTACCTGCGCAAGATCACGCGCAGCATGGTCGAGATCCCGATCCTGCCGGAGACGGAGATACTCCGTGGCGACATCCTCACGATTGCCGGCAGCACCCGGCACGTGGACGCTGCCGTTGCCAAACTCGGCCATGCCGACCGGCCGGTCGAGTCCACCGATCTCGCCGTCGTCTCTGCCGGCATCGTGATCGGCGGCCTGATCGGGGCGCTCACCTACGTGGCGGGCGGCCTCCCGATCAGCCTTTCGACTTCGGGCGGCGCGCTGCTCGCCGGCCTGGTGCTGGGGTACCTGCGCACCATTCATCCGACCTTCGGCAACATCCCGGGGCCCGCGCTCTGGCTCATGAACACGCTCGGGCTCAACATCTTCATCGCGATCGTCGGTATCAGCGCAGGCCCGGGCTTCGTCTCCGGCCTGCAGCAGGTCGGCCTGAGCCTGTTCCTGTGGGGCATGGTCGCGACGACGATTCCGCTCGTCATCGCCATCCTGCTTGGTCACTTCGTTTTCAAGTTTCACCCCGCGATCCTGTTCGGCGTCTGCGCTGGTGTGCGCACCACGACAGCTGCGCTTGGAATGATCCAGGAGGCGGCAAAGAGCAAGGTACCGGCGCTCGGCTACGGCATGCCTTACGCCATCGGCAATACGCTGCTGACCATCTTCGGCATGGTGATCGTGCTGATTCTGGCTGGCGGATCCTGATTCACAGCGGCTACCGCCGCGAGGAACATCGACATGGACATCATGAAACTGCGCGAATACGAGGGCCTGAGCCCGTTCGAGATCAAGGACTTCCTCGCCAAGGCGGCGAGCAAGGTGGCGGGTACGTCGGCGGTCACTTATCTGAATGCTGGCCGCGGTAACCCGAACTGGATTGCGACCGAGCCGCGCGAGGCGTTCTTCCTGCTCGGGCAATTCGCGGTCGTCGAGAGCAAGCGGGTCATGGACCTGCCGCCCGGCGTCGGCGGTATGCCCAAGGCCCCGGGCATCGCCTCGAGAATGTCTGCCTGGCTCGGCAAGCATGCGGACATGCCGGGTGCCGGGTTCCTCGGCGCACTAGTGCCGTGGGCCGCGCAGAAGTTCGGCTTCGACGCCGACAAGTTCGTGCACGAGCTGGTGGATTCGATCATCGGCGACAACTACCCCGTGCCGGACCGCATGCTGGTGCACAACGAGCAGGTCGTGCACGAATACCTGCAGTGGGCGATGTGCGGCTCGCCGCGACCCAAGGGCAAGTTCAAGCTGTATGCGGTCGAAGGCGGCACGGCAGCGATGTGCTACATCTTCAAGTCGATGAAGACCAACCGGCTGCTTAATGCCGGCGACACCATCGCGCTTGCCACGCCGATCTTCACACCGTACCTGGAGATGCCGCACCTCGAGGACTATGACCTCAAGATCGTGAACATCCAGGCCAAGCAGGAGAACCGCTGGCAGTTCGATGACGCGGAACTGGACAAGCTGCTCGACCCGAAGATCAAGGCGTTCTTCGTGGTCAATCCCGGTAATCCGAGCGCAGTGGCCCTGAGCGAGAAGACTATCGCGAAGATCGGCGCCATCCTGAAGAAACGTCCGGACCTGATCCTGCTCACCGATGACGTCTATGGCACGTTCGTGCCGGGCTTCCGTTCGCTGCTGGGTGCCTACCCGCACAACACCATCGGGGTCTATTCCTACAGCAAGTACTTCGGCTGCACCGGCTGGCGCCTCGGCGTGATCGCGGTGCACGAGGACAACCTGTTCGACAAGCTCATCGCGCAGCACCCGGAGCCGGTGTTGAAGAAGATCGACAAGCGCTATGGCGCGCTGACGCTCGAGCCGCGCAAGCTGCGCTTCATCGACCGCATCGTGGCCGACAGCCGCGATGTGGCGCTGAACCATACCGCGGGCCTCTCGCTGCCGCAGCAGGTGATGATGCTGCTG
The DNA here is from genome assembly GCA_963828265.1 of uncultured Gammaproteobacteria bacterium. Classification (GTDB taxonomy): domain Bacteria; phylum Pseudomonadota; class Gammaproteobacteria; order Steroidobacterales; family Steroidobacteraceae; genus RPQJ01. The sequence continues at coordinate 197,967 of CAWHEA010000017.1, read as the reverse complement.
TTCTCAGCCTACGAGCTGATGGACACCAAGAAGCAGTATCAGAAAGCCTGCATGGGCATCGTCAAAAAGCGCGTGGAGGCGACGCTCGAGGGCTTAGGACTGGACGTCCCGCCCAACGAGTTGCATGACAACTATTACGGCCTGATCGACTTCGAGTACTGGGCTCGCAAGAACCTGGGCGAGGACGTCGTCGCATGGATGAAGGAGAACGTCCATCCGCTCGACATCGTCTTCCGGCTGGCCGAGGACCACGGCATCGTGCTGCTGAACGGCAGCGGCTTCGAGGCGCCCAACTGGTCGGTACGCGTGTCGTTCGCCAACCTCGACGATCACGTCTATGACGACATCGGTCGTGCCGTGAGGGCGGTGGCGCGCAGTTACCGGCAGGCGTACGAGGCGTCCAAGGGCAAGCCGCCCAAGACGGCCAAAGCGAAGTCCGAACCGAAGCCGCGCGCCAAGAAGTAATTACCAGTCAAGGAAATGCGGCCGGCGCAGGGCCGGCCGCCCACCAATGGAGAGAGACACATGAAGACCCGATCAATTATTCTGAGCGTCGCGACGCTCGCCGCTCTGGGCGGTTTTGCCGCCAGCCTTGCAGGCTGCGAACCTGCCGACGATCAAAGTGCTCGCGACCGGTGGCACCATCGCGGGCGCGCAGGCCAGCGCGACCGACTACGGCTACAAGTCCGGCGCGTATGACGTGAACTCGCTGCTGAGCGCCGTGCCGAACCTCGACAAGCTGGCCGTCATTACGGGCGAGCAGGTCGCGAACATCGGCAGCCAGGACATGAACGACGAGGTCTGGCTCAAGCTCGCCAAGCGCGTGAATGCGGTCCTGGCCGAGCCTGGCACCAACGGCGTCCTGATCACGCACGGCACGGACACGCTCGAGGAGACCAGCTACTTCCTGTCCCTGGTCACCAAGAGCGACAAGCCCGTGGTCATGGTCGGCTCGATGCGACCGGCGACGGCCATCAGTGCCGACGGACCGGGCAATATCTACAACGGCGTCGCCGTGGTCGCCGACCCGCGCGCGACGGGCAAGGGCACGCTCGTCGTGCTGAACGACACGATCCACTACGCGCGCAACGTGATGAAGACCGACACGACCAGCGTGCAGACCTTCCAGAGCCTGAACCGGGGTCCGGCCGGCGTGGCGCATACCGGCAAGATCCAATGGTTCGAGCCGATGGACAAGAAGCTGGGCAAGGCCAGCGAGTTCTCGGTGGACGGTCTCGACAAGCTGCCGCGGGTGGACGTGATCTATGCGCACGCCAACATGAGTGCCGACCTCATCGATGCGGCCATCAAGAACGGTGCCAAGGGCCTCGTGATCGCGGGCGTCGGTGACGGCAACATGACCACGCCGGCACTCGACGTGCTGACCAAGGCTGCGAAGAGCGGCGTCGTGGTTGTGCGAAGCACCCGCCTGGCGGAGGGCATCACGCTCCGCAACAACGAAGTAAATGACGACGAAAAGGGCTTCGTTGCATCGGGTGAGTTGAATCCGGCCAAGTCGCGCGTGTTGCTGCAACTCGCGTTGACGAAGACCAACGACCCGGTGCGGATCCAGCGGATGTTCTACGAGTATTGAGCCCGACTCGAGCTCAGCCGTCTGCTGAGCGCTCTGATTCGGTCAGGTGAAGTATGGGCGGGTGTGCAGCACAGATGCGTGCCTGCACACCCGCCCGATTACTAGAACGCTCTAGCGACGTCCGCGAGGCATCGGCCGCGGTGCGGGCCGCGGTGACGGACGACTCGTGGGCCGGCTGACATCCGCTGGCCGCGACGACGGCATTGGCGCCGCCTTGGTGGAGGGGCGGTTGGCATCGGCCGGGAGCGTCGTCGGACGATTGCCGCCCTGTCCATTGCCCGGATTGTTGGGACGATCAGGAGGCACAACCACCACCGGCGGGTAACCACCCGGGTAGTAACCCGGGTAATAGCCACCGCCGTAGTAGCCGCCGTAGCCATAGCCAACGCTCACGCTGGTCGAGACACCACTGTAGCTGGAGCCGCCGCCGTCACTGGCGCAACCGGCGAGCGTCACCGCGGCTGCGATTACCGCTACGACAGCCATCAGTCGGGTCAGTAAGCATGTCATTGCGCGTGCTCATGGCTGCGCCTCCGGAGCCGACAGTTGCACAATGCCGACGGGAGCGCCCGTGGGGTCGGCAATGATCGCGACTGTCGCGCGGTTCATGGCGAGCGGCTCAAGAAGGACCTTGCCACCCGCGGCTTTGGCGGCCTCGGCGGATGCCGTGGCGTCGGCGACGCGAATGTACGGCAGCCAGGTCGAACTCGTGTTCTTGTCCTGCTTCTGCATGATGCCGGCGCGCGCGAAGCCGCCCGAGAGCAGTCGCAGGCCGCTGCGCGGGCCGTCGTCCGCGATCGGCATCGTTTCGTATCCCACCACGGCGCGATAGAAGGTTGCTGCCTTCTCGACGTCGCTCGTCCAGAGGTCGACCCAGTACCACTCGTTGACATCGCCCGCATAGTCGGGTGGGTCGCCATTCTTCGAGTTGACGACGCCGAACACGACGCCTTCCGGATCCTTGAAGACAGCCGTTTCGCCGCGCTCGCCCAGCATGACGGGTGCGTAGACGACCTGGCCGCCGCCGGCAGTAACCGCCGCCGTCGAAGCCTTCACGTCGGCCACCGAGATCAGGCCAATCCAGCGCGCTGAGGGCGTCTTGCCCTTCATGGCCCGCTGGTCGAACACCAGGCCACCGATCGGCAGGCCGTCGGCGAGGGCCAGCGTGTAGGTGTCGCGGTCGTCGTCACCGCCGTACGTCTCGAACGTCCAGCCGAACACCTTGCCGTAGAAGCCCGCAGCCGCTGCGACGTCGGACGTCACCAGGTCGCCCCAGACGAAGCGGCCCGGAGTGTGCGTGCCCGTGGGAGGGTCGACGATCGGCGGCCAGTAGCGATCGCCCGCCTGGGCACTGAGCGCCAGCAGCGAGGCGAGCATGGCCAGCCACCAGCGGCCGCCTGCGCGACGCTGTGCGGAGTGAGGGGTGGATCATATTGAGCAGGCTCCCGGGGACGATCGTTCTTGGACTTCGATCGACTATAGCGTGATCCCCGCGCAGCAGAGTAGCTAGCCGGCGTACTGCAATAGTCCCTTGGTTTCGAGCCATTCGCGGTTGTAGAACCGCGACAGGTACTTGTGCCCGCCGTCGCAGAGAATCGTGACGATCGTGTGCCCCGGACCCAGGTCGCGCGCGACGCGAATCGCGGCCGCGACATTCGTGCCGCTGGTGCTGCCCAGGAAAAACCCTTCCTCACGCAGCAGTCCGTAGGTCGTGCGAACGATCTCCGGGTCCTCGATCTGCACCGCATCGTCGATCGGCGAGTCCGCGAGGTTGGCGGTGACGCGGCCGATGCCGATGCCTTCGGTCACCGCGCTCGAGCCGGACGACTTCAGTTCGCCAGTCTTCACCCAATGGTGCAGGGCGCTGCCCATCGGATCGGCCAGCACGATGCGCACGGCAGGCTTCTGCTCCTTCAGGTAGCGCGAAACGCCACCGAGCGTGCCTCCGGTTCCCGTCGCGCAGGTAAACGCGTCGATGCGTCCCTGGGTGTCACGCCAGATCTCGGGACCCGTGGTCGCGTAGTGCGCATCGCGATTCGCGGTGTTGTCGAACTGGTTGCCGATGGCCGCACCGAGTTCCTCGGCCACCTTCGGTGCGAGCTTCTGGTAGTGATTCGGATCCGCGTAGGGCACGGTCTTCACGACGCGCACGTCGGCGCCCAGCGTGCGCAGCAGCGCCGCCTTCTCGGGTGACTGGTTGTCCGGCATCACGATGACGCACTTGTAGCCGCGTGCATTGCAGAGGTGCGCGAAGCCGATGCCGGTGTTGCCCGCCGTGCCTTCGACGAACGTGCCGCCCGGTGCGATCAGGCCGCGGCGTTCGGCGTCATCGAGAATGCCGCGGGCCGCACGATCCTTGACGGAGCCGCCGGGGTTCAGGAACTCGGCCTTGCCGAGAATCTCGCAGCCGGTGGCTTCGCTGGCGCGGCGCAGGCGGATCAGTGGCGTGTTGCCGATGGTGGCGGAAAAGCCGTCGCGTACTTCCTGGCGCATGTCGGTGGTCCTTCAGCGGTAGACCAGGCGTTCCTTGCCCGTGTAGACGTTGAAGCTCCGGCGGATCAGGCCGAGTGGGACGCGTACGGTGCGGGTGGCAGGACCTCGCAGCCGTATTCGGCGGCGGAGGCGGCAAGCCAGCGCCAGAGGCTGTCGAAATAGGTGCGCACGATCAGCAGACGATAAACCGGCTCGTCCGCGACCTGCCACAGGTGCACCGCGAGATGCGACGCCGTCGTGACTGCGACGTCACCCGTCTTGAACGAGCGCGGATGCAGGTCGATCGACATGCCCTTGGCGAGCACGTCACGCACGCGCGGACCGCGCAACTCGAGCAGTACGCGGCTGCCGCCCTGATCGAAGACCGAGGCATGTGTGCCGAACGCCGCTCCGAGGCGCGCTTCAACCGGTTCCGTCGCCTGCAGGTCCCAGTGCAAGCCAGTGACCGGGCCCCGACCAGACGAAGGCGAGCTCGCCGCCTGTCGTGATCGCTGGCGTGGCCGGTGGCGAGGTGCCGAAGGCCTGCAGCGCTGCCGCCGTGGCCTGTGCTGCCTGGTCCTTGCGCGCAATGACGCTGGCCAGGGTGAACTGCGTGAGTTCCTGCAGGATCAGGCCCGGCGAGCCATCACGACGTCCGAGACGTCCCGGGCTGTAGTCGAAATGCAATGCGTCAGCCACGGAGGCGCGCTCCTTCCGGATCGATGAACACGGGAGAGCAGACCTCGACCAGCGTCTCTGCACCGCGCAACGGGTCGACGACCATGACTTTCTCGCCATGACGCTCTGGCCCATTGGTCAGCAGGCCGAGGCCGATCCACTGCCCAAGGGCCGGGGAGTAGCAGACGGACGTCACGTGACCCTGGTCGTGCTCGATGCTGCGTTTGGCATGCTGCGGAATGAAATGCATGCCGCCGGCCAGCTTCGCTTCTCGATCGACTGTCTTGATACCCACGAGTCGCGGCCGTGCCGGATCGACCAGGTGCGCCCGGCGACCGAGCACCGCACCGATGAAGTCCTTCTGCGTCGACAGCATGCGGCCGAAGCCGAGATCGTGCGCGGTGGTCTGGCCATTCAGCTCGCTGCCGACGACGTGACCCTTCTCGACCCGCAGCACGTTGAGGGCCTCCAGGCCGTAGGGCGCCACGCCCAGGTCCTGCCCCGCGTCGTGCAGCGTGCGGATCAATGCATCGCCACGGTGGCCGGGCACCGCGATCTCGTAGGCCAGTTCGCCGGAGAACGAGATGCGGAAGAGCCGGGCGGGTTCGCCGTTGCGCAGCACGACATCGCCGCACGCCATGAACGGGAAGGCCTCGTTCGACAGGTCGACCCGCGGGTCGAGCACGCGTTGCAGCAGTTCACGCGAGCGCGGACCCGCCACCGCGAACTGCGCCCACTGGTCGGTGACCGACACGAACTGCACGTCGAGATCGGGCCACAGCGTCTGGTGGCACAGGTGCATGTGCTGGTAGACCTGGACCGCGTGCGACGTGGTGGTCGTGATCAGGTAACGATTCTCGGCGAGGCGTGCGGCCGTGCCGTCGTCGAACATGAAACCGTCCTCGCGCAGCATGATGCCGTAGCGGGTGCGGCCGACGGCCAGCGTCGCGAAGTTGTTGGCGTAGAGCCGTTCGATGAACTTGAGCGCATCCGGGCCCTGCACGTCGATCTTGCCGAGCGTGGACACATCGCACAGGCCGACGGCGGAGCGCACGGCCTTCACTTCGCGGCACGTGGGTTCGAACCAGTCCGTTTCGCCGGGACGGGGGAACCACTGCGCGCGCAGCCATGGACCGCTCTCGATGAACGAAGCGCCGAGTTCGCTGGCCCACCGATGCGACGGCGCGTAGCGGGTCGGGCGGAAGTCCATGCCGCGGTGGTGCCCGGCCATCGCGCCCATGGCGATGGGTGTGTAGGGCGGACGGAACGTGGTCGTGCCGGTGTCGGCAATGGAGCGGGAACGGTGCTTTGCCAGCAAGGCGATGCCGTTGACGTTCGAGGTCTTGCCCTGGTCCGTCGCCATGCCGAGCGTCGTGTAGCGCTTGGCGTGCTCGACGGAGCGGAAGCCCTCGCGTTCGGCGAGTTCGATGTCGTCGGCGGTGACGTCGTTCTGGAAGTCGAGGAAGCACTTGCCCTGCGCTCGCGCGACACGCCAGAGCGGCACGCGCCGGGTGGATTCTTCGGGGATACGGGGCAGGGCGGGCATCGAGCCGGCGTGGCCGCAGGCGACTGCCGCCGCGAGGCCTTCGCGATAACCCGTCAGGATGGCTTCGCCGAGCGTCAGGTCGCCATTCGCGGCGCCTGCCACCCGCATGCCTGCGGGCAACTTGTCGGGCACGAAGATCGAGCGGTCTTCGTCCCAGCGCGGTCGGTGGCCTTTGTGCGACGTCAGGTGCAGCGTCGGTGACCAGCCGCCCGACATGGCGACGAGGTCGCAATCGATGCGGCGCGACGTACCCGAGTGGCTGGTGACCTCGACCGACTCGACGTGGCGCCCGCCGCGGGCACCGTTGACTTCGCCGGCGATCGCCTCGACGTTCGGGTAGCGGCGGGCGAGTTCGGAGACGACGATCGGTTCGCGTGAGTCGACGATGGCGGCGACCTGCGCACCCGCGGCCAAGAGGTCTGCAGCGGTGGTCCAGCCGTCGTCGTTGTCCGTGAATACCACGGCACGCTTGCCGGGCAGCACGGCATAGCGATTGACGTACGTGCGCACCGCACCCGCCAGCATCACGCCCGGCAGGTCGTTGTTGCCGAACACCAGCGGACGTTCGATCGAGCCGGAGGCCAGCACCGACTGCTTCGCGACGATGCGCCAGGCGCGCTGGCGCGGTTCGAACGGCGGCGGCACGGGCAGGTGATCGTTGACGCGTTCGACCGCGCCATAGACGCCGTCGTCGTACACGCCGAAGACCGTGGTGCGCGGCAGCAGCCGCACTTCCGGCATCGAGCGCAGTTCCGCAATCGCCTGTGCGGCCCAGTCGGCGGCGGGCTGTCCGTCGATCGTCCGTTGTTCAGCGAGACAGCGTCCGCCGAGAACGAAATCTTCGTCTGCCACGATGACGCGTGCGCCGGAGCGCGCGGCACTCAAGGCGGCCGCCAGGCCCGCAGGCCCCGCGCCGATCACGAGCACGTCGCAATGCGCCCAGCTCTTCTCGTAGTGGTCCGGGTCGGCTTCGAGCGCTGCACGGCCGAGACCGGCGGCACGACGGATCAGCGGTTCGTACACCTTCTCCCAGAAGGAGGCGGGCCACATGAACGTCTTGTAATAGAACCCGGCCACGAAGAGCGGCGAGAACAGGCCGTTGATCGCCTGCACGTCGAACTGCAGCGACGGCCAGCGGTTCTGGCTCGTGGCTTCGAGACCGTCGTAGAGTTCGATCACGGTCGCGCGCGTGTTGGGTTCGCGGCGGGCACCGCTGCGCAGTTCGACCAGTGCGTTCGGTTCTTCGGGGCCGGCGCTCAGCAGGCCGCGGGGACGGTGATACTTGAACGAACGCCCGACCAGTCGCACGTCGTTGGCGAGCAGGGCCGACGCGAGCGAGTCGCCGGCGCAACCGGTGTAGTCCTTGCCGTCGAAGCTGAAACGGAATGTCTGCTGGCGATCGATCGCGCCGCCCTGCGCAAGGCGCGAACTCACTTCGACTCTCCGGCGGTGAAGACATCCCGTGCGGGCACGGCGCCCTTGATGTCGTGATTGCGCGTGTCGCGCTCGACGACCAGCCACTCGTGGCAACCGCCCTGGTGGAACCAGAGTTCACGGTGCAGGCCGAACGGATTGTTGCGCACGTACACGTAGTCGTAGAACGCAGGCTCCGCGTCGGGACCGGTGGGCGACGGGCGGCGCACGGTCGCGTCGCCGTAGTACGTGAATTCTTCGTGCGTGCGGGGACCGCAGTGGGGGCAGGGGATACGCATGGTTCAGTGTCGGTTGGGGTGCGCGCCGGAGCCGTTCTCGTCGATCAGCCGTCCGGTCGCGAACCGGTCGAGCCGATAGGCCTTGGCGACCTCGTGGGGCTGGTCCGTGGCGAGCAGGTGGGCAAAGCACCAGCCGGAAGCCGGCGTGGCCTTGAAGCCGCCGTAGCACCAGCCCGCATTGAGGTAGAGGCCGTCGACGGCCGTGCGGTCGATGATCGGCGAGCCGTCCATCGACATGTCCATGATGCCGCCCCACGAGCGCAGCATCCGCACGCGGGCTCAGGCACGGGAACAGCGCCACGCCTTCCTCGCAGACTTCTTCGACGACCGGAAGGTTGCCGCGCTGTGCGTACGAGTTGTACATGTCGATGCTGCCGCCGAACACCAGGCCGCCCTTGTCGGACTGGCTGATGTAGAAGTGGCCTGCACCGTACGTGATCACGCACGGCACGATCGGCTTGAGGCCTTCCGAGACGAACGCCTGCAGCAGGTGGCTCTCGATCGGCAGGCGCAGGCCGGCCAGCGTCGCCACGCGGCTCGTGTTGCCTGCGCAGGCCATGCCGATGCGGCGGCTGGCGATGAAGCCGCGCGTGGTCTCGACGCCCGTGACGCCGTTGTCGTCCTGGCGGATGCCGGTCACTTCGCAGTTCTGGATGATGTCGACGCCGAGGCTGTCGGCGGCGCGCGCGAAGCCCCAGGCGACGGCGTCGTGGCGCACCGTGCCGCCGCGTCGCTGCATCAGGCCGCCCATGATCGGGAACCGCGCGTTGTCGAAATCGGCCATCGGCAGGAGCTTGCGCACCTGTTCGCGGTTCAGCAGTTCGCCGTCGACGCCGTGCAGGTGCATGGCATTGCCGCGCCGGACGCAGGCATCGCGCTGCGAGTCGTTGTGGAACAGGTTCAGCACGCCGCGCTGGCTGATCATCGCGTTGTAGTTGATGTCCTGCTCGAGGCCTTCCCACAGCTTGAGCGAGTGCTCGTAGAAGGGGATGTTGCCCGGCATCAGGTAGTTCGACCGGACGATGGTCGTGTTGCGGCCGACGTTGCCGCCGCCGATGTAGCCTTTTTCGAGCACGGCGACGTTGCGGGCACCGTGGTTCTTCGCCAGGTAGTAGGCCGTCGCCAGCCCATGGCCGCCACCGCCGACGACGATGAAGTCATAGGCGGGCTTGGGTTCCGGATCGCGCCAGGCCGGGGTCCAGCCGCGGTGGCCGCGGAAGGACTCCGCGAGCAGGCTGAAGATCGAGTATCGACTGGCCACGGTGTCAGTCCGGGATGATGCAGCCCTTGTTCATGATGTCGTTCGGGTCGAACGCGCGCTTCAGTCGCTCGAGGATGTAGTACGACGAGTCGTATTCTTCCCTGATCCAGGGCGTGCGTGCCTTGCCCATGCCATGGTGGTGCACGACCGAGCCGCCGAGCTTCAGCGTCTCCTCGCAGATCACGCGGTTGATCTCGGTCCGGTACTTGTCCACTTCCTGCTCGGGCGGGCAGTTCACGTTGTAGTAGTAGATGAAGTACATGTTGGTGCCGTTGATGTAGCTGTGCGAGCTGTGCCCGCCGGCCACGGTGATGTCCGGCACATCGACCCTGAGACGCTTCAGCGCGTTCTCGTAGATGTCGCAGATCGTGCTCCAGTCGGCCGAGACCTCCGTGGTGCGGCCCATGGTCTTGGTGGCGACGATTTCCTTGCGCTCGTTGGCGATCTTGTCCGCGCCCCAGTTGAGGTCGGCGAACCATTCCTCGAGGTGGTGCGGGTCGACCGGCTTGAAATCCGGGAACTTCGCGACGATTTCCTTGATGCCGTCGATCGTCGCCTTGACGATGCCGGCCGGACCTTCGGCCATGAACAGCAGCACGCAGTCGTCGCTCGCCGCGAACTTCGAGAAGTGGAAGGCGCCGTCCGGCGGATCGTAGAGACGCGCGACCGACGGCTTGTAGCCGGCGACCATGACTTCGCGCAGCGCCTCGAAGCCGGGGCGCATGTTCTTCAGCGTCCAGCCGACGAAGGTGTTGTTCTGCGGCAGGTACGGGAACAGCTTCACCGTGACTTCGGTGATGTAGCAGAGCGCGCCCTCGTTGCCGATGACGACGTGGCGGATGTCCGGGCCCACGGCGCGGCGCGGCACGTTCTTGATGCGGGTGACCGTGCCGTCGGCGAAGACCGCCTCGAGGCCGACGACCATGTCTTCGATGCCGCCGTACAGCGTCGAGAACTGGCCGATGCTGCGCGTCGCGACCAGGCCGCCCATCTGCGCGATCGGCTTCGACTGCGGCGAATGACCGGTGGTGACGCCGACCTTGCGGCACTCGTCCTCGAGCGTCTGCAGGCACACGCCGCACTGCACCGTCGCCTGCATGTTGTAGGTGTCGATCTTGAGGATGCCGTTCATGCCCGAGCCGTCGAGCACGATGGAGTTGGCGACCGCCGTCTCGAGACCGCCCTCCGTCGCGGTACGCCCGGTGCGGGCCACCACGTTGATGCGGCTCTTGTTGGCGTACTTCAGCACGTCGGCCACGTGCTGCGTGCTGCGCGCCATGACCACCGCTGCCGGGATCGGCCGCGTGAACACGCCATGCACGTCCTCATAGAGGCGCAGGCGGTCGATGCTGCTCTGCTTCAGTTCCTTCTCGTCCGTGATGACGTTCGCGCCTCCAACGATCACCTGGAGTCCCTGGACGATGGCGGTCTTGCTCAAGGCCATGATGCGGTCCTTTTCGGTCGTGTCCGGCGCGTGCCGGCGTCAGTGAAAGAGAGGCCAGGACCGTTCGAGGACCTGGTCAGTCGAAGTACGGATGTCGCGGTAAACGTCGGCGTTCATGCGGCGGTACACGTCGGTGTTGCCGGCATTCGGCTGCAAACGACTCGCGCGGCTTTTCCATGCGCGCGACGGCGGTCGCGAAATCCGGATACACGCCCGGTGGCCACGGCCGCGCAGATCGCGGAGCCGAGGCTGGCGCCGCCCGGGCCGTTGGCGCGCGAGGCGGGAATGCCGAAGACGTCGGCAAAGATCTGCATGAACAGCGGGCTCGACGAGCCGCCGCCGGAGATCACGACCTCGCGCAGCGACGTGCCGAGTTCGTCGCCATGGCATCGACCTTGTCCTTCATCGTGAGCGCGATCGCTTCGAGGATCGAGCGGTAACAGTGCGCACGAGTATGGCGCGCGTCGAAGCCGAGCATGATGCCCTTGCGGAAGGGCTGGTCGGTCGGGGCGAGCCAGTCGAGCACGCTCATGAGGCCGTCGCTGCCGGCCGGGACGTGCTGCGCTTCCTGTTCCAGCACGTGCTCGCGCGTGACGCCGCGCGCGGCGGCCGCTGCGGCGAACTCCGGCCCGAGCAGGTCCATGAACCAGGTGAGCGTCCACATGCCGCGGCGGATGCCGTGGCTCTCGTACAGGTAGCGGTGCGGGATGCAGCCGAAATTGGTCCAGAACTGCTGGGCGTCCTGGCGGTTGCGCGTCACCGTGCACCATCGACGCGATGTAGGTGCCGAGCGAGATGAGCGCGGTGCGCTCGTCGAGCGAGCCGGAGCCGAGCGCCTCGACGGCCTTGTCGTTTGCCGTCACGACGACCGGCAGTCCCGCCGGAATTCCGGTGGCCGCGGCCGCCGCGGCGGTCACGTGGCCCGCGATCGCGCCGGGCAGCAGCAGTTCGAACAGTTGCTCGCGCCGGACGTTGAACTGCTGCAGCAGCGCCGGATCGCTGCTCCATTGCCACGTGTCGGTGTCGATCGGCCACTGCAGCAGGATGTTGTTGGCCGCGGTGTCCTTGAACTCGCCGGTGAAGCGGTGCGTGATGTAGCCGGAGGAGGTGGTCGCATACGCCACCGCCGGATCGTCCGGCATGTACGGCTGGTAGGCGCGCGTGTCCATCCAGCTCATGACCGGCTGCGCGAGCGAGCCATCGGCCCGCAGGAACGCCTTGCAGCAACGGATGGTGCAGAGCCCGACGCCGATGATCTCGCGTGGATCGCCCAGGAAGTTCGCCAGCGCCTGCCGGCTCGCAGCGACGATCGAATCCCACAGGTCGTCGTCGGGATGTTCGACGACGCCGGGGCGCGGGCGACTGGCAGCGCGCAGCACCTGCCGGCCTTCCGCGACTGCATTGCCCTCGAGGTCGTAGATCACGACCTTCGTGCTCTGCGAGCCGTTGTCGACGCCGACGATGTAACGCCCCCGGATCGCCATCTCGCGTCAGCGCACCAGGTAGCCGCCGTCGACGACGAGCAGGTGACCGTTGACGTAGTTGGAGGCGCGGCTCGACAGGTAGACCAGCGCACCCATGAGGTCGACCGGCTCGCCCCAGCGTTCGGCCGGGATGTGGTCGAGCACGCGCTGGTTGGTTTCCGGATTGCTGCGCGTCTTGCGCGTGATCTCGGTGGCGTAGTAACCCGGGCGCAATGCCGTTCACCTGGATGTTGTGCATCGCGAGTTCGTCGCAATACGCCTTGGTGAAGCCGGCGAGGCCGTGCTTGGTCGCGGCATAGGCCGACGACCAGCGGCCGCCCAGGAACGAGAACAGCGAGCAGATGTTGATGATCTTGCCGCTCTTCTGCGGAATCATCTTCTTCGCCGCTTCGTAGCTGAGCTCGAACGCGGCCGTCAGGTTCACGGCGACGGTGGCATCCCATTGCGGACGGCCGAAGTCGAGCACCTCGGCCATCGGGCAGATGCCGGCGCTGTTGACCAGGATGTCGACGGCGCCGAAACGCTCGACGCACGTGTCGATGACCTTCGCCGCCGCGCCGGGCGCAGTGATGTCGATCTTGAGGTATTCGTAACGACGACCGGCGGCCGCGATCAGCGGGCCCGTCTTGCCGTCATCGTCCATCACGCTCGGCACGAACACGTCGGCGCCGGCCTTGGCGAGCGCGAGCGAGAAAGCCTGGCCGAGGCCGGTGTTGCCGCCGGTGACGATGGCCTTCTTGCCCGCGAGCGAGAAGAAGTCCATCGAGAATTCGCTGATCTCCATCGAGGCTGGCTCCGTCGGCCTCGTCACCGCGTCCACGCGGCCGGGCTCGTCTGTGGTGATGGCGCTCTCCGCCGGAGCGCGCGCCGAAGTATAGCCTGCGAGATTGCGCCGCGCGGCAGGCGATGGCCGCGTTTTACGGCAGTGTTTGACGCGGGCCGTCGCTCCCTGTTACCAATGCGTCAGAAGATTTTTACGCAGGGGAAGGCAATGCGTTCGAGCTGGCGCCCGAGGGTGGGTCCCGCTGCTCCGTGGACTGCGGTCGCTGGGCTGTCGTGGCCTGCCACGCTGCTCGTGGCTTGCACCCGCCCGCGGAAATGCTGCCGGCCGCAACCGCAGACCCGCCCAGCTGCCGCGTGGTGCGGCTCGCAGACGTCGGCTGGACCGCGGAAACCGCGACCACGGCCGTGCTGGCCCAGATGCTCACGGACCTCGGCTACCAGCCTGTGATTACCGTGCTTTCCGTGCCGGTCACGTTCGAGTCGATGAAGAACGGCGACATCGACGTCTTCCTCGGCAACTGGATTCCGGCGCAGGAATCGATGCTGAAGCCCTTCACCGACGAAGGGTCCGTCGAAGTCGTCCGCGACAACCTGGTCGGTGCGAAGTACACGCTCGGCGTCCCCGACTACCTGTACGACGCGGGGCTCAAGGACTTCGCGGACATCAGTCGATTCAGAAAAGAGCTGGGGGCATCGATTTACGGCATCGAGCCCGGCAACGACGGCAACCACCTCATCCTCGACTGATCAAGAAGAACGAGTTCGGCCTCGGTGGCTTCAAGCTCGTCGAGTCGAGCGAGCAGGGCATGCTGGCGCAGGTCGAACGGGCCTACCGGACCAGGCAGCCCGTCGTGTTCCTGGCCTGGGCGCCGCATCCGATGAACACGCACTTCAACGTGCGCTACCTCACCGGTGGCGATGCGATCTTCGGCCCGAACTTCGGCGCCGCCACCGTCCGCACGCTGGTGCGCAAGGGTTACCAGCAGGAATGTCCCAACGTCGCGCGGCTGCTGCAGAACCTCGAGTTCTCGGTCGAGCTCGAGAACGAGTGGATGGACCGCATCCTGAGCGACAAGGTGCGAACGGCGGACCTCGCCGTCGAATGGCTCGCCAAGCGCCCGCCCGTGGTGCAGACCTGGCTCGCCGGCGTCACGGGTTTCGATGGGCGACCCGCGCAGCAGGCCTTCGACGAACCCAGGCAGGTCATCCATCTCAGCGCGTTCGAAGACTGGATCACGGCCAACAAGATCCCGGTCGGCGACGCCGCCACGACGTTCGTCGAATACACCAAGAAGCACGCGCATGGCTTGTTCGACGGCATCGCGGCCGTGCTGACGGGTTCGACCAACGTCGTCGCGAGAATCCTGAACGGCGTTCCGGCCCCGGTACTCATCGTGCTGATCGCGGCCCTGTCATGGGTGCTGCGGCGTTCGATCGGCCTCGTGGTGTTCGTCGTGCTGTCGCTGCTCTTCATCATGAACCAGGGTTACTGGGACGCGACGCTCGAGACGCTGACGCTGGTGCTCGTCGCCGCGATCGTCGCCACGGTCATCGGTGTGCCGCTGGGCATCTGGGGTGCCAAGCGACCGCGGGTGTACGCAGGCGATGCGGCCCGTGCTCGACCTGATGCAGACGCTGCCGACGTTCGTCTACCTGACGCCGACGCTGGTGCTGTTCGGGCTCGGCATCGTGCCGGGCCTGATCTCGACGATCATCTTCGCGTTGCCCGCGCCGATCCGCCTGACGCAGCTCGGCATTTCGTCGGTGCCCAAGACGCTGCGCGAAGCAGGGCAGGCGTTCGGCGCCACGCCGCTGCAGCTGCTGTTCAAGGTGGAACTGCCGAGCGCCGGGCCCGATGATCCTGGCCGGCATCACCCAGTGCATCATGCTGAGCCTGTCGATGGTCGTGATCGCGGCGCTGGTTGGCGCGGGCGGGCTCGGCGTGCCGGTCGTGCGTGCGCTCAACACCGTGCAGGTCGGCATGGGCTTCGAGGCGGGCATGGCCATCGTGCTGCTCGCCATCATGCTCGATCGCATCAGCCGGCCGGCCGAGAAGAAGGGGCAGGAATGAGCAGCGCAGCGCTCGAGTTCGACCAGGTCGACATTCTTTTTTCGGCCGAGTCGGGGCGCAAGCGCGAGGCCGCGATCAAGTCCGCGTTGCAGCGGCTCGACGAAGGCCGCGATCGCAACGAAATCGAGACCGCGACGGGCGTCGTCGTCGGCGTGAGCCAGGCGAGCCTCACCGTCCAGCGCGGCCAGATCTCCGTGCTGATGGGCCTGTCCGGGTCCGGCAAGTCGACGCTGCTGCGCGCGGCGAACGGCCTCAACCGCGTCACGCGCGGTCGCGTGCTGGTCAACGACGGCGAAAAGCAGGTCGACGTCGCGCAAGTGCGATGCGGCCACGCTGCGTCGGCTGCGTCGCGGCACGATCGCCATGATCTTCCAGCAGTTCGGCCTGCTGCCCTGGCGCACGGTGCGCGAGAACGTCGGGCTCGGCCTCGAACTGCGCGGCGAATCCGCGTCCGAACGTCGTCGCATCGTCGACGAGAAGCTGCAACTGGTCGGGCTCGAGCGCTGGGCCGATCGCTATGGTCACGAGCTGTCGGGCGGCATGCAGCAGCGCGTCGGCCTGGCGCGGGCGTTTGCGACCGATGCCCCGATCCTGCTGATGGACGAACCGTTTTCCGCGCTCGACCCGCTGATCCGCACCAAGCTGCAGGACGAGTTGCTGGCGCTGCAGGCGCGCGTGCGCAAGACGATCCTGTTCGTCACGCACGACCTCGACGAAGCGCTCAAGCTCGGCAACCAGACGACCGTGCTCGAGGGCGGGCGCATCGTGCAGACGGGCACGCCCGAGGACATCGTGCTGCGCCCGGCGAATGCCTACGTCGGCGAGTTCGTGCAGCACATGAATCCGCTGTCGGTGCTCAACGGCCGCATGGTCATGCGCCCGTGGGCCGAGCTCGCCGCGGACGGCCCGCAACGCTGGCTCGACCCGGGACGGCAGTTCAGCGCCGTCCTCGACGAGCAGGGCCGCCCGATTGCCGCCGCCTTCGAAGGCCAGGCGCTCGGCATCCGCACGTCGCCGGCGGAGGGCGAGGGCCTCATCGTCGCCGACGTGGAAACGCCGTTGCGCCAGCTCATTCAATGGTGCCGGTCGGGACACCCCGTGCTGCTCGCCGAGGGCGGCGTGGTGCAGGGTGTCTGCGGGCCCACCGACGTCATCCGCGCGCTCGCCACCAGCGATGCGCGCGCCCGCGCCGTTACCTGATCGATCTTCTTTCCCTGGAGGCTTCCATGCGAATCCGTCATCCGCTGACACATGCCGCACGTGCTGCAGGATCGATCGCCGGCGCAGTGACCGCGGCACTCGCCATCGGCGCGCCGCTGTCGGCACACGCGCAGCAGGCCGGTGCCAGCTCCGGCATCGAGGAAATCGTGGTCACGGCGCAGCGGCGCGAAGAGAACCTGCAGGACGTCGGCATCGCCGTCACGGCGCTCGGCGGTGCACATGCTCACGGACCTGAACATCACCATGGCGACGGACATCACGCGCGCCGTGCCCAGCCTGAAGATGAATGCGTATTCGTCGTCGCAGGTGGTGTTCAACATCCGCGGCGTCTCGCAGAACGACTACGGCGACCAGCAGGAACCTCCGGTCGCGGTCTACCAGGACGACAGCTACGCGAGCTCGATCAACGTCGCGAGCTTCCCGATTTTCGACCTGGCGCGCGTCGAAGTGCTGCGCGGACCGCAGGGCACCCTGTTCGGCCGCAACGCGACGGGCGGCGCGATCCAGTTCGTGTCCAACAAGCCGACCAAGGATTTCGAGGGCTACGCCACGGCCACCGTGGGCAGCTACAACCAGTTCATCGTCGAAGGCGCGCTGTCGGGCCCGTTGGCGGACAACTTCCAGGCGCGCATCGCCGCCATCAGCAACACCGACGACGGCTACATGGAATCCGTCGTCGCCGGCGTGCCGGACCGCGGCGGCAACGACCACTACGCCGTGCGCGGGCAACTCGCCTGGCAGCCGTCCGAGACGACCGACCTCAACCTGCTCGTCCGCTACATGAAGGCGAACAAGGAAACGCAGGCCGGCATCTATTCGCAGGAACCTGCCTGCCCGAACGACCAGTTCCAGGGCGAGTTCACCAAGGCCGATCAGTCGTGCGCCTTCTGGGGCACCGGGCCGGGCGAGGGCGGCACCGGGTATCGCAACGACGCGATCACGCCGAGCCGCGGCGGCGATCCGTGGAAGACCGCGGAAACCCAGCGCTCCTACGTCGACCGTGAAATCACGGGCGCCACGCTGCACTTCGACTGGGACATCGGCGAGCTGCACCTGGTGTCGATCACCGACTACCAGGACGCCACCAAGTTCTACCTCGAAGGCGGCGACGCCTCGCCCGTGGATGGCGTGCTCTTCTACCAGGGCAGCGACCTCGAGCAGTATTCGCAGGAATTCCGCTTGTCGGGCGCGATGGGCGACCACACCTGGGTGGCCGGCCTGTACGGCATGAAGGTCGACGGCGAGTACACCGGCAAGTTCGCCACTCCGTTCTACGGTTACGACCCGACCATCGAGATGTCGCAGAAGACGACGTCGTACGCGGTCTTCGCGCAGGACGAATGGCAGTTCGCCGATGCGTGGAAGCTGATCGTCGGCGCGCGTTACTGGAGCGACGAACGCGAGGGCAACGTACTTCGGCACCGCGCCGGAAGTGCCGGGACTGTCGGCCCCGGTCACGATCATCTTCAACCAGAACGAGGTGTCGCCGACGGGCGGCATCGATCACGCCGAAGGACGCCAAGAACAGCTTCGACGGCGTCACGGCGCGCGTGCAGCTCGACTGGAAGCCGACCGACGACCTGCTGCTGTACGCGAGCTTCAACCGCGGCAGCAAGAGCGGTGGTTACACGTTCTCGACGGGCACGCCGTACGATCCGGACGGCAGTCTCACCATCCCGCGCGCGTTCCTCGAAGGCATGCCCTTCGACGAGGAGACGCTGGATGCGTTCGAACTCGGCGCCAAGACCACCCTCGGCGATTCGACGACGCTCAACGTCGCCGCGTTCTACTACGACTATTCCGATTACCAGGCCTTTGCGCAGTTCGGCCCGGTGCAGACCGTCATCAATCTCGATGCCGAGACGACGGGCCTCGAAGCCGAACTCACGTCGCGGCCGATCGCGGGGCTGACGCTGCAACTCGGCGCCTCGTTCCTCGACACCAAGGTGAAGGACGTCCCGCTGCCGGACGGCGTCACGGTCGAGGATCACGACCTGCCGCAGGCGCCCGAATTTCTCGGGCAATGCGCTCGCCCGGTACGAGTTCGGACTGGCCGGCGGCACGTTCGGCATCCAGGGCGACGTGCAGTACTCGAGCGAATTCTGCTTCACCGTGCTCTGCGCGCCGGTCGAGCAGGAAGATGCCTACACCGTCGCCAACGCCCGGCTCAGCTACGACAGTGGCAGCGGTCGCTGGGGCGTGGCGGCCTTCGTCAACAACCTGTTCGAGGAGGAGTACCGCGTGTATGCCTTCGACAGCTCGTTGTTCGCGGGCGTCGTCGCGGGCGTCTACGCCAAGCCGCGCTGGTACGGCCTGAGCGCCACCTACCGCTTCGGGGCGCCCTGACCCTCGGCCGGGCTCCCGCGTGTCGCCCTTGGTGGCGCGCGGGGGCAAGTCGTTGTCGCAAATTGATCAGTCGCCCGGTGGCGGGGCGACCATACTGGCTTCCTCGCAGCCGGGGACGGATCCACCATGTCCAGCATGGACGAACAGCAGCCCGCCGCCGAACGGCGCCCCCTTCGCGCCAGCGGCCGTGACGCCAAGCGCGCTGCGCGTGCAGCCCGCGCCGGCGCCTCGATTCCCTACATCACGCGCTCGATCCCGTACTTCGAGGTCCTGACCGAAGAGGGCCTGTCGATCATCGAACGCAACGCCGAGACGATCCTCGCGGAGTACGGCATCGAGTTCCGCGAGGACGACGAAGCGCTGGCCATCTGGAAGGCCGCGGGCGCGGACGTCCAGGGCTCGCTGGTGAAGTTCCCGCGGGGCATGTGCCGCGAACTCGTGCAGAAGAACGCGCCGCGCGAGTTCGTGCAGTACGCGCGCAATCCGGCGCGCAACGTCCGCATCGGCGGCAACTCCACCGTGTTCGCGCCGGCCTACGGTTCGCCGTTCATCCTGCAACGCGGACGAGGGCCGTCGTTACGCCCGCATCGACGATTTCCGCAATTTCGTCAAGCTCGCCTACATGGCGAATTCGCTGCACCACTCGGGCGGCACGATCTGCGAGCCGGTGGACCTGCCGGTGAACAAGCGCCATCTCGACATGGTGTACAGCCACATCAAGTACAGCGACAAGGCGTTCATGGGCTCGGTCACCGCGCCCGAGCGCGCGCACGACAGCGTCGAGCTCGCGAAGATCGCTTTCGGCGCCGACGCGGTCGATCCTGCGACCGGCAAGCTGCGCACGATGCTGATCAGCCTGATCAACGTCAACTCGCCGATGGTCTACGACGCGACCATGCTCGGCGCGCTCAAGGTGTACGCCCGCGCGAACCAGGCCACGATCATCACGCCGTTCATCCTGTCGGGCGCGATGTCGCCCGTGACGGTGGCCGGCACCGCGGCGCAGACGCTTGCCGAAGCGCTCGCCGGCATGGCCTTCGCGCAGCTCGTCAATCCGGGTGCCCCGGTGGTGCTCGGCAGCTTTGCCTCGTCGATCTCGATGCAGTCCGGCGCGCCGACGTTCGGCACGCCCGGAGCCGGCCCTCGTGCTGTACACGATGGCCGCGCTCGCGCGGCGCCTCGGCGTGCCGTTCCGCTCGGGCGGCAGCCTGTGCGCGTCGAAGGTGCCTGATGCGCAGGCCGCGTTCGAGTCGGCGCAGACGCTGCTGCCGACGTGCCTCGCCGGCG
Organism: uncultured Gammaproteobacteria bacterium; assembly: GCA_963828265.1. Classification (GTDB taxonomy): domain Bacteria; phylum Pseudomonadota; class Gammaproteobacteria; order Steroidobacterales; family Steroidobacteraceae; genus RPQJ01. The sequence goes on along the minus strand of CAWHEA010000017.1, from coordinate 178,068 downwards.
TGAACTTCGTGCTGCACACGGCGGGCTGGCTCGAAGGCGGCCTGGCGATGGGCTACGAGAAGTTCATGATGGACGTGGACCAGGCCGGGATGATGCACACGCTGCTCGCGGGCGTGGACCTCACGCCGAACGGCCAGGCGATGGACGCCATCAAGCGAAGTCGGGCCCGGCAACCATTTCCTGGGTTGCGCGCACACGCAGGCCAATTTCGAGAGTGCGTTCTACCGCTCGCCGCTGGCCGACAACAACAGCTTCGAGCAATGGCAGGCCGAAGGCTCGCTCGACATGGCGCAGCGCGCCAACGCGCTCTGGAAGCGGCAGCTCAACGAGTACGTGCCGCCGCCGCTCGACCCCGCGGTGGACGAGGCGCTGCTCGATTACATCAACCGGCAGAAGGCGGCGACGCCCGACTCGAACGTCTGAAGCCTTCGCCTCTCGCGCGTCAGCGGGAGAGGTCGCGCGATGGGCAGGGTGAGCGTGCGTATCAATGCTCGCCGGTACGGGATCGGCCGTCTTCCTCTGCGCTCCGGGGTCTCGCGCGCATCGTGAATCGCGCGGAGGACCCGCACGATTCACGGCGAACCTTGCTCGAGCGAGAGCGAAGCGATGGTGGCAGCGCAGCAGCGACACGGCGGCGGTGCCGCTTCGCTCTTAACGCTCGAGCTGCGGCGCTCGACACGGAGCGCAGAGGAAGACGCCGATCCCGAACCGGCGAGCCTGTGCGGTCCTGCGCCACCGGGACCATGCGGAGCTGTTCGTGCTGCAGCGGTCGTCGCAATGCCGCTGCGAGCTCGTCATCGGTCGCGTCAGTGGCGGTGACCGGCCGCAGTCGATGACTCGTCGCCGCGTCAAGCGGGCAGTAACCGTCCGCAAGCCGAGGCGAGCCGCGACTCCTGGCCCGCTGAATGGGTTCCGGTCTTCCTCGGCGCTCCGTGTCGAGCGCCGCAGCTCGAGCGCAGGTGCGAGGCGGCTTCGCCTTTTCCGACCAGACGCTGGCACCATCGCCGAGCACCCGTTCGAGCAAGGGTCGCCGTGAATCGTGCGGGTCCTCCGCGCGATTCACGATGCGCGCGAGACCCCGGAGCGCCGAGGAAGACCGGAACCCGTGCAGCGGGCAACCACCGTCCCACTTGCCTCGGCTTGCGGTACGCGGTCTGACGTAGGTCGCACCGGCCGTCGACTCCTGCTGCCGCGTGTCTCGCCCGCCGGCTGTGCCGCCGTCTTGAGCGGAGGCAGTTCCACGACCTTGCGCAGGTTGGGGTAGTCGGCCGTCTTGTGCGGGATCGCCATCGCCTCGACGAAATGCTCCTGGAACCGCGGCTCGATCGCCGTCTCGATCTTCTCGACGCGCCCGACCAGCGTCTCGATCGTCTGGCGCGAGCGGGAATCGAGCAACGCGATGCGTGCGCCCGTGCCGGCGGCGTTGCCGGCCGAGGTGACCTTGGCCAGGTCGCAGTCCGGAATCATGCCGAGCACCGTCGCGTACATGACGTCGATGTGCGCGCCGAACGCACCGGCCAGCCGGATGCGGTCGAGCGTCTCGACGCCGAGCCGTTCCATCAGCAGGCGAATGCCGGCCATCAGCGCGGCCTTGGCGAGCTGGATCGCGCGCACGTCGTTCTGCGTGATGCAGAGCGTCTGCGCGCCTTCGTGCAGGACGTACGAGAAGGTGCGACCACTCGCCACGACGCGCGGTGAGCGCGCCGCCAGTGCGCCGTCGATGACGCCGTCCTGCGTGATGATGCCGGCCAGGTACATCTCGGCGATCACCTCGATGATCCCCGAGCCGCAGACGCCGGTGACGCCCGTGTTCTTGACCGCGTCCGCAAAGCCCGGATCGTCGGACCAGAGGTCGGAGCCGATGACCTTGAAGCGCGGCTCGAGCGTCTCGCGGTCGATGCGCACGCGCTCGATCGCACCGGGTGCCGCGCGCTGGCCGCAGCTGATCTGCGCGCCCTCGAACGCCGGTCCCGTGGGGCTCGAGCAGGCGACGAGCCGCTTGCTGTTGCCGAGCACGATCTCGGCATTGGTGCCGACGTCCACCAGCAGCGTCATCTCGTCGGTCAGGTCCGGCCGTTCGGCCAGGATGACGCCGGCGGTGTCCGCGCCCACGTGACCGGCGATGCAGGGCAGCGCATAGACGCGGGCATTGGGATGCAGGGCGATGCCGAGCTCGGCCGCCGTCACGGTCACCGCACGGTCGATCGCGAGCGCGAACGGCGCGCCGCCGAGTTCCACCGGATCGATGCCGAGCACGAGGTGATGCATGATCGGGTTGCCGACGAGCGTCACCTCCAGGATCGATTCCTTCTCGATGCCCACGGACGTCGGCCACTTCGGCCGCCAGCTCGCTCAATGCCTCGCGCACGGCCGCCGTCATCTGCACGGCGCCGCCCGGATTCATCATCGAGTACGAGACGCGGCTCATCAGGTCTTCGCCGAAGCGGATCTGCGGGTTCATGCGCCCCGCGGAAGCCACGACCTCGCCACTGACGAGATCGCAGAGGTGCGCCGCGATCGTCGTCGAGCCGACGTCGACGGCGAGGCCGAACGCCTTCTCGTGGAAGCCCGGCCAGACCGCGATGATCCGCGACGTGTCGTGCACCGCCACCGTGACCTTCCACTGTCCGGCGCGCAGGACGGGCTGCAGTTGCTGCAGCACCGACAGGTCGCATTCGAGGTCCTTGAGCTGCCACTCGCGTGCGAGCGCCAGCTCGAGCCGCTGCAGGTCCCCGGACGGGTCGTGCATGTCGGGCTCGGCGACCTCGACGTAGTGCAGCTTCACGAGCGGGTACAGCTCGATGTCGCGCGCCTCGGCTTCCTTGCGCACCACCTGGCGGTGCACCTGGCTGTTCGACGGCACGTCGACGACGACGTCGGCCTCGACCCGGGCCTGGCACGAGAGCCGGCGGCCTTCGGCGAGCACCTTGCGCGTGCCGTAGCGCTGCTCGGTCTCGGAGACCGGCGACAGCGAGGCCGCGCTCGAGCGCACCCCGTGCTTGGCGAACTCGCCTTCGGCCACGAGCACCTGGCAGCGCCCGCAGATCGCGCGTCCGCCGCAGACGGAGTCGATGTCGACGCCGAGCTGGCGCGCTGCGGTCAGCAGCGGCGTGCCGACGGGAAAGCGTCCGCGCTTGCCCGAGGGCGTGAAGACGACGAGGGGATCTGTCCGTGTCACGTCGTCGTTGCCTCAGGCCGCACCCGGGGTGCCGGCGGCGCGGCGGCGTGCGCCACCTTCGCGGCGGCCACGCTGTTCGCCCGGAGCGCCCGTGCCCGGCGGCGGCACTTCGCGGAAGCGGCGGATCCAGCGGGCGCAATCGGGGTCGTGACCCATCATCACGTCCGCGGCCATGCAGGCCCGCACGATGTCGCCGTGCAGCGGGTTCGTGATCGCGGACGTCATGCCCGACGCGATCGCCATGGTCAGGAAGCCGCTGTTGATGCCGTCGCGGGCGGGCAGGCCGAAGCTGATGTTCGAGGCGCCGCAGGTCGTGTTGACCTTGAGTTCCTCGCGCAGGCGCTTGACCAGTCGCATGACCTGCACGCCGGCATGGTTGATCGCGCCGATCGGCATCACGAGCGGATCGACGACGACGTCGGAGGCGGGGATGCCGTGGTCCATCGCGCGGTGCACGATCTTCTTCGCCACCTCGAAGCGCACGTCCGGATCCTCGGAGATGCCGGTCTCGTCGTTCGAGATCGCGACCACCGCGGCGCCGTACTTCTTCACCAGCGGCAGCACGGTCTCGAGCCGGTCTTCTTCGCCGGTCACCGAGTTGACCAGCGCCTTGCCCTTGTAGACCGCGAGGCCGGCCTCGAGCGCGGCGACGATCGACGAGTCGATCGAGAGCGGCACGTCGGTGATCGACTGCACCAGCTGGATGGCCCGCGCCAGGATGGCCGGCTCGTCGGCCAGCGGGATGCCGGCGTTGACGTCGAGCATGTGCGCGCCGGCGGCCACCTGCGCAAGCGCATCCGCTTCGACGCGGCTGAAGTCGCCCGCGGCCATTTCGGCGGCGAGCAGCTTGCGCCCGGTCGGGTTGATGCGTTCGCCGATGATGACGAAGGGACGGTCGAAGCCGATGACGATTTCGCGCGTCGCCGAGCTGATGACGGTGTCGGTCATGAAAGTTTCCTGTCTTCGTTGATCTGCGTGTCGCGGCCCGGGAACCACGGGGTGCGTCCCGCGAGGATGCCCGAGCGGTCGATGACTTCGGCCACGGATTCTTCCTGGCGATAGGCCATCACGTGCACTCCGCTCACGCCCTTGATCGTGCGGACCTCCTGGATGAGGTCGACGCAGAGGTTGAGGCCTTCGCGGGTCTGGTCCTTGGCGCCCTTGATGCGCTCGATGACGCTGTCCGGGATGTGGATGCCCGGCACGTTCTTGCGCATCCATTCCCCGGTCTTGGCCGTGCGCAGGGGGCCCACGCCGATCAGGATGAACACCTGCTCGAGCAGGCCGGCGTCTTCGACCGCGGTCATGAAGCGGCGGAGCAGGGGAATGTCGTAGCAGTACTGCGTCTGCACGAACTGCGCGCCCGCCGCGATCTTCTTCGCCAGCCGCACGGCGCGGTGTTCGACGGGCGACACGTTCGGGTTCTCGGCCGCGCCGAGCAGCACCCGCGGCGCGTAGCTGATCTTGCGGCCGCTCTCGAAGTGGTGGTCGTCGCGCAAGCCGCGCGCGATGCCGAGCAGCGACGTGGAGTCGAGGTCGAACACGGGCTTGGCCTGCGGGTGATCGCCGGCCTGCACGCCGTCGCCCGTCAGGCACAGCACGTTGCAGACGCCCATGGCCGCGCCGCCGAGGATGTCGCCCTGGATCGCGATGCGGTTCTTGTCGCGGCAGGAGATCTGCATCACCGGTGCATAGCCGACGCGGGTCAGCAGCGCGCAGACGGCGAGGCTCGACATGTGGCAGTTGGCGCCGCTGCCGTCGGTCGCGTTGATCGCGTCGACGTAGCCGTCGAACACGCGCGCGCGCTTGTAGACTTCTTCCGGATCGGCGGAATCAGGCGGCGCGAGTTCTGCCGTGACCGCGAAAGCGCCGGCGCGCAGCACGCGCTCGAAGCGGCCGGGAGACGTGTGTCCCGGCAGGATCGGCAGCGGATAGCCCGGTACCGGCTCGTCCTCGAACCTCATGCCGAGGCTCCGTTCTTTTCGCGCACCACGCGCAGCCACGCCGAGGTGCCTTCGAGGCGACGGTCGACCGGCGGCTGCAGTTGCTGGATCGCATTGAGCCCGCCGGGAATGCGTTCAGCGCCGCTCCAGGCTTCGACCCAGACGCAGCGCATCTCGGGCTTGACCTCGCAGTTGCCGTTCGCGCGCACGCCGCCGCACGGACCGTTGCGCAACTGCTTGGGGCAATTCATGGGGCACGACATGCCGGTGGAACTCAGCACGCAGCGGCCGCACATTTTGCAGTCGAACAGAAGGCCCTTCACCTGCCGCTCGACCACCGCTACCGGACGTTCGAGCCGCTGGTAGCCGATGCGGCTGAACAGCGGGTGCAGCTTGTTCAGCGCCCCCTCGAACGCCTTGTAGAAGCTCGCCAGGCCGCGGGCGTGACGCACGGACCAGAGACGGACCGAGTACATCAGGCCTTTCCAGCGTCAGCCGCGGGCTTGAACGGGTCGGGGAGGTTGACGTCGATTCCCTTCGCGCGGATCAGGCGTTCGAGATCCTCGTCGGTATAGCGGGCTTCGATGGCGGCCGCGGCGGCCTGTGCCGCGGCCTGCAGTTCGTCGCCGCAGGGCTGGGGCGCAGCGCGACGCCAGTCCTCGAGGTAGGCATCGGAGCTGCCGCGACCCGCGCGCATGGCGGCACGGTCGACGGCCTCCTGGAAGCGTTGCGACAACTGCACCTTGGCCGTCTCACGGCCGCGCTTCACCACGACCTGCGCCGGAACGTCACGCCACGAGATCACGATCAACGACGCCATGCAGTCTTCTCCCAGGACACCGGATGTTCGCGGCGGGACGCCACGGACGCGAGGCTGTCGGCGAGGTCGCCGTAACCCGTGAAATGTTCTTCGTACTCGAGGCCGAGACGCGCTGCGGCAGCACGCGCCGCGCGCGCCAGTTCCGGATCCGCCACCTGCACCAGGTACGTGAGCTTGCGGTAGTTGCGGAAATATTCGTCGGCCAGTTCGGGATGCCGGTCGATGCCGAGCCCTGCGATGACCAGCCTGTCGAAATGTCGCACCAGAAAATCCGTCAGGTAGAACGTGCCGATCTCCGCTTCAGCCAGCGCCGCGAACGCTGCCGAGGTCGCGAAGAACTCGTAGCAGTGAGCGCCCGGCAGGCGTTCCACGTGCTCGGCCTGCAGCACTTCGTCGAGCAGCCCGCCGGTGCCGCAATCGGCGTAGGCGACGAAGATCCGCTCGTACTTCGCGCGTCCTGCCACGATGGCTTCACGGACGGCCGCGGGAATGCGTTCGGGTCGGTTGTGGAGTTCGGGTGGCAGGCACTGGATGTCCAGTGCCGACCAGCCATTCAGCTTCTTGAGCGCGACGATCTCGCGGGCGAGGGCGCCGCACGCGATGACCAGGACGGGAGCTTCTCCGTCCATCGCACCGTCAGTGCGCCGCGGCAGCGATGGCCGAGCGGCGTGCAGCGATCAGCGTCTTGGCGGTCTCGACCGCCACGGCCGCGTCGCGGCAGTAGGCATCGGCGCCAACGGCCTTCGCGAACTCTTCGTTGAGCGGGGCGCCGCCGACCAGCACGATGTACTTGTCGCGCAGGCCCTTCTGCTTCAGCGTGTCGATGACGACCTTCATGTAGGGCATCGTCGTCGTGAGCAGGGCCGACATGCCGAGGATGTCCGGCTGGTGCTCTTCGAGCGCCGCCAGGTAATTCTCGACCGGGTTGTTGATGCCGATGTTGATCACTTCGAAGCCGGCGCCCTCGAGCATCATCGACACCAGGTTCTTGCCGATGTCGTGGATGTCGCCCTTGACGGTGCCGATGACGACCTTGCCGATCGGCTCCGCGCCGGTCTCGGCGAGCAGCGGCCGCAGGATCTCCATGCCGGCCTTCATGGCGTTGGCGGCGAGCAGCACCTCGGGGACGAACAGGATGCCGTCGCGGAAGTCGATGCCGACGATGCGCATGCCTTCGACGAGCGCGTCGTTCAGGACCTTGTCGGGGCCCCAGCCGCGGCCAAGGAAGAGGTTGGTCGCTTCGATGACCTCGTCCCTGAGACCGTTGTAGAGATCGTCGTGGACCTGCTCGACGAGTTCCTCGTCGCTCAGGCTGCTGAGATCGAATGCGTCGGTCTGGTCATCGGACATCGCTGTCTCCCCGGTACTGCGCCGATTCTATGCATCACGGGCCACTCCCGGTGATGCTGCGGCGACATAGGCTTGTCACGATGCGACATTTGCCGTGCGGTGTAAAGGGCGTGACCCGGCGGGTGCGACCGGTGCACGCGAGTGCTCGGTTGAATCTATTTTTTCGCTAGGTCCATGCTTTCTACCGCCCAGCGTGATCCCTCTCACGAAGACCCTGTCCAGGCCGCGGATCGCGCTTGCGCGGCATCGTCGCATTCTGACAATCTCCGCCCCCCGGGCACACACAGAACCCGAACAGGCCGCGGAGAACTGCATGAGTTTCGACACCGACCACCCCTTCGTGCTGACTGCCACCTGCGCGAGCCGCATGGGCACGACGGCGCGGGTGACCACCTTCCTCGCCTCGCGGCGCTTCTACATCGTCGAAATGCAGCAGTTCGACGACACGATTTCGCAGCGGTTCTTCGTGCGCATCACGTTCTGCGCGGTGCGGGGTGAAAAGGTCGACCTGGCGGACCTGCGCAAGCAGTTCCAGGAAGTGGCCGACGCCGAGCAGATGGAGTGGCGCATCCACGATTCGCGCGACCGTGCACGCGTCCTGATCATGGTCTCGAACTACGACCACTGCCTCGAAGACCTGCTCTACCGCCACCGCATCGGCGAGCTGGCGATGGACATCACGGCGATCGTGTCGAACCACGTCACGCTGCAGCCGGTGGCCGCCCACAACCGCATCCCGTTCTTCCACCTGCCGGTGACGGCGCAGACGAAGCCGGAGCAGGAACGCAAGCTGATCGAGCTCATCGATTCGACCCGGACGGACCTGGTGGTGCTCGCGCGCTACATGCAGATTCTCTCGGACGACCTGTGCGGCAAGCTGCGCGGCCGCGCGATCAACATCCACCACTCGTTCCTGCCGGGTTTCAAGGGCGCCAAGCCTTATCACCAGGCCTACGACCGGGGCGTGAAGGTGATTGGCGCGACGGCGCACTTCGTCACGGCGGACCTCGACGAAGGCCCGATCATCGAGCAGATCGTCGAGCACGTGGATCATTCCCACACGCCGGAGATGCTGGTGGCGGCGGGGCGCGATTCCGAACGTCGGGCGTTGTCACGCGCGGTTCGGCTCGCGACCGAGCACCGCGTGTTCCTGAATGGCAACCGGACGGTGATCTTCAGATAGGGGATAGGGGATAGGGGTTAGGGGTTAGTCGGAGGAGCAGCTGAACATCCGGATCAGCTGCAGACGCTCCTCTGACCCCTAACCCCTAACCCCTAACCCCTGTTCCTGGGACGACCTCGAAACCGGGCACCTTCGGCAGGTCGTCGACCATCGTCGCCGGGAAGCCCGTGCCCAGCACCTTGAAGCCGCACGGCTCTTCGTAGCGCCGGATGATGTTCGGCGAATTCTCGCGCGGGCCGTACTTGTCGGCTGCGTCCTTGAAGATCTTCACGATCAGCGGCGACAGTTCGAGCGGCACCTTGTGGTCGATCGCGAGCTGGTCGAACAGGCCGACGTCCTTGATGACGAGGTCCATCGTGAAGCCGATGTCGCGGCTGCCGTTCAGGATCACCTGCGATTCCGTCTCGTGCACGAACGAGTTGCCCGACGAGATGCGGATGGCCTCGTAGGTGGTGTTCATGTCCATTCCCATGGCCTTGCAGGTCGTGAGCGCCTCGGCGAGCGCCACCAGGTGCACGGTGCACAGGTAGTTCGTCATCACCTTCAGCATCGAGGCCGAGCCGATCTCGCCCGTGTGCAGGATCTGGTGGCCCAGGATCGAGAGCACCGGCAGGGCACGCTCGAACGCTGCGCGCGAGCCGCCGGCGAAGATCGAGATGTTGCCGGTGGCGGCACGATGGCAGCCGCCCGACACCGGGCAGTCCATGGCGGTGGCGCCTTTCGCTTCGACCTTCGGCGCGAGCCGCTTGATCTCGGCCGAGTCGGTCGTGCTCATCTCGAGCCAGAGCTTGCCGGGACTCAGTCCCTCGAGAATGCCATCCGGACCCTCGACGACCTGCGCAGAGATCGCAGGCGAGGGCAGGCAGGTGATGATGATGTCGCAGGCCTCCGCCATCGCGCGCGGCGAGTCGGCGCTCCTGGCGCCCTTGGCGACGAACTCGGCGACGGCTTCCTCGTTGAGGTCGCGCACCGTGAGGTCCACGCCGTGGCGCAGGAGGTTACCGGCCAGCGACGCTCCCACGTTGCCGAGTCCGATGAAGCCGATACGATTGTTCTTGCTCACTCGCTGATCCCCTGGCGTTCCTGCCACGACGGCGTTCCGTGCCCGCGGTACGGGCAGCCTGGCCGGCATTCGTGCGGACGAGGCTACTGGCACGGACTCGGGCCGAACAAGCAAAAAATATCAGCGGACACGAAAGGATTCTTGGCGGCGCGGGTTTGGCGACTGCGCGTCGAAGTGACTGGCAACAACCGCTGAATTTCAGTACAAGACGGATACATCGCACGGACCCTTCGGGTCCAGCCAACCGGCGCAGACCGGTGGGTCATCCGCGTCACGCTCGGGGGAGAAGTCCAGATGGTGGCAGCAGTACGGCCGGAAGCGGCAGATGGTGGTGTGGGCTCGTCGACGACACGGTGGTACGTGTTGCTGATGATGGTGCTGGTCTACTCCCTCAGCATCGCCGACCGGTACGTCATCTCCACGGTCCTCGAACCCATCCGTCTCGAACTGCAACTGACGGATTCGGGAATCGCTTTCCTGACCGGCGTGGCACTCGCGCTTTTTTACGTGGTGCTCGGCTTCCCGATCTCGTACCTGATCGACCGCGGCAACCGTCGCAACATCATCGCGGTGTGCCTCATCCTCTGGTCGGCGATGACGGCGTTCTGCGGCCTGTCGAAGAACTACGTGCAGCTGCTGATCGGCCGCATCGGCGTCGGCGTGGGCGAGGCGGGCGGCACGCCGGGCGCCAACTCGATCATTTCCGATTATTTCCCGGCGGCGAAGCGGCCGATGGCGCTGACGATCTTTTCGCTCGGGGCGCCGATCGGCGCGTGGCTCGGCGCCGACATCGCCGGCATCATCAACGACGCCTACAACTGGCGCACCGTGTTCCTGGTGCTGGGTGTGCCCGGCGTCCTCGTCGGCCTGCTGATCTTCTTCACGATCAAGGAGCCGCGCCGTGGCCAGCTCGACCACATCGGCGGTGACCACGAGGGCGCCTCGTTCGGCGAGAGCATGCGCTTCCTGTGGACGCAGAAGTCCGCGGTGCACGTGATGGTGGCGAGCGCGCTCACGGCCCTCTGGGGCTGGGGCCTGATGTGGTGGACGCCCACGTTCATGATCCGCAACTACGGGATGACACCGGGCGAGGCGGGCGCCCTCATCGGGCCGATCCACCTGATCGGCGGCGGTCTTGCGACGCTGCTCACGGGTTGGTGGATGTCGCGGCCGTCGATGCGCGATCCGCGCAGTATCGTGCGCCTGATGGGCTGGGGCGTGCTCGTTGCCACCGTCGTCTCGTTCGTCATCTACTGGACCCACGACCTCCAGCTCGCCACCTACCTGTTCTGGATCTTCATCCCGGCGATCTATTTCTACATCGGCCCGTGTTTCGGCCTGCTCACGAACCTGTGCGAGCCGCGCATGCGCGCGCAATTCTGCGCAGCGACGCTGTTCATCGCCAACGTCGGCAACCTGATCATCGCGCCGCAGCTGGTCGGCTTCCTGAGCGATGCCTTCGCTCCCGGACACGTCGCCAACGGCGAGTCGCTGCGGCTCGCGATGCTGTGCCTGGTGCCGTTCGGCCTGTGGGCCGTGTGGCACTACTTCGCCGCGACCAAGAAGATCGTCGACGACCAGGAGCGCGCCACGGGCATCCGCCCCGCGTGACGTGCGCGCTGCGGCTTCGCCAGGCCTCAACGCCTGGCGGGCGCCTTGACCGGCTCCAGCGTCGTCACCGCGCCGTACAGCAGGTTGCGGAAGTCGATGTAGGTGCGTCGCGGCTCGGTCCCTCCGAGCGGGCTCATCTGCGTCAGCAACACGGCGACCAGGCCACTCTGCGGGCTTGCGATCCAGTGCGTGTCGAGGGCGCCACCCCACGAGTAATCACCGTTCAGCCCAGCCTGCCAGGCGACGCTGGCATCGATGACCGGAGCCACCCCCAGGCCGTAGCCGAGGCCGAGCGAGTTCGGGCCGAAGTATTTCGCCAGCGCATCCGGTGGCACCTGGTTCGACGTCATCAGCTTCACCGTGACGGGTGAGAGGTACTGCCGGCCTTCGAGGCTGCCGCCGTTCGCCAGCATCTGCGCGAAGCGCAGGTAGTCGCCCGCCGTCGAAATCAGGCCACCGCCACCGGAGGGCCAGCGACCGCGGTCGTGCGGCGAACCGATGAACTTTGCTGCAAACGGCGTCAGGCCACCCTTGCCGTCCGCCATGTAGACCTGCGCGAGTTGCCCTTCATCGGCCTCGTCCATCCAGAAATCCGTGTGACGCATGCCGAGCGGCTCGAACAGCCGGTTGCGCAGGAACTGCTCGAAGGGCACGCCAGAGATCACTTCGATGACACGGCCCAGCACGTCGTCGGCATAGCTGTAGCGCCACTGTTCGCCGGGATTGAAGTACAGCGGCAGCCCGGCAATCGCGCGAACCTTGTCGGCGAGCGTGCCCGGACTGGAGAGGTCGAGGCTGCCCCAGATCCTGGCCAGGTCGGAGGTACGGTCGAACCCGGCACCGTACCCGAGCCCCGCCGTGTGCGTGAGCAGGTGACGGATCGTGATGGGTTGCGCAGCCGGCACAGTCGTCGCGGCGCCGCTGGCGTCCTTGCCGGTGTATACGCGTGCATTGGCGAATTCGGGCAGGAAACGCGACACCGGATCGTCCAGGTGCAGGCGGCCTTCTTCGTAGAGCATCAACACGCCCACCGACGTGACCGGCTTGGTCATGCTGGCAATGCGGAAGCGCGTGTCGATCGTCATCGGCAGTTGCTGTTCGCGGTTGCGCAGGCCGATGGCGGACGAATACGCGAGCTTGCCGTCACGCGCGACCAGCAGCACGTAGCCGGCAGCGTTGTTCTTCGCCACCTCCCCACGAAAGAATCCGGTCATTGCCTCGAGACGCGCGGCCGATAAGCCGACTGCCGCTGGAGTCGTCGTGGGCAAGGGCCATGGACTCGCCGCCGAAGCGGTCATCGCGGCGGTGAGAGCGACGACGGCAGCCGCCGCCCGGAATCCAGTGCGCATGGTCATCGCTCCCTGGGGAAGGAAGGACAGGAAGGACGCATCAGCGCTCGCGAGCGAGCCGAGCGTCGCGCGCAGCTCGCCAAGCCACGGCTCGAAGTTCTCGCCACTGGTCCACGCCCTCGCGGTTGATCGGGCGGCGAACCTGTTCGGAGCTGGCCGTGTGCACGCGGCGCTCGGTCTTGTGGAATTCGACGCAGGCGGGCTCGAACTCGCAGACCGCAATAGTCGAGGATCCTGCGCACGCTGCCTTCGAGGTCGTCGATGACGTCCTCGTGCTGCACGCGCAGAACGCGGCCGGGCAAGCACCGCATCCCAGTGCTCCATCAGCCGGACATAGATGCGGTAATAGCGGCCGATGTCCTCGAGACTGTAGGTGAACTGCTGGCCGGAGGCGAACAGCTGCTTGAAGTTGCTGAAGCAGCAAGCCATCGGCTCGCGCCGCGCGTCGATGATCTTCGCGTTCGGCAGCATCAGGTGGATCAGGCCGACGTAGCGGAAATTGTTCGGCATCTTGTCGATGAAGAACGGCCGGCCTTCGACCCGGTAATGTTTCGTGTCGTTGATGTAGGCCTCGCCGAAGCGGCGGTAGTCGTCGGCCGTCAGGCCCTCCAGGATGCCGGGGAAGCGCGCGCCGCCCGGGTGCAGGTCGAGCGTGCTGACCAGGCGCGGAATGTCCGCCAGTTCCATCGTGCCTTCGACCTGCGAGTGCGAGGCCAGGATCTGCTCGAGCAGCGTCGATCCGGCGCGTGGCAGGCCCACGATGAAGATCGGCGCAGGATCGTTGCAGCCGCAGCCGCGGCGCGTCGCGAAGAATTCCTGCGTGCAGAGTTCGATCTGCTGTTGCGCCGTGCGTTCGATCAGCTCGGGCTGATAGCTGCTGCGCCATCCTGTGCAGCGCGTTGCCGCGTGCGTAGAACTTGAACGACTCCGGCGTAGTCGCCGCGATCCTCCAGCGCCTTGCCGAGTGCGAAACAGAGATGGATGCGGTCCTCGTGCGGTGTGCGGCGTGCATCGACTTGCTCGCGCATCGTCGCGAGTTCGGCGTCGGAGAAGCGATAGGTCTTGAGGTTGGCGAGGCTCCAGTAGGCGTCGCCGAAGTTCGGGCGCAGCCGGGCTGCCTCGCGGTAGGCATTCTCGGCATCGCTGCGCAAGCCCTGGGTCTTGAGCGCGTGGCCGAGCGAAAGGCGCAGCTCCGGGTCGGTGGGAATCTGCGCGATCAATTCGCGATAGAGCGCAATGGCGGCATCGGTGTCGCCCTGGCCGACCAGGATGCTGGCCAGCGTCGTGCGGTTCGTGATGCGGTTCGGCTCAGCCTTGATCAGCAGGTCGATCTGCTCGCGGGCTTCCTTGTGCCGGTGCAGGGCGATCAGCGCCAGCACGTAGTCGTGGCGGGCCGGGTGGTAGTCGGGCGCCACCGCCAGGACCGCCTCGAGCAGCACGACCGCGTCCTTCGAAAATTCGTTCTGGTGCGCGATCAGCGCGAGCACTCGCAGGGCCTCGATGTCCTTCGGCGCCCGCTTGCAGGTAGCCGCGGATCAGGTCCTCGGCTTCGCGCAGGTTGCCGTCCGCGAGCATGCTGCGCGCCGTCACGACCTCGACGGCGAGTGCGCTCAGCTTCGCGACGTGCTGTCCGGCGATGGCCGCGTCCTCGGGACGGCCTACCATGCCGTAGAGCGACTGCAGCATGCGCCAGCTGGCCGGCAGTGCAGGATTCAGTTCGACGGCGCGCTCGAACGCCTTGATCGCGTCCGGTGCGTTGCGCTGGGCGACGTGGCAGTGGCCGCGCTCCTGGAACAACCGCGGGATACGTTGGATGGGCATCTTCCAGCGCGACGAGTGTCAGCTAGCGCAGTCGGGAATTTTCTGCTGCAAGCGCAGGGCAACCGCATGCAGGTACAGCAGGTCGCGCTGGCCGGGAATCGCGGCCAGCAGCTGATACGCGGCCGCTTCGGCTTCTGCGGGCCGTCCCGACTCAATGAGCTTCTGCAGGCGCGGGAGCTCGATCGGCGAGGTCGACGGCGGGTGAGGCGGGGGTTGCTGCAGGTTCCATCAGGAAATCATGAATGAATTCGTGCGCCAAAGAAAACGGGCCGGCAGGTTGCCCTGCCGGCCCGTTGCCTGTCGACGGTTACTTGCCGCCGAAGCTATACCCGAAGCGCAGACCAATGGTCCGCGGCCGCATCGGGCACCTGCGACCTCGATGAACTGCGAGGCCGACGTGAACAGGCTCTTGTTCTCGTCGGTCAGGTTGACCACGTACAGCTCGGCCATCCAGTCGTCCTTGCTGACGCCGACTGACGCGTCCATCGTGGTCCACGACGGCATCGTCGTACGCGGTTCACCTCGGCCGCAGTCGAGAACGACTCGTCCTGGTACTGGATGCGCACCGGACACGAACGGCATGTACTCACCCATGTCCCACTCGTAGCGCGCGCGGATGTTGAACTGCAGTTCGGGCGAGTTCGCCAGCTCCGTGCCCGGCTTGCCGAACACGTCCACCACCGGCACCACCGAGCGTGCAGGTGCCGCCCGAGAAGATCAGGCAGGACTCGGTGATCGGGTCGCCGAAGGTCGGGCTGCCCGGGTTGTTGCTGATGAACTGCGGCGAATTCTGCAGTTCGCCCTTGTTGTACGAGCCAGCGGCCTGGATCGTCAGGCCGTCCATCGGCGCGACCACGACGCTCATCTCGATGCCGTTCGACCTCGTATTCCGGACCGTTGACGGTCGCCGTCAGGTTCGGGAAGCCGAGCTGCGGCGCGAAGATGCCGATCTGCACGTTCTCCCACTTTTCCTGGTAGATCGCGCCGTTGAACTGCAGGCGGCCGTTCCACAGCGTCGTCTTCCAGCCGAGCTTCCAGGTTGGTCAGGTCATCCGAGTCGTAGGACGTCGGCATGCACCACTGCTGGTCAGTTGTTGCTCGGGTGGCGCGAGGCCGCAGCCGGAGCCGCGGTTGAAGCCGCCCGGGCGGTAGCCTTCGGACCAGGTCGTGTACAGCAGCACGTCGCTGTTGACGCGCCAGGTGAGGTTGGCGCGGCTGCGGAAACCGTCGGACTGGTTGTTGTTGTCGTCCTGCTCGGTCGACGTTGGTGCCGTAGGGCGCGAGCGTGTCGCCATAGCCATACAGTGCTGCCGGTGCAGGGGCCGGTCTCGCCCGTGCCGTAGACCTTGCAGTAGAAGCTGCCCATGTTCGCGCCCTTCATCGAGTTCTCGATGTCGTAATAGCGCGTGCCGAGGGTCAGGGTCAGGTTCTCGAGGATGTCGAAGTCGACCGACGCGAACGCCGCGAACTGCGTGTATTCACGCTGGAAGTCGTTGAAGAAACCCGACGCGCGCGTTGCGGCGGTTCGGGTTGTTCATGTCACCCGTGGCCGACTGGAACTTCGGCGCATGCACCCGGATCGAGGTACAGGAAGCAGCTGCCGGTCGACACGCCCGATGTCCGGCGCACTCCGGCACCGACTTGTACTGCCAGTCCGTCTGGCCGTTGAGTTCGCGCTTTTCGTAGAACAAGCCGCCGACGTAGCGCAGGCGCCGGTCGGTCGGGCTGCTCAGGCGGATTTCGTGGCTCATGTTGGTGTTGTCGGACGACGTCGAACCAGACGCTGGACGGCGTGTAGCACTTGTCCACCGAGGCGCCGGAGAAGCCGGTGCACTGGTAGTACGAGCCCCAGACGCCGCGCGCGTAGTTCGTGTAGTCCGACCGACCTGTTCGGCCGTCGCGCGTCAGGTAGGCGCCGCTGTAGACGAGGTCGAGCGAGCCGACCTTGCCGTTGATGGTCAAGGCGGTGTTGAGAACTCGTCCTCGATGTAGCCTGTTGTTGAACAGCGTGACCTCGAGTTCCTGCAGCTTCTGGGCATGGTGCAGTTCGCCGCACCGCACCCGATTCGGAGCCGTTCGGGTTCTGGTAGAACACGCCGTTCGGCGTCGATCGTCTGGTAGGATCTGCAGAGCAACGCGTCCCAGTCGTCGTTGATCTGCCACTTCAGGCTGGCGCGGATGCCCTTGTATTCGTGACCGTGTTGATGTCGTCCTTGGCGATGTCGTAGTTGTTGATGACCACGCGAGTCGGCCGGCACGACGCCGCCCGTGCGGCGCGCGAAGCCGAGGTCCGTGCCGCGACGCGTGAAGGTGCTCGTCGACGTTGTCGATGTAGCCACCGCGGCTGTCGTTGTAGACCACGACACGCGAGCGGCCAGCTTGTCGTCGATCAACGGCACGTTCAGTCATCGCTTCGACGTTGTAGCTGTCATCGCCGTGGGCCGTCGTGGCGTAGACCTGCCGTGACGTTGGCCTCCAGTACGTTGAGTTTCGGCTTGTTCGTGATGTAGCGCAGCACGCCCGCCTGGGCGCCGGCGCCGAACAGGGTGCCCTGCGGGCCTTCGAGCACTTCGATGCGCTCGAGGTCGGCCGCGTAGACGTCGAGGTTACGACCCGGGATCTGAGTCGACTGCTCGTCGAGTACACCGCAACGTTCGGCCACGGGCCGACCGATGCCGGTGCCCTGCGTGCCGAGCGTGCCGACGCTCAGGCCGCGCATGTAGATGTTGCTCTGGCCGGGGCCGAGGTTGGCAGTCGTCACGCTGGGCAGGAATTTGACGAACTCGTCGATCGTCGAGACGTTCAGCTGCTTGAGCGTGTCGCCGGTCAGGGCCTGGATCGAGAGCGGGACGTCCTGCAGGCTTTCAGCGCGGCGCTGCGCCGTGACGACCACTTCCTCGAGTCCACCACCGGGCGCTGCCTGCGCCCAGACAACTTGAGTCGGGCTGGCGGCGAGCACGGCGGCTACCGCAGATGCGAGTCTGTAATTCATGCGATTTCGAACCCCCAAGGCATCGTGTTGTCTACGCAACGACCCCTGTTGTCGGGGTTCGTTACCCTTTGAGAAACCCACGTAATCCCATAAGGGAAAACGCGAGGTGCGCCCGACCATATCAAGAGGAATACGCCTGCGTCCACAAAATGATCATCTGAAAAAAGCATTAACCGGACGCCAAAAAAAGCATTGCTCCAGGTGTCGCGAATGCGCCACGCTTGCCGGGCGGTGAGCCTCGCACGCGCGGGCCACCGTCAGGCCCGAATCCGGGCCCGGCGCGGCCGTCTCTGGGGGTCCCAAATGATCGACAAAGTCCGCATCGACCGTCGCTGGTTGCCCCTCAATGCCCTCCGGGCGTTCGAAGGCGTTGCGCGGTACGGCAGTTTCACGGGCGCGGCAAGCGCGCTGAGCATCGCGCAGAGCGCGCTCTCCCGGCACGTCATCTCGCTCGAGAACCTCATCGGCGTAAAGCTGTTCGAGCGTCGTCCCCATTCGCTGGTGCTGACCGCCGCGGGCGAACACCTGCTGCCCGTCGTTTCGCGTTCGTTCGACCGGCTCGAACACGCCATCGACGAGATCCGTGACGCCCGCACGCCGCGGCTGCGCACGCTGCGCGTGCAGATGCCACCGAGCTTCGCCGCGCACATGATGGTGCCGCTGCTGCAGGATTTCCGTTCGGATCACCCGGAAGTCGAGATCGACCTGGTCAGTCCGTACGGCATCGGGCCGCCGGCGGCAGACGTCGATATCGCGGTGCTGTATTCGCGTCCGACGGTGACGGAGCGCGTCAGCGACCTGCTCTGGCCCGTGCGGCTCGGCGTCGTGTGTCATCCCGACGTCGCGGCGCGACACGCGGAAAAGGACCTCGAGGCGTTCGTGCGTGACAACGAACTCGTGCACATGCGCGTCGAAGGCCTGCCGCGCCGGCATTTCTGGTCGCAGTTCGTGCGGCAGGCGGGCCTCACCGGACTCGACGTCGAGCGCGGACTCGTGTTCGACACCGAAATCCTCACCGTGCAGTACGTGCTGAGCGGCTCGGGTGTCGCACTCATCGACCTCGACCTGTTCCGTGATCACCTCACCGCCGGCAGGCTCGTGCAGCCGTACCCAACGACGCTGAACGACGGCTTCGGCTATTACCTCGTCACGGATCCGGAAGCGCTGAGCGACACCGCCACCGCGCTCTTCCGCTCGTGGCTCATTGAACAGTTCGGCCCGGAGACCCGGTCTCCCGCCAGCGCCGAAGATCGCACGGCCGCGACCACCCCCGGAGTCCATCGAGCATGAGCGAAATCGAATCGAGCAGTCCGCGTCGTGGCACGGGCCGGCGGCGACCGGCGCCCGCCAACGCGCCTGCGCCGGCGCCCGAGCGGTCACGCGCTTACCGCAAGATGGTCAATCCGTTCGAAAACCCGCGCATCTACTCCGACGACCAGGTCGCTGCGATTCACGTCGCCGCGCTCACCCTGCTCGAGAACCAGGGCATGAAGGTGCTCTCGCCGATCGCGCGCAAGCGGTATGCGCAGGCGGGCGCGACGGTGGACGAGGCCACGCAGGTCGTGCGCATCGATCGCGGCCTCGTCGCCAAGGCGCTCGCGACGACGCCCAGCGACTTCACGTTCCAGGCGCTCGACCCGGAGTTCAACGCCAAGGTGGGCGGCAAGCACGTCTGCCTCGCGCCGACGTCCGGTCCGCCGAACATCATGGACATGCACAACGGGCGGCGCTGCCGGCACGTTCGAGGATTTCTGCAACCTGATGAAGCTCTGCCAGACCTTCGACGTGATCCACACGCTGGGTGGCGCCGTCGAACCGCAGGACATTCCGGTCCACGTGCGTCACTTCGAGACCACGCGGTCGATGCTGCTGCTCTCGGACAAGACTCCGTTCATCTTCTCGCGCGGTTCGCAGCAGATCGCGGACTGCTTCGAGCTGATCCGCATCGCCCACCGGATCAGCGCGGAGGAATTCAAGCAGAAGCCCTACGTGTGGACGGTGATCAACACCAACTCACCGCTGCAGCTCGATATCCCGATGGCTGAAGGCATCATCGACTTCGCCGAGGCGGGGCAGGTGCTGATCATCACGCCGTTCACGCTGGCCGGTGCGATGGCGCCGGTGACGATCACGGGCGCGCTGACGCTTGCGCACGCCGAGGCGCTCGCGGGCATCACGCTGGCGCAGAGCGTGCGAGCGGGCACGCCGATCCTCTACGGCAGCTTCACCTCGAACGTCGACATGAAGTCCGGCTCGCCCGCCTTCGGCACGCCCGAGTATGCGAAGGCTGCGTTCGGCGCGGGCCAGCTCGCGCGCTACATCAAGGTGCCGTGGCGCTCTTCGAGTGCGACGGCGTCCAACACGCCCGATGCCCAGGCGGCCTATGAAGCGCAGATGAGTCTCTGGGGCGCGCTGATGGGCGGCGCCAATTTCATGCTGCATGCCGCCGGCTGGGTCGAAGGCGGGCTCTCGACGTCCTATGAGAAATTCATCATGGACATCGAGATGCTGCAGATGTTCGCGGAGCTGTTCCAGCCGGTGGGCGCCGAAGCGTCGGACATGGCGCTCGATGCGATCGCGGAGGTCGGCTATGGCGGTCACTTCTTCGCCTGCGCGCACACGATGGAGCGCTATCGCACCGCGTTCTACACGCCGCTCATCTCCGACTGGCGCAATTACGGCACGTGGGAGAACGACGGCGCGAAGACGGCGACCGAGCGCGCCAACACCGTGTACCACGAGACGCTGGCACGCTACGTCGCGCCGGAACGCGATCCGGGCGTCGTCGAGGAGCTGAACGCGTTCGTCGATCGACGCACGGCTGAAGGCGGCGCGCCTCCGATCACCTGACGTAGCCGGCGCAATGCCGCGGCGTCGGGAACAGACTTCGATTCAAAGACCGAAACAGAACATTCAATGGGGTTTGGCATGCGGAACCATGTGCAGGTGGCGGTGATCGGTGGCGGCGTCGTGGGCGCGAGCGTGCTGTATCACCTCACGAAGGCGGGCTGGAAGGATGTCCTGCTCATCGAGCGGGCGGAACTCACTTCGGGCTCGACCTGGCACGCCGCGGGCGGCATGCACACGCGTCAACGGCGACCCCAACGTCGCCAAGCTGCAGCAGTACACGATCGAGCTGTACAAGGAGATCGAGGCGATTTCCGGCGTGTCGTGCGGCGTGCACATCACGGGCGGCCTGATGCTCGCCGGCACGCCCGAGCGCGTCGACTGGCTGCGCATGGCCGTGGCGCGCGGCCGCTACCTCGGCATGGACCTGCAGCTGATCTCGCCGGCCGAAGCCAAGAAGGTCTACCCGCTGCTGGACGAGAAGCATTTCCTCGGCGCGATCTACGATCCGATCGAAGGCCACGTCGATCCGTACGGCGTCACCCACGCCTACGCCAAGTCCGCTCAGCTCGCGGGCGCCGAGGTCGTGCGCCAGAACCGTGTCTCGACACGAGGCAGCGCGCCGACGGCACCTGGGACGTCATCACCGAGAAGGGCACCGTGCACGCCGAGCACGTCGTCAACGCGGGCGGCCTCTGGGCGCGCGAAGTCGGCCGCTTCGTCGGCCTGGAACTGCCGATCCTCGCGATGGAGCACCAGTACTTCATCACCGAAGACCTGCCCGAACTGAAGGGCCAGAAGGAACTGCTGCACGTCATCGACTTCGAGGCCGAGATCTACATGCGGCAGGAGCGGCAGGGCATGCTGCTCGGCACGTACGAGCGTGCGGGCGTGCCGTGGTCGCCGAAGACGACGCCGTGGGACTTCGGCCAGGACCTGCTGCCGAACGACCTCGAGCGCATCGCGCCGAGCGTCACGGTGGCGTTCGAGCATTTCCCGCGACTCGAAAGCGCCGGCATCAAGAAGGTCGTCAACGGACCGTTCACGTTCGCGCCGGACGGCAACCCGCTGGTCGGCCCGATCAAGGGGCTGAAGAATTACTGGGTGGCCTGCGGCGTCATGGCCGGGTTCAGCCAGGGTGGCGGCGTGGGCCTGTCGCTCGCGAACTGGATGGTCGAAGGCGATCCGGGCGCCGACATCTGGGCGATGGACGTCGCGCGCTACGGCGACTGGGCCAATCGCCCGTACACGAATGCGAAGGTGCGCGAGAACTACTCGCGGCGTTTCCGCATCCGCTTCCCGAACGAGGAACTGGAGGCTGCGCGCCCGCTGCGCACCACGCCGATCTACGAAAAGCTGCAGGCCGAGAACGCCGTGTTCGGCGACTACTGCACGCTCGAGCATCCGCTGTGGTTCGCGCCGCAGGGCACGCCCGCGAAGGAAGATGCGACGTTCCGCCGCTCGAACGCGCATCCGCACGTGGCGGAAGAGTGCCGCGCGGTGCGCGAGGCCTGCGGCCTGATCGAGATCTCCAACTACGGCAAGTTCGAGATCACGGGGCCGGGTGCCGCGGATTGGCTGGCGACGATCATGGCGTGCAAGGTGCCGGCCGTGGGCCGCATCGCGCTGTCGCCCATGCTGAACGACCGTGGCCGGTTGATCGGCGACTTCACGCTGTGCCGCGTGTCCGACGAGCGCTTCTTCGTCGTCGGCACGTACGCGGCCGAAGTGTTCTACCTGCGCTGGTTCGAGCAGCACCTGCCGCCGACCGGCGTCTCCGTGCGTCCCTGTGCGATGGAATACCTGGGCCTGTCGGTGGCCGGCCCCGAGTCGCGCGCGGTGCTGCAGAAGCTCGTGGATCACGACCTGTCGACGGCTGCGTTCCCGTTCATGTCGTTCGCGCAGATGGACGTCGGCATGGTGCCGGCGCTGGTCGGTCGCGTGTCGTTCACGGGCGAGATGGGTTACGAGTTGTGGGTGACGTCGGAATACCTGCGCACGCTGTACGACCTGCTGCACGAGGCGGGCAAGGCACATGGCCTGAAGAATTTCGGCGGCCGTGCACTCAACTCGCTGCGGCTCGAGAAGAGCTTCGGCAACTGGGCGCGTGAGTTCCGTCCGATCTACGGGCCGTACGAGGCGGGCCTGGGCCGGTTCGTGCATCTCGACAAGCCGGACTTCATCGGCAAGGCCGCAGCAGCGGCCGAGAAGGCGAGCGGTGGCGTGCGCAAGCTCATCACGCTGGCCGTCGATGCGAAGGATGCGGATGCGATCGGCGACGAACCGATCTGGCACGGCGACAAGGTCGTCGGCTGGGTCACGTCGGGTGGCTATGGCCACACGGTGGGCAAGTCGATTGCGCTCGGCTATGTCGACAACGCGGTCGCGGGGGAGACGAGCGGGTTCGCCGTCGAATTGATGGGTGAGCGCCGGGCTGCGGTTCGCAGCGCGGGTGCGCTCGTCGATCCTCAGGGCTTGCGGATGCGCTCCTGATCCGTCCGGTCCAGTTCGCAAACGATTGGTGCAAGGCGCTCGACCCCGAGTCAGATCGAGGCTCGGGGGACACGCCGTAAATACATCCCTGTAGGCTCGCCCGCGCCGTCCATGGCGCGGGACGGTCCCCCGAGCCTCGCTGGCCCGAGTGTCGACGCGCCTGCGCAGTTCGCTGCAGCTGAAAGTGCGGCAAGATCGCGAGCTTCCTCGAAGCCGTGCGGACAACTCGCGCCGCACGCCGCGAAGTGCTACCGCAGCACCGCGCTCAGGCGTCGCCACGCCGAACCCGCGCAACCACTGCAGCGCGTATGCCAGTCGCGTCAGCGAAGTCGACAGTCGCCGGCGCGAGATGCGTGAGCGCGTTAGCGCCATCAAGCCGACCGCTGCGGCAACGCCGCTCTTCGGCGCGATAGCGGGTTCCGATGGGTTTCGGCGAAACCGTCCCGCGCCATGGACGGCGCGGCGAGCCTACAGGGACGTACTTGCGGCGTGTTTCCCGAAACCCATCGGAATTCGCTGTCGCGCTTCTGAGCTGCGTAGCCGCAGTCGCGAAGCGCGATGCAACGCGAGGCGAACGACGTCTACGCCGCGGCGACGCCACCGCGCCGAGGCTGCCGCTCGGCCGTCGGCGGCCGCCCGAAGTGACTGCGATAGCACTTCGAGAAGTGCGGCGGCGACTTGAACCCGCACGCCGTGCTGATGGCCATGATGGGCATCGACGTCTGCACCAGCAATTCCCGCGCACGCTTCAGGCGCAGCTCGAGGTAGTACCGCTTCGGCACGCAGTTCACGTGCCGCTGGAACAGCCGTTCGATCTGCCGCCGCGACAACCCGGACTGCCGGGCGATGTGTTCGAGCGGCAGCGGATTCTCGATGTTGGCTTCCATCATCGAGGCCACTGCAATCACGCTGCGGTGCACGTTGCCGACCTGCGCGCGCAACGGCACGTACTGCCGGTCGTCCGCATCGCGGATGCGCTCGACGATGAACTGCTCGGACACGCGCTGCGACACCTGCGGGCCGAGCTTGTCCTCGATCAGTTTCAGCATCAGCTCGAGTGGCGCGACGCCGCCCGAGCACGTGTAGCGATTGCGATCGATCGTGTAGAGATGATCCGAGAGCAGCACGCGCGGGAACTGCTCGCGCAGTGCGGACAGGTTCTCCCAGTGGATCGTTGCGTGATACCCGTCGAGCAAGCCTGCCTGGGCGAGCGCGTACCCGCCGGTGCAGAGCGCGCCCAGCGGCATGCGCTTGGCGGCAAGCCTGCGCAGCACGGTGACCAGGGCAGGGGAGACGGCCTCGCGCACGTTGATGCCGCCGCACACGAACACGAGGTCGACGTTGAGTGCGTCGGCCAGCCGCGTCGTCGGCGTCATCATCAGGCCATTGCTGGCGGTGACGGGTTCACCGTCCGACGAGACCACCAGCCACTCGTAGGCAGCCTGGCCGGAGACGCGATTGGCCATGCGCAGCGGTTCGATCGCGTTGGTCAGCGCGATCATCGAATAGTCCGGCAGCGTCAGGAACGCATAGCGTGTCCTGGCCGTGGCGGAGTGCCGGTTCGCGTCGGTCGCGGACGATCTCACTGCAGGTCTCCCCGGCCGGACCGGGCCGGCGCGAAGCAGTATACGGCGGGCTGACGCATTTAAATAAGCCTCTGTCGCAAACAGAGTGCTCGCGGTCGGCCCCGTTGCTAAACTGCGGCGAAAGATCGTGCAACCGTGGGGGAACTGGCCCGCGCGGACGCGCGCTGTCGCGGAAGGGGAAGCCGGATGAAATCGCATGCGCGCGTAGTGGTCATCGGCGGTGGCGTGGTGGGCGTGAGCACGCTCTATCACCTCACCAAGAAGGGCTGGTCGGACGTCGTCCTGCTCGAGCGCACGGAGCTGACGGCCGGCTCGACGTGGCACGCCGCGGGCCTGCTGCCGCTCTTCAACATGAGCTACACCGTCGGCCAGCTGCACAAGTACTCGGTCGACCTGTACAAGCGCCTGCCGGCCGAGACCGGCCAGGACGTCAGCTTCCACGTCACCGGCAACCTGCGCCTCGCCACCTGCCGCGACCGCATGGACGAGTACAAGAAGTACTGCGGCACGGCCAACACGATCGGCGTGCCGTTCCAGTTGATCTCGCCGGCCGAGGTCAAGGAACTGTGGCCGCTCGTGAACCTGGGTGGCGATGCCGACACGCCGGCCGTCATCGGCGCGCTCTATCACCCGGACGATGGCCACATCGCGCCGGCCGACCTGACGATGGCGCTGCGCAAGGCCGCGCGCGCCGCGGGTGCCGAGATCAACGAACAGACCGAAGTGACCGGCGCGGTGCAGCTGCCGAGCGGCGAATGGAAGCTCACGACGACCCGCGGCGAGATCACCGCCGAGCACGTCGTGCTCTGCACCGGCAACTACGCGCGCCAGACGGGCCGCATGTTCGGCCTCAAGGTGCCGGCGATTCCGGTCGAACACCAGTACATCGTCTACGACGAATCACCCGAGCTGAAGGCGTATCGCCAGTGCGGGCGGCCGCGAGCTCGCGGTGCTGCGCGAGCCTGACCAGTCGTATTACTTCCGCGAAGAACGCATGGGCTGGATCCTCGGCCCCTACGAGGCCGGCGCGCCGGCGCGCTTCGCCGACGGCGTGCCGAGCTGGTTCGGCAAGGACCTCTTTCCCGGCGAACTGGAGCGGCTGCTGCCGCACGTCGAAGCGGCGCAGCGTCGCGTGCCGGGGCTGGAGCGTTGCGGCATCAAGGACATCGTCAACGGTCCGATCGCGTACACGCCCGATGGCAGCCCGCTGGTCGGGCCAGCGTGGGGCGTCAAGAACGTCTGGATCAACGAAGGCCACAGCTTCGGCATCACGGCCGCGGGCGGTTCCGGTTGGCAACTGGCCGAATGGATCGTCGAAGGCGAGCCGGGCATCGACATGCTGGCGGTGGATCCGCGTCGCTTCGGCGGTTACACGAGCAAGCGTTACCTCGTGGCGAAGAACGAAGAAGCGTATCGCGACGTCTTCACGATCCACTACCCGGACGAAGAGCGTCACGACGCGCGTCCGGCCAAGACGAGCCCGGTCTACGACAAGCTGAAGCGCATGGGCGCCGTGTTCGGCCAGCGCTACGGCTGGGAACGCGCCAACTGGTTCGCGCCGGAAGGCGTCGAACCGAAAGACGTCTGGAGTTTCCGCCGCACCAACTACTTCGAGCACGTCGGCAACGAATGCCGTCGGCTGCGCGAGAAGGTCGGCGTCATCGACCTGACGCCGTTCACCAAGTTCGAAGTGACGGGCGCGGGCGCCGAGGCGCTGGCTCGACAGCCTGGTCGCCAACAAGGTGCCGACCAAGATCGGTCGCATCGCGCTGTGCCATGCGCTCACGAAGCGTGGCGGCATCCGCTCCGAGTTCACGATCACCAAGCTCGCCGACCATCACTACTACGTCGTGAGCGCCGGCGCGGCCGAGCGCTACGACTCGGACTTCCTGCAGAAGCGCCTGCCGGCCGACGGCTCGGTCACGCTGCGCAACATCACCGGCTCGCGCGGTGTGTTCGTGCTCGCCGGCCCGCGTGCGCGCGACGTGATGGCGAAGCTCACCGACGTGCCGCTCGACAACGCGTCGTTCCCCTGGCTGACGGGGCAGGTGATCGAAGCCGGTCTCGCCACCGACGTCTACGCGCTGCGGGTGAACTTCGTCGGTGCGCTCGGCTGGGAGCTGCATTTCCCGATCGAGTACGCGCACGGCCTGTTCGACGCGATCTTTGCGGCGGGCGCCGAGTACGGCATCGGCATGGCAGGCATGCGCGCGATGGAGTCGCTGCGCATGGAGAAGTCGTACCGCATGTGGGGCAGCGACCTGACGCGCGACAACACGCCGCTCGAGGGCGGTCTCGCGCGTTTCGTGCGCATGGACAAGGGGCCCTTCACGGGCCGCGAGGCGCTCGAGCAGCAGCAGAAGAATGGCGTGCCGCTCAGCTTCGTCACGCTCGAAGTGCACGGCGTCACGGATGCCGATCCGCTCGGCAACGAGCCGATCTTCGCGCCCGATGGCAAGCTCGTCGGCCGCGCCACCTCGGGCTACTACGGGCATTGCCTGCGCAAGAGCCTCGCGATCGGTTACGTGAAGCCGGAGTTCGCCGCCGTCGGCACCGAACTCAGCGTCGAAGTGCTCGGCGAGCGCAAGCGCGCGACCGTGCTGGTCGATTCGCCGTACGACCCGCAGAACGCCGACCTGAGGGCCTGATGCGGAAGTTCTCCGGCTGGACGCTGCTCAAGGAAGCCTTCGGCGGCCAGCAGGGCTGGACGCCGCAGTGGCGTCGTGTCGCGCCGCAACCGGAGTACGACGCCATCGTCATCGGCGGCGGCGGCCATGGCCTTGCGGCGGCGTACTACCTTGCGGCAGAGCACGGCATCACGCGCACGGCCGTGCTCGAGAAGGGCTGGATCGGCGGCGGCAACACCGGCCGCAACACGACCATCATCCGGTCGAACTACCTGTTCGACGAGAGCGCGGCGCTGTACGACCACGCGCTCAAGCTGTGGGAAGACCTCTCGCAGGTCCTGAACTACAACGTCATGTTCTCGCCGCGCGGCGTGCTGATGCTGGCGCACACCGTGCACGACGTGCAGGTGGCCAAGCGTCACATCCACGCCAACCGCGGCAACGGCGTCGACAACGAATGGCTGACCCCGGAGGAGGCCAAGGCCTACTGTCCGCCGCTCAACATCGAGCGGAACATCCGCTATCCCGTGCTGGGCGGGGCGTTGCAGCGACGCGGCGGCACCGCCCGGCACGACGCCGTGGCCTGGGGCTATGCGCGCGCGGCCGATGCGCTCGGCGTGGACATCATCGAGAACTGCGAAGTCACCGGGCTTGATCCGCGACGCGTCGCGGCGCGATGGAGGCCGTGCAGACCTCGCGCGGACTGATCCGTTGCGGTCGGGTCGGCGTCTCGGCCGCCGGCAACACCAGCGTGGTGCTGGGCCTGGCCGGCGTGCGCCTGCCGCTCGAAAGCTTCCCGCTGCAGGCGCTGGTGTCCGAACCGGTCAAGCCCGCCGTGCCGTGCGTCGTGATGTCGAACTCGATCCACGCCTACATCAGCCAGTCCGACAAGGGCGAACTCGTGATCGGCGCCGGCACCGACGCCTACACGAGCTACACGCAACGCGGCGCGCTGCACGTCAACTCGCACACGCTGTCCGCGATCTGCGAACTGTTCCCGGCGTTCCGTCGCATGCGCATGCTGCGCAACTGGGGCGGCATCGTCGACGTGACGCCCGACCGCTCGCCGATCATCGCCAAGACGCCGGTGCCGGGCCTGTACGTCAACTGCGGCTGGGGCACGGGCGGCTTCAAGGCCACGCCCGGCTCCGGGTCACCTGCTGGCGTGGACGATGGCCAGGGACGAACCGCACCCGATCAACGCGCCGTTCACGATCGAGCGGTTCCGCGACGGTCACCTGATCGACGAGGCGGCCGCCGCGGCCGTCGCGCACTGAGCCCGCCATGCTGCTGATCCAATGCCCGTATTGCGGCCTGCGCCCCGAACTCGAATTTGCGTACGCGGGCCAGGCGCACGTCGCCCGTCCGGCCGATCCGTCCGCCACGTCGCCCGACGAATGGGCCGAGTTCCTGTACCTGCGCAACAACACCCGGGGCATCCACGCGGAGCGCTGGCGTCACGTGCGCGGCTGCGCGCGCTTCTTCAACGCGCTGCGCGACACCACCACCGACCACTTCCTGGCGACCTACCGCGCCGGTGAACCGATGCCTGCGATCCGCGGCGGGGCCGAAGCCGTGAGCGGCCGTCGCATCGAGCAGGGCGGGCGCGTCGATCGTTCGCGCGCCGATCCGCTTCACCTTCGACGGCAAGGGCTACAGCGGCTTCGCCGGCGACACGCTCGCTTCGGCGTTGCTCGCGAACGGCGTGCAGGTGTTCGGCCGCTCGTTCAAGTATCACCGTCCGCGCGGTGTCATCGCCGCAGGCTCCGAGGAGCCCAATGCCCTGGTCACGGTCATTCGCGACCAGGCGCGCTGCACGCCGAACCTGCGTGCGACCCAGGTCGAGTTGTACGACGGCCTCGTCGCCGAGAGCCAGAATCGCTGGCCGAGCCTCGACTTCGACGTGCAGGCCGTCAACGACCTGCTGTCGCCGCTGCTGCCGGCGGCGTTCTATTACAAGACGTTCATGTGGCCCCGCAGCGCGTGGCACAAGCTGTACGAGCCGTTCATTCGCCGCGCCGCAGGACTCGGCGAACCGCCCACGTTGCCGGACCCGGACCGTTACTCGCAGCGCTTCGCGCACTGCGACGTGCTGGTCGTCGGTGCCGGCCCTGCCGGTATCGCCGCCGCACTGACGGCCTCCGCCAGCGGTGCGCGCGTGATGCTGTGCGACGAGCAGCCGGAATTCGGCGGCTCGCTGCTCGACGAACCGACGGCCACGATCGACGGCGCGACTGTCCGCGGACTGGATTCGCGATTCGATCGCAACCTTGCGCTCGCGTGCCGAACGTCACGCTGCTGGTCAGGACGACGGCATTCGGCTATTTCCCGCACAACCTGATCGGCTTGAACGAGCGGATCACGGAGCACCTGCCGGCGCCTGCTGCCGACACGCCGCGCGAACGGCTGTGGCAGGTGCGTGCGGCACGCGTGGTGCTGGCCACCGGCTCCATCGAGCGTCCGCTGGTGTTCCCGGGCAACGATCGTCCGGGCGTCATGCTGGCCTCGGCGGCTCGCACGTACCTGAATCGTCACGGCGTGGCGGTGGGGCAGAACGTCGTGCTGGTCACCGGCAGCGATGCGGCCTACTGCAGCCGCGCTCGACCTGCGCGTGGCCGGCGTGCGCGTGGCCCTGATCGCCGACGTGCGACCGGATGCGCGCGGGTGCGCCGCTCGACATTGCGCGCCAGGCGGGCATCGACGTGGTCACGGGCGCGACCGTGCTCGGCACGCGCGGCCGGCTCGGTGTGCGCGAAGTGACGATCGGCGTGCTCTCGAGCGGCGCGGTCAACGACACCCGTCGCATCGAGTGCGACGCCTTGCTGGTCTCGGGCGGTTACACGCCCAGCGTGCACCTGTTCTCGCAGTCGCGCGGCAAGCTCGAGTTCGACGCAGCACGCCAGGCCTTCCTGCCGTCCGTTTCGGCTGAGCCCGAATCGTCGGCAGGTTCCTGCCGCGGCGTCGATGGCTACGCCGAGGTCCTGAACGACGGCGCGCGCGTGGGCGCGGCAGTCGGCGCTGGCGGCGGGGCATTCGGTCGCGGCGCCAGGAATACCGCGTGCAGGCCCGCGAGTTCAGCATGCACGGCCTGCCGGGCGTGCTGCCGCAGGCCAACCACCTGCAGCCGTCGCGCGCGTTCGTCGACTTCCAGAACGACGTCACCACCAAGGACCTCGCGCTGGCCATGCGCGAAGGGTTCGAATCGGTCGAGCACATCAAGCGCTACACGACGACCGGCATGGCGACGGACCAGGGCAAGACCTCCAACATGAACGCGCTGGCGTTCGTGGCGGGCGAACTCGGCCGGACGATCCCGCAAGGTGGGCCTCACGACGTTCCGCATGCCGTACACGCCGGTCACGTTCGGCATCTTCGCGGGCTACGACCGCGGCGACCTGTTCGATCCGGTCCGCACGACGCCGACGCACGACTGGGCGGTGCAGCAGGGCGCCGTGTTCGAGGACGTCGGCCAGTGGAAGCGGGCGCGGTACTTCCCGCGTTCCGGCGAGGACATGCACGCAGCCGTCGATCGTGAGTGCCAGGCCGTGCGCGCCGGCGTCGGCATGTTCGACGCGTCGACGCTCGGCAAGATCGAGGTGGTCGGCCCCGACGCCGCGACGTTCCTGTCACGCATGTACGTGAACGGTTTCGCCACGCTGGCCGTCGGCCGCTCCCGGTACGGCATCCTGCTGCGCGACGACGGCTTCGTCTACGACGACGGCGTGATCGCACGCATCGCCGAGGACCGGTTCCACGTCACGACCACGACCGGCGGCGCCGCGCGCGTGTTCGGGATGATGGAAGACTACCTGCAGACCGAATGGCCGGACCTGCAGTGCTGGCTGACGTCGACCACCGAACAGTGGGCCGTGATCGCCGTGCAGGGCCCACGCGCGCGTGACGTGCTCGCGCCGCTGGTCAGCGACGTCGACCTTGTCGGCCGCGGCGTTGCCGCACCTCGGCGTCACGCAGGGACGCATCTGCGGCGTTCCGATGCGGCTGTTCCGCGTGAGCTTCACCGGTGAGCTCGGCTTCGAGGTCAACGTGCCCGCCGATTACGGGCTCGCCGTGTGGGAAGCGATTCATGCCGCGGGCCAGTCGCACGGCATCACGCCGTACGGCACCGAGACCATGCACGTGCTGCGCGCGGAGAAGGGCTACATCATCGTGGGCCAGGAGACCGACGGCACGGTGACGCCGGACGATGCCGGCCTCGGCTGGGCCATCGCGAAGTCCAAGCCGGACTTCGTCGGCAAGCGCTCGCTCGCGCGCGCGACGATGCATGCGCCCGATCGCAAGCAGCTGGTCGGGCTGCTGACCGTCGATCCGAAGGTGGTGCTGGAGGAGGGCGCGCAGATCGTCGCGACGCCCGGCCAGCGCACGCCGATGAAGATGATCGGCCACGTCACGTCGTCGTACCACAGCGCCGTGCTCGGGCGTTCGATTGCGCTCGCGCTCGTGCGCGGCGGTCGCGCACGGATCGGCGAGACGCTCTACGTGCCGATGCCCGGTGGCGAGATTCCGGTGCAGGTCACCTCGACCGTGTTCTACGACGTCGAAGGAGCGCGACTCCATGGTTGACGCAGCGATCCGCCGCACCGTCGGATTGCCCGCGGCTGCCTGGCTCGAAGCGCCGGCGCCTGCCTCGCGCTTCATCCTGCGCGGTGGCGGCCGCTGCTCGCGCAGCCGCAGGGCAGGGCGTTCGGCGTGGCGCTTGCCCGAAACCGCCTGTCGTGCGACCACGGACGGCACGCGTGCCGCGCTGTGGCTCGGGCCGGACGAGCACCTGCTGCTCGCGCCGGACGGCGAGGTCGGACGCGATCGAAGCGGCGCTGGCGCGGCCCTGCAGGGCCAGGCGTACTCGCTGGTCGACGTGAGTCACCGCCAGGTGGGGATTGGCATCCACGGGCCGCACGCCGAATGGCTGCTCGAAGTCGCAGTGCCCGCTGCCGCTCAACCTGCGCGATTTTCCGGTCGGCATGTGCACGCGCACGGTCTTCGGCAAGGCCGAGATCGTGCTGTGGCGCACCGGCCGAGCAGGTATTCCGGCTCGAGGTCTGGCGTTCGTTCGCGACCTATGTGGTCGAACTGCTGCGCGAGATCGACCGCGAGTCGGTCGCGTGAACGTGCCGGCGACGGTGCGCAAGACTGCCGGCACCCGGCGCACGTGAAACAGCACGACAGCACTCCTGATCGCGGGCTCGAGTTCCTGGGCCTCCGGGTGCACCGCACGGTCTTTCCGCTGGCGGTGGCGCTGATCGTGCTGGCCGTGATTGCGGCGCTGCTCGACCCGGTCGGATTCAATGCGTACGTCGCCCGGCTGCGCGGCGGAATCCTGCAGCACTTCGACAGTTTCATCATGATCATGGGCAACCTGTTCGTGGTGCTGTGCATCGTCCTCGCGCTTTCGCCGCTCGGCCGGATTCGACTGGGCGGGCCGCAGGCCCAGCCGCAGTTCGGCTTCGTGTCGTGGTTTTCGATGATGTTCGCCGCCGGCATGGGCGTCGGCCTGCTGTACTGGGGCGTGGCCGAGCCGGTGGCGGCGTACACCGGCTGGCCGGATACGCCCTTGAACGTCGCGCCACGAACGCCCGCGGCGGCACACGCCGCGATGGGTTCCGCGCTGTTCCACTGGGGCCTGCACCCCTGGGCCGTCTACCTCGTCACGGCGCTCGTGGTGGGTTACTTCGCGTACAACAAGGGCTTGCCCTTCGCGATGAGCTCGGCACTGTCGCCGCTGATCGGGCATCGTCACGCCGGGCCCATCGGCCAGGGCGTCGACATCTTCACCGTGGTGTTGACCACCTTTGGCCTCGCGACGTCGCTGGGTCTCGGCGCGATGCAGTCGGCCGCCGGCATGCACCTCGTCCTCGGCACGCCCGATGGTCTCGCGATGCAGGGGCTCTTCATCGCAGCGGTCTGCCTGACGGCCGGGTACTCGGTCTGGACCGGCATCGAGGTCGGCATCCTGCGTCTCTCCAACCTCAACATGGCGCTCGCCATCCTGCTGCTGGCGTTCTGTGCCGTGGGGATGGGCATCGGCGCCTACCTGACGGGCCTGCTGGTGGCGCTGGCGGACTACGCGCGCCTGATCCTGCCGCTGTCCGACTGGAGGCTGCGCCCCGACACGGACTGGTATCACGCCTGGACGGTGTACTACTGGGCCTGGTGGTGCAGCTGGGGCCCGCTGGTCGGGGTGTTCATCGCGCGCGTTTCGCGCGGGCGCACGATCCGCCAGATGGTGGGTGTCGTGATGGTGGCGCCGGCTGCGTTCGCCGCGTTGTGGTTCACCGCATTCGGCGGTGGCGCCATCGCCCAGGTGATCGCCGGCAAGGGTCCGCTCACTGGCGGAGTGCAGGACGTCAACATGGCGATCTTCCAGTTCCTCGGGCAATTGCCGCTGTCCGCCGTCACCTCGCTGCTGGTGGTCCTGCTGCTGGTGATCTTCACCGTGACGTCAGTCGACTCGGGCGCACTGGTGGCCGACAACCTGGCGTCGAACGGGCGCACCGACACGCCGCGACCGCAACGCGTGCTCTGGGTGTTCCTGATCGGACTGGTGGCGACGACGCTGCTGGTGCTGGGTGGCGACGCCGGCCTGAAGGGCCTGCAGTCGGCCACCATCGTCATGGCGCTGCCTTACCTCGCCTTGATGGCGGTGCTGATCCCCGGCTTCATCAAGGCGCTGCTGCAGGACCACCGGCGCTGAGTCGGCGGGCGGTCAGCCCCTGAGGCGCAGGTTGTCCGGATCGTACAGCGGCTCCTTGCCGACGACGGCGCGCCGGCGCTCGCCGAGGATCTCCACTTCGAGCACCGTGCCGGGCACCGCCAGGTCCGTGCGGACGTAGGCGAGTGCAATGCTCTGCCGCAGCCGATAACCATAGCCGCCCGACGTCACCAGACCGACCATCGTGTCGCCGTCATAGACGATCGACACCGCGGCGGCATCGGCATCACCCGCGTCGACCAGCAGCGGCACGAAGCGTTCGACCGGCCCGGACTTCGCCTCGCGGCGCAATGCGTCCTGGCCGATGAAGCCACCCGGCTTGTCGAGTTTCACGAAGCGGTCGAGCGACGCCATGAACGGCGTGTACTCGGTCGTGAGGTCGCCTTTCCAGGCCCGGTAGCACTTCTCGAGGCGCAGGCTGTCCATCGCGTACAGGCCATAGTCGGCGATGCCGAGCGGCTCACCCGCGGCCCAGATCAGGTCGTAGACCGAGAGCACGTGCTCGACGGGTACGTGCAGTTCCCAGCCGAGTTCGCCGACGTAGTTCACGCGCAGGGCGACGGCCTTGGTGTAGCCGATGTCGATCGTGCGCACCGACAGCCACGGGAACGCCTCGTTCGACAGGTCGGCCCGCGTCAGTTGCGCGAGCAACTCGCGCGACTTCGGGCCGACCACGATCAGCGAGCCGTAGCGCGCCGAGACGTTGTCGATGCGCACGGAGCCGTCCGCCGGCAGGTGCTCGCGCAGCCAGTGCTCGTCGTGCTTCTCGCCCGCGGCGGCGCTGATCAGCCAGTAGCGGCCTGCACCGAGGTTGGTCAGCGTCATCTCGGTGACGATGCCGCCCTTGTCGTTCAGGAAATAGTTGAGCGCGGTGCGGCCGGGCTTCGGCACCACGCCGGCGACCATGTGATCGAGCCAGGCGGGGGCACCCGTGCCCGTCACCTCGAACTTGGTGAAGCCCGGCAGGTCGAGCACGGCCACGCGCTTCTCGGCCGCCTCGCACTCGCGCTCGATCGCCTTGTGCCACGCCGGACGACGGAAAGAGACTTCCGGCTCGGTCGGATCGCTGGCGTGCGGGAAGTAGACGGCGCGTTCCCAGCCGCCACGGGCGCCGAACTTCGCGCCCTTGGCAGCGAGGCGCAGGTACGCCGGCGAGGTCTTGGCCGGTCGTCCCGCGGCTCGTTCCTCGGCCGGGTAGCCGATGCCGTATTCGTGCTGGTAGGTCTCGATGGCCTTGGCCAGCACGAACTTGTCGTTCGCAAATTCGAGATAGCGCCGCGAATCGAGTGGCCACACGTCCCACTCGGGCTGCCCGTGCGCGACCCATTCGGCAATGATCTTGCCGGCGCCGCCCGCCTGCGCGATGCCGAACGTGAACGCACAGCAGTGGTAGAAGCCGGGCAATCCCGGCGCGGGACCGATCAGCGGATTGCCATCGGGCGCATACGGGATCGGGCCGTTGATCACTTTCTTGACGCCGGCCGTGCCGAGGATCGGCACGCGCTCGCACGCGGCTTCGATGTACTTCTCGAGCCGGCCGAGGTCGTCGTCGAACAACTGGTTCGCGAACTCGTCCGGAATCTTGTCCAGCCAGTGCGCCGTGGCCTTCCACTCGTACGGGCCGAGGATCAGGCCGTGGCGTTCCTGGCGCATGTAGTAGCTGACGTCCGGATCGCGCAGCAGGGGCAGGCGTGCATCGCCGCGCTCGGCCAGCGCCGGGATGTCTTCGGTGATCAGGTACTGGTGCGACAGCGTGACGATGGGCAGGTACTCGCCGACCATCGCCGCGATTTCACCGCCGCGGTAGCCGGCCGCATTGATGACGGACTCGGCCTGGATCGTGCCCTTGTCCGTGTGCACCCGCCATTCGCCGGACGGCAGGCGCTCGATCGAGGTGACCTTGGTCCCGCGGTAGATCTTCGCGCCCGCGTCGCGTGCGCCCTTGGCCAGCGCCTGCGTGAGCTGCGCCGGGTCGATGTCGCCGTCGTACGGATCGTAGAGGCCGGCGAGGATGTCGGTCGTGTCGACGAACGGGTGACGCTCGACGATCTCGGCCGGGCTCAGCATCTCGAACTCGATGCCCTGGGCGTGGGCCTGCGAGACGACGTGCCTGAACTCGTCCACGCGATCGCGCGTGTGCGCGAGGCGCACGCTGCCGGTGACGTGGTAGTTGATGTCGTAGCCGACCTTCTCGGCCAGCGTCGAGATACAGCTTGGTGCTGTGACGCTGCAGCTTGATCACGTTCCACGAGGTCGAGAAGTTGGGGCAGTTGCCTGCCGCGTGCCAGGTGGAGCCGGCCGTGAGTTCGTCGCGCTCGAGCAGCACGACGTCCGTGAGCCCGAGCTGCGTCAGGTGGTAGAGGGCGCTGCAACCGACGGAACCGCCGCCGATCACGATCACCCGGGCATGCGTCTTCATGCTTCGCTCAACTCCTGATGCGCTCGTTGCGCGGGTCATACCAAGGTTGCAACTGCACGCGGCACGGATGCCGGCGGCAGGCGACTTCCACTTCCCAGCGTCCGGACGCCAGCCATTCCGCCGCGACACCGTCGTCGCAGCTCACGTAACCCATGCCGATGGAGCGTCCGAGTCGATGACCCCAGGCGCCCGAGCGGATCGAGCCCACGATCACGCCGTCACGGACGATCGGTTCTTCGTGGTAGAGCAGGGGAGCCGTGTCCGACGCGTCGTCCAGCATCACCTGCACGAGGCGGCGCTGCAGCGGACCGGCGGCCTTCTGTGCCAGCAGTGCGTCCCGGCCGACGAAGCCGCCTGGCTTGTCCCAGGCCACCGTGAAACCGAGCCCGGCATCGAGCGGCGTGTCTTCGTCGCCGATGTCGTGGCTCCAGTGCTTGTAGCCCTTCTCGACGCGGCATGCCCCCATCGCGTGGTAGCCGGCGTGCGTCAGTCCGAGCGGCGCGCCGGCCTCCAGCAACTGCTCGTAGACGTCGAGGCAGTGCTCGGCCGGCAGGTACAACTCCCAGCCGAGTTCGCCGACGTAGGTGATGCGGCTCGCGCGCACGCGCGCATAGCCGATCTCGATCTCGCGCGAGTGGCCGAAGGGATGGGCGTCGTTCGAGAGATCGGCGCCCGACGACGGTCTGCAGCAGCTCGCGGCTGCGCGGGCCCATGACACCCAGCATGGCAATGCCCGACGTCACGTCGGTCACCGTGCAGTGCGCATCGGGCTGCGCTTCGATCGCCCGCCGCAGCCACGCCAGGTCGCGCGTCTGGCAGATCGCCGAGGTGACGACCATGTACTCACGCTCGGCGAGGCGAGTGATCGTCAGGTCCGCTTCGATGCCGGCCCGGTCGTTGAGCCACTGGGTGTAGACGATGCGTCCCGGCGGTACGTCGACGTTCGACGTCGACAGGCGGTTCAGCACCGCACAGGCGTCGCGGCCCTGCACGATGAACTTGGCGAAACACGTCTGGTCGAAGAGCGCGACGGCGTCACGCACCGCGGCGCACTCGTCGCGGCAGGCATCGAACCAGTTCTGGCGGCCGTACGAGTATTCGTAATGCGGCGTCGAGCCCGGCGTCGAATACCAGTTGGGACGCTCCCAGCCGGCGGTCTCGCCCATGCAGGCGCCCGCGGCGACCAGGCGGTCGTGCAACGGCGTGCGACGCACGCCACGCGCGGTGGCGTACTGGTAGTAGGGCCAGTGCATCGCGTACAGCAGGCCGAGCGTTTCGGTCGTGCGATCGTGCAGGTAGCGCTTGTTGGCCTGGAACGGCACCACGCGCCGCACGTCGACGTCCGCGAGGTCCATTGGCGGACGGCGGTCGCGAATCCAGTCGGCGACGACCTTGCCCACGCCGCCACTGGCGGCGATGCCGACGGAATTGAATCCGGTGGCGACGAAGAGGTCGCGAACTTCGGGCGCCTCGCCGATGTGATAGCGGTCGTCCGGCGTGAAGCTCTCGGGACCGTTGAAGAACAACGCAATGCCCGCGGAGCCCAGTGCCGGTACGCGTCGCACCGCGGCTTCGAGGATCGGCTCGAAGTGATCGTAGTCCTCGGGCAGGGAGTCGAAGCAGAAGCTCTCGGGAATGCCCTGCATGCCCCACGGCTTCGCCACCGGCTCGAAGCAACCCATGAGCAGCTTGCCCGCGTCTTCCTTGTAGTACGCGCATTCGTCCTGCACGCGCAGGACCGGGAGGTTGCCGGGCAGGCCGTCGATGGGTTCGGTGACGATGTAGAAATGCTCGGCGGCGTGCAGGGGCACGGCCACGCCGATGTCGGCCGCCATGCGGTGCGACCACATGCCGGCGCAGAGCACCACGGTGTCCGCCGCAATGTAGCCGGATTCGGTCTCGACGCCGACGGCGCGGCCCTTCTCGACGCGGATGCGTTCGACCTTCGTGTTCTCGAAGATCTTCGCGCCGCGCTGCTTGGCGCCCTTGGCCAGCGCCTGCGTCGTGTCGATCGGATTGGTCTGGCCGTCCTTCGGCAGGAAGATGCCGCCGACCACGTCGCCGACTTCGAGCAACGGCCAGCGTTCCTTGATCTCGCCCGGCGTGAGCTCGTCGATGCGCAGGCCGAACGTCTTGCCCATCGAAGCGCCGCGCTTCAGTTCTTCCAGCCGTGCCGCCGTCTTGGCCACGCTGATCGAACCGTTCTGCTTGAAGCCGGTCGCCTGGCCGGTCTCGGCCTC
Source organism: uncultured Gammaproteobacteria bacterium (assembly GCA_963828265.1). GTDB lineage: Bacteria > Pseudomonadota > Gammaproteobacteria > Steroidobacterales > Steroidobacteraceae > RPQJ01. The sequence continues at coordinate 139,819 of CAWHEA010000017.1, read as the reverse complement.
GAGCGAGTGGTACAGGTCCGCCGTGTACTTGGCGAGCTCGGTGAGGTTGCGCGTCGCGCGCAGCTGACCCACCAGCCCGGCGGCGTGCCAGGTGGTGCCGCAGGTGAGTTGCTTGCGCTCGAGCAGCACCACGTCGGTGATGCCGATGCGCGTCAGGTGATAGGCGATCGAGCACCCTGCGATGCCGCCCCCGACGATGACGACGTTGGCGTGTCCCGGAAGTGCCATCGGTCTCAGCCCTCGGTCAGCGCGAACCGACTCGCCGCGCAGCCGCCGAATCGGCCGGCGGCAGCATGTGCGCCCGGTCGAGCTTCACCGGGAAGCGACGGCGGATTTCGGCATCGACGGCTTCGGCGACGTGCGACGGGAAGTTGTGGCCGAGGATTTCCTCGACCTTCGCCATCGCGCGCTGCGCGACGTCGAGCCCACCCTGTTCGTTCCACTCGTTGGGGCTCTTGCGGTCGCCGACGCCCGGATAGAGGTACTCGGTCTGCATCAGCTGCAACGTCTGGTCGCTGCCCAGGAAATGGCCCGGCCCGTTGAGGCAGACGTCCTTGATCGTCTCGAAGGACAGGCGCTCGTCGCTGACCTCGATGCCTTTGATCGTGCGCTGCGTGGCGCCGATGATGTCGTTGTCGATCACCAGGCTCTCGAGCGAGAAGCCGAGCAGGCTCGCGTGCATGCCGGCCGACTCGTAGATCATGTTCGCGCCGGCGTTGCCGACCAGCGCGTGATTGAGCGCCTTTTCGGCGCCCGCCTGGCCGTCGGGCAGCTTCGAGTCGGTCATGCCGGAAGCGGTGCCGCCCGTCAGGTCGTAGAAGTGCGCCATCTGGCCGGCCGCGGCGGAGAGCAGTGCCTGCTCGGGGCTGCCGCCCGACATCGCGCCGGTGCGCAGGTCGGAGACGAAGCACCAGGTGCCGAAGATCGCCGGGTGCCCCGGCTTGATCGCATTCACGTAGACGAGGCCCGCGAGGACTTCGGCCACTTCCTGGGCGAGCGCACCGGCGAGAGCCGCGGGTGCCGTGGCGCCGGCCTGGCCGGCCGAGAGCAGCAGCACCGGCATGCCGCCACGCACCGCCACTTCGAGGCACTTGCAGGCGTCGGTCGCGAACTTCATCGGCGGCACGACGAAACAGTTCGACTGGCTGACGAACGGACGCTCGCGCCACTGCTTCTCGCCGCCGGCGATCAGGTGCAGCATCTCGAGCGAGGCCTCGACGTGTTCCGGCTGCACCCAGCTGCTGCCCACGTGCTTCGTCGTCGACGAGCACGGCGGCGTAGCAGGTGTTGAAGTCCATCTCGAACGGATCCGGGATGTCGCGCGGCACGACGGCGCGCTGGAAGAAGTGGATGTGCTCCATCACGTCGACGATGCGGCCGATGTCGAACAGGTCCTTGATCGTCGATTCGCGGTAACCGGTGCGCGGATCGACCATGTTGACGGCCGCGCCGGCCGTGCCGAAGTAGCTGCGCTTGCCCCAGGGCTCGAGGTCGTACCGAGGATCCTGCGCATGCAGCACGAAGTGCCGGGCGGCTTTGGCCAGCGTGTCTTCGACCAGCGAGGCGGGGAACAGCAGCCGACCGTTGTCGTTCAGCGTGCAGCCAGCGCGGGTCAGGTACTCGACGCCACTTTCGGGCGCGTCGGCCAGGCCGACCTCGGAGAGCAGGCGCAGCGCCGTCCGGTGGATCTTCTGGACGTCGTCCTGCGACAGCGGCTGGTAGCGCCCGGATTCCATGCCGGGCTTCACGGGGCGGAGGTGGTCGGGCAGGGGGCCCGCGCGCTGCGCCCTGCGGGCGTCGCGCCCGGACGGCCGGCGAGCCGGGGTCGGGGTATCAGTCACGTGCCACTCCGTAGGTTGCGGCGCCGGGCAGGGAACCTGTCCGGGCGCCCGCAAGACTCGCACAAAAGCGCGGCCAGCCGCCTAAAGTTTTATCTACCAACCGGGAAAAGCAGTCGCAGCGAAACCAGTCGACGCGAACGGTCGCGACGACGCCGAAATCGTTAAACTTGCGCGCCGGTCGCCACGTTCCGCGGCCCCCGATTTGCCGAGGTTTCCAATGTCCGTTCCGCAAAGCCGCGCCGAGTGGCACCGCCTGGCCTCCGAGCTGCGCTATTCGACCGGTCACTACATTCACGGCGAACACGTTCCGGCCCGGGCCGGGCGCTTCACCGTCGTCAATCCAGCCACGGCCGAGCCGCTGTGCGAGGTCGCCGCGGGCGACGCGACCGACATCGACGCGGCAGTCGCCAGTGGACGGCGCGCGTTCCGTGAAGGCACCTGGCGCCGGATGGCTCCGCGCGATCGCCTGGACGTCCTCAATCGGCTCGCGGCACTGATCGAGAAGCACACCGCGCGCTTCACGCTGCTCGACTCGCTGTGCATGGGCAAGCCGGTGCGGGACATGGTGGCCGTGGACGTGCCGCAGTCCGCGCTGACGTTCCGCTACTTCGCCGAACTCTCCGACAAGGTCGAGGGCACGGTCACCGCGACCGCGGTCGATGCCTTCCACTACACGCTGCGCGAGCCGCTCGGCGTCGTCGGCTGCATCACGCCGTGGAACTACCCGCTGATGCAGATCGCGTGGAAGATCGCGCCCGCACTCGCCGCCGGCAACTCCGTGGTGCTGAAGCCCGCCGAGCAGGCGCCGCTGTCGGCCCTGCTGCTCGCCGAACTGTTCGTCGAAGCCGGCGCACCTCCGGGCGTGCTCAACGTGTCAACGGTCTACGGTGCCGATGCCGGCGCGCCGCTCGCGCTGCACAACGACGTCGCCAAGATCTCGTTCACCGGCTCGACGGTGACGGGCAAGAAGATGCTCGTCTACGCCGGCCAGTCGAACATGAAGCGCGTGAGCCTCGAATGCGGCGGCAAGTCGCCGCAGATCTTCCTCGCCGACCTCGAGGACATGGACCGCGCCGTCACCTACGCCATCAACGGCATCTTCGGCGTGATGGGCGAAGTCTGCAGTGCGGGTTCGCGCCTGCTCGTCGACAAGCGCATCGCGAAGGAATTCACGGCGCGCTTCATCGAGCGCGGGCAGAAGGCGTACGTCGCCGGCGATCCGCTCGATCCCGAGACGAACATGGGGCCGCTGGTCACGAAGAAGCAGCACGAGCGCGTGCTCGGCTACATCGCCAAGGGTCGCGAAGAGGGCGCCAGGCTCGAGTTTGGCGGCGACGTGCCGGACCGCCCGGGCTACTACGTCAACCCGGCGTTGTTCACCAACGTCGATAACCGCATGACGATCGCGCAGGAAGAAATCTTCGGGCCGGTCGCCACGCTGATCGAGGTCGACGGACTCGACGACGCCCTGCGCGTCGCCAACGACACGATCTACGGACTGCAGGCATCGGTGTGGACGCGCGACCTGCGCTCGGCGCATCACGCCGTCCGCGAACTCGAGGCCGGCACGCTGTACGTCAACTGCTGGGACCATGGCGACGCCACCATGCCGTTCCTCGGCCACAAGCAATCCGGCCAGGGCGGCGACAAGTGCCTCGAAGGCCTGCTGAGCTACACGCAGGTCAAGGCTGCGTGGATTCACCTGGGGTCCTGAGATGACGGCTTCCGACGACCTCATTGCCCTGCGGCCGGACATCGAAATTCCGGCGCGCGACTTTGGCGTGAACAGCGACATGCTGGTGCCGGCGTTTTCGCAGCACAGCGAATACGTGCCCGACCGTGACGACAGCTACCGCTTCGATCCCGACACCACGCTCGCGATCCTCGCGGGGTTCCGCCACAACCGGCGCGTGATGGTGCAGGGATACCACGGCACGGGCAAGTCGACCCACGTCGAGCAGGTGGCCGCGCGCCTGAACTGGCCGCTGATCCGCATCAATCTCGACGGTCACGTGAGCCGCATCGACCTCGTGGGCCGCGACGCCATCGTGGTCAAGGACGGACGGCAGGTCACCGAGTTCCGCGAAGGCCTGCTGCCCTGGGCGCTGCAGCGCCCGATCGCGCTCGTCTTCGACGAATACGACGCGGGTCGTCCGGACGTGATGTTCGTGATCCAGCGCGTGCTCGAGGCGAGCGGCAAGCTGACGCTGCTCGACCAGAACCGCATCATCAGCCCGCATCCCTGCTTTCGACTGTTCGCCACCACCAACACGATCGGTCTCGGCGACACGAGCGGCCTGTACCACGGCACGCAGCAGATCAACCAGGGCCAGATGGACCGCTGGTCGATCGTCACCACGCTCAATTACCTCGATCACGACGCCGAAGCGGCGATCGTGCTGGCCAAGGCGCCCGCGTACGACACGACCGAAGGCCGGCGCACGATCATGGCCATGGTCCGCGTGGCCGACATGACGCGCAACGGCTTCATGAACGGCGACATCTCCACCGTGATGAGTCCGCGCACGGTCATCGCCTGGGCCGAGAACGCGCAGATCTTCGGCGACATCGGGGTCGCGTTCCGCGTGACGTTCCTCAACAAGTGCGACGAACTCGAACGGCCGACCGTCGCCGAGTTCTACCAGCGTGCCTTCGCCGCCGAATTGCCGGAGGCGATCACCCGCGTGAAGGTCGTTTGAGCAACCGGCCGCACCAGGCGCCGCTCGCTCCCGCAGAACGCGGCGAGCGTGCGCTCGTGCAGACCACGCGTGCCCTGGCGGGCGCAAAGGAACTCGACGTGACGTTCGGCCCGAGCCTGCCCGGCCAGTCGTCGAACTCGGTGCGCCTGCCGCCGGTGAAGTGGCCGCTCTCCGAGGCCGATGCGGCCCGTGTTCGTGGCCATGCCGACCACCTGGCGCTGCGCAGCGCGTATCACGACCCGGTGCTGCATGCCCGCTTCCGGCCCACCGGTCACCGCGCGCGGGAAATCTTCGACGCCGTCGAGGACATGCGCTGCCAGTCACTGGGCAGCAACGTCCTTGCCGGTGTGGCGCAGAACCTCACGGCGGCGCTCGTCGAGCAATTGACGCGCAAGACAGGGTCGACGCCGTTTGGCGCGCGTCCTTCACCGATGGCGCAGGCGCTGGCGCTGCTGGTCCGCGAAAAGCTCACGGGCCTGCCGCCGCCGCCCGCGGCAGCCGAACTCATGTTGCGCTGGCGGGACGACCTGCGTAAGCGCGCCGAGGAGGGCCTCGAGTCGCTCGCGGCCAGCGTCGGCGACCAGCAGCGCTACGCATTTGCAGTCCACGACCTCGTCGAAGACCTCGACCTGGGCCACGAACTCGGTGCGGCCGCGGAACGGCGCAAGTCTGCGGTCAAGACGATCGAAGCCGTCGTGCCCGGTGACGAAGCCGCCGCCGACCCGCTTGGGGCGGTCAAGAAGCAGGCCGGCGCCATGGACCAGGACGCGCCGGAACTCAATGCGGGCGAAGTCGTCGGTTCGCGACTCGACGCGAAGGACGAGCCCGGGCGCAAACCGGAAGCCGAGCCCTCGGGCGAGCGCATGCAGCGCGAGCCGATGTACGACGACTCCGATCATCCGAACCGGCATTACCGCGTCTTCACCACGGCGCACGACGAGATCGTGGGTGCGACGGAGTTGTGCACGGACGACGAAGTCGGCCAGTTGCGCGGCAACCTCGACCGCGAGTCGCGCGCGTTGGCGCCAGCCGTCGCACGGCTCGCCATCAAGCTCGAACGGTTGCTGCTCGCCAGGCAGACGCGGCGCTGGCAGTTCGACCTGGAGGAGGGCGCGCTCGACCCGGCCCGCCTCGCTCGCGTCGTCACCGACCCGCTGGCTCCCCTCGCGTTTCGCGAGGAGTCAGACACCGATTTCAAGGACACGGTCGTCACCGTCCTGCTCGACAACTCGGGCTCGATGCGCGGCCGGCCCATCATGGTGGCGGCGCTCTGTGCGGACGTCCTCGCGCGCACGCTCGAGCGCTGCGGCGTCAAGGTCGAGATCCTCGGCTTCACCACGCAGCGGTGGAGCGGCGGGCAATCGCGCGAGGATTGGCTCAAGGCGGGCCGTCCTTCAGGCCCGGGTCGCCTCACGGACCTGCGCTACATCGTCTACAAGCCGGCGGACGTGCCGTATCGCCGCGCCCGCCGGCACCTCGGCGTGATGCTCAAGGAAGACCTGCTCAAGGACAACGTCGATGGCGAGGCCCTGCTCTGGGCGCACGAGCGGCTCCTGCGCCGCAACGAGCAGCGCCGGATCCTGATGGCGATTTCGGACGGCGTGCCGTTGTGCGAGGCGACGCTCTCGGCGAATCCAGGCGGGTACCTGGAGCAGCACCTGCGCAACGTCGTGAAGTGGATCGAGACCCGCTCGCCCGTGGAACTGGTTGCGATCGGCATCGGCCACGACGTGACGGACTTCTACCAGCGGGCGTCGCGATCGCGACGTCGAGCAGCTCGGCAACGCGATGATCGAGCAACTCGCCGATCTTTCGTCACCGGGTACGAAGCCGCGCGAGGAAACGGCATGACCCCTCATCGCGGCTCCTGCCTCTGCGGCGAGACCGTTCGAAGTGCGCGGTCCGTTGCGCAACTCGATCGCCTGCCACTGCACGCAGTGTCGCAAGCAGACCGGGCATTACCTGTCCGCCACCAGCGCGCGACGCGATTCCACTGCTGCGAGCGAGCACGTGCGCTGGTATCGCGCGTCGAACACGCGCAGCGGCTTCTGCGCGAGTGCGGTCGACGCTGTTCTGGCAGGCGGACGCCCGAGCGGATCTCGATCGCCACCGGCCTGTTCGACGGGCCCACCGGCCTCGTCACCGAAGGCCACATCTTCTGCGCCGACAAGGGCGACTACTACGTGATCCCGACGAGGGGTATCAGCGGCGGGCTGGGAATGACCGCGGCACAGGTCCACCCCATGATTCCGCGCACGATGAAAGCGGTCCTGCTCAAGGGTCACGGTGGCCTCGAGCAACTCGAGTACCGCGACGATGTCCCTGTGCCAGCGCCCGCGGCGGGCGAGGTGCTGGTGCAGGTCGGCGCTGCAGCCGTCAACAACACCGACATCAACACGCGGATCGGCTGGTACTCGAAGTCCGTTGCGACGGCGACCGCCGACGCCGCGGTGCAGACGGCGAGCGATGCGACGGACGGCGGCTGGGCCGGCAACCCGTTCGTCTTCCCGCGCATCCAGGGCACCGACGTGTGCGGCCGGATCGTCGCGGTGGGCGCCGGCGTCGCCGCGGCAACGGATCGGCGAACGCGTGCTCGTCGATCCGGTGCTGCGTCCAGCCGATGGTGTCGCTGGAGAACGTCGGCTACTGTCGGCGCTGGAACGCGACGGCGGGTTTGCCGAGTTCGTCACCGTGCCAGCGAGCAACGCGTCGCGGATCGAGAGCGCACTTGACGGACGTCGAACTGGCCTCGTTCCCGTGCGCCTACGGCACGGCCGAGAACCTGCTCACCCGCGCGAACGTCGTCGCAGGGCGAGAGCGTGCTCGTCACGGGAGCCTCGGGCGGCGTCGGCTCCGCGGTCGTGCAACTGGCGCGGCTGCGCGGTGCACGCGTCATCGGCGTGACGACGCGCGACAAGGCGCGGGACGTCATCGCACTTGGCGCGCAGCAGGTCGTCGAGCGCGACGCGAATCCGGTCCACGCGCTCGGCCGCGAATCGATGGACGTCGTCGTCGACGTGGTCGGTGGCGCCGCATTCGCCGGCCTGCTCGACGTGCTGAAGCGAGGCGGGCGCTACGCCGTCGCAGGAGCGATCGCCGGACCCGTCGTGCCGCTCGACCTGCGCACGCTCTATCTCAAGGACCTGCGCCTGCTGGGATGCACGGTGACGACACCGGCCGTGTTTGCCCGCCTCGTGGACCTGATCCAGACCGGTGCGCTGCATCCGGTGATTCGCGCCGTCTATCCGCTCGCGGACATCGCCGTGGCGCAATCCGACTTCCTAGGCAAGGCGCAGACAGGCAAGATCGTGCTCGTGCCCTGAGCCGGAGAACCGTTTGCGCAACAAGATCGACCTGCGGAAGCTGCCGCCATTGAATGCCCTCAAGGGCTTCGAGGCCACGACGCGACGCGAAAGCGTGCGCGAGGCGGCCGAGGAGCTGTGCCTGACGCACCCGGCCGTGAGCTACCAGATCCAGGTGCTCGAGCAGGACCTGGGCGTGCCGCTCTTCTCCCGCACCGGACGCTCGCTGGTGCCGACCGCCGAAGGCCGGTTGCTCTACAAGCACGTGCGCACGCGCGCTCGAGACGCTGATCGAGGGCGCCGAGACCGTGCGCCGCACGCGTGCCGGCACGCCGCTGCGAGTGCAGACCTACGTCACCGCGTCGATCCGCTGGCTGGCGCGCAAGCTGCCCGATTTCGTGGCGCGTCATCCGGACGTCCGGCTGCAGCTCAGCACCTGCGCGTTCGAGTGGGACTTCGACGAATCGAGCGCCGATGTCGGGCTCGTCTACTGCCCGGAGGCTCCCGGGCCCGGAATACCGCTGGGTGCCGCTGTTCGACTACACGCTGAAACCGGTGTGCAGTCCGGCGCTCGCGGCCAAGCTCGGTCCTGCGCCGACGGCGGCGCAACTGCTCGAACTCCCGCTGGTCGAGATCTACTCGGAACAGCACAACTGGGACATCTGGTTCGAAGCGGCGCAGCTGCAGTATTCGACCCGGCCGGCGATCGTCGTCGACACGCTCGCCGTGGCGCTCGAGATCGCGCTGGAAGGTCGCGGTGTCGCGCTGGTGAACGGACCCTACGCCGAGGACGACCTGGCCGCCGGCCGCCTGGTGCAGCCCGTGCAGCACCAGGTGACCTGCCCCGGCGCGTGGGGCGTGATCTGCCGCCAGGACGCCTACGCCGTCGAACGCGTGAAGGTCTTCATGGACTGGCTCGGCGGCCTGGCCACGCCGATGCCGCCCGTCCAGCCGGTCTAGCTGCTCCTCAGCGCGAGAGTTCCTGCGGGTAGAGCCGCTCCCACATCGGGCACTGGTGCGCGCCGGAGGCGTCGAACATGCCGACGGCGCCCGGCTTGAGCTTGAGTGCCTGTCGCGACGGATCGAAGGGCTGCCACTCGGGCAAGCCGGCACCCGCCGGGCGCCCCGTGTGAATGAAGCTGCTCCAGTACGCGACCATCTGCTGCGACAGTTCCTGCTGCGGCGCCGCGAGCGGCGGACCGTCGAGCACGCTCGTGTTCGAGAAACCCGGGAACTGGTACGGCATCTCGGACGTGTGCACGGCCCCGAGTTCGATGCCGGGATCGTCCATCACGGGCGGTGCCGCATCGTCGGCGAACTCGTACTGGTAGACCGGCACCCAGCGTGATGCGAGCCACGCCGTGCGCAGGAACAGGCAACTGTTCAGGCCGCCCGCCCGGCATGAAGTCCGACATGGCACTGCCGAGCGCCGTGGGGACGGACGAATAGCGATCGGCGGGGTAGGCCGCGAGCACCGTGTCGACGTTGTCGCCGTACAAGGCGCGCAGTCGATCCTTGTAGTTGTCGAGCGTGATCTGGGCGCCGGCTTCGACTTCGTAACCCACATAGAGACGCATCTCGTTGCTCGCGCCGCCGTTCAGGATCGGCACTCGCACGAAATTTCCGCTGGCCAGCGCTTCCGCACCCTGTCGCGGCACGGTGCCATTGCCGTAGATCGGCGCAAAGGCGCGGTAATCGGCGCCCGCAACCACGGTGCCGGCATCGACGAGTTCCTTCACCGGCTTGCTGCGCAGGCACTTGCAGCGCCGTCTTCGGGTCGTCGCAACCCACGACGTTGGCGACGGCGAGGCCGGTCTTGCATGCCTTCGTCGACGCTGCGCATGTCTGAAGGTGCAACCGGCGCTCTGGATGATCGCCTTCTGGAACAGGCCTGACGTGCGTTCCGGCGAGATCAGGTGCATGCACACGCTGGCCGCGCCGGCGGAGACGCCACCGATCGTCACGTTGCCGGGGTCGCCGCCGAAGGCCGCGATGTTGCGCTGGACCCAGCGCAGTGCGGCACGCTGGTCCTCGAGCGCGTAGCCGCCGTTGGCTTCGGCGGCGAACGCCGGGTGTGCCATGAAGCCGAGCGGCCCGAGCCGATAGTTGACCGAGACGACGACCATGTCGCCTTCGCGCGCGAGGAAGTCGATCGGGTAGAGCTTGGTCGAACCGCCGACGAAGGCGCCGCCGTAAAACCAGACCAGCACCGGACGCGCGCCTTTGTGCGGCGTCGTGGGCACCGCGACGTTGAGGTGCAGGCAGTCCTCGACGTTGCTTTCCTCGGTGAGGTTGAAGCGTCGCGCCTGCGGGCACGCATCGCGCATCGCGGTCGCGTCGAGCACGCCTGGCCAGGGTTGCACCGGGGCCGGGGGCGCGAAGCGCAACTCGCCGACCGGCGGCGCGGCGAAAGGGATGCCCTTGAACTCGCGCACGCCCTGGCCTGGCACGCCGTGAACCTTGCCCTCCGCTGGTCTGCACGAGCAGCGCCGCATCGCCAGCAGTGGCCGTTGCCTGCGCTGGCGCCACGAGAATTGCTGCACACGCCGTGCTGCCGAGGAGCGCGAACACTGCGCTCCGTGCCGTCGAATCGAACCATGAGTGTCACCCCTGTCTGAAGGTCGATCTGTCTGCGTACGTGCTGGCGGTGCCGGATCAGCCGCGGGTCTTCTTGCGCAGCGCATCCCAGCTTGCGTCACCGGTCCAGCCGCCGTCGACGGGCAGGCTGACGCCGTTCACGAACGCGCTGCTCTGGTTGTCGGCCAGGAACGCGATGGCCGCGGCCACGTCGGCCGGACGTGCAAACCGGGCCATCGGCACGCGGTCGATGATGTCGTCGTCGGTGTACGCGCCGCTGCCCATGTCCTTGATGTCCATTTCGGTCTTGATCCAGCCGGGACACACGGCATTGACGCGAACGCCGCGGCCGCCCCATTCACCGGCCAGCGTGCGCGTGAGACCGATCAGGCCGTGCTTGGAGGCGTTGTAGGCCGCGCGATGAATCACGCCGCCCAGGCCCGCGACCGAGGCGACGTTGACGATGCTGCCGGAGCGGCGCGCGAGCATCTGCCGCCCGAAGTGCTTGCAGAGCAGGAACGGCCCGAGCAGGTTCACGTTCATCACGCGCTGCCACTGGTCGGCCGTGGTGTCTTCCGCGGGCTGGATCATGCTGATGCCGGCGTTGTTGACGAGCACGTCGGCTGCGCCGTGCGCCTGGGCGACCCGGGCCGCGAGTGATTCGACGAAGGCCTCGGACGAAACGTCGCCCACGATGCCCTCGACCTTGCCGCCCCCGGCCTGCAGGCAGGCGACGGGACCGTCCAGCGGCTGCACGTCCGTCATCACCACGTGGTAGCCGAGCGTCGCCAGCAGCTGCGACGTTTCGAATCCCACACCCTGCGCCGCACCCGTCACGACGGCCACTTTCATGCTCATGCTCTGGTCACCTGTTCGACCCCGCGCGATGTCGCAGGGCATGGGCCGATTCTGCCGCAAGCCCGATCTTTCTGGACGCACAAATTCATTCAATGGCGCAACGTCACGATGCCGCTACACTCGGCACCCAGTTGGGGGAGCCGGGTACACATGCAACCGAATTCGTCCTTGCTCGGGCGTGCGCCGGCCGGCCTCGTGGTCATGCTGTCGCTCGCGCTGATGATCAACTACATCGACCGCGGCGCGATCGCCACGGCCGCGCCCTTGCTGCAGGACGAACTCCAGCTCTCGCCGAGCGAGATCGGCTGGGTGCTCGCCGTCTTCTACTGGGCGTACGCGCCGCTGCAGCCGGTCATGGGCTGGCTGGCCGATCGCATCGGGCCGGCCATCGTGCTGGCCGCGGGCTTCGCGCTCTGGAGCCTCGCCACGGCCGCGACCGGCCTCGTCTGGGGCCTGGCATCGCTCGTCGTGCTGCGCCTGCTGATGGGCGCCGGCGAGGCCACGTTCTACCCCAGTGCGCTGAGCCTGCTGGTCCGCAACGTGCCGCCGACGCAGCGGGCCCTCGCGACCGCGACCATGCAGTTCGGCGCCGTGCTGGGCCCGGCCATCGGCACGCTGCTCGGCGGCATGATCATGCTGCACTTCGGCTGGCGCGCGATGTTCGTCGTGATGGGGTGCGCGTCGCTGATCTGGCTCTTCTTCTGGCGCCGCCGCATGCAGGCCGAGCGAATGAGCCAGGCAGCCGTCCGCCGCGACGACAGCGCGCGGTCAGACACGGACGACAACCCATCGTACGGCGTCATCCTGCGCCAGCGTGCGCTGTGGGGCGGCATGCTCGGCACGTTCTGCTCCAACTACGCGTTCTATTTCGTGTTCTCGTGGCTGCCGCTGTACCTCGTCAAGGAACGCGGGCTGACGCTCGAGATGATGACGTACGCCACGACGGCATTCTTCGTCGCCGACGGGGCCAGCATCCTGCTCGTCGGCTACATGCTCGACCGCTGGGTCAAGCGCGGCGCCAGCTTCAACCGCGCCTACAAGACGGCGCTGGCCCTGAGTTGCGCGGGCGTCGGCCTGTGCCTGATCGGCAGTACGCTCGTGACGGGGCTCGTGGCCGCGTCGTTGATCCTGCTGCTCACCGGCGTGATGGACGGCTTCAACAGTCCGTCGAACCCTTCGGTCACCCAGACCTTCGCCGGACCCCGCGCCACGGGGCGCTGGATGGGTATCCAGAACGCCGTCGGCAATGTCGCGGGCATGACAGCCCCTGTCGTCACGGGATATCTCGTGGAAAGCACCGGCAACTACACTTCGGCGTCGATCGTGTCGGGCGTGGTGGCGCTGTGCGGCCTGGTGGCCTGGCTCGTCGTCGTGCCCGAAGTGAAGCCGATCGACTGGAAGGCCGAGCAACTGCGGCTGCGTCCCGGCACGGCCGTGGGCTGAAGACTCCAGGGCAACGCTACAGACTGCACTGAGACGAGCATGCGCAAGATCACCGAACCGGCACGCGAGATCGACGTCGTCCACGAGACGGACGTGCTGGTCGTCGGCAGCGGTCCCGGCGGCCTGGCCGCGGCGCTCGCGTCGGCCCGTGCCGGCGTCAAGACCACGCTCGTCGAACGGTACGGCTGCTTCGGCGGCAACATCACGCAGGTGGGCGTCGAGGGCTTCGCCTGGTACCGCCACGAAGCGACCGTCGACAGCGAGGGCATCGGCCCGGAGTTCGAGCAGCGCGCCAAGGCCATGGGCGCCGCCATGCCCGAGCCGCAGTCCCTGAGCCACGCGCTCGATGCCGAGATGTTCAAGTACGTCGCGGACGTGCTCGTGCAGGAAGCCGGCATCGAGCCGATGCTGCACCGGAGCTTCGTCGCGCCGATCGTCGAGGCGGGCGAGATCCGCGGCATCATCACCGAGAGCAAGGCCGGTCGCGAGGCGATCCTGGCCAGGCGGGTGATCGACGGCACGGGCGATGCCGACGTCGCGACCCGCGCGGGCGCGAAGGTGCGCAAGACGCCGCGCGAGGAAATGATGTCGGTGTCGGTCATGTTCTCGATGACCGGCGTCAACAAGCAGCGCTTCATCGATGCCGTGAAGGCCGATCCGCAGACCTACAACGACTGGAAGGGCGGCGGCGAGTGGCAGATCGAGACGACCGGCAAGGAAGACGAGATGTTCTCGCCCTTCCTGCGCAAGCCGTTCAAGCAGGCGGTCAAGGCGGGCGTGATCCCCGCGTCGCTCGCGACCATCGCGGGCACCTGGGGTGCCGTGAGCGACCAGGGCGACCTCACGTACCTGAACCTGATCCACCTCGCGGCCGACGGCACCGACCCGGCCGACCTGACGCGCGGCGAAATGGAAGGCCGACGGCAGGCCGTGCACGCGGTCGAAGCGCTGAAGCACTTCATGCCCGGCTGCGAAGGCGCCAAGCTGCGCAATTTCGGCATGACGCTCGGCATCCGCGACACGCGCAAGATCGACGCGCTCTACAACCTGACCGCCGCCGACGTGCGCGAGCAGGGTCGCTTCGACGATTCGATCGGCATCTTCCCGGAATTCATCGACGGCTACGGCCTGCTGATCCTGCCGACCACGGGCCGGTACTTCCACGTGCCGTACCGGTCGCTGGTGCCGCAGGGCGTGCAGGGACTGCTGGTCGCGGGTCGCAGCATCGGCGGCGACAAGGTGTCGCACGCCGCCGTCCGCAACATGATGTGCTGCGCCGTGAGCGGGCAGGGTGCTGGCGTGGCGGCCGCGGTCTCGCTGCAAGCACGGACCAGCCGTTCGACCGCATCGACATGGGCAAGGTCCAGGCGGAGCTGCGCCGGCAGGGCGCACGGCTTGCCTGAGCGCCGCCGCGCAGCGACCATGAGCCGTCCCATGAGCAAGCGTCACTACGATTTCATCATCGTCGGCGGCGGATCCGCCGGTTCCGCGCTGGCCAACCGGCTGAGCGCCGATCCGGGCACGTCGGTGCTGGTGCTCGAAGCCGGCCGCTCGGATTTCATCTGGGATCCGCTGATCCACATGCCGGCGGCGCTGTCGATGCCGATCGGCAATCCACGCTACGACTGGCGCTACGCGAGCGAACCCGAGCCGCACATGCACGGCCGGCGCATCTGCGCACGCGCGCGGCAAGGTGCTCGGCGGCTCGAGCAGCATCAACGGCATGATCTTCCAGCGCGGCAACCCGCTCGACTACGAGCGCTGGGCGGCCGACCCGGGGATGGAGCGCTGGAGCTACGCGCACTGCCTGCCTTACTTCAAGCGCATGGAGACGTGCCTGGCGGGCGCGGATGCCTGGCGCGGCGGCGACGGTCCGCTGAAGCTCGAGCGCGGCCCCGCGACCAATCCGCTGTTCGAGGCGTTCTTCAGCGCGGCGGAGCAGGCGGGCTACTGGCGCACCGACGACGTGAACGGCTACCGCCAGGAAGGGTTCGCCAGGTTCGACCGCAACATCTACCGCGGCCGGCGCTACAGCGCCGCGCGCGCGTACCTGCACCCCGTGATGCGATCGACCGAACCTCACGGTACGCACGCTGGCGTTCGTCAGGCGCATCGTGTTCGATGGCACAGCGCGCGGTCGGCGTCGAATGCACGCACTACAAGGGCGTGCCGCAGACGTTCCGTGCGGGCGAGATCATCCTGTGCGGCGGTGCGATCAACACGCCGCAGCTGCTGCAACTGTCCGGCGTGGGTCCGGCGGACCTGCTGCAGCCGCTCGGCATCGCCGCCGGTCGCCGACCTGCCCGGCGTCGGCGCCAACCTGCAGGACCACCTCGAGGTCTACGTGCAGTTCGCCTGCAGGCAGCCGGTCGCGGTCAACCCGCACATCTCGTGGCTGCGCAAGCTGGGCGTCGGCGCGCAGTGGCTGTTCGGACGCTCCGGCATCGGTGCCACCAATCATTTCGAGGGCGGCGGCTTCTGCCGCAGCAACGACGACGTCGACTACCCCAACCTGATGTTCCATTTCCTGCCGATGGCGATCCGCTACGACGGCACGTCGCCGACGGAGGGCCTCGGCTACCAGGTGCACGTCGGGCCGATGTATTCCGACGCGCGCGGTTCGGTGCAGATCCGCTCGACCGATCCGCGGCAAGCGCCGGCGCTGCAGTTCAACTACCTGTCCACCGACCAGGACCGGCGCGAGTGGGTCGAGGCGATCCGCGTCGCACGGCGCATTCTCAACCAGCCGGCGCTCGCCGAGTTCAGCGGCGGCGAGATTTCGCCGGGACCGGGCGTGGAGTCGGACGAGGAGATCCTCGACTGGGTGCGGCGCGATGCCGAAACGGCCTTGCACCCGACCTGCACCGCGAAGATGGGGACGGGCGCAGATGCAGTGCTCGATCCGGGCTCGATGCGGGTGCACGGCCTCGACGGCCTGCGCGTCGTCGATGCGAGCGCGTTTCCCGTACGTGCCCAACGGCAACACCTATGCGCCGACGATGATGGTCGCGGAGAAGAGCGCCGACCTGATCCTCGGCAACACGCCGCTGCCTGCGGCAACGACACCCTTTTTCAGGCTGCGTGACGGCAGCCCACTGTATCCTCCCGGGGATCCACGCAATTCGAGCGGAGCGAGTTCATGACGGCGATGGTGATCGACGGCAAGCAGATCGCAGAACAGACCCGGGCAGAAGCCGCCGCGGGCGCCCTCGCGCTCAAGACGCGCACAGGCGTGATTCCGCACCTCGCGGCCGTCCTGGTCGGCGAAGACCCTGCCAGCGCCGTCTACGTGCGCAACAAGCAGATCGCCTGCGAAAAGGCGGGCTTCAAGAGCACGCTGCACCGGCTCCCGGCGAGCACGGGCCAGGCCGAGCTGCTGGCGCTGGTGCAGGCACTGAATGCGGACTCCGGCGTGCACGGCATCCTCGTGCAGCTGCCGCTGCCGAAAGGCCTCGACACCACGCTGATCCTCGACGCGATCCTGCCCGCGAAGGACGTCGACGGCTTTCATCCCGAAAACGTCGGCCTGATGCAGCAGGGACGGCCGCGCTTCCTGCCGTGCACGCCCGCCGGCGTCATGCGGATGCTCAAGGTTTCGGGCATCGAGACCGCCGGCAAGCACGCCGTCGTGATCGGCCGCAGCGACATCGTCGGCAAGCCGATGGCGGCGCTGCTGGCGCAGAAGGGCGCCGATGCGACCGTGACGCTGTGCCACAGCCGCACGAGGGACATCGGGGCCTTCTGCCGCGAGGCCGACATCCTCGTCGCCGCGCTCGGCATCCCGCAGTTCGTGAAGGGCGACTGGATCAAGCCGGGCGCCGTCGTCATCGACGTCGGCATCAACCGCGTCGGCGACAAGCTGGTGGGGGACGTCGATTACCTGCCGGCCGCGCAGGTTGCTGCGGCCATCACGCCCGTGCCGGGCGGCGTCGGACCGATGACGATCGCGATGCTGCTCGCAGAACACGCTGCAGGCCGCGATCAACCTTTCGGAATCACACGGCCGCTGAGGCGGCTTTCACGACCGGAGGCTGCAGCTGGCGGGCTGCAGCCAGCGCCGCGGGGCTGAGCCCTGCGCCACCCGCCGCTGCGTGCGCAATGATCTGCGTGCGCATGCGCGGGTCCCAGAACTTGGTGATGTGCGCAGCGATCTCCTGCGGGGCCGCGTCGACGCCGGCCTCCGAGACGAAGAAATCGGCGATCTGGTTCGCCATCGTGACCAGGCTTTCGACGTTCATTGCACGACTTCCCGCGTCATTGCCGTGAGCGCGCCGCAGTCGTCGCGCCGCGCAACAGGCCAAGCTGCTGCTCGTTCTGCTCGTGGAAGCGGCGCTGCCAGTCGGAGGGCCGCTGCACCTTGACCGCCTGCACGGCGGTCACCTTGTACTCGGGGCAGTTGGTCGCCCAGTCCGAGTTCTCGGTCGTGATGACGTTGGCGCCCGAATCCGGGAAGTGGAACGTGGTGTAGACCACGCCCGGCTGCACGCGCTCGGTGACCGTGGCCCGCAGCACGGTCTCGCCCGCGCGGCTGGTGATGCCGACCCAGTCGCCGGTGCCGATGCCGCGGTCTTCCGCGTCCTGCGGGTGAATCTCGAGCACGTCCTCTTCGTACCACTGGCTGTTGGCGGTGCGGCGCGTCTGCGCGCCCACGTTGTACTGCGTCAGCACGCGGCCCGTCGTCAGGATCAGCGGGAAGCGCACGTTGACCCGTTCGCTGGTCGGCACGTACTCGGTGACGTAGAAGCGGCCCTTGCCGCGCACGAACTCGCCGATGTGCATGGTCGGCGTGCCTTCGGGCGCCGCGTCGTTGCAGGGCCACTGGATGCTGCCGAGGCGGTCGAGCTTCTCGTACGACACGCCCGTGAAGGTCGGCGTGAGGCGCGCGATCTCGTCCATGATCTCGGACGGGTGCGAGTAATTCATCTCGTAACCCAGCGCGCGTGCGAAGCCGACGGTGGCTTCCCAGTCCGCCAGGCCGGCGAGCGGCTGCATCACCTTGCGCACGCGCGAGATGCGCCGTTCGGCGTTGGTGAACGTGCCGTCCTTCTCCAGGAACGACGAGCCCGGGAAGAACACGTGCGCGTACTTCGCCGTCTCGTTCAGGAACAGGTCCTGCACGACCAGGCACTCGAGCGCGGAGAGCGCGGCCGTGACGTGCTGCGTGTTCGGGTCGGACTGCGCCATGTCCTCGCCCTGCACGTACATGCGCCTTGAAGCTGCCGTCGAGCGCCGCCTCGAACATGTTCGGGATGCGCAGGCCGGGCTCGGGCTCGAGCTGCACGCCCCATTCGGCGCCGAACAGGGCGCGCGTGGACGCGTCCGACACGTGGCGGTAGCCGGCGAGCTCGTGCGGGAACGAACCCATGTCGCACGAACCCTGCACGTTGTTCTGGCCGCGCAGCGGGTTCACGCCCACGCCTTCGCGGCCGATGTTGCCCGTGGCCATCGCCAGGTTGGCGATGCCGAGCACCATCGTGCTGCCCTGGCTGTGCTCGGTGACGCCGAGTCCGTAATAGATCGCGCCGTTGCCGCCGGTGGCGTAGAGGCGGGCGGCGCCACGCACCAGTTCGGCCGGCACGCCGGTGACGTCGGCGAGCGCTTCGGGCGAGTTCTTCGGCTGCGACACGAAGTCGCGCCATCTCTGGAATGGAGCGGGCTCGCAGCGTTCGGCGACGTAGGCCTCGTTGACGAGGCCTTCCGTGACGACGACGTGCGCGATCGAGTTGATCAGCGCGACGTTGGTGCCGGGACGCAGCGGCAGGTGGAAGTCCGCCTCGATGTGCGGCGAGCGCACGAGGTCGATGGCGCGCGGGTCGGCGACGATGAGCTTCGCGCCTTCGCGCAGCCGCCGCTTCATGCGCGACGCGAACACCGGATGGCCGTCGGTCGGGTTGGCGCCGATGACGAAGATCACGTCGCTCTTCATCACCGAATCGAACGCCTGGGTGCCGGCCGATTCGCCGAGCGTGTGCTTCAGGCCATACCCGGTGGGCGAATGGCAGACGCGTGCGCAAGTGTCGACGTTGTTCGTGCCGAGCGCCGCGCGCACGAGCTTCTGCACCAGGAACGATTCCTCGTTGGTGCAGCGGGAGGAGGTGATGCCGCCGACGGACTCGCGTCCGTACTGCGCCTGGATGCGGCGGAACTCGGACGCGGCGTAGGTGAACGCCTCGTCCCAGCTGACGGGCTGCCACGGATCGGTGATCTGCTTGCGGATCATCGGCGTGGTGATGCGGTCGGCATGCGTGGCGTAGCCGTAGGCGAACCGGCCCTTGACGCAGGCGTGCCCACGGTTGGCCTTGCCGTCGCGGCTCGGCACCATGCGCACGACCTGCTCGTCCTTGACCTCGGCCTCGAACGAGCAACCGACGCCGCAATAGGCGCAGGTCGTCGTCACGGCCTTCTCGGGCCGGCCCATGATCGCCAGCGGCTTTTCGCTGAGCGCCGCGGTCGGGCACGACTCGACGCAGGCGCCGCACGAGACGCACTCGGAATCGAGGAACGGCTCGTCCTGGCTCGCGACCACGCGCGACTCGAAGCCGCGGCCTTCGATCGTCAGCGCGAACGTGCCCTGGACTTCGTCACAGGCGCGCACGCAACGCGAACAGGCGATGCAGAGCGACGGATCGAACTGGAAATACGGATTGCTGTCGTCGCAGGGAGCCGCCTGGTGGTTCGCGCCGTCGAAGCCGTACGGGCTCGTCGTCACGCCCAGGTCGGCGGCGACGCTCTGCAGTTCGCAGTGCGTGTCGGCAGGGCAGCCCTTGCAGTTGAGCGGATGGTCGGAGACGTAGAGTTCGACGACGCCCTTGCGCAGCTGGCGCAGCTTGTCGCTCTCGGTCTTCACCTTCATGCCGGGTGCGACCAGTGTCGTGCAGGACGCGGGAAAGCCGCGCTGACCCTCGACTTCGACGAGGCAGACGCGACAGGAACCGAACGCCTTCAGCGTGTCGGTGGCGCAGAGCTTCGGGATCGCGCCGCCTGCGGCCGCTGCGGCACGCATGATCGACGTGCCCGCCGGTACGGTGACCTCGGCGCCGTCGATCGACAGCGTGACCGACTCACCCTGGGCCGCCGGCGTGCCCGCGTCCTTTCGATTGATCGCGAACATCCAGTCGCTCCTCGAGCCTCAGCGGTCGCGAGAAAAATCGCCGGGAAAATGCTTCACCGCGCTCATGACCGGGAACGGCGTCATGCCGCCCAGGCCGCACAGTGAGCCGTGCTGCATGGTTTCGCAGAGGTCCTCGAGCTGGGCGAGGTTCGCCTGCTTCTCGACACCCTGGAGGATGCGGTCGATGACCTCCACGCCGCGGGTCGAACCGATGCGGCAGGGCGTGCACTTGCCGCAGGACTCGACCGCGCAGAACTCCATCGCGTAGCGCGCCATGCGTGCCATGTCGACGGTGTCGTCGAAGGCGACGATGCCGCCGTGGCCGACCAGCGCGCCGATCGCGGCGAACGCTTCGTAGTCGAGCGGAGTGTCGAACTGCGATTCCGGCAGGTAGGCGCCGAGCGGACCGCCGACCTGCACGGCGCGGATCGGGCGACCGGAGGCCGAGCCGCCGCCGAAGTCGTAGAGCAGCTCACGCAGCGTGACGCCGAAGGCCTTCTCGACCAGTCCGCCGCGCTTCAGGTTGCCGGCGAGCTGGATGGGAAGCGTGCCGCGCGAACGACCCATGCCGAAGTCGCGGTAGTACGCCGCGCCGCGCTCGAGAATGATCGGCACCGAGCCCAGCGAAATGACGTTGTTGATGATGGTCGGCTGGCCGAACAGGCCCTTGATCGCCGGCAGGGGCGGGCGGTAACGCACCTCGGCCCGCTTGCCCTCGAGGCTCTCGAGCAGCGCGGTTTCCTCGCCGCAGATATAGGCGCCGGCGCCCATGCGCACTTCGAGCTCGAACGCCTTGCCGCTGCCGCAGACGTCGGGGCCGAGATAGCCGCGCGCACGCGCCGCCGCGATGGCTTCACGCAGGGCATGGCCGGCGTGCGGGTACTCGCAGCGCAGGTAGATGTAGCCCTTCGTGGCGCCGACCGCGAGCCCGGCGATGGTCATGCCTTCGACCAGGCAGAGCGGGTCGCCTTCCATCAGCATGCGATCCGAGAACGTGCCCGAGTCGCCTTCGTCCGCGTTGCAGACGACGTACTTCTGCGGCGAGTGCTGTTCGAGCACCGTGCGCCACTTGATGCCGGTCGGGAACGCTGCGCCGCCGCGCCCGCGCAGGCCGGACTCCAGCACTTCGTGCACGATCTCGGCGCCGGTCATGCCCAGCGCGCGCTTCAGTCCAGCGAAGCCGCCGTGCGCGACGTAGTCGTCGACGCTGACGGGATCGATGACACCGACGCGCGCGAACGTCAGGCGCTCCTGCTGCGCGAACCAGGGCATGTCTTCGACGCGGCCGAGTCGCAACGGGTGCGGCGCGGCGTCGAACAAGCCTGCCTGCACGAGTCCGGGACGTCGTCGGCCGTGACCGGGCCATAGGCGATGCGCTGTCCGCCGGCATCTTCGACCTCGACGAGCGGCTCGAGCCAGACCATGCCGCGCGAACCGACGCGTGTGAGCGTGATCGAGGTGCCCTTCGCGGCGGCCGCGACCTGCAGCGCTGCCGTGGTTTCATCGGCGCCGAGGGCCTGGGCGGCGGCATCGCGGGAGACGTAGATGCGCACGGTCATCAGCGGTTCCGCCATTCGGCCAGGATCGCCGCGAGTCGTTCGGGCGTCACGCGACCGTACAGCTTCTCGTCGACCATCACCGTCGGACCCGCCGCACAGTTGCCGAGGCAATAGACCGCTTCGAGCGTAAACAGGCCGTCGGCGCTGGTGCCGCCGTAGTCGACGCCGAGTTCGCGCTTGGCGTGCTGCTCGGTCTTCTCGCCGTGCATGGCCTGGCACGCCTCGGCGCGGCACACGTGCACGACGTGACGGCCCGGTTCGTGTTGCCGGAAGTAGTGGTAGAAACTGACGACGCCGTGGACTTCGGCGCGCGACAGGTTGAGGGCCTTGGCGATGCGCGCCACGTGCCCGGCGCTGATGTGCCCGACCGTGTCCTGCACGGCGTGCAGGATCGGCAGCAAGGGTCCTTCCATCCCGGCGTGTTCCGCCAGGATGCGCTCGAGGGTCGAGTCGTTGTCGAGCTCAGTCGCGGCCATGCACCAAAGTCCCCCGTGCCGCCGAGGGGCGACCGTCGGCCGATGGTAAGGCCTGCAGAATCAGAGAGCTACAGGACGGCAGCGCAATCTGCACCGACGCATGGATGACGCGGGGCCATCACATTTCGGCATGGGTCCGCCCGGCTCAGAGCTTGGCGCTCGGACGCTCCGCCACGCGCTCCCGCCAGTCGGCCAGGTGCTTCAGGCCCGCATCGGCAGGACGGAATTTCACCAGCCGCGCGAACTCGAGGCCGCAGAACGCGGTGATGTCCGCGATCGTGAACCGGTCGCCCGCCATCCAGGGCCGCTTGGCCAGCAGTTGATCGAAAAGCGCGGCTGCCGCAACCATGCGCTTGCCCTGTTCGGCCGCGTAATCGGCGAACTGCGGATTCTCGAGCGGCAGCAGCCCCGGGTGCGTGTGGCGCACGTGATTGGCGACGGCCGCGAGCAACGTCATTTCGACCTGGCGGTCGGCCATCTCGATGAAGGCCCGTTCCTCGGCGTCGACACCCATCAGGTTCGGTTCGGGATACAGGTACTCGAGGTAACTGCAGATGGCGCGCGACTCCGCCAGGAAGCGGCCGTCGTCGAGTTCGAGCACCGGCACGCGCGCGATCGGATTCATGGCGGTGAATTTCGCGCTGCGATGCTCGCCCGCGTTGAGGTCGTACACCACGCGCTCGATGCCGGTGATGCCTTTCTCGATCAGGAACATGTCGACACGGCGTGGATTCGGTGCGCGGAGCGAGGTGTGAAGTTTCATGGTCGGGTCCCCCTTGGGACGATTCGTGGATCGGTGGGCAGGGCGTTGCAGCTATTCGGCTTCCGGCGCGGGTCCGCCCGTGACGACCATCTTGCGGGCTTCCTCGACGAACTTGCGCGCCTTCTCGGCGTCGTCCTCGGAGCCGCTCAGTTTCGACGGCGGCATCAGGATGCCGGCCTGCACGGCAGGGCGCTGACGGATCTGGTTGACCCAGCGTGTCAGGTGCGGCAGGTCGTCGAACGGCACGCCCGACCATTTCGACGTGCGAACCCAGGCCCAGTTGGCGATGTCCGCGATGGAGTAGTCGCCGGCCAGGAACTCGTTGTGCGCGAGATGACCGTCGAGCACCGTGAACAGGCGCTTCACCTCGGCGTGGTACCGGTCGATCGCGGGCTGGATCTTTTCCGGAAAGTAGCGGAAGAAGACGTTGGCCTGGCCCATCATCGGGCCGACGCCGCCCATCTGGAACATCAGCCACTGCAGCACGAGCGAGCGGCCCTTGCGCGTCGGCCGGCATGAGCCGGCCGGTCTTCTCCGCGAGGTAGATCAGGATCGCGCCGGATTCGAACACGGCGAAATCATCCGCATCGTGATCGATGATCGCCGGGATGCGACCGTTCGGGTTGATCTGCAGGAACCACGGTTCCTTCTGCTCGCCCTTGGCGAAGTCGAGCACGCGCATGTCGTAGGGCAGCGCCAGTTCTTCGAGCGCGATGGAGATCTTGTGGCCGTTGGGGGTGGCGGCCGTGAACAGTTCGATCATGGGGGCTCCGGCAGCCGTCGGTTGGACGGTGTGCCAGAGCTTAGTTCATCAGTCCGCATGAACCAACGCTCGGGAATCGCCCTGCGACGGGCCGAACCGTGTGCTGCGTGCGATGGATACATGGGAGAAGCCAGGCGCGGCGTGTAGATTGGCGGGCGTGGAGGACACGCCAATGCTCAAGTTCCTGCTCTGGCTGCTGCTGCTCGTCG
The DNA here is from genome assembly GCA_963828265.1 of uncultured Gammaproteobacteria bacterium. GTDB lineage: Bacteria > Pseudomonadota > Gammaproteobacteria > Steroidobacterales > Steroidobacteraceae > RPQJ01. The sequence continues at coordinate 116,218 of CAWHEA010000017.1, read as the reverse complement.
TCTGCTGGCCGCTCGCCATCCTGGCGGTGCTGCTGTGGCCGCTCGTGTGGCTGATTTCGCTGCCGTTCAGGTTGGTCGGCATCGCCGTCGAAGGCGTGTTCGCCTTCCTGCGTTCGCTGGTGCTGCTGCCGGCTCGCGTGCTGGGCGGAGGTCCGAGTCGGCCGTGATGACCGCTGGTGCCCCGGGCCAGACTCGAACTGGCACTCCCTTGCGGGAAACGGATTTTAAGTCCGTAGCGTCTACCGGTTTCGCCACCGGGGCCCGAGCCGCAGTTTAGCGGAGCGCAACGCGCCCGCGATGGTCATTGGGACGCGATCGTCTCAGCGTGCCGCCCTGGACGTGCCTGCATACGCTTAATCAGCCATCGTACCGATGCCGACTTTCGTGTCGAGCGCGATGCCGGCGAGTTCGTAGCCGCGGCGGAAGTCCTGCACGTGCCGCGTCATCCACGACTCGGCTTCGTCGGGTTTGTGCTCGCGGATGGCTTCGACGATGCAGCGCTGTGCCACGAGGATGCGGGTGCGGCCCTGCGGAACGCGATCGATCATGCGGCGCAGGGAAGGGGCGAGCAATCGCGTGACGGGCTGCATGGCGAGTTGCAGCACACGGTTGCCGCTCAGCTCGGCCAGCTTGCCGAAGAACTCGACGACCTGGTTCACGGCGCCGTCGGCGCTGCGGGCCGTCTCGACTGCCGCGACGATCGATTCGAGCACCGCGACGTCTGCGGCGCGTGCCTTGCTCGGCGGTGAGTGCAGCGACGCGGGGCGCCACCGCGCGCATGGCCTCCCACAATTCGATGAACGTGACGTCGTCGAGGGCGAGGGTGCGTCCGACGCGCGACGCGGTCTCCGCGTGGCCGGGGCGAGTGACCTTGAGTCGCTTGCCGCCACCTTCGCGGCCCACGAGCCCGGCCGATTCCAGTCGGCGCAATGCCTCGCGCACCGTCGAGCGGTTGACCGCGAACTGCTCGGCCAGCTCGGTCTCGGTCGGCAGGGCATCGCCCGGTCGCAGGCTGCGCCGCAGGATCTTCTGCTCGATGACCGTTGAGATGCGATGCGAGGCCGGCTGGCGGGCGAGGGGCTCGAACAGCGGGGCCTTGTAGGCGGGGGTCGACTCGGTCATGGCGCGTCCCGATTGACGGATAGTCCGATTGTCGGACAATATAGAGCGCATCGACCGACCACGCAACACCGGGGTGACCGCCATGTTCGACTTCGACTTCGGCCTGGGTGAGGACATCGACCTCCTGCGGGAAACGGTGCGCAGCTTCGCCGCCACCGAGATCGCGCCCCGTGCGGCCGACATCGATCGCAACAACGAATTCCCGATGGACCTGTGGCGCAAGTTCGGCGACCTCGGCCTGCTCGGCATCACGGTGGCGCCGGAGTTCGGCGGCACCGGCATGGGTTACCTCGCGCACGTCATCTGCATGGAAGAGATCAGTCGCGCCTCGGGCAGCGTGGCGCTGTCGTACGGCGCGCACTCGAACCTCTGCGTCAACCAGATCCATCGCTGGGGCACGCAGGCGCAGAAGGAACGGTACCTGCCGAAGCTGCTCTCGGGCGAACACGTGGGTGCGCTGGCCATGAGCGAACCCGGCTCCGGCTCCGACGTCATGAGCATGCGCCTGCACGCGCGGCTGCAGGGCGACCGCTACGTGCTGAACGGCAACAAGATGTGGATCACCAACGGGCCGATCGCCGACACGCTGGTCGTGTACGCCACGGTCGACCCGAGCGCCGGGCACAAGGGCGTCACGGCGTTCCTGGTCGAGAAGGGCTGCAAGGGATTCTCGACCGCGCAGAAGCTCGACAAGCTCGGCATGCGCGGATCGGACACCTGCGAACTCGTGTTCCAGGACTGCGAAGTGCCCGGCCGAGAACGTGCTGGCACAGGTGGGACAGGGCGCCCGCGTCCTGATGAGCGGCCTCGACTACGAGCGTGTCGTGCTCGCCGGCGGGCCGCTGGGACTGATGCGCGCCGTGTTCGATTGCGTCGTGCCCTACGTGCACGAGCGCAGGCAGTTCGGCGCGCCGATCGGCTCGTTCCAGCTGATGCAGGGCAAGCTGGCCGACATGTACACGACGCTCAGCTCGTGCTGCGCCTACGTCTACGCCGTGGCCAGGGCCTGCGACGCGGGCAAGACCACGCGCATGGACGCGGCGGGCTGCATCCTGCTGGCCGCGGAAAAGGCGACGCAGGTGGCGCTGGACGGCATCCAGGCGCTGGGCGGCAACGGCTACATCAACGACTACCCGACCGGGCGTATCCTGCGCGACGCGAAGCTCTACGAGATCGGCGCGGGCACCAGCGAGATCCGCCGCATGCTGATCGGTCGCGAGCTGTTCGCGGCGACGGCCTGACGCACAGGGGAGACGACGATGCCGATGGGCGGTCTGTATTACGAGCAGTTCAGCGTGGGCCAGCGGTTCGAGCACGTGCTGCGCCGCACGGTCACCGAGGCCGACAACCTCATCTTCAGCGCGCTCACGCACAACCCGGCGGCCCTGCACCTCGACGAGGAGTACATGAAGTCCTCCGAGTTCGGCACGCGCATCGTCAACAGCTGCTTCACGCTGAGCCTGATGGTCGGCGTCTCCGTCGCCGACACCACGCTCGGCACGACCGTCGCGAATCTGGGCTGGGACGAGGTCCGCTTTCCCAGGCCCGTGTTCATCGGCGACACCCTGCGCACCGAATCGATCGTGCACGAGATGCGCGAGAGCAAGTCGCGTCCCGGCGCGGGCATCGTCACGTTCGTCCACCGCTGCTTCAACCAGCGCAACGAAGAAGTGGCCGTGTGCAAGCGCATGGCGCTGATGAAGAAGCTGCCGGCAGGAGTGGCCTGATGCGTTCGATGCTGTTCGTGCCGGGCGACCGGCCGGAGCGATTCGCGAAGGCGCTGGCGAGCGGCGCCGATGCCGTGATCTGCGATCTCGAAGACGCAGTGACGCCGGCCACGCGTCCGCAGGCACGGCTCAACGTGGCCGACCTGCTGCGCACGACCGGGCGATCGATCCCGCTGTGGGTGCGCATCAATCCCGTGCAGACCGACGATGCGCTCCCCGACCTCGCCGCCGTGGTCGCGGCACGACCCGACGGCATCGTGTTGCCGAAGGCGCGCACTGGCGCCGACCTGCACCGGCTCGATCACTGGCTCGAAGCGCTCGAGGTCCAGCACGGCCACCCGTGCGGCGCCATCAAGGTGATCGCGCTGATCACCGAGACCGCGCAAGCCGTGCTGAGCGGTTCGACCTTCACGGCACCTCCGGCGCGAGTCATCGGTTACACGTGGGGCGCCGAAGACCTGGCCGCCGACGTCGGTGCCTCGGCCAACCGAACAGCCGCGGGCGACTTCGAATTCACGTTCCGGCTGGCGCGCTCGTCGTGCCTGCTGATGGCCGCCGCCGCAGGGATCGCTGCGTACGACACGACCGACATCGAGTTCCAGGATGTCGCCGCCGTCGAGCGCCGGGCGCAGGCCTCCCGTCGCGACGGTTTCGTCGGCAAGCTCGCGATCCATCCGGCACAGCTCGCGCCGATTCACGCTGCGTTCACGCCGACCAGCGACGAGGTGACCTGGGCACGTCGCGTCATCGAGCTGATGTCCGCGGCGGGCGGGCAGGGCGCCGTGGCGCTCGACGGCCGCATGATCGACCGACCGCACGTCAAGCAGGCGGAGCGCATCCTGGCCGCGCTCGAACGCCGCTGATCCGCGCACCGCGCAAGGGGAGACTCGAAGCATGAGCGTGCTGCAGACCCGTATCGACCGGCATGGCGCCGAGTTCACGGCCAACGAGGCCGTCAATCGCGCGCTGGCCGCCGAACTCCGTGAACTCGCGGCGAAGGTCCGCGCGGGCGGCCCCGCGGCGGCACGTGCCCAGCACGAGAGCCGCGACAAGCTGCTGGTGCGCGATCGCATCGACCGGCTGCTCGATCCGGGCACGCCGTTCCTCGAGATCGGCCAGCTCGCGGGTCACGACCTGTACGAAGACTGGATTCCGAGCGGCGGTGTCGTGGCCGGTATCGGCCGCGTGTCGGGCCTCGAATGCGTCATCGTCGGCAACGACGCGACGGTGAAGGGCGGCACGTATTACCCGATCACCGTGCGCAAGCACCTGCGCGCACAGGAAGTGGCGCTCGAGAATCGCCTGCCCTGCATCTATCTCGTCGATTCGGGCGGCGCCTTCCTGCCGCGGCAGGACGACGTCTTCCCCGACCGCGAACACTTCGGCCGCATCTTCTACAACCAGGCGCAGATGTCGGCGCGCGGGATCCCGCAGCTGGCCGTGGTGATGGGATCGTGCACGGCAGGTGGCGCGTACGTCCCGGCGATGTGCGACGAGGCGATCATCGTGCGCGAACAGGGCACGATCTTCCTGGGTGGTCCGCCGCTGGTGCAGGCCGCCACGGGCGAACGCGTCGATGCGGAGACGCTCGGAGGTGGCGACGTGCACGCACGGCAGTCCGGCGTCGTCGATTACCTCGCCGACAACGATGCGCACGCGCTGTGGATGGCGCGGCGCCTGGTGGCCAACCTCAACCGCACGGGCTCGAAGCCACCGCCCGAGCCGGCCCGCGCACCGGCTCTATGCCGCCGAAGAGCTGTACGGAGTCGTGCCGCGGGACACGCGTCACCCCTACGACGTGCGCGAAGTGATCGCGCGCCTCGTCGACGCGTCCGAATTCGACGAATTCAAGGAACTCTACGGCACGACGCTCGTCTGCGGCTTCGCGCGGATCGCCGGTTACCCGGTGGGCATCATCGCGAACAACGGCGTGCTGTTCTCCGAGGCTGCGCTCAAGGGCGCGCACTTCATCGAGCTGTGCAATCGCCGGCGCGTGCCGCTCGTGTTCCTGCAGAACATCACCGGCTTCATGGTCGGCCGCAAGTACGAAGCCGGCGGCATCGCCCGCGACGGCGCCAAGATGGTGACGGCGGTGGCCTGCGCGTCCGTGCCCAAGTTCACCGTGATCATCGGCGGTTCGTTCGGTGCGGGTAACTATGCGATGTGCGGTCGCGCGTACGGCGGCCGCTTCCTCTGGACCTGGCCCAACTCGCGCATCTCGGTGATGGGCGGCGAGCAGGCCGCGACAGTGCTGGCGATCGTCAAGCGCGAAGGCCTGCAGCGCCGGGGCGAGGAGTGGCCGCAGGACGACGAACAGAAGTTCCGCGACGACATCCGTGGCCAGTACGAAACCCAGGGTCACCCGACGTACGCCAGCGCGCGGCTCTGGGACGACGGCGTGATCGACCCGGCCGACACGCGCAACGTGCTGGCCCTCGCGCTCGCGGCGGCCACGTGCCGGCCCGACGAAGGCGAGACCCCCTTCGGCATCTTCAGGATGTGAGGCGAGCCATGCTCAAGAGCGTCCTGATTGCCAACCGCGGCGAGATCGCCTGCCGCGTCATTCGCACCGCGCGACGGCTGGGTCTGCGCACCGTCGCCGTGTATTCGGAAGCCGACCGTGGCGCGCTGCACGTGCGGATGGCGGACGAGGCCGTCTGCATCGGGCCTGCCGCCGCCCGCGAAAGCTACCTCGACGGCGACAAGCTGCTCGCGGTGGCGAAGCAGCACGGCTGCGAATCGATTCACCCCGGGTACGGGTTCCTGTCCGAGAACGCGGACTTCGCCCGCGCCTGCGAGGCGGCCGGCGTCGTGTTCATCGGCCCGCCCGCGTCATCGATCGACCGCATGGGTTCGAAGAGCGAGGCGCGCCGACTGATGGCCGCCGCCGGCGTGCCGGTGCTGCCGGGCTACGACGATGACGACCAGTCCGATGCCAAGCTGCTCGCAGCGACCCGCAAGCTGAAGTTCCCGTTGCTGATCAAGCCGACCGCGGGCGGCGGCGGCAAGGGCATGCGCATCGTGCGCGCCGAAGCCGACTTCGACGAAGCGCTCGCCGGTGCGCGCCGCGAAGCCGCAAAGTCGTTTGGCGACGATCGAGTGCTGCTCGAACGCTTCGTCGAAAAGGGGCGGCACGTCGAGATCCAGGTGTTCGCCGACGCGCATGGCAACGCGGTGCACCTGTACGAGCGTGACTGCTCGCTGCAGCGTCGGCACCAGAAAGTCATCGAGGAAGCCCCGGCCCCCGGCCTGAACGACACGACGCGCGCGGCGATGGGCGCAGCGGCGGTGGCGGCGGCCAAGGCGGTCGGTTATCGCGGCGCCGGCACGGTCGAGTTCCTGTACGACGGCGCCGAGTTCTATTTCCTCGAGATGAACACGCGCCTGCAGGTCGAGCATCCGGTCACCGAAATGATCACCGGGCTCGACCTCGTCGAATGGCAACTGCGGGTCGCCTCGGGCGAACGGTTGCCGCTGGAACAGGCGGCGATCCCGCGCCGCGGCCACGCGGTCGAGGCGCGGCTGTATGCCGAAGATCCGGAGCGCGGCTTCCTGCCGTCCACGGGACGCCTGTCGCGGCTGCGCTTTCCCGCCGCGACGCAGGACGTGCGCATCGACGCCGGCGTGGAGGAGGGTGACGAAGTCACGGTCCACTACGACCCGATGATTGCGAAGCTGATCGTCTGGGCACCCGACCGCGCGACAGCGATCGAAAAGCTGCAGCACGCCCTCGAAGCCACCGAGGTCGAAGGCGTGCGCACCAACGCGCGCTTCCTCTGGCAGATCCTCGGCGCGCCTGCCGTGCGAGCGGGCGACGTCAGCACGCGACTGCTCGAAACCGATCCCTCGCTCGCGCCGGGCGTCGAAGCCCACGAGATCCACGCCGCCTGGCTGATTGCCGCTGCGGCTCGATTGCAGTCGATGCCGGGCGACGATCTCGGGGCTGCCCATTACGCGGCCAGTCCGTGGGAAGCGGCCACGGGCTTCCGGCTGAACGGGCCGGCCAGCGTCCGGGTCGCTTTGCGGCTCGACACGCACGGCGCGCCCGCGTCGATTGCAGAGTCCCAGCCGCTGCAGCACTGGCTCTCGTTCCGGCGCGAGACCGACGGCGTGGCCGTCGTGCTCGATGGCAAGTCGCATCGCGTGGCGTTGCGACGCCCCGCGAGCGACGTGCTCGAGGGCTACATCGACGGTCACCCGGTGCGAGCGCGCGTCGAACTGGATCACGGCCGCTTGATCGTGCGCCGGCACTGCCTGCGCTTCGATTTCGTCGAGGACACCGGCGCGGAACATCGCGTTTCCGCGGAGCACGAAGGACATTTCCGGGCGCCGATGCCTGGACACGTCCTCGACGTGCGCGTGCAGGTGGGCCAGACGGTCGCCAAAGGCGCCGTGCTGCTCGTGCTCGAGGCCATGAAGATGGAACACTCGCTCACGGCGCCCTGGCCTGCAAACGTCGTCGAAGTCAAGGTGCAGACGGGTCAGCGGGTCGAGGAAGGGACGGATCTCGTCCGGCTAGAACCCGCAGAGTGACTGCGGCAATCCCCGACCTTGGAATGAGTCTGTTTTGCTAGACTTCGCGCCGAATCGCGACCCTGTAACATGCAATCAGGGCGAAAAACAGGCAATTCGCGCGGAGGCTTGATGACATTCGACGGGGCCGTATTCGAGGCCCGCGAGATCAACGCGTGGCGAGGGGACCGGCACATCCTGCGTGACGTGTCTTTCTCAGTCCGCCCCGGCGAGTTCCTCAAGGTCACGGGTCCCAACGGCGTCGGCAAGACCACGCTGCTGCGAGTGATCTGCGGCCTGCTGCCCGCTGAAACCGGCGAGCTGTTGTGGCGCGGCAAGTCGATCCGCGGCCGCCGCGACGAATTCAATTTCGAACTGGGCCACCTCGGCCACCTCAACTCCCTGAAGGGCGACCTGACGGCCCGCGAGAACCTCAAGTTCCTTGCCGGCCTGCGCACGACGCTCACGGCGGAGACCATCGACGCGACCCTCGACCGCGTCGGCATCCTGTCCCGCGGCGACCTGCCGGCCCGCTCCCTGTCGGCCGGCCAGAAGCGCCGCCTGGCGCTGGCACGCCTGCTGCTCGCGGATGCGGCCCTCTGGATCCTCGACGAGCCGGTCACCAACCTCGACACCGCCGGCATCAAGCTGGTCGAAGAACTGATCGTCGACCACGTGGAGCGGGGTGGCCTGGCCATCGCCGCGGCCCATCAACGCCTGCTCGACGACGCGCCCTGCCTGCGCAAACTGGAGCTCGAGCCATGACCGCCGTGCGCACCCCGACGATCGCGGCGGCCAAGCTCGTCTTCCAGCGCGACCTGACCCTGGCCTGGCGTCGCTGGGACGAAGTGGCCCAGCCACTCATCTTTTATGTGGTCGTCACGACGATGTTCCCCCTCGCCACCACGCCGGACCTTTCGGCCCTGCGTGAGATCGGCGGCGGCGTCGTCTGGGTGGCGGCCTTGCTGGCCTCGCTGCTCGCGCTCGAAGCCCTGTTCCGGGCCGACGTCGAGGACGGCACCACGGAACAATGGGTACTCTCCGGCCAGCCCCTCGGGCTACCTGCTGCTGGCCAAAGTCGCGGCCCATTGGGTGCTGACGGGCCTGCCGCTCGTGATCATGTCGCCGATCGTCGGCACGGGCCTCGGCCTGCCGACCAGCGCATGGGGCGTACTGATGCTTTCGCTGCTGCTCGGTACCGGGTACGCTCAGCATCCTGGGCGGCATCGGCGCGGCGCTCACCGTGGGCGTGCGCCGGGGCAGCGTGCTGCTGTCGCTGCTGGTGCTGCCGCTCGCCATGCCGCTGCTGATTTTCGGCTCGCGCGCCGTGGCCATGCAGATGGACGGGGACTCCCCGGCCGGTCCGCTGCAGCTGCTGGCAGCGATCTTTTTCATGACGCTGAGTCTCGGACCGCTCGCAATGTCTGCGGCGATCCGTATCAGCGTCGAGAATTGACAAGTATTTGACGCAATCCACTGAACGCAACGCACGCTGACCGGTCAAGAGGATCAACATGTCGTGGACCTGGTTCCATAAGCTCGCATCGCCGCCACACGCCTACCGCATCCTGGGCACGATCGCCCCTTGGTTCGGCTGGGCGTCGCTGGCTTTGATTCTCCTCGCCACCTGGTGGGGATTGGTCAAGGCGCCTGCCGATTACCAGCAGGGCGACGGCTTCCGCATCCTCTACGTCCACGCGCCGAGCGCCTGGATGTCGATGTTCACGTACGTCGTGATGGCAGTGGCGGCCGGCGTCGGCCTGATCTGGCGCATCAAGCTGGCTCACGCGGCCGCGGCAGCCTGCGCCCCGATCGGCGCCTCCTTCACGTTCCTGGCACTGGCGACCGGCTCGATCTGGGGCAAGCCGATGTGGGGCACGTGGTGGGTCTGGGACGCCCGGCTCACCTCGGAACTGTTGCTGCTGTTCCTGTACCTCGGCTACATGGCGCTGCGTGCGTCGTTCGACGACCCCCAGCGGGCCGACCGGGCCAGCGCCGTGCTGGCGCTGGTCGGCGTCATCAACGTGCCGATCATCCACTACTCGGTGGATTGGTGGACTACGCTGCACCAGCCGGCCAGCGTCACCAAGCTCGACAAGCCGTCGATCCAGCTGGCGATGCTGATCCCGCTGTTCATCATGATTGCCGGGTTCCAGCTGTACTTCGGCTGGGCGGTGTCGCGTCGCCTGCGCGGTGAGATCCTGCGCCGCGAGCGCAATGCAAACTGGCTTAAAGAAGCAGCATAATCATGGACTTACAGAAGTTTCTTGAGATGGGGGGTTACGCGGAATACGTGTGGCCTGCCTATGGGCTCACCGCCCTGATCCTGCTCTGGAACTGGTGGGCGGCCCGCCGTTCCGAAGCCGAAGCACAGACCGCCGCAAAGCGGCGCAACGAACTTGCCCGGGAGAGATCGTCATGACACCACGACAGAAGCGCATGGTCACCGTCGTCGCCATCGTGGCCGGCGTCGGCATCGCCACCGCCTTTGCACTGAAGTCCTTCAACCAGAACCTGCTCTATTACTACAGCCCGACCCAGGTGCACGCCGGCGAAGCGCCGGAGTCCCGGTCCATCCGGGTCGGCGGGCTGGTCGAGAACGGCAGCCTCAAGCGCGAGTCGGGCAGCATGGAAGTCACTTTCACCCTGACCGACTACCAGCAGACGTCCCGGTGAGCTACACGGGCATCCTGCCCGACCTGTTCCGCGAGGGGCAGGGCGTCATCGCGCGCGGCAAGATGGATGGCAACCGCTTCGTCGCCGAAGAAGTGCTGGCCAAGCACGACGAGAACTACATGCCGCCCGAAGTCGCGGACAGCCTGAAGCCGCACATGGACGCATCCAATGCGGCCGCGGCCGCTGCGGCGCCAGCCGCGCCCGGCAGCACCTGATCGTCCCGCACTGAGTCCAGCCAGCCCCGCACCGGAGCATTTACCGCATGGTCGTCGAACTTGGTTTGTTTGCGCTGATCCTCGCGCTGCTGTTGTCCTGCGCGCAGGCCTTCTTCGGCCTGGCCGGACCCATGGCGGGGAACCGGCGCTGGATGGCTGCAGCCCGGCCGATGGTGGCCGGACAGTTCGTCTTCGTCGCGCTCTCGTTCGCAGTGCTGGCCTGGGCGTTCTACAAGAACGACTTCTCGGTCCTGTACGTCGCGAACAACTCCAATTCGGCGCTGCCGACCTTCTACCGCTTCTCGGCCGTCTGGGGCGCGCATGAAGGCTCGCTGCTGCTCTGGGCGTTGTCGCTCTCCGCGTGGTCGATCGCCGTCGCGATGTTCAGCAAGAACCTGCCGGAAACGTTCGCCGCGCGCGTGCTCGGCGTGCTGGGCGTCATCAGCGTCGGCTTCCAGGCCTTCGTCCTGTTCACGTCCAATCCGTTCGAGCGCCTGATTCCGGCCGCGCAGGACGGACAGGACCTGAACCCGCTGCTGCAGGATTTCGCGCTGGCCGTGCATCCGCCGATGCTCTACCTCGGGTACGTCGGCTTCTCGGTGGCGTTCGCCTTCGCCGTTGCCGCGCTGCTCGAAGGCAAGCTCGACGAGAAATGGGCGCGCTGGACGCGTCCCTGGACGACGGTCGCCTGGATGATGCTCACGTGCGGCATCGCGCTCGGCAGCTGGTGGGCGTACTACGAACTCGGCTGGGGCGGCTGGTGGTTCTGGGACCCGGTCGAGAACGCCTCGTTCATGCCCTGGCTCGTCGGCACGGCGCTGATCCATTCGCTGGCAGTGACCGAGAAGCGCGGGCTCTTCAAGAGCTGGACGCTGCTGCTTGCGATCATCGCGTTCTCGCTGAGCCTGCTCGGCACGTTCCTGGTGCGCTCCGGCGTGCTGGTTTCGGTGCACGCCTTCGCGAGCGACCCGAGCCGCGGCCTCTTCATCCTCGCATTCCTCGGCATCTGCGTCGGCGGCTCGCTGGCGCTCTACGCCTGGCGCGGTCCCGGGCTGCGCGCCAAGGGCGGCTTCGACGTGGTCTCGCGCGAGTCCTTCCTGCTGTTCAACAACATGCTGCTGCTCGTGACCACGGCGCTGATCCTGATCGGCACCCTGTACCCGCTGTTCCTCGACGCGCTCAACATGGGCAAGATCTCGGTCGGGCCGCCGTACTTCAACGTCGTGTTCCTGATCCCGACGCTGCCCCTGATGGCGCTGCTCGCGGTCGGCATGCACGCATCCTGGAAGCACGCCAAGCTCGAAGAGAAGAAGAAAGCGCTGGTCACCATGCTCGCCGTCGCGATCGTTGCCGGCGTCGCCATTCCGATCGTGGCCTACGACGGCTTCAACTTCATGGCGTCGGTCGGCCTCACGGCGGCGTTCTGGGTCATCCTGTCGTCGCTGTACGAACCGTTCCAGCGCCTGCGCAAGAAGCAGTCGCTGTCGCGGGGCGTGCTCGGCATGACCGTCGCGCACATCGGCGTCGCCATGTTCTGCATCGGCGTCACCGTGGTGCAAACCTATCGCATCGAGAAGGACATGGCGCTCAAGCCGGGCGAGTCCATCGAACTGCAGGGCTACAAGTTCAACTTCGAAAGCCTCGAACAGGTGGCCGGCCCCAACTACGACGCGACGCAGGCGCACTTCACGATCACCGAGGGCGACAAGCTCATCGCCAGGCTCAATCCGCAGAAGCGCGTTTACCGCGTGCGCACCATGCCGATGACCGAGGCCGGCATCCAGGTGAACTGGAACCGCGACTTGTTCGTCGCCATGGGCGACGACCTGGGCGGGGGCGCCTGGAGCGTGCGCGTGCAGTACAAGCCGATGGTGCGCTTCATCTGGTTCGGGGCACTGGTGATGGCCATCGGCGGCTTCATCGCGATCACCGATCGCCGCTATCGCACGCGCAAGTCCGAGGCCGACGAAAAGGCCGGCCTGGCCAAGACGGCGAAAGCCACCTAACTTTCCGGGAAGTTCGACATGCTCAAGTTTGGCGTACCACTCGCACTGGCCGCGTTGCTCGGTGTGTTCCTGTTCGTGGGCCTGCAGCGCGACCCGTCCTATGTGCCGTCTCCGCTGATCGGCAAGCAGGCGCCGGAGTTCACGCTGCCGAGCCTGCAGGACCCGAACTATCCGGTCGCTTCGAAGGAACTGGCCGGCAAGACCTGGGTGCTGAACGTGTGGGGCACGTGGTGCGGCGGCTGTCGCGAGGAACACGACACGCTGCTCGCGATCTCGAGGACCGGAGTGGTGCCGATCATCGGCCTCGACTGGAAAGACGACAACGCCGCGGCGAAGGAATGGCTGCGACAGCTGGGCAATCCCTACGCAGTCGTCGCCTCCGATCCTGAAGGTCGCGTGGCGATCGACTGGGGCGTCTACGGCGCCCCGGAAACGTTCCTGATCGGCCCGGACGGCAAGGTGCTGTTCAAGCACATCGCGCCCATGACGATGGAAGTCTGGACCAAGGAATTTCTGCCGCGCATCCAGGCGGCCAACGCCGGCATCGCGCCGGCCGGGGGATGAACGACATGACGTTGCTGTACTTTTCGCGTTTCGCCCGCACCGTGCTCGTGGCGTTGCTGGTCGCGTTCGCGGTTCCGGCGCTCGCCATCGACACCGAGCGCGCTTTCGACGACCCGGCGCTGCAGGCGCGCTACGAGACGATCGGTCGCGAGTTGCGGTGCCTCGTGTGCCAGAACCAGACCATCGCCGATTCGAACGCCACGCTGGCCCAGGACCTGCGTCGCGAGGTTCGCGAGATGATCGCCGCCGGCAAGACGGACGACGAGATCCGCACCTTCATGGTCGATCGCTACGGCGACTTCGTGCTGTACAAGCCGCGCATGACGCCGGTCAATTACCTGCTCTGGGCAGCACCCGTGCTGCTGCTGCTTTTAGGAACGTTCGTGGGCATCCGATTCATCCGCAAGCAGGCAGCGCAGGCGGATGCGGACGGCCCGGAGGCTGGACAATCGTGATGCCGTCTGTATTTCTCGTCGTCGTCGCGCTGATGATCCTTGCGGCCATCGCGCTCGTGCTCTATCCGTTGCTGCGACCGCAGCCTGCCGCAGTGAAGGGCGAGCCCGCCGTGCCGAAAGCAGCGCCGCTCGCTTTTGCGCTGGCGGTCGCCATCGGCCTGGGCGCCGTTGGCCTGTACGCGAATGTGAACAACTTCCCCTGGGACAACCCGGTGTCGGCCGAGGCGTTGCCCGCGGGACACGGCGAGATGGGTGCGGACGGAGCGATGAACGAGGTGACCGCCACGCTCGAAGCCCGGCTCGCCAAGGACCCGAACGATCGTGAAGGCTGGCGCATGCTGGGTCGCACGTACCTGGTGGGCGGTAACGCAGTGAAGGCCGCGGAGTCCTACGAAAAGGCCAACGCGCTGGCGCCACAGAAGGACATCGACCTGCAGCTCGACCTCGCGGAGGCGCTCGTCCTGACGGATGACCCGGCCGTGCAGCCGCGCGCCAAGGCGATCATCGACGACGCGCTCGCCGCGGATGCGGGCAACCAGAAGGCGCTCTGGTACCAGGGCGTGATCGCCGTTCGCGCCGGTGACAACGAGACCGCGAAGAAGAACTGGACGAAGCTCCTCGAGGGCAATCCGCCCCCGGAGATTCGTGAAGTGATCGCCACCCAGCTCAAGGAACTCGGCGTCGACGTTCCGGCAGGCGCCGGTGCCGCTGGCCCGGCCATGGCGGCCGCTGGCGGTGGCATGGGCGCAGGACCCATGGGCGGCGGCATGGAAGGCGCGAGCGCACCCACGGGCCGCACGATTCGCATCAGCGTGAAGGTCGACCCGTCGCTCGCCAGCAAGGTGAAGCCGGGCACCACGTTGTTCGTCGCCGCCCGCGAGCCCGGCATTCCCGGCCCGCCGATCGCTGCGACGCGCATCACCACGGACGACTTGCCGGCGGTCGTGGTCCTGAGCGACGCCGACACGATGATCGCGGGACGCGACCTGTCGTCGGTGAACGACGTCGAGATCGTCGCGCGTGTCGCCTATGGCGGCACGGCAGTCACTGCCACGGGCGACCTCATCGGCCGCGCAGTGCAGAAGAAGGGCGGCAGCGAGAACCTGGACGTCGTCATCAACCAGGTCCAGCCCTGAGGTGACGACCCGGACGGTCCACCTCAAGCTGTCAAAGCTGCCTTCCGGACTGGCGAGTTATCCGCGGGTCCTGCTGACGCGCCGTCCGGACATTCTTTCGCTCGACGAGCCGACCGAATTCGAGGTGCGGCTCGACAAGGTGCTGATCGAGCCGCAGGCCGTCGCGAAGTACGCGTCGGTCTGCGCCTTCGACGCCTCCGACGTGCGCAACGGCTACGTGCCCATCACGTATCCGCACGTGCTCGCCATGCCGCTGCACCTGCGGATCATGGCGCTGTCGTCATTCCCGCTGCGCCCGATGGGACTCATCCACGTCTCCAACACGATCGCGCAGCCGCGGGCGCTGGAAGCGGGCATGACCGTGAACGTCGTGGTTGCGGCCCGCAATTACCGCAAGACCGATGCCGGGCTCACCTTCGACATGGTGACGGACATCCTGCGGGCCGGACAAACCGTCTGGCGGGAAACGTGCGTGTTCATGTCGCGCTGGCCGGACTCCGTGCAGCGGACGGGCGGGCGCCCGCCGCGGCCACCGAAGGCGCCGAAGGACAGCCAGGTGCTCACGGAACTGGCGGTGGACCTGAACCGCGCCTGGAGCTATGCGCGCGTCTCGGGTGACTTCAATCCGATCCACCTGAACGACCGTGCGGCGCGCTTCTTCGGCCTGCGCGGCGCGATCTCGCACGGCATGTGGTCGCTGGCGCGCAGCCTGGCCGAACGTCCGATCGACGTGCCACCACCCGACGCGCGGCTCGAGACGCAGTTCCTGACGCCCGTGCAGCTGCCGGCGCGCGTGAACATCAAGCAGTGGGTGGAGGACGGGCAGTCGAAACGCGCCATGTGCGATGTGCGCACCGGTCGCGTGCACATGTATGCGTACTGGACGACCGCCCCGGCGGATGCCAGCGCGGGTGTCAGCGCGGCTTGACCACGAGCACGTTGTCGACGCTTTTCACGCCGTCGATGCCTGCCGTAATCTGACCCGCCTTGTCTTTCATTGCTGCGGTCGCGACGAAGCCGGCGAGCTGCGTGACCCCGTTGCGGGTCTCGACATTGATCTGCAGGCTCTTGACGTCGGCCGCATCCATGAGCGCGGCCTTCACCTTGCCCGTGATGAGGCTGTCGTCGAGCTTGGTGCCCATCGAGGTGGCCGGCGCCACCGCAACGCTGTTGAGCACCTTCTTCACGCCCGCGACGCTCTCGGCCACCTTGGTCGCCGCGGCCTTTTCGCCTTCCGAACGCGCGAAACCGCTCAACTGCACGACGCCCTGGTAGCTGTCGACGTTGATCCGGGTGCCGCTGGTGTTCCTGTTGTCGAGCAGGCCTGCCTTGATGGTCGCCGCGATCACGGCATCGTCAGCCGAGTTCGTGGACGCTTGCTGCGCCTGGGCGGGTGCGGTCAGCAGAGAGAGAAAGGCCAGGAAGGTCAGGAAGGCGGCGGGAAGAGGGTGCTTCATGCGGGCAAGTGCTCCAGCGGGCAACGATGACGTCCCGACGTGCGACGGCTCCATTGTAGTCGACTGGCGCGGTGGAAACGCCGCACGCTGCATGTGATCATCGGCGGATGATTCCTGCCCGCGTACTGCCCCTCGAGGGTGGCTGTAATTTTCGCGACTGTGGTGGCTACGAGACCGCCGATGGCGCACGCGTGCGCTGGGGCCGGCTCTATCGATCCGGCGTGATGGCCCGGCTGTCGGCAACGGCTGCCGCGCAAGTGCAGGCACTCGGCGTGCGATCTGTCTGCGATCTGCGCCGGACCGCGGAACGCGCGCTGCATCCCAACCCCTCGTTCGGTGCCGGGGTCCGTCGCTTCGAATGGGACAGCGAGCAGGAGTCGTCACCGATCCGTGACCGTGCCTTCGCCGATTCGAACGACGTTGCCAGCGTGCACGCGGCGATGCTGAAGATGTACGAACGACTGCCGTTCGGCCTGCAGCCCCGGCTCGCCGGTGTCTTTGCCGCGCTCGACCATGCGGGGCAGGGCGCGACGATCGTCCATTGCACGGCGGGCAAGGATCGCACCGGGGTTGCGGTGGCCCTCGTGCTCGAGTCGCTCGGCGTGCGCCGCGACGCCATCGTGGAAGACTACACACTGACGAACACGGCAGTGGACCTGCGCGCGCAATTGCTGGGGCGCGACGGCACGGGTGCGGGTCTCGCCGCGACGGCCGAGCCCATCCTGGCGCTGTCAGCCACGGCCCAGGACGCCATGCTGGCCGCGCGACCCGAATACATCCAGGCGAGCCTGGATGCCATCGAGGCACGCCACGGCTCCGTGCGCCGTTACCTGCTGGACGAACTGGCGATCGAGCCTGCCGTGCTCGACCGCCTGCGCGAACGACTGCTCGACTGAACCAGAAACAACCACGAATGCGAAACACGAAGAATCCAATGCTCGGCGGACTTGCGGCGCTGCTGCTCTTTGTCGGCCAGGCCCACGCCACGGCGGCCGGTGTGCAGATACCTGCGCCGAAGGACGTGCCGTATCCAGGCGTGATCCAGTTGCACGTCGATGCGACCGACCTCGACCACCGGGTGTTCCGCGTCAGGGAAAGCATTCCGGTTGCCGCACCGGGCCGCACGACACTGCTCTATCCGAAGTGGTTGCCCGGCAATCACTCGACCACCGGACCGATCGACAAGCTCGCCGGGCTGATCATTCACGGCAACACCGGCGAGCGGCTCGAGTGGCAACGCGATCCCGTCGAGATGTACGCCTTCCACGTCGACGTTCCCGCAGGCGTCACGCAGCTGGAGCTGGAGTTCCAGTTCCTCACGCCCACGGACACCAGCCAGTGGCGCGTCGTGATGACACCGGACCTGCTCGGCCTGCAGTGGGAAAAGGCATTGCTGTACCCGGCGGGCTATTACGCCCGTCAGATTCCAGTCGAGGCGACGATCCGTTTGCCGGCCGGATGGCAGTTCGCCTCCGCGCTGCGCGGTGCAAACCGCACTGGCGACACCGTGCGCTTTTCGACGACGCCGCTCGAAACGCTGGTCGATTCACCGTTGTTCGCCGGTTCGCACTACCGTCGCGTCGAACTGGATACCAGCGCGAAGGGTCCGGTGCGGCTCAACATCTTTGCGGACGCGCCGGAAGAGCTGCAGGCCACGGACGAGCAACTCGAGAAGCATCGTCGTGTCGTGCGTGAGGCGGTCGATCTGTTCGGCGCACGCCATTTCCAGGAATACGATTTCCTGCTCGCGATCAGCGACCATTTCACCGGCATCGGGCTCGAGCACCACCAGTCGAGCGAGAACGGCGTCGGTCTCGGCTACTTCACGGACTGGGACAGCAACGGCAACGGTCGTGACCTGCTGCCGCACGAAATGATCCATTCGTGGAACGGCAAGTTCCGACGGCCTGCGGACCTGTGGACGCCGTCCTACGAGGTGCCGATGGGACCGAGCCTGCTCTGGGTGTACGAGGGCATGACGGAGTACCTCGGCGCCGTGCTCGCGAGCCGCTCTGGCCTCTGGTCACCCGAACTCACGCGCGACATTCTCGCCCGTTATGCGGCGAACTACGACCTCGGTCGCGCCGGCCGGCAGTGGCGCAACCTGCAGGACACCACCCAGCAGCCGATCCTGAACTACCGGGGCCGGCAGAGCTACCAGAGCTGGCAGCGCGGCAAGGATTACTACACCGAAGGCCTCTTCGTCTGGCTGGACGTCGACACGAAGATCCGCGAGCTGACCCGGGGCCGGCGCTCACTGGACGATTTTGCGCGCGCCTTCTACGGCGTCGAAGACGGTCGCATCGAACCGCTCACGTACACGTTCGACGACGTCGTCGCGACGCTGAATTCGGTCGCGCCGTACGACTGGACCACGATGTTGCGCACGCGACTCGATGGTCACGGTCCCCGGGCGCCGCTCGAGGGCCTGGAACGCGGTGGCTGGCGGTTGGTCTTCAAGGACGAGCCGTCGGCGTCGGTCAAGGAAAGCGATGCAGCGGATGGCACGCAGAATTTCCTGTACTCGCTGGGCGTGAATCTCGGCAAGGACGGCAAGGTGGGCGAGGTGTTCTGGGACAGCGTGGCGTTCAAGGCGGGCGTCGCTCCCGGCATGACCGTCGTTGCCGTCAATGGCAAGGCGTACACGCACGCCCGGCTGAAAGATGCGCTGAAGGCGGCCAAGGCCGACCCGCAAGCTGCCGACGGAATTGCTCGTTCGCAGCGCCGATACGTTCCGCACCATCCGCCTCGATTACCACGACGGGCTGCGCTACCCGCACCTCGAGCGGATCGAGAAGACGCCTGACCTGCTTTCCTCCATCATGAAACCTCGGCTTCCAGTGCCAACGGTGAAACAATGAACCAGTCCCTGCAGCGAACGATCCGCCTGGCGCGGTCGGCGATGATCCTGGCCGTGTCGGCCATCGCGCCACTCGCGATCGCGATGGGGGCTTCCGCGCCCGCAGCCGTACCCCGGTGAGGCCGCCTTCCGCGAGCTGTACAAGGAACTCGTCGAGACCAACACGACGCTGTCCGCCGGCAGCTGCACGGCCGCGGCGGAGAAGATGGCAGCACGACTGCAGCAAGCGGGCATGCCGGCCTCGTCGATGCAGATCCTGGCGCCCGCGGAGTTTCCGCGGAGCGGCTCCCTGATCGCCTCGTTCCCGGGCAAGGATGCGAAGCTCGAGCCGATCATGCTGCTGGCCCACATCGACGTCGTCGAGGCCCGCCGTGAGGACTGGGTGCGCGACCCGTTCACGCTCATCGAGGAAGACGGCTTCTTTTACGCGCGCGGTTCGAGCGACGACAAGGCGATGGCTTCGATCTTCACCGACCTGCTCGTGCGCTGGAGCGAGCAGAAGTACCAGCCGAAGCGGGGCGTGACACTGGCGCTCACGTGCGGCGAGGAGACGTCGGACCACTTCAACGGCGTGCACTGGCTGCTCGAAAAGCATCCCGCGTTGATGAAGGCCAAGTTCGTCGTCAACGAAGGCGCGGGCGGCCTGCTCGATGCCAATGGCAGGCACCTGTCACTCGACGTCCAGGCGGGCGAAAAGGTCTACCAGGATTTCAAGCTCGAGGTGACTCACCCCGGCGGTCACAGCTCGCGACCGACGCGCGAAAACCCGATCAACCGCATGGCTGCTGCGCTGACGCGTCTCGCCGCGTACCAGTTTCCGGTCAGCCTGAACGATACGACGCGTGCCTACTTCCTGGCGCAGGCCGAGATGGCTCCGCCCGAGGTCGCCGCCGACATGCGCGCAATCGTCGCGGATCCGTCCAACGACGCGGCCGCGCAGCGGCTGTGGACGGCCAACCCGAGCTGGAACGGCATGCTCCGCACCACGTGTGTCGCCACGCAGTTCGATGGTGGCCACGCGCCCAATGCGCTGCCGCAGCGCGCCAAGGTCAACGTGAACTGCCGCATCCTGCCGGGCGTGCCGATGGAGCAGGTGCGTGCGGACCTGATCCGGGTCGTGGCCGACGACTCGATCAGCGTCAATTTCGGCGACGAGATGGGCCTGGCTGCACCGGCGCCGCCGCTCACGGCCGAGATGATGGATCCGGTCCGTGCCATCGCGAAGACCCTCTGGCCTGAAGCCCGCGTGGTCCCGACGATGTCCACCGGCGCGACCGACGGCCGGTTCCTGAATGCCGCGGGCACGCCCACGTACGGTATTTCCGGCATATTCGCGGACGCGGCCGGCAGCGGCGCACATGGCTTGAACGAGCGCGTCCGCGTGCGGTCGCTGCTCGACGCGCGCCGGTTCCTGCACGAACTGGTCACGAGCTACACTCGGCACTGACCGGTACGTCACGCAGGAGGAGTCATCATGGCCTACGTCGATGGATTCGTCGTTCCCGTACCCAAGGCGCAACTCGCTGCCTACCGCACGATGGCGCGCAAGGCGGGCAAGGTCTGGCGCGAGCACGGCGCGCTCGACTACCACGAATGCGTCGCCGACGACGTCACGGTCGGCAAGCGCACGTCGTTCCCCCGCAGCGTCAAGCTGAAGCCGGACGAAGTCGTCGTCTTTTCCTACATCGTCTACAAGTCGCGTCGCGAGCGTGACCGCATCAACAAGGCGGTCATGGCGGATCCCCGGCTCAAGTCGATGATGGATCCGAAGAAAATGCCGTTCGACGGCAAACGCATGTTCTGGGGCGGATTCAAGTCGCTGGTTCGCGTGTAAGCCGGCACGACGACACAGACAGGGAGGCAGTGCCACATGTTCCTTCGCATCGCACCGGCTCGTCCGGGCGTGGCTTCTGCTTGCCACACTCATGCTGTCGGCGTGCGCCTCGCTGCCCAGCCACGATCCGCTGCAGGTCAGCGTCGCAGGAATCGAGTCGTTGCCGGGCGAGGGCATGGAACTGCGCCTGCTGGTCAAGCTGCGCGTGCAGAACCCGAACGATACGCCGATCGAATTCGACGGCGTGTCGCTCAACCTCGACGTCATGGGTCGCGATTTTGCCAGCGGTGTGAGCGACCAGGCGGGCACGGTGCCGCGCTTCGGCGAAGCGGTCATTGCCGTGCCGGTGACTGTCTCCCTCATGCGGATGGCGCGCCAGGTGCTGGGGATGATCGACGGCAAGCCCGTCGACAAGGTCACGTACTCGCTGAGCGGCAAGCTTAGCGGAGCCTCGATGTTCGGCACCCAGCGCTTCACGTCGAAGGGCGAGTTCGAATTGCCGAAGGGCACAGCTGACTCCACGGCCGTGGTCTCGCCCTGATCCCTGCCGGCAGGACGCGCATGGCCAACGGACCGATCAAGCTGCTGCTGCCCGAACTCGAAGCCGAAGTCGTCAGCGAGGCGCTCGAGCTGTACCTGCATACACGGCCTGCGCCGCTCGACCATCGCTTTGAATACCGTTACCGCGCGGCACACGCCGTGCTCGAAGTCCTGCAACGGACCCTGCCCGAAGAGGACGATCCCTTGCCTGGACGTCGACGCCAGGCCGTCGAGGACTGAGCGCCCGCGAGGCACGCCATGACAATCCTTTCGTTGTTTCCCACCCGCGTCTACACCGCAAGGCTGCAGGCATCCGGCTGGGAGGCGTTCAATACCCGCCTGCTGCACGAGTGCGAGCAATACCGTGCTGACGACGTGGCCGGGCGCGCCTGGTCGAAGGAGCGGTATCCGGGTGGCTACACGTCCTACGGTTCGCTGAACCGGATGCACACGCTCTCGCCGACGTTTGCGGCGCTGGGGAAGAAGCTGCAGCGGCACGTGCTCAGCTATGCCCGCACGCTCGAGTACGACCTCGAAGGCCGCGAGCTGTCGATGACCGATTGCTGGATCAACATGATGCCCCGCGGCGTCACGCACAGCCTGCACCTGCACCCGCTCTCGACGATCAGCGGCACGTACTACGTGCGCACGCCCAAGGGTGTGCCTGGCCTCAAGCTCGAAGATCCACGGCTCGATCGCTACATGGCGGCACCGCCACGTACGGCGGACGCCAAACCCGACAACCAGCCGTGGGTGACCATGCCCGTCGCGGCCGGCACCGTGCTGCTGTTCGAGAGCTGGTTGCGCCACGAAGTGCCGCCGAATCCGGTCAAGACCGAACGGGTGAGCATCAGCTTCAACTTCAACTGGTTCTGAGAGACATCGAGCGACCGCATCCGCGCCGGCGGGTCGAGGAGGAAGCGTGAGCGACCGTATTCCAATACCCCGCGACCCCGGGAACGACTACACGGCGGACATGGCGCAGCGGCGGCGCGAGTTCGTGACCGGCCGCACTGGAACGGCGCTGTCGCACGTCGGCTCTTTCACCGTCGACCCCGCGCAAGTGGCCGGCAACATCGAGAACTTTCTCGGCGTCGCGCAGGTGCCCATCGGCCTGGCGGGACCACTGCGGATCAACGGCGAACACGCTACGGGCGATTTCTACGTCCCGCTGGCCACCACCGAGGGCACGCTGGTCGCGAGTTACAACCGCGGCATGCGCTTGCTCAGCGAATGCGGCGGGGTGACGGTCACCGTGGTCAAGCGCTCCATGCAGCGCGCGCCGGTCTTCGAATTCGCCAGCGCGCGTGAAGCTCGCGATTTCGGCCAGTGGCTCGTCGAGCGATTCGACGCCATTCGCGCGACTGCCGAAGCCACGACCCGGGTCGGCAAGCTGACCGACATCGAGCAGTATGCCGTCGGCAACCTGCTGTACACGCGCTTCAACTACACCACGGGTGACGCCGCCGGCCAGAACATGACGGGCAAGGCAACGTTGGCGGCCTGCGAGTGGATCAAGGCCCAGCACCCGCTGCATCCGGGCTACATCCTGTCGGGCTCGATCGATACCGACAAGAAGCATTCGGCCGTCAACACGCTGCGCACGCGCGGCCGTCGCGTGATCGCGGAAGTGACGATTCGCAACGAGACCCTGCAACGACTGATGCGCGTCGACGCCAGGACGTTGTTCCGCTCGCGGCAGGTCAGCCAGGCGGGTTCGTTCATGGCGGGCTCGGCGTACAACGGCCCGCACGCCGCCAACGGCATCGCGGCGATGTTCATTGCGACCGGCCAGGACGCGGCCAACGTCGCCGAGTCGCACGCCGGCATCACCTACGCGCAGTTGCTCGACAACGGCGACTACTACTGGTCGGTCACGCTGCCGTCCCTGATCGTCGCGAGTTATGGCGGCGGCACGGGACTTGGCACGCAGCGCGAATGCCTGGAAATGCTGGGTTGTTACGGCCCTGGCAAGGCCGATCGGCTGGCGGAGATCGTTGCGGCCGTCGTGCTGGCCGGCGACGTTTCGCTGGGATCGGCCGTGCTGGCCGGCGACTGGGTCAGCAGCCACGACAAGCTCGGCCGCAACCGGCCCTGAAAGGCTATATTGGCCGCTGTCCCGACAGGCCCAGCAGCAACGTCGGGTGAGGCAGGAATCGAATGAAACGTCCCTTGAGTACGCCCTGGCTGGTCGGAGCCGCTGCGATCGCGGCCGCCGTAACGTTCTTCATCATGCAGGGGCAGGTTCGCTCCGCGAACGAACGGGCCACCCTGTTGCAGGATTCGCTCACCGAGAGCGAGCGGACGCTGCTCGGCCACACGACGTACGTGCGCTTCCTGCAGGAAGGCAAGCAGCAACTCACCGCCCAGCAGAAGTTCCTGGCCGCCACTGTCCGACAGCCGAATGCCGTGACGCAGGTCATCGACCAGTCCGTGCTCGGGTTCCATTCGACGGGCACGATCGCGATCTGGTACTCCGTCGAATATTCCTTCGGCTACGACCTGTCGCCCGACCGGTATGACGTCAAGTCCGGCCCGGGCGGCATCGAAGTCGTGGTCGGCAAGCCGCGACTGGTTGCGACACCCGCCGTGACCAACCTGAAGTACAAGGTGCTGTCCGGCGGCCTGCTCACCGATGAAAAGGCCGCGGGACTGAAGTTGTACGCGGAGGCCTCGAAACGTGCGCAGGCGCGGGGTGAGCAACTGGCGTCCGATCCCGCCATCATGGCGCTCTGCGAAAAGCAGCTCACGACGTTCCTGCGGACCTTCCTGCTCAAGCAACCGAACGTGACGACCGTGCCGCACATCGCGGTGGTCTATCGCTGACCGAAGCGCAATCGGACACAAGGAGATCGCAATGCGTCCAAGCCTCAAGTTGATCCTCGCCGGGCTCATGGCCCTGCCCGCCATCGCTGCAGCCGATGGCCTCGCCGCCGTCGCCGACGTGAAGGGCTGCACCAACGCCGCGATCACGGGCACGGCCAGGCTCAAGGAGCAGGTGACGCCCGAGGGCGTGAAGGAAGTGATGGTCGAACTCAAGGTGAAGGGCCTGCCCGATGGCAAGCACGCCGTGCACATCCACGAAGTCGGCGCCTGCGAGCCGTGCTCCGCGGCGGGCGGACACCATGATCCGGGTCCCGCGGGACAGTCGCGGCCCGATTCCGCGATGGACACGACGCCGGCGACGGACATCAATCACCCGTTCCACATGGGTGACCTGGTCAACCTCGACGTCAAGAACGGCGTCGGCACGTTCAAGCACACGACCAGCCGCATCACGCTCGCGCCCGGTCGCCTGAGCGTCTTCGATGCCGACGGCAGCGCCATCATCGTGCACACCCAGCCCGACACGTATTGCGACGAGGAATCCGAGCTCAAGAAGGGCTGCGCGGGCGGCGCGCGCGAAGCTTGCGGCGTGATCAGGCTGGTCGAGTGAGCGGGGCAGGGCCGGTGCTGACCGTTCATCACCTCGAAACCTCGCGCTCACAGCGCATCCTCTGGCTGCTCGAGGAACTCGGCGCTCCGTACGAGCTCAAGGTGTACAAGCGCGACAAAGTCACGCGCCTGGCGCCGCCCGAACTCAAGGCGATTCATCCGCTCGGCAAGTCACCGGTGGTGACCGACGACGGCACGGTGGTCGCCGAATCGGCCGTCATCATCGAGTACATCGTCGAGAAGTTCGGGCACCTCGGCACCGGCGAGCTCGCGCACCTGGCGCCTGCCGCGGGCACGCCCGCGTACTGGCAGTCCAGGTACTGGATGCATTACGCCGAGGGCTCGCTCATGAACTGGCTGGTGATGAAGCTCGTGTTCAGCACCATCCCCACGCGACCGATGCCGTTTTTCGCCAAGCCCATCGCGCGCGGCCTGTGCGAGAAGGTGCAGTCGACGCTGATCGATCCCAACCTGCAGAACTCGCTCAATTTCATCGAGGATCACCTGGCGAAGAACGCCTGGTTCGCGGGCAACGACATCAGCATGGCGGACTTCCAGATGAGCTTCGGGATCGAGGCCCTGCTGTCGCGCTCGGCGGCGGGCGGCAAGTACCCGCACATCGACGCGTACCACAAGCGGATGCGGGCGCGACCGGCATACCAGCGTGCGGAAGCGAAGGGCGGCCCGACGTTGATGTCGTCCTGAATCGGGCAGGCCAGGACACGGGTATGGAACTGTGACGGACACCGGCAGCTGGGAAGACCCGCAGGAGCGACCGGACCCCGTCGCCGTGCCTTACACGGAGCTGTCCGCCGACGCGCTGAACGGCGTGATCGACAACTTCATCCTGCGCGAGGGCACCGATTATGGCGACCGCACCTTTACGCACGAGCAGAAGGTTGCGCAGGTGCTGCGGCAACTCGAACGCGGCGAGGCGCGGATCATGTTCGATCCGCTCGACTCGAGCGTGACGATCGTCGCAGTACAGCCCGGTCGCCGGCGCGTGCAGGAATGAGCTTCGCCGAGCTTTCCGGACCACGCCTCACTTCGTCGCGACGGCCGAACGACTCGTCGCTATTCGCTGGAATCACGGACACTGGAGACCTAGCATGATCACCGTTGGATTCGCGCCGGTCCGGCGCTTCAAGGAGGAGAGTGATCATGGAAGTCATCGGTTACGTCATGTTGAGCGCGCTCGTGTTGTACATGGTGCAGCAGATCGCCGACCTGGTCGCCTGAATGGGGCCGCCTGTGCGCTGGCGCTGACCGTGCTGTTCGCGCCAGCCGCATTCGGGCAGACCTACACGGTCGAGGTTCACCCGGAACTGAACGACCTGGACATCAAGATCGAACCCGTCGCCATGACGGGCATGCTGGTCGTCAAGCTCACCAACGACACGGAACAGAAAGTCCGCTGCAAGTTGCGGTACGACGCCTCGCCGCAGACACCCTACCGTTCCAGCCTCAACGTCGAACCGGGCGCGACGGAGCAGAGCGTCTTCCGCGCGCAGCGCAAGTGGTTCGCCGTCGCCGTCGAAGTCACCTGCGAGGCGGCGAAGCCATAATGTCCATCCAGCCTCCGGCAGCCTCGGATACGGACGAACTGGAGTACGTCGGGTTCTGGGCGCGCGTGGGCGCGGCCATGATCGACACGTTGCTGCTGCTCGTCATTTGCGTGCCACTGGTGACGTACGTCTACGGTGGCGTCCTACTGGACGTCGGACGCACTCCTGCAGGGACCAGCCGATTTCCTCATCAACTGGCTGCTGCCCGCCATCGCGGTCATCGTCTTCTGGATCTACCGCCAGGCGACGCCCGGCAAGATCGCGATCTCTGCACGCATCGTCGACGCCGCGACGGGCGGCAAGCCCAGCACCCGGCAACTCATCGTGCGCTACCTCGGCTACTACGTCTCGATACTGCCGCTGATGGCCGGCATCGTCTGGGTGGCCTTCGATCCACGCAAGCAGGGCTGGCACGACAAACTCGCCGGCACGGTCGTCGTGCGGCCACGCCATCGCGGTCCCGCGCGGGTCGACTTTCCGCAGCGGGGTGCGCCGTGAGCCGGACCATGTCGCTGCGCGTCCGGGCGGCGCTTGTCGCTGCTGCTGACGGTGCCTGGCGCGGGCACACGCGCAGTCGCAGGCCGCGGCTGCCACTGCCCCCGATCCACGCGTCGAAGCTGCGCTCAAGGACGCGAAACTCGGCTTCCTGATCGACGAGGGCGACTACCGGCTCGATTACAAGGTCGACGAGACCCGCAGCCAGCGCGTGTGGGTGGCGTCCGGCAACGACATCGCTGCCGCCGCTGGAGATTCGCGACGTGTGGTCCGTGGCCGCGCGCGGGAAGGGCACCGTGCCCGCCGACCTTGCGATTCACCTGCTGCAGGAGAACGTCCGCATGGTCCTGGGCGCCTGGCAGGTGAACCAGGGCAAGGACGAGTATCTCGTCGTCTTTTCGGCGCAGGTGCAGGCCGATGCCGATGCGGCGGCGCTGCGCGAGGTCATCGAGGTCGTGATGTACAGCGCCGACCGCATCGAGAAGGAACTGTCCGGCAAGGACGACTTCTGAACGCGCCGGACGGCGCGCAGCCGCGTTACCTCGAGACTATTCGGACCGCTCGCCGACGTCGATCAGGCGCCAGCGGGTGCCGGTCGTTACCGATGCGTCCCACGCCACGGCTCGATTGCGTCCGGCGGTCTTGGCCAGCAGCAGGGCCTGGTCGGCCCGACCGATCGATTCGCTCACATCCTCGTCCGGATCGAGCAGCGCCAGGCCGAACGATGCCGTCACCTGCATCGTGGATCCATCCGGACCGGCGATCAGCAGCTTGCCGGCGAGGCCAAGGCGCACGCGCGAGATCACCTCATGCGCCGTGGTCAGGTCGGCGCCCGACAGGGCAACCAGGAACTCGTCGCCACCGTAGCGGAACACCTTGTCCTGCGTGCGCAGGTGCAGGTCGAGGTGGCGGACGACGCCCGCAAGCACTGCATCGCCCACCGGATGGCCGTGCTGGTCATTGATCCGCTTCAGGTGATCGACGTCCATGAAGACGATGCTGCAGGGCGGTCCCCCGTGCCGCGTCAGCAATTGCAGTTCATGCAGCGCCGGCAGCATTTCGATGCGTCCGTAGGCGCCCGTGAGCGCATCCCGGTTGCCGATGGCCGCGTCGATCGGTGGAGCGCAGCGAATCGACCTGCAGCCGCAGGCGCGCGCTGGTCGCGACGAGGTCCTCGAAATCGACGCGATCGATCGGGGAACCGGACCGAGCCGAACGCAGCAGCCTCGCCGCGACCTGGTGCAGACGCTGGTGCTCCTTGCCCATGGCGGCGAAGGCCTGCTCCCCGCGAAATCCATTCGGTGCGTGGCCATAGAACCAGTCCCCGAACGGACACGTGCGATGCGCCGACGGCGCGAGATCATGCGGGGTCGACCGGATGCTCGCAGAAAATCGAGCGCAGCAGGTTCTCGTGCCAGCGCGCGTGCTCGTCGGTGACTTCCCGCAGCCGCTCAGCCGCGAGGTGCAATGTGGACGGATCCATCCTTTCCATGGGTGTACTCCGTTAAACGTCCCAGCCCGACTACCGGAGCCTCGGATACCGCGACCAGGCGCACAACTCGACCTGCGGGATTTGTGCGCTGGTTCGCTGCATTGACGCGGTATCGGCCCGGCTCACCCCACGTGTCCGTTCGGCCTACAGACACGGCCCGGGAATGCGAGTAAGACGCAGTCAAGCGTGCCGACGATCGGGCGCATGAGGCGCCCGATCACGCCGGCCCAGGAGAGGGGTAAGTCCATGAACCGCATGCTGGCAGTGGCTGGGGTCCTTCTGGCGGTAGGCGCCGGAGCTTTCGTCGGGACACAAAGCTCGCGGGTGCGAGCGGCGGCGCAGTCCGCACCGGTCGAGGCGCCTGTCGGTGCCACGCTGTTGCCCGGGCTGGGCACGTACGAATTCAAGATCACGACGAGCAAACCGGAAGCCCAGCGCTGGTTCAACCAGGCCCTGATGCTGACTTTCGGCTTCAATCACGACGCGGCCGAGCGTTCGTACCTGAAGGCCGCGCAGATCGATCCGGATTGTGCGATGTGCTGGTGGGGTGCGGCGCTGGTACTGGGCCCGCACGTCAATGCGCAGATGGATCCTGCCGACAACCCGAAGGCATGGCAGAGCCTGCAGCGGGCCGTGTCGTTGGCACCTGAAGCCTCGGCGCAGGGAGCGTGCCTTCATCCACGCTCTCGCAGCGCGTTATGCGGAAAATCCCCCGGCGGATCGTCGTGCGCTCGACGAAGCGTATGCGAAGGCGACCGGCGCGCTCGTTGCCCAGTACCCGGACGACCTCGATGCAAAGGTCTTCCACGCCGAAGCCCTGATGGACCTGCAGCCGTGGGACTACTACGACGACAAGCTGCAGCCGAAGGGCAACACCGCGGAAGTCGTGTCGCTGCTGGAAGCGGTCATGAAGAAGAATCCAGACCACGCCGGAGCACTGCACCTGTACGTGCATGCCGTCGAGGCCTCGGCCGATCCGCAGCGCGGCGTCGTCGCAGCCGATCGGCTGCGCACGCTGATCCCCGGCTCGGGTCACCTCGTGCACATGCCGGCGCACATCTACGCGCGCGTGGGGCGCTGGCATGATGCCGTCGTCGCAAACCAGACGGCGATCGCCGCCGACAACGACTATCTCGCCATGTGCGGCCGCAACGCCAAGGGCGTGTATCCGCTCGGCTACGTGCCGCACAACCCGCACTTCCTGTGGTTTGCGGCCAGCATGGAAGGTGCGAGCAAGATCGCCCAGGACGCCGCGCGCAAGACGGCGCAACGCGTCAACCTGCCGGACCTCATGCGGCAACCGGGCTTCGCGGGCCTGCAGCACTACTGGATGACGCCCTGGTTCGACAACGTCCGCTTCGGACGCTGGGACGAGATCCGCGCGGCACCGAATCCGGCGCCCGACCTGCCTTACGTCACGGCGATCTGGAACTACGCCCAGGCCATGGCTGCGATCCGCCAGAACCGGATGAACGACGCCAATGGCTATTACGCCGCGCTGTCGAAGCTGGCAGCCGATCCGGTGATGACGACCCTGACGGTCTGGGATCGCTATCCGCTGGCACACGCCGCGCACATCGCAGAGCGTACGGTGAATGCCGAACTCGCGCTGGCACGCGGCGACAAGGCCGCTGCCATCACGGCGCTGACCGAAGCCGTCGCCATCGAAGATCGCATTCCCTACGACGAGCCGCCCGGCTGGCATTCGCCGGTCCGGCAATCACTGGGCGCGGTAATGCTGGCAGCGGGCCGGCCGGGCGATGCCGAGCAGGTCTATCGCGAGGAGCTGCGGCGCAATCCGCAGAACGGCTGGTCACTGAAGGGCCTCGCGCTGGCGCTGCGGCAACAGCAGCGAACCGACGACGCCGTCGCCGTGGAAAAGCAGTTCCAGGACGCCTGGCGACACTCCGACGTGCAACTGGTCGCTTCCCGCTTCTGATCCGATGGACTGAAAGCATCGACATTCGTGGCGTGACGGCGTGGCCTGCTAGGATTGCGGGGATTCCCCAACTTCCTGCACCGTAAGAGCGAGCCATGGCCGTCACCAAGCGCAAGCAAGCCCCGAAAACCCAGCGTCCCGGCGATGACGAAGATCCGCCGCTGACCCCGGCGCAACGGCGTGCGCTGGCAGCGCCACGTCAAGGACGTGGAGGACCGGACTCGCTATCTGCTGGTCAGTGCGACGCTGCCCGGAATCTCGCTGTACTACATGGTCCAGGACGACTCGTGGTCCTTCGACGACCCGACCGCGGCCACGCTCTTCAAGCGACGTCCCGCCGCCAGGGCGATTCAGGCCCTGCTGCGTCCGGGTGTGTACGTCGTGCCCTGCCAGGTCGATGACCGTGGACGGCTGGTGCTGAAGTCGATTGCCGACCGCAAGGTCGGCAAGGTCCGGCTCGTCGTGCAGCCTTCGTGGAAAAAGAAGAAGCGGGCGGTTCGCCGCTAGAACCCGGCGACAGGCTCGCTGACCAGGCTCAGGCGACGCTGGATTTCTTCCTCGCGAGCGTCGTCGATGACGAGCATGACATCGTCCGGATCGACGATGGTTTCGTCGCGCGCGAAGACACCCGTGAGTTCGGTCTCCGGCCGCAGTTCGCCCTGTTCGAACAGTGACCACATTTCCCTCGCGTACTCGGTGACGCAGCAACTCAGGTGCAAAGCGGCCGAGCGTGGACCGCAGGTTGTTGACGTCCCGTTCGAGCATCGCCAGCGCAGCGTTGTTGCCCGCCGCATTGACGACCTGCGGGAGGTCGATGATCACGGGACCGTCGGGCGCAACCAGCACGTTGAACTCGGAAAGGTCGCCGTGGATCAGTCCAACGCACAGCATCCGCACGACCTGCCGGATCAGGAAGCGGTGGTACTCCCGGGCGGTCTCGGCTGAGAGATCGACCTCGCCAAGGCGTGGCGCCGGATTCCCGTCCGCATCCGCGACGAGTTCCATGAGCAGGACGCCATCGAAATACCCGTAGGGCCGCGGCACGCGCACGTCCGCGGCGATCAGCTGGTACAGCGCGTCCACTTCGGCGTTCTTCCAGGCGGCTTCCTGTTCCGCACGACCGAATGACGTGCTCTTGCTCATCGCGCGGGCCTGCCGGCTGCCTCGCACTTTGCGTCCTTCCTGGTACTGGGCGCGCTTCTGGAAGCTGCGCTGCGCCATGTTCCGGTAGACCTTGGCGCAGAGCGTCCCGGTGCGCGAACGCACCAGGTAAACGGTCGCTTCCTTGCCGCTTTTCAGCGAACGGAGGACTTCGTCGATCACGCCGTCGTCGATGAGGGGCTGCAGCTCGGTGGGGGTTTTCATTGGCGCGGCGATCATACAGACATCGGCCCCGCCGGGAGCGAGGGCCGTGTCAGGACTTCGGCGCGTAACCGACGGTCTGCGACAGCAGCACGTGCTGGTCGTGGGTCAGGCCGAGGGCGTCGGCAATGGCGGAGCGATCGATCCAGGCGCGGATCACCGTGACGAGATTGCTGCTGGCAGCGTACAGGTACACGTTCTGTGCGATCGCGCCGGCGGCGGCGGACGCGTAGCTCTCCCGGCTTGCCACCGGGATCAACTTCATGCGCGAATGATCCGCCACGTAGACGAGGTCGAGCGGCGCATCGTCCACGAAATCCTGGTAACCCGTGACGCGTCGCAGATCACCGCCCGCAACCAGCCGCAGCGCGTGTGTCCGGGCGTCATAGAGATAGGCACCGTCGGGCAAGGCGACGTAGACGTCGATCTCCTGCGCATCGATGGCGGAGGGGGCCGTGCGTCCCCCGTCGCGGCGGTTCACGCCGAATGCGGCCCACAGCAGGCCGGAGAGCACGGGCAGCGGCAGTGCCTTGCGTGCGAACTCCCGCGATGAACGGCGCTTTGCCAGTGCCTGCATGAGCGGCAGTCCGCCACGCTTGTCGGGCGCAGGCAGCTTGATGACGCGGCGTGCATCGCCTTTCGCGGGGCGCGGCCGCAGCTGTCCCATCGCGCCGAGTGCAAGCTTGGTCAGGGTGCTCATATCGAGTGCGGGCGTCGCGCGAATCAGGGCGCAGGAGGAGGTGAGGGAGGACTCTCGTCCTTCTTTTCCTGACGGCGCTGCTGCTTCTCATCGCGCTTCTTCCTGGCAGCCTGTTCGCGCTGCTGCTTCTGCTGTGAGTAATTCGGGGGTCTGGCCATGGAATCTCCGGATTCAGTCGTTACCGTGGGTCAGGGTAACGGCTAATCGCCGTTCCGGAAAGTGGTGATCGCGGCAATTGGACTGCGTGATTCGATGGCCACCAACCGCTCCACACGAGTCAGATCGCGGATGCAGCTTTGCCCGCGGCCAGCAGCACGGGGTCCCAGACTGGGGCGAATGGCGGCGCGTAGGACAGATCCATGCCGCCAATCTCGGCGACGGTCATGTCGTTCCACAGCGCCGTGGCCAGGACGTCGATGCGCTTGCCGGCGCCTTCCCCGCCCACGATCTGGCGCCGAGCAACCTGCCAGACTCGCGCTCAGCCACGATCTTGATCTTCATTGGTTGGGCACCCGGGTAGTACTGTGCCCGGCTCGGTGCCTCAGTGATTACGCCGATGGCGTCGAAGCCTGCGACCCCGGCCTCCCGTTCGGTAAGTCCAGTGCGGGCGATCTCGACACTTTGGAACCGCGTGATGGCGGTACCGAGCACGCCGCCGAAGGCATGCGTGACCTCCCGCGATGTTGGTGCCGACGACGCGACCTTGCTTGTTGGCATGCGTTCCGAGCGCTACGACGATGGACCGACCGGTGATGCGATGGCGGGACTCGACGCAGTCCCCCGCGGCCCAAACATGCGGCGTGTCGGTGTGCATGCGGTCGTTGACGATGATGCCGCCGGCCTCACCCACGCCGATGCCCGCAGACCGCGCCAGATCCGCGTTGGGGCGCACACCGAGACCGATCACCACGAGGTCGGCCGCCACCGGACCCGTCGCGGTTTCCACGGCAATGACGTGCCCAGCGGCCGCAGTGAAACCGGTAACCGCCGTGCTGAGCCGCAGGTCGATACCGGCGGCACGCAGGGCGTCCGTGACGTCGCCAGCCATGTCGGCGTCCAGGACGGCACCCATCGGTGCGTCGAGCAGTTCGATCACCGTGACGTCGAGGCCGCGTGCAAGCAGACCCTCCGCGACTTCGAGTCCGATATAGCCCGCGCCGACCACCACGGCGCGCCGGGCGCGGCACGGCAAAACCGGCCTTTACCGAGATGGCTCTCGGAATCCCACGGGCGCGACGCGCAGCCACTTCTGAAACACTTCCGGCCGGTCGAGTCACCGGAGTTTTCATGAAGCAGCCAGTTCGGCGCCCGCCAACGGACCGTCGTTCGTCATACGCAGTCGCTTCGGACCGGTTGGTCTTGCGCACCATGGTGCGTGGCGGCCCTCGCGCTCTTCACCGTGCGGCCGGCCTGCGCGACCGAGGGGGGTGGCAGCGTCTACCCCTATGGCTTGAATACCGTGGCCAGCGGCGTGCTGCCCAAGCCTGGCCCCTACCTGTATTCGTATAACTCGTACTACACGGCTGACACCACAACGACGAACGACGGCGAGCCTGCGCCGATCCCGTTCGAAGTCGACGTGCGCGTGCACACACTGCGCTACCTGCAGGTCCTCGAGTCGGCCAGGCTCTTCGGTGGCGGGGTGGGCTGGCTCGTCGCCCAGCCCTACCTGATCGGCGATGCCAACATCGGTCCACGCGAGGACTATCGCACTGGCGTCGGCGACACGACCGTTGGGCTGATGCTCGGCTGGCATCGGCCGCAACTGCATTCGATGACGGGCGTCGACGTGACTTTGCCGACCGGCTCGTATTCGACCGAACACCTTTTCAATGCCGGACGCAACCAGTATGCGGCGACCTTTTATTACGCCGTGACCGCACCGCTGGGCGAACGCCTCGACGCGAACCTGCGCACCAACCTGACCGTCAACGGCACCAACCCCGACACCGACTATCACTCAGGAATGGAGGCGGGCGTCGAATACTCGCTGAACCTGCGCCTTGCGAAAGGCTGGCTCGCGGGTATCAACGGCTACCTGTATCAGCAGATCACCGATGACGAGATCGATGGCGACCCCGTCGGCGGCCGATGGCCGCAAGCTGCGCGTGCTCGCGTACGGGCCGCAGCTCGGTCTACCGGGGTGAACGCTGGGGTGCCGTGGCGAAGTGGCAGCACGAGGACCACACGCGCAACAAGGCCGAAGGCGACAAGTACTGGCTGCAGCTGTTCTTCGCGCTATGAGCGGGCCGGGTGGCCCCAGCGGCGCGCCACGAAGATCAGGCCGAACGCGCCGAGGTTCATGAGCAGCGCGTAGATGACGCTGGGCACGGCGAGCGCCGGTGTGCCGAGCACGGTGGTCGCGATGAAGATGCCGAGGGCGGCATTCTGCAGGCCGCACTCCGAGGTGATGGCGATCGCGTCGCGGCGACCAAGCCCGAAGGCCAGGGCCAGGCCCGCGCCCGCCAACATCACGCCCAGGTTCAGGCTCGCGGCCGCCGGTCCAACCGTCGAAAGGTTGGCCATCAGCGCGTCGCGCTGACTGACGAAGGTGGCGATCACGATCAGCACGAACAGCGTGGTCGCGATACGGCCGAGAGCGTTCTGCAATTGATCCGCCCACCGGGCCTGCCACGCTCGTAACAGCATGCCGACCGCCACTGGCACCGTCGTGATGAAGAAGACTCCGCGCACCATTTTTGCCACCGAGAACTCGATGGGACTGTCGGCGCCCAGGAAATGGCGCATAGCGACTTGAACCACGATCGGCATCGAGACCAGTGCAACCAGGCTGGTGATGGCCGTCAGCGTCACCGACAGCGCTGCGGAGCCGCGGGCGAGATGTGTGATCAGCGCCGAACTCGCGCCGCCGGGGCACGCCCCGAGGATCACCAGGCCTACGGCCATCGGTGGCGACAGTCGAAACACGACAGCCATCGTCCATGCCAGCACCGGCAGCAACAGCAACTGGCCGATCAGCCCGGCGATCACCGCGCGCGGTTGCTCGAACAGCCGCGTGAAGTCAGCGGGCACCAGCGTGACGCCGACCGCGAACATGATGAAGCCGAGCGCAAAGGGCAGCAGTGTGCCGACGATCGTCGGGCTCACAACAGCATTCCTGCGGCGAGCAGCAATCCGAACGCGGCCTGGGCGAGCGCCGTCTGGCCCAACACCGGATTGAGCGCAGCGCCACTCGCTCGCCTCATTCTCCATACCAGGCTGATCAGCCACGGAGCGCACACCCAGGCCAGCCATGCAGCCGGGTGCGGCGGGTTGCGCAGCGCCAGCCAGGTCGGCAGCGCGAGCGGCAACAGCATCAGCACGGCGTACAGGCCCCGCGACCGCGCGGGCCCGATCACGGCGGCAAGCGTTCGCCTGCCCGCTGCCGTGTCGGCCGCGAGGTCGCGGTAGTTGTTGAGCAGCAGCACGGCGGACGCCATCGATCCGATGGCCAGTCCAGCCGGCACGATCAGCGGCGACCACTGGCCAGCCTGCAGGTAGTGACTGCCGCCCACGGCGACGAGGCCGAAAAACATCAGCACGAACAGTTCGCCGAACGGGCCATGCGACACGGGCCGCGACCCGCCCGAGTAAGCCCAGCCGGCGACGATCGAGAACAGGCCGAGGCCGAGGATCACCAGGCCGCCCAGCCAGACCAGCACAACGCCAATCACCATCGCGAGGCCGAATACGACTCCCGCTGCACGGCGCACCTCGCTCGGCGTGGCCCAACCGGCCGCCGTGACTCGCAGCGGGCCCACGCGGTCGGCACGGTCATTGCCTTTCTCGAAGTCGGAGACGTCGTTGAGCAGGTTGGTGCCGACCTGGATCAGGACCGCGCAGGCCAGCGTCAGCACGAAGACGGGCCAGTTCGCCACCGCACCCTCGGCCCAGGCCAGGCTCGCGCCGACGACAACCGGGGTGACGGCCATCGTCAGGGTGCGCGGCCGCGAGGCAACCCAGCCACCGGCGCCACCCGCCGGGATGAGCCACTCGAACAGTTGCACTCGACATCGGGGAACTCATGGGCGTTCCAGCGGCGGGATCAGTAGGCGTCCGCCAGCGCATCGTTGATCAGCGTCCGCAGTTGCGCCTCACCGAAGCTCGGCATCGGCCGTCCGTTGACGAAGTATTCGGGTGTCGCGGTCACCTTCAGCGCCATTGCGTCGCCCAGGTCCTGCTGGATTCGCTGCGTCACCTCCGGAGCGTTGAGGTCGGCCATCAACTGGTCGATGTTCAGGCCCACGCCTGCAATCGAACCAACGATCAGGTCAGGTTGCGCCACGTGATTCGGTGCCCACCGGTGCTGCGACGCCAGCAGTGCTTCCAGTGTCTGCCAATACTTGTCCTGCTTGCGACTCGCCTCCAGGACCCGCACCGCAAACTCCGACCCATCGTGAAACGCGACGTGGCGGACAGAAAGGCGAATCTTGCCGGGGTTTTCCGCCATGTACTGCTTGGCGATCGGGAAAAACGCAGCACAGGTTTCGCAGGCTGGGTCGAGGAATTCGACGATGTGCACCTTGGCGCTTGCCTCGCCGAGCGTCGGCGCATGCTCGCTGGCCAGGGCCGCTCCACGTGGCGTACCGGCCACCCCGGATGACTGACTGTCCTCGCCCTTGTGCAGCAGTGCCCACGCGCCGGCTGCAAGCAGCAGGACGGCAATCGCGCCGATGACCACGTTCCTGGTGCCGCGGCCGCTCGCCGACGGTGACTGGTGCGCCGGCTGCAAGGGTTGGTCGGCATTCTGGTTTCTCTTGGTTTTGCGGCTCATGGCGAACTCCTGTTGTTCCTGCGGCCGCCGTCTCGCTTGCGGCGGTCGCGGGATTCTACGGTAGTCGATAAACCGTGAATTCAGTGGTTAACGCAGGATTGCAACGGGTAGTTTAAATTCGCAGGTCACCCCGCTCAGTGGCGGACTGGGGCTTCCGCGGCACCGAACCAGTCCAGCGATCCAAGCCTCGATTGCGCAGGCCATCACCGCGCCAGGCCAGCCACGGGACCGCGACTTCCGGAGTTGCACTTGCAACGCATTTTCCCGCATGGGGTTGGGCAGGGCTGCGCGAGACAATGGCAGACGAGGAGGTCCCGCATGGAAACGCGAACTCCCGCAAACGTACGTTTCGCTGTCCTGTCGATCTTCGTGATCCTGGGGCTGGGCGGCTGCGACGACGGCTACACCATTCACAGCATTTACCAGGTGAGTCCCGGCACGTCCTCCGTTCCCGATGTGGCCGGCCTGTGGCAGTCGAGCGATCCGGGATGGCACGGCTCGGTACTGCAGATCGCTGCGCAGGACTACGACGTCGGTCACTGCCGGGTTGCGGACATCCGCATACTGGACATGCACTCCATTGAAGATGACGCGGTGATCGGCGATGAGATGTGCTTCGTGCCCATCGCGGGTCATATGATCATGCAGGTTCGCACCACCGGTCAGGCGCGGCTGTACGAGGACTTTCTCGTGAAGATCGATCAGGCCTCCATCACTACGTGTGGCTCGATCTGGGCGCAGTTGATAGCACTGCGTCGCGATTACCCGACACAGTTCTCGATGGAAGGTCTCGAGTACACCATTCGTGGTCAATTCTTCGGCAATGAAATGATCGTCACCTCACCGACCGACCAGCTTCGAGCATACTTGGAGGTGACCGTACCGAAAATCGCGCGCATGTGTGATGAGGGAAACGAGGAAGGTCCGGGCTGGACGAGGTTGGAGCGACTCACGTCCGTTCGGGTGGAAGACGACGCCGAAGGTAGCTCGCCGTCCCCGTAGTCGCGTGCGGCTCAAGTCCGATAACTCGGGTCCAGGCGCTCGAGCTTGCGCAGCAGTGCCGGCCAGGCCAATCCTGCGCCGAGTCCCGCGGTCGCCGTTCTCATGACCTGGGCCATGCCCTGCAGGATCACCGGGTTCACGTGCACTAGCTCGCCGCCGGCCTGCGCATCGATCTGGATACGGCAGGTGTTTTCGAACACGTACATGAACAGGAACGCATCCGCGATCGTGCGCCCCACCGTCAGTAGCCCGTGGTTACGCAGCATCAAGTAGCTGGCCATCCCGAGGTCCGCCTGCAGACGCGTCTTCTCGTCGTCGCGCAGGGCCACGCCTTCGTAATCATGGTACGCGAGCGATCCGAGCACGAACGTAGACTGCTGACTGATTGGCAGCACGCCGCATTTCTGCGCGCTCACTGCCACGCCCGCACGTGAGTGCGTATGCAGTACACAACCGGCGTCCTCACGGACCGCATGGATTGCACTGTGGATCACGAAGCCGGCTGGGTTGACCGGGAACGGCGACTCGCTGAGCTTGCGGCAGTCCTGATCCACCTTCACCAACGACGACGCCGTGATCTCGTCGAACATCAGCCCATATGGGTTGATAAGGAAGTGATGGTCAGGTCCCGGGATGCGGGCGCTGACATGCGTAAAAACCAGATCACTCCAGCCGAACGCCGCTACCAGTCGATAGCAGGCGGCGAGGTCGCATCGAAGTTGCCATTCCTCGGCACTGACGACGTCCTTGAGTGAAGCGATCTGCATGTGAGTCTCCTTCTTGCCTTCAGCTGCTTACCGGATTCAACTTCACGCCCCTGGCAGTCGCAGACTTTGCCACGAACCTGCGTTCACCACGTTCTTGAACCCTTGCCCGCGCAGACGGTGCGCGGCGATGGCGCTGCGCGTGCCGGACGCGCAACAGACGATCACCGGCAGGTTCCGATCCAGTTCCTGGGCGCGCGCGACAATCTCGGGCAGTGGAATGTTCACGCTCCCCGACGCATGGCCGCCAGCGAACTCCGCGAGGCTGCGCACGTCGACCACCTGCGCCCCGTCCTTGAGCAGCGCCGGGAGTCGACGCCGTACCAGGATCGGGTTCAAGAGCCGCCAGGCGAAATACGCGACCACCAGGCCCAGAAAGAGATAGTCAAGCATCGATGTCCTCCACACGCAGACCGCCGGCCGGCGCAAGCCCAGCGAGGCAGGGGAGGTATTGTAGGCTCGACCCGTCACGCTGTCGGATGAACCCGGCAACGAGCTGAAGCGGCGCCGCGCCCGCGATCCGCGACCTTGCCGCGGTGCTAAGCTCACGCCCCATGAAAGACTTCGACCCGATTCGCTCGTTCGCCGACCTGCGCCACGAGTTCGGCGAGCACGGCGGCGTGAACATGTCCGTCGAGGCGAGCACCACCTTCACGGTGATCGAT
This sequence comes from uncultured Gammaproteobacteria bacterium, assembly GCA_963828265.1. Taxonomy (GTDB): domain Bacteria; phylum Pseudomonadota; class Gammaproteobacteria; order Steroidobacterales; family Steroidobacteraceae; genus RPQJ01. Next base: position 76,921 of record CAWHEA010000017.1, on the reverse strand, counting down.
GCCGAGACGATGCCGGAGATCTTCCAGGGACACCTGGGCCCCGACGTCGGCGGCTGTTACCTCTACGGCCGACACTTCAATCCGACGGTGTATGTGCTCGGCCGACAGATCGCCGCCTATGAAGGCGCGGAGGCAGGCTACTGCGCGGCAAGCGGCATGGCGGCCATCGCTGCCGTGGTCATGCAGATCTGCAACACGGGGGACCACGTCGTCGCAAGCCGCACTGTGTACGGTGGAACCTTCGCGCTGCTGCACGACTACCTGCCGGCCAAGGCCGGAATCGCGACGACGTTCGTGGACGTCTCCGACCTCGAGGCCGTCGAGCGCGCGATCACACCAAGCACGCGGGTCCTCTACTGCGAAACGATGTCGAACCCGACGCTGCGGGTCGCGGACATCCCGGCGCTGGCCGCGATCGCCCATCGGCACGGCGCCATGCTGGTCGTCGACAACACCTTCACGCCCCTGATCGTCGCACCTGTCCAGCACGGCGCCGACGTCGTGGTACATAGCCTCACGAAATTCATGAATGGCGCGAGCGATCACATTGCCGGCGCCGTGTGCGGAACGACGGCGTTCATCATGAAGCTGATGGACCTGCACACCGGCTCGCTGATGCTGCTCGGTCCGACCATGGACCCGCAGGTGGCCTTCGATATCAGCCTGCGCCTGCCGCATCTCGGCCTGCGCATGGCCGAACACAGCCGCCGCGCGAACGCGATCGCGAGCCGCCTTGAACAGTACGGGCTACCGGTCACCTATCCCGGCCTGCCGACGCACCCCGACCACGCGCTGCTGCGACGGTTGGCGAACCCGGACTTCGGGTTCGGTGGACTGCTCACGCTGGACCTGGGAACCCGTGAGCGTGCATTCGACTTCATGGGCCGGCTGCAGAACGAGCACCAGTTCGGACTCATGGCCGTCAGCCTGGGATACAGCGAGACGCTGATGTCCTGCTCAGCCGCATCCACCAGCAGCGAGATGCCCGAAGACGAGCTCGAGAGGGCGGGTGTCCGGCCCGGTCTCGTGCGGCTGTCGATCGGCTACACCGGGACACTCGAACAACGGTGGGGACAATTGCAGTCGGTGCTCGTAGACATGGGCCTGATGCCTCGTGGAGCATGAACACGGCCCGCAGCAACGGTGCGGCAACGCTGCTGGCACTCATTGCTTCCGTTAACGTTGTCGCCCTGCAAGGTTGCGCCACGGAGCCGGTCACACGACCGGTATCCGCAGTGCCCACAGAACCGGCGGTCGTTCCCGGCATGCCCGCTGATGTCCGCTACTGGGGCGACAATCCTGCCGGCGCATTCCGCGACTGGCTGGAATTGCCTGAGTGACGAACTCGCCGCCTGTTGCGCCGGCGTGCTGGACCGGCCGCACAACTACCTCGTGATTTCCAGTGGCGGTGTCGACGGTGCGTTCGGTGCCGGCCTGCTCGCCGGCTGGACGGCGTCGGGCACACGCCCGGATTTCCAGGTAGTCACTGGCGTCAGCGCCGGCGCGATGATTGCCCCGTTTGCATTCCTGGGCCCCGCGTACGACGGCGTCCTGCGCGAGATCTATTCGGCCTACACCTCGAAGGACCTGGTCGAGCGGCGCGGGATGTCCGAGGTTCTGGAGGGTGGCGCGGTCATGGACACCGCGCCGCTGCGACGATTGATCGATCGATACCTTGGTGACGAACAGGTCGCGCAGATCGCTGCCGAGGGCCGGAAGGGCCGGAAACTTCTCATCGGCACGACCAGCCTCAATACAGGGCGACCCATGGTCTGGGACCTGACGAAGATCGCAGGCAGCGGGGCGTCGAATGCGAGGCAACTGATTGGCGACCTTATCCTGGCATCGGCCTCGATTCCCGGCGTGTTCCCGCCCGTGCGCATCAGCGTCGAGGCCCGAGGAGTGCGGCACGACGAACTGCACGTCGACGGGGGTGTCACTGCCCAGTTGTTTCTTGGCCCGGCGGGGCTCGACTGGATGCGGGTCGTCGAAAGGCTTCGAGTCCAAGGTCAGCCTCAGGTTTACCTGATCCGGAACGCGCGCGCGTACCCGCAATGGACGGCCGTCCGATCACGACTGGCGCCGCTGCTTGACCGCTCCTTATCGTCGAAAAACCAGGACTCAGCTGGGCTGCCCGAGTGGGACGTCGTGGAACCGGGTGTTTCGTCAATCCTTGTGCGTTCGATGGAGTCCCTGCTGCGGACGCGCGGCTTGAACGACGCCGTCAGCCTCTACCTGAGCAGCCAGAGCGGCCAACTCGGATTCAACCTCGCCTACATTCCAGACGACTTCGGCATTGGATCGAGCGAGTTATACGACCGCATCTACATGCAAGGGCTCTTCGCGCGCGGGTTCGCCATGGCCAAGGATGGTTACCCTTGGTTGCACAGTGACGCGGAGGGCCGCGAGTAGGCGCGATGCCCGGTGACTTGCGTCACCGGGCATCATCTCGCCGCAGCTTTCGCTTACGGATTCGGACCGTTGTGGCAGTCGTAGCAACCGACCTGCGTGCCTTTGGCCACGGTGCGCGTGCCGTACTCGGTGCTCCAGGTACGGACCGCAGCTGTGCGCGAAAGCACGGTGCCACGGTAGTCCGGGCCATGGCATGCGGCGCAAGCCTGCACGTTCGCCTCCGCCAGGTTCTCGTGTCCACTGGTCCAGCGCGCGTCCCCGACGTTGTGCATGCCGTGCGGGCCGTTCAGCGTGAGTGCGAGCGAACCGGGTGCGTGGCAGGCCGAGCACTCGGCCACGGTGCCGGTGTGTCCCTGCAGTTGCTTGGCCGCGACGTTGTCGTTGTGCGTCTCGACCGGGTTCTCCCAGATCGCGTGCGTGCTGTTATGGCAGGCTTCGCAGGCGATGCCGCTGTGACCCTTGCTGAAACGGAAGAGCTTGCCGGTGTTCTCGGCAAATCGCTTGTTGCTGGCAAGACGCGGCGAGGCGGCCGCATCGTTCGGGTCGAACGCGACGATCGTCCGGAGGCCATCCACTGCCATGAGCGACGGATCCAGCTTCGAGAAGCTCACGGCGTCACCGGTGTGGCACGACTGGCAGCGCGGCAGGTCCGTCCACGGACGGCGCGGCTTGAAGTCGTTCGTGCCGTCGATGCTGCCGCCTTGGCGGAGTGAAGCCATGCCGCCGACAGCCTTCATGTCACCGTGGCAGTTCTGGCAGTTCACGGTCTCCGTCATGGCGCCGCGCAGGCACTTGGTGTTCCTGCCGGGATGACAGGTGTAGCAGGCCTGTGCCTGCGGATCGGGCGTGCCGCCCAGCCGGACCCAGGCATCCGTGTACCCCTGCATCCTGTTGCTGTGATACGCGTGCATCGCGGCGGACATCGTGGGCTTGCCGAGCTGTGCCCCGGCGGGGCCGGTTCCTGCAAGGTCGAGCGCAGGGGAGTAGTGGCACCCGGCGCAAAGCACGGGCTTCGACGCCATGAGCGTGGTGTTGTTCATTTTGTCGTGCAGCAGCAGGACGTTCTCGCGCGTGCGGACCTCTGTGTCCGCTGCCTGCGACCAGTTGATATCGGTTCGCAGCGCGGCGGCACCGCCGCGGTCGTGACAGTCGGAACACGTCGTTTCCTCGGACACGGGCAGCACGACGTCGAGGTAGGCAACGTCCTTGCCGGTCGCCTTTTCGGTCGCCACGAGCCGCACCAACGGGTAACGGTTTGCGGCTCCCGCATCGTCGATGGGAATGATCGGGATGCCTTCAGCCTTGAACAGCCCGCCAGCCGTGTTCCACGACAAGGACGTGTTCGCGAGCGACGTCGTGTCGCCCGGCATGTAGAGGCCCGTGAGCCCCTGGCCCGGCAGTAGTTTTGCGCCGTACAGCTGTTCGGCGTATGTCCAGAAATTCGTCTTGGGACCCAAGGTCGAGTTGAGGCTCGAACTGTTGATCGATCCCGCGGGATCACGCACGGCCTGGTAGCGCAGGCTCACGATCGAGTCGTTCACGACGACCGGCTTGCCGGTCGAACTGCGGCGCACGACTTGTGCGTTGACCACGTTGTAGGGCGGCAGGATCGAGAACACCGAGAAGTCGGCGTCCACGCAGTGCATGCCGAGGTCGTTCGTCGCCAGGACCTTGTAGACCCAGGCGGTGCTGACGGTCGAACTGCCCACCGTGACCGGCACGTTGACCGTGACCTTGCTGTCCTTTACCGACACCACGGTGCTGCCCGCCTTGATGCCCTTGACCGTCACGACGTTGCTGCTGACCGAGACTGTGGCGATGCCGGTGCTCGCCGAGGTCGCTGACACGCGCCAGAATAGCTACTGGCCGTGATCTTGCCGCTGGCACCGACGGCAAGCGACAACGAAGTGGGCGACACGGTCATGGCCTTCACGACCGTGACGGGCAGGCTGATGTTCGACGTCCGGGCGTCACGGACATAGACGGTTGCGCTGCCCGCGCTCACGCCGTAGACCGTCAGCGTCGCGCTGGTCGTCGTCACGTTCGACAGCGACACCTTGACGACGGCTGTGTTCTTCGACTCGGCCTGGATTTCACCGCGAGCACTGCTGATCTTGACCGCGGTGCTGCCTCCTGCAGACACCGTCACTTTGGTGGGCGACAGAGTCAGCGCGGATACCTGACCCGCGAACAGGGCCGAGCTGATGGTTAACAAGGCAAGACCGAACCAGTGGGTTCGTGTCCCGGCGTCGGTAGTCCGCGATCGATTCATGAGGTGGTCCCCCTGCGAGACGCAAGTCGTTGAGCGGCGCGCACTGACGTTTGCAGTGCGGCACTGTTGGAGGCCGGAGAGCAGCGAATGAGTCTGCTTATCATTTCTCCAGCCCTGAAACGCCAAAGCCCAGATTTCTCTGGGCTTTGGACGGGTGTTCCGGCAATAGACGGTTGAGTTCTGCAAAATCAATCGGCCGGACTCGAAATCGGGTTGCGCATGCGGCCGACTATAGGAAGGCCAGTGCCGCCGTTCTCTGTGACGTGCGGAAAGGGTGACGCGGCCGACTTTTCGCGAAGCACGCCAATCGGTACTCGCCAAACTGCACGAGCACGGACAACTGACCCAGGATGAGTTCCGGTGGGCGGACGATGCGCCGGTCGTCGCCTGAAGCGGTGACATATCACCGATAACGCAGGTACGCTGAACCACCCAGTTGCCAAGAGCAGGAATCGTGAAAAAAAGCGCCGTCGTCGTCCTCGTCGGAATTGTGTCCGCCTGTATTGGCGCAGGGATCCTATGGGTAAAGATGCCGCCCCTGGGTTACGACTGGGCGCCGCAGGTGATCACTGATTGGCAGCGTATGCGCACTGCAAAGGCACTGGTTCGGCGTGAACTCAGCGACCCCGGGTCCGCAGATTTTCAGAGTGTTCGAATTTCCGACAAGACCTTGTTCGGCATCAAGAAGAAGGGCGTTGACGCGGACGAAGAAAACTTCTTCGCCGTTTGCGGTGAAGTCAAAGACCGGAACGCTCAGGGTGGCTCAACGGGATTCAAGAAGTTCGCTGTCCACTTCGACAAAGCAGGCGGGCGCGGGCGCGCATTCATCGAGCCAGAAGAGACCGAGATGGCCGCGCTTTTCGAAAGTGCGATGGAGCCTTGCCGATAGTCGGGGCTTTGCTTTTCAAGGGACGAAGCCGATCTCGCGTTGGTGCCGGATGGCGAGGACTCGGACCTCGTCCTGCGGTATCAGGAATCGGTATAAAGCGATGTAACCGGTCGCGCCGTAAGAAATCACCAGTTCGCGGATGTCGTCGTGAACTCGCCTCCCCAGCAACGGGTGTGCCTCGAGGTTCTCGACAGCAGAGCGGATCGCATCCGCCGCCGCGACTGCAGCCTCGGGGTTTTCCTTGCGCAGGAACTCGAACGCTCGCTCCAAGTGGGTCAGCGAGCGTGCTGAGTAGACTATCGTCGCCACGGCTTCGGTCGGTCGGTGGCCGTGCCGCGCGCCAGGCGCGCCACCCACGCGTGCACGTCGTCCGCTTTATACACCTCACCGGTTCGATCGATTTCCGCGTCAGCTTCGAGAGCCTCCTTTACGAGGCTGCGCATCTGCTCCTCATAGTCTGCGTGCCGCTCGACCGCCTCGAGGATGACACTGTGCGCCGAACGGCCGCTCTGCTTGGCGAGGGCGTGAATCCGGGCACGGAGCTTGGGCGGCAGGCGGATGGTGGTTGTTTCAGCCATGAGGGGTGCCTTTCCTGCGGACACAGAGTAGTACTTTTGTAGCACTATTGTTGCGACCAGTAAAGCGGTCACTCCTAGGGCGTGGCTATCCATCAATGGACCAAGAAATGCCGGCAGGTCAGAAGGCGGCGCTGCCCTGACGTTCCGGACCGACCGGTCGGCCAGCGCAGAAGCGCACGTTTCCAATTCCGATAAGATGCCGATCGTTCCGGGACGGCGTCGCCGGCCATCGCGTCGTTACGCTGTCGGCGGTAATCCCGCGTCGTGACCGGCAGGAGCAGGGGGCTGATGACTGATCCGTCGAAGGCCATATTCCTGAGCTACGCATCCCAGGATGCGGAGGCGGCGCGGCGTATCTGCGATGCGCTACGCGGGATCGGCATTGAAGTCTGGTTCGACCAGCGTGAGCTTCGCGGCGGCGATGCCTGGGACCAGAGAATCCGCCGTGAGATCCGCGACTGCGCGCTCTTCGTCCCGATCATCTCGGCCAACACACAGGCGCGACTCGAGGGCTATTTCCGGCGCGAGTGGAAGCTCGCCATCGCCCGCACGCATGACATGGCCGAGGAAAAGGCCTTTCTCCTGCCCGTGGTCATCGACGATACGAGCCCATTGGAGGCGAGTGTGCCGGAGCCATTTCGCTCGGTGCACTGGACACGCCTGCCGGCCGGTGAGGCGTCGCCTGCGTTCGTCGCGCGCGTATCGCAACTGCTGTCGGCCGTTGAGCCCGTGAGCCCGACATCGACCCGGCTTGCACCTGCCACCGCGCGTGCAATCCACCCAGTCTCGCCCAGGCCGAGCGCGATCCCGGAGCAGTCAATTGCGGTGCTGCCATTCGTCAACATGAGCGCCGACAAGGAGCAGGAGTACTTCTCGGACGGCCTCGCCGAGGAACTGATCAACCTGCTCGCCCGGATTCCGGAGCTGCGGGTTCCGGCCCGGACCTCGTCGTTCTCGTTTCGCGGCCGCCCGGTCACGGCCGGCGAGATCGGCCAGGCGCTCAACGTCGCCCACGTGCTGGAAGGGAGTGTCCGCAAGGCCGGTAACCGGCTGCGGATCACCGTGCAGCTGGTACGCAGCGACAACGGCTATCACCTCTGGTCAGAGACGTTCGACCGGACCCTCGACGACATCTTCCAGATCCAGGACGAGATCGCGCGTGCGGTCGTCGACAAGCTGAGGCTGACGTTGCTGACCGGCAGTGCCGAGTGCGAGCACGGTGGCGACGAATGCCGAGGCCCACAACCTCTACTTGCAGGGGCAGTACTTCAAGGGCCGCGAGACGCAGGCCGACCTCAGCAAGGCGGTCGACTGCTATCAGCGCGCGCTCGCGCTGGACGCCGGCTACGCGCGGGCCTGGGCGGGCCTCTCAGCCGTCTACCTGCGGCAGGTCGCCAACAGTTACATCGCGGTTGACCAGGGCTTTGCGCTCGTCAGGGCCGCGGCCGAAAAGGCCATCGCGCTCGATCCCACGCTCGGCGACGCCTACTCCTCGCTCGTCCTCGTGCTGGTGAACGTCGATCACGACTGGCGCGGCAGCGCGGCGCACCTGGTCCGTGCCCGCGCGCTCGACCCCGGAAATCCGCTGTTGCTCCTGACCACGGCCGTCGTTGCGCGGGCCTCAGGGAACACGGAGGAGGCGGTGGCGCTCCTGCGGCAAGCACTTGATCGCGATCCTCTCAACTTGCTGGTCCGTCGCTACTTCGCCCGAGCGCTGTACTACGCCGATCGACTCACGGACGCGGAGGCGGAGATCCGGCAGGTTCTGGACCTGAGCGCAGGGTACCCGGTAGCTCATTACGAACTCGGCCGGATTCTGCTGGCGCAGGGGGCGTTGAGCCAGGCGGTCGCCGCGTTCGAGGCGGAGGCCGCTCCGGGTTGGAGAACGTTCGGCCTGCCGCTCGGCTATCACGCGCAGGGCCGTGCCGCGGATGCCCAGGCTGCGCTGGCAGCCATGCTGCGCGAGTCAACCGGCGGCGAATTCCAGATCGCCGAGGCCTACGCGTATCTCGGTCATGCCGACGAGGCCTTCCGCTGGCTCGAGGCTGCGGTCGCCAGTCGGGATCCAGGAATCCTTTGGCTGCGCGACGATCCGTTGCTGAGGGGGCTGACCGGTGACGCGCGTTACGCGGCACTCCTGCGCATGCTGAACCTGCCGCAGTGACCCGCGACCTTGCGTGGAGTCAGCGTCCGCTTCGAATGAACGGCAGCACGGCCGCGCCCATCGCGCCGGCCACGAGCAGCAGCACCCAAACGATTATCTTTGTTGCGAGCGTCATGGGCGATCGCAGTTGCCTTACTGCTTCTGCGCGTCGAGCGACTCTGCCCGGCGGACAACTTCTGCCACCGCGCTTTGAACCAGCGGGCTGTATAGCGGCAGGTGGGCGTACCAGTACAGGAGCCCCCAGAACCCGGCCGGGTGCCAGTAGGCACAGAGCTCGACTACGCGCCGGTCGCCGCGCTCCCGGATGTTGAACTCCTGCAGGCCCGAGCCGGGCGCGCGCATCAGCATCGACAGGGTCAGCCGCTCGTTCGCCTTCATGCCGAGCACGCGCCATCCATCCACCACGTCGCCCATGCGCAGCGTTGTCGGGATCGCGTCGGCCCGTCCGCGAAGCTCGGGCCGCCGATCAGCCAGTCGAACGCGCGGCGCAGCCACCACAGGGAGCGATACGAGAAGAAATCGCCATCCTTGCCAAACTGCTGCAGCACCTTGAACAGGGCCTCGCGGGAAGCGCGGGTCTCATGTTCGCCGCAGAACTTCTTCGCGTAGAAGGAGTAGCGCGGGTTCCAGTCGCGGCAGGCAATGGACCCTTCGACCCAGCGAGCGGGCGTCTGGTGGTTCTTTTCCGCCTCCAGGGTCACGGCGACCGACTCGCGGAAGGGGAGCAGGCGCTGCGGCACCAGCTCGCGTATCTCGCGGTCGTCGCCGATGTAGTCGTGAGACAGGCCCTCGACCAGCGACATCGCCGTGGTCGGCGGCACGGAGGTGACGAAATACAACCAGTAGCTGGAGAGTCTCGGCGTGAGCACGGGCACGGGAATCACCAGCGGCTTCTTGCCGACGAATTCCCCGTAGATCTCCATGATCTCCTGGTAGGTGAGCACATCGGGCCCGGCGAGTTCGAGAACACGGTTGCCTTCGAACGGCAGGTCCGCGGCCGCGATCATGTAGGCGAGCACGTTCTCGAGGGCGATCGGCGTCGAGCGCCGGCGCACCCACTTGGGCGTGATCATGAGCGGCAGGTGGTTGACGAGGTCGCGGATGACCTCGAAGGCCGCCGAGCCGGGCCCTACGATCATCGCCGCTTGCAACTCGATGACCTGGACCGAGCCCTCGCGCAGCGCATCGCCGACGACCGCCCGGCCCTCCATGTGCCGGGAGCGCTTCTCCTTCGGCATGATGCCGCCCAGGTAGACGATGCGCCGCACCCCCGCGGCCTCGCACGCTTTGCGCGCGTTCTCAGCCGCCCGACGCTCGACGGGCACGAAGTCGCCGCCGGTCCACATCATGTGCACCAGGTAGTAGACGACATCCGCACCCTCGAGCACGGGCCCGAGCGTCTCGGGGCGCAGCACGTCCGCCGACCAGCACTCGACGCCTGGCCATTCGCGTGCCTCGAGCACGGCGGCACTGCGCGCGACCGCACGCACCTGCCAGCCCTGGGCGGCCAGCGCCGGCGCCAGGTTCGAACCCATGTAGCCGCTTGCGCCAAGGACCACCGCGATCGGCTTGCGCGATGATCGCGTCAGGTCCTTCATTCAGGCGCCCACCCGCTGGCGTACGCCGGCGAAGACGGCCAGCGTGCTCTGGCGAAACTTCGCTTTGGTGGCAGGATCGAAGAGCTGCCAGGCGTCGCTGTCCACCAGCATCATGATTTCCAGCAGCGGCAGCAGCTCCGGGCGGATGCAGAGCGGCAGTTCTGCGTCGGTCAGGCTGCAAGGATTTGGCCATTCCGGCACCACGTTCAACGATTGGTGCAGCAGCACGGCCTGTACGATGAGCGAGGCGGCCGATCCGGCGCCGAAGAGCTGATCAAGGCCCTGCAGGATTTCCGGCAGCGCGCGATTGTCCGGGATCAATCCCTTGCCGTCGGGCGCTGCAACGGCAGCACCCAGCACCAACTGCGTCCAGGGCTCGAGCCCCGCTGGGTAGGCATCGCTCGTGGGAAAGCCCACCTCGGGCAGCGTACGCGCCGCCATCGTCGCGGAGCGAAACGCGTGCAGCGCATCGCGCTGTCCGCCGATCACCTGCTTGCCCAGGTCGTGGTACAGCACGATCCATTCCATCAATGCCTGCTGCTGCCTGGTTGCCTGCCGAAACTCCGGCAGCCGCTGCAGCGCGATCAGCACCTGGGTGATGTGATGCAGCGTGGCTCGATCCGCGTAAGCGGCCATCTCCTGCCAACCCGGGGCCACGGCTTCGATGGCCTGCATCCGATCTGCCGTGTAGAAATCACGGAGGCGCAGTAGCAGTGCGTCCCCGTCCTGCAATTCACCTGCGTCGATCTGCCGCGCCAGTGTTCGAACAAAATCGAACAAGTCCGGCAGGCGGTCTTCCAGGCACGGGATGGGCGCTTGCATTGGGTGACGTCCTGTTGTTCGCGTTCCTGCTGCTCAGGTGCTCGAGGCCTGGAAGATGCTCGCGATTGCGCGATCCAGCGCGGCGTTGAACTCGGCGTCCGACTGCTGAGCGGTCAGTCCTTCCGTCAATGCGCGCGAGAAGCTGGCGACCATGTTGTGCTGGCGAGCCAGGCGCGCATTCGCTTCGTCGCGTGAATACCCGCCCGACAGCGCCACGACCTTCAGCACGCGTGGGTGGGTGATGCACTCGGCGTAGAGATTGTCCTGGTTCGGCAGTGTGAGCTTGAGCATGACCTGCTGGCCGGGTGGCAGGGCTTCGAGCCGGGTGATGATCGCGGCCTTCAGCCTTTCCTCGGCGGCGGCCTTGTCCGGGCAGTGGATGTCGACCTCGGGTTCGATGATCGGCACGAGGCCCGCGGCGATGATCTGTCGGGCGATCTCAAATTGCTGTTCCACGATGGCATCGATTCCGGCCGGGTTGCCGTGCTTGATCACCGAGCGCATCTTGGTGCCGAAGATGCCCTTGGCCTTTGCGCGCGGCAGCAACGTGCCGAGCCCAGGCATCGGCTTCATCAGCTGCACGCCGTTCGCTTCCGCGTCGAGGCCCTGGTCGACCTTCAAAATCGGGACGATCTGCTTGACCTCCCACAGGTACTGCGCCGTCGGTCGGCCCAGGATGTCGCGGTCCATCGTGTCCTCGAACAGGATGGCGGCCAGGATCCGGTCGCCGTTGAAGGCCGGGCTGGTGATGATGCGTGTGCGCATCGCGTGGATGAGATCCATCATCTCGGCGTCGCTGGACCAGCGGTCTTCCGCAATCCCGTACAGGCGCAGGGCTTTTGGCGTGCTGCCGCCACTCTGGTCCAGCGCGGCGATGAAGCCGGGTTGTGTGCGGATCTTGGCTTTCTGCTGCTCGAAAGTGTTCATGCGGGGCCTCAGGCGTGCGGTGCGATGTGGTGCAATGCCGTCCTATGGTAGGCCCGGCGAGGCGTGAGCGGGAGAGGGATAGGGCGGGGAGGGAACGGCATGGTCACGCCACAGCACGGTGCCGACGATCGATCCTGCGGTTGGGCTACGATACGCTGCCAGCCAGCGCGGGAGAGATCACCATGACGGACGAGCCACCGATGCAGCGTGCGAGTGACTTCGATCCCGAAGTGCTGCTGATCTTTGACCAGTACGTGCACGGCGACATCGATCGTCGCACGTTCCTGGCGCGGGTGGGGAAGTTCGCGGTCGGCACGGTGACGGCCGCGGGCTTGCTGGGCGCACTGAGTCCGCGCTTTGCCGAGGCGCAGCAGATTGCGCCCACGGATGCGCGGCTCGAGGCGCGGTACGTCGAATACGATTCGCCCAAGGGTCATGGCAAGGCGCGCGGGTACCTGGTGCGGCCGGCCAAGGCCAAGGGGTCGCTGCCGCTCGTGCTGGTCGTGCACGAGAATCGCGGACTGAACCCGCACATCGAGGACGTCGCGCGGCGAGTGGCCCTCGAGAATTTCGTGGCGCTCGCACCCGATGCGCTGTTTCCACTCGGTGGCTACCCCGGTGACGAGGACCGGGCACGGACGCTGTTCCAGACGCTCGATCAGCCCAAGGCGTTTGAGGACTTCATCGCCGCGACGCATTTCCTGCGCGCCCAGCCCGGCACCAGCGACCGTCTCGGCGTCGTCGGCTTCTGTTACGGCGGCGCGATTGCCAACCGGCTCGCGGTGGCATTGCCCGACCTGGCGGCGGCGGTACCGTTCTACGGCAGCGCGCCGCCACTCGACGACGTGGGCGCGATCAAGGCAGAGCTGCTGCTGCATTTCGCTGCGAACGACGAGCGGGTCAACGCCAGCTGGCCGCCGTTCGAGGCGGCGCTGAAGGCGGCCGGCGTGAAGCACACTGCGCATGTCTACCCGAACACACAGCACGGGTTCCACAACGACACGACGCCGCGCTACGACGCGGAGGCCGCGCAGCTTGCCTGGCGTCGGACGGTGGAGTTGTTCAATCGCGTCTTGCGTAGTTAAAGGACCGAGGGAGGTGCCCAGAAATCACCAACAGCGACAACAAGCGTGGTTGCTTATCAGTCGGCGCATAGTTTATTTACCATAATATACATTATGCGTACTACTTCATCTCCAAATCCTGGGCCATGAAACCTATCGTCCGCGGCCATCAGCCCCAATGCCATGAACTGGGGTCTTGATCCCTGTCCGCAGCGCCCGGTCAAGCCAGCGTCGGCAGCGCCAAGAATTTGCAGCTTTTGCGGCCGCCGGTCATGCTCGGCATGTCAACAAGCGCACTCCCAATGAATCCCATCCTCGTCCTGCTGCTCGCATTCACCACTCCCAGACGCGAGTTCGGCTTGCTGTGTCGTGAGGAGGTGCGGCCATGAGGGCGATCGTTGGCCCATTGGTGGTCATCGGGATCCTGGTGGCGCTGTGGGTATACGTCATCGACCGGAACCCGGGCGGCATCTCTGACGCCAGGTACTCGCGATACCAGCAGCTGAGCGCGCCCAAGCTCCTGTATTCCTGCACCCGCAAGCCGACGGAAAGTGCGCGCCTGCGCAAGATGAGGGAGTGCGCGCAAAGCGGCCGCGCCGGATGCGAACAGGAAGCCTACGATTGGGCCGAGGGCAAGATCGAAACCACCGTTGATTTCATGGGAAATCAAGGTGATTCGACGTACAACGACTTGATGCAACAGGCCAGGCAGAGCTGCGCACGGGATATCAGGGACATGGGTGAGGGCAAGATGAAAGTCCTCAAAGCCAGCGAGGATTGACGCCGGGTCGAGGCCAGCACCGCGCGACGATGCAGGTACCTATGGCGCCTTTCGGTGCTGATGCACCAGGCGCGGCAGGATCCGGAAGTTGAGGTCCATCGTCTTCTGCAAGTGACGCGCGTTCCTGGCCACGGCCGCCAGTCGCTGCCGGTCGCGCAAAGCGGGTCCGGCGAATACGACCATGTTGCCGCCCCACCCCACTGTCACCGGGATGACGGGATCGCCGAACACGTGGCGGATTCGCTCGACCTGAATCGAGCTGGACGATTCATGGGCAGCGAGGTTCATCACGAACACCCCGCCTTCCCCGAGGATGCGACGCGAGTGCTCCAGGAATTCATATTCTGCGATCGAAGGTGAAATTCCGTTGCGATCGTAGGCGTCGACGAGCAGCACATCGGGGAGTTCCTCGGCGTCGACCAGGTCGGCGACAAAGCGCGCGCCGTCGCCGTGGACGATGCGCAGTTCGGCGCCGTCCGGAGGAATCTTGAAATGTTCGCGCAGTGCGATGACGTTCGCATCGATCTCGACCGCAGTGACGTGCGTCGACGGCAAGTGACGAGCGCAGAACTTCACCAGCGAGCCGCCGCCGAGACCGATCATGAGGACGCGTCGCGGCTCCGGGCAGAACAGCAGGAATCCCATCATCTTGCGCGTGTAGTCGTTCACGAGCGCATCGGGATCGTCGATCCGCATCTCGCTCTGCACGCTGCCATCGATCGTGAAGCACATCGCGCGGTGCTTGCCGTCTTCGACCAGGAAGGGCTTGTCGTACGTGCCCGACATCAGTCGCTGGCACAGCACGGCCGATGCAGCCTCCGTCGGTTCCAGCACGCGCACCAGCGTGCCAGGGTCGATCGTGAGGCCGCCCAGCGACAGCAGGTTTTCATGCCTCTGGCTCAGCGGTCCCCAACCCTGCGGCTGCGACGAAGTCACGTTCAGGCGCGTCATGTGCTTGCGCCGTGGCGAGTGATCGGATTGACGGGTCATCAACGCCTCTTGCCGGCTCGCTGCTCGCGGGCGTCTTGCTCTTCAGGTGACCACGGCATTCCCGTCTGGTCCTCGATGTAGCGCCGGATCAGCTGCCTGACGACCTGCGAGGGCGTAGTGTCCTGCTCAGCACAGATGCGCTCGAGCAGCGCCTTCTTGCGCGGGTCGATCAGCACGGTCAAACGGGCGGTGCGGTCCTCGAGTGGCAAGCGTATTCCTCACAGTGCCGCGGGCATGTGCGTGTGATTATAATGCAATTCGCACTGGAGTAGAATCGCGCCATGGCCCCGATCGACTCGCCCCTGACCCTTTGCCTGGCGCTGCTCGCGTGCTGGGCACTGGTGGGCGCTGCCGGACTGCTGCGTCCCAACAGCGTCGCGCTCGTCGGCCGAGTGTTGTTTCCTCTCGGCGCGATCATCGGCGTCTGCCTGGCGATCGTGGCTGCCCTGAGCCTCACCGAACCGGTCGAGCGCGCCACGCTGCTCATCGGCCTGCCCGACCTGCCCATGCACGTTCGGCTCGACAACCTCTCGCGCGTTTTCCTGGTACTTCTCGGCAGCGCATCGGCCGGTGTGTCGCTGTTCGCGGCCGGCTATTTCCGCAAGGGCGAAGGCACCGCGCCGGGCGTGCTGGGCCTCGAGTACCACCTCTTTCTCGCCAGCATGGGATTCGTGCTGGTTGCCGACGACGCCTACGCGTTCATGGTCGCGTGGGAGACGATGGCCCTGACGTCGTATTTCCTGGTGACCGCGCAGCACGGCATCCCGGAGATTCGCAGCGCCGGCTTCCTGTACCTGCTCATGGCGCACGTCGGTGCGATCGCCATCCTGCTGAGCTTCGGCATCCTGCAGGGCGGCACCTGGCTGTTCTCGTTCGACGCCATGCGCGAGAGCACGCTGTCCACTCCGTGGGCCACCGCCGCCTTCCTGCTCGCGCTGTTCGGATTCGGCGCCAAGGCCGGCCTCCTGCCGCTGCACGTCTGGCTGCCAGAGGCGCACCCGGCCGCACCTTCACCCGTGTCGGCACTCATGAGCGGCATCATGCTGAAGACCGCCATCTACGGCGTGTTGCGCGTGACGTTCGACCTGATCGGCGACCCGCTGTGGTGGTGGGGCCTGATTCCGCTCGCGCTGGGACTGGCCACCGCCATCTTCGGCGTGGTGTTTGCCGCGGTGCAGACGGACATGAAGCGCCTGCTGGCCTACTCGTCGGTCGAGAACATCGGCGTGCTGTTCACCGGCATCGGGCTGGCCATCGTCTTCAACGGCGTCGGCATGACCGAACTCGCGGCGCTCGCGCTGGTCGCGGTGCTGTATCACTCGCTCAACCACGCGTTCATGAAGAGCCTGCTGTTCCTCGGCACCGGCGCGGTGCTGCACGCCACGGGCGAGCGCAATCTCGGCCGGCTCGGTGGCCTGATCCACCGCATGCCGTGGGTTGCCTGGCTCACGCTGGTGGGCGTCCTCGCGATCGCAGGCCTGCCGCCGCTGAACGGGTTCGTGTCCGAGTGGCTGCTGCTGCAGACATTCCTGTTCTCGCATGAAGTGCCGCAACCGTTCGTGAACATGCTGCTGCCGCTGGGCGCGGCCATCGTGGCGCTCGCCGCGGCGCTGGCCGGCTACGTCATGGTGAAGTTCTTCGGCATCGTCTTCCTGGGGCAGCCCCGCGAACCCTCGCTCGCCGTTGCGCACGACGCGGATGGATTCGAGAAGGCGGGTCTCGTCTGGCTGGCGATCGGCTGCGTGCTGCTGGGACTCCTGCCCAACCAGGTGATTCACGCGCTTGGTGCGGCCACCGAGCAACTGGTGGGCACTGCCCCGAATCTTGCGGGTCAGTCGTGGTGGATGCTGGCGCCGCTGGCCGAACGGGACGTGTCGTACGCACCGCTGGTCCTGCTGGCGGTCATCGTGGCGGTGGTCGCGGCAACCTTCCTGATCGTGCGCGTCGTGTACCGTCGTCCGGTGCGCCGGGCCCCGACCTGGGATTGTGGCTTCGGCCGGCTCGATCCGCGCATGCAGGACACGGCCGAGGGGTTCGGCCAGCCGATCCGCCACATCTTCGTCTCGTTCTTCGAAATGGAGCGCGACCTGCCCTCGCCGCTCGACCTGGCGCCACGCTATCGCGTCAAGGTCAGCGACCGGTTCTGGAAAGGCGTCTACCTCCCGATCGCGGCCCTGCTCGCCCGGGCTGCAAACTCCGTGGCCTGGCTGCAGCAAGGCCGCATCTCGGTCTACCTGACGTACAGCTTCATCACGCTCGTGGTGCTGCTCGCGGTGATGCTGTGAGCGCGGTCGCCTGGCTCACCCAGTTCCTGGAAGTGCTCGCGGCACTGGTCCTCGCCCCGCTGTTCCTGGGTTGGGTCAACGCGTGTCGTGCCTGGCTGCAGAACCGGCGCGCACCGAGCCTCCTGCTGCCGTACCACGGCATCCGCAAGCTGTTCCACAAGGACGCCGTGATCGCGGAAAGCGCGTCGCCGCTGTTCCGCCTGGCGCCGTATGTCGTGTTCGGCGCGATGGTTGCCGCAGCGGCGGTCATTCCCTCGATGGGCACGGGCCTGCCGTTCCGTTCCGCGGCCGACGCGATCGCACTGGTCGGACTCCTGGCGATTGCGCGCGTCTTCATGTCGCTCGCGGCGATGGACATCGGCACCGCGTTCGGCACGCTCGGCGCACGGCGCGACATGATGATCGGTTTCCTCGCCGAGCCGGCCCTGCTGATGGTCATCTTCGTCGCATCGCTGATTTCCGCGACCACGGCCCTGCCGTTGATCGCCGAGCGGCTCGTGGTTCAGGCGCTCGCCCTGTATCCGAGCCTCGCGTTCACGGCGGTCGCCTTCACCATGGTGCTGCTCGCCGAGAACGCGCGCATTCCAGTGGACAACCCGGCGACGCACCTCGAACTCACGATGATCCACGAGGCGATGCTGCTCGAGTACTCGGCGCGGCATCTCGCCCTGATGGAATGGGCAGCGGCCCTGAAGCTGTTCAATTACGCCTGCATCGGCTTTGCGCTGTTCGTGCCGTGGGGCGCGTCCACTCGGCGAGACCGGAATCGGCGCGCTGGCCTTGTCGATCCCGGCACTGCTGGCGAAGCTGGCCGTCGCCGGCCTGTGGCTTGCGCTGCTGGAGACGGTGTCCGCCAAGCTGCGCGTGTTCCGCGCGCCCGAGTTCATGGCCACCGCGTTCATGTTCGCGGTGCTGGGCCTGCTCGTACACCTGCTGCTGGGGGCCTGAGGCATGCAGCACACGCCATTCGACCTGCAACTGCTCAACGCCTGCGCTGCGATCCTGTTGCTGCTGTCGTTCGCCATGCTCGCGCAGCGTCGCATCGTGGCGCTCGTCAACCTCCTGGCGCTGCAGGGCGCCATGCTGTTCATCGCCACGATGCTGCTGGCCTGGCGCACGGGACAGAACCACCTGTACGTCTCTGCGGCGCTGACGCTCGGACTCAAGGTCATCGCGTTGCCGTGGTTGCTGCACATGCTCATCAAGCGCTTGAACGTGCAGTGGGACAGCGAGCCGCTGCTCAACGTGCCGGGCACGATGCTCATCGGGCTCGTCACCGTGGTGTTCTCCTTTGGCCTCGCCCAGCCGATCGCCGAGCTCGCGAGCACCGCGACGCGCAATTCGCTGGGCATCGCGGTGGCGGTCATCCTGCTTGCGTTCATCACCATGATCACGCGCCGCAAGGCCATGTCGCAGGTGGTCGGCTTCCTGTCCATGGAGAACGGCCTGTTCTTCGGCGCCATGAGCGCCACCTACGGCATGCCGATGATCGTCGAATTCGGCGTGGCGCTCGACGTGCTGGTCGCGATGCTGGTGCTCGGGGTGTTCTTCTTCCAGATTCGCGAGCAGTTCGACAGCCTCGACCTGCACAACCTCGAATCGCTCAAGGAGGACCAGTAGGTGGAATTTGCGGTTCTCCTGCTGACGCCGTTGCTCGGGTCACTGCTGCTCGCCGTGTGGGGCGCACGCCCGCGTGCTGCCGAGATCAACATCGCACTGAGCTTCGGCACCTTCCTCGCAGCGGTGGCGGTCACCGTGCGGGTGATCAACGAGGGCAACCTGACCGCAGCGCACGAGCAGTTCTTCCTCGACCCGTTCAACGTGTTCCTCGTCACGCTGACCGCCTTCGTGGGCCTGACGACGTCGATCTTCTCGCGGCCCTACATGCGGATCGAGATGGAGCACGGACGCCTGAGCCAGGGGCGGCTGCGGCTCTACCACTCGATGTACCAGCTCTTCATGACGATGATGCTGGTGGCGCTGACCACGAACAACATGGGCCTGCTCTGGGTGGCGCTCGAGGCGGCGACGCTGTCGACGGTGCTGCTGGTGACGCTGTACCGGACGCCGGCCAGCCTCGAGGCAGGCTGGAAGTACTTCATCCTCTGCGGCGTCGGCATCGCACAAGCGCTGTTCGGCACGATCCTGCTGTACTTCGCCGCGGAGAAGGTCCTCGGTGCCGAGGGCGTCAGCGCACTGCTGTGGACGCACCTGGCGGCGGTGAAAGGCGAACTCGAGCCCACGGTGCTCGGACTGGCGTTTGCCTTCCTGCTCGTGGGCTACGGCACCAAGGTCGGGCTCGCGCCCCTGCACAACTGGCTGCCGGACGCGCATGCGGAAGGCCCGACGCCCGTCTCCGCCGTGCTGTCGGGACTGCTGCTCAACGTCGCCATGTACGCCGTGGTTCGCTGCAAGATCCTGGTGGAGGGAGCGCTGCAGTCGACCCTGCCGTCGAAGATCCTGATGGTCTTCGGCCTGCTCTCCGTCGTGCTGTCCGCCCTGTTCCTCTGGCGACAGCGCGACATCAAGCGGCTGTTCGCGTACTCGTCGATCGAGCACATGGGCATCATCGCCTTCGCCTTCGGCATGGGCGGAGCCGTCGCCAACTTTGCCGCCCTGCTGCACATGACCGTGCACTCGCTGACCAAGTCGGCCATCTTCTTCACGGTGGGTCACGCGGCGCAGAAAGCGGGCTCGCAGCGGATCGAGGACATCCGTGGACTGCTGTCGCTCAATCCAACGATCGGCTGGGGCCTGATGCTCGGCTCGCTCGCGATTCTCGGGTTCCCGCCGTTCGGCGTGTTCGCCAGCGAGTTCCTGATCCTGACGACCGCGATGAAGCAGGAGCCCTGGGCCACTCCCATCCTGCTGCTGGCTTTGGGCGTCGCGTTTGCAGCGATCTTCAGCCGCGTGCAATCCATGGTGCTCGGCCAATCGACCGGGAAGCGACTGCCACATCAGCCTGCCCTGCTGCCGGTGTTCGCGCACCTGGCGCTGGTGTTGCTCCTCGGCCTGTACATACCGCCTTACCTGGCCGACTGGTACCGGGCAGCGGCCAGCATGATCGTGGGGCAATGACGTGAGTCTCTCGCGCTGGATGTCCCGGGCAACGTCGACACACGCTGGAGCAGCGATCTCGCAGCTTGTCGTCGATCCGGTCGAGTGGCGTGACCTGGCGCAGGACATTGCAGCCGCCGGCGGACGATTGCTCGCGCTCTGGGGCACGAATCGAGTCGGCCAGTGCGACACGCTTCATGCCGTGGCCATCGCACCGCCACGCGCACTCCTGGTCAGCGTTCCGATCGCGGACGGCAACAGACAGTACCCGGGCGTCGAGGACGTGTTCCCGTCGGCCAGCCGCATGCAGCGGGCCGTGTTCGACCTGTGCGGCCTGCGTTCGACCGACCGGGACACCCGGCCGTGGCTGCGGCACGCGGCCTGGCCTGCGGACGCGTTCCCCTTGGCCGCCGACGCGATGCCCTCGCCGCCCCAGTCACCGATCGACGATTACGCCTTCGTGCGGGTCGAGGGCGACGGCGTCCACGAAATTCCCGTCGGCCCGGTGCACGCCGGCATCATCGAGCCCGGGCACTTCCGTTTCTCCGTGGTGGGCGAGAAGGTGCTGCGGCTCGAGGAGCGCCTGGGCTACGTGCACAAGGGCATCGAGCGTCGCTTCACCGAGTTGCCGATACTCGAGGGACACCGCCTTGCGGCGCGGGTGTCCGGTGACTCGGGCGTGGCCTATGCGTGGGCCTATTGCCAGGCGCTCGAACAGATGACGGCGACCGTCGTGCCGCGGCGAGCTGCTCACTTGCGCGCGCTGGCCCTCGAACTGGAGCGCATCGCCAACCACCTCGGTGACCTCGGTGCGCTCGGCAACGATGCGGGGTTCGCCTTCGGGCTCGCGCAGTTCTCGCGACTGAAGGAAAGCCTGCTGCGTGCCACGGAACAGGCGCTTGGACGACGCTACCTGCTCGACTTCGTCGTGCCGGGCGGCACGCACCACGACCTCGCTCCGTCCGGCACCGCAGCGCTCGATGGGTGCATGGTCCAACTCGCCACTGAAGCCACTGTCCTGCGCGGCATCTATGAAGAGCACACCGGCCTGCGAGACCGCTTCGCCGGACGCGGGCACGGTGCTGCCTGAACTCGCCAACTGGCTCGGGCTCGTCGGCCTCGCCGGGCGCGCGAGCGGCCAGGCGCTCGACCTGCGCGTCGATGCCGCGTGCGCGCCCTACGACGAACTCAACGTGCTCCGGTGCGTCCAGCGGGATGGCGACGTGCTGGCGCGCGTCAACATCCGCTTCGACGAACTGTTCGAATCGCTGCGTCTCGTGCGGCAACTCCTGCGGACGATGCCGTCCGGCGAGCATGCGGTTGCCGTACCCGTGCCGGAGCCCGGAGACGTCGGTGTGGGGCTGATCGAAGCGTGGCGCGGGCCCGTCATCGTCGGCCTGGAGGCCGGGCCGGACGGGAGCATCCTGCGCTGTCATCCGCAGGACCCGTCCTGGCACAACTGGCCCGCGCTCGAGCACGCGATCATCGGCAACATCGTTCCCGACTTCCCGCTCATCAACAAGTCGTTCAACTTGTCGTACAGCGGTCACGATCTCTGATCCACGCCCATGCTCAGGACACTGCAACAGATATTGAAGACCGGCATCGTCACCGAAGACCCACCGGCTCCGGCGGACGAACTGCGCGTGCGCGAGGCGCTGGAATCGCGGATCCGCGAAGTGCTCGGTCGTGCGCTGTGCATCCGCGAAGTGGACGCGGGCTCGTGCAATGGCTGCGAACTCGAGATCCATGCGCTGGGCAACCCGGTCTACAGCATCGAGTCGCTCGGCATCCGCTTCGTCGCCAGTCCGCGCCACGCGGACCTGCTGCTGGTCACGGGCCCGGTGTCGCGCCACATGGAGGTCGCGCTCCGTCGCACGTACGACGCCACGCCCGATCCCAAGCTGGTGGTTGCCGTGGGTGATTGCGGTGCTTGCGGCGGAATCTTCGGCAGCGGCTATGCCAGCTGCGGCGCCGTCTCGAACGTGATTCCAGTGGACGTCGTGGTGCCGGGATGCCCGCCGTCCCCGACGCGCATCCTGGCCGGCATTCTCGCCGCGATTTCGAAACGACCCATCGAATAGACCGGCAGGTCGAGCCCTGCCCTCTGCACCGGCAGGCTGCACGGGTCGCCCTGCTTGAGCAGTTGTTCGATTGCCGCGTTGAGTTCCGCGGACTCCGGTTTGACCTTGCTGTCGAAGTGCTGCACGCGCTTGCCGTCCGCACTGACCAGGTACTTGTTGAAGTTCCAGCTCGGCTCGGACGTCTTTCGCCCAAGCTCCGCGAACACGGGGTTCGCGTCCCGGCCCTTGACCGGTGTCGGGGCAAGCATGGTGAACGTCACGCCGTAGTTGATGAAGCAGATCTCCGCCGTCTCCGCTTCGTCCCTGGCCTCCTGCTTGAAGTCGTCCGAGGGGAATCCGACCACGACCAGGCCGCGATCCTTGTATTTCTGGTGCAGGGCCTCGAGACCCTTGAACTGCGAGGTGAAACCGCAGTGGCTGGCCGTGTTCACGATCAGCATCGGCTTGCCGGCGTGCTCCTTGCAAAGGTTGACGCTGTCCTGGGAGCGCAGCTTCTTGAAGTCGTGGTCGAGATACGCCGGGCACTGGTCGGCCAGCGCTGCCTGGCTTCCCAGCAGCAGGCCCGCAGCGAGCACGCATGCGTTCGACAGTGAGCGAAAGGATCGGGTCACGGTAAATCTCCAATGCCTTGAACGGGGCGTGCGTATTCGGTGCCAGGGCGGTCCAGTTGCGGTTGCCAGACCATGTGTCCGCTTCGCGAGACCCGTCATAATGGATTCCATCGGCCGCGGGAGTGAGACGATGTTCGAACGCATCCTGGACGCATCCATCGTCCTTTCTTTCGACCGCACCGGCTTCCTGCGCCACGCGGCCTCGTTCGCTCCGACGGATCTCGTCGTCGACCTCACGGGACGCGTCTGCCTGGTGACCGGGGCCAATTCCGGAATCGGCTACGAGACTGCCCTGGCCCTGGCCACGCGTGGCGCCACCGTGTGGCTGCTGTGCCGCAACGCCAGGCGTGGCAGCGACGCCGCGCAGGCGATCCGGCGGCAGACGGGCTCGCGACGCGTCCACACGGCCACGCTCGACCTCTCGGACCTCGGGGCCATTCGACGCTTTGCCCGTGACCTCACGGTCCGCACGGTCGATGTCCTCGTCCACAACGCGGGCGTGCTTCCCGACGCACGCGCGGAATCGCCCGAGGGACACGAACTGACTCTCGCAACGCACGTGCTGGGGCCGAACCTCCTCACCCGACTCCTGCTGCCGAAGCTGAAGCGTTCGGACGATCCGCGGGTCGTGTTCGTCTCCTCCGGTGGCATGTATTCGCAGCGCCTGTCCCTGGCCGACGTGGAGTGGCGCAAACGTCCCTATGACGGTGTCGTCGCGTATGCACAGACCAAGCGGATGCAGGTCGTCCTGGCCGAGGAACTCGCGGTCGAACTCGGTCCGCAGGGAATCAGCGTCAACTCGATGCATCCCGGCTGGGGCGACACGCCGGCCGTGCGCTCGTCGCTGCCGCGGTTCTGGACGGTGATGCAGCATCGCCTGCGTACGCCGGCGCAAGCCGCCGACACCGTGATCTGGCTCGCCGCCAGTCCCGCGGCGCGCGGCCAGTCGGGAAAGTTCTGGTTCGACCGCGTGCCGCGCAGCACACACCTGCTGCCCTGGACGCGGGAACCGCGCGCCGAGCGCACGGCGCTGATGCGCCTCTGCGCTGCCAGCAGCAAAGACCCGCCCGTGAAACGCGCAAAGTCCGCCAGGTCGGGCCAGCGGTAACTGCCGGATCCGCTCACGGCTCCTGCGGGTGAGCCAGGCCCCAGCTGAACGGCGTGGCCAGTGGCCGCGTCACGATGCCGGGCGGGGCGGCGCACACGATGGGAATCGCATTGATGACCGTGCCGGCCACGGCAATCTGCTCGGCCGAGGTCGGTGACGTGTCCCCTGCCCGCTTCTCCATGTCGAGCGAGATGCGCACACCGGGCTGCCCCTGCACGTGGATTCGCCACAGCGGTGGGTGCGGGTCGTCGAGGTGTGCCGTCTCCATGTACCAGTGTATGGACATGGTGAGACGCGGCGACCCCTGCACGATTCCGCGCCAACGCCAGTTGAAGTGGCTGACGCGCCCCTGTGGGATGCGTCCCGCTCCGATCTGCAGGTCCGTCGACGCCGGGAATACGCGGTGCTCGGTGTCCACGCGCTCGAGCGGCATCCCCAGGCGCTCTGCCATGGTGGACAGGACTTCCGCATACATCCCATTGAGGGACGACGACGGGCCCCAGGCCGGATCGTTCGGGTTGACGCTGCCCGGTTCGGTGCCGAAGCCGAGAATCTTGAACACGTAGTCCGGGCTGCGCACGCCGCGGCAATCCACGCTCTCGATGACTTCGATGTGATCGACTTCCGTGCACACACCCGTCGCGACGACGGCAAGTTGCTCGCCGGCATAGCCCGGATTCAGCCCCGCGCCGATCAGCGACGTCCCGCCCTTCCTGCACGCTGCTTCCAGCGCCGCAAGTCGCTCGCCACCCCAATGCTGCGGCCGGCTGTAACCGTTGATGCTGATGACGTTCTTGCCGGCAGCCAGCAGGCGCAGGATGTCCGCATCGTGCGAACCGTAAGGCGGCGCGAGCCGCGCGGCGTGGATGACGACGTCCGCGTCCAGCGCGAGGATGTCATCGACGTTGCGCGTCGCGAGGACGCCGGTGGGTTCGCGTCGTGCGATGGTCCCCGCGTCCTTGCCTTCCTTGTCGGCGCCGTAGACGTAGACGCCCACGAGTTCCATCGCCGGGTGATCGATCACGGCGCGCAGGCAGTTCTTGCCCATGCCGCCGGTGGCCCACTGCACGACCTTGTACTTTTTCATACCCCCCCTGCACCGTGCTCAGGTCGCCGGCGCGGCCTCGCGTGCACGCTTGGCGCGTTCGTAATCGCGGAGCGCTTCTGCGGCGGCCTTCTCGTTGCCCATGGCCTTGTACGTCCAACGCAGCACGTCGAACGGGCCTTCGTACAGCCCGGGTGGATGCCGGAAGCTGATGCGCTCGAACTGCGCGCCACGGCCCCTGAACAGGCCGTTGGCGATCGCCATGTGCGACCAGGCCACGGCATCGTCGTAGCGCTGGGCCTTGTACGACGCGAATCCCGCGAGCCATGCGAGTTCGGCCGTGGCAGGACGGATGGCAAGGCCCGCAGCACAGAACTGCACCGCGTCGAGCCAGCGCAGCAGGCTGCAGCAGCATTCGGCGGCGCCGTAGCACGCCCACGCGCCCTCCTCTTCCCAGCCGCGCAGTTCGGCGCAGGTGCGGAACGCGTCGATCGCAGCCGCGAACTCGCCGAGGTGCTTGTGCGAGGCGCCGAGGTAGTAGAACCACCGTGCCTGCTTCGCATGCTGCTTCGTGTAGCGCTTGAGGATCGCCACGTCGCGTTCGAACTTGCGCCGGGTGCCTTCCGGATCCTTCGGCAGTTCGTGGAAGCGGACGCCGCGCAGGCTCAGCGTCTCGGCGGTCGTGCGTCCCATGAGGCATTCATGCGTCGGGCCTTCCCAGCGCACTTTCGCGGGCACGCGCACGATGCGTTCTTTCGAATAGCTGCCGACGTCGTCGACCACCATGCAGACCTGTGCCTGCGTGCGAGCCAGGGCGCGAGCCAGGTCGAAGTCCCGGTCGAACAGCAGGCGCTCGTCGGTGTCGAGCGTGACTGCCCACGTCGCGCCCGCTTCTGCCGCGGCCTCGAGTGCGAAATTCCTCGCCGCGGCGAAATCGTTCTTCCAGGGAAACTCGCGCAGCAGCAGCTTGTCGCCCGGCCACCCGGCGCGCAACGTCGACCGTGTCGTCCTTCGCCCCCGTGTCGATCACGATGCAACGGTCGACCTGCTGCAGCACGGAAGCCAGCGCGTCGCCGATGATGTCGGCATTGCTGCCCGTCAGTGTCGTGGAAACGATCATGGCGGCGGATCACCCGAGCGTCTGCATGTCGACGACGAAACGGTAACGGACGTCGCCCTTTTCCATGCGCTCGAAGGCCTCGTTGATCCGCGGCATCGTGGTCATCTCGCAGTCGGCGACGATGCCCTTCGCCGCACAGAAGTCGAGCAGCTCCTGGGTCTCGGGAATGCCGCCGATCGCCGAGCCCGAAAGCGTCTTGCGTCCGCCGATGAGCAGGCGGCTGCTGAACGCCGGAATCGTGTCGATGACGCCGACGAGCACCAGGGCGCCGTGGGTGCGGACGAGCCGCAGGTACGGATCGAGTTCGTGCACCACGGGAATCGTGTCGAGCACGAAATCGAACGAGCCGGTCGCACGCTTCATCGCGTCGGGGTCGGACGAAAGCAGCACGTGGTGCGCGCCAAGCGCCTTCGCCTCGTCGGCCTTGGCCGCGGAACGCGTGAGCACCGTCACTTCAGCACCCATGGCGTTGGCAAGCTTCACGCCCATGTGACCGAGACCGCCGAGACCCGCCACCGCCACCTTCGAACCCGGCCCCACCTGCCAGTGCCTGAGCGGCGAATAGGTGGTGATGCCGGCGCAGAGCAGCGGCGCCGCGCGCGCAGGGTCGAGACCGTCCGGCATGCGCAGCACGAACTGCTTCGCGCACGACGATGTGCGACGAATAGCCGCCGAACGTGATCTCACCCGTCTGACGATCCTTGCCGTTGTAGGTGAGCGTGGCGCCCTTCTGGCAGAACACCTCGCGGCCCGCATTGCATTCGCTGCATTGCCTGCAGCTGTCGACCAGGCAGCCGACCGCGACCCAGTCGCCCGCCTTGTAGCGCTTCACCGACGGGCCGACGGCCGCGACCTGCCCGACGATTTCGTGACCGGGGATGCAGGGATAGACCGTGTTGCGCCAGTCGTTGCGCGCCTGGTGCAGGTCCGATGTGGCAGACGCCGCAGTAGCGGATGTCGATCCGCACGTCGTTGTCGCGCAGTGCCCGCCGCGTGAAGGCATGGGGAGCCAGCGGGCTCGCCGGCAGCGGCTGCCGCGTAGCCATGGCAAGGGGTCGATTCAGGGTCGCGTTGGTCATTGCATTCCTGCGCACGTTCCATTTTTCCCGATTATAGACAGGCGCACGGCAGACACCCGAAGCATGGGAAATGGCCGTCGCTGCTGCGTTAGGATCTCGACCCTGCCCACCCTGCTGGATGCCGCATGAACCTGCTCCGTCGCTCACTCCTGCTCGCCTTCGTCGCCGCTGCTGTCTGCCTGTGCGGGCACCCCCACACCGCAACCGGCGCCGGCGCCGAGGCGCCGCATCGACGGGTCTGGGCGGCACCGTTGCGATGCCCGATTCCTTCAGTGCCGACGTCGCCGCGAACATCCTCGCCGCGGGCGGCAACGCCGTCGATGCCGCCGTGGCAGGCGCCCTGGTCCTGGCCGTGACCTACCCGGAAGCCGGCAACCTCGGCGGTGGCGGCTTCATGCTGATCCACGTGGATGGCGCCGCGAAGTTCCTGGACTACCGCGAGACGGCGCCCGCGGCCGCGACGCGCGACATGTACCTCGACGCCAGGGGTGACGTGATCGAGGGCCTGAGCCTGACCGGTCACCGCGCCGTTGGCGTACCCGGCACCGTGGCAGGCCTGTGGGAAGCGCATCAGCGCCACGGCAAACTGCCGTGGCGAGACGTGATCGAGCCTGCGGTGCAGCTGGCGGAGCGCGGGTTCCAGGTACCACCGCTGCTCGCTGAGCGCGCCACCGCCGAACAGCCACGCTTCGCGAACACCAATTTCGCGCAGTATTTTGGCGGGTCTTCGCAGCGGCGACGTCGTTCCGGCAACCGGAACTCGCCGCGACGTTGCAGCGCATCCAGGCCTCCGGCCCCGCCGGCTTTTACGAGGGCGAGACGGCCGACCTGATCGCACGGGAGATGCAGCGTGGTGGCGGGTTGATCACGCCGCAGGACCTGCGCACCTATCGCGCCGTGTGGCGTGAACCGCTGCGCAGCACGTGGCGCGACCAGACCCTGCTGTCGTCGCCGCCGCCGAGTTCCGGCGGCTTTGCCCTGCTGCAGTTCCTGGGAATGAAGGATGCGCGAGCCGTCGACTTCGAGGGCGTGGCGCACAACTCGCCGCAGTACGTGCACCTGGTGGCGGAGATCGCCAAGCGCGTCTATGCCGATCGCGCCGAATACGCGGGCGACCCCGATTTCGTCGACGTGCCGATCGACCGACTGGTGGATCCCGGCTACATCCGCGCAGCGCGCAGCCGGCGTCAACCCCAGCGCGATTTCGCCCGCGCAAAGCGTCGGTCCCGGCCTCGCCGAACCGCGCCACACGACGCACTATTCGATCGTCGACCGCTGGGGCAACGCCGTCGCCAACACCTACACGCTGAATTCGGATTTCGGCAGCGGCGTGGTCGTTGCCGGCGCCGGCTTCCTGCTCAACAACGAGATGGACGACTTCAGCGCCAAGGCCGGCGTGCCGAACGTGTACGGACTGCTCGGCGGCGACGCCAACGCGATCCAGCCCGGCAAGCGCATGTTGTCGTCGATGTCGCCGACGATGCTGCTCGACCGCGACGGCAAGGTCGCGCATGGTCGTGGGCTCGATGGGTGGCTCGACGATCATCACCGGCGTCTTCCAGGTCGCTGGTCGACGTCGTCGACTTCCGCATGACGGCACGACAGGCGGTGTCCGAGCCGCGGTTTCATCACCAGGGCGTGCCGGCCGATCTCATCACCTACGACGGCGAATTCCCGCCCGCCACGCTGGCAGCATTGCGCCAACGGGGTTACACGGTGGAGCCGCACGAATGGCCGCTGGGCGACGTGCAACTCATCGTGCGCACCCCGGCAGGGTGGGATGCCGCATCCGACCCGCGCGGTCGCGGCGAGGTGCGCCGGCTGCCGTGAAACATGCAACAATTTGATGCATCCGGACTGGCAACTTTTCGCTGTTGCGGGTCTAATACATCGGCGTATATTCAAGCTGTAGACGGCTGATTCTCCTCGGTTTTTACTTACCGACCCGGTTCGTAAGTCGTGGATTAAGAATCCGACCCAAGAGCTTGAATAAAAACGGTTTTTACAGTTCAGGGGCGTGCGATGGCGGCACATTGGGACGATTTTCACGCGGCGATGCAGGTGCTCGTGGGTACGGGCCCGGTGAAGCAGCGCCTGGTCGATGCCTACCGGCACCACCTCGCCGCGCTGCGCGAGCACGACCTGCCCGACGCCGTCCGTGACCGGTTCGTCGCGCTGCGGGCAGCGATGCACGAAGCGCCCGCCACGGGTGGCCTGACGGCCCCGGAAGCCTCGGTCCGCAAGATGTCCGAGAAGGACGCGGCCGCACACGCCGCCTGCGATCCTGGAAATGTTCACGGTGCTGTCGGCGCTGAATGAGAGCGAAAGCGCGCCTCGCCTGCGCATCGTCGCGAGCGGCGACGACGACGCACGCACCGACGACCTGTTCGAGGTCCCGGCCTTCCTCAGTCGAGCTTGAACTCGATCACGTCGAAGCGCGTCGTTTCTTCGTGACGCGCCTGCGCGCTTGATCGCGTCGATCAGCTGCCGCTGATCCCACGGCACCACGTCGTCCGCGAGTTCCTGCACCGCAGGGGCAATCGTGTCCGTGCCGCCGAACGGCTCCAGCACGATGATCGGCTTGTCGTACGCCTTGGCGCAGTGCATCTGGAACTCGACCCAGTCCACGTTGCGGCGATACAGCGCAGCCGGCACGATCACCACCTCGGCTTCGCCGATCTGGTTGCGCAGCGACTCGCGCAACGCCTCCTTGTCGCCCGACGGGCGCGCGTCGGGCGTGCTGGTGTTGCGATAGAAGAAGTTCGGGGCTGCTTTCGACGTACTCGAAAATACGGTGGTAATCGTCGTCCGCCGCCCACACGTGGCAGACGAACAGCCGGATCGGGTTCTTCTGGGTGACGCTGCTCACGGAGCCTCCGTCGACATCCTTGCTACCGGACTCGCTGCAATAGTCTAGCCTAGCGCATTCGGTTCCGGATCACCGTCCAGACCCGTAGAATTGAGGTCTGATGCGCTTTCTGCTTTATAACATCCGCTACGCCACGGGCACCGGCGCCGCTTTCCACCTCCCGGTCCCGGGCGCGGGCTACCTCCGCAGCGACAAGCGCGTGCTGGCCGGCATCACCCGCTTCATCAAGGGCCAGGACCCGGACATCGTCGGGCTGATCGAGGTCGACACCGGCTCGATCCGCACCGGCAACGTCAACCAGGCCGAAGTCATCGCCGACTCGCTCGGGCACTACTCGATCTACCAGTGCAAGTACGGCACGAACTCGTTCAACACGTTCGTGCCGATCCTGAACAAGCAGTCCAACGCCTTCCTGGCGGCGCCGCGCGTCGAGGGTGAGCGTTTCCACTACTTCGACACCGGCATCAAGCGGCTGATCATCGAGCTCGAACTCGACGACGTCTGCGTCTTCCTGGTCCACCTGTCGCTCAAGTTCCGGCACCGGCACGCGCAGCTGCGCCAGGTGTTCGAACTCGTGAAGCGCTCGGCCAAGCCGGTGATCGTCGCGGGCGACTTCAACACGTTCTGGGGCGAGCACGAGATGTCGCTGTTCATGGAAGCGAGCGGACTGCGCAGCGCCAACGTCGCGGGCCTGCCTTCGTATCCAGCGCGCAAGCCGCGCATGGAGCTCGACTTCATCCTGTATTCGAAGGGCATCGAGATCGACTCGTTCGCGATCCCGGAAGTCACGTTTTCGGACCACCGGCCGCTGGTCTGCGATTTCCACGTCACGGGCTGACGCCGGCCCGCGTGGTTCATGGAGACTCGATGAACACTTCCGCGCCTGCCGTGACACCGCGCCAGTGGACGCTCGAGATCGACTGCGGATCGCGTCGCCTGGCTCACCTTCGACAAGCCCGGCGCCAGCGCCAACTCGCTCTCGCGTGCCGCGATGGAAGAACTCGACGAGCGCCTGCGCGAGATCGAGCAGCAGCGACCGGCGGGCCTGGTGATCCGTTCCGGCAAGAGCGGCTTCATCGCCGGTGCCGACGTCTCCGAGTTCGGCCAGGTGCGCGCGCCGGACGAAGCGGTGCCATCGATCCGTGCGGCACACGCCGTGCTGCAGCGGCTCGAGGACCTGCCCTTCCCCACCGTCGCCGCCATCAACGGCTACTGCCTCGGCGGCGGGCTCGAACTCGCCATGGCCTGCCGTCACCGCGTCTGCGCGGACGATCCGAAAGTCACGCTGGGCCTGCCCGAAGTGATGCTCGGCATTCACCCGGGCTTCGGCGGCACCGTGCGTGCGGTGCAACTCGTCGGCGTGGCGACCGCGATGGACCTGATGCTGACCGGCAAGAACCTGCGGCCCGACAAGGCGCTGCGGGCCGGCCTCGTCGACGAGGTCGTCCCGGCCAGCCAGTTGCACGACGCCGCCAAGGCACTGGTCGCTGCGCCCGCGCAGGCACCGCAAGGCGCCATTGAGCCAGCGCCTGCTGAACCTGCCGGTCGTGCGCGGGCTCGTGGCCGGCAAGATCGAGCAGCAGGTGCGCCGTCGGGCGCGCAAGGAACACTACCCCGCGCCGTATGCCATCGTGGACCTCTGGCGCCGCCATGGCGCGAGTCCGCGCACGGGCTACGAAGCGGAGGCCCAGTCGGTCGCGCGGCTCGTCTGCACGCCACGTCACGCAACCTGGTGCGCGTGTTCTTCCTGCAGGAAAGACTGAAGGCACTGGGCGGCAAGGACCTGCCGACGGGCGGCCACGTGCACGTCGTCGGTGCGGGCGTGATGGGCGGCGACATCGCGGCGTGGTGTGCGCTGCGCGGCTTCACCGTGACGCTGCAGGACCGCGGCGCCGAGTTCGTGCAGCCCGCGCTCGATCGCGCCAGGGCCTTCTTCGAGAAGCGCAGCCGCGTTCCCGGCAAGGCGGCTGAGCAACTGGCCCGCCTGCAGGCGGATGTCGAGGGCCGCGGGGTCGATCGTGCCGACGTGGTGATCGAAGCCATCTTCGAGAACGCCGACGGCGAAGCGCGAGTTGTACGCGCGCATCGAGCCCAGGCTGAAAGCCGGCGCCATCCTCGCCACCAATACCTCGAGCCTCATGCTCGAACCGCTCGCGGAACGACTCGCGGCGCCCGGCCGGCTCGTCGGCCTGCACTTTTTCAACCCGGTCGCGCAGATGCCGCTGGTCGAGGTCATCGAGTCGGCCGTCACCGAGCCGCAGGCGCGCGCCGCTGCACTCGCCTTCACGCGAGCCATCGACAAGCTGCCACTGCCCTGTCGCAGCGCACCGGGCTTCCTGGTGAACCGGGTGCTGATGCCGTACATGACCGAGGCAATGCTCGCCGCCGGCGAAGGCGTGCCGCTCGCCACGATCGACGCGGTGGCCGTGAAATTCGGCATGCCGATGGGACCGATCGAACTCGCGGACATCGTCGGCCTGGACGTCTGCCTGCACGTCGGCCGGATCCTGTCGTCCGCCTTCGGTGGACCCGCGCCCGACGCCGTCGCCCCGCTGGTGGAAGCCGGCAAGCTCGGCAAGAAGTCGGGCCAGGGTCTCTACGAATGGCGCGACGGCAAGGCGGTGAAGCCCGCCGTCGACCCCGCCGCGCGCGCGCCCGACGACCTCGAAGATCGCCTCATGCTGGCGATGGTCAACGAAGCCATGGCCGTGTTGCGGGAAGGCGTGGTGGCGGACGCGGACCTCATCGACGCCGGCGTGATTTTCGGTTCGGGCTTTGCGCCCTTCCGCGGCGGTCCGCTGCGCTACGCCCGGGAACGCGGCGTGCAGGACGTGGTCGCTCGACTCGAAGCGCTGGCCGCCAGGCACGGCGAGCGGTTCCGTCCCGACCCGGGCTGGTCGAGCTTCGGTGGTCCCGGCGCGCCGTGATACCATCCGGCATCTTTTGCAGCCGTCCTTCATGAGCAGCGATCCGAGCACCGTCGAACTGGCCGTCCTGCGCGCGTTTTCGCCGCTCGATGGACTCAAGAACGAAAACCTCCGTGCACTCGCGCGCAAGACCGTCATTCGCGAGTTGCCGCAGGGCCGCCTGCTGTTCAAGGAAGGCGACACCGACAAGCGCACGTACTACCTCGCCAGCGGGGTCGTCGAACTGCTGTCGAACGGCCGCATCGTCGGCACGATCCGCGGCGGCACCCCCGACGCACGCCATCCGCTCGCGCCGATCCTGCCCCGCCGCTGCTCGGCCCGGGTGGCGTCCGAGAAGATCGAATACCTCTCGATCGACAGCGACCTGCTCGACGTCCTGATCACCTGGGACCAGACGGGCACCTACGAAGTCGGCGAACTGCGCGCCGGCAACGAATCGGCGCGGCGACTGGATGACCATGCTGCTGCAGAGCCGGGCCTTCCACCGCATCCCGCCGGCCAACCTGCAGGCCGTGTTCATGCGCCTGCAGCGGATGAGTTACTCCGCGGGCGACGTCGTGATCCGCCAGGGCGACGAAGGCGACTTCTTCTACGTGATCGTCGAGGGCCGCTGCTCGGTCAGCCGCGAGACGCCGCTCAACCGCGAAGGCATCCGGCTCGCGGAACTCGGCATGGGCGAGACCTTCGGCGAGGAAGCGCTGATCTCCGGCGCCACGCGCAACGCCACCATCACGATGCTGACCGACGGCGTGCTGATGCGCCTCGCGAAGGACGACTTCAACACGCTGCTGAACGAGCCGATGCTGCAGTGGGTCGACCACGAGCAGGGCCTGCAGATCGTCGCCAAGGGCGGCATGTGGCTCGACGTGCGCCTGCCGAGCGAATACGAGCACTGGCACCTCGAGCCGTCGCTCAACGTGCCGCTCTACTTCATCCGCCTGAAGATCAAGACGCTCGACCCGACGGTCCGGTACGTCGTGGTCTGCGACAACGGCCGTCGCAGTTCGGCCGCGGCCTACATCCTGAGTGAACGGGGTTTCGAAGCGCACGTGCTGCGCGGCGGCATTGCCGCCACCGATCTCGCCGATACGCTGATCAGGACAATGACGAATGATTAGTGAATAGTGAGTAGTCAGAACAGAAAGGCCGGCATTGCCGGCCTTCTTCTGCTGATCGCTATTCGCTATCACTATTCGCTACATCGTGTGCGTGGGCTTGTCGCCGCCCAGCGCGCCGGCGAGGTAGGCCTCGATCTTGCGCTGGGTGTTGCCGCGGTCCTGTTCGCTGAACTGCACGCCGATGCCCGGCCGTGCGCTTGCCCTGCGCGCCCTTGGGCGTCATCCAGATGACCCGCCCGGCCACCGGCAGCTTCTCGTCCTCGCCCATCAGGTTGAGCAGCATGAACACCTCGTCACCGAGGCGGTAGTTGCTGCTCGTGGGAATGAAGAGCCCGCCGTTCTTCACGAACGGCATGTAGGCGAGATACAGCGCGCTCTTGTCCTTGATGGTCAGCGTCAGCAGGCCAGGCTTGTTCGGTTGTCGCGCGGGTGCAGGGCTCATCAGGACGTTCTCAGTGCTCCATCAGCGGGCCGACACCGCGGCTCGCAATTCGAGCAGCAAGGTTTCGACCACGAGGGGCGCGGACGCCGAGCCTTCGAGCAGGCGGCGGGCCTCGCGCAAGCGGTCCAATACCTGGAACGCCGCGGTTATGTTCAACTCGGCCGCTGCCCTTTGCAATAGCGAACCGGTCCGAAACGTGAGGGGATTCTCATTGGCCACGCCCGTGGCGGCCTGGACGGCGCCCACGAGCCACGCTTCGAGCCAGTCGAGCCGCGTCGGCAGGCCCTGCGCCCTGCATGTCGGCAGCGGCGCGCGTGACCTCGATCCGGCGATCGAGGAACGCCTCGAGCAGCCCTGCCATCTGTTCCTCGAGCCCCGCGAAATGCGGCGCGAGCGCCAGCGCCTTGAGCGGCGAACCGCCCGCCACGGCCAGCAAGCGTGGCGGCGGCGCGCTGCCGAGCGTCTCGGTGAGCCAGCGCAGTGCCAGCGCGTTCTCGGGACGCGCCACCTCGATGCGCTGGCAACGACTGCGCAGCGTGGCCAGCAACGCCGACGGCCGCGCGGTCACCAGCACCAGCACGGTGCGCGGCGACGGTTCCTCGAGCGTCTTGAGCAGTGCATTCTGCGCCGACGTCGTCATCTTCTCGGCCGGCGCGATGACCGCCACGCGGTAGCCGCGCCGCATGCTCGTCATCGAGAGTTGCTCGCAGACCTCGCGCACCTGGTCGACGCCGATCGATCTTCTTGTCCTCGGGGATTCGCAGCCAGTGAATGTCGGGGTGCGTCCCGGCCCTGCTCAGCTGGCACTCGGCGCATTCGCCGCAGGCTTCGAGTCGCTCGCCGCGACCGGTGCAGAACAATGCCGCTGCCAGCGCGGAGGCGAAGCGCTCCTTGCCGACGCCCGCCGGCCCCTGCAGCAGCAATCCGTGCGACAGGCGACTGGGAAGCGACCGCCGCGGTCAGCTTGTCGCAGGCGGACTCATGCCACGGCAACAGGTCGATCGGCAGCGGTGCAAATTCGTCGCCGCCTGCACTGCTGCTGGTCTCGTCGTCGTCCGCGTCCTGGCTCATCGCGACGGCGCCTGCGTCGCGAGCATCGGCTGCAGCGCCGCGCGGACAGCCGACTCGACGTGCTCGAGTTCGCCGCTCGCGTCGACGACGCGAAACCTCGCCGGTTCCTGCGCGGCGCGCTGCAGATAACACTGCCGGACGCGCTCGAAGAATTCGCCGCGTTCCGCTTCGAACCGGTCGGGACCGTCGTTACCGTTGCGCACCCGGGCACGCGCCATGCCGACGGCGACGGGTGCGTCGAGCAACACCGTGAGATCGGGCTGGCGCCGCGGATGCACGATGCGCACCAGCGCATCGATGTCGGCCGCAGGCAATGCCGCGGCCGCCGCCCTGGTAGGCGTAGGTGGCGTCGGTGAACCGGTCGCACAGGACCCATGCGCCGCGCGCAACGGCCGGCTCGATCAGGTTGGCCAGGTGGCTCGCGCGTGCCGCGAACATCAGCAGCAGTTCGCACGACTGCGGCATGGGCTCGTCGGTGGGTTCGAGCAGGATGCGACGCAGCTGCTCGGCCCGCGGTGTGCCGCCGGGTTCACGCGTCAGCACGACTTCGACGCCCGCCGTTTCCAGCCAGGCGGCCGCGCGCTTGATCTGCGTCGACTTGCCGACGCCCTCGCCGCCTTCGAACGTGATGAACCTGCCCTGCACTGTGTTCAACGACCCTTGCTGTGCTGCTGACGGTAACGCACGAGGTACTGCCGCACGGCGGCCTCGTGCTCCGCCAGTGTCTTCGAGAACGCGTGCCTGCCGTCGCCCGCGCCCGTCGCGACGAAGAAGAGCTCGCCGCGCTCGTCGGGCTGCACCGCCGCCCGCAACGAAGCGGCGCCCGGGAGCGCGATCGGCGTCGGCGGCAGCCCGGCCCGCGTGTAGGTATTGTACGGCCCGTCGCGCTCGAGATCAGCGCGGCGCAGGTTGCCGTCGAACTTTTCGCCCAGCCCGTAGATGACCGTCGGGTCGGTCTGCAGCCGCATGCCGCGGCGCAGGCGCTCGACGAACACGCCGGCAATGCGCGCGCGCTCGTCGGGATGACCCGTCTCGCGCTCGACGATCGAGGCCAGGATCAGTGCCTCGTAGTCGTCCTTGAGCGGCAGGTCCTCGCGCCGCGTCGCCCAGGCCGCCGCCAGTTCCTTGCGCATGCGATCGCGCGCCTGGCGCAGCAGGTCGATGTCGCTGGTGCCCTTGCCGAACAGGTACGTGTCGGGAAAGAACAGGCCTTCCGGATGCTTGCCGCCTTCTCCCAGCGCGCGCATGACTTCGGCGTCCGTCATGCCCGCGCGTCGTGTGCTCGAGCGTCGGTTCGGCGGCGAGCGCCTTGCGCAGCTCACGGAAGGTCCAGCCCTCGACGACCGTGACCGAATGCTGGACCACGGCCCCGCTGACGAACGCCTGCAGCAGGCCTTTGGGCGACGTGCCCGGCTTGATCGAGAACTCGCCTGCGTGCATGTGCGAATCGGCGCCGATGAGGCGGCCATAGAGCGCGAGCAGCCGCGGATGCGCGAGCAAGCCCCGGGCAGGCAAGCTCACGCGCCACGGCCGTGAGTGACTGTCCGGGCTGGACTTCGACGATCGCTGGTTCGGGCCCGACCGCGAGCGGCTGCGCCAGCCAGTGCCGGACGTACAGCGCGCTGCCAGCGACGACGAGCACGGCGATCGCCAGCAGCGCGAACAGCGTGCGCCGCACCGACCTCATTCGTCGGCAGCCTCGATCGCTTCACGCAGGCGGGTCGTCATCTCGCTCGAGGCGAAGTTGTTCACGCCTGCGATCCAGCCCACCGGGCGGATGCCGCGCACGGCGTTGGTCAGGAAGCATTCGTCGGCACCTGGCGAGGTCGTCGAGCGTGTAGTCGCCGACTGCGGTGTGGATGCCGAGCTTGGCGGCTGTCCGCAGCACGACTTCACGCATCACGCCGGACACGCCACAGTCGCTGATCTGCGGCGTCAGCAGCTCGCCGTTGCGCACCAGGAACACATTGGCGGCCGTGGCGCACACGATGCGGTCGTCGGTCGAGCGCATGAGGCCCTCGTCGACACCCGGTTCGCGCAGCTCGGCGCCCGCCAGCACCTGCTCGAGCCGATTGAGGTGCTTCATGCCCGCGAGCCGCGGATTTCGACCCAGGCGGGTCTCGCAGACACGCAACGTGAGCGGACGCGCTGCCTCGGACTCGGACACCTGCTGTGCCGTCGAGACGACGATGCGCGTCAGGCTCGGTTCCACCGGCGGCGGATAGCCGCGCGGACCGGGGCCGCGCGTCAGCGTGAGCTTGCACGACCGCCGCGCCGAAACCTTCGAGCGCGCGCAGGCAATCCGTTTCGATGAGATCGACGGGCGGGGCCGGCATCCCCAGGCGGTGGCAACTCTCGGTGAGGCGCGCCATGTGGCTCTGGAAGCGCCGCACGCGCCCGTTCGACGCAGCCATCGTCTCGAACAGGCCATCGCCGTACTGCAGTCCGCGGTCGTCCACCGACACGCTGCCGCCTTCGACGCCATTGACGAATTTCCGACCCATCATCGTCGTTCTCCCAGCGCGCGCAGGATGCCATTCGCCTTCGCGCGGGTTTCTGCCAGTTCCGCCTCGGGTATGGAGTCTGCCACGATGCCGCCCCCGGTCCGAAATCCGATCTCGCCGTCGCGCACGGTCAGCGTGCGGATCAGGATATTGAGGTCCATCGCGCCGTCCAGGTCGAGGTAACCGAGGGATCCGGTGTACGCGTCGCGCGGCTCGTGCTCGAGCCCCGCGAGGAGCTCGCATGCACCGCACCTTGGGGCAGCCGGTAATGGTCCCGCCCGGGAACACCGCCGCGATCGCCTGCCCGGGTGTCACGTCGTCGCGCAGCACGCCGCGCACGTTCGAGACGATGTGATGCACCGTCGCGTAGGTCTCGATCGTCATGAACTCGTCGACCTCGACGGTGCCGCCGCGACAGATGCGGCCGAGGTCGTTGCGCTCGAGGTCGACCAGCATGATGTGCTCGGCGCGTTCCTTCTCGTTCAGCGTGAGTTCGCGCTTGAGTGCCGCATCGGCCGCGTCGTCGCCGCCCGCGGGACGCGTGCCGGCGATCGGGCGGGTGCTCGCGATGCCGTCGCGCAGCTGCAGCAGGCGCTCGGGCGATGAACTGAGCAGCGAGAAATCACCGAACTGCGCGAGCGCCGCGAACGGTGCCGGGTTGGCGCGCCGCAGGGCGCGGTAGAGATCCGGCACCGTGGCGCCTGGCGCCAGCGGCGCGCGCCAGGAGCGCGACAGATTGGCCTGGTAGACGTCGCCACGCGCAATCGCGTCGAGCACGTCGCGCACGCCATCGAGGAACACCTGCGGATCCTGCTCTTCGACCGCCGTGGTCAACGCGGCGGGCGGAACCCGCTTGTTCCGCGCTGGCGACAGCGGCAATGTCGGCACGGACCTGCTCGCGCAGCTGCTCGAGCAGTCCCGCGTCGCGTGCAACGATGCGAATCTCGTCCGTGCGCCGGTCGCGCATCAGCGCGCCGCGCATGCGCCACGCCACCGCGCGCGGCAAGTGCGAGGCGGGCAGATGCAGCGTCGGTTCGATCTCGGCCGCGAGTTCATAGCCGAGGTACAGGAACCAGCCGTCCGCAAACACCGCGCCGCTCGCGACGGCAGCGCCGGCGGCCACGTTCACGGGCCACCCAGCGGTCGAGCGCGTCGAGGAACCGTCCACCGGCAGCCGCTTCGGGAACGTCGCCGGTGAGCTGGCCGTCAGGCGCTTGCGCCAGCCGCTCGCCGGGCAGTGCAAACAGCACGTCGTGCCGCCCGAGCGGCTCTTCGCCGCTCACGCTTTCGAGCAGGACCGGGTAACGGGCGGGAAAGCGCTCGTGCAGCGCGAGCAGGTCGGCTTCGCGCATGGCTGGAGGCAGCTCGCGCGCTCAGCCGAGCGCGCGGAAGATCAGGCTGCCGTTCGTGCCACCGAAGCCGAACGAATTCGACAGCGCGATGCGGACCGGCGCCTGGCGCGCAGCACCCGGCACGTAGTCGAGGTCGCACTCCGGATCCGGGTTCTCGAGGTTGATCGTCGGCGGCAGCACGCCGTCGCGGATCGCGAGGATCGAGAAGATCGCCTCGACCACGCCCGCGGCACCGAGCAGGTGGCCGGTCATCGACTTGGTCGAGCTCACCGCGACCTTGCGCGCATGGTCGCCGAGCGTGCGCTTGATCGCGACCGTCTCGGCGCGGTCGCCGAGTTCGGTCGAGGTGGCGTGCGCGTTGATGTAGTCGACCGCCTCCGGGGTTGATCCCCGCGTCGCGGATGGCCGCGGTCATCGCGAGCCGCGCGCCCTCGCCGTCTTCCGGCGGCGCGGTGATGTGGTGCGCGTCGCCGCTCATGCCGAAGCCGACGAGCTCCGCATAGATCTGCGCGCCGCGTGCCTTCGCGTGCTCGTATTCCTCGAGGACGACGGCGCCGCCGCCTTCGGCCATCACGAAACCGTCGCGGTCCTTGTCCCACGGACGGCTCGCGCGCGCAGGCTCGTCGTTGCGCAGGGACAGCGCACGCGCCTGGCAGAAGCTGCCGACGCCGAGCGGCGTGAACGCCATCTCGGAACCGCCCGCCACCATGATGTCGGCGTCGCCGTACTGGATCAGGCGGCAGGCCAGGCCGATCGAATGCGTCGACGTCGTGCAGGCCGTGACCAGCGCGATGTTCGGTCCGCGCAGGCCGTGATGGATCGACACCTGCCCGGCGGCCGCATTGATGATGCTGCCGGGGATGAAGAACGGGGAAATCTTGCGCGGCGGTCTTCGCCTCGAGCCACTTCGCCGTGTTCTCTTCGATGGTCGAGAGCCCGCCGATGCCGGCGCCCATGGCCACGCCGATGCGCGCGCAGTTGGCCTCGGTGACCTCGAAGCCGGAATCCTTGATGGCCTGCGTGGCGGAGGCGACGCCGAACGGCACGAACGGATCGAACTTCCGCACGTCCTTCGGCGCCATGTACTCCTCGGCATTGAAGCCCTGCGCCTGGCCGCCGATGCGGACCGGGAAGGCGCTCAGGTCCATCTTGTCGATGAGACCAATGCCGCTGCGGCCGTTGACGATGCCTTCCCAGGCGGTCGCGACGGTGCTGCCGAGCGGGGAAACGATGCCTAAACCTGTGACGACGACTCTGCGCCTGGACAAGCTGGGTCCCCCCGAAGATGCTCTGGAACGATGTTGCAGGACCGCCTTCCGTGGCGGCCCGGCACGAGGCGCAGCTCAGGCCTGGGTGCGGCGCTCGTTGATGTAGTCGATTGCCTGCTGGACGGTCGTGATCTTCTCGGCATCCTCGTCCGGAATTTCGGTCTCGAATTCCTCTTCGAGCGCCATCACGAGTTCGACAGTGTCGAGCGAGTCAGCACCGAGGTCGTCGACGAAGGAGGACTCGTTGGTGACTTCCTCTTCCTTGACGCCCAGTTGCTCGGCGACGATCGCCTTCACCCGCTGTTCAATACTGCTCATTGTCGTAGGGATCCTTTGGAAGGAAACAAAATCTGCCGGTCCGGGCCTGCAAGGGACCGGCATGGGGCGCGTATTCTATGTTAAGGCCGTGGCAAGGGTCCAATTGGCCAGAAAAGCCAATCAGATCATGTACATACCGCCGTTTACATGCAGGGTCTCGCCGGTGATGTAGGCCGCTTCGGGCCCGGCCAGGAAGGCAACGGCCGCCGCGATGTCGTCCGGCGAACCCAGGCGACCGAGCGGAACCTGCGCCAGCAGCGCCGTTTTCTGCGCCTCGCCGAGGGCCTCGGTCATGTCCGTGACGATGAACCCCGGAGCCACGACGTTGACCGTGATGTTGCGCGATCCGACCTCGCGCGCGAGGCTCTTGCTGAAGCCGATCATGCCCGCCTTGGCCGCCGCGTAGTTGGTCTGGCCGGCATTGCCCATCACGCCGATGACGGAGGCGATGTTCACGATGCGGCCTTTGCGCGCCTTCATCATGCCGCGCATGACGGCCTTGCAGGTCCGGTAGACCGCGCTCAGGTCGGTATCGAGCACGACCTGCCAGTCGTCCGCGCTCATGCGCATGAGCAGGCCGTCGCGCGTGATGCCGGCGTTGTTGACGAGGATCGACGGCGTGCCCTCCGTCGCCTTCCACGGCCTTGAAGCACGCGTCGACCGCACCCGGGTCGGCGACGTCCAGCACCACGCCGCGCCCGGTGATGCCGGCCTCCTTGAGGTACGCATCGATGGTCTGCGGCGCCGGCTGCGGTCGTGGCGGTGCCGACGACGCGCGCGCCGCGCTTGCCGAGTTCCAGTGCGATGGCGCGGCCGATGCCGCGCGTGGCGCCGGTGACCAAGGCAAATTCGCCTGCGAGGCTGCTCATGCGTTTTCTCCACAGGCGGCCAGCGCCGCCGCCATCGATGCCGGGTCTTCGAGCGCGAGCATCTTGAGCTCGGGCTTGCGTTCGATGCGGCGGTTGAGCGACGTCAGCACCTTGCCCGGGCCGCATTCCACGAACGTGGTCGCGCCGCCCGCCAGCATGGCGCGCACGGTGTCGGCCCAGCGCACGGGCTTGAACAACTGTTCCTTGAGGGACTGGCGGATGCCGTCGGGCGAGGTGTGCTTGCGCACGTCCACGGTGTAGACATCGGCGACGTTCGGCAGCCGCACGTCCACGGTCGCGAGCTTCTCGGCCAGCCGCTCGGCGGCGCCGAGCATCAGGCTGCTGTGCGACGGCACGCTGACGGGCAACAGCACCGCGCGCTTGGCGCCGCGGGCCTTGGCGGCATCGATCGCACGCGCCACGGCCGTCGCGTTGCCGGCAATGACGGTCTGGCCGGGCGCATTGAAATTCACCGGTTCGACCACTTCGCCCTGCGCCGCTTCCCGGCAGGCCGCGTCGAGGTCCGCGTCGTCGAGCCCGAGGATCGCCGCCATCGCACCCTGCCCCAGCGGCACGGCCTGCTGCATCACCTGGCCGCGGAAGCGGACGACGTCGATCGCCGTCCTGAAGTCCATCGCGTCGGAGCAGACCAGCGCCGTGTATTCACCGAGGCTGTGTCCGGCCATCGCCACCGGCCTTGGACCGCCGCGGCCGATCCAGACCCGCCAGGTCGCGACGCCGGCCGCGAGCATCGCAGGCTGCGTGCGCTCGGTGGAACCGAGGTCGGCTTCGGGCCCGTCCTGGCAGAGCGCCCAGAGGTCGTAGCCGAGCACGTCGCTCGCTTCGGCAAAGGTGGCACGCACGACGGGCTCCGCCGCGCCCAAGTTCGGCGAGCATGCCGACGGACTGGGACCCCTGTCCCGGAAAGACGAAAGCGAGTGTCATCGGCAGTGTTCCCCTGGTGACCGCCCGGCGGCCAATCGTGATGCTGTGCCGCGATTATAGCGATGGGACCGCAGCGACGCCGCCGCCACAGCAGCCAGAGCGGCCGCCGCGGCGCCCCCGATCGCGCCGTAGGTGTGCGCCTCGTGGATCACCGGCAATCGCCAGCGTCGAGGCCGTGAACGGCAGCGCACCCATCGAAGTGCTCCCAGCCGAGCTTGAGCGCGAACAGGACCGCCACCAGCGCCGTGAGGGCATCGCGGCTTGCGCCACAACCAGGCGCAGAGCCCCGCCGCCATCAGGCCGTGCAGCACGCCGGAAAACCCGACGTACCACTCGAGTTGCGGCTCGAGTACGAGGAACCCGAGATCGACTGCGACGGTCGAAGCGACGAGGATGACGATCCAGCCGCGCAGGTCGAACTCGCGCGCGAACAGCCAGGCGACGAGCGCGAGGCCCGCGAGGTTCCAGGCCAGGTGCGTCAGGTCGTAGTGAAACAGATGGGCGGTGACGAGCCGCCAGTATTCGCCGCCGGCCAGGATGGCGGCGCGGTCGTAAGGCAGGGCTTCCCGCGCCGGCACGCCGAGCACCTGGACCGCGACGAGCACGAGCGCGAGCGCCAGCGGCGCGCGCCAGTGCGCGTGCGTCCAGCTGCGTCAGTTGCGAGAAGCGTCCCAGGTTCATGCGTGCGCCGATTCCAGCAGCATGGGTTTGCTATGATCAGTGAAATTTACCGTCAACCACGGCACCCCACATGACATTTACCGGATTGCGCCGCACTCGCGGCTTTACGCTGATCGAGATCATGGTCGTCGTCGTGATCCTCGGCATCCTTGCCGCGCTGGTCGCGCCGAACGTGATCCGCCGCATCGACGATGCGCGCGTCACCAAGGCCAAGCAGGACATCCGCGCCTACGAGACGGCGCTCAACCTGTACCGCATGGACAACTTCCGCTACCCGACCACCGAGCAGGGCCTGCAGTCGCTGGTCACGCGTCCCGCCGACCCGAACATCAAGAACTGGAAGGAAGGCGGCTACATCGACGGCATGAAGAAAGATCCCTGGGGCAACGACTACGCCTACATCGCACCGGGCACCCGTGGCGACTACGACCTCTACACGCTCGGTGCCGACGGCCAGCCGGGCGGCGAAGGACCCGATGCCGACATCGGCAACTGGAACATCGAATAATCCCGTGACGCGGCTCGCAGCCGCACGCCGCACCTCGGGGTTCACCCTGCTCGAGGTGCTCGTCGTCGTCGTCATCATCGGCATCCTCACCTCGATGGCGGTGATCTCGGTCAACGTGCTCGGCGGCGACCACGAGATGCAGCAGGAAGCCGAGCGCCTGCAGGCCATCCTGCTGCAGACGCGCGAAGACGCCATGCTGCAGAGCCGCGACATCGGCATGCGCCTCGACGAAACGGGTTACGAGTTTCTCGCCTACGACGGCCGCGTCGAACGCTGGAACGCGGTCGAGGACGATCCCCTGCTGCGCGCGCGTTCGCTGCCCGAAGGCCTGCGGCTCGTCGCTGCGGCTCGAGGATCGCAACGTGCAGCTGAAGCCGCGCCAGCCGGCGACCGAGCGCGATCCCATCCAGCCGCAGGTGATCCTGCAGGGCGTCCGGCGAACTGGTGCCGTTCGACGTCGGCTTCGCGCGCGACGGCACCGAGGAGCAGCGCCGCGTGAGCGGCACGGTCGAAGGCAAGATCGAAGTCCACGACGACGCGCGCGAGCAACGCTGACCATGCGCCCCACTCCGCCCGCCCGACTGCCCAACGCGGCTTCACGCTGATCGAAGTGCTGGCAGCGCTGGTCATCGTCGCGCTCGGCATGATCGCGGCGATCCAGGCCGTCACCCAGTCGGCGCGCAACGGCACCTACCTGCGCGACAAGACGCTGGCGCACTGGATCGGCATGAA
Source organism: uncultured Gammaproteobacteria bacterium (assembly GCA_963828265.1). Lineage (GTDB taxonomy): Bacteria > Pseudomonadota > Gammaproteobacteria > Steroidobacterales > Steroidobacteraceae > RPQJ01. The sequence continues at coordinate 32,431 of CAWHEA010000017.1, read as the reverse complement.
CGTGCTGACCGAGCGGCGCCTGCAGCCGTCGGCGCCGGACGTCGCCGAATCCACGGGCCGGGTCGAATTCGCCGACCAGCAGTGGCAGTGGACGATGACGGTGACGCAGACGCAGGTCGCGAGCCTGCGACGCATCGACATCGCCGTGCGACGTGCGGAAGCCGCCGGACGGCCACCGCCGCTCGCCAACGTCTCCGGTTTCTATGGCGAAGCCATCGGCGGTGCGGGCACCGGTGGCACCGGCTTGTCGTGGGCCGGCACGGGTGCTCCCGGCACCGACGGTGGCGCTGAGGAACGAGACGGCGCGGCGACTGCCACGCCGACGCCGACCAAGCCCCCGGCGAAGCGCGACCGGCTTGCCGACGGACGACGAAGAATGAGCCGCCGCACATCCCGGCATCGGTCGTCAGGCGCTGCTGCTGCGTGCGCGCGGCTTCACGCTGCTCGAAGTGCTGGTGGCGATCGCGATCTTCGCGTTCGTCGGCGTGATGGCCCTGTCGGGCTATACGCAACTGCAGAAGCAGACCGAGTACCAGCGAACTGCGTCTCGAGCGCGTGCGTGAAGTGCAGCGCGCCGTGCAGACCCTGGCGCAGGACCTGACGCAGATCGAACCGCGCCCGATCCGCGAGCCGATCGGCGACCAGCGCATGCCCGCCGTGCTCGCCGGCGAGTCGGTCGAATACAAGATCGAGTTCACGCGCTCCGGCTGGATGAACACCGCGGGCCTGCCGCGGCCGACGCTGCAACGCGTGGGCTACCGGCTCGACCAGGACGGCCTGTGGCGCGATCACTGGCGCGTGCTCGACCGCACGCAGGTCGCGGAGCCGGTGCGCGTGCGCCTGCTGAGCGGCGTGCGCGCCGTGACGTTCCGTTTCCTGTCGCCGTCGCAGGAGTGGGTCGATCGCTGGCCACAGCCCGGGGGCAATCCGGCCGAGCAGGAACGGCTGCGGCCCGCGGCCGTCGAGGTCACGCTCGAACTCGAGGACTGGGGCACGATCAAGCGCCTCGTCGAGGTGGCGGGATGACGCGCGACGCGCGCGCACCCGCCGTCGCCGTCGCGCCAGCGCGGCGTCGCGCTGATCATGGCCGTGCTGATCGTCGCGCTCGCCACGATCCTCGCGGTCAACGTGACGTTCCGCGGCATGGTCGACCAGCGTCGCGCCGCCAACCTCTTCGCGCTCGACCAGGGCTTCGAGGTCGCGCTCGGCGCCGAAGCCTGGGCCGCCGACATCCTGCGCAAGGATGCCCAGGATTCGCAGACCGACCACCTCGGCGAAATCTGGGCGAAGTCGATGTCGGCCCTGCCGATCGACGAAGGCGTCGGCACGGTCGAAGGCCGCATCGAGGACATGCAGGGCCGCTTCAACCTGAACAACCTCGTGTTCAGCGACGGCACGACCAACGAGAAGGCGGTCAAGCAACTCGAGCGCATCCTCGAGCATGCTCGAAATCGAGCCGTCGTGGGCCACGTCGCCATGGCGGACTGGATCGACTCCGACGTCCAGCCCGGCTTTCCCGATGGCGCCGAAGACTCGGTCTACACGGGCCTCGACCCGCCGCACCTCGCGGCCAACATGCCGATCACCCGCGCCAGCGAACTCATGGTGCTGCCCGAGTTCGGTGCCGATCGCTTTCGACGCCTGCAGCCGTACGTCACGGCGCTGCCGGTCGGCACCAAGCTCAACGTCTGCACGGCGCCCGGCATCGTGCTCGACTCGCTGTCGGAGTCGCAGCGGCAGTTCAGCCTGAACCCCGAGGACCTGGCCAAGCGGCGCAAGGACGCGTGCTTCCCGACGCTCGACGACCTGCGCGGTACGCTCGGCCAGGCCGACTACGACCTGATCAAGGACACACTTTCGGAATCAAGCACTTACTTCCGTGCGACCGTATGGGTCACTATTGGCACTACCCAGTTCACCCTGTACAGTCTGCTCGCGCGCGGTGGGGCCGGAACGGTGCGGCCTGTCCTGCGCAGTTTCGGAGCCGAATGACCCTATGACTGAAACCCTGGTGATCCGTCTCCGGGCGTCCGAGGACGCGCCAGCGTCCTGGCTGATCGTCGACGCCAACGGTGCCCGCTCGGGCAACGTGCAGAGCGGCCCGATCGCCGACGCGCTCGCCCTGTCCCAGGGCCGCCGGACCGTGGTGGTCCTGCCTGCCGCCGATGTCACGCTGGCCCGCCCGGACCTGCCGCCCGTCCGCGGCGCGGCCGCATCGCGCAAGCCGTCCCGTTCGCGCTCGAAGAACACCTCGCCTCCGACCTCGAGAACCTGCACTTCGCCATCGGCCAGCGCGATGCGTCGTCGAGTGCCACGCCCGTCGCGATCGTCGCCCGCTCGACGCTCGAGCGCTGGCACGCGACTGTGGGACGCCGCCGGCATCCGCCCGGACGCCGCCTACGCCGAATCCTCGCTGATTCCGTCGGCGCCGAACGCGCTGGTGCTGGTGCTCGACGAGGGCACGCTGCACGTCAGCCGGCCTGACAAGGCCGTTTACGCCCTCGACGCCGAGCCGTTGCCGACTGGCACTCGACCTCGCGCTCGGCGAGCAGACCGAAGCCGGCGAACACGTCACGTTCTACGTGTCGACGGCCGACTACGAGACGCACAAGGAAACGATCGAAGGCCTGCGGGCGCGCACCGCGACGCTGCAGGTCAAGCTGCTGCCGGACGGCACGCTGTCCCTGCTGGCCTCGCAGGTGCCGGTCGCCCGGCCGATCAACCTGCTGCAGGGCGCGTATGCGGCGCCGACGTCGTTCGGTTCGCAGCTGCAGCAATGGCGACTGCCCGCCGTGCTCGCGGCCGCCACGCTGGTCGCCTTCCTCGGCGTGCAGGGCTTCAAGCTCTGGCAGCTGCACCAGGCAGAAAAGCAGCTCGACGCGCAGATCACCGCGACGTTCAACCAGATCCTGCCCGGGCAACCGATCGTCGATCCGCGCGCACAGATCCAGGGCGTGCTGGCTCGCGCCGGCGGCGGCAACGGCGCCCTGCTGCCGGCCATCTCTTCGCTGGCGCAAGCCATTGCGCAGGCGCCCGCCACGCGCGTCGAGGCCATCAGCTTCCGCGCGGGCGTGCTCGAACTGCATCTCGTCGGCGCCGAGCGTCGAAGCGCTCGACGGCATCAAGCAGGCCATGAGCCGCGACGGCGCGACGGTCGAACTGCAGTCGGCGAACCCGCGCGACCAGCTGGTCGAAGGACGCCTGCAAGTCCGCCTGGGGGCCGCATGAACGTCCGTGACTGGTTCGACAACCTGAGCGAGCGCGAGCGCAACCTCGTCTATGCCGCGGGCGCGCTGGTCGGCGTCGCGCTCGTCTACCTCGTGCTGGTGCTGCCGTTCCAGACGTCCGGCAAGCGGATGGCCTCGCGCGTCGCAGCAGAAGACGGCGGACCTCGCCTGGATGCAGGCATCCGCGCCGCAGGCCATGGCCGCGGCGGGCGTGGCGCAGGCCGGCGGCGGCGGCGAGTCACTGGTCGTGCTGGTCGACCGCACGGCACGCGAAGCCGGGCTCGGCGCCTCGCTCCGCGACCAGAGTCCGGACGGCAACAACGGCCTGCGCCTGCGCATCGAAGGCGCGTCGTTCGACGCGCTGGTCACCTGGCTCGCCAGCCTGCAGCAGCAGCACGGCGTCAGCATCGAATCCGCCACCATCGGCGCGGCCGCCCCCGGCCTCGTCAACGCGACGCTGAGCCTGAAGCACGCCGGCGCAGCGGGCTGATTGCGCGTCGTTCCCACAGCTCAGCCTGGACTGCCTGCCGTGACACGACGCACCGGCTGGCTGATCGCGCTCGGCGTGCTCGCGCTGCTCGCCTTCGCGCTCGTCACGCTGCCCGCGGGCGTGGTCGCCGGCCCGCTGCGCAAGGCCGGCATCGAAGCCGGCGCGTTCGGCGGTTCAGTCTGGTCGGGACGCGCCACGGCGCTCTCGTGGCGCGGCGCCGCCATCGGCGACGCCGAATGGAAGATCGCGCCGGTCCGGCTGCTGACGGGTCGCATCGCGGGTCATGCCAAGCTCACGCGCACCGACGGTTCGGTCGAGACGGACTTCGACCTGTCCATTGTCGGTCGCGACGTCAAATTGCGGACGGCCCGGTTCACGCTGCCGCTCGCGGCGCTGAATGCGTTGCCGCTCGGCATGCCGAAAGGCTGGCAGGGCCAGGCGACGGGTCAGTTCGACGCGATCGACCTGCAACAGGGCTGGCCCGCGAACATCAAGGGCTCGCTCGATCTCGACGGACTGGTCGCACCGCCGCCGCGCAATGCGCCCGTCGGCAGTTTTCATGCGGTGTTTCCGGCTGCACAGCCGAAGCCGTCGCTCTCGGTGCCGCAGGATCCCGCGAACCTGACGGCCCAGGTCGCCGACAAGGACGGCCCGTTCTCGGTCGACGCGCAACTCACGCTGAGCCGCACGCGCAACTTTGCGTTCGAAGGCACGCTGGCTGCCGCGCGGACAGGTGCCGCCGGCCATGGAGCGCTCCTTGCAGTTGCTCGGCCCGGCCGACGCCAGCGGGACGGCGTCAGTTCAGTGTCGGCGGCACGCTCTGATCAGTCCGCCGCGCCGGCGCCCACTCGCGCCACGCCGACAGCAACGGGAAGTACAACCCGAGCCTGATCGGCTCGTCGCCGTACAGCCCGCATCAGCTGCGCATAGCGCTCGAGCTGCGCGCGGTAGCGCTCGCGTTCGTTGTCCAGGAATTCGTCGAGCCCCGCGCCTTCGTGGCTGCTGGTCTTGTAATCGACGATCCAGCGCACGCCCGTCGCATCGACGAAGGTGCGATCGATGACGATGCTGACGAGGCCGCTGTCGACGACGCCGGTGAGCGCGAGCTCCGATTGCGCTGACCCGTGCGCAGCATCGAGCAGCCAGCGCCCGCGTTCGTCGTCGAGCGTGCGCTGCACGGCCTCGAGCACTTTTGCCACGGCCGCGCTGCGCCGCTCGTGCGGCACGCCGAGTTCGGCGAGCTCGGCGGCAAAGCGTCGCTGCACGGCGCGCCGTGCCGCGTCGTCGTCGGGCAACGCAGCCGCCTTCGCGCGCGAAGCGCTGCAACTCGCGGTGCACCACCGTGCCGACGTGACGCGCCGTCTCCGTCACCCAGTCGAACTCGACCGCAGCCGCCGTGGTCGCTCGCACGAGATTGCGGACGAGAATCGGCGGGGCCGGCGGCGGCTCGGGACGTTGCCAGCCGTCCGGCAGGCGCAGCAGGACGGGATCGCGCGGAATGACGTGCCCCGCCTCGCCCTGGATGTCGCCCGACTCGGCGAGCCGCCGCTCGAACTCGTCACTGACCGATGGCTCGACCCACAGCAAGCCCAGTGCCGACGCCTGCGCCGGCGCGCGCACGCTCAGCTCGCCGGTCTTCTTGTCGGCAATCACCTCGCACGAGCCGAGCAGGTGCAGCGAGCGCTCCGCGCGAGTGGCCGCGACATAGAGCAGCCGGCGCTTCTCCTGCTGCAGCTTCTCGCGCTCGAGGCGCCCGAGCCACTGGTACAGCGGATTGCTTTCGCTCGGCGCCGGTCTCCGCGACCGGCGCGATGATCAGCGGGTGCTCCGTCGCGCTGCGGCACCTTGAGCCAGCGCAGCAGCGGCGGCGTGTCCGCTGCGCCCATCCGTTCCAGTCCCGGCACGATCACCGTGTCGAACTGCAGGCCCTTCGACTTGTGGATCGTCAGCAGTTCGACGTACGTGTCGGGTCGCGGCTGCGCGGGCGCGTACAGGTCGAGCAACGCTTCGCCGAGCCGCGCGAGATCCACCGGCTCGCCGGGCGCTTCGTCCTCGACGTCGCCGAGCGCATCGAGGTAGGCGTGTGCCTCGTCCAGTTCCCGCTCATTGCCGAGCGTCGCCGGGCCGCCGAGTGCATGCCACGCGCGCTCGACGGTGTCGCGCAAGCCGAACCGGCGCTTTTCGTCGAGGGCCTGCTCGAGCACCGGCAGGCAGCGCTCGAGCCGGTCTCGCGCCGCGGCGTCCAGCTGCTGCCGCAGCGGTTCCTCACGCAGCAGGCGCGGGACCGATGCATGCCGGTCGCTCCCGAGCAGCGACAGGCAATCGGCCAGCGTCAGGCCGCACCACGGCGCGCGCAGCACGCCGAGCCACGCGGCACGGTCGCCGAGGTGCGCCAGTGCGCGAGTCAGCGCCAGCAGGTCGAGCACGGCCGGACGCGCGCCCAGCGGATCGATGTCGGTCGCCTGGAAGCGGATGCCGCGCCGCGCGAGTTCGGCCACGATGTCGAGCAGGTGGCTGCGCCCCTGCACCAGGATCGCGATGCGCGCGTCGGATTTCTCGGCGTGACGTCGCTCGATGATGCCGGCGACCGTCTGGGCCTCGAACCGCCGGCTGCTGCGCAGGAAGGCATGGACGTGCACGCCTCCCTCGCCGGTCGCCTGCGGCGCCGCCACGCTTTCCGCATACTTCACGGCGCCGCGCAGCACGTCGTCGCGCGGCGGCAGCACGCGGGCGAAACGCCTGGTTGACCCACTGCACGAGCGGCTGCGTCGAGCGGAAATTCACGCGCAGGGTCAGCGGCTCGAGTTCGATGTCGCCGAGTCCGCGGTCGCGCACGTCGAGGAACAGCCCGACCTCCGCATTGCGGAAGCGGTAGATCGACTGCATCGGATCGCCGACGAGGAACAGCGTGCGACCGTCGCCGCGCTCCCAGCCCGCCGTCAGGCTCCGCAGCAACTGCACCTGTGCTTCGGACGTGTCCTGGAATTCGTCGACCAGCACGTGGCGCAGGCGCGCATCGAGCGCGAGCGCCGTGTCGGTCGGTTCGTCCGCCGTTCCCAGCGCCTGCCGGGCGGCAGCGGCGAATTCCGGGTAGTCGGCCGCCTTGCGATCGGCAAAGACGAACTTCAGCTCGGCGGCCGCCAGCCGCAACACGAGCAGCAGCGACTTGAGCACCGTCCACTCGGCGTCCTGGTACTCGCGCGGCGGCAACGCACGGGTCGCGTCGAGCGGCTCCCAGAGTTCCTCGTGCCGCGCGAACTCCTCGGCCAGCCGACTGGATGCGGGCCTTGAGCGCCGCGAGTTCGGGACGCTTCTTGTCCTGCGCCAGCACGCCGACTGCGACGGTGAAGCTCTTGCGCGGCTCGCCCTTGCCCGTGAGCAGGAACTCAGCGAGCCCCTGCCAGTGCGGTACGTCGTCGATGCTGCGCGCCCGGCACGCCGGGGCCGCACGCGAGGATCGGCGATTCCTTGCCCGCCTGGCGCAGCACCTCGGCCGCACCGCGCGCGTAATCGCAGGCTTCGGCGAGCAGCAGCGGCGGAAACGCGTCGACCAGCCCTGCCAGGTGGCTCTGCACGATCTCCGCGCGCGCGGCCTCGAGCGCGAGTCGCGCTTCGCCCTCCTGCCCGTAGTCGTCGACGCTCGCGGGCAGCACCGGCAGCCACGCCTCGCGCCGTGCGAGCATGCCGCTGACCAGCCCGATCAGCTTGCCGACGTTGTTGTCGAGGTGCTCGAGCAGGATGGCGACCGCTTCCGCAACGCGCGGATCGTCGGACGGCAGGTGTGCGAGCAGGCGTTCGGCGGCTTCCTCGTACAGCTCGAGGCCGTCTTCGTCGATGCCGAGCCCGGCGCCGAGTCCCGAGAGCACCGGCAAGCGTCGTGCGAGCGACTGGTTGAGCGCATCGATCGTCAGCACGCGCAGGCGGCTCGGATTGCGCAGCAGGCCCCAGTCGTTGCGGGCATCGACTGCGAGCACGCGGCGGGCCAGCGCGCGCGTGTCGTCGCGCAGCTTCGACTGCGGATCCTCGCAGTGCCGCAGCGACTCGAGGATGCGGTTGCGCATCTCCGCGGCGGCCTTGCGCGTGAACGTGATGGCGAGCAACGCCTCGGGTCGATCGACCACGGCGAGCAGCGCGAGGAACCGCTGCGTCAGCAGTTCGGTCTTGCCCGAGCCGGCCGGCGCCTGGACGATGAAGCTGCGGTCGACCCGCAACGCCGTCGCGCGCGCCTGCTGGTCGGCGTGCAGCAGGTCAGCCGGCTGCATCGTCGCCCTCCTCGGGTTCCAGCAGCGCCTGTGCCGAACGACAGACTCCGGGCAGGTGGCAATAGCGACAGGCCTTGGTCGGATTCGGCGCGAGTCGCGCGTCGCCCTGTGCGTGTTCACGCGCCAGCGACTCCAGGCGCCGGTTCCAGGCCTGCAGCAGGTCGCCCCAGTTCGCGTAGTCCTTGAACGGCGCCTTGGTTGCATCGAACGTCTTGAGCTGCGGGAAGACCGCACCGTCGCGCGCGAAGCCGCGGTATTCCGTGCTGCCCTTGCAGACGATGCCGAAGGCGACCGCGCTCACCCGATCCTGTCCGATCGCTCGCACGTACAGCGGCAACTGCGGCAACTCGGGGCGCTCGCCCATCCACGCGGCGGGCCTGGCGCTCGCGCCGGTCTTGTAATCGATGACCGCGAACGTGCCGTCCGCCAGGCGATCCACGCGATCGAGCACGATGCGCGTCTGCACGCCGCCGACGTCGACGACACGCGGGTCCTCGACGCACTCGACCGTGAACGGGGCACGCTGCGGCATCCTGCTGCAGCAGTTCGAGCACACGTGCTTCGAGCCAGCGCTCTTCGAGATCGAGCAGGCGCGTGCCGACGTCGTCGGCCGTTGCACGCAGTGGCGCCAGCACCGACGTGCACGTGCGTGCGCACGAGTGCGGACGCGCTGCGTCGAGCGTCATGGCGAGCAGTGCCGACTGCTCGCGCACCTCGTCCCAGAAAGCCTGCAGCACGGCGTGCGCGAGCTGGCCGCGCTCGGTGGCGGCAATGCCGGCCTCCGGGTGCTCGAGCTCGACGCCGCCGAGGCGCAGCTCGACGGCAGCGCGGAACGGACAGGCGCGCCTGCAGTTCGAGCAGGCGGGTGCCGCCCTTCACGACTTCGTGTTCCGCGAACGCGGGCAGCGAGCCGTCGATCAGCGTGTCGAGCACCGGACGCGCAGCGAATTGCGCCGCTGACGCCTGCGTTCCAGGCCACAACGCGAAGCGCGTCGAGGCGCGGCAGGCCAGCGACCAACGCGCTCGGCAGCAGCGGCGCCTCGTCCTCGAAGCGCGGCACGCTGCAGATTGCCGTGGTCGTCGGCGGCCACCAGCCGTTGCAGGGTTCGTCGTGCCTGCTGCTCGGACAGCTCTGCCGTCGCCCCGGGAACACCCTGCCGTGCCTGCCACTCGCGCGGCAGGAACGGATCGGGATTCGCCGGCGACGGCCAGCGCGCCGCATCGAGTCCGCACACCCAGACCGCATCGAAATGCATGCCGAGCGCCGTGTCCGGGTCGATCACCAGCAGCGGCGCCGCGATCTCCTGCGGTTCGAACGCCGTCGCGGCCGCCAGGTCGCGCAGGTGAGCGAATGCGGCCGCACGCGCACCGGGCCGGCCACGTCGTCGCTCGCGCCAAATTCGCCGAGCAACGACTGCAGGCGTTGCACGGCCTGGTGTTCGGCGCTGTCGGGATCGGGACCGGGCCAGCCGACGTCGCGCAGCAGCCGAAGAACTCGGGTGCCCACAGGCTCGGCAATCGCGTCCCCGTCCAGGTTCGTGCGCGCGCTGCCGCTGCGTGCAGTTGCGCCGCGGTGGCAGGGCAGCCGTGATCGCGCGCCTCGCGCGCCAGGTAATCGAGGCCGGCTTGCGGCACGCCGGACGTGCGCAGCGCGCACGTCGAGTTCGGCACGTGCATACGACTCGCTGACTGCCGCCCCGTCGTGTGCGCCGCGCAGCAGCGCGCTGGCAGCCGGCAATTCCGGCGGCGTGATGCAGGCAGCGAGCCAGCCGAGCGCAGCCGCCACCACCGGTCGCTCGAGCAACGGTCGCGCGGCCGCGAGTTCATAGGCTGTCGATTCGGGTGCAGGCCCGGCGGTGAACGCAGCCGCCGGAACGAGCACGCGGTCGAGCACGCGGCGCACCCGCGCGCGCTCGCGAGCGAGTTCCGGCACGATCAGCGCGAGCCGTTCGTCCGGCCGCTGCTGCAGACGTTGTGCGGCCCAGCGTGCGGCCGTCTCGAGTTCGGCATCGAAGTCGTTGCATTCGACGACATGGGCGTCGAGCGTGCTGTCTGCGGGCACTGCCGGACGCACGGTGACAGGCACGCCCTGCGTGGAGATCCGTTCGACGAAGGCCGCCTGGGCCGGTGTCCAGCGGTCGAAGCCGACGAACTCGACCGGCGCATCGGTAGCCAGCGGACCGACCGTCGGCGAGGCCTGGGCGGGATCGAGCCAGCCGCCCTGCTCCAGCCACCGTCCGAATTCGGCTGCCCAACGGGCGAACGACTGGACCTCCGGGCTGGCGTCCTCGGCCAGGACCCGGATGGGGATGCGGTAGGCATGGAGCAGTTCCCAGGAGCGCTGCGCCACGGCACCGAGCCCGGCGGGCAACAGGACCGGCCGCATCTCGACGTCGCGGCGGACGATCTGCTCCCAGACGAGCAGGCCGTGGCTGGCGTCGAGCCAGCGGGCCGACGTGCGGCCGGCCGCACGGTCGAGGTCGAACTGGCGGCGCAGCAACTCCGGCCAGGTGACCACGTCGGGGGTCTGCCAGACCCGCAAGCCACGGGCCTGGCAGGCGGCGTCGTGGCGGGCGCGCAGAAAATGGGCGAGGCGACGGGTGGGCGCGACGTAACGTCGTGCCCGGTTGCAGCTCGTCAGAAACGGTGACTATTTTCCCGTTATTTTTCAGGGAGTTACCGTACAAACCTTATGGCCAACTCAGGATCCAGGCTTCGACCGCGCGCAACGGCGTCGGCCGCGACACGGGCTCGTCGCCCGGCCGCGTAATTGTCGAGCAGTTCTTCCATCCGGCCGAACACGTCGGACAGCACCTCCGGTTCCGGCAGGTTCGTGACGCGGAAATGGGTGTTGTACGCCACGTTGAAGCTGGTGCCCGGGGCGACCAGCACGTGCTTGTGTTCGAGCAGGTCCATGGCGAACTGGCGGTCGTCGAAGCCCGGCAGGCGCTGCGTGTCGACGCCTACGAACGCGTACAGCGCGCCGCGCGGCGGAGTGAGCGTGAGGTACTTGCTGCGCGCCACGGCGTCGACGATGGCCTTGCGCGACTCGTAGAGGCGGCCACCGGGACGGACCAGTTCCTTGACGCTCTGGTAGCCACCGAGCGCCGTCTGCACGGCCCACTGGCCGGCCACGTTGCTGCAGAGCCGCAGCGACGACAGCAGTTCGAGCGCCGACAGGTATTCGCGGGAGTTCTCGATGTCGCCCGAGAACACGGCCCAGCCCACGCGGTAGCCGCAGGCCCGATAGACCTTCGACAGGCCGCTCATCGTGCAGCACAGCGTGTGGTGCACCAGCGTGGCCATCGGCACGAACTCGGCCGCGTCGTACGTCATCTGGTCGTAGATTTCGTCGGCGAAGACCACGAGGTGGTGCTTCTCGGCAATGCGCGCGATCGCCTCGAGCACGGCCCGCGGATACACGGCGCCCGTCGGGTTGTTCGGGTTGATCACGACGATGGCGCGCGTGCGCTTCGTGATCAGCGATTCGATCTCTTCCGGGTCCGGCACGAAGCCGCGCTCGGGGCGGCACGGATAGTGCACGGCCCGCCCGCGGTTCAGGTTCACGGCCGCGGTCCAGAGCGGGTAGTCGGGGCTCGGCACCAGCACTTCCTCGTCCGCCGCGAGCAATGCCCGCAGCGTCAGGTCGATCAGTTCGCTGACGCCGTTGCCGATGAAGACGTCGTCGGCCGTGACGCCGCGGACGCCCCGCTCCTGCTGCTGCATCACCACGGCCTCGCGCGCCGGGAAGATGCCCTTCTGGTGGCAGTAGCCTTCGGCCGCGCGCAGGTTCTCGATCATGGCCAGCCGCATGGTCTCGGGCGTGCGGAAGCCGAAGGCGCCCGGGTTGCCGATGTTCAGCGAGACGATGTCGTAACCCATGCGCTCCATTTCCTGGGCGCGACGGGCGAGCTTGCCGCGGATCTCGTAGCGGACGTTGGCGAGGCCGGGACTGGGCCGGATGGAACGGGTGGACATGGTCGCGATGCCTGGTGGCTGGCCGGACGAACGGTTCGTCCGCCGATTATCGCACCAGTCAGAGGCCGAGGACGATGCCCACTCCACAAAGGCTGAGGGCGGCGCCGGCCAGGGCGTGGACATACCGCTCGGCCGAGGCCAGCGGGAAGCGTTCGAGGCCGCGCATGGCCAGGTAGACGATCGTCATCATCGTGGCGATCGTCGCCGCCGCGAACGCCAGCGACGACCAGGTGACCGCCCACCAGCTGTGCTGCGACGCCGGGTACATCAGCAGCGGGATCAACGCCTCGCACGGGCCGAGGATGAAGATGACGAACAGCGCCCACGGCGTGATGCTGCGGACGTTGTCGGTGTCGAGCTGGATGTGGACGTGCACGTGCTCGTCCTGCGTGTGATGGCCGTGCGCGTGCCGGTGACGGGTGCCGTCCGAGTGGATGTGTTCGTGCGAGTGCTTGCGGCTGCGCCAGGCCTGCTTGAGTCCCCAGGCCATGTAGACGAGGCCGAAGGCGATCAGGGCCCAGGCCGCGAGATCGCCGCGCACGCCTTCGAGCCATTGCAGGCGGTGCAGCGATGCGCCGATCGCGATGCCGATGAAACCGATGAGGATCGAGCCGAGCACGTGGCCGGCGCCGCAGAACGCGGTGACGAGCATGGTCTTGCGGCGCGTCCAGTTGCGTGCCGCCGACATCGCGACGAACGGCAGGTAATGGTCGGGCCCGAGGACGGTGTGGACGAAGCCGATCGATACGGCTGTCAGCAGCAGCAGGCCGAGTTCCATGTTCATGCGTTTCCCCGTCGCAGCGCCGTGACGACGCTGCGATCGAGGGTGCAGATAACCATAGGGTTGGACGGATTCCAACCGCGGGATTCCCCTACGGGACCTCGGACCTTTTCGGTTCGGCGAAGCGGGTTGGGTGCGGTGGGAGCAGGCCTTCGATCCGGTGTTCTTTCCGGCGAGCGGAAAGGCAGACACGCTCGCCAGAAAGAACACCGGATCGAAGGCTTGATCGGCCGCGCCTGGGCTCGTTTTCGGCGGACCGAAAACGTCGCACGGCGCAAGCGTTATCAACCAGGTTCAACGTCACCAGCCACGCCCGATCTGCAGGGCCGTGCGCGATGACCGGGGCGCGAGGCCGTCAATCCGCGACAGGAGCGCCAGGAACGCTTGGAGGCTGCCAAGCTGCGGAGCCTCCGATTGGTTAAATCCACCTTCTGATTCGGACCCGGTGCAGGCTGCATGCGCCGTGCGTGTTTCCCGCCGACGGCGGGAACGAGCTCAGGCGCTGCGTGTCGAGCGGTGGGTTCGGTGTCTTTTCTGGCCCGCGTATCTGCCTTTCCGCGGGCCAGAAAAGACACCGAACACGCCGCCTGCGACTACCGGCTCGTCCTGCACGCGTTCCAGCCGCCGACGCGATACGCGCCCGCTGCAACACCGGATCCGGATCAGGCACCGCCGCCAGCAAGGCCTGCGTATACGCCTCGCGCGGCTGGCCGAAGATCGCGTCGCGACTGCCCTGCTCCACCAACCGCCCCTGGCACAACACGGCGATGTCGTCGCAGAGGTGCCGCACCACGGCCAGGTTGTGACTGATGAAGAGCAGCGACATCTGGTGGCGCTCGCTCAACTCGTGCAGCAGGTTGACGATCTGCGCCTGCACGGAAACGTCGAGCGCGCTCACGGCTTCGTCGCAGACCAGCAGGCGCGGTCGGGCGACGATCGCGCGCGCAATCGCGACACGCTGGCACTGCCCGCCACTCATTTCGTGCGGATAACGGTTGGCAAAGGCCGCCGCGAGCCCGACCTCGGACAGCGCAGCCCGGATGCGGTCCTGTGCCGCGACGGAAGGCACGGGACCGGCAAGCGCCTGCAACGCCTCGCCCACCGCCTGCCCCGCCGTCATGCGCGGATCGAGGCTGCCGAACGGATCCTGGAAGACGACCTGCATCTCGCGTCGCAGGGAACGCATCGCGGTCGCGTCGTCGTAATCGACGGTGCGGCCTTCCCAGGCCACTCGACCCGACTGCGCACGCACCAGTCCGAGCACGACGCGCGCGAGCGTCGACTTGCCCGAGCCGGACTCGCCGACGACACCGAGCCGGCCGCCTTCGCGGATCTCGATGGACACGTCCGGACAGCGCGTCGAGCGTGCGTGCCGGTGCGAGCAACCCCGCGCCCCGCAGCGTGTAGCGCACGCTGGCCCGACTCGACCTGCAGCAGGGGCACGGCCACGCTCATGCGATCTCCGCCGGTTCGTGCAGCGGACGATGACACGCCACTGCGGTGGGCGACTTCAGGCCAGCGCATGCGTCAGTTCAGGGCGCGATTCGCTGCACCGTTCCACGGCCCGCTCGCACCGCGGTGCAAACGCGCAGCCCGGTGGGCGCGCGGAAGGCTGCGGTGGATCGCCCGGGATCCCGACCAGCCGGGCCTGGGCGTCACCGTGCAGTCGCGGCACGGCCGCCAGCAACGCCGCCGTGTAAGGATGCTTCGGCGCTGCAAACAGCTCGTCCGTCGTCGCAGTCTCGACGATCCGGCCCGCAATACATGACCGCGACCCGATCGGCGAGGCCCGCGACCACGCCGAGATCGTGCGTGATGATCAGCACGCCGACGCCCCGGTCACGCACTCCCGCCAGCAGCTCGAGCACGCGCGCCTGCACGCTGACGTCGAGCGCGGTGGTCGGTTCGTCCGCGAACAGCAGCTGCGGACTGCACATCAGCGCAGCCGCCAGTGCGACGCGCTGGCGCATGCCGCCCGACAACTCGTGCGGGTACTGGCGCAACCGCGCCTCCGGCTCCGGGATCTCGACCTCGGTCAGCGCCTGCAGCGCGCGCGCACGGGCCTCGGCACCCGTGGCCAGACCGCGATCGAGCAGGCCTTCGGTCAGCAGCGTCTCGATGCGCAGGTGCGGCGTGAGCGAACTCAGCGGGTCCTGCGACAGCAAGCCGATGCCGGTGCCGCGCACGGCATTGAGCGCGCGTTCGCTCGCACCGATCAGTTCGCGGCCCGCAAACTGGACCGAACCGCGCGACGTGCCGTTCGACGCGAGCAAGTCCGAGGCAGGCCATCAGCACCTGCGTCTTGCCGGAGCCCGACTCACCGACCACGGCGAGGCATTCACCGGCACGGACGTCGAACGAAACGCCGCGACACGGCCTGCACCTCGCCCTGCGACGTGGCGAAATCGACGTCGAGGTCGCGGACCTGCAGCACCGGCTCGCTGGTCATCGGCGCTGCCTCGGGTCGAGCGCGTCGCGCAGCCCGTCACCCAGGAAATTCAGGCACAGCAGGACGATCGCGAGCACGGCGGATGGAATCAGCAGCAGCCACGGCGAGGACTCCATTTCGAGCGCGCCTTCGGCGACGAGCCGGCCGAGGCTCGTGAGCGGTTCCTGCACGCCGAGGCCGAGGAAGCTCAGGAAGCTCTCGAACAGGATGACCTGCGGCACCGTGAGCGTCGCATACACGATCACCGTGCCGAGCACGTTCGGCACGATGTGGCGGGCGATGATCGTGCGCGGTCGGCAAGCCAAGCGCGATCGCCGCCTCGACGAACTCGCGCTGCCGCAATGCGAGCGCCTGGCCGCGCACGATGCGCGCCATCGTGAGCCAGCCGACCGCGCCGATCGCGAGGAAGATCAGCACCAGGCTGCGGCCGAACACGACGGTCAGGATGATCACGAAGAACATGTACGGCAGCGCGTAGAGCACGTCGACGAACCGCATCATCCAGCCGTCGACGCGACCGCCGAGGTAACCTGCCGTGGCGCCCCAGGCAACGCCGATGACGACGCTGACGATCGTCGCGAGCACCGCAACGAGCAGCGACATGCGCGTGCCGATCCAGACCCGCACGAACAGGTCGCGGCCGTTGGCGTCGGTGCCGAACCAGTGGCCGTTCGCAAGCGACGGCGGCGTGGCGAGCGTTGCCTGCGTCCAGTCGACCTGCTCGACCGTGTACGCACTGAGCCACGGCCCGACGAGTGCCAGCGCGCACACGAGCAGCAGCAGCGACGCCGCCACGATCGCCGCGCGGCTGCGCTTGAGGCGCTGCCAGGCATCGCCCCACAGGCTCTGTCGGCGCGCGACGGCAGGCACGGCCTCAACCATGCCGGATCCTCGGATCGAGCCAGCCGTACACCAGGTCGACGGCGAGGTTGAGCAGCAGGATCAGCGCGGCGTAGAAGATCACCATGCCCATCACGAGCGTGTAGTCGCGGTTGATCGCGCCCTGCACGAAGTACCGTCCCACGCCCGGCAGGCCGAAGACCTGCTCGACGACGAGCGAGCCGGTCAGGAGCGCAGCCGCGGCCGGCCCCAGGAAACTGACGACGGGCAGGAGCGTCGGCTTCAATGCGTGGCGACGAATCAGCGCGCCACGATCGAGCCCCTTGGCGCGTGCGGCGCGCAGGTACGGTGCCTGCAGCACTTCGAGCAGGCTGCCGCGCGTGAGCCTGGCGATGTAGGCGACGAACGGCAGCGCGAGCGTGACGACAGGCAGGATCATGTGGCGGACGCTGCCCGGCTCCCAGCCCGCGACCGGCAGCCAATCGAGCTTGACGCCGAAGAACAGCGCCAGCACGGGCGCGAGCACGAACCCGGGAATGGCAATCCCGGCGAGCGCAATGGTCATCACGACGTGGTCCAGTGCGGTGTCGTGACGCAATGCTGCCGCCATGCCGAGCGGCAC
The DNA here is from genome assembly GCA_963828265.1 of uncultured Gammaproteobacteria bacterium. Lineage (GTDB taxonomy): Bacteria > Pseudomonadota > Gammaproteobacteria > Steroidobacterales > Steroidobacteraceae > RPQJ01. The sequence goes on along the minus strand of CAWHEA010000017.1, from coordinate 15,782 downwards.
CCCCAGGGCCAGCGCGAGCAACAGGGCGAGCGTCCCGATCGTGAGCGTGACGGGCAGGCCGCGCGCGATGAGTTCCGAGACGCGGTAATCCTTGTACTTGAACGACGGGCCGAGATCGCCATGGACGAGGCCCTGCAGGTAACGGCCGTACTGCACGATCACCGGCTGGTCGAGACCGTAAGCGGCCTGCAGGTTGGCCTCGATCTCGGGCGGGATCGACTGCTCCTCGTCGAACGGCCCGCCCGGCGCCAGCCGCATCACGAAGAACGCAGCCGTGACGATGACGAGCAGCGTTGGGACGATGCCGAGCAAGCGACCGAGCGCGTAACGCAGCATCGTGTCAGCCCGCGTCCGGCGTCATCGCGCCGACCCGCCGCGGCCGAGCAGCTGCAGGAATTCAGTTTCGTCGGCGATGCGGACGCCCAGGTCCTGTGCCTTCTTGAGCTTCGAGCCGGCCTCGGCCCCTACCACCAGCAAGGTGGTCTTTTTCGACACGGAATCAGTGACGGTCGCACCAGCCGCCCGCGCGGCCTCCCTCGCCTCCTCGCGCGACATCGTTGCGAGCGTGCCGGTGACCACGACGACCTGGCCCGTCAGCGGACCTTCGGCCGCAGCGGCCGCGCGCTCGATGACGGGCCAGCGCACTCCCGCCTCACGCAGCTTCCCGATCACGACGCGATTGCGCTCCTCATCGAAGAATTCCCGCACGTGCGCCGCGACGACCGGGCCGACGTCGCGCACCTGCTGGATCTCGTCCAAGGTCGCGACCTGCAGCGGATCGAGGTCGCCGAAATGTTCGGCGAGCGCCAGCGCAGTCGCCTCACCCACGTCGCGGATGCCGAGCGCATAGAGGAATCGCGGCAGCGTCGTCTGCTTGCTTTGCCCGAGCGCCGCAACCAGGTTGGCCGCGGACTTGGGTCCCATGCGCTCCAGTTCAGCGAGCTCGTCCACCGTCAGGGTGTAGAGATCGGCCGGCGTCGTGACACGACCGCTTTCGATCAACTGTTCGACCAGCCGTTCACCGAGGCCATCCACGTCCATCGCGCGGCGCGACGCAAAATGACGGATTGCGCCGAGACGCTGCGCGGCACAGACGAGTCCGCCGGAGCAGCGAGCGACGGCTTCGCCTTCGGTACGGACGACGTGCGAGTTGCAGACCGGGCACCGCGCCGGCAATTCCACGATGCGCGCATCGTGCGGTCGCTTTTCCGGGATCACGCGCACGATCTCGGGAATGACGTCACCTGCACGACGGACGACGACCGTGTCGCCGATACGCACGTCCTTGCGCGCCACGTCGTCCATGTTGTGCAGCGTGATGTTGCTGACCGTCACGCCCCCGACGAACACGGGCACCACGTGCGCCACGGGCGTGAGCGCACCGGTACGACCGACGTAGAATTTAACGTCGTGCACGACGGTCGTCTCTTCCTGCGCCGGAAACTTGTGCGCGACGGCCCAGCGCGGTGCCCGCGCCACGAAACCGAGGTCGCGCTGCCAGTCGAGGCGATCGACCTTGTAGACCACCCCGTCGATGTCGTAGGCAAGCGTGTTGCGACGCTCGCCGATCCGGCCGTAGTAGGCGAGGCAGCCGTCAACGCCCGCGACGACGTCGATTTCCGGGCACGTGCGCAGGCCGAACTCGCGCAAGGCGCCGAGGACTTCGCTGTGGCGCGCCGGCAGCTGCCAGCCTTCGATCGCACCCACGCCGTAGAAGAACAGGTCGAGCGAGCGCTCCGCCGTGATCGACGGATCGAGCTGCCGCAGGCTGCCGGCCGCCGCATTGCGCGGGTTGGCGAACGTCTTGTCGCCACGCTCGGACTGGCGCAGGTTCAGTGCCTCGAACGACCTGCGGGTCATGAAGACCTCGCCCCGCGCCTCCAGCACCGCCGGCGGATTCCTGCCGCGCAGCTGGATGGGAACCGAACGGATGGCACGCACGTTGACCGTGACGTCCTCGCCGCGCGAGCCATCGCCGCGCGTCGCTGCCTGTACCAGCCGGCCCCGTTCGTAGCGCAGCGTGATCGCGAGGCCGTCGATCTTCGGCTCGGCCGAGTACGCGATCGCTGCCACATCGAGGCGCTCGCGCGCGCGACGGTCGAAATCGAGGATGTCCTGCTCGCTGAACGCGTTGTCGAGCGAGAGCATCGGCACCGCGTGCACGACCTCGCGGAATTCGCGCGAGGCCTGCCCGCCCACACGCTGCGTGGGTGAATCGGCATCGGCCAGCTCAGGATGCTCGGACTCGAGCTGCTTCAGCTCGCGCATCAGGGCGTCGAACTGCGCGTCCGAAACTTCCGGGTCGTCGAGGACGTAGTACCGGTAGTTGTGGTTCTCGATCAGCTCGCGCAGTTCGCGGGCCCGTCTCGCCACCTCGCGGGACGTCGCCATGACCGGGCCTCAGCTCGAACCGGCGGCGCGCTCGAACTCGAGCGCTTCCTCGCGGAGCTTGCCGACCCGCAACGCGGTCAACGGTGCCCCGCGCTCATCGGCCAGCGAGCCATTCAGGTGCGTGGCCAGTGCGCGCGCGGCGAAGATCATCTCGTCGAAGGCTTCTGCGGCGGACACCGGACCAGGCAGCACCGCGAACATGGCGACGCCAGGGAAGTACGTTGTCGGCATCGACTCGATGTCGAACGTGCCCGGCTCGCGCAGGCTGGCGACGCTGTAGATCGGACGGCCATCGTCATGCAGTCGATGGAAAATCTCGTAGCGACCGAATCCCAGCCCTTCGGAGCGCAGCGCCTTGAGCAGTTCGGCGCCGTCGAAGCGCGCGGGAGCCGACGCGGTCACGCGGATCGCGAGGATCTTCTGCGGGCGACGCGGTGCCGGTGCCTCGCTGGGCGCGGCAGGCGCGGGCTCGAGATCGTCGACGGGGACGCGCCCAGCGTGGGTTCGACGCGCAACGTCGGTTCCTGTCGAGCCGTCGGCGCGGCCTCGGTGCGGGTCGAGGACAGGGTCGGCTCGCGCCGCCCGATCGCCGGGGTCTCGAAGTCGCTCTCGTCGTCGAATTCGACGCGACGCGACTCCGGCGCGTCGAGCGCATCGACGTCGTCAGCGTCGAAGCTCGGCTCGATGCGGCGCTCGACTCGCGAATCGGCCCGGAACTCGGGTTCCCCGGCGTCGATGTCGTCATCGTCGTCGTCAAGCGGGGCCGCAGCCTCGGTCTCGAAGCCCTTGGCGCCGCCCGTGAAGACGGCGGGACGACGCGAGTCTTCGGTCTCGCCCCGCCCTTGCCAGCGGGAGCGCATGCCCCACAGGTACAGGCCGGCGATGAGCAGCACCCCGGCAACGAGCAGGATCCAGCGCAGTTCGTTCATCGAGACGCAGGCTTCCTTGCGTGACTCACATCGCCGCCATGCGCACGGCCTCGTCGACGTCGACGGCGACGAGGCGTGAGCAGCCGGGCTCGTTCATGGTGACGCCGAGCAGCTGGTTGGCCAGCTCCATCGTCGTCTTGTTGTGCGTGACGAAGATGAACTGCACCTGGTCGGACATCTCGCGGACGATCTCGCAGAACCGGCCGACGTTGTTCTCATCGAGCGGTGCGTCGACTTCGTCGAGCAGGCAGAACGGCGCGGGGTTGAGCTCGAAGATCGAGAACACGAGCGCAACGGCAGTGAGCGCCTTCTCGCCGCCGGACAGCATGTTGATCGAGCTGTTCCGCTTGCCGGGCGGGCGCGCCATGATCGCGACGCCGGCCTCGAGCACGTCGTCGCCGACGAGTTCGAGGTAGGCCTGGCCGCCGCCGAACAGGCGCGGGAATTTCTGGCTCAGGCCGGCATTGACGCGGTCGAACGTGTCCTGGAAGCGCGACTTGGTCTCGCGGTCGATCTTGCGGATCGCGTCCTCGAGCGTGTTGAGCGCGTCGTTCAGGTCGGCGAACTGGCGATCGAGGTATTCCTTGCGCTCGGTCTGCTCGGCGAATTCGTCGATCGCCGCGAGGTTCACCGCACCGAGCCGCTCGATCTTCTCGCTGGTCTCGGCCAGGCGCTGCTCCCACACCGGCACGTTCGCGTCCTCGGCCAGGGCCGCCACGACGTCCTGCAATTCGAGACGCGTCTGCGCGAACTGCTCCATGTAGGTCTCACGGCGCAGCTTCAGCTCCTGCACCGAGAAGCGAACGTTCTCGAGGGCGGACCGCGCTTCCTCGACCGTGGCTTCCGCGGCGAGCCGGCGCTCGTCGAGTCCACGCAGGTTCGCGTCGACCTCTTCCATCTTGTGGCGAGCGGCGGAGAACTCGGCCTCGACCGCGACGCGTCGCTGCAGCGCCTCTTCGAGCGTGGCCTTGAGCTGGCCCTCGCTTGCTTCGCCGCTTGCGAGCTGCGAGTCGAGATCCTGCCGGCGCGCTTCGAACTGGCCGACCTGCGCGTCGAGGCGCTCGAGGCCCGAGAGCAGCGACTGGTAGCTGGTGCGGCGCGACTCGACGCGGATCGCGGCTTCGTTGGCCGCCGTGCGCGCGCTCTGCGCGGTCTCGCGCGTCTCGATCAGGCGGCCGCGCAGGACCTCACGCTCGGCCTCGAGCGCGACGCGACGTTCTTCGAGCTCGCCCATCGCATTGACGGCTTCCTCGAGGCGGCCACGCGCGGCGCGGTTGCCGGCGTTGGCGGCTTCGAGCGCGCTCTCGACTTCCGTCATCTCGAAGGCGAGCTGCTGCATGCGCTGGCTGCGCTGTTCGGCGCGGGCGCGCAGGCTGTCGATCTGCGAGCGCAGGTTCATGTGGCTCGAACCGCTGCGCGACACCACGGCCTGGTGGCTGGCGAGGCGATCCTCGAGCTCGCGCACGCGGCTGCGCAGCGCCTCGAGGTCGGACTCCGCCGTGCGGTGCTTCGCCTGCTGCAGGTCGAGCGCCGAACGTTCGGCACGCAGGCGCTCCTCGCGTTCGATCACGCCTTCGTGGGCATCCTTGTCGCGGCTGACGCGCAGCCAGTCCGGGCCGATCCAGATGCCGTCGCGCGTGATGACGGACTGGCCCGGGCGCAGTTCGGGCCGCAGGCGCAACGCGTCATTCAGCGTGTCGGTGGCGACGATGCCTTCGAACAGCGCGTCGAGACCCGCAGGTCCGCGCACGCGCGAGCGCAGCGTTCTCTCGGCGTGACCCGACGAGACCGGGCCCTGGGCGCCCGCAAAGAACGTGACGGTGCCGGCCGTGAGGCTTTCGAGCGTGCCGGCCACGTCTTCCAGGGAATCGACGCAGACGGCTTCGAGGTAACCGCCGAGCACGGTCTCGACCGCGCGATCCCAGCCCTTGTCGACCGAGAGCTGCTGCGCCAGGCGCGGGCTGCGCTCGAGACCGCGCGACTTGAGCCAGTCGACGACCTTGCCCTGCCCCTGCCCGAGCGCTGCGCGCTGCAGGGCTTCGAGCGACACGATGCGGCCTTCGACTTCCTGCGTTTCGCGGCGCGCCGACTGCGCGGCCTGCGCCAGTTCACGCTCGCGGCCGCGTTCGGCCTGCAGCGTGGCGACGAGTTCGTCCATGTGCTGGCGTGCAGCCTCGTGCTGCTCGCGCGCTTCCGCTTCCTGGCCTTCGAGGGCCGCGAGCGTGGCGGCGACGTCGGCCGCGGACAACGTGCCGTGTTCCTGGTTGGCGCGGTCCCGCTGGTTCAGCAGGCCGCGCAACTGGTTTTCCATGACTTCGAGACGGGCACGCTCGGCGCCTGCGGCCGATGACGCCTGCCGCAGCGACTGGTTGAAGCTCTCCCAGTTTTCCTGCCAGCCCGACATCGCGGCTTCGGCCGCGGCGAGTTCGGCCGCGGTGGCCTCCTCGGTGGCGCGCGCCTGCTCGAGGCCCGGCCCCATCTCGGCCAGCGCCGCTTCGAGTTCGGCTGCGAGCTGGCGATCGCGCACGCGGTGCAGGTCGGCGTCCTGGATGCCCTGCGCGATCTGGTCGAGTTCCTGCTTCTGGCGCGCGCGAATCTCACGCGCGTGGTCGATGGCCTGCTCGGTGCGCGAGATATCCGCGCCGACCTGGTAGTAGCGCCCCTGCACTTCCGACAGCACTGCCGCCTGCGCGTCGTGCTCCTGCCGGGTGCGCTCGATGGCGGCCTCGATGGAACGCTGCTCTGCCAGTGCGGCCTGCAGAGCGAGGTCGCGCTCGCTCAGGATCGCCTGGCGCGCGCTCGATTCGCTCTCGACTTCGCGCAGCTTCAGTGCGAGCAGTTCGGCGTGCGTCTGCCGTTCTTCCTGCTTCAGGGCCTGGTAACGGCGCGCCGTGGCGGCCTGGCGCTGCAGGTGCCGCAGCTGCTTCTCGACCTCGTCGCGCAGGTCGGACAGGCGCGCCAGGTTTTCGCGCGTCTGCGCGATGCGGCTTTCGGTTTCCTTGCGCCGTTCCTTGTAGCGCGAGATGCCCGCGGCTTCCTCGAGGAAGGCGCGCATGTCGTCGGCCTTCGCCTCGATCACGCGCGAGATCATGTTCTGCTCGATGATCGCGTAACTGCGCGAGCCGAGGCCGGTGCCGAGGAACAGCTGCGTGATGTCCTTGCGACGGCAGCGCACGCCGTTCAGGAAATACGACGACTGGCCGTCGCGCGAGACGACGCGCTTCAGGGAGACCTCGGAATAGTTCGCGTACTCGCCGCCGAGCTTGCCGTCGCTGTTGTCGAAGACGAGTTCGACCGAGGCGGTGCCCACGGGCTTGCGCGTGCCGGAGCCGTTGAAGATCACGTCCGCCATCGAGTCGCCGCGCAGGTGCTTGGCCGAGATTTCACCCATCACCCAGCGCACGGCGTCGATGATGTTCGACTTGCCGCAGCCGTTCGGGCCGACCACGCCGACCAGGTTCGTCGGGAAACCGACCGACGTCGGATCCACGAACGACTTGAAACCGGCCAGCTTGATCTTGGTCAGACGCATCATTCACCCGGGGAAAATTGCAAGCAGAGCGAAACACGAATTCTAAAAGAATCGGACTCGCCTCACAGCATTTCCGGACGCGGGGCCTCACCGTGTCAGCGGCCCGGACGAGCTGTTTTTCCGGGGTGGACGAAGGCGGTTCCGCCTGTATAATCGCGCGCCTCCAACCGGAGTGGGGAGTTCGTCGATGCCCGTCAAGAAACCGTCTGCCAAGCCGTCGAAGGCCCATAAGACAGTTTCTGCAAAGGCCGCCAAGCCGGCGGCCAGGCCCGCCGCGAAGGCGGCTCCCAAGCCCGTGACTGCCAAGGAAAAGGCCGTGCCACGCAAGACCGTTACCGCCGCTGCCAAGCCAGCGCCCAAACCCGCCCCAAAAACCGCCCCAGTGAAGACCAAGCCGGCCCGAGTGCCGGAGCCGGTCACCGACGCCATGCGCGCCGAGGATGCTGATCTCGAAATGAACCCAAGCCTGCTTTCCGGCCCGCGCAACGTCCAGCCCTACCAGATCAGCAAGGGCGAGGAGTACATGAGCAAGGAGCAGCTCGAACACTTCCGCACCATCCTCTCCAGCTGGAAGCAGGACCTGATGCAGGAAGTGGATCGCACCGTGCTCCACATGAAGGACGAAGCCGCCAACTTCCCCGACCCCAACGACCGCGCCACGCAGGAGTCCGAGTTCAGCCTCGAACTGCGCACGCGCGACCGCGAGCGCAAGCTGATCCGCAAGATCGACGAAGCGCTGAAGCGCATCGAGGACGGCAGCTACGGCTTCTGCCTCGAAACCGGCGAGCCGATCGGCGTGAAGCGCCTCGAAGCCCGCCCGGTGGCGACGCTCAGCGTCGAGGCGCAGGAGCGCCGCGAACGCCGCGAAAAGCAGTTTGGCGACCGGGACGACTTCTACCGCTGACCCTCCTGGGCCTTCCGGGCCTTCCGGGCGTCGAGCGCATGACCCCCTACCGTGGGCGCTTCGCTCCCTCCCCCAGCGGTCCCCTGCATTTCGGTTCCCTCGTTGCCGCGGTCGGCAGCTACCTCGACGCGCGCGCGCATTCCGGCCAGTGGCTCGTGCGCATCGAGGACCTCGACCCGCCGCGGACTCGCCCAGGTGCAGCCGACCAGATCCTGGCCGAGCTCGAAGCCTTTGGCATGGAGTGGGACGGGCCGGTGCTGCGCCAGAGCTCCCGGTTCGAAGCCTATGCGGAGGCCATCGAGCGCCTCGCCCGCGGACATCGCCTGCGCGAATGCACCTGCACCCGCTCCGCCCTCGCCCGGCTGCCTGAGAATCAGTCTCGACCGACCGGCACCGGCGAAGAGCTGTTCCATCCGCGCGGATTGCCTGGTCGGTGACGGGCACGCACGTTCCCGGCCACGCCCTGCGACTGCGGGTCCCAGCCGGCGCCGTTGGCTTCGATGACCGCAGCCTGGGCCCGCAGTCCATCGACGTGGCGGCCACCGTGGGCGACTTCGTGCTGCGGCGTCGTGACGGCCTCTACGCGTACCAGCTGGCGGTCGTCGTGGACGACGCGGCACAGGGCATCACCGACGTGGTGCGCGGCTGCGACCTGCTGTCGAGCACGGCCCGGCAGGTCCTGCTGCAGCGTGCGCTCGGCTTGCCGCCGGTGCGATACCTGCATTTGCCCCTTGCCGTGGACGACCGAGGCCTTAAGCTCTCCAAGTCGGGGGATGCGCCAGCCATCGGGAGACCGGACCGGATGGCCGGGCAACTGGTCGCGGTGCTCGGGTTCCTTGGGCAATCGCCGCCGGCCGCGCTGATGCGCGCGCCGTTGAGCGAGGTCTGGGACTGGGCACGCGAGCATTGGCGCGTCGAGGGGTTTGCGGGTTGTGCTGCGCGCGCAGCTCCGCAAGTGGCTTGCTAGCGCCGGCACCGCCGGCCGAGGACACAGCACGATGGCGACGACTGCGGCTACGAAAACCAGAACAAGAAAGTCGAAAGGCGGTGAATCCGCCAGTGGTGAAGGCAGCGGCAAGGGACCGCGCGTCATCCGCAAGTATCCGAACCGACGGCTCTACGACACGGTCGAGAGCCGCTACGTCACGCTGGCGGACATCCGCCGGCTGGTCGTGGAGCGCATCGACTTCGTCGTGCTCGACCGCAAGTCGCAGCAGGACATCACGCGCAGCATCCTGCTGCAGGTGATCGCGGAACAGGAAGGCGGCGGTGAGTCGCTGATGAGCCGCGACTTCCTGTCGCACGTGATCCGCAGTTACGGCAGCGGGCTGCAGGATTTCGTCGGGCGCTACCTCGACGAGAGCATCCAGCTCTTCGCGAAGGAGCAGCGCGAGCTGCGCGACCGCTTCAAGAACGTGGTGGGCATCGATCCGCTCGAGACCGTGACCCAGGTGGCGCAGAAGAACTACCAGCGCTGGAAGGCGCTGCAGGAAGAAGTCTTCGCGCGCCTGCCGCGGCCGTTTGGCCGGGACGACCGGGAATAGAAAAAGGGGTTAGGGGATAGGGGTTGGGGGTTAGTCGGAGGTGCAGGCGAACGTGTGACGCCATCCAGCCGCGACCTCCGACTATGCCCCTAACCCCTGGTCGACCTCGCCCACTGCGTGAGAGTCGACGGTCAGCCGTCGCGTTACGCGTCGACGTTGCGCATCGAGAGCCGCACGCGGCCCTGGCGATCGACTTCGAGCACCTTCACGCGCACGACGTCGCCTTCCTTCAGCTTGTCGCTGACGCGCTCGACGCGCTCTTCGCTGATCTGCGAGATGTGGACGAGGCCGTCCTTGCCCGGCAGGATCTGCACGAACGCGCCGAAGTCCATCAGGCGGACGACCTTGCCTTCGTAGACCGAGCCGACTTCCACTTCGGAAGTGATCAGCTCGATGCGACGCTGCGCTTCGCGGCCAGCCGCGCCGCTGACCGACGCGATCTTGACCGTGCCGTCGTTCTCGATGTCGATCGTGGTGCCCGTCTCTTCCGTGATCGCACGGATGACGGCGCCGCCCTTGCCGATGACTTCGCGGATCTTCTCCGGGTCGATCTTCATGGTGATGATCGTGGGCGCCCATTCCGACATCTGCGGACGCGCGCTCGACAGCACCTTGTTCATCTCGCCGAGGATGTGCAGGCGGGCCTTGTGCGCCGAATCCAGCGCGACCTGCATGATTTCCTTGGTGATGCCCTCGATCTTGATGTCCATCTGCAGGGCAGTGACGCCCGTCGGCAGAACCGGCCACCTTGAAGTCCATGTCGCCGAGGTGGTCTTCGTCGCCGAGGATGTCGGTGAGGACCTGGAACTTGCCGTCTTCGAGCACGAGGCCCATCGCGACGCCGGCCACCGGCGCCTTGAGCGGCACGCCCGCGTCCATCAGCGAGAGGCTGGTGCCGCAGACCGAGGCCATCGAGCTCGAGCCGTTCGACTCGGTGATCTCGGACACGATGCGGATGATGTACGGGAACGTCGTCATGTCCGGCATCACTGCCGACACGCCGCGGCGGGCCAGGTTGCCGTGGCCGATTTCGCGGCGCTTCGGCGAACCCATCATGCCCGTCTCGCCCACCGAGAACGGCGGGAAGTTGTAGTGGAGCATGAACGGCTCTTTGCGCTCGCCCGCCAGGGCGTCGATGATCTGCGCGTCGCGGCCGGTGCCGAGCGTCGTCGTGACCAGCGCCTGCGTTTCGCCGCGCGTGAAGAGCGCCGAACCGTGCGTGCGCGGCAGCACGCCCGTCTCGACGGTGATCTTGCGCACGGTGTGCATGTCGCGGCCGTCGATGCGCGGCTCGCCCGCGATGATGCGGCGACGGACGATGTTGTACTCGAGACGGCCGAGTTCGTCGGTGACCTGGCGCGGCTGGTACTTGGCGCCTTCGCCCGTGGCGAGCGATTCGACCAGGGCCTTCTTGAGTCTCGCCGACGCGCGTGTGGCGCGCCTGCTTCTCGGTGATCTGGTAGGCCTTGACCAGTTCGGCTTCCGCCTGCGCGGCGACAGCCTTGGCGAGATCGGCGTCGAGCGCCGGCGCCTTCCAGTCCCAGGCCGGCTTGGCGGCCTTGGCGGCGAGTTCGCGGATCGCGTTGATGGCGACCTGCATCTGCTCGTGGCCGTAGACCACGGCGCCGAGCATCACGGACTCGGACAGCAGTTCGGCTTCGGACTCGACCATCAGCACCGCGTCGGCCGTGCCGGCCACGACGAGGTCGAGGTCCGAGACCTTCATGTCCTTGGCCGATGGGTTCAGCTGGTACTTGCCGTCGATGTAGCCCACGCGCGCGCGCACCGATCGGACCCTTGAACGGGATGCCCGACAAGGCGAGCGCAGCGGATGCGCCGAGCATCGCGGGGATGTCGGAGTCGATTTCCGGATCGAGCGAGACGACCGTCGCCACCACCTGCACTTCGTTGAAGAAGAACTCGGGGAAGAGCGGACGGATCGGGCGGTCGATCAGGCGCGAGATCAGCGTCTCTTTCTCGGAAGGACGGCCTTCACGCTTGAAGAAGCCGCCCGGGATGCGGCCCGCGGCGTACGTCTTCTCGATGTAGTTGACGGTGAGCGGGAAGAAATCCTTGCCCGGCTGCGCTTCGCGGCGACCGACGGCGGTGACGAGCACCACGGTGTCGCCCATGGAAACGAGGACGGAACCGTCGGCCTGGCGGGCGAGACGGCCGGTTTCGATCGAGACGGTGTGAGGACCGTACTGGAAGCTGGTCTTGTGGACGTTCACGGTTGAGAGGTGTCCGAAGGTTGGGTGCTGTGGCCCGACGAGGGGCGAAAACGAATCCGGCCCGCAAAGCGGGCCGGACACGAAGGCGACGGTCAGCGGCGCAGGCCGAGCCGTGCGACGACTTCCTGATAGCGCGACGGGTCGCTGTCTTTCAGGTAGTCGAGCAGTTTGCGTCGCTGCGTGACGAGCTTGAGCAGCCCGCGGCGCGATGAATGGTCACGCTTGTGCGCGGTGAAATGTTCGCCCAGACCATTGATGCGGGCGGAGAGCAATGCAATCTGGACCTCGGGGGAGCCGGTATCGGCTGCGCCGCGCTTGAAGTCGCCTACGATCTCAGACTTGCGCTCGGTGGACAGTGCCATCGGTGATAAAACCTCGAAACCTGAAAGAATGTTAGCCTTGGTGAGCCGCGCATTTTAGCCGCACGGCGCCCTTTTACTCAAGTTTTTGGACCGTTTCCGTTCGTACCGGCCCCCGGCACGAACAGTCGCTCGACCTGCAGCCGCCCTGCCGTCCCCGGTTCGACCAGCCCGAGGAAGCGTCCAGCAGGGTCGTAGGCGCGGTAATGAGCGGCACTCGGCAGGCCTGCCGGGCACGGCAGCGTACGTCCCTGGCACAGGTGGAGCGCCTGCCCGGCGTCGAGCGTCAGCGACTGGCACGTCCGGAAACGCGCTGTCCACGGCGGCCAGCCAGGGCGCGTGAGCAGTTTCCGCCGCCGGGGTCGCCTCGATTTCGTCGAGCGTGACCATGGCAGCCGACTCGAACGGTTCGACCCAGAGTCGCCGCAGGGCGACCAGGTGGGCGCGCGTGCCGAGGCCCGCGGCAATTTCCTCGGCCAGGACCCGCACGTAGGTTCCCTTGGAGCAGACCACCTCGATGTCGAGCGTCCGGTCGCCCTGCCCGGTCACGACCAGCGACATCGATCGTGACCGGGCGCGCCTCGCGCTCGACTTCGATGCCCTGCCGGGCCAGTTCATAGAGCGGCCGTCCGTCGCGTTTCAGCGCCGAATACATCGGCGGGACCTGGAGCCGTTCGCCGCGCAGGGCGGCAAGCGCCTGCTCGAGTCGGTCGGCGTCGAATGCCGGCACGTCGACTTCGACGACCGGCTGCCCTTCGGCATCGCCCGTGTCCGTCGCGACACCGAGCCGCACGGTGGCGCTGTACGCCTTGCGGCGGCCGAGCAGCGTGCCGCAGGCCTTGGTGGCCTGGCCGAAACACAGCGGCAGCATGCCGGTGGCCATGGGATCGAGCGTGCCGGCGTGGCCGGCCTTCTCGGCCTGCAGGTGTCGGCGCACGCGTTGCAGCGCCTGGGTGGACGTGAGTCCCTGCGGCTTATCGAGCAGGACGATGCCGTCCACCGCCCGCCAGCGCCGGCGCGCCGGGGCGGGGTGTCCCGTGTCGGTCCTGCTCACGGACGTTCGTCGTCGGCTGCGTCGTCGAGATCGCTGTCGTAATGCGCGAGGTCGTCGTCTTCGCCGGCCGCCGCGGGGCAGCGTAGCGTCGATTCGTCGTCGACGTGTCGCGCCTTGTCGTCACGGACGGCCTGGCCGATCAGGTCGTCGAGGCGATTGCCGCGTTCGAGTTCCTCGTCGGGCGCGAAGTGCAGCTGGGGCGCCAGGCGCAGCTTCAAAGCGCGCCCGAGCGGACCGCGCAGGTACACCGCCGCCTCGTCCAGGATTTCCTTCTGCAGCTCGTCGTGGGAATCGCCGGAGAGCAACGTGTACATCACCCACATGTGAGTGAGATCCGGCGAGACCTTGACGTGCGTGACCGTCATCGGCTTGAGGCGCGGGTCGCGCACCTCCCGCAGCAACAGCTGCGAGAGGACGCGCTGGACCTGCTCGGCGATGCGTCGTGCGCGTGGTACCTCGCGTGGCATCTGCCTTACGCGCTGCGCGCGACCTCGAACCGGGCGAAGCACTCGATCTGGTCGCCGACGCGGATGTCGTTGTACTTGACCACGCCGATGCCGCACTCGGTGCCGCCGCGGACTTCGCCGACGTCGTCCTTGAACCGCCGCAGCGAGTCGAGCTCACCCTGGTGGATGACCACGTTCTCGCGGAGCACGCGCACGGGGTTGCCGCGCTTGATGACGCCTTCGGTGACGAGGCATCCAGCCACCGTGCCGAACTTGCTCGACCGGAACACTTCGCGCACTTCGGCCAGGCCGACGATCTGTTCCTTGATCTCCGGCTTGAGCATGCCGGCCACCCAGCTGCGCACGTCGTCGAGCGCCTCGTAGATGATGCTGTAGTAATTGACCTCGACGCCCTGGTCCTTCATGGCGCTGCGGGCCGCGCCGTCCGCGCGGACGTTGAAGCCGATGATGCGTGCGCGCGATGCAGCGGCCAGCGACACGTCGGACTCGGTGATGCCGCCCACGCCGCTCGCGATGACCTTGACCGACGCCTCGTCGGTGCCGATCTTCGACAGCGAATCGCGCAATGCCTCGGCGCTGCCCTGCACGTCGGCCTTGACGATGAGGTTGACGAACTGGCCCGCGTTCTCGCCCAGCTGCGAGAAGACGTCCTCGACCTTCTTCGTCGCGCCGGCAAGACGCACGTCGCGGTACTTGCCCTGGCGATACAAGGCGACTTCACGTGCCTTGCGCTCGCTCTCGACGACCAGCAGGTCGTCGCCGGCGCCCGGCGCATCCGACAGGCCGAGCACCTGCACGGGCTGGGCCGGGCCGGCCGTCTGCACCTGCTTGCCCAGCGCGTCGAACAACGCACGCACGCGGCCGAACTCCTGGCCGGCGATGATCGGATCGCCGGTCTTGAGCGTGCCGCGCTTCACCAGCACGGTCGCGACCGGACCGCGGCCCTTCTCGATGCTGGACTCGAGCACGACGCCCACGGCGAGGCCGGTGGTCGGCGCCTTGAGATCGAGCACTTCGGCCTGCAACAGGATCGATTCGAGCAGCTTGTCGATGCCCTCGCCCGTCTTGGCGGACACGTTGACGAACATCACGTCGCCGCCCCATTCCTCGGGGATGACGTTCTGCTTGCCGAGGTCGTTCTTGACGCGATCAGGATCCGCGCCGTGCTTGTCGATCTTGTTGACGGCGACGACGATCGGCACTTCCGCCGCGCGGGCATGGTTGACCGCTTCGATCGTCTGCGGCATGACGCCGTCGTCCGCCGCCACCACGAGGATGACGATGTCGGTGACGTTGGCGCCACGGGCGCGCATCGCGGTGAACGCGGCGTGCCCCGGGGTGTCGATGAACGTGATGAGGCCCTTCGGCGTCTGCACCTGGTAGGCGCCGATGTGCTGGGTGATGCCACCCGCCTCGCCCGCGGCCACCTTGGTGGTGCGGATGTAGTCGAGCAGCGACGTCTTGCCGTGGTCGACGTGACCCATGATGGTCACGACCGGCGGACGCGGCAGCACTTCGATGTCGGCCGAAGTCTCGAGCAACTGCTGCTCGATCTGGTCTTCCTTCAGCGCGATCGCCGTGTGGCCGAACTCCTCGACGACGAGCGTCGCGGTGTCCTGGTCGATCGGCTGGTTGATCGTGGCCATCACGCCCATCTTCATCATCGTCTTGATGACTTCGTTGGCCTTGATCGCCATGCGGTTGGCGAGCTCGCCGACCGTGATCGTCTCCGGAATCTGCACGTCACGCTTGACCGGCGCGGTGGGCTCCACGAAACCGTGGCGTGCCTCGACCTGCACCTGGCCCGAACGACGGTAACGGCCGGCGGGCTGCTGCTTCTTCTTGAAGCTCGCCTTGGCGTTCGCCGACACGTGGAGTTCCTGGCGACCGTACTTGGTCGGGGCGCCCGGTGCCGGTGCACGGCCGGGCGCCGACTCCGGTGTACGACCGGCTTCGACGGACGCGGGGGCTCCGCCGCGCGACGTTCGGCGTCGGCACGCTCGCGCTCGCGCTCGGTGCGCTCGCGGGCCTGCTGTTCCGCAGCGAGGCGGGCATCGGATTCGGCGCGCGCTCGCGCGGCCTCTTCCAGCACACGCCGCTCGTCCGCTTCGAGGCGATCGCGCTCGAGCTGCTCGGCGGCACGGCGATCGGTCTCCGCGCGTTCCTGTTCCTGGCGCGACGTCGTCGACGGTCGCGCACCTTGTCGACCACTTCCTGACGCTGGCGCTGTTCTTCCTCGATGACCGAACGGTTCAGGTAGGTCTTCTTCTTGCGGACCTCGACCGCGACGGTGCGGGCGCGGCCCTGCGTGGACGCGAGCTTGATCTCCTGCTGCGACTTGCGCTGCAGCGTGATCTTGCGCGGGGCCGCG
>CAWHEA010000016.1:0-16653 GCA_963828265.1 uncultured Gammaproteobacteria bacterium | reverse complement strand
CGACATCGCCTCGTTTCGTGACATTCTCAAGCTGACCCACACGCTCGGCGTGCTGCACTGGCAGGGCGGCATCGTGGTCGAGCCCGTGCGACGTACCGGTGCCGGTCCGCCACCTGGCGGCGTATCGCGCGCACATCGAATGCGCCGACATCGTCTGGGCGGCGCGGGGAGTGGGTGGCATCCAGGCCGAAGACGCCATTGCGCTTTCGGCGATCGAGCACGGCTGTTCCGTCGACGATCTCGCCGCGCGTCCGACGTTGATGACGGTGACCAACGTCAATTCTCCGCGGCGCGTGGACGAGGAGATCCTAGACAACATCATGATCATGGCGCGGCATGGGCAGTGCGTCGTCATCACGCCGTTCACGCTGATGGGGGCGATGGCCCCGATCACGCTTGCCGGCGCACTGGTGCAGCAGACGGCAGAAGCGCTCGGCATCATCGCGTTGTGCCAGCTGGTTCGTCCCGGTGCGCCGTGCGTCATGGGCGGCTTCACCTCGAACGTCGATATGCGCACCGGCTCGCCGGCGTTCGGCACGCCGGAATACGTGCACGCGGCGCTTGCCACGGCCCAGATCGGCCGGCGGCTGCGCATTCCCGTTCGCACCAGCGCCGTGAATGCGTCGCCGGCGGTCGATGCGCAATCCACCTACGAGACTGCGTTCTCCCTGCAGGCCGCAATACTGAGCCACAGTCACCTGATCAACCACGCCGCGGGCTGGCTCGAAGGCGGACTGGTGGCGTCGCTCGAGAAGATCGTGGTCGATGCGGAGCTGCTGCGCAGCTGGGCGGAAATCCTGCAGCCGATCTCGTTCACCGACGACGACCTGGCCGTCGATGCGATCAAGGGCGTGGAACCCGGCGGCCATTTCTTCGGGACGGCGCACACGCTCGAGCGATTCGAGAAAGCGTTCTACCGCCCGCTGCTCTCCGACTGGTCGAACTTCGAGAGCTGGAGTGAAGCCGGAGCGAAGGATGCGACGCGACGCGCGACCGAGGTCTGGAAGCGGTTGCTCGCCGAGTATTCGCCACCGCCGCTCGATGCCGCGGTGCGCGAGGCGATCGATGAATACGTCAGCAAGCGCTCGGCCGAACTCGGCAGTGACGCGCCGTAATCCCGCCTGCGCCGCGAAGCCCGCATGACCAGCGCGATCATGAACGCCCGCATGTATGCCGTGACCCCGGCGGTCGAGGCGGCGTGGCGTTCACTGCTCGAGCGGATCACGGCGGCAGCCGGTGTTTCCTTCGACTACGTGCCTTACCCGGCGCCGCAACCGCTCGAGACGCTGTGGGCGCGTCCCGGACCTCGGCTGTGTCTTCATGTGCGGCTATCCGGTCGCACTGCAAATGGCCAACGTCGTGCCGCTGGCGGCGCCGATACCGCGTGCCGCGTGGGCGTCAGGACGCCCCGTCTACCGGTCGGATCTCATCGTGCGCGACGACGCGCCCTTCCGCACACTCGAGGACACCTTCGGTGGCCGTGCCGGCTGGACCGTCGAGCACTCGCATTCAGGTTTCAATGCGTTCCGTCATCACCTGTTGCAGTACCGCACGGTATCGCGGCCGGCACTCTACGGCGAGATGGTTCCCAACCTCGTGACCGCACGCGCGATCCTCGATTCGGTGCGCGACGGCCGCATCGACGTCGGGCCGCTGGATGCGTACTGGCACATGCTGATCGCGCGAGCACAACCCGGCGCTGACGGCAGGCATCCGCGTGCTCGACTCCACCGATGTCGCGACGCTGCCTGCATTCGTGACTGCAGCGTCGACTCCCACCGCCACGATCGACGCGCTGCGCAGCGCGTTTGCTCACGCCTCGTGGCAGTCCGTGGTTCAGCGAATACGCGGATGCACTGCTGATCGACGGCTTTGCGCCGGTCGATGCGACGGACTACGCGCGGACGCTCGAGTGGGACCGCGAGGCGAAGGCTGCCGGGTACGCATACCCGGCGTAGCGACCTGGCGTCGGGCTTCAGGCAGCGCTTCGCGACGGCGCGCGTCCCAGCGGATGCTGCGGCTGGTCGTGCATCCGGAACAGGAAGCGCTGCGCGACGTCGAAGTAGGTCGAGTACACGAGGCCGCCGTTCTCGGCGAGCAGGCGGTCGCGCGCCACCTTGTAACGGGCGTTGTACCGGTACCAGGGCAGCGACGGGTCCTCGTGGTGCAGCGAGTGCAGGTTGTTGAACAGGAACAGCGGTCCGAGCACCCACGAATTCTCGACGATCGCCGTGCGTTCGTGCGTGTTGGCGCGCGCGCGTGCTCTGCGAACGAGCGGATCAGCAGGATGGCGTTGCCCGGGATCACCATCGCCACGACGTAGAACCACAGCGGAATGCTGCAGACGACGGTGACCCAGTACACGACCGGCACGCACAGGACCAAGTGCGTGATCCACGCCGCGCGTACGCCGGGCTCATTGCGCGCAAACGCCTTGGCCTCGCGCGCCAGGAACCAGCCCATCCGCCACCACGAGCCGATCAGCATGCGGCCTGCCAGCGTCAGCTGGAGCTGGAAGATCCAGCGGCCGAAAGCCGGGCGCGCGATGCCACGCCTCCGGGGTCACGTAGTTCGATTCCGGGTCGTCGATCGGGTCGGTCAGCCGGTCGTTGACGTGATGGGCCAGGTGCGACGCGGCGGAAGCGATCGTAAGGAATCCACAGCGACAAGCGGCAGGATGCCGAACAAGCGGTTGACCGCCGTCCGAGCGCGTCGGGTGCCCGTGCAGGATCTCGTGCTGCAGCGAACTGTGGAACGTGAGCAGCACCGCAACGCAGGGTGCGACGATCCAGGTGGGCCATTCACCATAGGCCCGGGTGAGCGTGAACCAGCCGCCGTAGGCAAAGACGATCAGGGCGACCGTCGGCCACTCGATCGCGGGCAGGGCCGCGACTTCGTTGCGCGGCCTTTCCAGTGCAGTCTGTGGTGCGCTCATCGGTTCTTGTCGCCCCGGGGAGGGCGGTGTCCACCGATCTTAGCAAAGCGGACCGTGACGGTGAGATCAGTGAATCCGGTTCCGTGCGGTCGGCACGAACCGCTGCTCCGCCAGCCGCATGCCGTCGTAGAGCAGGATGGCCATGAGCCCGGTCACGAGGCCGCCCTGCAGGACGAAGGCCGTGTTGTTCGAGAGCAGGCCAGCGATGATGACCTCGCCGAGTCCCTTGGCCGCGACGGTCGAGCCCAGGGTCGCGGTGCCGACGTTGATGACCAGCGAGAGCCGCACGCCCTCCAGGATCAGCGGCAGGGCCAGCGGCAGTTCCACCTGGCGCAACCGCTGCCAGCCGCTCATGCCCATGCCGTCTGCCGCGTCGAGCACCGGCTGCGGGCAGCCCTCGAGACCCGCGATCGTGTTTTCGAAAATCGGCAGCAGGCCGTAGGCGAACAAGGCGATCAGCGTGGGTGCCTGGCCGAATCCCACGAGCGGCACGGCCACGGCGAGCACGGCGACCGGTGGGAACGTCTGCCCGACGTTCACCAGCGTGCGGGACAACGGCAGGAACTGGGCGCCAGCGGGTCGCGTCACGAAAATGCCGAGAGCAACCGCCACCACGGTGCTCGCCGCCGCGGCGACCAGCACCGTCCACAGGTGCGAGAGCGCCAATTCCAGCAGGTTGCCCTGGTCGTAGATGGCCGGGGCGCCGTAGTCGTTCAGCGGCGCGAACACCGGTGCGAATGCCTGGGGCGCGACCAGGAACGCGAGCAACAGGCCGAGGACGGCGAGACGCACCCCCAGTGCAAAGCGGCTCATGCGGCCTGCCGCCCCCGCGCGAGGAGGCTGGCCAGCGTCACGTGGCCGATGGGGTCGCCGTCGGGTCCGATGACCGTCGCTGCCGCCGCTCCGCTCCAGACGAGTTCGGCCAGGACGTCACGGAGCGTCACTGACCAGGGCAGCGCGGGGCCGTCCACCGTCCCCGGTTGCGGCGACTTCGCCTGCCGTCGTCAGCGACAGCAACTTGAGCGACTTGTCGCCCGAGCCGATCAGTTGCGAGACGAACGGGTCCGCGGGCCGCGTGATCAGCATGGCCGGCCGGTCATGCTGCAGCAGTCGTCCCCGGCTCATGACGGCGACGCGGTCGCCGAGCCGGAACGCCTCGTCGATGTCGTGCGTCACGAGGATGACCGTCGTGCCGAAGCGTCGCTGGATGCCGAGCAGGTCGTCCTGCGCCTTGCTGCGGATGATCGGGTCGAGCGCGCCGAACGGCTCGTCCATCAGCAGCACGTTCGGCTTCGCCGCCAGGGCGCGGGCGACGCCGACGCGCTGCTGCTGGCCGCCCGACAGCTCGTGCGGGAACTTCGTGCCGTACGCGGCCGGATCGAGCTGGAACAGCTCGAGCAGTTCGGTGATGCGTTCGCTGACGCGATCCTCGTCCCAGCCGAGCAGCCGCGGCACGGTCGCGATGTTGTCGGCGACGGTGCGATGCGGAAACAGGCCGAGGCCCTGGATCGCGTAGCCGATGCGACGGCGCAGCAGGTGCGCAGGCTCGACCGTCGTGTCGTTGCCGTCGATGAGCACGCGACCGGAAGTCGGCTCGACCAGCCGGTTGATCATCCGCAGCAGCGTGGACTTGCCCGAGCCCGAGGTGCCGACGATCGTCGTGATCGTGCGCGGCTCGATGACCATCGACACGTCGTCCACGACCGTGGACTCGCCGTAGCGTTTGCAGAGCTTCTCGAGCTGGATCATCGCGGCACCCGGCGTGTGAGATCGGTCAGCGCGTCGAGGACGACCGAGGCGGAGAAGGCGAGCACGACCGTCGGGATCGCGCCGAGCAGCACCAGGTCGATGGCCGTCTGGCCGATGCCCTGGAACACGAACGCGCCGAAGCCGCCACCGCCGATCAGCGCGGCGATGGTGACCATGCCGATGTTCTGCACCAGCACGATGCGGATGCCCGTCAGGATCGTCGGCAAGCGCGAGCGGCAGTTCGACCTGGCGCAGGACCTGGCCGTCGGTCAGGCCCATGCCGCGCGCTGCGTCGACCGCAGCGGGTGACACGCGACCGAGGCCGACCACCGTGTTGGCGACGATCGGCAGCAACGAATACAGGAACAGGGCAATGGCGGCCGGTGCGGCGCCGATGCCGCTCACGCCCAGCGCCGCCAGCACCGGAAACGCGACCGCGAGCGCGGCCAGCGGCGCCATCAGGATGCCGAAGAGCGCAATCGACGGGATCGTCTGCACCATGTTCAGCGCGCCGAGCACGGCGTTCCGCAGGCGCGGCTGGCGATGGCAGAGCACGCCGAGCGGCAGCGCGACGATCACGGCGGCCCCGAGCGAGCCCAGGGCCAGCAGCAGGTGTCGCTGCGCCTCGTGTGCAAACCGCGTGGCGTTCACGGCGTACTCGCGCATGATCGAGAGGTCGTCGAAAAAGCCCGAACCGAGTGCAGCGAGCGTCACGGCGAGGAAACACGCCGAGCGTCGCGACGCGCAGCGAGGGGCCGGGTCGCATGCGCGTCAAGGCATCGGTGGCGAGCAGGCCGAGCGCGATCAGCACGATCCAGAATCCGGCGCCGGGTGCGACGCGCACGACGCGATTGCCGGCGGGCGTCAGGATGTTCGCTGCCGCTGCGACCGTGACGACCAGCGCCGCCATGCCGATGAGCGCGGCCAGCAACCGAGCGCGCGGGCGCTGGACGAACACGGCGACGGCAGCGGCGGCCGCCAGCGTGAAATACAGCGCGAACGCGGCGGTGGGCAGCAGGTCGTGCAACGCGCGCGGCTCGCCCGGCACGATGCGGTTGGCCTTGAAGACGATCAGCGGCAGCAGCGCGAGGGCAAGCGCCCCCACCAGGCTCAGCAGCGCGCCCAGGTGATCGATGCGCTGCACGCGGTGTGGTCTCCCTGGCTCATCGGTCGCTGAGCCGGGCCGATGAAGCCCTTGGCGCGCAGGTAATCCCCGGCGACGTCCTCGCCCGACTCGCCGTCGATCTGCACGCGCGCGTTCAGGGCCTGCAGCGATTCGCGCGTGAAGCTCTCCATCAGTGGCCGCACGATGCCGGCGATCTCCGGGCGTGCCCGCAGCACGGCCTCGCGCACGATCGGCACCGGAGCATAGACGGGCTGGTCCTTCCCGTCGTCCTCGAGCAGGACGAGGTCGGCCGCGACGATGCCACCGTCCGTGCCGTACACCATCGCCGTGTTGATGCCATTGGTGCGCGCGGCGGCGGCGCCGATGGTCGCGGCCGTTTCGCCGCCCGCGAGCACGATCTTCTGCCGAGGCTCGAGGTGGAACGAATACGTCTGCTCCAGCGATCGCAGCGTGCCGCCGTTGGCGAACTCGGCCGAGCACGCGAGCTTCACGGCGCCGCCTTCGCGCACCCAGCGCGCGAAGTCGCTCATGGTCACGAGCCGGTGCCGGGTCGCCACGTCACGTCGCACGGCAAGCGCCCAGGCGTTGCTGGCTCGCGCCGGCGCCAGCCAGACGATGCGGTTCGCCTCGAGGTCGAGCTTCGAGCCCAGTTCGTAACCGTGTTGCAGGTCCTTCCACGCGGGATCGTTCGGCCGGTTGAAGAAGAAGCCGGCGTTGCCCGTGTATTCGACGTAGAGGTCGATCTCTCCGGCCAGCAGCGCCTTGCGCACCACGGGCGTGGCGCCGAGCGTCATGCGGTCGACGCGTCGGAATGCCGCGATCCTCGAGCAGCAGGCGGATCATCTGGCCGAGCATCGCCGACTCGCTCGACAACTTGGACGACACCACCACGGGCGGCGCGGCCGCGGGCGCCACCGCGCCCATGAGCAGCAGCACCGCGAGAGTGATTGCCTGCAGGACACGCTGCCAACGGCAGCCTCCACGCATGGCCCGCGGCCACGGTCGTGCCACGGTGTCGGAGTCGTGCAGGTCGTCAAGTCCAGGCACGAGTCGCGGCTGCGTCCCGTGCTTGTCAATCACCGGTCGGCATGGTCACATCGCCCGTCCATCCGGGGAGCGATTGCATGAAGTCTTCTGCCAGGGCCGTGATCATCGGCGGCGGCGTCGTCGGTGCCAGCACCCTGTACCACCTGGCGCGGATCGGCTGGACCGACGTGCTGCTGCTCGAGAAGAGCGAGCTGACCTCCGGGTCCACCTGGCACGCGGCCGGCGGCATGCACACCTTCAACGGTGAAGCGAACATCTCGAGGCTGCAGAAGTACACCATCGACCTCTACCGCGAGATCGAGGAGCTCTCCGGCCAGTCCTGCGGCCTGCACCCGAACGGCGGCCTGATGCTCGCCGCGACCCAGGGCGAACTCGACAGCCTGAAGCTCATCTGTTCGCGCGCGCGCTACCTCGGCATGGAAACCGAGATGATCTCGCTCGACGAGGCCGTCGAGCTGAATCCGCTGATCGACAAGCGGCACTTCATCGGCGCGCTGTGGCGCGCGGACGGCGGCCATTGCGATCCGTCGGGCACGACGCACGCGTACGTCAAGGCGGCGCGCAAGCTGGGCGCGTCGGTCGAGCGCTTCACGCGCGTGCTCGAGCTGAATCCGCGCGCCGACGGCACCTGGGACGTCGTCACCGACAAGGGCACGGTGCACGCCGAGCACGTGGTCAATTGCGCGGGGCTCTGGGCCCGCGAAGTGGGGCAGATGGTCGGCATCGAACTGCCGGTGCTCGCGATGGAGCACCACTACCTGCTGACCGAGGACATCCCGGAGCTGCAGGGCCGGTCGCAGGAGATCGTCAACACGACCGACTACGCCGGCGAGATCTACATGCGCCAGGAGCGCGGCGGCGCGCTGATCGGCACCTACGAGCCGCACGGCAAGGTCTGGTCGCCGGTGAAGACGCCGGACGATTTCTCGATGCAGTTGCTGCCGGACGAGTTCGAGCGGCTGGCGCCGTACTTCGAGGTCGGCTTCGAGCATTTCCCGGCGCTCGGGCGCGCCGGCATCCGCAAGGCGATCAACGGGCCCTTCACGTTCGCGCCCGACGGCAACCCGCTGGTCGGGCCGGTGCGCGGGCTGCGCAATTACTGGGTGGCCTGCGCCGTGATGGCGGGCTTCAGCCAGGGCGGCGGCATCGGCCTCGTGCTGTCGCGCTGGATGGCCGAGGGCGATCCGGGCCAGGACATCCTCTCGATGGACGTCGCGCGCTTCGGGCGCTTCGCGACGCCGAAGTACACGTCGATCAAGGTGCCCGAGAACTACGGTCGCCGTTTCCGCCTGGCGTATCCGAACGAGGAACTGCCGGCGGCCCGGCCCGTGCGTCGTTCGCCGATCTACGACCGGCTGCTCGAGGCGGGCGCGGTCATGGGCGCCAACTTCGGGCTCGAGCACGCGTTGTGGTTTGCGCCGCCGGGCGTCGCGCCGACCGAGACGCCGACGTACCGGCGCTCCGAGGCCTTCCCGATCGTGCGCGAGGAATGTCGCGCGGTGCGCCGCACTGCCGGACTCTATGAGACGAGCAACTACGGCAAGTACGAGATCACGGGTCGCGGTGCCCGCGCCTGGCTCGACAAGGTCTTTGCCTGCCGCATCCCGCAGCCCGGACGCCTCGCGTCTCGCGCCGATGCTGAATCCCGCCGGCCGCATCGTCGGCGACCTGTCGATCGCGTGCCTGGCCGAGGACCGGTACCTCATCGTCGGCTCGGGCTTCGCCGAGGAATTCCACCTGCGCTGGTTCTGGACCTGCGAGCCGCCGGCCGACGTGTTCGTGCGCTCGGCGGCCTCGACGCTGTGCGGCTTCTCGCTCGCCGGCCCGAACTCGCGCGAGATCCTGCAGCGCCTCGTGCGCAAGGATCTCTCCGCTGCCGCCTTCAGGTTCTTCGACGTCACCGAGACGGCCGTCGGCTACGCGCCGGCGATCGTCACGCGGGCCGGCTTCACGGGCGAACTCGGCTACGAGATCTGGACCACGCCGGATTACTTCGCGTCGCTCTACGACGACCTGCGCGAGGCCGGACAGGCGTCGGGTCTCGCGCTGTTCGGCGGCCGCGCGCTGTCGTCGCTGCGTCTCGAAAAGAACTACGGTTCGTTCAACAAGGACTTCCGGCCCGACTACACGCCGGGCGAGACCGGGCTCGATCGCTTCGTCGACTTCGGCAAGTCGGAGTTCATCGGGCGTGAAGCGGCACTGGCCGAACGCAGCACGGGACCGAAACGTCGCTTCGTCGTGATGGAGGTCGAGGCGCACGATGCCGACGTCGTCGGCTACGAGTCGATCATGAAGGACGGCAAGGCCGTCGGCTACGTCACGTCGGGCGCGTACGGGCACTGCGTCGAGCGCAGTCTCGCCGCGGGCTACGTGCCGGCAGCGCTCGCGCGGGACGGCGAGCGTTTCGAGATCGACATCCTCGGCAACCTTTGCGCGGCGACCGTGCGCTTGCAGCCGCTCTACGACCCTGAGGGCCGGCGATTGCGGGGCTGAAGGCCCGTCCAGGTCGACGATCAGCGTTCGATCTGCACCGCGTGGCGCTGGCGCAGTTCGTCCACGTGCCGGTCGACGGCTGCATCGATCAGCGCGACCAGGAAGTCGTTTTCGACCTGCTGGCGCACGGCGTCGAAGGGCAGGAGAACCGCAGGGCAGGCGCTCGGTGGCTTGCAGGTAATGCCAGCCGTACGGGGATTCCAGCGGCCCGATCCATTGTCCCAGCGGCGCGACCGACAAAGCCTCGACGATTGGCTGGCCGAACATGCCGCGGACCATGCTGTGGCCGTACTGCGGGAATTCGCAGGCCGTGCCGGAAGGGCTGGCCGGTGACCGGCTGGCCTTGCCGCAGTTGCGCGAGGACTGCCGCTGGGTCCGGCGGTCGCTGTGCGAAGTACACCTGACGAAACGTGACGACCGGCTCCGACCGGTAGCGGTCGAGATTGTCCGAGTAATGATTGACCAGTTGCTCGTCGGTCGGGTCCGGCAGCGGGCCCGTGATCCGAAACCGCATCTCCTCGACGAGCTTGCTGCGGACCGCAGGGTCGGACAGGTGCAACCCGTTCTCGAGCGCTTCCCGGAACAGCAATTCATCGGTGACGTAGTCACGCTCGATCCGCGCAATGTCGTCCGCAGTCGCCTTGCGCCCCGTTGAGGGTCTCGAAACTGGCGATCAACCTGGCGCGTGCCGGGGCCTGCAAGATGACCGGCTCCGACTCGCGCGACTGCATTGCCGCGTAGGCGAGGAACAGGACGCCGCCGATGACGGCGAAGGCGAACAGCGGTTCGCGCACGATGCGCAGGAGCACGGATCGCAGTCATGCCGGACGGATCGGTCGTCACGCCGCAGGCCGCGTCAGTTCCCGGGTTTGCGGCCGGTGGCGTAATCGGGGTCGACCTTCTCGTCTTGCCTTCCTTCTCGCCCTTGATGCCGGCCTCGGGCTGCATGTGCTCGGTGGTCAGCTCGGCGAGGAAGCCGGGATCCGTGATGCCTTTCCGGCGCACGGCGATGCCGGTCAGGCAGGCATGCATGATGAAATTGGCGTTGAGCGCGGAGCGATAGGTGTTGTCGAGCATCGGGTCGAGTTCGACGATCTCGAAGCCGACCAGGTCGTTCTCGGCGCAGAGCCGGCGCACCATCGGCATCGCCTCGCGCATCGTCAGGCCGCCGGGCACGGGCGTGCCGGTGCCCGGCATGAACGCCGGGTCGAGCACGTCGACGTCAAAGGAGATGTAGATCTTCTTGCCGCCCTCGCGCGCCTCCGCCAGCGCGCGTTTCATGACGGCGTCCCAGCCGCGCTTTTCGACCTCGGCCATCGTGTGATAGCGCATCCCGTTGTTGCGCATCCATTCGAAGCCGTCCGGCCCCGGCCAGGGACCGCGCAGCCCGACCTGGATGAAGTTCTTCGCCTGGACGTGTCCTTCCTTCACCGCCCGATAGACGGGCGCGCCGTGCGTGATGAAATGCGGCTGGTCCTTGCCGGCGTCGAAGTGCGAATCGAAGTGCACGACGCCGAAACTGCCCTTGCCGTGCACGTCCGCGAGGCCGGCGATGTTCGGGTATTCCAGGCTGTGGTCACCGCCGACGATGAACGGCAGTGCGCCCGTCCTCGCGATTTCCGCGACGCGCTCCCGCACGTGGTGCACCGTGCGCTCCGTGCTCATGTTGTCGATGGCGATGTCGCCGTAGTCGACGATGTTCAGTTCCTTGGAGGGATTGACCATCGTGTTCATGTCGATGCCGCCCGCGCCGTACTCGTTGCGCATCGCCATCGGCCCGAAGCGCTGACCGCGGTAGTAGGAACCCATGTCGAGCGGCGCGCCGACGATCGCGACGTCGACCTTGCCCGCCACCAGGTCTTCCGGGTAGATCGCGACCGGTGCGTTGGCGAACGTGCGAATGGCAGCGCGGCCGCTCGCGTAGTAGCTCAGCGAAATTGGTCCGGGCTCGCGCCTCGGGACTGAAGCTCTCGGGCCGGCGCAGCTTCCAGAGATTGAACTCCGACGCCTCGGTGTTCAGCGGGATGGCCGCCATGTCCGTCGCCGCGATTGAACTTCTGCGCCTTGGCGACGGACATCATGCCGTCGACATAGGCCGCGATCTCCTCGGGTGTTTTCGTTTCCAGCCGCTGCAGCAACTTCTTGTGGGAACCGGCGAAACCGTCCGCGTCCTCGGAGAGCAGGAACTCGCGTTGCTCCTTGGTGAGCCCGCCGATCTTCGCCTCGAGCCACGCCGGAACTTCCGGAGGCTTGGCGGTGGCAACGGGCTTTGCAGGTTCCGCCGCGGGAGCAGCTGGTGTCATCAGGCCGGAAATGGCGAACAGAACGACCGTCGCAATCAACCAGATGCGCATCTGGAGTCCCCCTTGCGTGCTGCGTCATGCCCGGACGACGCCGACGCGTTGACCGGGATTTCATTGTTTTCTTGTCCCGCATTCCGCGTGCGGGAAGATTCCGTATACACCCATTCGACGGGGCAGGGCGACCCCGCCGTCACTTCGGCGTCGAATTCGCCTCTGCATGCATCAAGCTGAGTCCTGTGGCGTGCCTGCGCTGGAAGCCCTTCCACAGCGTGACGTCGCCGCCCGGGCTGCGGGCGCTCCATGGGGTGCCCTGGGGTGCGTCCCACTTGCCCTTGCTCGACTCCACGACCAGGCCATCGATGTACGCGCTGCGACTGGCGTCGTCCTTCACGTAACGGTCGAGGAACGCCGTGACGAAGTGCAGGCTGATGCCGATCAGGCGGTCCTTGCGCCACACCGGATCCTCGAACCAGTCCTGGTTCCACAGGTCCGTCCGCATCTCGGGCGGCGCCGGGCCGAGGCCGAGTGCGTGACCGCCGCCCAGGAACGTGAGCAGGTAACGATTCGAGTTGACGGCCTGGTCGAAGTACGCGCGCGCACCGCTCGTGTAGTCGACGGTGAGGTCATGATCGCCAGCGATCAGCAGCAGCGGCGACTTGATGCCCGCGACGCCTTCGGCACCGAACGCGCCGAACGCACCGCCCGCTGGCGCAAACGCGACGACCGCCTTCACGGCCGGTGCGACGAGTGAGGCGCTGAGTGCGCCGCCGCGTGCGTACGGCTGCAGCAGTCCACCGGGAACGTTCGAGACGAGACCGCCTGCAGGGTCGAGCGAGGCGCCACCGGCGGCAAGCACGCCGTAGCCGCCCATCGAATAGCCGATCAGCGCGGTGCGTGTCGGATCGACTTCGCCGGACTTGCCCAGCGAATCCTGCAATTCCCGCGCGACGAACGCGATGTCGAGCGGGCGGCGCAGGGCCGCCTGCGGAAAGCCGGCCGGGTTCAGGTACATGTCTTCGTGCCGGATCGCAGCGACGACGTAGCCCTTCGACGCGAGGTTCTCCGTGAGCCAGCTCATGCCGACCGGGACGTTGCCGTAGCCGTGCGCCACGATCACGAGCGGAAAGCGGCCGCCGTCGGGTTTCGCATCACGCACCGCCAGGCCCGGGATCCTGAACTTCGCAGGCGGCGCGGGCGGTTCGGATTCCATCGCGTCTTCGTACGTGACCGGCGTCGCGCCGGCCACGGCCCTGGCGGGATACCAGATCTCGACCTTGAGGCTGCGGTCGTGCCGCGCCGGGACACCGGTCCTGGGATCGATCGCGCTGAGGTCGAGCTGGTCGCGGTCGACCAGCGTGATCGAACGCACGCCGACGGCGTACTTGCCGAGCGCGGCGAGTTCGGGGGCGTCGATGCCGGTTCGGCTCGGTGCGTCGGCGTGCCGTGGCGATTGCAGCCGCAGCAAAGTTCAGCGCCAACAGGCCGCTCGCGAGCAGTCGCTTCGTTATTTTCATCGTGGATTCTGGCCTCTTGATCGGGACGCGGGACCGGCGATGCGAGAACGGGCCCGGTGGGTCCGCCGACCGGTACTATAGCGGACGAACGTAGAACACCAAGGCGGCCGCGCAGGCCCCGGACGTTGCGACTGCAGGGGGCCCGCTTGAACGCTCTTCCGATCGACCGGACGGACGCCGAATACAAGCGCCTGCGCAGGCAGGTCTTCGTCGCGATCTTCGTGGGTTACGCCGCGTACTACCTGGTGCGCATGAACCTGTCGCTCGCGATCCCCGACATCCTGCGCGAGTACCCCGGCTACACCAAGGCGCAGCTCGGCACGGCGATGACCGCGCTGTCGATCGCTTACGGCGTCTCGAAGTTCCTGATGGGCTCGGTGTCCGACCGCAGCAATCCCCGCTGGTTCATGCCGCTCGGCCTGCTGCTCTCGGCCGCCGTGACGGCTTCGTTCGGCCTGTTCAAGGGCATCTACGCCTCGTTGACGCTGATCATCCTGCTGCAGGCCCTGAACGGCTGGTTCAACGGCATGGGCTGGCCGCCCTGCGGCAAGACCATGGTGCACTGGTTCAGCGCGAATGAGCGCGGACGCGTGGTGTCGCTGTGGAACACGGCGCACAACATCGGCGGTGGCCTGGTCGCGGCGCTGGCAGTCGCAGGCGTCGGCCTGTTCGGTGACTGGGGCGCCAAGTTCTACTTCAACGCGCTGGTGGCGGCTGCGATTGCCGTGCTGGTGTACGTGTTGCTGCGCGATTCACCGCAGACCTGCGGCCTGCCGCCGATCGAGGTGTACCGCAACGACATGCCGCCGAATTACTCCGAGCACTCCGAGCGCACGCTCGGCTTCCGCGAGATCTTCTTCTCGCACGTGCTCAACAACCGGCTGCTCTGGGCCATCGCCGCGGCGAACGCGTTCGTGTACTTCGTGCGCTACGGCGTGCAGAACTGGATCCCGACCTACCTCGAGACCGCGAAGGGCTTCTCGTTCCACGAGTCGAGCGCGGCGTGGTTCATGTTCGAGTACGCCGCGATTCCCGGCACGATCCTGTGCGGCTGGGTGTCGGACCGCATCTTCGGCGGTCGCCGCGGCCCGGCGACCATCCTGTTCATGGGGCTCACGCTGTTCGGCCTGGTCGTGTACGGACTGAATCGCACCGGCCCGCTGTGGATCGACATGGCCTCGCTGATCGTCATCGGCTTCTTCGTCTACGGCCCGATCATGATGATCGGCCTGCACGCGCTCGAACTCGTGCCGAAGAAGGCGGCGGGCACGGCGGCGGGCTTCACCGGCTTCTTCGGTTACGCCTTCGGCTCGGCCATCGCCGGCACGGGCGTCGGCTGGATCGCCGACCACTGGGGCTGGGGCGGCGTGTTCGCGACGATGATCGTCTGTTGCGTGATGGCGATGGCGTTCGTCTCGCTCACGCTGCAGCAGCGAGCGCCGGGTACGGGCTGAGGTTGAAGGCAGGCACGCGCTCCGGCTTCACGCGGTCGTATCCCCGGGGCCTTGCCCAGAGCTTGGAAAGGCAGACACGCGCTCTGGGCAAGGCCCCGGATCAACCGCTTGCGACATGCGGCGCCTGAACGAATTCCCGTCAAAGCCCGGAATTCGCACGGCGCAAGCAACGTCGACGCGGTCACATCGCGTGACCCTCTGCCGAGATTTCGCAACCGGCAAGTTTCATTGTTCGGTCACCAGATCGGCTCGATGGACTGTCGGTGAGGGCGTTCGTTCCGGGTCTGCTCCGGGCGAGCGTGTCTGCCTTTCCGCTCGCCCGGAGCAGACCCGGAACGAAGCTCTCATCGAGCGCGCCGTACACCGCGCTTCAGGGTCGCGCCGGAAATTTCGGCAACTCGACGGCGTCGATCCAGATCGGGTTCGAGTACGCCTTCAGGCCGGCGATGTCCTCGACCTCGAGCGAATACCAGGTGTGTCCTGACGCTGTGGGCTTGAACTCGACGCGCGCTTCGCGCGGCCCGTCGCTGAAAACCTGCGTGAATGCCACGGTGCCCGCGCCGATCAGCCTGGCCTGCTTCAGCCCGGTCGCTGACCGCAGCCCGAACGCCAGCGGGAAGGGCGCGCCCGGCTTCACCTTCAGTTCGCTGCCGAACATCACGGCCGGTTCGATCAGCGGGCCGTAGGTCACGTAGGCGTGGCCGTTCTTCACGGCCTCGGCGTAGGAGGCCGGCGTGAGTGGGCCGTCGACGTGACCGAACGTCCGGATGCGTCCCGACTCGTGGTTCCAGACGTCGTGCACGTCCGTGCCGCCCGACAGGTAGTAGCGATGGCCGGCGTTCCAGAAGAGTCTGATCGCCTCGCAGCACGTCCGTGTCGTACGGCACGTCCGAATTGACTTCGGCAAGGTCGAACGCGGGGTTGAAGCCGCCCGGCACGAGTCCGGCGCCGAGGCTTGCGAAGTAGCCGTACGGAATGAACGGGTGATTCGACTGCACGACGATTGCGCCCTGGCGACGCGCTTCGCCGAGCACTTCGTCGATGGTGGCCGTCGCCGTGTCGATCGCCAGCTTCTGGCCCGGCTTGCAGCGGCCACGCATTGAAGTGTCCCCACGACGGCGACAGTTCGAGCGACGGAATGAACGGCACGCCGCGCGCGTCGGCAATCTTCTGCAGCGGTGCGTGGTTCGCGGTGGAATCGTGATCGCTGACGAACAGCAGGTCGAGCCCGGCTGCGAGCTGTGAACGCGCCAGGTACTCGGGCGGCGTGACGCCCTCGGCCTGGTCCGCGTGATGGTGCAGGTCGGCCGCATACCAGCCGCTCGCGGGCGGATCGAACAGCCGTGTGAGCGCGACCTTCGCCGCCGCCGTCTGGCCCGGCCGCACGTCGAGCGTCACCGCCCGGTTCGGACCGAGGAATCCGCCACCCGACGAGACCGTGAAGCCGTAACTGCCCGGCGCCATCGCGGCCTGCAGCCGGCCCTTGCGGTCGAGTTCGGTGAAGAACGTGTTGCGGCCGAGGAACTCGACCAGTTGCCGCTGTCCCGCGGTGATGCCGATGCGGGCGTCGAGCGGCTGCGCGGTGCGTGCGTCGACGACGTGAAGTCGACCGGCCGGGCGGCTCGACGTCGCGCGAAATCCGACGTCGTCGCGGTGTTCGCGGTGATCTTCACCGCAACTGGCTGGCTCTGCGAATAGCCCTTTGCCCGTCGCGTAGATCTCGTAGTCGCCAGCGGGCAATCGCACGTCGTAATGACCGTCGTGGCCGAAGCTCCAGGCGTAGGGCGTACCCAGCTTCGCGATGACTACGACGGGCTCATGCACCGGCTTGCCGTCGCGAGCCGTGACCGAGCCGCGCAGCGTGCCCGCTGGCAAGTGGCCGCGCTCGATCTCGGCTGCGACGGCCGGGCCCAGGTCGCCACGCGCACCGACCTGCAGCCACGCATCGAAGGTACGTGACTCGCCCGGTTGCAGCGTGTGCTGCAGCAACAGGTCCTTGGAGCGCGAGCCGACGAAGTTCATGTACGGCGCA
>CAWHEA010000015.1:0-100967 GCA_963828265.1 uncultured Gammaproteobacteria bacterium | reverse complement strand
CCTTGCGCTGGACGTCGATCTGCTCGAGCGCGAACTCGCGGCACGCCTGGCGGAACGCCCTGGCGTCGAGCTGCTTCATCTCGCGGCCGCGCACCTTCTCGACCGCGTGCTCGATCGGCAGGCCGTGGCAATCCCAGCCCGGCACGTACGGCGCATCGTAGCCGTCGAGCGTGCGCGACTTGAC
The DNA here is from genome assembly GCA_963828265.1 of uncultured Gammaproteobacteria bacterium. Taxonomy (GTDB): domain Bacteria; phylum Pseudomonadota; class Gammaproteobacteria; order Steroidobacterales; family Steroidobacteraceae; genus RPQJ01. The sequence continues at coordinate 100,783 of CAWHEA010000015.1, read as the reverse complement.
GATGATGTCCTTCAGGATCTTGTTGACCGCGTGGCCGATGTGGATCGCGCCGTTCGCGTACGGAGGGCCGTCATGCAGGATGAACTTCGGCCGGTCCTTCGCGATGACGCGCAGCTTTTCGTACGTGCGGTGCTCGTCCCACCACGCCAGCATGTCCGGCTCGCGGCGAGCGAGATCGGCCTTCATCGGGAATGCCGTCTCGGGCAGGTTTACGGTGTTCTTGTAGTCAGCCATGGGGAGGGACTTCGGAGCGGGTCGCGCACGCGGGCACGGAACCGGAAATATTGAGGCAATTCATGGATTTAATCCAGCCATGCTGGCGCGTGCGGCGCCCGGCTCAGGCCAGGTGCGGAATTTCGGCGAGGGCGGCCCGGGCGCGGGCCGAATCGACGTGCATCTGGACGACCAGGGCGTCGAGCGAATCGAACTTCTGCTCGGCCCGCAGCCAGCGCAGGAAATCGACGCTCAGGTACTCGCCGTAGAGGTCGCCCTCGTAATCGAACAGGTGCACTTCCAGCAGCGGATCGGTGCCATTGACCGTTGGGCGAGTCCCCAGGCTGACCACCGCGGGATGATCCTCGAGGCCCGCGCCACTGACACGCACGGCCAGGATGCCCCACAACGGCACTACTTTCCGGTGCAGCGCGAGATTCGCGGTGGGATAGCCGAGCGTGCGGCCAAGTTGGACGCCGCGTCGCACACGACCGGTCATGCGGTACGGCCGGCCAAGCAGATGCGCCGCACGCTCCATGTCGTTGCGGCCGAGCGCCTCGCGCACGAGCGAACTGCTGACGCGTTCACCCGCGACGAGAAACTCGCCCACCTCCTCCACCGAGAATCCGTGCCGCTCACCGGCGGCGCGCAGCGAATGGATGTTGCCTTCGCGCTTGCGCGCGTAGTGGAAGTCGTGGCCCACGACCATGTGCCGCACGCCGAGGCCCTCGACCAGCAGCTTCTGTTCGAACTCGGCCGCGCTGAAATTGCGCATGCGATCGTCGAAACGCAGCACCACCACGCGGTCGACGCCATAGAGCGACGAGCGCTTCGAGCTTCTCGCGCAGCCGCATCAGCCGCGCGGGTGCGGTCGCGCCTTCGAAGAATTCGCGCGGGGTCGGCTCGAACGTCACCACGGTGGCCGGCAGGCCGAGTTCATCGGCCTTGCGCCGCGTGGCCTCGAGCATGTGCTGGTGGCCGCGATGCACGCCGTCGTAATTGCCGATCGTCGCCACGCAACCGCGATGTTCGGGACGCAGGTTGTGCAGTCCGCGGACCAGTTCGAGCGGGCGACTCACGGCGACGAACCTGCGGGCCGCGGCGGGACCACGACCTTCTGGTGACGCAGGTCGCCCAGGCGCATGCCCAGCACGTACAGCGTGCCGAAATAAATGCCCGCGCCACCGACGACCAGCACTCCCATCCAGCCGACACGGTACCAGGCGTTCATGTCGAGCCAGCGCTGCGTGTCCCCTGCGACGTACCAGAGGAAGATGCCCATCAGCAGGTTGCCGGCAAGGACCTGCCAGAGCGTGCGGCCCCAGCCGGACGAGTGATGCAGCACGTGCTGCTTGCGCAGCCCGCGGTAGAGCATCGTCGCGTTGAACCACGCGCCGATGCCCGTATTGAGAGCCAGCAGCGCGTGCAGCCCCGGCTTGCCCGGGTACAGGAACGCGAGCGGGAGCACGATCGCCAGGTTGAGGCTGATGCTGAGCACCAGCGACTGCACGCCGATCTTCACGGGTGTCTTCGTGTCCTGCCGCGCAAAGAAGCCGGGCGCGAGCACCTTCACCATGCTGAAGCCCATGAGGCCGATGGAGTACGCCATCAGCGCGAGCGAGGACATGCGCACGTCCTGCTCGTCGAACTTGCCGTAGTGGAAGATCACGACGGTGAGCGGTCCCGCGAGGAGCAGCAGCGCCACCGTCGCAGGCAGCACGACGATGGTCGTGAGCTTCACGGCCCAGTCGAGCGTCGAGGCGAAGCGCTCCGGCGACTGCGAGGCGTGATGCGCCGCGAGACCCGGCAGGATCACGGTGGCGAGCGCGATGCTGAACACGCCGAGCGGGAACTCGACCAGCCGGTCCGCGTAGTAGAGCCACGCGATGCTGCCGGTGGCGAGGAACGAGGCGATCAGCGTGTCGAGCAGCAACGCCACCTGCGACACCGACGAACCGAAGATCGCGGGCAGCATGAGCCGGCCGATCTTGCGCACGCCTTCGTGACCCCAGTTCCAGCGCGGCCGCCGCAACAGGCCGAGCTTCAGCATGAACGGCAGCTGGAATCCGAGCTGCACGAGACCCGACACGAACACGCCGATGGCGAGCACGACGCCGGGCTGCGCGAAGTGCGGCGCGATCAGGGCCGCGAACACGATCATGACCAGGTTCATGAGCGTGGACGTGGTCGCAGGCACGGCGAACTTGCCGTAGCTGTTGAGCACGCCGCCGGCGAGCGCCGCGAGCGAGACGAACAGGATGTAGGGGAACGTCCAGCGCAGCATGTCGACCGTGAGGTCGAAGCGGTCGCCGTCCGCGCGGAAGCCCGGGGCGAACAGCATCACCAGCAGCGGCGCCGCAACGATGCCGACGATGGTGATGACGGACAGGAACCAGGCCATGGTCCCCATCGCCCCGTCGATGAGTTCCCGCACCTCGTCGTGTTCGCGCTGGACCTTGTACTCGGACACGACCGGCACGAACGCCTGCGAGAACGCGCCCTCGGCGAACAGCCGGCGCATGAAATTGGGGATCTTGAACGCGACCAGGAACGCGTCCATGAGCAGGCCGGCGCCGAACATCCGGGAATAGACCATGTCGCGCAGCAGGCCGGTCACGCGCGAAATGAGCGTGAAGGCGCCGACGATCGAGGTGCTGCGGAAGAAGCCGCCGCCGCTCAAGGGAGGGTCACAGTCGGGGACATGGGCCGCGGATGATACTAGGAAGGGAGGAAGGTTAGGGGATAGGGGTTAGAGTGGGGTTAGTCGGAGGAGCACGTCCGACACCGGACCTGCGCTCGGCCTCACCTCCGACTAACCCCTAACCCCTAATCCCTTCCTCGCCCCCCTATTCTCTCCTTGACCTTCCGCCCTTCGACGCCCAAAATACGCGGCTCTTTTAACCCGATTACCCGATGGTTGGTCGTCCCCTGGGTGGGCACGCCGGCCGCAGGAGCTGAAGTCAGTGGCGAACATCAAGTCCGCAGAAAAGCGTGCCAAGCAGGATGTGAAGCGTCGTGCCCACAACATGGCCGCCCGCTCGCGTCTGCGCACGTCGATCAAGAAGGTCCTTACCGCGATCGGCGCCGGCGACAAGACCGAAGCCACCGCCGCTTTCAAGCAGGCGCAGCCCGTGATCGACACGATGGTGACCAAGGGCATCATCCACGCCAACAAGGCTGCCCGTCACAAGAGCGAGCTCAACGCCAAGATCAAGGCCCTGGGCGCCGCCGCCAAGTAAGGCAGCACCCGTCGCGGCGTCTGGCCGCAGCCTGATCGATACGAAAAAGCCGGCTCTGAGCCGGCTTTTTCTTTTTGAGCGATCACACGACAGCGGGTGGCCTGCACCGTGAGCCCGAGCGTCACTCGAGACGCAGCTGGCGAGACGAAGTTGGCGAGGCCTAGTTGGCGTCGGGGAGCTCGACGCCGGAGAGCCGGATTTCCTCGAGCCGCCGCATGATGTCGAAGCACAGCTGCTGCGTGCCCTGCTTCGTGGCGCCGGAGATGCGATACACCGGCCCCTTCCAGCGCAGGCGACGCACGATCTCCTTGCAGCGCTTTTCGGCTTCGGCCGGCGGCAGCAGGTCGATCTTGTTGAGGACGAGCCAGCGCTCGCGCGTGGCCAGTTCCGGGCTGAACTTCTTCAGCTCACCCGCGATCGCACGGGCGTCGACGACGGGGTCCGCCGCCGGATCCGGCGGCGCGATGTCCACCAGGTGCAGCAGCACGCGCGTGCGCTGCAGGTGCTTCAGGAAGCGGATGCCGAGGCCCGCGCCTTCCGCCGCACCCTCGATCACGCCCGGAATATCGGCCATGACGAAGCTCTGGTGCTCGCCCACGTAGACGACGCCCAGGTTCGGATGCAGCGTGGTGAACGGGTAATCCGCGATCTTCGGCCGCGCCGACGACACCACGCTGATCAGGGTGGACTTGCCCGCATTCGGCAGGCCGAGCAGGCCGACGTCGGCCAGCAGCTTGAGTTCGATCCGCAACTCGCGCTTCTCGCCGGGATTGCCGGGGGTCGCCTTGCGCGGCGTGCGATTGGTGCTGCTCTTGAAGCGCTGGTTGCCCATGCCGCCCTCGCCGCCTTTCGCGACGAGAATCCGGTCGCCATCCGCGGCGAGGTCGCCCAGGGTCTCTTCGGTGTCGACGTCGTAGATCACCGTGCCGACCGGCACGAACACTTCCATGTCCGCGCCGCCGCGGCCGCTGCAATCCGCGCTGCCGCCCGGCTCGCCGTTCACGGCCTTGAACGAGCGCATGTGGCGGAAGTCGGCGAGCGTGTTCAGCCCGGCCTTCGCGACCAGGTAGACGTGGCCGCCGTCGCCGCCGTCACCGCCATCCGGCCCGCCGAAGGGCATGAATTTCTCGCGGCGAAAGCTGACCATGCCGCGGCCGCCGTTGCCGGCCTGCACCTTGATCGTTGCTTCGTCGACGAATTTCATGGGAAGGGGTCAGAGCCAGGGTTAGGGGATAGGGGTTAGGGGATAGTCGGAAACAAGAAGGCCCCGGGGACACCGGGGCCTCTCGTTAGCTGTCGCACAGCAGGACCGGAACCCTCATCCGCGCGTTGCGCGACCTCTCCCGCCAGCGGGAGAGGCGAGGATCAGTCCTTGCTGGGCTCGACGAACACGTGCACGCGCTGGGCCACGCCCTTGCGCTTGAACTGCACGGTGCCGTCGGTGAGCGCGAACAGCGTGTGGTCCGTGCCGACGCCGACGTTGTCGCCCGCGCGGTACAGCGTGCCACGCTGGCGCACGAGGATGTTGCCGGCAAGGACGGTCTCGCCGCCGAACTTCTTGAGGCCGAGGCGCTTGCTCTCGGATTCGCGGCCGTTCTTGGTTGAACCGCCTGCCTTTTTATGTGCCATTGCAGATAACTCCGAAGGGTGTGTTCAGCGCCAGGCTCAGGCCTGGATGCCGGTGATCTTGACGTCGGTGTAGAACTGGCGGTGCGTACCCTGGCGCAGGTAATGCTTGCGCCGGCGGAACTTCACGATCGCCTTCTTCTCGCCCTTGCCGTGCTTGTGCACGACGCCCGAAACCGTGCTGCCCGCGACCAGCGGGGCGCCGACCTTGACGTCGCTGCCGCTGCCGACGAGGAGCACCTTGTCGAATTCGACGGTGGCGCCGAGTTCGGCGGCCAGTTTCTCGATGCGCACCACGTCGCCTTCGGCGACACGATACTGCTTGCCGCCCGTCGCAATGACCGCGTACATGAGCCTTACTCCAAACCTGTAACGATGGCTGCCGGGAGCCCCGGCAGAAAGACGCGGAAGTTTATTGGACCGACCCACCTAAATCAAGCGCTTAGGGGGTTCCATCCATTCCCTTGTCGCGGGGCGATGGGTACCATGCCGGGTTCCCATAAGAACATCTTCCGGACGGCTTGTCGCGAGAATGCAACTCGAAGAGATCCGGGCGCTGGTCACGGACGACCTCCAACGCGTCGACCAGACCATCGTACAGCGGCTGGCCAGCGACATCGTGCTGGTCAATCAAGTCTCCCAGTACATCATCGGCGGGGGCGGCAAACGGCTGCGCCCGCTGAGCGTGGTGCTGGCAGCCCGTGCCTGCGGCCACCAGGGCCAGAAGCACGTCCCGGCCGCCGCGATCATCGAATTCATCCACACCGCCACCCTGCTCCACGACGACGTCGTGGACGGCTCCGACATGCGCCGCGGCCGCAATACCGCGAACCACGTCTTCGGCAACGAAGCGAGCGTGCTGGTCGGTGATTACCTGTATTCACGCTCGTTCCAGATGATGGTCGAGCTCGGCGACCTGCGCATCCAGGAAGTCATGGCGAACGCGACCAACACCATCGCCGAAGGCGAGGTGCTGCAGCTCATGAACGCGCACGACCCGGAGACCACCGAACAGCGGTACCTCGAGGTGATCTACCGCAAGACGGCGAAGCTGTTCGAAGCCGGCGCGCAGATGGCCGCGATCCTGTCCGGCTCGCCGCGCGAGATCGAGCTGGCGATGATCGATTACGGCCGGCACCTCGGCACGGCGTTCCAGCTGGTCGACGACGCCCTCGACTACAAGTCGACCGCCGAGGAACTGGGCAAGAACCTGGGTGACGACCTGGCGGAGGGCAAGCCGACGCTGCCCGTCATCTATGCGCTGGCCAATGCCCCGGCGGCCGAGGCAGCCAGGCTGCGGGCGGCCATCGAAACCGGCGGCATCGACGACCTCGACCAGATCACGCGCCTGATCGAGACCTCGGGCGGGCTCGAATACACCGCCCGGATGGCCCGCCGCGAGAAGGAACTGGCGGTCGAAGCGCTCGGCAAGCTGCCGGCCTCGAATTACCGCGACTGCCCTGGTGTCTTTGGCGGATTTCGCGGTCGCCCGCACGTACTGAGCCGACTGGATTCGATCTCGCCCTCCGCATTCATTGAATCGGAGGCAGTCCTTCAGTAGACTGCGCGGCTCTCAGCGGGGCATGCCCCGCCGCCCTCGCCTCCTGTCGGCTACCCGAGCCGGACATTCCTGAAGGCCCGCGGCGAACTGGATTCGGGATGTAGCTCAGCCTGGTAGAGCACTACGTTCGGGACGTAGGAGTCGAAGGTTCAAATCCTTTCATCCCGACCACTCCTCATGGACAAAGTCTTAGACACCGGCCGCCTGATCCTCCGGCGATTCACGCTGGACGACCTGCAGGCGTTCTACCTGCTCTGTTCGAGGCCGGAGATCATCCGTTATGCGCAGAGCACGCCACTCGCATCGCTCGAGGAGGCGCGAGTGATGATGCACGCCGCACCGTTTCACGACTACGCGACGTACGGCTACGGTCGCTTCGCCTGCGTGTGGAAGGAATCCGGTGAAGTCATCGGTTTCAGCGGCGTGAAATACGTCCCCGAAATCGGCGATACCGAACTCGGCTACCGGTTCCTGCCCGAGTTCTGGGGACTGGGACTCGCCACGGAGGCCGGACGGGCTTCCATCGAGTTCGCGCGCGCAGACCTGCACCTGGGCCGACTGGTGGCGATGGTTCACCCCGAGAACGTCGCTTCCGCCAATGTGTTGACCAAGCTCGGGTTCGCCGTCGAGAAGCAGCTGCGCTATTCCGGCCTGCAGGACGTCGATGTGGACTTGTTCTCGATGAACCTCCGTCCAGGGACTCAAGGGGCATCCCGTTGAGCCCATCGATCGCGAGTGGCTCCACCGTCGACAGCAACCCGCCACCCGTGACTACCTTCGCCTGGGCCCTGATCGGGCCCGGCAAGATCGCCCGACGTTTTGCAGGCGCTGTGTCAGTGATGCCCGGCGCGGAGCTGCGCGCGGTGCTTGGCCGTGATGCGACGCGCGCGGCCGACTTCGCCGCGAACTGCACCAATATCGATGGCTCGCATCCTGCCGTCGCCAAGAGCATCGACGAACTGCTGGCGGATCCACGGATCGACGGCATCTACATCGCAACACCCCACGCGCAACACGGCGAATGGGTGCGTCGATGCCTGGACGCCGGCAAGCCGGTGCTCTGTGAAAAGCCCCTCGTGCCGAACCTGGCGCAAGGTCGTGCGCTGGTCCACCTCGCGCGCGAGCGGCAGGTTTTCCTGATGGAGGCGGTGTGGACGCGATTCCTGCCGATCTATGCCGTCGTGGCCCGGTGGCTGCGCGACCAGGCCATCGGTGAATTGCGCGCAATCCAATCGAGCTTCTGCTTCCCCGCTCCTTTCGAACCGGCAGGCCGGCTCTACAACCCGGCGCTGGCCGGGGGCGCCCTGCTCGACATCGGCATCTACAACCTCACGGTCACCCGCTGGGTTCTGCAGACGGCGCTTGGCGCGTGCCCCGAGCCGCTCTCGATCCATGCCACCGGCGTGTTGGCGCCGACGGGTGTCGATCAGCGCGTGACGGCGACGCTGCAGTTTCCCGGTGGACTCGATTCGCAGTTCATCTGCGGCCTGGATGGCTGCGCCGAGAACGCGCTGACGATCTTTGGCGAGCGCGGCGTGATCAAGCTGCCGACGAAGTTCTGGCAGGCCACGGAAGCCCTGCTGCAGCGATTGGACGAGCCGGAGCAGCACATACAGGCTCCGTTTCGCGTCAACGGCTTCGAGTACGAGATCGAAGAAGCGCAGCGCTGCATCCGCGCCGGCCTGATCGAAAGCCCGCGCATGACGCATGACGACACGCTGGCCACGCTCGGCTGGATGGACGAAATCCGGCGCCAGGTGGGCGTGCGCTACCCGTTCGAGTGAGCGACACGCACCACTGCCGTACGCAGGATTACTGCGCGTGTTTTACGCCACCGAGTTCCACTGCGAGCCGATAGATGTGGTCGAGCCCCTCGTAGAAGGACCGGACCGGCAGCCGCTCGTTGAGTCCGTGCGCGTACATCTCGGAAGGCTTCGAGAACAGGCCGGAGCTGGCGAACGTCGGGATGCCGGCCGTGCGATAGACCTTGCCGTCGGTGCCGCCGGATTCGAGATAGGGTACGACCGGCACACCCGGGTACTTGTCGTGCACCGCGCGCGTGATGGCCTTCATCACGTCGGGTCGCATCTCCGACACCGGGCTCGCTTCCGGAGTGTCCATGGTGGTGACTGCAACGCCCGTGTCGGCGATCGCCGTCACGAGCGCGTCACGCACCGTCTCGACGGGAACGCCGGGGAAGATCCGGCAGTTGACGACGGCCTTCGCCTTCTGCGGCAAGGCGTTTTCGGCATGTCCGGCATCGAGCATCGTCGCCACGCAGGTCGTGCGCGTCGTGCCGACGAACTCCGGTGACCTGGACAGTGTGTCCGCCGCGGCTGCGTCGGTGGGATCGGCGGCGAACCGCCGCAACGCGTCACCGACCTCGCCCGGCTGGGCCTGCCCCACGGCGCCGAGATACGCACGGGTCAGGTCGTTGGCCATCACCGGGAAGCGGTACGCCTCGACCTTGAGCATCGCGCGCGCCAGCTGGTAAATCGCATTGTCCGCGCGGGGGCGCGAACTGTGGCCGCCGGGATTGGTGACCGTCAGGTCGAAGGAGGCATACGTCTTCTCGGCGCCCTGCACCAGGTAGATCAGCGGCTTGCCGGTGGCATCGTCGAGCAGGCCACCACCGGCGTCCGTGTTGATGGCGAACTCGGCGTCGGCTACCCAGGGGTGGGCCGCAATGAGCTTCGTCGTCAACATCCCGGTCTCTTCATCGCCGACGAACCCGAAGACGAGATCGCGCGCCGGCTTCGACTTCGCGTCGTGCAGCCGCAGGATCGTGGAGATCAGCGCGGCGACACCCGCCTTGTTGTCCGTGGTACCGCGGCCGTAGAAGACGCCGTTCTCTTCGATCAGCTTGAACGGACTGCGCTCCCAGTCCTCCGGGCGGGCATCGACGACGTCCATGTGCGCGGAAAACAGGATCGGCCGGCCGCGCTCCTGTCCGGGCACGCGCACGAGCATCGCCCTCGCCTCGCCAGAATCGAGCGTCGCGATATTGGATGCGGGAACGCCTGCCTTGGTCAGCACGTCCATCAGGTAGGCAACCATCGCCGGAGTCTGCTTCTGGCCCTCGGCGGTGCGGAATTCGATGATTCGCGCGTAGATTTCGCGGGCCTGTGCCTCGTGCGCTGGCGTGTCCGCCACGGCGGCGGCACCGAAGTCAACGCCATGGCCACCATCGTCAGGATCAGTCGCGTCATCGTTCACTCTCCGGTTTAGGCCGATCGCGAGCATACCTGAGCAGGCGCGTTATCCATCCGATCCGTTGTCGCTTGTGCCGATTCGGGGGCGCATACTCGACCGCTCGATCGGTGCCGGAATCTCGCCCGCGCCTCGGTCGCAGCTGGATAAATTGCAACACATTGCTATGGCAGGGGGATTTCATGCGCTCATTCTTCAAGACATTGCTGATTGGAACGGTGCTCGCCATCGGCGGCGCCGCAGTAGCTTCGGCCGCCGACGCAGCGGACCCGGTGGTCGGCACCTGGAAGCTGAACCTGGCCAAGTCCAAGTTCAGTCCCGGCCCGGCGCCCAAGTCCCAGACGCGGGCTTATGTGGCGACGGCTGATGGCATCGAAATGATGTACACCGGGGTCGCTGCAGACGGTTCGGCGGTAAACGGAAAATCGACGTTCAAGTACGACGGCAAGGACTATCCGATCACGGGTTCGGCCGATTTCGACGTGCTGTCATTGAAGCGGGTAGACGCCACCACGATCGAGAGCACGCAGAAGAAGGCGGGCAAGGCCACCGGCGTGACGGTCCGCACGGTCTCGGGCGACGGCAAGGTCTTGACGCTGAAGAGCAAAGGCACCAGCGCCAAGGGCCAGGCTTACGACAACGTGATGGTGTTTGACAGGCAGTAGTCCGACGCCCGGAGTGGACCGCCTCGAATCGGGTCGAGGCGTGTTCCGCTCCCGCGCGTGCCTAGGTGTTGGGCAGGTCCTGGATGTCCGTGTTCTGCGACACCGCGATGTGCCACTTGCCCGCACCGTCCAGCTTCAGCACGTGCACGAGAATGCCGCGCCGCTGTTCACCGACCTTCCAGCCGGGCGCGCCCGGATCTCCGGTCAGCACCCACGTGTCGTGAACGACGGCCACCGACGGCGCCAGCACACGAACGTCCAGATCTTCACTGGCCAGCGTGGTCTGCCGCATGCGCGACTCGTGCAACAGGACGTGCATCTGCGCAATCTGGCTCGCCCCCTTCCAGCGCATGCCGATGACGTTCACGAAGTCCGCGTCGTCGGCGTAAATGTCAGCGAGACGCGCCATGTCGTGGGCGTTCCAGATGGAGACGAACTGCTCAGCGATGCGTGTAACCGCCGATGTGACGCCTTCGTCGTGATTCATGACACCTGCCCGGTTTGGAGTTGCCCGCAAACGGGCGGCGTCTCCGACGATGCCGGCAAACACAGCCCATGCACTTCTTATACGCGCATCCGCAGACGATGCGCCGCTGACGGTCCCAGCTAGGATTCGAGGCCCTGGGCCTCGAGGTATTCGTCGTAGGTGCCGGTGAAGTCGGTGATGCTGCCGTCGGGCTTCAGCTCGATCATGCGGTTGGCCAGGCCGCCCACGAACTCGCGATCGTGGGACACGAAGATCAGCGTGCCCGGGTACTTCTCGAGCCCGATCTGCAGCGACTCGATCGTTTCCATGTCCATGTGGTTGGTCGGCTCGTCCATCAGCATGACGTTGGGCCGCGTCAGCATCATCTTGCCGTACATCATGCGGCCCTTCTCGCCGCCCGAGAGCACCTTGACCTGCTTCTTGGTCTCGTCACCCGAGAACAGCAGGCGTCCGAGCGTGGCGCGCACGATCTGCTCGTCGTCGGCCTTGCCCGTCCAGGTGGACATCCAGGTCAGCAGGTCCGTCTTCTGCTCGAACTCCGCGCTCGGATCCTGCGGCATGTAGCCGACCTGCGCGTTCTCCACCCAGGTGATGGTGCCGGCCGTCGGCGTCAGGTCGCCAGCGAGGCAGCGCATCAGCGTGGTCTTGCCGATGCCGTTCGGTCCGATGATCGCGACGCGCTGCTCGGCCTCGATCGTGAACTTGAGCTTGGTGAAGATGTCCTTGTCGGCGCCCGGGTACCGGAAGGTCAGGCCGTCGACGGTCACCGCCGAACGATAGAGCTTCTTGGCCTGCTCGAAGCGGATGTACGGGTTCTGCCGCGACGACGGACGGATTTCCTCGATCTTGATCTTCTCGAGCTGGCGCTTGCGCGACGTCGCCTGCCGCGCCTTCGAGGCATTGGCCGAGAAGCGGCGCACGAATTCCTGCAGGTCCGAGATCTGTGCCTTGGCCTTCGCGTTCGACGCCTCGACGCGCTGGCGCGCCTGCACCGACGCGAGCATGAAATCGTCGTAGTTGCCCGGGTAGATCTTCAGCTGCTGGTAGTCGAGGTCGGCGATGTGCGTGCACACCTGGTTCAGGAAGTGCCGGTCGTGGCTGATGATGATCATGGTCGCGTCGTACGCGTTGATCGTGCGCTCGAGCCAGCCGATCGAATGGATGTCGAGGTTGTTGGTCGGTTCGTCGAGCAGCAGCACGTCCGGCCGTGAGAACAGCGCCTGCGCGAGCAGCACGCGCAGCTTCAGGCCGGGCGGGATCTCGCGCATCGGCAGGTTGTGCTTGGACTCGTCGATGCCCGCGTCGATCAGGATCGCGCCCGCCCGGGCTTCCGCCGTGTAGCCGTCGTATTCGGCGACCTTGCCTTCGAGCTCGGCCGCGCGCATGTAGTCGTCGTCGGTCGCTTCCGCGTTCGCGTAGATCAGGTCGCGCTCACGCATGGCCTTCCACATCTCGGCGTGGCCCTGCATCACGACGTCGAGCACGCGCTCGTCTTCGTAGGCGAACTGGTTCTGGTTGAGCTTGCCCATGCGCATGCCGGTCTGCAGCACGACGTCGCCGGAGCTCGGCTCCAGTTCGCCGCCGAGGATCTTCATCAGCGTGGACTTGCCGCTGCCGTTGGCGCCGATGAGCCCGTAGCGATTGCCATCGCTGAACTTGACGGAGACGTGCTCGAACAGCGGTTTCGCTTCGAACTGGATCGAGAGATTGGTCGTGGAAAGCATCAGGGCGCCATGGCAGGAGGAATGACGGACGAAGCAACGCTGCCGGCTCGCTGGCGCTTGGCCTCGCGGACGGCGAGCTCGAGCGCCTCGAGAAAGCGGGAACGATCACGCGGACCGAACGGCGGCGGACCACCGCCGACGCCGTACGCCCGCAGGTCGGACATCAGCTCCCGGGTGGCCAGCGCATTGCCGATGTTGTCGGCGGTGAACGGCTTGCCAGCGGGACCCAGCACGCGCGCGCCTTTCTTGAGACAGCGCGAGGCGAGCGGAATGTCGGCAGTGACGACCACGTCGGCAGCTGCGACCTGCTCGACGATCCAGTCGTCGGCGGCGTCGAACGCGCCGGTGACCACCTGCATGCGCACGCGCGGGGCGCGGGGCAGCTGCAGCCAGGCATTGGCGACGAACGTGACGGGCAGCCCGTGTCGCTCGGCGACCTTCACGGCCTCCGGCTTGACGGGACAGGCGTCGGCATCGACGTACACGTGGGGGTCGGTCTGCATGGGGTCGCGCAGTTTAGCCGCTCGCGACCCCGCCGGGGCGGCGATGCGCCGGCCGCGGACTTCAGGGTTGTAATCGATTGCAAATCAACCAGTTATGGACACCCTGCCGGACAGGACGCATGCTTCACCCATGCCACTCACGCTCATCGACACGGTCGGCTTCGCTGCCGGCACCCTGACGACCGCCGCGTTCGTACCGCAAGTCCTGAAGTCCTGGCAGACGCGCGACCTGAGCGGCGTCTCGCTGCGCATGTACAGCCTGTTCACCACGGGGGTCGCGTTGTGGCTGGCCTACGGGCTCATGGTGGTGAGCTGGCCCGTCATCGTCTGCAATGCCATCACGCTGGTGCTGGCGGGCGGGGTGCTGGCCCTGAAGATCAGGCACCGCTGACCGCGGCGACGACTAGACCGCGGCCGTCACCTGGATCTCGACCTTGTACTGCGGTGCCGCGAGCTTCGCCTCGACCGTGGCACGTGCAGGCGTATGACCCTGCGGCACCCAGGCATCCCAGGCGGAATTCATCTGCGCGAACGTGCCGATGTCGGCGAGATAGATCGTGGCCGACAGGATGCGCGTCTTGTCGCTTCCCGCCGCGGCCAGCAGCTTGTCGATGCTCGCCAGGACCTGGCGCGTCTGCCCGGTCACGTCCGCCGCGGGATCGTCGGCGACCTGGCCGGCGAGGTAGACGGTATTGCCGTGCACGACGGCCTGCGACATGCGCGGGCCGGTTTCCAGTCGCTTGATCATTGAGTGTGTCTCTCCGCCCACGGTCATGGTGGGGTAGGCGCAAGAATGCCACAGCCGACGACTGCTGGATGGCGGCCGCGGCCACTCCGCCTCAAGTCTTCGCGAGTTCTGCCGCCATCAGCGGCATCAGCGTCTGCAGCGCCTTGACCGGCCGCACCATGACCTTGAAGCGCGAGATCCGTCCTTCTGCGTTCCACTCGATCATGTCGATGCCGTCCACTTCGATTTCGCCAAGCATCGTCTTGAACTCGAGCACCGCAGAGCGCTCGCCGTGCCATTCACCGACGTAGTGGAAGCTGTCGTTCATCAGGACGACGCTCGCTGCGGCGAGGTACTTGTGCGTGATCGCCTTGCCCTTCTGCGGCGTGTGCACGGCCGGGGATTCGAAGACGGCATCGTCGGCGAGCAGGTCGTCGAGATCGGTGATGTCGCGCGTGGCGACGACGCGATGCCAGCGCTCGAGCGCCGTGGGCTTCGAACTCTTCCGCACCACGCAGAACCGCTGACCCGTGGGCGCTTCCATGACCCACCACGTGTGCACCTGCGCCACCCGCCTGGCCCCGAGCCCTTCGAGCCGCACCACCTCCGCCTCGACGTCGGTCGACTCGATGTCCAGGTGGACGCGACTCGGATGCGTGACCGTCTGCACCTCGATGTGCAAGCGGCCCTCGGGGTCGACGAGCCGCATGTACTTGCTGCCTTCCTCGGCCGGCAGCTCCCTGACGTCCATGCGCAGGGCTGCGCCCCAGAACGCCGCGGCGGCCGCGAGGTCCGGCACGTTGCAGTCGATGATGAATCCTGCCAATCGACTCTGGTGCATTGTCATTTCTCCTGTCGCTTGCGCCGCTATTGCGCCGGGTTATTCGCCTGCAGGAACGCTTCGAGGCGGGTCAGCCAGTCGGTGAAATTATCCTGGCTCTCGAGCCCATGACCTTCACCGGGGTAGCTCACGAACTCGTGTGGCTTGCCGGCCTTGACCAGGGCGTCGCGGTACAGCGTCGACTGCTTGTAGAGCACTTGCTTGTCTGCATCGCCATGAGCGAACAGCACCGGACGCGTCAGGCGCCTGGCCTGCCCGAGCGGCGAAATCGAATCGAGTTCGAACCCCTTCTCGCCTCGCACCGTCTGCTGCCATTCGCCGCGTTCGGCACCGCTCAGCTGGTACGACACGTACTTGAGCTGCCGCGCGACGTCGGTCACGCCTGCGAAGCTCGCGGCGCACCGGTACTTCTCAGGATTGCGAGTGACGCCCCACAGCGCCGCATAGCCGCCGTAGGAACTGCCGTAGATGCAGACCCGCTTCGGATCGACGAGGCCACGCTGCACGAGCCAGTCGACGCCATCGTCGAGATCGTCCTGCATCGCGCGACCCCACTGCCCTTCGCCCCTGGCGGCAAATTCGGTGCCGTAGCCGGACGACCCGCGGTAATTCGGCTGCAGCACGACGTAGCCACGGTTGGCGAGGAACTGCACCTCGGGATCGTAGCCCAGCAGGTCGCGGACATCGTACGGCCCGCCGTGCGGCATCACGATCAGCGGCAGCCCGCGCGCCACGCGTCCCTTGGGCAGCGTCAGGAACGCAGGAATCTCGAGACCGTCACGTGCCGTGTAACGCGTGTACCCGGTCGCAGCGAGCTGCGCCGGATCGAGCTGGCCGTTGATGCGTGCGACCCGCTGCAGCATGTCCGCGGCCGGCGCGAAGATGTAGTACGAGCCGGGATCGTTGGCGCCACCCACCCAGACGATGAAGCGCTCTCGCGCGTCGTCGCGGGAGACGAACAAGACGGACATTCCTGGGAACCGGGCTTCAAGCTTGTCCTGGTTCGCGCGCATTGCCGGATCGAGCCAGACCACGCGCTCGCGTTCGTCGGTGTAGGCAACCGCCATCACCCGCTTGCCGTCACGGCTCAGTGAGTAATCGTCGATGTCGTTGACCGGATGTTCGTACACGACCTCGCCGAGCTGTTGCGTCGAATAGTTGTACCGGTACAGCGCGAAGCGCCCGGTCTTCTGGTCCGAGAGCAGGTAGCCGTCGTCCGAGCCGCTCGCGAAGCCGAGCAGCAACAGGCCGGCCGAATCCTCCTCATAACTGGCGTGCCCCAGCTTGCGGAACGGCTCGTCGGCGCTCCTGCGATAGAGCATGAACCAGGACTTGCTCTGGAATCCGAGGCCCGCACGGACGACGCCGTCCGCGTCCGCGTACCACTCCCAGACGTCGGTCTTCGGCTTGACCACTTCGGTGCGTTCGCCCGTCGCGAGGTCGTAGCGAAAGACGGTCGGATACTCGTCGCGCGACTCCTGCATCGAAAGCAGCAGCCACTGCCCCGCCGGGTCCACGTACAGCACGTCGTCGCCTTCGACGCCGCCGTACCTGTCACCGAGGACCTTCAATGTCTTCGACGTGATGTCGAACACGAGCAGGCGCGTGACGTAGGTTTCCTCGCCATCGATCGACTTGGTCCAGCCGAGGCTGACCAGCACGCGATCCTCGCCTGCCCAGTCGAACCAGTCGACCTGCGCATCGGGCGGCAACGGCAGGAGCACGGCCTTGCCGGTGACCAGGCTGTGAATGACGACTCGCTCGCGCCGGTCGACGCTGGTTCGCGCCATGATCTGCCCACCCCGCGGCGACAGGCTGGGATCCCAGTAGTCTGGATCGCGGGCGAACACGGCCGCGGGAATGCGGGGTGGCGGGCTTTCCGCCGCTGTGACGGTAGTGGACTGCGCCTCGAGCGGACGTACGGCCGGTTGTGCCAGCGCGAGGCCACCGGCGCACAGCA
Organism: uncultured Gammaproteobacteria bacterium; assembly: GCA_963828265.1. Taxonomy (GTDB): domain Bacteria; phylum Pseudomonadota; class Gammaproteobacteria; order Steroidobacterales; family Steroidobacteraceae; genus RPQJ01. The sequence continues at coordinate 84,027 of CAWHEA010000015.1, read as the reverse complement.
GGGCCAGCAGTGCTGCAATCGATCGCAGCGGCAGCACGCTTGCTCGCTGCCGTGCTGGTTCAGCGGCGTCTGCGTGGTTCGCTCAATGACCAGGTGCGACCGCCTGCAGTGCAGCCGCCTCCGCGCGACAGTCACGGCCGGCTGGCGGGCCGTGCTTGCGCGCCTTCTTCATTTCGACTTTCGCCGCTGCCATGTCGGCGACGAATTCCTCGTCCTGGTGCAGTCGCTCGAACACGGCCTGGCCGACGATGCGTCCGGCATCGACATCGCTCTGGCGATGCACCCGGCAGATCACGCGGCTCTGCCCGAACTCGTACCCACGGGCACGTGCGGCTGCGGCGCGATCTGGCACGAGTTCGGCCAGCACCTCGCCCCACACGTGGCCGAGTGACGCGTGGCCCGACGGGTACGAGGCGTTGCCGCGCAGCACCTTTTCGTCTTCGGGAACGCAGGTGGGATCGCCGGTCACTTCAAACGGGCGATCGCGCTGATACTTCTGCTTCGCCTTGGCCGTCGATTGCCCGGCGTCGATGACCATCCGCTGCAGCAGTGCATACAGGCGCGGCGCGTTCGCTTCGGTCACGTCGATGCCGACCGCGCACGAAAACACGTTGGCCGCCGCCGGGAAACTTGAGATTGGCGTCGGTGGCCGCCAGTCGCCAGCGCGCGGTGCCTTGCAGCGCGCTCAACTTGCGATAGACGGCCTCGTCGGCAGCGAACTCGGGCGATCCCGGTGCAGGCGGTGGCGGCAGCAGCGCGACGCTGTCGGGCCGTTCTTCGGGCGTCAGGTAGCCCGGGCCCCGTGCCGCCGCGGAGGCCGACGTGCCTTCCCGCCCACCAGCGGCCGACGTAACCACGTCGCGACAACCCGCAGAACCAGGCCAGTACCCCGGCGAGTGCCAGCAGCATGAAGCCGCGAACGAAAGTGGATCGGGAGTTCATGGCGCCAGTGTAACGGGCGGCGCCGCACGAATCTTCGACTCTCCACCTCAAATGCGCGTTTCCCGCCACGTCGCATTGCGCGAACGTCCATGCCGTAACCGATGAACCGCCAATCAGGGAGACGGCGATGAGGAACGACGCATGGATGCAGCGGCTGGCCAGGCACAGCCGCTCGATCGGTATCGCACTGTTCGCAGCTTCGATCACGGGGATGTCCGGCGCAGGGGCTGCCGGCGAATCAGGCTCCGTTGCCGACGCCGGCACGACGGGGGCGTACGCCGCCGCTGCGCTCGTTGGTGCCGCGGGAACCTCGGCCGCTGGACGTACGCCCGCCGAGTTCGGCGTCTCGCACTCCGGTGCCGCAACCTATCGCATCCCCCTGTGGACACCGCCGGGCGTCGGCGAGGTCGGCCTCGATCTTGCGCTGGTCTACGCCAGTCGCGGCGGCAGCGGCTCGGTCGGCGTCGGTTGGTCGATCGCGGGGCTGTCGACGATCGCACGCTGCAATCGCACCTGGGCGCAGGACGGGGCCGCGGCCGGCGTCACCAATACGCTCGCCGATCGCTACTGCCTCGACGGGCAACAACTCAAGCTCGTGAGCGGCTCGCACGGCGTGGCCGGCGCCGTCTATGCCACCGAAGTCGAGACCTTCTCGCGGATCGTTGCGAACGGCGCGGCAGGCAACGGCCCCGCGTCGTTCACGGTGACGACCAAGAACGGCCTGGTCTACGAGTACGGCGGCACCGCCGATTCGCGCGCCTATGCCGGCGCATCGACGACGATTCGCGCCTGGTCGCTGTCGCGGGTCCGGGACCGGGCAGGCGTCGGCACGGGCAATGCCATCACGCTCACCTATGCCAACGAAGCGCAGTACGGCGCATACACCAACGGCACGCATCGAATCGCGTCGATTGCCTACCCGACGACCGCCACCGGCGCCGGGCCGTTCTATCGCGTCGACTTCGCCTACTCGGCGCGCCCGGCCAGCGACGTTCCCACGGGTTACCTCGCAGGGAACCGGGTGCGCGATCCCTACCAGCTCGACCGGATCACGGTCCAGGCCATAGGCGCGGCAACGCCGATCAAGTCGTATGCACTGGGATATGAAACCGCTCCGGTTTCCGGACGGCTGCGACTGGCCAGCGTGCAGGAGTGCGCGGCCACGACGTGCCTGCAGCCCACCACGATCAGCTACCAGAACGGCGCGAGCGGCTGGCAACCCATGGTCGATACAGGGGTCGCGGTCTCGACCACCAAGGCGCCGGTCCCCATCGAACTGAACGGCGACGGCGTCACCGACCTGCTGTATCCCGTCGCTGCCGGCACCGGCAAGTTGAGCTGGCGCATCCTGCTGGGAACGCCAGCGGGCTTCGCCGCACCGCTCGACACGGGCCTGGTCACGACGAATGCGCACGCGATCATTCCCGGCGCGTTCGCCGGCAACGGTCGCACGCAATTCCTGTTCGTGCAGAACGGCTACTGGCACGTCGCCGGCTACACCAATGCCGGCTTCACCGTCGCGAACACCGGCCTGGTCCCAGCCGGCGAATACGGTGCCGCGGACTTCGACGGCGACGGACTCGCCGACCTCATGGCGCAGACCGGCGGCTTCACCCCGACCATCAACGTGCGCCGCAACGTCGGTGTTCCCTCGAGCACGGCGCTCGCAGTGCAGTTCGCCACGACCGCGCAACCGGTGTGGACGATTCCGAGCCTGCGGCAAGCGACGCCCTGGGACAACCTGCGTGTCGCCGATCTCAACGGCGACGGTCGCGCGGACATCGTTGCGCTGACCTTCAACAACTCGGACCGCAACCCGAAGTTCTTCGCCACCCCGTTGCTGTCCAACGGCTTCGGCAACGCATTCACCGTCGGCACCGAGAGACTGCTCTGGCAGGAATCGATGGTGACGATGGCCGACTGGAACGCCGACGGCTGCTCCGACATCCTCCAGGTGCGCAGTGTGTTCGTCTCGAATTGCGCCGGCGCGTTCGTCGAACTCGCGACCGGGGCAACGGCCGCCACGGGCAACACGCTGTACACCGCGCTACCGGCGGACTGGAACGGCGACGGCCGCGCCGACCTGCTGTACATCGATGCCGCGACGCGACAGTGGTTCGTCGTGCGCTCGACCGGCGAAGGCGCGGCCGCACCCGTCAGCACGGGAATCAGCGCACCCACCTCCACCGCCTGGTTCGACCTGGACGCCGACGGCGACGGACTCACCGATCTCGGCTACCGCGACGGCAACAACGGCAATCGCCTGCGCTACCTGCTGCACGCGGGTCCAGCTGCACCGCCCGATCTGGCGACATCGTTCATCGACGGCTTCGGCGTGCGCCAGAACCCGGCCTACGTTTCGATCGCGCGCAGCAACTACGCACGCCTGAACGATGCCGCCTTTCCAGCGGCCGACTTCCAGGGCCCGCTTTACGTGGTGAGCGAGTTCAGCGCGACCGACGGCAACGGAGGCACCTATCGCAACCGCTTTCAGTACTCCGGTGCGCAACTGCACCTGCAGGGACGCGGCTTCCAGGGATTCTCGACGCAGCGGATCGAGGACACGCGCACCGGCCTGGTCACGGTCGACGCGTTGTCACGCGCGTTTCCATACACGGGAATGCACCTGCAGCGCGACGTGTTCCAGGCCAACGGCACGACGCCGGTGCGCCAATGGAAAGCAACCCTCGGTGCGCAGGCGATAGGCACGGCGGGCAGCGAACAACGCGTCTTCCCCTTCGTCGCATCCACCAGCGAGAAGCAGTTCGAGCTCGGCGGGATGCTCAACGGCACGCTGGTGACGGAAGCGACCACGGCGTTCACATACGGCGACGGCTACGGCAATCCCACGCAGGTGCAGTCCACCCGTGGGATCGGGATCCCTACTCGCCGCACCTGAACAGCGCCTGGCGCTCGACCTCGAGCGTCGGCTACGCGAACGACGCGTCGGGCAACTGGTGCCTGGGCCTGCCCGTCAGCCGTTCGACGACGAGCTCTGCACCGGACCAACCCGCAGTCACGCAGACGACAACGTACGGCGACCGATCCCATGGCATGCCGGATCACCCAGCAGGTGGTCGAGCCGAACATGCCAGCGCTGAAGGTCATCACGTCGTTCGGCTTCGACGGCTGCGGCAACCTGAGTTCCGTGCGCACCGTGGGCTCCAACCCGAACGGCACTGCGATGCCGGCCCGGACGGCGACGCTTCGATTACGGCAGCCGCTGCCAGATGCTCGAGTCCGCCACCAACGCAGCGGCGGAAACGACGACGTACGCGTGGCGCTACGACTTCGGTGTTCCGACGCGCGCCACCGATCCGAACGGACTGTCGACGACGTGGTCGCACGACGAATTCGGACGCCGGATCAGCGAGACGGCGAGCGACGGCACTCGCCGATCCTGGACCTTCCAGTCGTGCGGCACGACCGGCTGCTGGGGCACGGGCGAACCTGCGCTTCCTCGTGTACGACCGCAACTACGCCGCCGACGGCACGCTGATCCGCGAGCACCACTCCTACTACGACGGCTATGAACGCCCGCGGCTGGCGGAGTACCACGGTGCGCTCGGCACCTGGCTGCACCAGACGTACGACTACGACGCAGCGGGGCGACTGGTGCGTGAATCGCGACCCTACGCGAGCGTCCCCAACGGCCACACGATTCGAACGTTCGACCCGCTCGGCCGAACGCTCAGCGAGCGCGACTACGACGGCGGCGGAGCAATCGTTCGCAACTCGAACCTCGCCTACGCAGGCCGGACCACGACACTGACGGACTCGCTCGGCCGCACACGGTCGAGCATCGTCGACGTCGCCGGGAAGACTGCGCCGCGTGACGGATCCGTCGCCGGGCGGCACCACGCGGTACGACTACGACTCGCTCGGCAACCTCAATCGCATCCAGGACGCGATCGGTGCCGTCTCGACCGGCACCTACGATGTGCGCGGATTCCGCACGCAATGGTCGGACGCCGACGCTGGAACCTGGACTTTCGCGCACAATTCGCTCGGTGAAGTCGTCGCCTGGACCGATGCGAACGGCCGGTCGTTCGCCGCGGCGTACGACGTGCTCGGCCGCAAGGTGTCGCGCACCGAACCCGAGGGCACCAGCACCTGGACATGGGGCTCGTCAGCAGCCGCGCGCAACGTCGGACGACTGCAGTCGAAGACCGGCCTCGGCTATGCGGAATCGCTCGCCTACGACGGCCTCGGCCGCATCAGCACGCGCACGATCACGTCGGACCAGAGCTACCAGTACGACTACACGTACAACTCGATCGGCGCGATCGACACGCTGACCTATCCGTCGAGTCCAGTGCCGTCGGGTCAATCGGGCAGTCGGCTCAAGCTGCGCTACTCGTACAGCTTCGGCGCGCCATCGCAGATCGACGACATCACGCTGGCGACGCCACGCACGCTCTGGAAACTCAACGCGGTCAGCGATTTCGATGCGCCGACGCAGGAATCGCTGTCGGGCAGCGCCATCGCGCGAGCGTCGAGCTATGACGCGGCGACCCAGCGACTGACTGGCCAGCAGGCAGGCACCGCCGGCGCGGTCAGCAGCCGCCAGAACCTCGCCTATCAGTGGGACTCGGCCGGCAACCTGCTGCAGCGCCGCGACCTCAACCAGAACCTGACCGAAACCTTCACGTACGACGCGCTCGATCGAGTGACGAACTCCACGCTGAACGGCTCGGCGAACCTGTCGGTGAGCTACGACGCGACGGGCAACGTCCTGCAGAAATCGGATATCGGCAGCTACGTCTACGGCGACTGCGATCGCGACCCCACGCCGTGACCGACCGCCGGCGGCGAGACGTTCACGTACGACCGCAACGGCAATCTCACGGCGCGCAACGGGCCTGACCCAGGACTGGGCCTCGTTCAACCTGCCCGGTCACGTTGCGGAAGGCCGGGCTACCAGGCCCAGTTCGCCTACGGTCCCGATCGCGAGCGCTGGCGCCAGGTCGCGACCTACCAGAACGGCACCGAGACGACGCACTACGTCGGCGGCCTGCTCGAGAAGGAATCCACGACCTCGACCGGACTGCACGTACTGGCGACACTACGTACCGACGCCCGGTGGATCGACCGTGGTGATCTCGCGCAACTCGAACGGCACGAGTTCCACGACCTACGTCGTGCCGGACCACCTCGGCAGCAGCGACACGCTGCTGAACGAATCGGGCGCGACGGTTGCGAAGGAAAGCTTCGGCGCGTTCGGCACCCGCCGCGGCAGCAACTGGAGCGCTGCGACCGCGCCGGACTGGCTGGGCATCGCCAACACGTCGCGGCAGGGCTTCACCGGGCACGAAATGCTCGACAACGTCGGGCTCGTGCACATGAACGGGCGCGTGTACGACCCGGCGCTCGGGCCGCTTCCTCTCGGCCGATCCGCTGATCGGCAACCTGGGCGATTCACAGTCCGTGAACCCCTATGCGTACGTTGGCAACCGCCCGTTGAATGCGACGGATCCCACCGGTTACATCGTCGACGGCGGCATCTCGATCTACGTCGCCGATTTCATCGTCGGCTCGATCTTCTCCACGCTCGCTCCACGGAATTCTGCAACCACGGCGGCCTGCCGCCGCCGCCGGCGACTGCATTGCCCGGGCGGTCGGCACAGAACGGCGTCGGGATGTGCGGTGCCGGGCTGTTCGCGCCTCCTTGCACTGGCAAGCCACTGTACGCGGCTGCACCGCCCATGGGACGAAGCGGACTGCCCACGTCGTCGTGGGCGGAGACCGCGGTCGACGACGCGTACGCGCAGGAGAACCTCGAACGCTTCCTGCTCGATCTCGGGATCAATGCCGTCGACATCCTGATCCTCTCCCCCGTCCATGACGCCAAGGATGCGTATGACGCTGCACAACGAGGTGAGACCGCCACCGCCATCCTGTATGTCGGCTTCACTATTTGCGATGTCGCCAAGCCGTGCCAGTCGATCCTGGCGCCGACGAAGGCATTGCGACGGGCGGCGAAGTCGTTCGACGCGTCGAGTCGCAACGACAGAGGTTGTTCAGCGAGCCATGTCCCGCGCCGAACTCGACGCGACGCTAAAGACCGGCTTGCTACGGGGTGGACGCGCAGGTACTCACTATGTCAGCGACGCAGTCAACTCCACGGCCGGACGCGCACAGCAGCGCTTGGCTTTGCCGAAGCAACCGGAAATCGAGCAACGATTGAAGTGCGAAAGGGACTCAACGCCATCGACCGTCGCTCCCGACAGGTGCAGACGGACTATGCTTCAGGCGGCGGTACTGAGAGCCGCTGTCGGCGAGGTGCCAGCACGAATCTTGAGGGTCGACGAATTATGAACCGGGATCGATTGTATTTCGGACCCTGGGATGTCGTCGCCACGTTGGAAGCGACCCTTGGCGGGGAACATCGCTCGCTGTCCATGCGCCGTTCGATTTCAGTTGGACAGACCGGTCCTCGTGAACGGCGCATGATAACTTCAGCCGAGTCACGGCTCGTCACGTCGCCGAGATCACGACGGCAGCTCTGTGCCTGCGAAATCTATTGCAATCAGATGATCGCACGGTGACTGTGCAACGATTGGCACGGTTCCATCGACTGATGAATTACTGGATGAAGCTACCCGAATGTATTGACGGGCCGATGGGTATTTGACGGAGCGCGAATCGGTGACGTCGTCTGCGAGCGAATTGAATGGCTTACCCGACACGAGTTGAAAAGATTGGCGAATAGTTCGCAGTGGGGTGACTGGGAAATTCTTTTCGTAGATCCGAGCGATGGTCGGTATTGGGAGTTGACGTATCCGCAGGGTGATATGCAAGGCGGCGGACCACCGCAGCTGCAAGTACTTTCAGCGGCGGACGCACGAACAAAGTACCCATTGGACCGTTGATTTCCGGCGCCAGCCGACATCTGCCCGCTCCCCGTGCGAAGATGCCCCTTCGCACGAGGAGCACCGACCACCATGACCCAGACCTACCAGCGCATCGTCCTTGCCAGCCGCCCGCAGGGCGGCGCCGTCTCGCCGGACAACTTCCGCCTCGAGCGTGTTCCCGTCCCCAGCGTCGGTCCCGGCCAGGTCCTGGTGCGCAATCACTTCCTGTCGCTCGATCCGTACATGCGCGGCCGCATGGACGACAACAAGTCGTACGCGGCGCCGCAGGCGATCGGCGAGACGATGGTCGGCGGCACGGCCGGCATCGTCGAAGCCTCCCAGAACCCGAAGTTCGCCCCGGGCGACGCCGTCATCGGCTTCCTGGGCTGGCAGGAATACGGCATCTCGGACGGCACCGGCCTCAACAAGGTCGAGACGAAGCACGTCCCGCTCTCGGCGTATCTCGGCCCCGTCGGCATGCCCGGCGTCACGGCCTGGTACGGCCTGAACCAGATCTGCAAGCCCAAGGCCGGTGAAACGGTGCTGGTCTCCGCGGCGAGCGGCGCCGTGGGTTCCGTCGTGGGTCAGCTCGCAAAGATGGCTGGCTGTCGCGCGGTCGGCATCGCCGGCGGTCCCGAGAAGTGCGCCTACGTGCGCGACGAACTCGGCTTCGACGCCTGCATCGACCACCGCGAGCACAAGGACGTCCGCTCGATGAGCGCCGCGCTGAAGGAAGCCGCGCCGAACGGCATCGACTGCCTGTTCGAGAACGTCGGCGGCGTCGGCCTCGATGCCGCGCTGACGCGCATGAATGCGTTCGGCCGCATCGCCGTGTGCGGACTCATCGCCGGCTACGAAGGCGGCGACATCGCCATCCACAACACGCGCGCCCTGCTGGTCAGCCGCCTCACGGTGCGCGGCTTCATCGTGTCCGAGCACCTCGAGTTCTGGCCGCAGGCGCTCGGCGAACTCGCCAAGGGCGTCGCGACGGGCAAGATCAAGTACCGCGAGTCGATCGCGGACGGCCTGGCCGCCGCACCCGACGGCGTTCATCGGCATGCTGCGCGGCAAGAACTTCGGCAAGCAGCTGGTCAAGCTGGCCTGAAACCTCTGCGGTGACGACGATGACGATTCCCCATGCCGCGACCGTCCTGCTGCTGCGGGAAAGCAGCGACGGGCTGCAGGTGCTCCTGACCAAGCGTGCCGCCGGCCTGTCGTTCATGGCCGGGCTGTGGGTGTTTCCCGGCGGTCGCATGGAGACCTCCGATCTCTCGCCGGAACTGGCTGCGCGCTCGAACCAGGCGTCGATCGTCGACACCGGCTCGCGCATGCTGGGCGCCGACGCCGAAGCCATCGACGTCGACACGGCGCGCGGCCTGCTGATGGCGGCCTGCCGCGAAACGTTCGAGGAAGCGGGCGTGCTGCTGGCACGGCCGCGCGGCGGCGGCGACTGGGGTGATGAGCGGCTGGCGCGCGTCACTGCACGGCGCGTGGCCGCCTCCGCCGATGCCACCGAGTTCGCGCGCATGCTCGTCGACGAAGACCTCGTCCTCGACGTCGAGCGCCTCGTGTACTGGTCGCACTGGATCACGCCGTCGTTCGAGAAGCGGCGCTTCGATACCCGCTTCTTCGCGCTGACCGTCCCGCCCGACCAGGAGGCGAGCGTCGATCGCGGCGAACTCACCCACCACGCCTGGCTCACTGAGCCTGCCGTCCGCACGCACCTCGCGAGCGGCGAGATGAAGATGGCGCCGCCCACCCGCGCCACGCTGCAGGACCTGTGGAGCAGCCACCGGCTGCACGGCGGGCTGGCCGCGATGCTCGCAGCCGAGCGGACCCGCATCGTGCCGCCGATCATGCCGAAGATGGTCGAAGTGGGTGCGGACGAACTCGAGATCGTGCTGCCCTGGGACGCGCAGTACGAGCAGGCGCCCGGCGAGGCGTGCAGGAAGTTCGAGAGCTATCCGGACTATGTGACGGCGATGCCGTCGCGGATGCGGTTTCCGCGATTGCGCTGAAGGCGCGTCCGGAGCAGGCGGACTCCCTCCCGTTGTGCGGGAGGGAGCGCCGGGTTCAGGGAATCAGGACTACTTTTCGCCCGGGACCAGGTTGCCGACGGCGCTCTGCACCGTCTCGCTGACCTTGGCCGCCATTTCCTTCGCCGAATCCAGCATCGACGTCGCCTGCTTCTCGGCCGATGCCTGGGCGGCATTGACCATCGAGCCGGCCTGCGCCGCAGTCTTCGAAGCTTTCTTCTTCGCCGACTTCACGGCCTTGACGATGCTCTTCTCGGCCGACTTCAGGTTGCGGTCGGCCTTGCGCAGCGCGCGCTTGGCAGACGGCGGCAACTTGCCGACGGCCCGCTTGACGGCTGCACGCGTACGGGCCGGAGCCTTGCGTGCGGCCAACTCGACGGCGGCGACGCGGCGGCTGGTCGGAGTGCTGCGGGCCTTGGCGACCTTGCGCTTGACCTTCGCAACCTTCGCCTTGGTGGCGACTTTGCGCTTGACCTTCGCAACCTTCGCCTTCGTGACGACCTTGCGCTTGACCTTGGCGACCTTCGCCTTCGTTACGACTTTACGCTTGGCCTTGGTGGCCTTCGCCTTGGTGACCTTGCGCGGCGCCGCACGACGCGCCTTCTTCTTCGCTGCCATGTGAATCGATCTCCCTTTGCCTTTGGTTGGCGTGAGTTGCGCCGGTGGCGGACACCGTCGCGGCTGACCTGAGGACGCTATTCCTCACGCCTTGCGCCGTCAACAAGGGAAAAGTGCAGTCGGAGTCAGCCCGTGCCCTGCAGGCCGTGCGCGATGCCGTTCACCGACGTCACCAGCGCCGGAAACAGCCGCAGGTCCGGGTCGTCGCCGTCGCGAAGCTTGCCGTTCGGCGAGCCTGCCTCGCGCCAGCGGCGCAGCAAGTGCACCTGCATCAGGTGGATCGGATCGACGTAGGGGTTGCGCAGCCAGATCGATCGCTGCAGCGTGGGCTCGGCGTCGAGCAGCCGCGCGCAGCCCTTGAGCTGCAGGACGAGGCGGCGCGTCAGCTCGTATTCCTGCCGGATCGTCTTCGAATAGCGCTCGACGTCGCCCTGGTACAGGCGCTCGTAATGCCAGGCGATGTCCATGTCGGCGCGGGCGAGCCGCATTTCGACGTCGTCCATGAGCCCTTCGAAGAACGGCCAGTCCCGGTACATGTCGGCGACCAGCGCCTCCCCGTGACGGTCGATGACCGCCGCCAGGCCCGTGCCGGCGCCGAACCACCCCGGCAGCATGTGCCGGCTCTGGGACCACGCGAACATCCAGGGCACCGCGCGGATGGTGTCGACGCCACTGCCGCCGCCCCGCACCAGGGGCCGGGAGCCGATCTGCATGCGCTCGATCACGTCGACCGGCGTGACCGCCTGGAAGAACTCGAAAAAGTGCGGGTCGTCGTGGACGAAGCTGCGGTAACGCGCCCGGCTCGCGTCCGCGAGCAACTGCATCGCGTCTTCCCAGCCCGGCTTGATCGTTTCGCGCCGCTCGCCGGCGACGGCCAGCGCCAGCGTGTTGAGGGCCTGCTCGAACGTGCGCAACGCGATCGGCTGCAAGCCGTAGCGGTCGTTGATCGTTTCGCCCTGCTCCGTGACCCGCAGCTGCCCGCCCGAGACGGTCGTGGGCAGGCTGCTCACGACGGCCTCGGTCCGGCTGCCGCCGCGACTGATCGACCCGCCGCGGCCGTGGAACACCATCAGCTGCACGCCCGCCTTCTGGCAGGCGGCGAGCATGGCCTCCTGCGCCTTGCGCAGCACCCAGCGTGACGAGGCGATGCCCGATTCCTTGTTGCTGTCGGCATAGCCGATCATCACGATCTGACGGTTGCCGCGCGCGGCCAGGTGATCGCGATAGATGGGATCCGCGAGCAGGCGGGCGAGCGTCGGCCCGGCTGCATCGAGCGCCGCCACCGATTCGAACAGCGGCGCGACGTCGAGCGCGACCTGCCCGGAGACGTTGTCGACCAGGCCCGCCCAGCGGGCGAGCAGCAGCACGGACAGCACGTCGTCGATATCGCGCGCCATGCTGATGACATACGACCCGACCGCGGCCTGGCCGTATCGGTGCCGGCAATAGTCCATCGCCTCGAACACCCAGAGCGCCCGCTTGCCGGCGGCTTCGAGCACGTCGGGCGGCGATTCGTCGCGGGCCAGCGCGTCCCGCAACCGGTCGATGCGCTCCGCGGCCGGGCGTGTATCCCAGCCTGGTTCGTCGAGGGCACGACCGACGATCTGGCGGTGCACCTCGGCGTTCTGCCGCACGTCGAGCGTGGCGAGGTGCAGCCCGAAGGTTCGCACCCGGCGCAGGAACCGGCGGATGAGGAACAGCCCGGCATAGCGGCCACGGTTGGCCTCGAGGCTGTTCACGATGATCTGCAGGTCGTCGGTCAGCTGCTCGACGCGCTCGTACTGGCCCGAGCGGTGGTCGTAGGTGGCGCGCAGCCGCTCGGCGATCTGGCCGAGCAGCACGCGGTACGGCATCTCGTCGTGGCCCGACGGCGCACTCGCGCGCGCAGCCGGCACCACCGACTTGTAGTGCTCGATGCGATCGCGCAGGGGCTGCGGGATGCCGGGTGTGCGCCGCTCGCTCTGGCTCAGCTTTTCGGCGAGGCGCTGCGCCTCGAGGAAGTAGCGATTGACGATCAGCGCGTGATGACGGGCACAGCTCTCGCGGATGGTCTTGGCGTGCACGTCCGGCAGGCCGTCCATGTCGCCGCCGACCCAGGAGCCGAAATGCAGCATCTCAGGGACTTTCGCGTTGCCGCGCTTCGTCGCCGAAAATGAGCACCAGCGATTCCTCGATCTCCTCGTAGAAGATCGGGATGACGTCGTAGACGATTTCGACGAGAAAGAAGAGCACGTGCTCGCGCTCGTCGGCGATGGTCAGCTTTTCGCGCGAGTTGTCGGCAGTCTGCCAACCGGTCGTGAGTTCGCTGCGCACCCGTTCCAGCGTGTTGCGGCGCTCGACCGGGGTCAGCGACGGATCGAGCCGCGTCATCAGCAGGCTCGCGATGCGCTGCTGCTGGCGCAGCAAGGTGCGGCGCGTCGATTCCGTCGGGTGCGCAGTAAACACCGGCTCGATGCTCAGGTGCCCGAGCAGCTCGACCACCTGCGGCAGGCCGTAACCGATCGAGCGCAGCTTCTGGAAGCATTCGGCGAGACCGCCGGGCTGGTAGGTGCTGCTGTCGTTGAGGTACTGCCGGCGACGGCGCACGCGGTGCACCTTCTCGGCCATGTTCACCATCTGGAACCACGTGCCGAACGCCCGGATCAGTTCGGCAGCCTGGTCCGGGGAGCGGCTGTCGGCCCGCACGACCAGTTGCACCGCCGCTTCGGGATCGCCGTCCCGGCGGCGGATCGCGATCTGGCGGTCGCCCTCCACTTCCTCGAAGAAGGCATCGCCGCCCTGGTCCCGCAGCACCTCGCCCACGAGACCGCCGAGCGTGTGGACGTCCTCGCGGAGCGCCGCATCCTTAGCCGTGAACGAAATGTCTTTGCGTGCCATGGCCGCGAGGGGGCGGAGAACTTGGGTGGGGTCCGGGGCGCGGCGGGCGGTGGTGATGAATCGGAACGGGCGACTCCGCGAATGCTAGCAGAGCCTGCGCCCGCCGCACTGTTGCTACGGGGCAACATTGGCAGGAGCGTGCCGCACCCACCCAGCTTGTCCTATTGTCTTACTTATATTGTAACTTCGCCGGAACGGATGGTATGTTCGGCCCGAGCCTGGGGAGCCGGCCCGTTGGGGCACATCCGACCTTTCAGTACGGGGACCACACATGAAACATGGCAAGACTCGATTGTTCGCCCTCGCGGCCGCGCACGGCGCATCGCTGCTCGCGGTGCCGACGGTGCTGCAGGCGGCAGAGACCGGTCAGCTCGAAGAAATCGTGGTGACCGCGCGACAGCGCGAAGAGCGCATCGAGGACGTGCCGGTCTCGATCACGGCCTTCACGGCGGCCGAGATCAAGAGCGCCGGCATCGAGCGCCCGCAGGACTTCATCGCGCTGACGACGGGCGTGTCGCAGGTGCAGACGGCGGAGGCCGGCGACCTGCAGGTCAACATCCGCGGCATCAACACCGGCCGCGACTCGGAGACCAACTTCGCGCTCGTCATCGACGGCGTGCTGCAGACCAACCCCCAGGCGCTGAACCAGGAGCTCTCGGGCATCACGCCAGATCGAAGTCCTGAAGGGCCCGCAGGGCGCGCTCTACGGCCGCAACGCGCTGGCCGGCGCGCTGATCCTGACGACGCGCAAGCCGGGCGACGAATGGGAGACGGACCTCATGGCCGGCTATCGGCACCGACAACAGCTACAAGGGCAGCTTCTACATGGGCGGCCCGCTCACCGATTCGGTGAAGGGCTCGATCTCGGCCTACACGCGCAAGACCGACGGCCAGTGGAAGAACCTCAAGAACGACTGCGACGACTGCGTCGACCGCTTCGAGGAGTCCGGCGTGTCCGGCCGCCTGCTGTTCGAAGCCCTCGGCGGCGACATTCGACGTCAAGGCCAAGTACTCGCAGCTCGACTCGGGCGCGATCAACTTCAACGCGTCGATCGCGCTCGCCGACGTTGCGCCGTTCGTCGGCGCCGCGTTCTACGAGGACGCGAACAAGCACAACTTCCGCTACATCAACAACGTCGACCCGCAGAACGAGCAGGAGAACATCAACCTCTCGATCAAGGGCGACTGGGACGTCGGCATCGGCACGCTGACGAGCTACCTGGCCTACAACGACCAGACCAACTACTTCCTGACGGACGGCACCAGCGACGCGTTCCTGCTGTACGCGCTCGACGCCACCTGCCAGGCCTCGAACGACGCCAACCTGACCGACCCGGGCTACGAAGCGCCGTTCTTCGGCATCCCGTCGAGCATCTGGTTCACGCCGGCGGGCGGCGGCGCAGCCGGCTTCCTGCCGCCGTACGGCCCGTCCACCTGCGGCGGCTACCAGTACCAGCAGCGCGACCAGGAAGACCTGAGCCTCGAAGTCCGCCTCACCTCCCCGGGCGACCAGCCGCTGCGCTGGGTGGCCGGCGCGTACTTCGCGGACATCGACCGTCACGTCGTCGTGTCGCAGGGCTCGGACCTCGCGCAGGGCTTCAAGGCGCGTCCGTTCGTGCCGAGCGCGGCCCGAACCCGACCGACCTGCTGTACGACGACGACTTCAACAGCAAGGTCTACGCGGTGTTCGGCCAGATCGCCTACGACGTGATGGACAACCTCGAACTGGCCCTCGCCCTGCGCTACGACAGCGAAGACCGCGAAGTCAGCAACAACGTGCCGGTCTGCACGAGCACGGACACCACGTCCTGCCGCGCGCAGACGCCGGGCTTCAGCTTCTTCAGCAACCCGTACATCAACCCCGCCTACACGGTGAACCCGGCCTACGCGACCTCCGGCATCCCGAACCGCAGCGAGACCTTCGACCAGCTGCAGCCGAAGATCTCGGCCAACTGGAAGCTCACCGACGACTTCGCGGTGTTCGCGTCCTACGGCTACGGCTTCCGCAGCGGCGGCTTCAACTCGTCGGGCAGCGCGGCCACCGTCGACACGTTCTACGGGCTGGCCGGCAGCACGCCGCTGTGCCTCGGCGACAACACCACGGCCGAACGGACCTGTCTGCGCCGGCCTGCAACGCGTCGTCCGTGCTCAACCTCACGGACGTCAACGACACGTTCAAGCAGGAAGTCTCGAAGGCCGCCGAACTCGGCTTCAAGTCCTACTTCCTGGATCGCTCGGTCAGCGTGAATGCGGCGCTGTTCTACACGACCGTCGAAGACATGCAGTTCTTCAACTTCTTCGCCGGACCGTTCGGCCTGCTGCGCGCCGTGACCAACATCGACGAAGTCACGATCAAGGGCGCCGAGATCGACGCCCGCTGGCAGATCAACGACATGTTCACGGTGTTCGCGGGTTACGGCTTCACCGACGGCGAAATCGACAAGTACAGCGGCCGTCCGTACACCGAGGGCAACGAAGTGCCGTACGCGCCGGAGTACACGGGCAACATCGGCGCCGAAGCCACGTTCCCGCTCACCGAATCGCTGTCCCTGATCGCGCGCGTCGACGGCTCCTTCGTCGGCGAGACCTGGTTCCACCCGGTGCAGGAAGAGCGCCTGCCGAACCTGTTCGGGTACTTCGGCTTCGGCCAGGGCGAGTTCTCGAAGCAGGTGCGCGACCCGTACGCGGTCTTCAACGCCCGCCTCACGCTGCAGGGCGAGCAGTGGGGCGTGACGGCCTGGGGCCGCAACATCGGCGACGAGGACTACCTCGCCGAGATCATCCCGGCGCCGGAGTTCGGCGGCTCGTTCGTCCACGACGCGCCGGGCAGCTCCTACGGCGTCGAGATGAACTACCGCTTCTGACCTCTGACTCCTCTCCCTCCCTCTCCCACTGCGGTGGGAGGGGGTTGGGGCGAGGAACTGCGGTGCTAAACTCAGCGCCGCTTGAACACCCCAACCGACTTCGTGCTCCGACCGATCACCGCCGCTGACGATGCGGCGATGGCGCAGGTCATTCGTACCGTGATGCCCGAATTCGGCGCGTGCGGGCCGGGCTTCGCCTTGAGCGATCCTGAAGTGGACCACCTGAGCGTCGCGTACTCCGTGCCGCGCTCCGCGTATTTCGTCCTGGTGCGCGACGGCAGCGTCGTCGGTGGCGGCGGCATTGCGCCGCTCGCGGGCGGCGATCCCGACGTGTGCGAACTGCGCAAGATGTATTTCCTCGGCGAGGTTCGTGGGCACGGCCAGGGCCGACGCATGCTGCAGCACTGCATCGCTGCCGCACGCCAGTTCGGCTACCGCCGTTGCTACCTCGAGACGCTCACTGGCATGGATGCCGCACAGCACCTCTACACCGACGCGGGCTTCAAGGTGCTCTGCGGTCCGCTCGGCGCGACGGGCCACTTCGCCTGCGACCGCTACTACGCGCTCGATCTCTGACGCACGCCCGATGCTGCCCACACTGCCCCTCACCGGCCTTCGTGTCCTGACGTTCGAGAACTTCGGCGCGGGACCGTTCGGCTCGATGTACCTCGCCGACCTCGGCGCCGAGGTCATCAAGATCGAGAACCGCGACCAGGGCGGCGATGCCACGCGTTCGATGGGCCCGTTCTTTCTCGGCGAGCACGACAGCCAGTTCTTCCAGGCGTTCAACCTCAACAAGAAGAGCGTGACGCTGAACCTGAAGCACGCAGCCGGGCGCGAGGCGTTCCACCGGCTCGTGCGCACGGCGGACGTCGTGCTGAACAACCTGCGCGGCGACCAGCCCGAAAAACTCGGCCTCGATTACGCCACGCTCGGCCCGATCAACCCGCGCGTGCTCTGCGCGCATCTCTCGGCCTACGGGCGCGACAACGAGCGCAAGGGCTGGCCGGGCTACGACTACCTGATGCAGGCCGAAGCCGGTTACCTGCACCTGAGCGGCGAGCCCGGTTCGCCTCCCGCACGCATGGGTCTCTCGATCGTCGACTACATGACCGGCATCACGACGGCGGTCGCGATCCTGTCGTCGCTGGTCGGCGTGCTGAAGGGCGGCCGCGGGCACGACATCGACGTCTCGCTGTTCGACGTCGCGCTGCACCAGCTCACCTACCCCGGCGCCTGGTACCTGAATTCCGGCTACCGCACCGAACGCCTGCCGCGCAGCGCGCATCCCTCGACCGTGCCGGTGCAGCTGCAGCGCACGAGCGACGGCTGGATCTTCATCATGTGCATGACGCAGAAGTTCTGGAGCGAACTCGTCCGGACGCTGGAGCGGCCGGATCTCGGCACGCACCCGGACTACGCAACGGTCGAAGCGCGGCGCGCAAATCGCGATGCGCTGACGGCCGTGCTCGATGAAGTGTTCTCGACTGCGACGACCGCCGAATGGCTCGGAAAACTGCAGGGCGTACTGCCGGCCGCTCCGGTCTACGACCTGCCGCAGGCGCTCGAGAATCCCTACCTTCGCACCATCGGCATGGTGAAGGACCTGCCCCACCCGGCGCAGGAGGGTTACCGCGTGCTCGCCAACCCGATCAAGCTGGACGGCGAGCGGCTGCCGAGCCAGCGTGCGCCGCTGCTCGGTGAACACACCGACGCCGTCCTGCGTGAACTCGGTTACGACGCGGCAACGATCGTGGAACTGCGCGCCAACGGCGCGACCTGAACCGACCCGGAAAAGAAGAAACCCCTGCCCCGCCATCGGGCGAAGCAGGGGCGTCGAGTGGGGGAGTCAACCCCTGTCGTCTCAGCTCAAAAGAGTTCTTCAGTCTTCGATCCAGGCGGCGCGAGGTGGGCCCGAAAGCCCACCCCGCTTGCCTGGGGTCAGTCGAACATCAGATCACTTCGTATCGATGATGGTCTGACGCCCGTTCTCGAACGTCGTCGGGACCCAACCATTCTGGTACGCATGACCCTTGCTGTCGGTCGACTGGTGACAGCTCGTGCAGGCAGCCGCCGAGGCGCCCTGCAGTGTGTCGTCGAGCTGGTTCTTCCACGGGGCCGTACCCGCATCGAGCGTGGTCGCCATGGCCTTGGCCTGGTCGGGGATCACGTCGAAGTCCTTCGACGTGGCAGGCTGCGCAGTCATTGGCCTCCCTCGGATACGTCGGGTGGTACAGGTTGTGCACCTGGCAGGACACATCCAAGGCCGGATCGCCTCCGAACACCCGGTATTCCTGGGTGGCAGTCGGCGTCGCCTTCTCGCACTTCGTCGTGCTCCAGTTCGCCGGTGTCACGCCTTCGGGCACCCAGGCATAGATGCCGCGGGTCCGATAGATGGCGAACGTATTGTGCGTTGGATCGCCAGCCGAGTGGATGGCGTGCAGCAGGGTCTTGAGCTCGTACGTCTGGCCAACCAGGCCGTCGTACGCTTCGGACTTGTCGACGCCCATCGCGACGCGGTTGTTCTGGTCACTCGACGCCGAGTTGTGGCAGGCGCCGCACATCTTCACGTTGTCGACGCGGGTGTTGCCGTGCTGATAGAGCGAGCCGACATGGCACTTCAGGCACTCGCCGGTATCGGCGATTGCGCGACGCTCCGTGGCCGGCTTGGCGCCCGTACCCACGACGAACTCGCGGTCCGGGGTCGGGACGCGGACATACATGTTGGTGAACTCGTAGTCCGAGACCGTCTTGTCGAAGCCCGCCGGCAGCGGCAGCTGCGGCTTGCCCTGGAGGGCCAGGTAACCCCGCGTTCCCGCCGGCACGTCCTTGTCGACTGCCCACGTCGTGGTCGCCACGTTCGCCTGCGCAGGCCGTGTTCGTGGCGCTCAGGGTCAGAGTGCCCGGCTGACCCGGCGCAGAGGTGCTCTTCCCGAGGATGAAGTCGTCGCCCTGGGCGTAGGTGCGCAGGAATTGCGGCGCCCCATCCAGCACGGTACCCGTCGGAGCGAGATGGAACAGGGGCTTGCCCGCACCGATGGTGGTGTTGCAAGGATCCACGGCGGCGCCGTTATAGGTCGCCGACCAGGAGATCTTCAGGTTCGTGCCGTCGTCGACGACGTTGTCGATCTTCCAGGTGAACTTCTTGCCTTCGGTGACGGAGAGGTCTTCACCGTTCCAGATGATGCCAACTCGTTCGGTCTCGAGACTGTTATGGAACTGCGTGACGTTGACGAGGGACGCCGCGACGCCATTGACCTTGTGGCATTCCTGGCAGTCCGTCTTCTCGGTGTAGGCCTCGTGGAACGTGGCGCCGGATTCCGTGAAATCCCAGCTATCCATGGACTCGTGGCAGCTGAAGCAATACGGGCCCGTGACCGGCATCGCGTTGGCCGCCGTCAGCGTCGTCGGGCTGTCGTGGCAGACGCTGCAGTTGCTCATGTAGGTCGGGTAGGTGACCTCAAACTTTGTCGTCGCGTTGAAGTCGTACGAGCCAGTGGGCATCTGATGCGAGTTGTGGATGCCGTGGATGATGGTCTCGAAATGCGGGAAGTTGGGAATGAAGGCGTACGCGTTGCTTTCATGGCACACGACGCACTCGGAGACTTTCATCGCCGGATAGTCGTACGGATAGGTGGTGTGCGGAGCGATGCCCGCATCGCCGTGGCAGTTGTTGCACGCCTGCGCGGTGGCGAGATCCGCATACGCGGCGGCAGGATAGTCGCCCGAAACGCCGATGCTCACTGCACCGGCGGCGTCACGGTCACTGACACGGAAGAAGTACCGTGAATTGACTTGCGGGTTGGTCACCCCGCCGACGAGCTTGATCTCGAAATCGCCAGTGGTCCCAACGGGGACGGCCTGCGCTTCGAGCGCCTGCGTCGTATTGGACACCGGCCGGCGTAGCGGTAATCGGAGCGCACCAAGGTAATGCCCGTTGCCGGCGCGCCATCGATCTTCGCGTTATAGCGGACGATCAGGTCGGGGCCGACCGGCGTGAATGTGACGTTGGTGACCGCCACCTGACCGGTGAGCGCATGCGCTTCGTCGACGCCGTAGGCCGAGCCGTTGTCGTGACAGACGCCGCAGGACTCCCGCGGTTCTATCTTGGCGCTCGCACCCGTGGCACCCGTGGCACCCGTGGGGCCCGTCGGACCCGCCGGCCCGGTTGCGCCCGTGCCGCCGGTGGGACCCGCTGCCCCGTCCTTGCCATCGTCACCGGAACAGCCGGCCATGCCGGCGCCCAGCGCCAATAGCGCTATGAACGGCACGATTGATCGCACCGCTCGATATTTTGAAGTTCTCATCTGTAACTCCCTTCTCGTTCGAGATTGCACCACTGGAGTGAGTGGTGCAGCAGGCTCCGATCGGTCGGTCAACCTTTGGCGGAATGCTAGGTTCGGCCCTCTTCGAAGGTAACCTCGGCTAATCCGTATCCGGCCGAGTACTTGGTGAACCTGGATGCGGCCACTGACGCCGCAGATTGGCGGCTGCAGCGTTTCCAATGACGCCAAGAATTCCGTTCAGGGCGTCACGGGCGTGAGGAAATCGTGCAGCACCCGCCACGAGCGGCCATCGCGCTGCCACACCCGCACGTACACGGCGCGCACCTGCGGTTCGCTCCCGCGTGCCGCCCTCTTGTCCACCAGTTCGCCGTGGGTCACGGCGAGGTCCGCACGGGCTGAGCCCGCCACGGAACCGACCGTGATCGCCTTGACGTCGATGCTCGATGAATCCGTCACGTGCAGGTTGCGCAACCCGGAGTTCAGCTTGCGCTCGACCGCGAGCAGTTTCTCCAGCGTCGGCGTCGTTCCATCGCAGGCACGGCTCGCTGCCGGCAGGGCTGCGGGCATCGATGGCAGGCTGATCGACTGGTCCAGCACGATCCGCCACTCGCCGGCATCGGTCGCGACGCCAGACCGTGAGGTACTGGCCGGTGTCGGCGACCTTGCTGTCCTTCGCGGTGTAGCTCCACGTGCCCAGCGTCACGGCGAGACTCGAATCGCAGGCCGTCTCGGCCACGGCCGGAGCCCACTCGAGTCGGCCAGTCGCCGGTTCGTGCGTATCGAGCCAGTCCCGCGCATGCACGGGCAGCGGGCGAAACACCACGGCATCGTCGGCGAGGAAGCGCTCGTAGGCCGCACGAATACCGGACTCGAGCGCCGTCTGCGCGAAGTCGCGGTCCGTCGCGATGACGTCGGGCGCAGGTTCGGCGGGAACTTCTGTCGGCGCAGCGCGACAAACCTCGTAGCCCGCAAGCGAAGCGCAGGCCAGGAGGGTCGCGTGCAGGAAGACCCGGTGGATGCCGGGCAACGGGCGAAGCATGTTCATTCTTGTCCGGCGCAGATCGTCCCCGGCACAAGCTTATCCTGCCGCGTGCGGCCACGCCCACCCGCGCGGACGATCCGCGGGCGCATTCTGTTAAAGTCACGGGAATCATCACCTTGCACGTTACCCAGAGCACCATGAAGAGAATCGTCGCCACGTGCCTGTCGCTGTTCCTGGCAGTCACCCTCGTCCTGCCCGCGCAGGCGCAGGCGGACTCCAAGACCGACCAGAGGCTGCTGCGCTCGCAGCGAGTCTTCGAAGCCTTCTCCGACCTGACCGAGCAGAGCATTCCCAGCTGGCTGCTCGAGCGCGCGTACGGCGTGGTCGTCGTGCCGGGCGTGGTCAAGGTTGCCCTCACCCTCGGCGGACGCGGCGGCAAGGGCGTCATGGCCGTGCGCAACCCCGATGGCACGTGGAGCGCCCCGACGTTCGTGACCCTCGGCGGCGTGAATTTCGGCTTCCAGTTCGGCGTGCAGTCGACGGACGTCATCCTGGTGCTGATGTCGCGCGAAAGCGTCGAAGGCATCGCCGGCGGCAAGGTGACGCTCGGCGCCGATGCCAGCGTCGCAGCCGGACCGCTCGGCCGCTCGTCGGCGGCGGCGACCGACGCCACGCTCAGTGCGCAGGTGCTGTCCTATTCGCGCGCTTCGGGCCTCTTTGCGGGCGTCGCGCTCGACGGCACCGTCATCGCGATCGACAAGGCCGCCAACGAATCGGCGTACGGCATCTCGGGCGTGCTCGCCTCGCAGATCCTCGAAGGCAAGGTCACGAGCGTGCCGCCGGCCGCGCAGGAATTCACCGCCGCACTGACGCGCGCGACGAAGGCGCCGGCCTCGAAGACCGCACCGGCTGCACCCGCCGTCAGCCCGACGCCGGCCGTGACGCCCGCGCCCGCGCCGGCCAACGAACCGGCCAAGACCTATCCGATGGAAGACCCGAATCCGGGTGCGCCGCCGCCCGTCGGGCTGACGTCGAACTGAGCAGACGCGCGGTTCGGTGACGAGCCGCGCTTTGATCTGGGGGGAAAGCGCGATGAAGATCCTGAAGGGACTGTTCTTTTCCCTGCTCGGGTTGGTGGTGCTGTTCTTCCTGGTGGGTTTGTTCCTGCCCAAAGCGGCGCACGTCGAACGCTCGATCACGACCACCGCCAGCCCCGAGAGGGTCTATGGCCTGATTGACGGCTTCCAGCGCTTCAACGAGTGGTCGCCGTGGGCCGGCCTCGATCCCGACACGAAGTACACGTACAGCGGTCCTGACACGGGCGTCGGCGCCCGCATGGAATGGACCAGCGCCAATCCGGACGTCGGCAACGGCAGCCAGGAAGTGATCGAGGTCGAGCCGGGACGCCGCGTCACGAGCAAGCTCGACTTCGGCATGGACAACCCGACGACATCGACGATCAGCCTCGTGCCGGACGGCACGGGCACGCGCATCACATGGGCGCTGGACACCGATTTCTCGGGCAGCCTGCTCGGCCGTTACTTCGGCCTGGCACTCGACCGCATGGTCGGACCCGATTACGAGAAGGGCCTCGCGCAGTTGCAGGCCGTGGCCGAATCGACGATGCCCGCAGACGCGCCGCCGATCTCTGCGCCCGCCACAGCGGCGGACGCAACTCCTCAGCCGGCCGAGGTGGCGAGTCCCACCGGACAGGAAACGCCGGTCCCGCCGATCCCGCAATAGCCGTCCGGGTTCTTCGCGAGGTACTGCTGGTGGTAGTCCTCGGCGAAGTAGAACTCCGGCACGTCGAGGATCTCGGTCGTGATCGCGGGATAGCCCGCGGCCTTCAGCTTCTCGCCGTACGCGGCCGCGCTGCTCTCTGCGGCAGCGCGTTGCGCGCCGTCGTAGACATAGATGCCTGAGCGGTACTGGGTGCCGATGTCGCCACCCTGGCGCATGCCCTGGGTCGGGTCGTGCGATTCCCAGAAAATGCGCAGCAGCTCGGCGTACGAGATTGCCTGCGGATCGAACACCACGCGCACCACTTCGTTGTGGCCGGTGTACCCGGTGCACACTTCCTCGTACGTTGGATTGGGCGTGATGCCGCCGAGGTAACCGACCTGCGTGCTGTAGACGCCGGGCGTCGTCCAGAACTTGCGTTCGGCGCCCCAGAAGCATCCCAACCCGAACATCGCGAGCTCCATGCCCGCGGGGAAAGGCGCTTCGAGACGGTTGCCGTTCACGAAATGGCGCGCGGGCACCGGCAGCTTCTGCGCGCGACCCGGCAGCGCTTCGTCGGCCGTCGGCAGGTCGAGCTTCTTCTTGCGCAGTGAAAACATCGTACGTCCTCCTAGCGGGCGCGCAGCGCTTCGGCCAGACCCGACCAGAACGCGGGATCGTTCAGGATCATGGTCGTGCCGTTGATCAGGAACTGCACGCCGATCGAGATCATCAGGAAACCGGTCAGCCGCGTCAGCGCGACCATGCCCGTGGCGCCGAGCAGGCGATTGACGCGTTCAGCGCCGCCGGAGCACGAACCAGCTGAGCAGCGCCGTCAGGAAGATGGCCGTGAGCACGCCCATGAAATCGACGATGATCAGGAAGCCTTTCTGCGCCGCGGCCTGCGACGAAAGACTCATCACGACCGCGAAAGTTCCGGGTCCGCTCAGGCCTGGCATGGCGAGCGGCGTGAAGGCGATGTCGTACTTCTCCCCCGCCGCCTTGGTCATCGCTTCCTTGTCCGAAATCGGGTTCGGAAACAGCATCTGGAAGCCGAGGAACGCGACGATCAGGCCGCCGGCGATGCGCATGCCGGGCAGCGAGATGCCGAAGAAATTCATGATCAGGCCGCCCGCCACGAGGAAGCCTGACATCAGGAAGAACGTGTAGACGCAGGCGCGGCGAATCTGCCGCAGGCGCTCCTGCTCGGGCAGGTGGCCCGAGGCCGACATCACGAGGGGGACCGCGCCGAACGGGTTCACGATCGGCAGGATCGCGAGCAACGCCGCCAGCAGCGAGCTGAAATAGAGTCCGAGCCAGTTCATCCGCGCACTTTAACCGGCGGCTAGAATGCCTGCATGACCGCGTGCAACCCCGCCTCGTGAACAACTCCCGCAGCACACCGCGCGTGCGCCTGATGGCGCTGGCCGTCGTCGCCTGCATCGTCCTGGTCGCGCTCACCGAGCGCCCCACGTTTGCCGGGCCCGCGAGCGGCCTGGCTGGGGTTCGTCGGGTTCGTGCTGGTTGCCATCGCGGCGCTCGGCCGCTTCTGGACCTCGCTGTTCATCGCCGGCCGCAAGGACGCGACGCTGGTCCAGGTCGGGCCGTATGCCGCCTGCAGGCACCCGCTGTACCTGCTGTCGCTGCTCGGCATGCTCGGCCTCGGCCTCGCCACGCGCAGCGTCGTGCTGCTGCTGGCACTGGTCGGCATCGCCGCCGTACTGCATCTGGGCGCCATGCGGGCCGAGGACGCCCTGCTCGAAAGCACGCATGGCGCAGCCGCCCGACGCTACCGCGAGCAGGTGCCCGCGCTGCTACCGGACTGGTCGCGCTATTCAGTGCCCGAATTGCTGGAAATACAGCCGCGCGTGGTCTGGAAGGCCGTGGTCGATGCGGGCAGCCTGCTGCTGGCACTGGCGCTCGTGCAGGCAGCGCATCGTACTGCAGCACGCCGGAACCATCGCCCCGCTGTGGCGCTTGCCGTGAACGAACCGGCCTGCGCGCACCGTGCTCAAGCGCGACCTGCTGGGCACGGTCTGTCGTATCGACGAACCTGCGCTCGGATCCCGCGCGGGTTTCGCGTGCATCGAGCGCGACACGCGCGATGCGCGCTGGTGGCTGCGGCTTGCGGCTCGCCGGCTCGCGGCCCGCGAAGCACGCGCACTGGCGGCGCTGCAGCACGTGCCAGGCATTCCGCGGCTGCTGCAGTGGGACGGTCACCGCCTGCAGCGCTCGTGGCTCGACGGCCAGCCGATGCATCGCAGCCCGCCGCGCGATCCCGCGTATTACCGCGACGCCCTGCGGCTGATCCGGCGCCTGCACGCGGCGGGTGTCGTGCACAACGACCTGGCCAAGGAACCGAACTGGCTCGTCGCGCCCGACGGCTCTCCGGCCGTCGTGGACTTTCAGCTGGCGATGCGTCCGCGTTATCGCGGCTGGCGCTTCCGCGCCCTCGCCTACGACGACCTGCGGCACCTGTTGAAGCACAAACGCACGTATTGCCCGGAGCGGCTCACTGCGCGGCAACGCACGATCCTCTCGCGCCGCTCGTGGCCGGCGGCGATCTGGATGCGCACCGGCAAGCCCGCCTACCGGTGGGTGACGCGAGGACTGCTGGGCTGGTCCGACCGCGAAGGGGCCGGCGACCGCGGCCACTGAGGCCGCTGCGACTCAAAGTCGACTGCAGGAGTCGACCTTCAGGGATCGACTTGCTCGAAGTCGAGCGTGGGTGCGTCACCCGGACGGAAATAGACGTAGCGGCCGCTCATCTGCGCCAGCGCCGCATCGCGCTCCGTGCGGGTCGCGAACCAGTGTTCCTTCTGCCAGTCATCGCCCACGAGGTGACGGAACGGGTCGTTGCGGCGCGCGCGGACGCGCAGGCCGTAGGGGCGGGACTCGGGCAGCGGCTGCCGCAGGTTCTGTTCGTTGGCGATGGCCATGGGCACTCTCCGGGAAGGCCTGCATTTTAGCCTGTTCCGGACGCGCCCTGCCGGACGGCTCAGAACGTCTTGCCGAGGTAGAGGTAGAAGGCCCGTTCGCCTCCGCTCGCGAGGCCCGCGGCCAGGTAGACCGGGCCGAAGGGACTCTCGGCGCCGAGGAACAGGCTGCCGCCCGTCTCGAGGTCGCCGAAGTCCACGTCGTCGCGGGTCGCCCACACATTGCCGGCTTCCACCGAAAAGCCGACGTAGGCGGGGAACTCGAAGAAGCCCGTGCCGCCCCGGCTGATCCGGCGATAGACGATGGCGCGCGCGATGCCGTACTGGGTGCCGACTTTCGCATCGGGCGGAAGACCGGAGAGATCGAACAGTCCGCCGAGCGTGAAAAGTTCCTGCGGCGAGACGACCTGGTCGTCGAGGGCCGAGCCGCCGTCCATCGACCACACCATGCTGTAGCGTCCGCGACTGCGGGCCAGTTGCCACGAGGCGCGCACGATGTCCGCATCGCGCGTGGCGCCGAGCGATTCGCGGTCGGCGAGCCAGCTCGCGCGGAACGCCTGGCCCTGCTTCGGGAAATAGCCGCTGTCGAGCCGGTCGTAGCCGAAGTTCACGAACGCGCCGCCGAGGTCGAAGTCCGTGGTCGGCAGGCCTGGATCGCCGATGAGCACACGACTGCTGCCGTCGCCGCGCCGCACGCCCACGCGCACTTCGCCCCAGTTCGACAGCTCCGCACCGACGGCAAACGACACTTCGGTGTCGCGCGTGCGATAACGCCCGAGCCGCTGCCCTTCGTCGCTGACGAGCTGCAGCGTGGTCTCTTCGTAACGGAACGCCGGCGCAATGAAGTACGGCCGCCGCAGGGACAACGGCTGGTAGAACTCGGTCAGCAGCTTCGGCTCCTCGCCGATCTGGCCGTCGATGATCCATTCGGCATCGAGCGCGTTGACGTGCGTCAGGCGCAACTGGGCCGCTGCGTTTGCCGTGGCGCCGCCTTCGTAATCCATCTCCACGCCCACGCCGAGCCGCAGGAACGTCGGGCCCCAGGACTTGCGCCGCAAGTCGATCTCCAGTCCACGCTCGCCGTCGGCGTTGCCCGCGATCCGGTAATCGACGGACTCGAAATCGTCGAGGCGATACTGCGCAGCCAGGCGCTGCTGCAATTCCGGCCGGTCGAGTGGCTGGCCGGCCAGGTCACCGAAGACGGCCTCGACCCGGTGCGCCTCTTCCTGCGACTGCGCCGTCGGGCGCACGAACGCGACCTGCACGGCGGGTTCCGCGGTGCGGGCTCGCTGCGCGACATAGCGCTCGTAGTCAGCGGCGGACAACGACAGCGCCGCCAGCGCAGGGGCCTGCGCCTGGGCCGCCTTCGACCCTTGTTCAATCACCTGCGGCATGCGGCCGAATTCGATCGCAGTCATCGCGCCGAGGTCCGGCTCGATCAGCACGTCGCCCGGCTGCAGGTGCTCCTTGGATTCGAGCGTGCCGCGCCGGACCATGATGCCGACCATCTGGTTCGTGATGTCGAACGCGGAGCCCAGCCCGTCCCGCTTCGCCAGCGGAAAGCTCACGTCGACGACGATGAGCCGGTCCACGCCCATGCTCTGCGCGAGTTCGACGGGCAGGTTGTCGACGAGGCCGCCATCGACCAGC
Organism: uncultured Gammaproteobacteria bacterium; assembly: GCA_963828265.1. Lineage (GTDB taxonomy): Bacteria > Pseudomonadota > Gammaproteobacteria > Steroidobacterales > Steroidobacteraceae > RPQJ01. The sequence goes on along the minus strand of CAWHEA010000015.1, from coordinate 56,263 downwards.
AGCCGGCCATTCATTTCGACCGGCGTGAGCACGCCCGGGGCCGACATGCTCGCGCGCAGGACGGTCACCAGGTCGCCCTGCCCCATGACGACGGCCTCGCCCGTCTCGAGATCGGTCGCGAGTGCGCGGAAAGGCGTCGGCAGGCGATCGAAGTCCTGCACGTCGGCGACCCGGACTGTCGACTCACGCAGCACCTGCGTGATCTTGTGGCCCTGCACGAGGCCGAGCGGCAGCACGACGCCTGCGCTCGTGTTCACGCCCAGGGCGCCCTTGGCGAGGATGTTGCGGTCGTCCTGCTTGCGGCGGTACGCGAGCTCGCGGCGCGGCGCGCGGTCGCGGATCATCTCCTGCCAGTCGAGCCCGCGGAACACGCGCTCGATTTCGTCGCCGCTCAGGCCCGCGGCATACAGCCCGCCCACGACGGCGCCCATGCTCGTGCCGGCGATCGCGTCGATCGGGATGTGCATTTCCTCGAGCATGCGGATCACGCCGACATGGGCGGCGCCGCGCGCACCGCCGCCGCTCAACACCAGGCCGATGCGGGGCCGCGCGGGCACAGGCGCGGCCTGCACCGGCGCGCCTTGAACCGTGGTCTCGACCGCAGCTGCTGCGACCGGCAGGCCATGGGACAGCCAGGCGATGCCGACGCACGCCAGCAGCGCCAGCCGCGTCCTGCCAGATCAGCCGTGCATGTGCAGTCGCGGTGCGCGCAAGCGGCGGGTGACGAATTGGATTCGCATTGCCTGCTCCAGAAGATGCGGCGATGGTAGCAAACGCCGCCACCGCTCCTGCGCTTCGTCGGTGATAACTGGCCGGCAAAACTGCATTTCGCGTCGCCGCCGATTCCCCTCGCCCATGACTCTGCTCAACCTCCGGTCACCGCGCACCCTGGCGTGCCTCGTCTCCGGCGCTGGGCGTGAGCATCGCCGCACCTGCGCATGCAGCGTCACCGGCGCTCGAAGAAATCGTCGTGACGGCGCAGCGGCAACCGCGTGGCTGCGTTGGCGACGCCGCTCAGCATCGGTCGCGTCGACCGGGACGCCATCGACCTGCTCGGCGCCACCCACAGTTCGGAAGCGCTCAACCGCGTGCCGGGCGTGATGGTGCAGCGTGGCAGCGGCCAGGAGAGCCTCACCGCGATCCGCTCGCCCGTGCTCACCGGCGCAGGCTCGTGCGGCGCGTTCCTGTTCCTCGAGAACGGCGTGCCGATCCGTCCCGTGGGCTTCTGCAACGTCAACGAGATGCTCGAGATCAACACCGAGCAGGCCGACGCGATCGAAGTCCTGCGCGGCACCGGCACGGCCCTCTACGGCTCGAATTCCGTGCACGGCACGATCAACGTGCTGCAGGATGCGCCGTCGGAATTGCCGCCCTGGCAGCTGGGACTCGGCGCTCGGCCCGGACCAGTACATGCGCGGCAGCCTGGTCGCTGCGCACAGGGCGAGACCACCGGCCTTGGCGTCAAGGCGCTGTACACGCACGACGGCGGCTGGCGCGACGAGTCCGGCTTCGACGAGGGCAAGCTCAACGCCACGCTCACGACCGGCGCGGGTGGCCGCATTCCATCGCGGTTCGATCTCGCCGCGACGAAGCTCGAACAGGAGACGGCCGGATTCATCCTGGGCAAGAACGCCTACCGCGACCCGGACCTGAGCGAGCAGAACCTGAACCCGGAGGCCTATCGCAACGCGCAAGCCGTGCGCGTCACGGGACTGGTGCAACCGCAGACGTCGCTGCCCGGCAGCTCGAGCTGCGGCCCTACCTGCGCACCTCGCGCATGGACTTCCTGCAGCACTTCCTGCTCGGCCAACCGGTCGAGCGCAATGGCCAGGACAGCGCGGGCGTGATGACGAGCTTCGACTGGGACGCTCGGTGATCGCGTCGTCGCTGATCACCGGTCTCGACCTCGAGTGGGCCGATTCGTTCCTGGTCGAAGACCAGCAGAATCCCACGACCGGTGGCAGCCCCGCCGCGAACGCGATCCGTCCGGCCGGCCTGCATTACGACTACACCGTGACGTCGAACGTGGCCGGCGGCTATGCGCAGCTCGACTACGCCCTGACGCCCATCGCTGCACGCCGGCGCGGGTGTGCGCGTCGAATACGTCGGCTACGACTACGACAACCGCATGCTGGCCGGCAACACGGACGAGAACGGCGTGCCGTGCCTGCCGGCAGGTTGCCTTTACAGCCGGCCCGCCGATCGCAGCGATTCCTTCACCAATGCGGCGCCCAAGCTCAGCCTGCGCTGGGACGCGGCCGCACGGCCTGATGCTGTACGCGAATGCATCGCGCGGCTTCCGTCCGCCCGAGATGACGGAACTCTACCGGCTGCAGCGCAACCAGTCGGTGGCCGACCTCGATTCCGAGCAGGTGGATGCCTACGAGATCGGCGTGAAGTTCGCGCGTGGGCGACTGGCGCGGCGAACTCGCCGGGTTCGACATGCGCAAGGACAACGTGATCCTGCGCGATTCCAATGGCTTCAACGTGAGCAACGGCCGCACGTCGCACGAAGGCGTCGAATACTCGCTGACGTGGCAGGCGCTCGGACTCGCTCGCGGCGACGGTCTCGGGCACCTACGCGCGGCATCGCTACGAATTCTCGCGCGCCATCGAAGGCGGCGAAACGATCACGGCCGGCAACGACGTCGACACGGCGCCGCGCGACCTGCTGCGCGCCGCGCTCGACTACGCGCCGGTGCCGGGCGTGGCGACCGAGGCCGAGTGGCTGGTGGTCGGCGACTACTACGTCGATGCGGCCAATGCCCACCGCTACACCGGCCACGAACTGCTGAACCTGCGGGCGCGCTGGGAATTCCTGCCGCGATGGTCGCTCGCCGTGCGCGTCAACAACGCGCTCGATCGCGCGTACGCCGACCGTGCCGACTTTGCGTTCGGCACCTATCGCTATTTCCCGGGACGCCCGCGCTCGGTGTTCGCGGAGCTGAGCTGGCAGGCGCGAGTGACCGCCGGCGCAGGCCGTCGTCAGGCCACGGCCCGCAGCGCGCGCCACGCGACGGGCGCCGATCCGAACCAGTGCAGCCTCTCGGCCAGCGCCGCCACTTCGCCGACGATGACGAGCGCCGGCGACTTCACGGCGGCGGCGCGTCCGGCATCTTCGAGTTCCGCGAGGGTCGCGAGCACCACGCGCTGATTCGAGCGCGAGCCGTTTTCGACGATCGCCGACCGGCGTCGATGCCGCGCGGCCGTGCTGCACCAGCTGGTCGCGAATCGTGCCGAGTCCCGCCACGCCCATGTACAGCGCAAGCGTCTGCCGTTCGCGGCGCGAGCGTCGCCCAGTCGAGGCTGTCGATCGAATCGCCGCTGTGCGCCGTCACGAACCGCACGGACTGCGCGTGTTCGCGATGCGTGAGCGGGATTCCGGCATAGGCGCCGCAGGCAATGGCCGCGGTGATGCCGGGCACGACCTCGAACGGAATGCCGTGCGCGCTCGAGGAACTCCAGTTCTTCGCCGCCGCGGCCGAAGATGAACGGATCGCCGCCCTTCAGGCGCACGACGCGCCGGCCGAGCCGCGCCTGCTCGAGCAGCAGCTCGTGGATGCGGCCCTGCGACACGGAGTGACCGCCGGCCATCTTGCCGACGCAGATCCGGTCGGCATCGCGGCGCGCCAGGTTCAGGACTTCGTCGGAGACCAGCCGGTCGTGCAGGATCACGTCCGCTTCCTGCAGGGCACGCAGCGCGTTCAGCGTCAGCAGGCCGGCATCGCCCGGGCCCGCGCCGACCAGCACGACGCTGCCGCGCCGCGGCGCATCGGCGTGCTGCAGCGTGCGCTCGAGTTCGCGCTCGGCGCGCCGGCAGGTCGTTGCTGCGCACCAGCGCCGCGACGCGCCCGCGCACGACGGTCTCGTAGAAGCGGCGGCGCGCATTGACGTCGGGCAGACCGCCCTTGATGCGACCGCGCCAGCGCTGCAGCAGGCCGGCCAGCTGGCCGAACGAGCCGTCGAGCAGCGACTCGAGCCGCTCGCGCACCAGCCGCGCCAGCACCGGCGCGACGCCACCGGTCGAGATCGCAATGACCAGCGGCGAGCGGTCGACGATCGCCGGCACGATGAAACTCGACAGCTCCGCCACGTCGACGACGTTGACGAGCACGTTGCGCTCGCGCCCGGCCGCCGCGACCGCTGCGTTGACCGCACGGTCGTCCGTCGCGGCGATCGCGAGCACGGCGCCGTCGAAGTGCTCGCGGCGCGAAAGTGCTCACGGTGGACCTCGATCGGCCGGGTGCTCGCCGCAGCCAGGCCGTGACCTCCGGGCGCGACCAGTCGCACGCTGCGCACCCGCCTCGAGCAGCAGCCGCACCTTGCGCTCGGCCACGGCGCCGCCGCCGACGACGAGGACGCGTCGGCCGTGCAGGTCGGCGAAGAGCGGGAAATAGCGCACGTCAGCCTTCGAGGCCGTGGATGCCGCACTCGCGCTTCAGGCCGAAGAAGCGCGTCGCCTCGGCGTCGCCGGCCTCGGCCAGCGTGCGCGTCGTGTGCCAGTCGCCGATCGAGACGTAGCCTTCGTGCCACAGCGGGTGGTACGGCAGGTCGAACTGGCGCAGGTAGTCGAAGATCTGGCGGTCGGTCCAGTCGAAGATCGGGTGCACCTTCCAGCGGCCGTCGCGCCATTCGAGCGGACGGATGCGGCGGCGCGTCTCGCGCCTGGTCGCGGCGCAGGCCGGCGAACCAGGTGTGCACGCCGAGCTCGCGCAGCGCGCGCTGCATCGGCTCGGTCTTGCGCAGCTCGTTGTAGCGATCGATGCCGTCGATGCCCTGCTCCCAGAGCCGGCCGTGGCGCGCTTCGAGCCAGGCCGGCGAAACGCGCGGCTGGTAGACCTTGAGGTTGAGCTCGAGCTTTTCGACCAGGTCGTCGATGAAGCGGTACGTCTCGGGAAACAGGTACCCGGTATCGATCAGGACGACCGGGAGCGACGGCAACTCGCGCGTCACCATGTGCAGCGACACCGCCGCCTGCGCGCCGAAGCTCGACGACAGCGCGTGCTCGCCCGGCAGGTGCTGCGACGGCCCAGCGCACGCGCTCCTCGGCGCTCATGCGCTCGAGGTCGCTGTTCACCTCGTCCAGGACGGCCGGCTCGTGCATTGCCAGGCTCGGGTCCCATGCCAGTGCTCTCATGCGTGCCAATCCTCCGCGGCTCATGCCGCCTGCGCCCCGACCAGGCCCGCGCGCCAGGCGAAATCGCCGAAGCATTCGCCCTCCGTGCGTTCCTTGGCGTAGCGACCGAACGCGGCGTCGAGCGCCGCGACGATCGTGGGCTCGTCGACGTTCTCGAGGTACAGCGCGTTCAGGCGCTGGCCCTTGCCGTCGCCGCCGTAGAACAGGTTGTAGCGTCCCGGCGCCTTGCCGACGAGCGCCACTTCGGCGAGGTAGGGCCGCGCGCAGCCGTTCGGGCAGCCCGTGATGCGCAGCACGAGCGGCGCACCGGCCAGCCCGTTCGCGGCGAGGCGTTCGTCGACCAGCTGCGAGAGCCGCGGCAGGTAGCGCTCGGCCTCGGCCATCGCCAGCGCGCAGGTCGGCAACGCGACGCAGGCGAGCGCGTTGAGCGCAACGGGCGTGGCCCGCGCATGGCGGTCGAGGCCGTAACGCACGACGAGCGCGTCGATGAAGGTCCGCGCGTTCGGCGTCCACGTTGGCGATCGTCAGGTTCTGGTTCGGCGTCAGGCGGAAATCGCCGCGGTGCACCTTGGCGATCTCGCGCAGGCCCGTCAGCCACGGTCCCTTGGCCGTATCGGCGACGCGACCGGCTTCGATGCGCAGCGTCAGGTGCCAGCGACCGTCGTACCCTTCGGTCCAGCCGAAGCGGTCGCCGGTCGTCTCGAACTCGAACGGCCGCGCCGGCTCGAGCGCGAAGCCCTGCCGGCGCGTGATCTCGGCGACGAACCACTCGAGGCCGCGGTCCTCGATCGTGTACTTGAGGCGGGCGCGCTTGCGCACGGCGCGGTTGCCGAAGTCGCGCTGCGTGGTGAGCACGGCCTCGGCCACCGCGAGCAACTGCTCGGGCTTGAGGAAGCCGACGACGTCCGCGAGGCGCGGGTGCGTCTCGGCGTCGCCGTGCGTGGCGCCCATGCCGCCGCCGACGGTGAGGTTGAAGCCCTGCAGCTCGCCGTTCTCGACGATGGCGATGAAGCCGAGGTCGTGCGCGAACACGTCCACGTCGTTGACGGGCGGCACGACGATCGCCGCCTTGAACTTGCGCGGCAGGTAGGTCGGGCCGTAGAGCGGCTCGACCTCCTCTTCCGTGCTCGACACCTTCTCGCCGTCGAGCCAGATCTCGTGGTAGGCGCGCGTCTTCGGCAGCAGGTGCTCCGAGAGCTTCTTCGCCCATTCGTGCACGACCGGGTGCGCGCGCGTCTCGACCGGGTTCGCGCTCGCCATCACGTTGCGGTTGACGTCGCCGCAGGCGGCGATGCGTGTCGATCAGCGCGGCGTTGATCGCCTGCATCGTCGCCTTGAGCTCGGTCTTGATCACGCCGTGGAACTGGAAGGCCTGGCGCGTCGTGATGCGCAGCGTGCCGTTCGCGTAGCGGCGTGCGATTTCGTCGAGCTGCAGCCACTGCGCGGGCGTGCAGACGCCGCCCGGCAGGCGGGTGCGGATCATGAAGCTGTAGGCAGGCTCGAGCTTCTGGCGCCGACGCTCGTCGCGGATGTCGCGATCGTCCTGCTGGTAGCTGCCGTGGAACTTGATCAGGACGGTGTCGTCCTCGCGGATCGCGCCGGTCAGCGGATCCTGCGAGGCTCTCGACCAGCGTGCCGCGCAGGTTGCGGCTGTCGCGCTTGATGCGTTCGACGGGTGATTGCTCGGTCATGCTCGTCATGCTCAGTACACGTCGCGCAGGTAGCGGCGGTCGTCCGCCAGCCGGCGCACGTAGGCGTCGGCGTCGTCGCGGCTCTTGCCGCCGTGCTCCGCCACGATGTCGATCAGCGCCGCATTGACGTCCGGCGCCATCTTCTCGGCATCGCCGCAGACGTAGAGGTACGCGCCGTTCTCGAGCCACGCGTACAGGTCCTTGCCGACGCGGCGCAGGCGGTCCTGGACGTACTCGCGGGCGATGCTGCGGTCGCGCGAGAACGCGAGGTCGCAGCGGCTCAGCACGCCCTGCTTCACGCGCGTCCTGCCATTCGAGCTGGTACAGGAACTCGCTCTGGAAGTGACGCGCGCCGAAGAACAGCCAGTTGCGGCCGGTGGCGCCCTGCGCCTCGCGGTGCTGCAGGAAGCCGCGGAACGGGGCCACGCCCGTGCCCGGGCCGATCATGATCACGTCGCGCGACGTGTCGGCCGGCAGGCGGAAGCGCTCGTTCTGCTTCGACGAAGACGCGCGCACGCGCCTGCTCGCCCTGCAGGCTGGCGAGGAACGCCGAGGCCGCGCCCGTGCGGCGCTTGCGGTCGAGTTCGTAGTCGACGAGCGCGACGGTGAGGTGCGCTTCCTCGCCGACGGCCTCCTGGCTGGAGGCGATCGAATACAGGCGCGGCGCCAGCGGGCGCAGTGCCTGCACGAACGACTTTGCATCCCACTCGCCGGGGTGACGCTGCAGCACGTCGACGACCTGCAGGTCCTTCAGCGTGCGGCGCAGGTCGGCCTCGTGGCCGGGCTGCAGCACGTCGGCGAGCCGCGCGTCCTGCGAGCGCTCGGCCTGCTGCGTGCAGGAACGGGCGCGTCAGGCGCGTGAGTTCGCGGCCCGTCGTGAGCCAGTCGCGCAGCGGCCTGGCGGCGCCGTCGAGCTCGACGGCCTGCTCGCCGTCGAGGCGCAGCGCCTGCAGCACTTCGCTGACGACGGCCGGCGGGTTCTCGTGCCAGACGCCGAGCGCGTCGCCCGGCTCGTACGTGAGGCCGGAGCCCGCGAGGCTGATCTCGAGGTGACGGACGTCCTTGGTCGCGCCGCGCCCCGTGAGCGCTGGTTCGCGATCACTTCGGCCGCGAACGGCTGCTCGCGCGAGAACTGCGGCTGCGACGGGCGCCGCGCGCAGTCGCGTCACGGTCGCGGACTGCGCGCTGCCGCCCAGCGTGTCGCGCGCGCCGGTGACGACGCGCTCGAGCCACGGCGTTGGCCAGCGTGTCGTAATCGACGTCGCAGTCCACGCGGTCGAGCGAGCCGCCTGGCGCCGAGCGCGACGAGCCGCTCGTCGACCTGCCTGCCGGTCTCGCAGAATTTCGGGTAGCTCGAATCGCCGAGCGCGAGCACCGAGAACGTCAGCTGCTCGAGCTTCGGCGCGCGGCGCGACTGCAGGAACTCGATGAGGCCGCGGGCGTCGTCGGGCGGATCGCCGTCGCCCTGCGTGCTGACGACCATCACCAGCATGCGTTCCTTGGCCAGGTCCTTGACCGGGTAGTTACCCGCGGCATAGACGCGCGCGGCGAGACCCGCGGCTTCGGCAGCGCGGCCGAGTCGCTCGGCGATGCGCTTGCTGTTGCCCGTCTGTGAACCGTAGACGATGGTGAGCCGTGCGGTGGGTTCGGACCGGGCAGCGGGCGCCACGACCGGACCCGCCGGCAGCGACACGCCCTGGCGACCGGTGGCGCGCTCGTGCGCGACGCCGGCGGCGAAGCCCGACAGCCACTGCAGCGTGGACGGCTCGAGGCCGTCGACGACGCGCAGCAGCAGCTCGGTCCGCTCGGGGTCGAGCGGGCCCAGGGGCAGGGTCGTCACGATGTTGGCGCTCATGGCATTCCTCGCCCGCGAACCTTTGCGGGGAGGGGCATGCTAGGGAGAGCGACCCCGGCCGGCGGAAAGGCCGGGTGGTTATGGCCTCAGAACGGGTCTCAGGCGGGGAAGAATTCGATCGGCTTGGTGGTCGTCATGGTGGCCACGTCCCGGTCGTCGAACCGGAACATCTTCACCCGGGCGACCAGCTTGCGCTCGAGCTCCGGGTCGCCCAATTCGCTGGAAATCACGCGACATTCGGTCACTTCGCCCGACGGCGCGATGGTGACTTCGAGCACCACCTTGCCCTGCAGGGCCGGATTCTCACGCAGCGCCCGGCTGTAGAGCGAGTAGATGGCCGATTTGTTCTTGTCAAAGACCAATTCGATCTCTTCGCGGGTCCGGGCCGCCTTGGCGCTCTTGCCGGACCGCTGGGCCTCGGCTGCCGCGCTGGATTCGGTGGTCGCGGCGGACACCTTCGCCGTGGCATGACCCTTCAGTCCGGTCGATCCACCGCCGAACCCTTTGCTGACCTCGCCCACCGCGATGCCACCGCTGCCCGCCCCGACCTTGGCGGTGAGAATCGAGCGATCGACGCGGGTGCGCTCGCCGGCCCCGGCATTGAGGGACCTGGCATCGACGTTCGTCTTGACGTCGAGATCGCGCAGTTCGGCCAGCTGGTCGGACATGGCGAGCAGCCCCGAGGCCGCCGCCTTCTTGCGCGGATCGGGCTTCGGCTCGGACTGCACGACGGGCACGGGCACCGGACGCTCGACGCGCGCCTCGACCTGGGGCACCTCGACCGGCTTGGGCGGCACCACCTCGATCGGCTTCGGCTTCGGTTTCGGCTGCTCGAGGATGAACTCGACGATGCGCTCGGGCACGGCCGGCGCCATCGCCGGGGTCCGCGGCGTGTCGGGCAGCAACGGGATGACGACGCTGAAGCCGATGAACAAGCCCAGCGCCGCACCGAGGACGCGGCGGAAGCGACGCTCCTCCTCGACCGAGGGTGTCCACGGCAGGTCAAAGACCCGGAAATTGTTGACGACGGCGGTGCTGCTCATGGCGCTTGGTTCCTTCAGGCGCCCTTCAGGCCGGCGTACGTCTGCTCACGCTCGACCACGGCGAGCGACACCTTGGTGTACTCGGCCGCCGAACTGCTCGCGACGATCTTGCGCAATACGGCGTACGGCAGCGACTTCTCGGCCATGACCGTCACTTCGCGGTTGGCTTCCGACCCGGGCAGCAACCCCTGGGCCTGCGCATCGAGCGCTGCGCGCAACGGTTCGCTGACCTGGCCGCTCGTCGTGCCCAGCTCGGCCACCGTCACGACGGCCTCGCCGTTCACGTACAGCATGTCGCGCGTGACCGTCACGACGGTCGCTTCACGCGGCTTCTGGTCCGAGAGCGACTGCGGGATGCGTGATGTTCTTCGAGTTCGGCAGGATGTCCATGTCCGCGGCGTGCACCAGCAGGTACACGACCAGGATCGTGAGCATGTCGATCATCGGGATCAGCGCGAGCGGCCCGTGGCCGCCACCGCCGCCCTTGCCACGGCGCGAGTGGCGCCGCATTCCTGTACGGATCATGTCGGAGCGTCTCCCAGTGCGATCTGCGGGAACAGCGACTCGCGCGACACCTTGCCGCCCGCGACCGTCTGCCGCACGCGTGCAGCGTCCATCACCTGCACGATCGTGTCGTAGTCCACGTCCTCGGCGACCAGCAGCGTCGCGTGGCGTCACGTCGGGCACCTTCACCTTGAGCGCGGCGAGGTAGTCCGTGAGCTGCGTGACGTCCTGCCCGCTGGCGACGGCCGGAATGGTTTCGAGCACGCCCTGGTTGCGATCGGCGACCTCGATTCCCGACTTGCGCAGGATCAGCTCGAGTTCGAAGCGCGGCGTGTCCGTGGCAGCCTGCGTCCCCGGTCCGGGCAGGTTCACCTCGAGCACGCTCGTCTTCGAGAACACGGCCGTGAAGATCAGGAAGAACGTGAGGATGACCATCACGTCCAGCATCGGCACGATCGTCAGGTCGTTGCGGCCGCGGTAACGCGCGTGGTTGCGCTGTTGCCGCCGCGCCAGGGCGGAACTCTTCCTCATGCGCGTGCAGCCTCGCGGGCGGACGCCTCCGGGACGCGCGCCGCGGCAGCCGGGCGTGCCGCGGCGGCTGCAGCGACCGGACGCGGCGCCTGGGCGCGACGCTCGACCACGGTGTTCAGGAACTTGATCGAGGCCACTTCGAGGCTGTCGACGAGTTCAGTCGTCTTGGTCTCGAGGTACATGTGGCAGAGCAACAGCGTGATCGCCAGCGCGAGGCCGAGCGCCGTGTTGTTCATGGCCACCGAGATGCTGGCCGAGAGCATGCTGGCCTTCTCCGCCGGGTTGACGGCGGCGACCGCGGCGAACGCCTGGATCAGGCCGATGACGGTGCCGAGCAGGCCCATCAGCATGCCGATGTTGGCGAGCGTCGCGAGGTAATGCGTGCGCTTCTCGAGGCGCGGGATCACCTCGATCAGGCTCTCTTCCATCGCCTTCTCGATGTCGTCGCGGCGGCGGGCCGTCGCGATGCGCGACATGCCGTAACGCATGATGGTCGAGAGCGCGGAGTCGGTCTTCTCGGCGACTTCCATCGCCTTGCGGAAGTTGCCGGCCTGGATCAGCGGCGACAGTTCCGCCCACAGGCGGCGATTGCCGGCCGAGACGCGCGTCAGGTAGATGAAGCGCTCGACGGCGACGACGAGGCCGATCACGAAGACGGCGGCGATCGGGTAGAGGAACGCCCCACCCTGCTTGAAGAAGTTGGCGATCAGGTCGATGGTGTTCATTGCGGGCTAGCTCCGGGGACGGGGACAGTTGAAGCAGTGGTTGTCGGCGACGCGAGGTCGCGGTAGTAATTGATCTCGCGGCGGAATTCGTCACGGTCGAGCGGCGCGAGCAGCTCGTCGATGAGGCTGCCCATCGGGCGGTCCGGTCCGCCCGGCGGTTCAGCCGCCTTCCACGGCACGATGCTCATGACCTTCGGCAACTCGCGGTTGCCGGTGATGGCCGTGGCGTCGAGCTGCAGGCGGTCGATGGCTTTCTCGGAGGTTGCGAGCCTTCGGTGCCGGATCGGCGGCATCGACCGCGACGACCGGCAGGCCTGCCAGCAACAGCAGCACGAGGCTGCAGCGGATCGAGGTCTTCACGGTGTGGCCTCTGCGGTGCGCGTGACCGCGGCGATTCGCGCCTTGAGTTCGGTGACCCACGCGGTGACCTGCGTGTCGGCGCCCTGCGTCAGCAGCTGATAGCGCTCGTAGTGCGGCAGTGCGGCCGACGGATTGTCGAGATACAGGTCGTGCAGGATCGCGAGGTTGCGCTCGGCGTCGGCGTAGTTCGGATCGAGCGTCAGCGCGCGTTCGTACGCCGCCTGCGCATCCGCGAACTGGCCGGCCTGGCGCTGCTGCACGCCGAGCTGGTTCTGGACCGCCGGGTCGGCCTCCGGCGGCAGTGCCGGCCCTGCCACCGGCGCCACCGGCGCGTCGGCCACTTCCGCCCGCGCATACCGGCCGGGCTTGAGCTGCGCGAGCTCGGCGTAGCTCTTCTGCACCCACTCGTCGTAGATGCCCTGCGCCGCGAGCCGCGCGTTGCGTTCGTGGATGCCGATCGCCTTTTCCTCGAACGGGAACGCCTGCTCCTCGAGCAGCACGTCGTATTGCTCGAGTTCCTCGGCGTCGAGATTCCGCGGCCGGTCCGACTCCATCAGCGCCTGGCCAAGGTGACGGTAGAGGTCGGCCATCGCGAATGCCGACGCGGTCGTGACCTGCGCTACGCCGTACTCCTCGGCGCGGCCGTACGCACCCAGCGCCGCCTCGAGGGCCTTGCGCTTGGCGGGGAGTGATTTCTCGAGCGGCAGCGCCAGGCGGATCGCGCGGGCGGAGGCATCGAGCGGCCGCGCGAGTTCGAGCGAAGCAGTCGCCGCGAGGAACTTCGTGCGGTCGGTGCGCTCGGCGCCCGCAGCCCGATCGGCCACGATGATGTCCTCGAGCCAGCGCTTGCGGCCGGCGGCGTCGTTGGCGTCGCGCGCCAGGTCGGCGAGCGTCTGGCGTGCATCCAGTGCGGGGCCGGCCGGCACCGGATAGCGCTTGACGTACTCCGCGTAGACGCGGCTGGCCGAGGCACGGTCACCGGCAGCGACCTGCAGCTCCGCCGCCTGCCAGAGAGCGGTGCGGCGCACCTCGGGATCCTCCGTTACACGGGCCGCGACGCGTTCGAACTCGGCGGCGGCCTTGGCCTGCTGCCCGGACTCGACGTAAGCAACGGCCAGCTTGCGGTCCACATCGGCCGCAAGCTCGTGCGTTGGATAGGTGGCACGGAAGCCCTCGAGCACCGTGGCCGCTGCAGTCCACTGCTTGTCCTGCAGCAGCAACGTGGCGGCGTCGAACTCGGCCTTCGCGCGGATCGGCGAGGACGGCGCGACGGCAGCGACGCGCAGGTAGTCCTGCACGGCGCCGGCATGGTCGCCCGCGGCCTGGCGAGTCTCGGCCTGTCGATACACCGCGGCCGCCTGCCGTTCGACGGCCTCCGCGTGCTGCGCATCGCTGGCAGGCGTGCGCGCGACGATCTCACCGTACGCGCGCTCGGCCTCGGCAAAGCGCGACGGAGTCGAAGTACGTGTGCGCCAGCACGGTCCAGGCGACGAGCTGCTGCCCGGCGTCGGCGCGCGGTCCCAGCGCCAGCACGCTCTGTGCGACCGACTCGGCACGCTCGCGATCGCCGAGATCGAACAGCTGCTTGGTGGTGCGGGTCAGCACGCCCGGCGTTTCGACGTGCTGCGGGAACGTGCTCGCGAACACCAGCGACGATTCGATGGCGCGCTGGCGCAGCGCCGGCCGCTCGGCCTCGGGCAGCGTCGCCGCGGCCTTGTCGAGCGCGACCAGCGCGGCGTAACCGGCACGGCCCGCCTCGGGTGCGTCCGTGTAGCTGTAGGCAGCCTTTTCGTACTCGTCGGCGGCCTCGACGTAGCGCGAGCCCTCGAACAGCAGGTCGGCCAGCAGCAGGCGCGTTGCCGGCGCCTCCGCCGTGGCATCGAAGCCGTCGAGGTATTCGCGGTACCAGCGCACGGCGGCGTCGCGATCGGCCTCGCCGCCCTTCTTCTGCGCCAGCGCATGGTGATGACGAGCGAGGTCGAGCAGGTTCGCCTGCACGGCCGCGCTCACGCGCGGATCGATGTTCGCGCCCCGCTGCGCCCAGTACGCGCTGCGCGGCCCGTAGAGTTCGACCAGTTCCTGCTTCGATTCGAGCACGAGCGCGCTGAAGCCGGCCTTGCCGTAGGCCTCGGTCGCCTTGCCGAGCAGCAGCGGCGCTTCCGGGTCGAGCGGCTGTCGCCGCGCGAACGAGCGGTAGACTTCGGCGCCGTCCTGGAAGCGTTCCTTCTCGACGTACAGGTCGCCGAGTGCGCGGTACAGCCGCGACTCGTACGGCGCCGGGCCACGCTGCGACGAGTGCGGCCTGCAGCGAGGCCGCGCCCTCGTCCGCGGCGAACATCAGGCTCAGGGCCCGCAGGGCGTCGTCCGACAGTTCCTGCTGCGGCCGCGTCAGCTGCGCGGCGTCGCGCAGCTCGTCCGTCCTGGACCAGCACGGTGTCGAGCAGCGCCAGGAAGTCACGGCTGCTCGCCGCATTGTCGCCGAGCTTGAACTGCGCCCAACCACGCTTGTAGAGCGCCTGCTCGTGGAACGTGCTGGCGGGGCCCATCGCCAGCACCGCCGCGTACGCCTGTGCCGCCTCGGCGTAGCGCTTCGCGCTGAAGAACACTTCGCCACGACGGAACTGCGCCTCGTCGGCATGCGCACCCTGCGGATGCCGCAGCACCAGTTCATCGAGCGCTGCCATCGCGGCAGCGGCGTCGCCTGCAACTTCGGACGCGCGCGCCAGTTGATACAGCGCCGCATCACGCGCCGCGTAGTCCGGATAGTCGCGCAGCAGTTCCTGGTACGCGGCGACGGCTTCGCGCGCCTTCGCCTGGGAAGCGGCGTCGGGCACGTCGCCCACGGCACTGAGCGTGGCTGCCTGCTCGAGTCGCAGGTCGCCGAGCCGGCGCAGCGCCTGCGCCTTGAGTGCCGGGTCCGCGCCATCGATCTGCAGGAACGCCTCGTAGCTGTTTGCGGCATCGTCGGGCGCCGCCTGCACCGGCTGCGTGCGATCGACCGGCGCACTGCGGCCAGCGAGCGACCCCAGCGTCGGCTCGGCCTTCTTGCGCGCGCTCTCGGCCGTGCCCGACCAGCTGCCCGCAAGCACGCACGCAACCGCGACCCACAGGTGGCGTGGTGCGTTCATTTGCCGCCCCCGCTCGTCGCGCCGTCGTAGAGCGAGGCCAGGGCGAACTGTGCCTGCGTCGAGTAGCTGCCGAGACGCTTCTGTTGCGCCTGCAGTTCCGCGACGGCGATGTCAGCCAGCGCGCGTTCCTGCGCGAGGGCCGTGGCGTCGATCAGGGGAGCGATGCGGGCGACGCGCTCCGACAGTTCGTCGACGCGGCCCGCGAAACCCTGCGTGTTCTGCGGCACGAGATCGCCTGCCTCACCGATGGCGGCGAGTCGCGTCCCGGCCTCTGCCAGCGCGGCTTGCGTCTGTTTCAGGTCGCGACGGGTCTGCGCCGCGCGCAGCTTGTACGCGCGATCCAGTTCCCACGACAGCGCGCCACGCAGCAGTCGCGCGCGTTCGGCAAAGTCGTCGCGCTGGGGTCCGGCGGGCATCGCGGCCAGCGTCGCGTCGATCCGGGCGAGCGCGTCCCACTGCTCCAGCTCCTGTGGCGACGCGAGCGCGGCGACATCACGGCTCGCTTCGACCTGCGCGAAGCGCTCCGCGAGCTCCTGCTGACGCTGCGCCAGCGAATCGAGGTCGGTGCCCGCGAGCATCTCCTGCCGGCAGCGGCTCGCGCTGCGTCGCTGCAATCTCACGCGCCTCGATCATCGCGCCGAACGCTTCGAGCGAATCCGTCCAGCGCGCGAGGTTGGCCTGCATCAGGCGCAGGTCGCGATAGTTCTTGAGGCCTTCCTGGAACTCGTGCGAGGCCATCAGGTGATACAGGTAGCGCGTGTGCGGCGCATCCGGCAGCGTCTCGAGCTGCCAGAACCAGCCCGGACGATCGCTCTTCGGCAGCTCTGACAGGATCGAGTCGAGCAAGCCGCCCTGGCGGATGGCTGCGATCGATTCGTCGATGCGGCGCGATTCGCGCGCAAAGGCATCGACGGCTGCACGGTACTGCTGCGACGCCTGCCCGTTGGACGCCAGCTTGACGTACGCGTACGGCACGGCGATCAGTGATTCCTGCACGGAAGCGTCGAGAATCTTCCGCTGCTGCAATTCGAGCCAGGGCACCAGCGCGCGTTCCGGACGGTTGGCGTTGGCTTCGGCCCAGCCGAGCGCCAGCAGCGCCTTGTTCGTGAACGGTCCGTCCAGACGCACGCGGCTCAGCACCGCCGCGGGCTCCTCGCCGCCTTGCTGCTGCAGCAACGCGAAACCCAGCGCCAGGTTGGCGCGATCCCGCAGCGACGCCTGCTCCTCGTTGGCGGCCGGCATCGTGCCGACCTGTTCGAGGAACTGACGGCCGCGTGCCGTGTCGCCCGCACGCACCAGCGCCACGCCGAGGTTGAAGCGTGCGTAGTTCGACCAGCCGCTCGTGTCGCTCCAGCTCTCGAGTCGCTTGGCTGCCTCGCCGTAGCGCCCGAGGCTCATCAGCACGTTCGCCTCGAGCAGGCGGCGTTCGGGTTCCAGCTTGCCGGCCAGCGGTTGCTCGATCAGCCCAAGGTTGCGGAGCGCCGCTTCGTCGTAGCCACGCTGGTAGCCGATGCGCGCGAGATAGAAGCGGGCACGGTCACGCACCGAAGGCGCCACCGGACCCGCCAGCAGGCGGTCGAAGATGCGTTCCGCTTCGCTGTGCAGGCCCAGCGACAGGTAGAGGCCGCCCGACAGCAGTTCCGCTTCGGCGGCGTGATGACTCAGCCGATTG
The DNA here is from genome assembly GCA_963828265.1 of uncultured Gammaproteobacteria bacterium. Lineage (GTDB taxonomy): Bacteria > Pseudomonadota > Gammaproteobacteria > Steroidobacterales > Steroidobacteraceae > RPQJ01. The sequence goes on along the minus strand of CAWHEA010000015.1, from coordinate 39,617 downwards.
AAGTCGCGGTTCGCTTCCAGCCGGACGATCGCTTCGAAGTAGTCGTCCTGGAAGAAATGAAACAGCACGTCGCCGTAGTCGAGGTCGCGGATCTTCGTCGGCGGCGGTGCATCGCGCGACGGCTCGTCCGCGTGCGCCGTCCAGGCCGCAGCCGCGCCCAGCACCAGGACGATGCAGAGCGCGTAGAGCCGGGCGGTGGAGGATCGCTGACGCATGGTGTGGCTGCCGGGGAGTCGAGGCTCGCCCTACTCCCACTGCCGCACGACGAACTCCGGCTGCAGCGACGCGGCGCGGTCGCTGATGCGGAGCTCGACGTACTTGGCGCCGACGGTCTTGTCGACCTTGAGCGTCGTGCCGCGCCGGTAGTCGCGATCGTGCGGGCCCTTGCCGGTGAAGAACGCGACGATCTCGTGGTTCCCGGCCTTCAGGTTGCCGAGGTACAGCTTCTGCACGCCGCCGCGATGCAGGGCCTGCACTTCGCGTTCGGTGTAGAGGTAATTGGCGACTTCCTTGTCGTCGACCTTGAGCGTCACCGAATCGAGCGCGAAGAACGTCCCCACGTCGACGGACAGGAACACGGCCACCTGCGTGCTCGCCGGGTAGAGCAGCTCTTCCTCGAGCTTGAACAGGTCGCGGTTGAGGTCGATGAGCTGCTTTTTCAGCGCCTGCACGTCCTGGTCGACGGTCTTCAGGTTCGCCGCGTCGCCCTCGGACGGCATGGCTGCCAGCGGGGCCGCCAGCAGCGCGAACACCGTGAACAGTCGCGCGACACGCAGCGTCGGGTTGGATTTCAGTTTCATGCGGGCGGAGCTCCGTCAGTCCTGACGCAGGCGTTCGAGTTGCGGGGTGAGTTCGGAAAGATCGGCCGGGACGCCGGACCAGGACGCGCGCACGTGTCCCTCGGCATCGAGCAGCAAGGTGAGCGGCAGCTTCGCGACGTCGTAGGTCCGCGCAACGGACTGCTGCGCATCGACGAGCGTCGGCGTCGTGAGGTGCAACGACTCGGCAACCGCGGCCGCGCGATCGGCGCCGTCGAGATTGACGCCCAGCACGGGCGTGCCGGAACTCCGCGCGAGCGCATCGAGCGCGGCGACGGACTCGCGGCAGGGTCCGCACCAGCTGGCCCAGAAATGCAGGACCACGGGTTCGCCGCGGTACTCCGACAGGCGCAGGTTGTGGCCGTCGATGCCCTTCAGGGCGAAATCAGGCGCGATGGTATTGAGCGCGGGAGGCGCGGCAAGCGCAGGCACGCCGACAGTCGCGGCGATCGCCGCAGCCATCCATGTGCGTAGCACCCCCTTCGGGGCACTTGAATCGAGTGTCCTGCGTTGCACCTGGCAACCCCGCTGTCATGGGAACGTCCCGAAGACCGGTGGCTTTGCGTCCCCGCCTTTCGGCGGGTTTGCCTTTTTCAGTCGAGCGCATCGTTGTCTGCGGCTCGCCGTGCTGTCAATTCGGCGGGCTGCTGGATGCCAGACACTTGCGGTGCGTCACATTTCGCGCCCGCCAGCCGCATCCATTACTTATTGCGGGGGCTCGAGACCCGCCGAATAGAAGATCTGGCCGTCGCGATCGACGATGACCGCCTCGACGTCGCCGAGCTTGCGGACGAACTCCATGCCCCGCTCGACGCCGAGAATGAAGACCGTCTTGGTCAGGCCGTCGGTGCGCGTCGCATTGGCGCCGACGACCGTGACGCTGCGCACGGCGTCCGGCGACTTGCCGGTGCCCGGCACGAGGATGTGGTGATAGCGCTTGCCGTCTTCCTCGAAGTAGCGCTCGTAGTCGCCCGACGTCGAAATCGCCTCGTCCTGCAGCGGAATGCGCGCCACCACCGCACCCTGCTTGCGCGGATCGCGGATACCGACGACCCACGGCTTGCCGAGCCGGTCGCCGAGCAGCGCCGTGTCGCCACCGGCGTTGACCATCGCGTGCTCGATCCCCATGCGCCGCAGGATCTCCACGCCCGCGATCGACCGCCCAGCCCTTGGCAATGCCGCCGAGGTCGATGCGCATGCCCGGCTTCAGGAACCGGATCGTGCGTGCGACGGGATCGACCTGCAGCTGCCGGTAATCGACCCCCGGCAACGCAGCCTCGATCTGCGCGTCGGTCGGATGCTGGTGCGCGCGGTAATCGTAGAGGTAGCCGACGCTGGCGTAGGTGATGTCGAACGCGCCGTCGCTGATGCGCGAATAGTCGAGCGACTTGGTCACGACGTCGATGATGTCGGCGTCCACCTGCACCGGGCGCTCGAAAGCGTGCGCATTGACCTGCGAGAGCTGGCTCTCCGGCTTGTAGGTGCTCATGAGGTCGTCGGTGCGGTGCATGTCGGCCATGACCGCGTCGATGGCATTCACGGCCAGGACGGAGTCGTCGCTCCAGAGCTGCACCGCGATGCGCGTGCCCATGATGGCTTCCTCGCGCTCGTACCACGCGGCACGCGCGGCCGGGAGGCCGGCCAGGAGGTTCAAGGCCAGCAGCAGTACGAAGCGGTCGCATCGTGAAACCTCAGATACCTTGTCGCAGCTGGGCCTCGTCGTGCAGGCGCAGCAGGTAGTCACGCACGATGCCAGTCGCCTCGGTCGGGGGCAACAGTCGTTCCTCGACGAGTTTCGCGGCGATGTCGCTCATGGAACGCCGGCCGTCGACCAGCGCAGCGACGTAGCCACGCACGCGGAGGGCAAGCGCGTGGTCGGCCACCTCGGGCAACAGCGGAACCGGATGCCGCGGATCAGCCAGCCAGGGCGGCAACGGACGCAGCGGCAACTCCGCCTCACGCTGCTTGTGGACCGCGAACGTCACGACCTCCTCGATCCGCGCGTGCCGGCTCGCCGGCGACGCCAGGTACGGTTGGCGCGACGCCTGGAACTGGGGCGGCTCGAAGCCCGCCTCCGCCACGATTTCCCGCACTTCCTCGCTCGAGTACGCCTGCGCGGGATCGGCCTGCTGAAAGAACAGCGTGCCGGTGCAGACCCAGCGGCCGCCCGGTGCGAGCAGCGAATTCACGGTCGCCGCGAGGCTTTCGAGATCGGTATCGACGACGTCGACCAGCCACGGCGTGACGACCGTATCGAAGCTGCCCGGCGCGAACGGTGGCTGCTTGGCGTCGCCGAACACGAGATGCAGGCCTGGCTCCGCGCGCGCTGGCGCGGTCAGCGTGCGCAGCAAGGCGTGGCTCGCCAGGTCGCGCGGCGCGACGGGAAACTCGTAGAGATCGACGCGCTCCGCCGCGTACATCCGGCGCGCGACGCCCATCAGCAGCGGATTGATGTCGACGGCGACGGTCAGCGTGGGACGCAGGATCGCGTGCAGGTCGTAGGGCAGCCGCCCTGCCCCGCTGCCGAGCACGAGCAGCCTGTCCACGCGCGTGCTGCCCAGCGCACGACGGACGGCCTCACACGCCGCGCGATTCTCTTCGTCGCCCCAGCTCCAGTCGCGGTGCACGTTGGCGTAATAGCTCGCGAGCCCCTGGGCCGTCGCGACGACCGGGGCCAGCGCTGCATACGTTGCAGCCGCCGCCGGCTCAGTTTCGGTCTCGAGCGGCGCCAGCAGCGCCTGCAGGCGCCGCGCGTGATCGGAGCACGCCATCGCCAGCAGCTTGAGCCGGTTGCGTGTCGCGGGGCGCGTGACGTCCGGACGCAGCGCGGCGCGGTACTGCGCGGCCTGCCGCTTGAGGTGGGTCGTCATCGCATGCAGCCGGCCGCGCCATTCGGCGAGCGCGAGATCCGGCGCGGGCAACAGCCACGGCATGCCGTCGACCACGGGATAGCGCACACCGCACGCCGCGCAACTCAGCGCGGAGTCGCCCTCGAGCACGCCGGCGCAGCGTGGGCAGCGCAGGACGGGCTGGAGGCCACTCGGTATCGATGCGTTCAAGGGACTCCTAGCCGATGCGACCGCTCACGATCGGATTGAAGGCGATCAGGCTGTCCTGCAGCGTCGAGTTGCCGAGCCCGTTGCGCGGGAAGCGCGACGCGAACTGGGCCTGTTCACCGTGCAGGGCCATGTAATTCAGCACCACCGTCTCGGCCAGCAGGTTGACGTTGCCGGCGGCCGGGCTCGAGGCAGTCTCGACCGACGCATCCGCACGGAAATAGCCGATCTGCTGGTGGCGTGCCGCCCCTCCCGCGCCGGTACTGAGCAGGCTCGGTCGACCGCCGCGGATTGTAGACCAGGAAGAACGACGCGGCCGTGGCCTGGTTGTCGCTGGTCCACATGAACTTGCCGCGGCCATCGGTCGTGTCGTCGACCTGGCCGCTGGCCGAGATCGAGCCGTCCGAGAACACGTAGAGCATCAGCGGCAGGCCGCGGCGCGCGGCGTACTCGAGGCAGGCGCCCATGCAGCGGCCCGCGCGCAGGTCGCGCAACTCGCCGGTCGAACGCCCCTGGCCGTGGTAGTCATAGCCACCGAGCGTGATCGTGCCCGCGCCCGCGTAGCCCGACAGCACCATCTTCATGACGGCCGCGGTCTTGCGGAACTCCGCATCGTTGTCGTACTCGGCGCGGCTGAAGATGCCGCCCGCGCCCACGATGTCCGGATCGAGGTCGGGATTGAGGCTGGTCGGGTCGCCATAGCGATCGACGACGTCGGCTGCCTTGACGTAGCCGCAGCTGACGAGCTCGCGCACGACCTCGTTGCGCGTGACGGTCGTCTGCTTCGGATCGGCCCAGGGCTGCTTCGGATCGATGACCTTGAGCTTGCGGTCGCTGATGCGCTGGATGGCCTCCATCACCGCCACGGTGTCGTCGAGGCTCAGCAGGCTCGCGAGCTGGCCGGTGTCGACGAGGCCGGTGACGTCGCTCGCGCGGTCCACCTTGGTGGGGCGCACCGAAAGGTCGATCATGCCCGCCGGCGCCATCGAGTTGCCGCCCGAGTCCGAAGCGCGCGAGCCCACCAGCGTGGCGAGCGATCCGTCGGCGCCCGCCGCGTGGATACCGTACATCGGGTTGTGCGGGTTGTTGCCCGTGTCGTTCTCGGAACGCGCGGCGATCACCGCGCCGTTGATCGACGCCGCCGTCGCCGGTGCGACGCGATCGAGGATGCCGCGCAGGAATGCGCTGTCGCTGTGGAACGCGAGGCCGAGCCGGGAGTCGGTGAAGCTGGTGCCGGTCGTCGCGTTGGTCATGCCCGGCAGCATGTCGCCCGGCAGGCCGAGCTTGCCGTAACCCGCGGTGCTCAGGAAATCGAGCTGTCCGCCCGGCCCGCCGATCAGCACGTTCGAGCCGACCATGTTCGCGCCGCCCGCGAGGTCGATGCAGATGAACGGGATCTTGCCCGCCCCCTGCACGTCGATGCCGCAGGTGGTCTTGAGCGCCTCGATGTCGGGCGACAACGCGGCCATGGCCGAACGAGGGTTGGCAAACAGGCTGAAGATGCCGGGTGCAGCGATGGTCGCGAGTCCCGTGCCAAAGCCCTGCGACAGGAAGTCGCGCCGCGTCACGGGACGCTTGTGCGCCTCCTGGTGGCGGATCGGCTCGTCGAGGGCCAGCGCGCGCGGCGGTGTCTTGCGGATGAGCATGGTTCGTCCTTGGCTGCGGCCGGCGGTCAGTGCAACAGCGTCGCGGCGCTGCCGAGCAACGCGGCGCAGCTGGCCTTGACGACGGTCTTGGTTCGATCCGCGGCGCAGGAGCCGCCGCAACTCGAGAGCCGGGTGATCAGCGCGTCGAGGTCGCTGCGCACGCCCGCGGCGTCGGGCTCGGTCGCGACGTTGGTCCGCAACATGTGTCCCACCAGCGAGTCGAGCACGATCGCGCGACCTGCCGGCGCGAAAGCGGTCGCGGGCGCGGCCGTGAAGTCGAAGCCGGGGAAGTACTGCGCACGCGCCGTCGGGTTCTCCACCAGCGCATTGCAGTACTGGATCGAGAGCTGTGCCACCGCGACCGGATGCGCAGACACGAACGTGTCGATCGTCTCCACCGTGGGCAGCGCCTGCTTGATCGTCGCGTAGGTGGCAGCCACCGCCGGATCCTGGGGACTGATGCCGGTCAGCTCTGCCATCGTCGCGTTGAGTTCGTCGAACACGCGCAACCCGACGTCCGACGGCCGCTGCACGTCGGCCGGCGGTGCCGGCGCCAGCGGCACCGGATCGAGCCGCACGTTCTGGTGCGTGCCGAGCACGTCGAAGGTCAGGAAGAACTCGTCCGTGTCCGGGTCCCTTCTCCAGCGCGATGACGGTGCCGACGGTCGCGAGCGGCTGGCCCAGTGGCCCGTACTGCGAGTCGGTGATCGTCGTGTCCAGCGTGCGGTAGGCCTGGCCGACCGGCGCTTCCGTGCCGTTGATGCCGATGCGCAGGCCGGCGATCGGGATCGAGCCCGGCCTGGCCGCCGGGTCGAGGCTGATGAACGTCGGCTTGTCGAACAGGTAGCTGTAGGAATCGAACTGGCTGACCTCGAACAGGATGTAGGCCTGCGGCACGTCGACCAGGTGGCTGATCGAGAACAGCAGGTAGAACTTCTCGCCCACGCCGGCCGTGAAGTTCGTCTGGATCTGCGCGTCGGTCAGCGCGCGGTTGTAGACGGCCACCAGCCGGAACACGCCCTGGAACTGGCGGTCGCCCGAGACCTCGTTGCCGAGCACGAACGCGAAGGTGTCGTCCCAGTCGGAGATCGCGCCGCCGGACGCCGGGTCCGCGTCGCCCGTGAACTCGCCGTTGACGTAGATGCGCCGGCCACGGACCGGGTCGAACGTCGCGACGACGTGCTGCAGCGTCGCCTGCAGGTCCTCGTCGGCGGCCGCCGTGGTGAGCTTCGGATCGCCCGCGACGTTGGTGCGGGTCGAGCGGTTGTAGAAATCGTAGCTGTAGAGCGTCTGGCCCGAGCATGAAGTTGCGGGTGGTCGTGCCGCCCGAGTACGACACGATGCGCGAGTCCTCCTGCGCCACGTTGCCGGGGGCCACCCACGCTTCGATCGTGTACTCGCCGGTCGCCTTGATCAGGTCGTGCAGCTTGCGGCTCGCGGTGGTCGAACCCTGCGCCTTGCCGCTGCGCACGTTGAGGCCCCAGCCGCCGACCCAGGTCACGTCGCCCGAGAGGTTCAGGTTGAGCGCCGGCTCGACGCCGCTGGTGTCGTAGGCGATCGATCCGCGACCGGTCTTGAACTCCCACAGCCCGATCATGTTGCCGCTGTAGCGGTTGCCGCCGCTCGCGACGATGCCGTCAGGAATCCGCAGCGCCTTCGAGAACACGAGCGCGGCATCCACCTGCGTCGCCGGCACCTGGTTCGCGAACGCCTGGATCGCGGCCTCCATCGTGCTCGCGTTCGCCGCGCAGTCGCTCCAGCAGTTGTGGAACTCCGTGCGCAGGCGCACGACCAGCCGCGACAGCGCCGGCTGGTCGAGGTTGATCTTGGTCTTCACCGCCGCGTACGCCTCGTCGACGTCGCTCGAGGCGAAGAACGGCGACTGCGCGGCGGCCGCGGTCGACGTGTGGCAGCGCGAGCAGTACTGCTCGACGAGCGGATGCACGGTCGTCGCGAACAGTGCCGGCGACGCCGGGAAGCTCTTGCTCGCGCCCGGATCCATGATCGGCGGCGCCTTGAGCACGACGCCCGTCGTGCCGCCGCCCGCGGTCGCGCCGGCCCAGGCCGTGATCCACGTCGTCAGGATGTCGGCACAGGCATCGTTGCTGGCGAGCCAGCAGTTGTGGCCGCCGGCCACCTTCTGGACCATGCGCGAATCGCGCGGCGACGCGAGCGTCACGATCCCGTTGGCCGCGGCATAGGCCAGGTTGACGTCGTCCTGGCGCACGAACTGCGGCGCCTGCCCGCCGGCGACGTGGCACTGGCCGCAGCGGTTGGCTGCCTTCAGGTTGTCCCAGACGTTGATCTTGAACGCCTGCACGTCGGCCGTGGCCGGTGCCGGGACCGCTGTAGGTCGGCGCCGAGCCGCCGGACGTCACCGGGTTCTCGACGGTCTTGGCGCCGCCGCCGCACGCGCCCAGTGCGAGCGCGCAGGCGACGACGGCCAGGCCACGGAGCTTCGAGGCGAGACGCAGGATGCGTGTGTTCCATGTGCCTTCCCTCAGTCGCCCATGCAGTAGGTGGCGGCTTCGGCGAAGACCCGCTTCAGCTGGTAGCCGTTCGCCTTGAAGCTCGCGGTCATCGCCTGCACGCGCGCGCGGTCCTGCGCGTCGCTTGGGCTGCGGAAGCAGACGTTCTTGAAGACCTTCTGGACCTGGCAGGAGGCGAACGCATCGCTGTGCGCCAGTTCGCGGCCGAGCGACTTGGCGCCCGCGCCCTTGCCCGGCAGCGAGCCGTCCCAGCCGAGCAGCGAGTTGCGGCCCTTGCGCCAGTAGTTGTCCCAGGCGTCGTCCGGCGTCGAGTAGCCCGCGGGGAACGTGTCCTTGTTGTTGAAGTACTTCGGCCGCACCACGCCCTGCGTGTAGAGCATGCGGCCCGCGGTCTCGTCGTAGTCGTAGTACGCGAACGCCTGCGTCATCGGGTCCATGCCCGGAGTGGCAGGCGATGCAGTTGTTGAGGAAGATGCGGCTGTCGCCGCCCGGGCTGCGGCTCACGTCCTGCCGGATGCGGTCCGGCGGGCGCGTCGTGTCCTGCACCTGCTCGAGGTCCGTGCAGAGGTGGTTCATCAGCGTGTAGCGGAACATCGCGCGGTTGGTGCCGGCGATGAAGAACGCCTGCGCCGCGGCGCGCGTCGTCATGACGCCGGCCGTCGCCTCGGCCGGCAGGCCGCTGGCCGACGACTGCGTCGTCCGCACCAGGTCGTCCTTGAGGTTGACGCCCTGCGACTCGAGCGCCGCGTAGTGGTCGTTGCTCGAGGCCGAGTAGCCGGGCACGCCGGAGCCGCTGCGCCCGACGTACAGGATGTCGTCGTACAGCACGCGGTCGAAGGCGACGTCGTCGCGCACCATGCCGATGACGGTCGCGACGTAGTCGTTGAGCGGCGCGAACACCGTCTGGTCGCGGTTGGTCCACGGCATCGCGAAGTTCTTCAGCGTCACGTCGTAGAACGCGCGGTGCTGCATGGCCGTGTAGGCGGCGTCGGTCGCGCGACCGGCCGCGATGTCGCTGGCCATCGAGGTCAGCACGGCCTCGGTCGGCGGCACGCCCGCCAGCCGGTCGTGCATGCGCTTGGCCTGCGAGCGCGCATCCGCCTGCGCCGCGGCCGGCAGCAGCGTGACGGCCACGAGGCAGAGGCTCGACGAACGCACTGCGCAAGCTGCGCGCACCGCGGGCGTTCGACGTCCTGGTCTGTGGCATCCACCCTCCCTTCGGCAGCCGACGGCCGCCGTGGCGACGGAATCTGTGGCCTGCGGGCGGGTCGCGCAAAGCGACGTTCTCGTTTGTGAGAGGGCGCTCACACAACGGGCGCCACAAACGTCACATCGAGCGGCCACTTATGCGAGAAGACGCCTGCGCGGCGGCAGGACGCGCAGGATCGCCGCGAGGAAAAACGATGGGAGCACGTCTGGCAGCGACCGCACGCGGTCGCCCGCAACACTGGAAGTCCATTGGGCCTGCTGCTGGCCGTGGCGGCGCTCGCCGCGTGCACGAGCAGCGACGGCGGCGGCGGCGCCAGCCCCGGCGGCGGCCAGTCGCCGGATCCGGTCGTGCTCGATTTCCCGATCGCCTACGTCAAGCGCCCGGTGCCGACCGGCAATGCGCTCGCGCCCGACGTGCGCGAACTGCTGCCGTTCCAGCCGGGCGCCGACCTGTACGTGCGCGACCGCGCATCGCCGTCCGTCGGCCGAGCGCAACGTCACCGCCGCGATCACCAGGGGACTCGGCGACGTCCGCGACGTCGAGCCGTCGTACGACGGCCGCAAGCTGGTGTTCGCGCTGCGCGAGCCGAAGATCGACGGCGCCGCGCCCGACGACCAGCCGACCTGGGACATCTGGGAATACGACCTCGACGCGCAGCTGCTGCGGCGCGTGATCACGTCGGACACGGCGGCCCGCGAAGGCGACGACGTCGCGCCGCACTACCTGCCGGACGGCCGCATCGTGTTCTCGTCGACGCGGCAGCGGCAGTCGAAGGCGATCCTGCTCGACGAGGGCAAGCCGCAGTTCGCCGCGCAGGACGAGAGCGACGACGAGCCCGCCTTCGTGCTGCACGTGATGAACGCGGACGGCTCGGGCATCCGGCAGATCTCGTTCAACCAGAGCCACGACCTCGATCCGGCCGTGCTGCCGGACGGCCGCGTCGTGTTCAGCCGCTGGGACAACGCGCCCGGTCACGACGAGATCAACCTGTACACGATGCGCCCCGACGGCAGCGACCTGCAGCTGCTGTACGGCGCGCACAGCCACGCCACCGGCACCGACGGCGAGGACGTGCACTTCCTCGACCCGCGCCGATGGCGAACGGCAAGCTGCTCGTGCGTGTGCAGCCGTTCGAGGCGCCGGACCTCGGCGGCCAGCTGCTCGAGATCGACACCGCGAACTTCGTCGAGATCACCCAGCCGACGCTGCCGAACCGCGGCGTGCTGACCGGCCCGGCGCAGGTGGCGGCCACCATCAACGACGTGCGCACGGTCGAGGGCCCGTCGCCCGGCGGCCGCTACAACGCGGCGTTCCCGCTGCAGGACGGCACGGGCCGCATCCTGCTCACCTGGACGCAGTGCCGCCTGCTGGAACGACCACGGCGCCGCCACCGCACGATCGTGCCGTGCACCGCGGACCGCCTCGCGGCCGGCGCGACGCCCACCGCCGCGCCGCTGTATGGCGTGTGGATCTACGATCCCGCGCAGCAGACGCAGCTGCCCGTGTCGAGCCCCGGTCGAAGGCACGATGTTCACCGACATCGTCGCGCTGCAGCCGCGCGCGTTGCCGGCCGTCCTGCTCGATCCGGTCGCCGGCGTCGACTTCGATGCCGACCTCGAGGCCGAGGGCGTCGGCCTGCTCGACATCCGCAGCGTCTACGACATCGCCGGCGTCGACACGGCGCCGGGCGGCATCGCCGTGCTGCGCGATCCCGCGCGCACGCTCGCGGCCGCAGCGGCCGGCGCGCTTCCTGCGCATCGAGAAGGCGGTCAGCCTTCCGGACGACGACGTGCGCGATTTCGACGGCAGCGCCTTCGGCGTGACCCGCGCGTTCGGCATGCGCGAGATCCTCGGCTACGCGCCGGTGGAGCCGGACGGCTCGGTCCGCGTCAAGGTGCCGGCCGACGTGGCGTTCGCGATCACGGTGCTCGACGCCAACGGACGCCGCATCGGCGGCCGGCACGACAACTGGCTGCAGGTGCGCGCGGGCCAGGAACTGAACTGCAACGGCTGCCACGTGGCGACGCGCGACGATTCGCACGGCCGCGGCAACCTGTTCGCCGCGGCCAACGCCGGCGCACCGGGCACGGGCGTGCCGTTCCCGAACACGAACCCGGCGTTCTTCGCGGACTTCGGCGAGACGATGGCGCAGGTGCGCGCGCGCATCAGCTGCCAGACGGACTGCGCCGACCTGCAGCCGAGCACGTCGATCCGGTTTGCCGACGTCTGGACCGACCCGGTCGCCGCCGGCCGTCGCGCCGGATGCGGCCTTCGCCTACGACTACGCGACCTGACGACCCCGGCGCCGACCACGCCGGATTGCGTGACGAGCTGGCGTGCCGGCTGCCGCATCACGATCCACTACGAGCGGCACATCCACCCGCTGTGGAGCAAGCCGCGCGTGACGCTGGCCGCCGACGGCACCGTGCTGCGTGACGACACCTGCATGGCGTGCCATTCGGCTCGCGCTGCCGACGGCGCGGCACGGGTCCCGGCCGCGCAGCTCGAACTGACCGACGGGCCGTCGGCCGACGTGCCCACGCAGTTCCATGCCTACCGCGAACTGCTGGCCACCGACGCCGAACAGGAACTGGTCAACGGCACGCTGCAGGACCGGCTCGTGCAGACCGGCGTCGACCCGGTGACGGGCCTGCCGCAGTTCTCGACCGTGCCGGTCGCGCCTGCGCTGCGGGCGGGCGGCGCGAACGGCTCTGTGACGTTCTTCTCATTGTTCGCGCCCGGCGGCACGCACGCGGGCCGGCTGACGCCCGTGGAGTTGAAGCTCGTCTCGGAATGGACCGACATCGGTGCCCAATACTTCAACGACCCATTTGCGGCGCCGCTGAATTGAACGGACTCGGCTTTCGACCACTGCTCGCCTGCTGTCTCGCGCTCTGCGCTGCGAGCCCGCCTGCGCACGCCCGCGCCGGCAAGGAGCCGGCGACGGTGGTCGTGCAGGACGCGTTCGTCGACCTGCGCAGTGGCCCGGGGCGCGGCTTTCCCGCCACGTACTCCGTCGAGCGCAATGCGACGATCGAGCTGCTGCGCCAGCGCACCGACTGGATCAAGGTGCGCACCGGCAACGGCCGCGAGGGCTGGGTGCATCGCTCCCAGCTCGAGCGCACGCTGACGCCGGGCGGCGCTCCCGTCCAGGTGGCCGGACCGGAGCCCGAGGCGCGCACCGAGCACCACTGGGAAGTCGGCCTCGGCACCGGTGACTTCGGCGGCGCCAACGTGGTCACCGTCGCGGGCGCCTATGCGCTCACGCCGAACCTGCTGGTCCGGGCCGACGTCAATCACCTGCTGGGCAACTTCTCGAACGGCTGGCTCGGCACGGCCGGCATCGCCCACGTGTTCATGCCGCAGTGGCGCGTGTCGCCGTTCGTCGGCATCGGCGGCGGCGTGCTGACGATCTCGCCCAAGGCCACGCTGGTGCAGGCCGAGGACCGCACCGACACCACCGCCTACGCCGGCCTCGGCGTGCGCGGCTTCCTGACCAACCGCTTCCTGCTGCAGGCGGAGTACCGCAGCTACGTCGTGTTCACGAGCCGCGACGAGAACGAGGAGATCGACGCATGGACCGTGGCCTTCACGTACTTCTTCTGACGGCACTCGCCGCCGTTGCGGCGCTGCCGGGCAGCGCGGCCGCGCAATCGGCCGGGCAACCGGCGAGCGATCCGTCGGCGCTGCCGGCACAGCAGCCGCAGGTCGTCGAGCCGCCGTCAAGCGGCGCGAGGTCGAGCCGCCCGGCATCGACACCGAGAACTTCGAAGCCGGCCTCTTCGTCGGCACGATCAGCATCGAGGACTTCGGCTCGAGCCTGCTGTACGGCGGCCGCATCGCCTATCACTTCACCGAGGACCTGTTCGCCGAGGCCACGATCGGCATCGTCGAAGGCCGGCAGGACCAGCTACGAGGACCTGAGCGGCTCGGCCGAACTGCTGACCGACAGCGAGCGCCAGTTCACCTACTACGACCTCGCCCTCGGCTGGAACGCGCTGCCCGGCGAAGTGTTCTTCGGCGGCAAGCGCGCGATGCCGAGCGCCGTCTACTTCACGCTCGGCGCCGGCAGCACGAACTTCGCGGGCGACGACCACTTCACCGTGGCGCTCGGCGCCGGCCTGCGCGTGCTCGCGAACGACTGGATCGCCGTGCACCTCGACGTGCGCGACCACATGTTCGAGAGCGACCTGCTCGGCGAGAACAAGCTCACGCAGAACCTGCAGGTCGGGTTCGGCGTCACCGCGTTCTTCTGAGGAGCGCGCCATGAATACTGCACGCCGCCTGCTGCTCGCCTGCTGTCTCGCGCTGTCGCTGCCGGGCATCGCCGCGGCCGCGGCCACTCCGGGTTCGGCCGCACCCGACTTCTCGCTGCCCGCCCGCGACGGCGGCAAGGTCCGGCTCGCCGACCTCAAGGGCCAGGTCGTGATGATCAATTTCTGGGCGACGTGGTGCGGTCCCTGCCGGCAGGAAATGCCGCTGCTCGCGCAGCTGCACGCGAAGTACGAGCCGCTCGGCTTCACGCTGCTCGGCGTCAACGTCGAGCCCGACAGCGCAGCGGCGGTGACGTGGCTCAAGGGCGTGCCGGTCACCTTTCCGATCCTGTTCGACACGGACAGCGCGGTGGCCGGCAGCTTCGGCGTCGAAGGCATGCCGAGCACGGTCTTCGTCGACCGCAAGGGCCAGGTGCGCTACGTCCACCGCGGCTACAAGCCGGGCGACGAAGCGAAGTACGCCGACATGATCCGCAGCCTGGTGAAGGAGTGACCATGCGCCGACGATGCGCCAGACGCTGCGCCATGCGTCCGCCTCGCGCTGCTGCTGGGCCTCGCGGCGGAGCCACCGGCTGCAGCAGCGTCGAGCCGTGGGTCAAGCCGTACGAGCGCCAGTACTTCGCGGACATCGTGATGTCGGCCGAGCGCGACCCGGTCGCTGCGGCCTACCTCAACCACGTGTTCGAGGCGCGCGAAGGCGCGCGCGGCGCGACCGGCAGCCACGGCGGCGGCTGCGGCTGCAACTGAGGCGACACGGGATGGCTCGCGCACGGCACGACCCGACTCCTTGCACTCGCCGGCCTCGCGCTGGCGGCGAGCAGCGCCGCGTACGCGGCCGTGCTGCCGGACGACCGCGCCGACGTGCTCTACCACCGCTACGACGGCGGCGGCGTCACGATCGACGGCCCGTCGCTGCTGCTGCGCAAGAAGTTCGCCGAGAAGTACTCGGTCTCGGCCAACTACTACATGGACATGGTGTCGAGCGCGTCGATCGACGTGATGACGACGGCGAGCCCGTACAAGGAAGAGCGCACGCAGGGCAGCCTCGCGTTCGACATGCTGCAGGGCAAGACGCAGTACAGCGTGAGCTACACGCTGAGCGACGAAAGCGACTACACCGCGAACACCGCGAGCTTCGACCTGAGCCAGGACCTCTTCGGCGACCTGACGACCGTCTCGTTCGGCTTCAGCCAGGGCTGGGACGAAGTGCGCAAGAACGGCGACAACGCGTTCGAGGAGACCGTCGACCGCCGCAACTACCGCTTCGGCCTGCAGCAGATCCTGACGCCGCGGCTGATGGCCGGGCCTCAACTACGAGGTGATCACCGACGAGGGGTTCCTCAACAACCCGTATCGCTCGGTGCGCTACCTCGACGACGACCAGCGCGCGCGGCTTCTCGTTCCAGCCCGAGGTGTACCCGCACACCCGCACCAGCAACGCCGTCGCGGTGAACGCGCGCTATTTCCTGCCGTATCGCGCGGCGATCCACGGCGAGTACCGCTTCTACACCGACACCTGGGGCATCGACGCCAACACCGTGTCGCTCGGCTACACGCACCCCTGGGGCAAGCGCTGGATCTTCGAGGCCGGCTACCGCTGGTACGACCAGTCGGCGGCGGACTTCTACTCCGACCTGTTCCCGCGTGCCGACGCGCAGAACTTCCTGGCGCGCGACAAGGAACTGAGCACGTTCACGAGCCACATGTTCAGCCTCGGCGCGACCTACGAGCTGCCCTCGCTCGGCTGGGACCGCATGCGCCGGTCGACCGTCAACCTGTTCTACGATCGCATCCACTACCAGTACGACGACTTCCGCGACATCACGCACCGGTGGCGCACCGGGCACCGAGGACGCTCTACGGCTTCGACGCCGACGTGTTCCGGCTGTTCGTCTCCGGCTGGTTCTAGGCGCCGCTGCGCTCGACCAGCAGCCCGGCCAGTCGATCCGCGCTGCCCGGGGCGTGGGCCAGGAACACCGACGGCTCCGTCATTTCCAGTTCGAGGATCACCGGGTCGCCCCGGTCGTCGCGGATCATGTCGATCCGCGCATAGAGCGGCGCGGCGAACGGGATCGCAGCGTAAGCCGCCGCCGCGAGCGCTTGCTCGTCGGCGCCCGGCTGTCGCGCGGTGATCTCCTCGGGCGCGAACAGTCCCTGCGACCAGCGCGGAGTCGAGCCGCAGCAACGGTCCCTTGCGGATCGCATGGCTGGCGTCGCCGCCAAAATAGATCAGCGCCGTCTCGCCGACCTCGTCGACGCTCGCAAGGTAAGGCTGCAGCAGCGCACTGCGCCGCTCGTCGACGACGAGTCGCGACAGGTGCTCGAGCGCACGGTCCGCATCGGTGCAGCGGTAGCGGGCCGTATCGCGCGATCCCGCGCCGATCGACGGCTTGATCACGAACTGGTCGAACGGCACGGCACGCCCGGCGGAGAGCGAATCGGCGGCGCCCGTCAGGAAATGCCGCAGTGCCGCCTGCGGCTCCTCGCCCGGCTCGACGAACCGTGACGGCACGACCGGCACGCCCGCGCGATGCAGGTGCGCGAGGTAGTGCTTGTCGGTGTTCCAGTCCACGACCTCCGGCGGGTTGAAGCAGCCGGGTCTGCTGCGAGCACCGCCGCGTCCAGGCGCGGAACTCGTCGATGCGCTCGACGTAATTCCAGGTCGAACGCAGCACGGCGAGGTCGAACGACGACCAGTCCACGGCCGGATCGTCCCAGCACGGCGTCGACACCGTTGCGCCCCGGCGCACGAGCGCATCCACGAGCGGCGGCATGTCTTCGTCGAGTGCGAGCGCGTCGAACGTGCTCACCAGGGCAATGTGCGGCAAGGCGATCTCCGGCGGTGTGTCGTGGCGCAGTCAGCCGAGCGCGGCTTCGATGCGGTCGCCGAGCGCGCGCAGCACCGCGAGGCGCGCGTGGCGCTTGTCGTCGGCGGGCACGACCGTCCAGGGTGCGTGGCGCGGTGTCGGTGCGCGCCAGCATGTCCTGCGCCGCGCGCTGGTACGCGTTCCAGTGCTTGCGGTTGGCCCAGTCCTCGGGATCGACCTTGAAGCGCTTGAGCGGATTGCGGTCGCGCTCGGCGAAACGCTCGAGCTGCTCCTCGCGGCTCACCGCCAGCCAGAACTTGGCGACGATCACGCGGTGCTCGGCGAGCTGGCGCTCGAACTCGTTGATCTCGTCATAGGCGCGCTGCCAGTCGGGCGCCTGCGCGAAGCCCCGCACCCGCTCGACCAGCACGCGC
Source organism: uncultured Gammaproteobacteria bacterium (assembly GCA_963828265.1). Taxonomy (GTDB): domain Bacteria; phylum Pseudomonadota; class Gammaproteobacteria; order Steroidobacterales; family Steroidobacteraceae; genus RPQJ01. The sequence goes on along the minus strand of CAWHEA010000015.1, from coordinate 22,883 downwards.
CCGTACCAGCTGCGATCGAAAATCGTGTAATTGCCGCGCGGCGGCAGGTGGAACCAGAAGCGCCAGAGGTAGGGCCGCGCGAGTTCCTCGGGCGACGGGGCCGAGATCGGCACGACGCGGAACTGGCGCGCATCGAGCGCGGCCGTGACACGACGGATCGCCCCGCCCTTGCCGGCGGCATCCATGCCTTCGAACGCGACGACGACCGCGTGGCGCTCGAAGCGCTTGCGCCGCGACAGCAGCGCGAGCCGGCCCTGCAGCCGCTCGAGCTCCGCGTCGTACTCGTCGTCGCTGGGCGCGTCACCCGGCGGTTTCGTCGCGAATCGAGCGTGCGGCGAGCGGCTGCCGCGGCGCTCTTCGGTGCAGTCTCCGGCGCGAGCGGATCGGCGTCGTCCGCGTGCTGCGATCGCGGCCAGCAACTGGCGCCCGACCTCGAGCGCGCGATGCTGCCGGTCCGTGCCGTCCACGACGTGCCACGGCGCGAGGGGCTGCTCGGTGGCGGCCAGCGTGCGCTCGAAGCGCGCGCTCGACGGGCCGGTAGTTGCGCGCCAGCCAGCGATCCTCCTGCGTCACGCGCCAGCGCGTGGTCTTGTTCGCCTGCAGCTTGGCGAGACGCTTCTGCTGCGTCTCGGGCGCGACGTGCAGGTGCACCTTGCACAACACCACGCCGTCCCGCACCAGCATCCGCTCCAGCTGCCGCACGCGCTCGACGGCCACGACGCAGCTGCGCCGGGCTCGATGCCGTCTTCGCGCCGAGACCGGCGGCACCGAGCAGCAGGTCCTGGTACCAGCCGCCGTGCAGGATGGCGATCCGGCCTTTCGGCGGCATGAGCCGCCAGTAACGCCAGAGCGTCGGCCGCTCGCGTTCGACGTCGTTGGGCGCGTGGAAGCCGTAGACGGTGGCGAGCTTGGGATCGAGCCAGCCGAGCAATTCGTTGACGACTTCGCTGCGGCCGGCCGCCGGAATGCCGGTCACGATCAGCACGACCGCATGCTTGCCCGCCTGCCGCAGCGTGAACTGCGCGTCGAGCAGCGCATCCTGCAGCTTGGGCAGCGCGTGCTCGTACTCGAGCCGCGTCAGGCGGCGTCCGCTCAGGGCCTCGTGCAGCCGGCGAGTCGTGGCCATGGCACGCCTCAGCGGCGACGGTCGCGCGCCAGCGGCACCTGCTGCGTGACGCAGTGGACGTTGCCGCCGCCGAGCAGGATCTCGCGGCCGGGCACGGCGACGACCTCGTGCTTCGGGAACAGCTCCTTGAGCTTGCGCATGCGCGTCCCGGTCGCGCCGCGGATCGAGCTGCGGCACACGATGCGCCGGTTGCCGATGTAGAAATTCACGTAGGACGCTGCCAGCCGGTTGCCGGCCGAGCGCGGTTGCGAGCCTTCGGCGACGTCGACGCCCGCCGCCTCCTCGGCCGTCATGTGCAGCGGCCCGGGCTGCTGCAGCTTGTGCACCTTGAAGCGACGGCCGCGCGCGTCGCGCGCTTCCTGCAGCCGCTCGTACGCATCGCGCGAAATTTCGTACTGCGGGTCGTTGCGGTCGTTGGTCCAGGTCAGCACGACCTCGCCGGGTCGCACGTAGGCGCAGAGGTTGTCGACGTGGCCGTCGGTCTCGTCGAGGTGCACGCCCTTGCCGAGCCAGACGATCACCTCGACGTTGAGGTAGCGCTTGAGCTGCGTCTCGATCTCGCGCGCGCGACAGGTGCGGATTGCGGTTGCGGATTGAGCAGGCACTCCTCGGTCGTGATCAGCGTGCCCTGCCCGTCGACGTGGATCGCGCCGCCCTCGAGGACGAACGGCGCGCGGTAACGGTCGCAGCCTTCGATCTCGATGACCTTCTGCGCGACCGCGTCGTCGCGGTCCCACGGGAAAGTACAGCCCGCCCTGCAGGCCGCCCCAGGCGTTGAACTGCCAGTCGATGCCGCGCAGGCCGCCCCGGTCGTTGACGACGAAGGTCGGGCCGACGTCGCGCACCCAGGCATCGTTGCTCGACAACTCGACGACGCGGACCGCCGCTGGCAGCATGGCGGCGTGCATTCGCGTACTGCGCCGCGGAAACGCCGACGGTGACGGGCTCGCTGCCTGCGATGGCAGTCGCCAGCGTCACGAACGCCTGCTGCGCCGGCTTGGCGCCGAGCCGCCAGTTGTCCGGGACGCTCGGGCCAGAGCATCCAGCAGCCCGCATGCGGCTCGAACTCGCCGGGCATGCGGTAGCCGTCGCGGCGCGGGTTGGAATCGAGGGTCTTGCGTCATGCGTCGATGGTAGCAAACGACCGTCAGTCGAGCTTGGCCCGGCGCAGCCGAAGCGCGTTCGAGATGACGCTGACCGAACTCAACGACATCGCGGCCGCGGCGATCCACGGCGAGAGCAGCCAGCCGAAGACCGGGTACAGCACGCCGGCCGCGAGCGGCACGCCGAGCGCGTTGTAGCCGAACGCGAACCAGAGGTTCTGGCGCACGTTGCGCATCGTCTTCTCGCTGAGCCGGAAGGCGCGGACCAGGCCGCGCAGGTCGTTGCTCACCAGTACGACGCCTGCCGTCTGCTTGGCGACGTCCGTGCCGGCGCCCATGGCGATGCCGGCGTCGGCAACGGCGAGCGCCGGCGCATCGTTGATGCCGTCGCCTGCCATGGCCACCACGCGGCCTTCGGCCCGCAGCTGCTGCAGCATCTCCGCCTTGCCGGCCGGATCGATGCCGCCGTGGAATTCCTTGATGCCGGCCTGCTCCGCGATCGCCCGCGCCGAGGTGACGTGGTCGCCCGAGACGAGCACGACGCGCAGACCGAGGTCCTGCAGCGACTTGACCACGTCCCACGCCTCGTCCTTGAGCGGATCCGCGAGCGAGATCAGCCCGATCGGGTGGCCGTCGACCGCGACGAACACCACGGTCTGCCCGTGCTCGCGCAGGTGGCCGGCCTCGGTCACCAGCGAACCCGGATCGATGCGCTCCGACTGCAGCAGCGCCTCGTTGCCGACGAGCACCTTGCGCAACTGCACGACGCCGGCGGCGCCCGCGCCGGGAAAGGCCTCGAATCCGTAGCTGCGCCCCAGGCGCAGGCCGCGCGCGAGCGCGTGGCGCACGATCGCCTGCCCGAGCGGGTGCTCGCTCGCCTGCTCGAGGCTCGCGGCGAAACGCATCAGCTCGTTCTCGGGCACGCCGTCGACCGGCAGCACGGTCACGACTTCGGGCCGGCCGCGAGTCAGCGTGCCCGTCTTGTCGAACACGAGCGTGTCGACGTGTTCGAGCCGCTCGAGCGCATCCGCATTGCGGAACAGCACGCCGGCCTGGGCGCCGCGGCCCATGGCCACCGTCATGGACATCGGAGTCGCGAGTCCCAGCGCGCACGGGCACGCGATGATCAGGGTGCTCACCGCGACGACGAGAGCGAACGCGAGGCGCGGCTCGGGCCCGACGCTCAGCCAGACGATCGCAGCGAGGACGGCGACCGCGATGACGGCCGGCACGAACCACGCCGACACACGGTCGGCCAGCGCCTGCACCGGCGCCCGGCTGCGCTGCGCGTCGGCCACGGTCTGCACGATCTGCGCGAGCAGCGTCGCGCGCGCCGACGCGGTCGGCGCGCATGACGAAGGCGCCACCGCCATTGACCGTGCCGCCGATCAGGGCATCGCCCGCTGCCTTGTCGACCGGGATCGATTCGCCGGTGAGCATGGACTCGTCGACCGCGCCCGCGCCTTCGAGCACCGTGCCGTCCACGGGAATCTTTTCGCCCGGCCGCACGCGCAGCGTGTCGCCGGCGTGCACGTGCGTCGAGCTCGACTTCCGCTTCGCTGCCCATCGGGCTCGATCCGGTGCGCCTTGCGCGGCACGAGATCGAGCAGTGCCCGCAGCGCGGCCCCCGTCTTGTGCCCGCGCGCGCAGCTCGAGCACCTGGCCGAGCAGCACGAGCGTGACGATCATCGCAGCGGACTCGAAGTACAGGCCCGTCGTCTCGCCATGGCGAAACGCATGCGGGACGACCTGCGGGAACATCACGGCCAGCGCGCTGAAGCCGTACGCCACGGCGACGCCGAGCGCGATCAGCGTGAACATGTTGAAGCTGCGCGAGCGCAGCGACAGCCAGCCGCGCTGCAACAGCGGCGCACCGCACCAGAGGACGACGGGCGTGGCCAGCGCGAACTGCAGCCAGCCGCTGGCCGCACCGCTCAGCGCGCGCGGCAACCAACCGAGCATGCCGCCCATCGCGAGCGCGACGAGCGGCACCGTGAATACGACAGCCCAACGGAACCGCCGCTGCATGTCGAGCAGTTCCGGATCGTCGCCGGCCGTTGCCAGCGGCACGGCACGTTCGAGCGCCATGCCGCACTTCGGGCAGGCGCCGGGCACGGCGCTCTCGACGCCCGGGCACATCGGGCAGACGTAGAGCACTTCGCCGGGAGCCAGCAAGCGCGCAGCGGGCGCTGCAGCCGCGTGGGGCGCAGCCGCTGCGTGGCAGCAGCTCGCCGGCAGCGCGGCCGATTCGGCGACTGGCACCGGCTCGACGACGGGAACTGCTGCCGGGCTTGCTGCAGCAGTCGTGCTGCGGGGAATGGGCGGATGGAGATTCCATCCGCCCATTTTAATCCTCTGGCGACGCTGGCGTTTGCCGGATCAGCGACGGCGACACGCGCCCAACAGTCCGAACAGGATCGCGCCGAGCCAGCCGAAACTCCGCCACCACCGCCGCCGCTGCCGCCACCGACGTTGCTGTCGGGCGGCGACGGTCGAGACACGATCGACGCTCGCCTGCGTCGCGTCGCCGAGCGACGCCCCGCCGGTCGGTGACGCGAGTTCCAGCGTGAAGGATCTCCGTCTGGTCTCGCTGCTGTTCGTCGCGTGTGATCGTGCACCGGCACGGTATTTCGGCCCCGTTTCACCGTCGGCCCACGTCAGCACGACGTCCTGCCAGTCGCTGCTGCCCGGACTGCTGAAGTCCTGCCCGGCGTTGCGCTGCCGCCCGCGGCGACCCGCACCGTGACGGAAACGGCGCCCTGGCCGTAGTAGTTGCGGCTGACGTAGAACGCCGCCTGAGCGCCCTCCGCTCACCGCTGGGTGCGCCGCTTGAATCGAGAACTCGCCCACCGGGATAGCTCGCACCGGCAATTTCGACGTCGGCGCCGAACGCTCCGAGCCCGGCACCGCCCTCCGGGCGACTCGAGCACGACCTCGAACCACTCCGGTCGTCTCCGCCGATCGTGTCGGCGGCGATCGGCACCACGATCTCGCGCTCGCTCACGTCGCCGTCCGCCCAGGTCAACCGGCCGGTCGTGGCCGTGTAGTCGGCGCCGCCGGTCGCGCGCTCGCCGGGAGCGTAGTGCGGGCCGTTCACGGGAGGAGCGGCAAAGTCGCGGGTGGAGTACGTCACGGCGACTGGCGCCCGTGCTGCCGCCCGTTCGGCGCACTGACAGCACGGCCTGCCCGCCTTGCTCGGTCCGCGAGACACCGCTCCTGCTTCATGCCGAGGACGCCGGGGCCGCCGCCGGCGTTGCCGAGCAGCCGAGCCACGAACATGCCTCGCGCCTAGACCAGTTGGCAATTGCTGTTGCCGCCGACGACGAGCCCGTCGCCGTCCACGACCTTCATGTCGTTGATGGAGGGGAAGCTGGCGCGGCTCGCCGTGCAGGTCGACACTGGTCGCACCGGCTCGTCCAAAAAGCGTGTCCAGCGTACCGTCGGCGAGCAGCCGGACGACCAGCGCTCCGGAAAAGTCCCGCCCGGTCGCTGCCCGTGACGAAGATCGACCCGGTTGCGCCAGCGGCCAGCGCGGTCACCGACCTGAATCGGCCCGGCACCGCGTCCGCAGTCGAAACCGGATCGCCAGCAGCCGTTCGGCAGCAGCCGGCCGACATAGCCATCGCCGTCGTCCATGCCGTGCCGCCAAGCAGGATGCGGCCGTCGGCCTGCACCGCCAGTGGACGAGCACGACTGCGCGATCCCCCTCCCGGCGGCTGCACGGTCGCCAAGCCCGGCGTTGCCGAACGCGGCATCGAGCGACACCGGCGGCCGTCAGGCCGAACACGCTGCAGTGCCAGACCCGATGCCCCGTCGGCGAGTGACGCCATGACGCGGTAGCCGCCAGCTGGCGGCACGAGCGATGCGCACGCTGGACGCCACTGCGCGTTCGAGGGCCGAGGTAAACCCCGCCCGAGCCGAAGCCCGCATCCAGAGTGCCGTTCGGCCGTCAACCTCGCGACCAGCAGGCTGTCAGCCGCGCTGGCCCGCGACGACGATGCGGCCGTCCGGATCGACGACGACCGAATAACCGGCCTCGCGGCTTGCGCTGCCGTCGCTGATCGATGACGAGTCCACCGAGGCCGAAATCGGAATCGAGCGCCCCGTCCGGCCGCAGCCTGAATACCAGCAGCTTGTTCTTGCCGTCCGGCTGCTTCGCGGTGCCGACGCCGATGAGCTTGCCGTCGGACTGCAGCGTGGTGTCGTAGACGGCCGTGTTCTCCAGCGTCGCGGCGGCGAAGCTTGCGTCAGGCGTGCCGTTCGGCAGCAGTCGCCCGACGAAATAGTCCTCGTACGCAGCCGTAGTAGTCAGTACTCGCCGCCGCCCGCCGAACAGCACGGAGTCGTCGTCCTGCACATCGACCGACCAGAGGCTCAGGAAATCGGTCGGGCTCTCCGACGTTCGACTGCCGCCCGACATCGCCAAACGACGGATCGAGGTCGCCGGGCGCCGCCATGCGGCGGCGCCCGTCATCGCCGCCATGCCCGTGACTGCGACGGCGGCCTCCAGGCCGACGAGCCGGATCAGCGGTGACTTGCTGTCCCTTCGATTTTTTCCTGCGTTCCATGGCGGCACTCCTGTCCGGGTGGGTCACGTCCACGACGGTGGGTTCACCGCCGTGGACGCAACATGCCGCAGGGACGCGTCGCCTGTCCTGAAGGGTTCTGAATCTTTATGAAGCCCGCGCGGTCAGCCCTCGTCGTCGCGGAGTTTCCAGCCGTTCAGCAGCAGGTACAGCGACGGAATGATGCACCAGCGTCAGCACCGTGGCCGACACCATGCCGCCGACCATCGGCGCCGCGATGCGGCGCATGACGGCCGCACCCGTGCCTGATCCCCACATGATCGGCAGCAGGCCGACGATGATCGTGATGACGGTCATCAGCTTCGGCCGCAGCCGCAGCAGCGCGCCGTCGACGATCGCTTCCCGCAGCTCGCGTCGCGTCGGCTCCCGGCTCTCGCTGGCCGCCAGCGCACGACGTTCGGCCCACGCGTGCTCGAGGTACATGACCATCACCACGCCAGTCTCCGCCGCGACCCCCGCCAGCGCGATGAAGCCGACGGCTGCCGCGATCGAGAGATCGTAATCGAGGAAGTACAGCAGCCAGACGCCGCCGACCAGCGCGAAAGGCAGCGTGAACAGGATCAGGCCGACGTCGCGTGCATTGCGGAAATTCAGGTACAGCAGCAGGACGATGATGCCGAGCGTGAGCGGCACGACGAGCTTCAGGCGCTCGACCGCACGCTCCAGGTATTCGTACTGCCCGGACCAGCTCAGGCTGTAGCCCGCCGGCAGCACGAGTTCCTCGGCGATGCGGGCCTTGGCGTCGCTCACGTAGCCGCCGAGGTCGCGATCCTGCATGTCGACGAAGACCCAGCCCGACGGGCGCGCGTTCTCGCTGCGGATCATGCCGGGTCCGTCGGCGATCTCGACCCGCGCGACGTCCTGCAGCGTCACGTTCGCGCCCGTGGGCGCCACGATGGGCAGCTGCCGCAGCTTCTCGAGCGAATCGCGGAATTCCTGCGGATAGCGCAGGTTGATCGGGTAGCGCTCGAGGCCTTCCACCGTGTAGCTGACCGTCATGCCACCCACCGCGCTGCCGACGATGTCCTGCACGTCCTTGATGTTGAGTCCGTAGCGCCCGGCCGCCACGCGATCGATGTCGATGTCGACGTAGCGCCCCGTGGCCGTGCGTTCGGCGTAGACGGACGTCGTCCCCGGCACGGCCTTCACGATCGTCTCGATCTTCTGGCCGAGTTGCTGGATCGTCGCCAGGTCCGGACCCATGATCTTGATGCCGACCGGAGTGCGGATACCGGTCGCGAGCATGTCGATGCGGGTCTTGATCGGATAGCCCCAGGCGTTCGACACACCGGGGAATTTCACCAGCGCGTCGAGTTCGGCCTTGAGCTTCTCCGGCGTCATGCCCGCGCGCCACTGGTCGCGCGGCTTGAGCATGATCGTCGTTTCGAACATCTCGATCGGCGCAGGATCGGTGGCGGTCTCGGCGCGGCCGGCCTTGCCGAAGACACGCTCGACCTCGGGCACCGTCTTGATCAGGCGGTCGGTCTGCTGCAGCAGCGAACGCGCGGCGTCGGTCGAGAGCCCGGGCAGCGTCGTCGGCATGTAGAGCAGGTCGCCTTCGTCGAGCTCCGGCATGAACTCGGTGCCGAGTCGCGAAGCGGGCCACAGGGTCGCGAGCACCAGCAAGGTGGCGCCCGCGGTGACGGCCCATGGGTGACGCAGCGCGACCCCCAGCACGGGCTTGTACGCAGCCGCCGCTGCGCGGTTCACCGGATTCGCATTCTCGGGCCGGATTCGTCCGCGCACGAGGTACCAGATCAGCACCGGCACCAGCGTGATCGACAGCAGCGACGCCGCCACCATCGCATACGTCTTGGTGTAGGCGAGCGGCGCGAACATGCGCCCTTCCTGCGCTTCGAGCGTGAACACGGGCAGGAACGACAGCGCGACGATCATCAGCGAGAAGAAGAGCGACGGCCCGACTTCGCGGCAGCCTTCGTAGATCGCTTCCATGCGCCGCGACTCGTCGGGCTGGTGCTCGAGCTTCTTGTGCACGTTCTCGATCATCACGATCGCCGCGTCCACCAGCGTGCCGATCGCGATGGCGATGCCGCCGAGCGACATGATGTTGGCGTTGATGCCCTGCGCGTTCATCACGATGAACGCCGACGCCACGGCGATCGGCGTGACGATCACGACGATCAGCCCGGAGCGGATGTGGAACAGGAACACGAAGCAGACCAGCGCCACGACCAGGAATTCGTCGAGCAGCTTGCCCTTGAGGTGATCGACGGCGCGCTGGATCAGCGAGGACCGGTCGTACGTCTCGACGATTTCGACGCCCTCAGGCAGGCCTGCGCGCAGCTCGTCGAGCTTGGCCTTGACCCGCACGATGGTGTCGCGCGCGTTGTCGCCATTGCGCATGACGACCACGCCGCCGACCGCCTCGCCCTCGCCGTCGAGTTCGCCGATGCCGCGGCGCATCTCGGGCCCGAGGCGCACTTCGGCCACGTCGCGCAGCAGCACGGCCGTGCCGTCCTTCGTCGCCATCACCGGGATGCTGCTCGAGGTCGCCGATGCTCTTCACGTAGCCCGTGGCGCGCACCATGTACTCGGCCTCGGCCATCTCGACCACCGAGCCGCCGACTTCCTGGTTGCCCTCGCGTATCGCCTGCTCGACCATCATCAGCGAGATGCCGTAGCCGCGCAGTCGCAGCGGATCCACGACCACCTGGTACTGCTTGACCATGCCGCCGATCGTCGCGACCTCCGCGACGCCGTCGAGCGCCTGCAGCTCGAACTTGAGGAACCAGTCCTGCAGGCTGCGCAGCTGCGCGAGGTCGTGGCCGCCCGTGCGATCGACGAGCGCGTACTGGTAGATCCAGCCGACGCCCGTCGCATCGGGCCCGAGCGCCGGGCGCACGCCCTCGGGCAACCGCGCCGTCGCCTGGCTCAGGTACTCGAGCACGCGCGAACGCGCCCAGTACGGATCGGTGCCATCGGCGAACAGCACGTTGACGAACGAGTCGCCGTAGAACGAGTAGCCGCGCACGGTGGTCGCGCCCGGCACGGAGAGCAGCGCCGTGGTGAGCGGATAGGTGACCTGGTCCTCGACGACGCGCGGCGCCTGGCCCGGGTACGGCGTGCGCACGATGACCTGCACGTCCGAGAGGTCGGGCAAGGCGTCGACGGGCGTGCGCAACACCGAATGCACGCCGATGGCCGTGAGCATCAGCGTCAGCAGCAGCACCAGCCCCCGATTCTCGAGCGAGGCCCGAATGATCCCGTTGATCATGTGCGTGCCTCAGTGTGCTGCGTGCGGGTCGGGCTGCGCGGCCGGCCGCGCGTCGAACCGTCGTCGAGCCGGTCGAGCCCCGCACCGAGGTTCGCTTCCGAGTCGAGCAGGAACTGCGCGGCCACGACGACGCGCTCGCCTTCCTGCAGTCCCTCGCGGATCGTGATGCGGTCACCGCCTTCGGCGCCCGCGACGACGTTGCGTGACGTGAACCGGCCTTCGCCGAGCGCAACCACCACGCGGTCGCGCGTGCCGTTGCGGATCAAGGCGCTGCGCGGAATGTGCAGCACGGGCTCGCCGTCGGCGGCCACCAGGCTCACGGTCGCCAGCATGTTGGGCCGGACAGCCTGCGGCGGCGCATCCAGCACGATGCGCGCACGCACGGTGCGCGTCTCCATGTTGAGCTCCGGATAGACGTATTCGACGCGACCGTGGATCGGCTCGCCGGGCTGCGAGGGGAAATGCACGTCCGCTTGCGTGCCCGGCTTGACCCACGACGACTGCGCCTCGGGCACCTCGGCGACGACCCAGAGGCTGCCGAGTTCGGTGATCGTCATCGCGGACATCTCGGGCGTCAGCATCGCGCCTTCGCGCGCCTCGAGTTCGGTGATCACGCCGGAGATCGGCGCATAGAACGCACACCCTGCCCGCGGCGCGACCCGACTTCGCGAGACGCGAGGCCGTGCCCGCATCGAGCCCGACCGCCCGCAGCCGGTCACGCGACGCGTCGATCAGTTCGCGGTTGCCGATCTTGAGCGCGTCGAGGTACTCCTGCTGCACGCTCTCGAGCATCGGCGAATACAGCGTGAACAGCAGTTGCCCCGCCTGCACCGTCTCGCCCATCGCGCGCACCGAGAGTCCTTCGACCCAGCCTTCGGCGCGCGGGCGCACCTGCTGCACCTTGCGCTCGTCGAACTGCACGTAACCGACGACTTCGCTGCCGTCGCGGCAGGCTGCCGCGCAGCACCGGCTCCGTGCGCACGCCGAGATTGTTCATGACGGCCGGCGAGATGCGCACCTCGCCGCCGACGTCCTCACCCATCCCGTCCTGCGCCGCAGCTGCCGGCGACGGCTCGACCTTGACCAGCGTCATGCCGCAGATCGGGCACACGCCCGGCTCGTCGCGGACGATGTCCGGGTGCATCGGGCACCGGTACCTGGGGTTGGTGTGCTTCAGCGCGTGCTCGGCGAGCGTGTCGTCGGCGGCAGTGCGCAGCGGACTCGCTCGGCTGCTGCTTCGAGCAGCCGACGAGGACGAATGCGAGCAGCAGGATGCCGGCAAGGCGGCCCAGGGAAAAGTTCATCGTGCGTCACCTGCAAAATAGTCGATATCGTGCTGCGCCAGCGCGCGGTCGGCGGCGAGGCGCAGGTGCTTCATCTTGGTTTCGAGCGCGAGCCGGCGGGCCATGACGACTTCGTCGAACATGGTCCGGTTCGAGCTCCAGCCGAGCAGCGCGGCCGTGACCGACTGGTCGGCGAGCGGCAGCAGGTCCGTCTCGTAGAAGCGCTCGAGTTCGGCCGTGCGGTACACCGTGTTCCACGCTTCCGTCAGCATCGCCTGCATTTCGCGCTCGTGATCGTCGTGCCTTTCATCGAGACCCTGCGCTTCCAGCCTGGCGGCGCTGACCGCGCGGTCCTGGCGATCGCCGCGGAAGAGCGGCAGGCCGACGGTGACCATCGCGCTCAGCATGTCGGGCCGCGGACATGCCGTCCTGCGCCTGTCCTGGCGGAAGCCATAGCTGACGTCGAGCATCCAGGCGGGTTTGCGCAGTTCGCGCGCCACGTCTGCCGCCGTGTGGGCAGCGTCGATGCGACGCATGTAATCCAGTTGCGCCGGATGTTCGGCGAGCCGTGCCTCGCAGCGTCGGCGAGCGGTTCGAGCTCGGCGCGCGGCGAAAGGCCCGTGGGCTGCACGCGCGCGGCCTCGTCGGCACCGAGCCAGAACGACAACTGCGAGCGGTACATCGCCTCGTCGCGGTCGAGGTCGAGTTGCTGCTCGCGCAGCATCGCGGCGTCGAGCCCCGCCTGCAGCATGTCGAGCTGCCTGCCCTCGCCCGACGCATAGCGCGCCTTGGCCGACTGGCGCATCTGCTCGACCCAGCTCGTCTGCTCGAGCAGCAGCGCCCTGGCTGCGCCGACGTAGGCGAGCTGCGTCCAGAGCTTGCGCACCTCGCGCCGCACGATCCGTTCGCGGTCGAGCGCGGTCGCGTCCATGGCCGCGGCGAGTTGTTCCATCTGCTTGCGCGACAGCTGTCGCGACTGGCCCGGCTTGAACTCCTGCACGACGCCCACCTCGAGCATCGTCATGTCCTCGGCGTCGAGGCTGAAGGAGTCGACCGGCACGTTGACGGCGCCGACCCGCAATTGGGGATCCATCAACTGGCCGTCCATGACGGCACGCTCGCGCATCGCGGCGCCTTGCGCACGCATCTCGCGCAGCATCGCGTCGCGATCGACGGCGATGCGCTCGGATTCGGCCAGGGTGAGCCCTGCGGCCACGGCCTGCGCACGGCAGCCAGCCGCCGCAGACCAGCACGGCGAGCGCCAGTACGCCCGCGAAACGATTGGGAAACAGGAACATGCACGCACTCCGAATGGTCACAGCGCGCCGGCGGACGAGCCGCTGGCGGTCAGGCGATGACGGGAGTGCGGGCTACTTCAGGAAACGGCAGAAACTGACGGCGAGCGACGTGCCCGGCGCCGGCGCGGGAGCCAGTGCAGCGACGAAGTCCGCTGCGGACCGTGTCGCATCGCCCACGACGAAAAGCACGTGGGTCGGTGGCGGTGCCAGGAGGGCCGCCGCGAAACCCGCGCGCGAATCCACCTGCGGGTCATGCGGGAACGAACAGACCGCCTGGTCGACGCCCTGCTCCGGCTGCGGCGGCGGGCAGTAAGGGCAATGCTCTCCCGGCGCCATCACCATGCCGTCGGGCATGGACGCCACGGACGGCGCCGAATCGACAGCCGACATGGCCGCCATCCCCGACTCGGAATCGAGCGCCATGACGCACGGCATCGCCGCAAACTGCAGCCACGTCAGGCAGAACGCCGCCAGCACGACCCGCGACAGGGTGCGCTGCTTGCGACGGAACCAGTGGAGGGCTGCGGGTTGCATTCCGGACTCGGTCAAAAGGTGCCTGAAACGTACCCCGCTCAGACCAGCGAGGCAAGCCAAATGCTCCACGGGAGGGGTAAAACCTGCGGCAAGTCCTTAGTCGCGTGCCAGAATCCTGCGATGACTCGCAGCGCCGTCCTTGTCTTCTGCCTTCCGACCTTCCTGTCCTTCCTGCCCTTCCTGTCCTTCCTGTCCTTCCTGCCCTTCCTGACAGCCTGCAGTCGCGAGCCCGCATCGCCCCGCTCCTGGCTGGGGCCGGTGACGCCCATTGCCACGCCGGCGGCGCCCGGCGCGAGGTTTCCAAACCTGGCCTCGGCCGCTGACGGCCAGACGGTCGTGATGAGCTGGCTGGAGCCCGGCACCGGTGACGAGTTCCGCCTGCGCTATGCAGAGTGGCAGCGCACGCAGCGCTGGGGCACACCGATCGAGGTGGCGTCCGGCAAGGACTGGTTCATCAACTGGGCCGACTTTCCCTCGGTCGTCCCGGCGAATGGCGGCCCCTGGACCGCGCACTGGCTGCAGCAGAAGCCCGGCGGCGTGTATGCCTACGACGTGATGACCCGGCTCAGCGCCGACGGCGGCCGCACGTGGAGCGAGCCGTACTCGCCGCACGACGATGGCACGGCCACGGAGCACGGCTTCGTCTCGATCGCGAACATCGGCGGCCGTCCCTACGGCGTCTGGCTCGACGGGCGCAAGACCGGAGGCGAAGGTCACGATCACGCGGCGGACGATCACGCCGCGGCTGCAGGTGCGATGACGCTGCGCGGCGCGGTGCTGACGCCGGAAGGCGCGATCGACGGCAGTGAAATCGACGCTCGCGTCTGCGACTGCTGCCAGACCGATCTCGCGGTGAGCGGGAACGCGCTGCTCGTCGTGTACCGCAATCGCAGCGAGGACGAGACGCGCGACATCCAGTCCGCACGACTCGTGGACGGCGTGTGGACGTCACCGGTCACCGTGCATGCGGACGGCTGGCGCATCGACGCGTGCCCGGTGAATGGTCCGGCCGTGGCTGCCCACGGCGACGAAGTGGCCGTCGCCTGGTTCACCGCTCCGGACCAGCCACGCGTGCGCCTGGCGTTCTCGTCGGACGGTGGACGCTCGTTCGGGCCGCCGCTCGAGGTGGCGAACGGCAAGGTGGTCGGCCGTGTGGACGTCGTCCTGCTGCAGGACGGGCGCGCCGTGGTCAGCTGGCTCGCCGAAACCGCAAACGGCGCGGTGGTCCGCGCACAACCATACAACCACGCCGGCGCAACGGATCCCGCCAGGGATATTGCGACGTCGAACGTCGCCCGGTCCTCGGGCTTTCCGCAGATGGTCAAGGTGGCGGGCGGCCTGCTGTTCGCATGGACTGAAAGCGGGCCCACCCCGGCAGTCCGCACGGCGTTCGCGCCCATCGACTGACCTGCAAGCGCGGTCCCGGCGAGGGGGCCGCTGTGCTAGCATTTCAGCCCCGTTTTTCAACAAAACACAGATCCACCGGAGCCAGGTGATGTCCACCGCGGTCAAGCTCAACGTGCCCCCGCAGGGCCAGAAAATCACGATCACGAACGGCAAGCTCGTCGTTCCGGACCAGCCCATCATCCCGTTCATCGAAGGCGACGGCACGGGTCCCGACATCTGGCGCGCCTCGGTGCGCGTGCTCGACGCCGCGGTCGCCAAGGCCTACGGCGGCAAGCGCAAGATTCACTGGATGGAGGTCTATGCCGGCCAGAAGGCCAACGACCTCTTCAACACCTGGCTGCCGGACGAAACCGTCGAGGCCTGCCGCGAATACCTGGTCTCGATCAAGGGTCCGCTCACGACGCCGATCGGCGGCGGCATCCGCTCGCTGAACGTCGCGCTGCGCCAGATGCTCGACCTCTACGTCTGCCTGCGCCCGGTGCGCTGGTTCAAGGGCGTGCCCTCCCCGGTCAAGGCCCCGGAGAAGGTGGACATGGTGATCTTTCGTGAAAACACCGAGGACATCTACGCCGGCATCGAATTCGAGCAGGGCAGCCCCGAGAACGAGAAGTTCAAGAAGCTGTTCAAGGAAGCCTTCCCGAAGCTCTACGGCAAGATCCGTTTCCCGGACACCTCGGGCATCGGCATCAAGGCCGTCTCGCAGGAAGGCACCGAGCGCCTCTTCCGCGCCGCCATCGAGTACGCGATCGTCAACAAGCGCAAGAGCGTGACGATCGTGCACAAGGGCAACATCATGAAGTTCACGGAAGGCGCGTTCCGCAACTGGTGCTACGCGCTCGCCGAGCGTGAATTCGCGGCCCAGACCTACACCTGGGACCAGTGGGAGCGCACCAAGGCCGCGAAGGGCGAGAAGGCCGCCAACGCCGAGCAGGATGCTGCCAAGGCCGCGGGCAAGGTCATCATCAAGGACGCCATCGCCGACATCACGCTGCAGCAGGTGCTGACGCGCCCCGAAGAGTTCGACGTCATCGCGACGATGAACCTGAACGGCGACTACCTCTCCGACGCGCTCGCGGCGCAGGTGGGCGGCATCGGCATCGCGCCGGGCGGCAACGTCAACTACATGACGGGCCACGCGGTGTTCGAGGCCACGCACGGCACGGCGCCGAAGTACGCCAACCTCGACAAGGTGAACCCGGGCTCGGTGATCCTGTCGGGCGAGATGATGCTGCGCTACATGGGATGGTTCGAGGCGGCAGACGCCATCATCGACGCGATGGACAAGAGCATCGGCCAGAAGACGGTCACTTACGACTTCGCGCGCCTCATGCCGGGCGCCACCGAGGTCAAGTGCAGCGAATTCGGCGACGTGCTGATCCGCAACCTCTGAGCGGATCCGGGCCGGGCTGGGCGACGCAAGGAACGTTTCAACGATGAACCTGACCGTCGCACAGCCCACTTCCCGCGACACGCTGGTCGCCGACTGCGCCCAGCTGCTGGTCGACGCCTTCGCGGACTACAACGCGGAATTCCGCTCCATCACGCGCCGCGCGCCACAGCGCTTCGAGGAGCGCGACTGGCGCGGCAGCCAGAAAGATGCGGTCGAACGCATCGAGCTCTACGACAAGTACGTCACGGGCAGCGTCGAGCTGATGCGCCACCGCCTCGGCGAGGACGTGCACGAGCGCGCGATCTGGTCGAGCATCAAGCGCCGGTTCGACGAGATCATCGATCCGCTGCCCGACAACGAATTCATCAAGACGTTCTTCAGCTCGGTCACGCGCAAGACCTTCGGCACCGTGGGTGTCGACCCGGCCGTCGAGTTCATCGCGCTCGACCTCGACCCGCTCGGCAACGTGCGCACGCACGTCGAGACCAAGGTCTACGCCAACCGCGGCGACATCGACCTGCTGGCCGAGGAACTGCTGGCCGATTTCAGCTTCCGCACGCCGTACCGCGACTTCGAGCACAGCGTCAAGCTGATCGCCGACGAGGTGAAGGCCCTCGCCAACTCCGGCAGGGAGCGCCGCGCGATCGAATCGATCGAGGTCATCAAGAAAGTCTTCTACCAGATGACGCGCGCCTACCTGGTGGGCCGCATCAACGGCCGCGGCTGGACGATGCCGTTCGTGGTCTCGCTGCGCAACGGCGACAGCGGCGTGGTGGTCGACGCCATCATGCTCGAGGAAGGCACGGTCAGCGTGCTCTTCAGCTTCACGCGCTCGTATTTCCACGTCGACCTCGCCCACGTCGGCGAAGTCGTCAAGTTCCTGAAGACGATCCTGCCGCGCAAGCGCGTCAGCGAACTGTTCACCGTGCTCGGCCGCGCCAAGCAGGGCAAGACCGAGCGCTACCGCGAGCTGTTCGGCCACCTGCAGCAGTCGGACGACGACTTCGTCCTCGCGCCGGGCGAGCGCGGCCTGGTGATGATCTGCTTCACGCTGCCGTCGTTCGACGTCGTGTTCAAGCTGATCCGCGACAAGTTCCCGTACCAGAAGAACATCCTGCGCGAGGACGTGCTGACCAAGTACGAGCTCGTCTTCAAGCACGATCGCGCCGGGCGCCTGGTGGACGCGCAGGAATTCAAGCGCATCAAGTTCCCGCGCTCGCGCTTCTCGGCGGAACTGCTCGAGGAACTGCAGAAGGAAGCCGCGCGCACGGTGCACTTCGAGGGCGACGACGTCATCATCGACCACGTCTACATCGAGCGGCGCATGACGCCCCTCAACCTCTACCTGCGCTCGGCCAGCCGCGAAGAGGCCGAGAAGGCCGTGATCGAATACGGCCAGGCCATCCGCGACCTCGCGGTCACCAACATCTTCCCGGGCGACCTGCTGCTGAAGAACTTCGGCGTGACCCGCCACGGCCGCGTGATCTTCTACGACTACGACGAACTGTGCCTCGTCACGGATTGCCGCTTCCGCGAGATCCCGCAGTCGCAGCACGACGAAGACGACATGCGCGCCGACGCCTGGTTCTACGTCGGCGAGAGCGACGTGTTCCCCGAGACGTTCATCAACTTCCTCGGCTTCGACCCGCACCTGAAGCAGGTCTTCCTCGACGCGCACGCCGAGGTGCTCACCGCCGAATGGTGGCGCGGCATCCAGGAGCGCCTGCGCGAGGGCGAACTGCTCGAGGTCCTGCCGTACCACCGGCACCGTGTCCGGGTCTTCAGCAGCCTGTAACGACTCCTGATGTCACCCTCGCCCACCGCGCGATCGCCGCGGATCCCGCTGTGGCTGGTCGCCCTGCTGTGCCTGATGGCGTTTGCCTTCCAGGGCACGCGCGGCTTGTGGGAACCCGACGAAGGCCGGTACAGCTCCGGCGGCATCCACATGGAGCAGAGCGGCAACTGGCTGATCCCCACGGTGGACGGCGAGACGCCGCACCTCACCAAGCCGCCGCTGACGTACTGGGCGCTCGCCGCGAGCTTTGCCGCGCTCGGCCACAACGAATGGGCGGCGCGCCTGCCGAGTGCGCTCGCGTACATCGGCACGGGCCTGTTCGTGTTCGGCCTGGGCCGCCGGCTTGTGCCCGCGACGTCCCTGGCTGCCCGCGGTTGTCTGGGGCTTGTCGTTCGCGCCGGTGATTGCCGCCAACGTCGTCTCGACCGACCCGCTGCTCGTCCTGTTCGAGACGGCGGCGATGTATGCCTTCGTCGAGGCCTGGTCGCGGGACCGCGCGGATGCGCGGCGCTGGTACGTGTGGATGTGGTTCGCCTGGGGCCTGGCCTTCATGACCAAGGGTCCGCCGGGACTGCTGCCGCTGTTCGCGATGACGCTGATGCTCGCGGTGCACGACCGTGCGCGTCTGCGCGCGATGTACGCGTCCCGCCGGGCGTCGCAGCTGTTCCTGGTCGTCGGCGTTCTCCTGGTTCGGCGTCGTGGTGGCGCAGCAACCCGACCGGCTCGGCTATTTCCTCGGGTACGAGGTGTACGACCGGGTCTTCACCTCGGCACACGACCGCAACTGCGCAGTGGTACGGCGCGTTCAAGGTGTACCTGCCGGTCCTGGTGGCGGGCGCGCTGCCCTGGATCGTGCTGGCGACGATCGCCGCCGGCGGACCGGTCGACGGGCTGGCGCACGCTGCGCGAGCCGCGCTGCGCGAACGCGACCGCCACTGGCTGCTGCTCGGCTACTGGCTGCTGCTGCCGCTCGCCGTCTTCTTCCTGGCCCGCTCGCGACTGCAGCTGTACGTGCTGCCGCTGTTCGTGCCGCTCGCGCTGGTCATGGCGCGGCCGCTCGCGCGCTGGCGCGGGCTCGACGGCCGTCGCGCCTTCGTGGTCATCGGGCTCACGCGCCGCCGTGCTGCTCGGGCTCAAGGGCACGCTGGCGTACTGGCCCTCCAACCGTGACTCGCGCGCGCTCGGGGCGCAGCTGCGCCAGCAACTGGCAGCGCACCCGGCGGACGAGATCATCTTCGTCGGCATGCGTCCGTTCTACGGGCTGAACGTCTACCTGCCGCAGCGCGTCGACGGCCTCGAGATCGACGATCGCCGGTTCGACTATTCGACGCACGTGACGCGGCAGCAACTCTGCGCCGAGATCGCACGGCGCCCGCGGACCGTGTACCTGCTGAAGGACAAGCACGCGCCGGGCTTCGAGCAGTCGCTCGCCGCCTGCGGCCTGCAGCCGACCCGTCTCGGGTCGGTGCACGCCGACGACAACGACCTGGTCCTCCTGGCGACCGGCACCGGCGCGGACTGAACCGTTTCGGGCTAGGATTGCCTGCGTCTCCGGGCCGGCGGCCGCCAGCCCGACCGGAGCATGCGCCGGTTCGCCGAGGGAGGAACATGATGAAAACAAGAAACGGGCTCGCCTGCCTGCTCGCCTGCCCTGTTGCTGGCGTGTCGGGGCCACGGCCGCTGGCCCAGGACGCCAACATCACGCAGCCGGTCGCCGACCTCGAGCGCCTGCTCGCGGCTGAACCGCTCGTCATCACCCAGGCCGAGATCAGCCGCCCCAAGGCGAAGGGCGACATCACGCTCAAGGCGGACGTCGCCTTCGGGGGCGCGCCGCCGCTGCGCGTCAAGCTGCGCAAGGCCGAACCCGGCGCCGAAGCGTTCAACAACGTGCCGCGTTACGACCTCGCGGCCTACGAACTGCAGAAGCTCTTCCTCGATCCCGCCGAGTACGTGGTGCCGCCGACGGCACTGCGCATGATCCCGCGCCCGGATTTCGCGAAGTACCAGCCCGATGTCGTGCGGACGTTCTCATCCGCCGACCAGGTGCTGGCCGTGGTGCAGTACTGGCTGAGCGACATCACCGTCGTCGCCGACGTCCTCGATCCAGCGCGCTTCGAGTCCGACGCGGTGTACGCGCGTCACATCGGCCAGCTGAACGTGCTGACCTACCTGATCGAGCATCGCGATTCGAACGTCGGCAATTTCCTGCTCGGCAAGTCGCCGACGGGCGCCCGCGTGTTCTCGATCGATCACGGCGTCGCCTTCGCGTCCATCGACAGCGATCGCGGCGAGGCGTGGAAGCAGATCCGCGTCAAGCCGTTTGCCGGCCGATACGGTCGCGCGACTGCGCACCATCACCTTGCCGGAGCTCGAGCAGCGCCTCGGCGTGCTGGCGCAATGGCGGCTCGAAGGCGACCAGTTCGTCCCGGTCGCGCTCGGTCCCAACCTGTCGCCGGGTCGCGGCGTGCGTCGCGAGGGCAAGGACCTGCAGATGGGACTGACGAAGAGCGAGATCGCCGCCGTGAATCGCCTGCTCGGCCGCCTGCTGCAGCGCATCGACGCCGGTGAGATCGCCGTCGTGGCGGCTCCAAACTGAGGACGCAAGGATGCTGAATCTCCGTCTGTCGAAGTTCGTCGCTCGCGTGCCTGATCGGCGTGACTGCTGCATGGCCACGCTCGGCCGGCGCCGCGAGCCCATCGGTGCCACGTCGCCGCCCGCGCAGGTGCAGTTCACAGGGCGTGGACCGCGTGGTGGCCTTCGCCGACGTGCACGGCGCCTACACGGAACTGGTCACGCTGTTGCGCGAGACGGGCATCGTCGACGCGCAGGACCATTGGGCCGCCGGACGCACGCACGTCGTGAGCCTCGGCGACCTGCTCGACCGCGGCGCCGATTCGCGCAAGGTCATGGACCTGCTGATGCGACTGCAGGGCGAGGCGGCGACAGCCGGCGGCCAGTTGCACGTCGTGCTCGGCAACCACGAGGCGATGAACCTGCTCGGCGACCTGCGCTACGTCGATCCCGGGCGAGTACGCCAGTTTCGTGGACGTCGAGTCCGCCGCCGAGCGCGCGGAACGGCGCAAGGCCTGGGAAGCCGCGCAGGGCCCAGGCTCCGGGGCCGCGTTCGACCAGAAGTTTCCGCCCGGCTTCTTCGGTCACCGCGCGGCGCTCGGTCCCAGGGGCAAGTACGGACAATGGCTGCTCTCGCTGCCGGTGGCGATCACGGTGAACGACACGCTGTTCATGCATGCGGGCCCGTCGAACGTGCTGCGCGGGATGAGCCTGCCGGAAGTGAACCTGCGCTATCGCACGGCGCTGACCGATTACCTCGGCCTCGCCGATCGGCTCGAGCAGGCCGGGCTGCTGCAGCCCGGCGACGAATACCGCGCCCGCCCGAAGCTGGCCCGCGAACGCCTCGCGGTGCTGACGGCGGCCGCGGCGACGAGCGGCGGCGCCGCGGACGGCGCACTCACCGACGCCGTGCAGCGGTTCGAAGCCGCGGCCGACAGCGACCTGCTGTCCGCGGACGGGCCCAACTGGTATCGCGGCGCTGCGTTGTGCAACGAAGTCGCCGAGTCCGACGTGCTGCTGCCGCTGCTGCAGCAGTTCGGCGTCGCACGGCTCGTGGTCGGCCACACGCCCACCCGCGACCTGCGCGCGGCCTCGCGCTTCGATGGCCGGGTCGTGAAACTGGACGCGGGCATGAACCGCGCGGCGTACAAGGGACGCGCGGTGGCGTTGTTCATCGAGGCCATCCGGCCTCAGCGTCCGCTATGCCGGCGAACCGGCGGCGGTGCCGCTCAAGCCGGAGGGCCTGTTCGTGGCACCGAACGAACTCGACGATGCGAGCGTGCTCGCGGCATTGCGCGACGGCGACGTGACGGTGGACGGCCCGCGCGGTCCCAACGAAATGAACGTCTCCGTGAGCGGTGGCGGCAAGCGGATACCCGCCGTCTTCCAGGTGCGCACGAGGGCGCTGCCCAGCAAGGAAGTTGCAGCGTACCGGCTCGACCGCCAGCTCGGTCTCGGCATCGTGCCGGTCACGGTGGAACGCGAGGTGCAGGGCCAGCGGGGCGTGCTGCAGGGCCGTCCGCTGAAGTGGGTGACGCAGGTCGACGTGCAGCAGCAGCAACTGCGTGGCGGTGGCTGGTGCAGCGCCGAGCCGCAGTTCCAGCTCGTCTATGCGTTCGACACGCTGATCGGCAACGAAGGCCGCACGCCGGATTCGCTGCTGTTCGACTCCGACGACTGGTTCGTCTACGCGACGGCGCACGAGCGCGCGTTCGGCTCATCGAAGTCCATCCCCGGCTACCTCAAGGCGCGCCCGCCTGCGCCGGGCGCAGAGCTGCGACGCCGGGTCGCGGCGCTGAACGAGGCCAACCTCGAGACTTCGCTCGGTGAACTGGTCGACGCGAAGGCGCGCAAGGCGATCCTGGCGCGTCGCGATGCGTTGCTGGCGCTGCCTGCGGCGGCCGGCGCGGCGACGAAGACTCCCTGAAGCGTGGCAGGCACGGCGACGTCCCTTACGCCGCTTGCACCGGTCGATAGCTGCAGCCCGTGCGTCAGGTGGCGATGAACCGCCTGACGATGAACGTGGCGCGCGCCTCGAGCCCGTCGACGTCGCTCGCGATCACCGCGATGCGCAACTGCTCGATCGTCACGTCGACGGGCACCGTGCCGACGAACGCGCGCTGACGCGGGTCGAACCGCACCCAGCGCGGCAGCGGGCTGCCGTCGTCGCAACAGGCGCGGAGGTTCAGCACGTCGCCCGGATCGGCGTCCCGGAATGCAGTCGGCGAGACGCGATGCAGGAAGGGCTGGCCCGGCGCGAACACGAGGTCGGGAATTTCCTCGACCGCCTCGGGCGCCACGTTCATGACGTTTTCGAGCGCCTTGCGGCTGAAGCCGCGGCCGAGCGCCACCGCCAATGCGATCCACCCGAACGCCAGCACCAGGTTCAGCAGCGCGAACTTCGGCGCATCCCAGTGCAGGTGGTTGAGGCCGACGTAGACGGCCAGCGCCTGGACGAGGTCGCCGAACCGGACGAAGAACGTGTCGATGGCGGTCTTGCCGTCGTACTTCGAATCGCGGTCCACGGGCAGGAACAAGCGCCTGGCGCGTGGTG
>CAWHEA010000014.1:0-80612 GCA_963828265.1 uncultured Gammaproteobacteria bacterium | reverse complement strand
GACGGGCTCGCCCATTGGCGCGACTTCGGCCAGGCGCTCGGTCAACCGGGTCATGTTCTCGTGCCAGTAGTCGCTCGAGACGTGCAGGAACTTGTCGGCCGCCGTCTTGATGGCGTTGACCACCCTGGGATGCGCG
The DNA here is from genome assembly GCA_963828265.1 of uncultured Gammaproteobacteria bacterium. GTDB lineage: Bacteria > Pseudomonadota > Gammaproteobacteria > Steroidobacterales > Steroidobacteraceae > RPQJ01. The sequence continues at coordinate 80,476 of CAWHEA010000014.1, read as the reverse complement.
TGTCCCGTGGAGCACACGGCAATGCCGGCGACGAAGTCGAGGAAGCGATTGCCGTCGACGTCCCAGACCTCGGTGCCGCGCCCGTGCGACATCACGAACGGATAGTCGCGCGGGTACGAAGGCGAAGCGACGGACACGTCGCGCGCGAGCATGGCGCGGGCGTTCGGGCCGGGGAGTGCGGTCTTGAGATGGGGGTTCGTCACGGTAGGCTCCTGGAAAGAATCCCGCGTTACGCGGGAAGTCGCACGGGGCGGCTGTGCGCCTCGCGGGTGCGCGCGTGCAAGGCGCGCAGGGTTTCGAGTTCAACGCGGGTCGGCGGCGCAACCGTCTCGACGGTCGCCGCGACTTTGAGTGGCCAGCCGGTGGCGGCGCGGGCTTCGTCTGCGGTCGTGCCTGCGAAGAGAGCCGACAGCTGCAGTTCGTCTGTCTCCGGGTGCGGCTGCAGCACGCCGAAGTCGGTGATCACGGACTGCGGGCCCGTGCCGCGCATCGTCGTCCTCGCGCGAGCGCCATTGCCTTCCAGAAAGCCTGCGCTGGTGCGGAAATCGAGCTTCGCGACGAGGCTGCGCGGCGTGGCCTTCAGCATCACGAAGGTCTGCCGGGCGTGGGCCGCGATCTCCGTGGCGCCGCCCGCTCCAGGCAAGCGAGTCTTCGGCGCGTCGTACGGACCGATCACGGTGCTGTTCAGGTTGCCGTGCCGGTCCACCTGTGCGGCGCCGAGAAAGCCCACGTCCACGCGACCCGCCTGCAGCAGGTAACTGAAGACTTCCGGCAGCGGAATGACGCAGGCCGCGGTGTCGGCGAGTTCGCCGTCGCCGATCGAGAGCGGCAGCACGTCCGGGCGGGTGCCGAGCGTGCCGGATTCGTAGATCAGCACGACGTCGGGCGCATGCGTGAGTCGTGCGAGATTGCATGCGGCACTCGGCAGGCCGATGCCGACGAAGCAGACACAACCGTCCCACAGCAGCCGCGCGGCAGCGACGGTCATCATCTCGTCACGGGTCCAGTCGCTCATGCGACCTCCCGCAGGCTGGCCAGGAATGCGGCGTGGTCGCGGCTCGCCAGGACGTGCCTGTTCATCCAGGCGAGGAAACCATCGCGTTCGCGCGCGATCGCATCCCAGCGCTGGTAAAAGCCGTTGTCGCGCGCGTAATGATCGTGCACGTACGACGGGTACGCGCCGCCCCGACACTGCGCAACGGCACTCACGATCCAGTGCGGCAGCACGATGCCATTCATGGCGGGCGGCAGTTCGTCGACGATTTCCTCGACCGTGACGATCAAGGCGCGGGCAGCGAACGCGGCCTCGCGCTGGGCGCCGATGATGCCGTGCATCGCCACGTTGCCGCGCCGGTCCGCGCGCTGCGCGTGCAGGATCGTGACGTCGGGATTCAGTGCGGGCACCGCTGCCAGTCGCTCGCCCGTGAACGGGCAGTCGACGCTGCGGATGCGCGGATTGACGGACGGCAGGTCGGTGCCGAGGTAGCCGCGCAGCGTCGCGAACGGCAGCCCGGCGGCACCGGCGCTGTAGGCCGCGGCAACGCCGGCGTGGGTGTGCTCGTCGATCTCGAGCGGCGCGGGCCACTGGTGCTCGACGGCATCGCGCAGTCGATGCAGCGAGCCGACCCCGGGATTGCCGCCCCACGAGAACGTGAGCTTGCTCGCGCAGCCCATGCCGATCATCTGGTCATAGACCAGGTCGGGCGTCATGCGCACCAGGTGCAGGTTGCGGCGGCCCTGCCGGATGATCTCGTGACCCGCGGCGAACGGAATCAGGTGCGTGAAGCCTTCGAGCGCGACGCAGGCGCCGTCGCGCACGTGCGCCGCGATCGCCTCACCCAGCGTCGTGACCTTCGACGTCAAGATTCGACCACCGTGCGCGACTGTTCGCGCTGGTATTGCGCGAGGTAGTAGAACGACGCGATCGCCTTGCCGGTGGAGCCGGAGCCCTTCCAGCCGCCGAACGGCTGGTAGCCGGGCCAGGCGCCGGTCGTGGCGCCCTGGCGCCGGTTCGCATAGGTGACGCCGGCCTCGATGTTCTCGTGAAACCACGGCACTTCGTCGGCGCGCCGTAGAAGCCCGCCGTGAGCCCGAGGTTCGTGTCGTTCGCGAGGTGCATGGCCTCGTCGCGATCGCTGACCCGGTGCAGCATCAGGATCGGCAGGAACATCTCGTGCCGCCACAGCGGATGCGCGAGCGGAGCCTCGGCGAGCACGGGTCGCACGTAATGACCGCGCGCGAACTCTGCCGAGTCCAGCGCGACCGCGCCCGTGATCAGCGTGGCGCCGCCGGCGTCGAGTTCGTGCAGGTACCGCACGTGGTTCGCCGCCGCGTTGGCATTGATGACCGGGCCGAGCCAGTTCTCGCGACGCGTCGGATCGCCAATGCGGATCGCGTCGATCTGCGCGCGCATCCGTTCCGTCAGTTCGTCGGCCACCGCGCGATCGACATACAGGCGCGACAGGGCGGAGCACTTCTGGCCACCCATGCCGTACGCCGAGCGCACGATGCCGGCGGCGGCATCGTCGAGATTGGCCCGCGCCGTGACGATGCAGGGATTCTTGCCGCCCATCTCGGCGATGCACGGACGCGGCCACGGTCCCGACGCCATGCGCTGCAGCAGTTGCGTGCCGACGGCAACGGATCCCGTGAAGGTGATGCCCGCCGTGGCGGCGTGCGACGACAGTGCTTCGCCCACCTCGCGGCCCGAGCCGGACAGGTACTGAAACACGCCGGGTGGCAGGCCGGCGTCGCGGATGCAGTCCGCGAGCAGGCGTCCCGCCCAGGGCGTATCCGTCGCGCCTTTGACGACGACGGTGTTGCCGGTGACGAGCGCCGCGGCAGCCGGGCCACCGGCAAGCGCGAGCGGAAAATTGAAGGGCGCGATCACGACCCACGCGCCGTACGGACGCATGACGCTGCGATTGCGCGACACCACGTTCGGCAACGGGTCGTTCGGCAACTCGTGCTCGTAGTGACCGTGCTGCTCGAAGTCGTCGGCGTAATGCCGGAAGAAGTCGACCGTCTCCTGCGCCTCGCCGAGCGCTTCCATGCGGTTCTTGCCGACTTCGAGCGCGAGTGCCGCCGCGATTTCGTAGACGCGCGCTTCCATGACGTCCGCGACACGGCGCAGCAGGCGCACTCGCTCGCTGGCCGGTGTGGCGCGCCAGGCCGGGAACGCCTCGTGCGCGGCGTCCATGGCGGCGCGAGCGTCCTGCTCGGTCGCCACGGCAAACTCCCCGAGCTGGATGTCGCTGTCGATCGGGCTGCTGCGGGACACGTAGTGCGCAGCGGCCGTGTCCACGCCATTCAGGAACAGCGAGTGACGCCCGCCGAGCATGGAGCGCACGGTGGCCAGCGCAGCATCGAAGCGCTCGTGCATCTCGGGTGGCGGGTCGAACATCGTGGCGTAGGTGAGGCGGAAGCTCATGGGCTGCTCGATTCGATGAGGTTCAGGCGGGGAAGAAGCGCGCCAGCAGGCGATCCAGCAGCGCGAGTGCGTCGGCCAGGTCGTGTTCGTCGATGACCAGCGGCGGCGCGATCAGGATCAGGTTGCCGCGCGCACCGAACGACACGCCGTCGTCGAGCGCTGCCCGCAGCAGGTCGGCCAGCGGGGGCGGCATCTGTGGCCAGGGTGCCAGCGGTTCACGCGTGTCGCGATCGGCGACGAGTTCGAGCACGGCGAACAGGCCGTGTCCGCCACGCACGTCGCCGATGACCGGGTGCCGTTCGGCCAGTCGACGCAGACCACGCTCCAGGTCTGCACCCAGGCGACGCGAGCGCTCGATCAGGCCCTCGTCGCGGTATGCATCGATGGCGGCCACGCCCGCAGCGCAGGCCAGCGGATGTCCGCAGTACGTCAGGCCCGTGGCGAGCACCTGGTGCTCGAGCCGTGCGGCAATCTCCTGCGATATCACCACGGCGCCGAGCGGCAGCATCGCGCCCGTGAGGCCTTTCGCGAGCGTGATGGCGTCCGGACGGCCGGCATCGCCGTAGCGCTGCCACGCGAACCATTCGCCGCAGCGGCCGAAGCCGCTCATGACTTCGTCGGCGATCAGCGCGATGCCACGCTGCCGCGTCACGCTGCGCACGGCCGGCCAGTAACTGTCCGGCGCGACGATGCCGTTGGAGCCCGCGTTCGGTTCCATGACCACGGCGGCGACACGATCGGCGCCAAACAGGTCGATGCGTTGCCCGATCGCAGCGGCCGCCAGTTCACCGCAATCCGCTGCATCCTTGCTGCTGAAAGGACAGCGGTAGGCATAAGGTGGTTCGACGTGCGTGACGCCCATCGCGTCGGGGTCGACCATGGCACGCGTCCGCGAGTCGCCGGAGAGCGCCATCGCCAGGTGCGTCGAGCCGTGGTACGAACGATCGCGCGCCACCACGACGCCTTTCAGCTTGCCGGACGCCTGTCGCACGATCTTCACGGCATGCTCGTTGGCGTCGGCGCCGCCCAGCGTGAAGAACACGCGACCGCCCTCGAACCCGCTCAGCTCGAGCAGGCGTGCTGCGAGGTCGGCGCGCGGCTTTGCTCCCCAGGCGTTCGTCACGAAGCACAACTGCTCGGCCTGCGCGCGGATTGCAGCGACGACGCGCGGGTGCTGGTGTCCCAGATTGCTGCACTCCGCGAGGCTGCTCATGTCGAGCACGCGACGGCCATCCTCGAGGTGCAGCCAGGCGCCGGCGCCACCCACGACGGTCGGCGCGTTCCAGGCGGACTGCGCGCACCAGCTGTGCAGGACGGTATCGCGTTCGGCAGTCATGCGGCCTCAGCGGCAGGGACGGTCATGAATTGTGCGCCCCGCAGCGCCTGATCTGCTCGAGCAACGCGTCGGGCGACAGGGGTCGCCCGAGCAGGTCCTGCAGCAGCCGACGCGTGTCGCGTTCGGAGCCGTACTGCAGCAGTTGCCCGCTCAGCCAGTCGTACCAGCGGGGATTGCCGGTGTCGAACGGACCGATCACCGCTGCCGTGCGCGCGCGCATCTCGGCCGTCAGCAGCGCACCGAGCCCGTAATTGACCATGTAGCCTGGGTTGCCCGCCAGCTGCACGCGCATTGCCCACCAGGGAACCTCCGGGTGCGGGACCACGCGCAGGTACTCGTGCGTGATGTCGGTCCACACCGCATTGGGGTCCAGGGCCGGGTCCCGCAGCAGGCGCAGTTCGAACAACGACCAGGCCACGTCCAGCATCACGTTCGCAAACAACGCCCGCATCGACGCCGCTTCGGCAACGGACGCTCCCAGGTAACGTCGCTGCCAGGCAGGTTCGTGCACGCTCCACGACGGGACGTCTGCGAATGCTTCCGTGAACAGCGTATCGGGCCAGTCCATGTAGGCGGGCCGCGTGCGGATGGCGCTCACGTGCACGGCATGGCCGTTCTCGTGCACCAGTTCGTTGAGCGAGAACAGGCCGCCGACCGGGTAATTTCCCAGCACTCGCGCAACGGGGCGATGCCATTGCCCCTTCACCATGCGACCGCGAGCGAGAAAGTCGCTGTAGGCGAGGGGCGATTTGTCCGGACGCGGTTCGAGATCGAACACCACGCCGAGCTGCGCCAGGTCTGCGCCCAGGTCGCGGTAGAAGCGCTGATTCGCGGGCAGCAGCGCCGCGGCCGGAATGCGCGCCTGCAGCTCGCGGTTGGCCGCACCGTTGACGTACCGGAAGTCCCACGGCTCGATCGGGTCGGCAGGATTCGCGTCGCGCCAGGCTGCGAGCACCTGCACCAGCCAATGCTCGACATCCGTCGTCGTCGACGCCGAGGGCGCGCGCGGCAGCGTCGATTTCCGAGCCATTCCTGCGCGCGTCGGCGGCGGCCATCGCGATCATGCGCCGATAGGGGGAGTCGGCTTCGTCACGGCCGTTGAGCGCCGTCCACAGCGGCACGAAAGCGTCGAAGATCGCCTTGCGCTGCGTGCGGTCATCGACGACGTGCAGCAATTGCAGCGCGGTGCCGCGATCGATCGTGCCGCCGTCGTACTGCAGGCGATTGCCGTGCTCGACGTAGCAACTGACCAGCGCGGCACGCAGCGAGGCGTAGTCGAGGTCGCGGCGCTGGGCATCAGCGCAGGTGCGGGCCTGGACACCTGCCGTGGTGTCGTCGGCTTCCAGGTCGCCCAGCGATTTGCGCATCGCTGCGACGGCGTCCCGGTCGGCGGCGTCGAGCTTGCCGGGCTCGATACGCGACAACGTCTGTGTCCAGGTGTTTGCGCTGCGTGTCGAGCCGGGCCTGCCACGCCGCAAGCCCGCTGCCGCCGTAGGACTTCGCGCCGCCGGACTCGATGTAGCCGACGGCGCCTGCGGCATCGAGATAATCGAGAAAGGCGGATTCAGCCGTCGCGACGGCCAGGTTCGGTGGCGTGTCCGCCGGTGCCGCAGCGAGCGCGGTGCTCAACACGAGCACGATCAGGGCGGCCACGGCGATGCCGACGAGCAGCGCGAGCCTCCGTCCCCAGCGGCTTGCCGCTGCCGACGGTTGCGAGGCCGCCAGTGCCAAGGGGTCGACGGTCGCGATCTCGGCCGGGAAGAATCGAACCTGCACGACGGGGATCGGGCTGCGTCCCGAACTGCGAATGCGGACGATGTGCGCGCTGCAGTGAGCCCCTTGCCGCAGCAGCGGAACGATCTGCCGGGTTTCGGCGGCGGGCACGAACCCGATCTGGGTGCCGTCAGGCAGCTTCACCGCGATCGCCTCGTCACTGTGCGAGCCGGTCGCAGCGAGTTCGAGGGTCACTGCCAGTCCCGCAGACGCGTGCTGCTCGATCAGTGCGGGTCGCCCATCCTGTCGCACGCCGGCGACCATGAACGTGACGTCGACGCTGGGCGCGGCCTCTGCCTGGGCTGCCCTGGCAACAGGGATCGCCGCGGCGGCGGCCTGCGCCCGTGCCGACAGGTCGGACGATTCCGCTTGTTCGCGCGCTGAGTGCGCCTGCTGCCGTGCTTCGAAAGGCAGCACCGCCTCGACGGCGCGATAGACTTCCTGGTATTCCTCGGCCGTGATCCTGCCGTCGGCGAGCACCCGCTCGATCACGCCGCGCAGGAATCGCGCGGCCTGCAACTCGGCCGCTTCGGCATCGCGCAACCATTGCCGCAGCCCCGCGATCTCTTCCGGCGCCAGCCGACCGTCGGCCGTCACGGTCTGGCACAACGACAGCAGCTCGGCGCCGAGCTCGGTGGCGAGTTGCGGCTTGGTCAGGGCGAACTGGCGGGTGAGGTACGTCGGCAGCCCGGTTTCAGTCATGCACTCACCTCGCCCGGCGTTGCGACTTGCGCGCACAGCACACGGCCCTGCCGGGACGCGCGTGCGATGTCGCCTACGGAAGACGGTGCGGTGAGCATGTACAGCGTACTGCCGTCGGCGCCGCCGAGCGCGCAAGCGAAGCAGGGTTGATCCGTCTCGACGGTGGCGACGATCTCGCCGCCCGGGGCGAACAGCACGCATTCGGGGCCGATCGCGTTGGCGATCCAGACATGGCCGTTCCGGTCCAGGCAAATGCCGTCCGGTGCGCGCATGCCGACCGGCGCCCACACCCGACGGTTGGACAGCGTGCCGTCAGCGGCGATGTCGAACGCGGTCAGCCGCAGTGCAAGCGTTTCGGCGACGATCAGCGTCTTGCCGTCCGGCGTGATCACGCTGCCGTTCGGAAAGTGCATCGCCGTGCTCGCGGTGTGCACGCTGCCGTCCGGATCGACTCGTGCGAGCACCGCCGTCGGATGCTCGGCGAGCACGCCCTCGACGCCGCGCGTGTGCAGCGCGTGATCGAGGTCGAACCCGAAGTTGCCCACGTAGGCTCGACCCTGCCGGTCGACGACCATGTCGTTGCAGTGAAACGTCGCGAGAGCGGCAAGGTCGGCGTGGACCTTGACGCCGTCGCTATCGACCCGCAGCACCTGTCGGCGGTGCATCGACACCACCAGCAGGCGTCCGTCCGGCAGCCAGCCCAGTCCACTGGGCTGGTCGTCGATCTCGCAGTTCGGTGCGCACGTTGCCGGTCGCGTCCATCGACTTGACCGCGTGGTCGTAGAAGTCGCTGAACCACAACCGGCCGTCGTGCCAGCGGGGTCCCTCGCCGAAGTAGAGTCCGTCGGCGATCGCCGTTGCTCGTGTCATGCCCGCTCCCCCGGTCAGCGCCGAATCTTGATCTGCAGTTCGTTGCGGCGGTAATCGATCACCAGTGTATCGAGTGCGCCGAGAACGTCCATGCCGATGATCAGCGCCGGCTTCGACACGAGCTGCCAGTGTTCGAAGATGTGCAGGTCGCTGAACATGATCTCCGCGTTCTTCACCAGCAGGTCGCCCGCGACGATGCTCGGAATCCGCACCCGCGTCGCCTGCTGGACGTCCTCGGTGACGCCGATGATCGCATCGTCGTACGGGTCCTGCGCGCCGCGCCGGCGGGCGAGGGCTTCGCGCAGCGCCAGGTTGCCGACGGTCACCTGCGCGCCCGAATCGATCACGGCCGTGGTGCGCACCGGGCCGACCATGACCTCGACGCGCATGCCGCGGTTCACGCCGTACTTGAACGGCACCGTCGAGAAGCCTGGTGGCGCGGCCGCGCCGTGCGAACGGAGGATGCTGATCCGGTCCTTGAGGAACTCGATGTGGATGCGCTTGTCCTTCATGCCCTCGCCACCGAGCACCCCGTCTGCGCCACCGAAAGCGTCGGCGACGATGGGCAGCGTCGCGTTCTCGATCACCAGTTCGCCGAACTCGAGGGTGTCGGCACGGACGGCCGGCACGATGGCCGAACCCGTGACGCCGCGCAGCCTCACGGGCTTGGCGTGCACCGGCAGGCTGGCATCGTCGACCACACGCTGGATGACCGCCGAGCGGGTGGCGCCGGTGTCCAGCACCAGCCGATACGGACCCTTGCCGTTGATGAGGACGGGTGCCCAGATGCGGCCGATGCGATCGCGCGTCGTCGGGGCCACGTAGCGCGGTTCAGGCGCGCTGACGACGACTTCGTCGAGGACATGCGGCGCGGCGGGATCGACCTGGCCCAAGGCCTGAGAGCAGGGCAGGAGCGCCGCAAGGAACCACGCCATGGCGGCCAGCGTGGGCGCCGCAGACGGTCGGGAGGCGCGGAATGTGACGGCCATGCCAAGGCTATAGCACCTGACGGGGTTGCTGCGAGCAGCGTCCGCGGCTTTACGTTAGTATTTCAGGGCGTTGCAACGGAGTGAGTCGTCCTGAGTCCTTCCCGTCGCCATTGGCTGGTCGCCTTCGCGCTGATTGCGTTCCTGTTCGCGCAGTCGGCGGCGTTGCTGCATGAATTCAGCCATGCCGCCAGCGGGCCCGACCAGCAGCTCCCGGCCGGCGAGCGCACGACCCTCTGCAAGGAATGCGTCTCGCACGCGCCGCTGCTGGCCATGGCCGGTGGTGCCGCGGTCGTCTTTTTCCTGGCTCTCCAGGTCTCGGGCACGCTGCGACCCTGTCGCTTCGAAGCCCCGGTGTTGCGCACCGCGCGCCGCGCCTTTCTCGCCCGCGCTCCTCCTCGCTGAACGATCGATCCGCTCGATCACGCCGGCCGCCATGCGGCCGGTCTGCCTGCATTCAACGAGGATCATCCAATGGGATACTTTTCCCGAATCATTGGGCCCGTGGCCATTGCCGCCATGGTCGCCCCTGCCACCGTTCAGGCCGCCGACGACGTCGAGGCGCTGCGTGCCGAGATTGCCGCGCTCAAGGCCGAGTACGCGCAGCGTGTAACTGCGCTCGAAACCCGCATCGATCAACTGGAGACGACCGCAACGGTGGCCGCCGCCGCGCCTGTCGAGCCGCCGCCGCCGCCGCGCCGTCGGCACCGGCCGCGCAATTCCTCCGCGTTCAATCCTGTCGATCTCGGTGATCCTGGCCGGCAACTACGCCGACCTGTCGCAGGACCCGGGCGACTTCAACTTCGCCGGCTTCATGCCGAGCGGAGGCGAGATCGGGCCGGGCGAGCGCAGCTTCAACCTCGGCGAGTCCGAGGTCACGTTCGCGGCGAGCGTCGATCCGTATTTCACCGCCGCGCTGACCATGGCGCTTGTCGGCCGAGGGCGAGATCGGCGTCGAGGAGGCGTTCGCCCGCACCACTTCGCTGCCGGCAGGGTTCTCGGTGAAGGGCGGGCGCTTCTTCTCCGGCTTCGGCTACCTCAACGAAATCCACGCGCACGCGTGGGACTTCGTCGACCAGCCGCTCGTGTACCAGGCCTTCTATGGCGGGCAGTACGGCCAGGACGGCGTGCAGGTGAAGTGGCTCGCGCCGACGGACCTGTTCCTCGAGTTCGGCGCGGAAACGGGCAACGGGGGTGAGTTCCCGGGCACGCGCCTGGGTCGCAACGGGCTCAACGGCACGACGCTGTTCACGCACGTCGGTGGCGACCTCGGCGACTCGATCGGGTGGCGCGCCGGATTGTCGTGGATGGACATGGACGCCGAAGACCGTGCCTACGAGGACGTCGACAGCCTCGGCAATGCCGTCGTGAACTCGTTCACCGGCAGTTCCGAGACGTGGATCGTCGACGCGACGTTCAAGTGGACGCCGGCGTCCAGCACCCGTCGGCAGGCCTTCAAGCTGCAGGCGGAGTACATGCGTCGCACCGAGGACGGATCGCTCGCCTACGACGTCGAAGGGGCGGGGCTCAACGACTCGTATCGCAGCGAGCAGGACGGCTGGTACGTGCAGGGCGTGTACCAGTTCAATCCGCGCTGGCGCTTCGGCGTGCGCTACGACGAACTCGACTCGGGCTCGACGCGCATCGGCCTCGTCCAGAACGGTGACCTGCTGGCCAGCGACTTCCCGCTGCTGCTGCCGGCCTCGCCGAGCCGCATCACGACGATGATCGATTTCAGCCCGAGCGAATTCTCGCGCCTGCGTGCGCAGTACGCGTGGGACGACTCGCGCGACGCCGAGACCGACCGGCAGCTGCTCCTGCAATACATCTACGCTCTCGGTGCCCACGGCGCGCACAAGTTCTAGGAGATCACCATGAACACATTTATCCGCGGCCTGTGTTGCGCCTGCGCGCTGATCGCCGCGCTGCCGGCGAACGCAGCCATCAAGGTGCTGGCCACGACGTCCGACTGGGGCTCGCTGGTGACGGAACTCGGTGGCGACAAGGTGAACGTCTACACGGCCACGAGCCCGCTGCAGGACGTGCACCGCGTCGACGCCAAGCCGAGCCTCGTGGCCCGGGCCCGCTCGGCCGACCTCATCGTCGCGACGGGTGCCGAACTCGAGATCGGCTGGTTGCCGGTGCTGCTGCAGGAATCCGGCAACTCGAAGATCCAGCCCGGCGCACCCGGGTATTTCGAGATCGCGTCCGCGCTGCGGTTGCTCGACATTCCGACGGCCGTCGATCGCTCGATGGGCGACGTGCACCCGCTCGGCAACCCGCACGTGCAGCTCGATCCGCGCAACATCGCCGCCGCTGCGAAGGCGCTGTCGGCACGGCTTGCACAGATCGACGCGCCCAACGCCGCGTACTACCAGCAGCGCGGCGCGGACTTCCAGGCGCGGTGGCAACAGGCCATGACGCGCTGGACGGCGCAGGCCGCGACGCTCAAGGACGTGCCGGTGGTCGTCATCCACAGGGACCAGACCTACCTGATCCACTGGCTCGGCATGAAGGAGCTCGCCGCGATCGAACCGAAGCCCGGCGTGCCGCCGAGCGCGGGGTATCTCGCGGGTATCGTGTCCAGGCTCGGCGCGACGCCGCCGAAGATGATCCTGCGCAACGCCTACAACGATCCGAAGGCTTCCGACTGGCTGGCGCAACGCGTGCAGGCGCCAGTCGTGTTGCTGCCGTTCTCCGTGGGCGGGCACGCCGGAGGCGAAGGACCTCTTCGGCCTGTTCGACGACACGCTCCGCCGCCTGCAAGCAGCCGCCAAATGAACGATCTCGCCGGGGACATCAGCATCCTGTGGCCGGCCCTCGTGGCCGGCATCCTCGTCGTGCTGTCACACGTGCCGCTCGGGCAGCAGGTGCTCAGGCGCGGCATCGTCTTCATCGACCTCGCGATCGCGCAGGTCGCGGGCCTCGGCGTGATCGCCGCGCACTCGTTCGGCATGGAGTTGCAGGGCTGGACGACGCAGGCGGCCGCGGTAGTCGCGGCGCTGCTGGGCGCCCTGCTGCTCACGTGGACCGAGCGCAAGCGTCCCGAGGTGCAGGAGGCCTTGATCGGTGTGTTGTTCGTGCTCGCCTCGACGGCGCAGATCCTGCTGCTCGCCAACAACCCGCACGGTGGCGAGGAACTGAAGGACCTGCTGGCCGGGCAGATTCTCTGGGTCTCGACCGAGCAGCTGGTGCGCGCTGCGGTGCTCACCGCGGTGTTCCTGGTCGTCTGGTTCCGCTGGCGCGAGCGCATCGGCACGATCGGCTTCTACGTGCTGTTCGCGGTGATGGTCACGCTGTCCGTGCAACTCGTCGGCGTCTACCTCGTGTTCACGACGCTGATCGTGCCCGCGCTCGCGACGTACCGTCATGCGCGCAACCGGCAGCTGCTGCTGGGCTATGCGGTCGCGTTTGCGAGTTACGTCGTGGGCCTTGCCGTCTCGCTGTTTACGGACCTGCCGTCGAGCCCGGTGATCGTCTGGGCGATGGCGGTGCTCGGCATCCTGTGGCACCTGACGGCGCGCGGTAACGGCGAATCCCTGCGCGCAGAAGAGGGCTGAAGGCGCGTCGCCAGCGGTGGCAAGGCCTTGCATTGCGCGAGGCCTTGTCAACGCAGCGGGCCGTGTCGCGTTATGAGGGAAGTACGCACTTCATCCCTCTCACGCAGCAAGGAACGACCCGATGTTTTATGTGAAATTGACCCGATTGGCCGCCGTCGCAACCATGAGCGCGACGCTGCTCTTTGCCGGTGCCATCGCGGCGGAAGCCCGGGCTGACAACGGCGGCAAGCACAAAGCCCACGGAGCGCAGGGTGCCAGCGGCAGCTGGTCGCGTTCAACGACCGGCCAGCGCACCGCCAATGGCCATACCCGCAGCACGACCGCCACGCGCAACGACGGCAAGACCGCGACGCGTGATACGACGGTGGTCAACGATCGCGCGGCCGGTACCCGGTCTGTAGATACGACTACTACGGGCTTCAACGGGCGGACGACCACCTACTCGAGTGACGCGCAACGCACCGAGGCAGGCTATGCCAAGGACGTGACGCGCACGCTGCCGGGCGGGCAGGTGAACTCAGCGCACGGTGGACGTCGCTTGCGACAAGGACGCCAGGAGCTGCACGAAGTCGGTCACGGGCCAGAACGGCGGCTAGCCCGGTCGTGCACGACGGCGAGGGCCATGGCGTTCGGGCCATGACCCTCGTCAGTGTCGGTTCAACCGCCCCGCGGCTTGCGGAACGCGTAATACGAGCCCACCACGACCGCGAGCGTCAGCAGGCTGAAGTAGAACTGGCTCGCGAGCTCCGGCGTCACCGCCATCGCGATCAGCACCGCGAACATGGCGCCGATGGTCACGTAGCTGAGCCAGGGGAACAGCCACACGCGCACTGCCTTGGTTTCGGTTTCCGGATGCCGGCGGCGCAGCCGGATGTGCGCGAAGGCGGTCATCAGGTACACGAACAGGATCACCGTGCCCGTGGTGCTGATCAGGAACGCGAAGACCCGGTTCGGCGAGACGATGGCGATGATCACGCCGATCACGCCGACCGCCGAGCCCAGCAGGATCGAGCGTGCGGGCACGCGGTGCGAATTCACCTCGGCCAGCCAGCGCGGCGCGTCGCCACGGTCCGCCATCACGTGCAGCACGCGCGAGCAGACGTACACGGCGGAATTGAGGCACGAGAGCACGGCCGTCAGGATGATGAAGCTCATCACCGCGCTGCCCCACTTGAACCCCATGACGTTGAGCGCCAGCGTGAACGGCGATTCGCCCGGCTTGATCATCGGCCAGGCGACGACGCAGACGATCAGTCCCAGCGACACGACGTAGAACAGCAGGATGCGCCACGTGATCGTGGTGGCCATGCGCACGACGGCCTTCTCGGGATCCTTCGATTCGGCCGCTGCGACAGTCGTGATCTCGGCGCCGACGAGCGAGAAGAACACCGTCGTCACGGTCGCGATCACCGGTACCCAGCCCTTGGGAGCGAAGCCGCCATGGTCCGTCAGGTTCGCGAACGTCGCGCCCTCGGGCGAAGTGAGGCCGAAGGCGAACGCGCCCGTGACGAGAATGAAGGCGATGATCGCCGCGACCTTGATCGACGAGAACCAGAATTCGAATTCGCCGTACGAGCGCGCCGAGAGCAGGTTCACGGCCGTCATCACGGCCATCAGCACGAGGCCGATCTGCCACATGGGCAGGTTGATCCACTGCTGCAGGATCTGCGCGCCTGCGATCGCCTCGATCGGCACCACGACGATCCAGAAGTACCAGTAGAGCCACCCGGCGATGAAGCCGGCGGCGTCGCCGAGGCCGGCGCGCGAGAACTCGGTGAACGTCCGCACGCCCGGATGGGTGATGGCCATCTCGCCGAGCATGCGCATCACGATGAAGACGATCGTGCCCGCCAGGATGTAGGAAATCAGTGCCGCTGGGCCGGCCGCCGCGATCGCGGCACTGCTGCCGACGAACAGGCCGGCGCCGATGACGCCGCCGATCGTGATCATCGTGATGTGGCGCGGCAGCAGCGTCCGGCTCAGTTCGTGGCTTGATGCGTGCAAGTTGGAAGGCCCCGGGATGTCGACAGTGGCGCGCACCGTCCTATGGCGGGTCAGCGGTGTCAAGTGATTCGCGGTCAGGCGCGGTACGTCACTGCACGCGTGCTGCTATCGTATGGCGGCCGTCGGGAGCAAGGGTCCAGTGGAGAATCGCGCGTGAAACGCAGGTCGTTACTCAAGGCTGCCGTGCTCGGCAGTGGCGCCGCATTTGCCGCGCCGGCCATCTCCAGGGGATTGCTGGAATGGCGCATGGTCACCAGCTGGCCCAGGGGCTTGCCGGGACTCGGCACGGGCGCCGAACGGCTCGCGGCGAACATCACCGCGATGAGCGGCGGTCGCCTGACGATCAAGGTGTATGCGGCCGGCGAACTCGTGCCCGCGCTCGAATGCTTCGGCGCGGTCGCGAACGGCACCGCGCAGATGGGGCACGACGCGGCCTACTACCACACGGGCAAGTCGGAAGGTTGCGCGTTCTTCACGGCGTTTCCGTTCGGCTTCACCATGGGCGAAATGGCCGCGTGGATCAAGCACGGCAACGGCCAGAAACTCTGGGACGAGTTGTACGCGCCATTCGGCATCCGCGGCTTCCAGGCCGGCAGCACGGGCACGCAGATGTTCGGCTGGTTCCGCCGTGAAATCCGCTCGCTCGCCGACCTGCAGGGGCTCAAGTTCCGGACTCCGGGCAACCAGGGGCGCGTGCTGCAGAAGCTCGGCGTCACTCCCGTCTCGCTCCCGGGCGGCGAGATCTTCCCCGCGTTGCAGTCCGGCGCGATCGACGGCGCCGAATGGGTCGGCCCGTACAACGACCTCGCGCTCGGCTTCTACCAGGTCTGCCGCTACTACTATTCGCCCGGCTACCACGAGTCGGGGCCTGCGCTGCAGCTCACCGTCAACGAGCAGGCATGGCGCTCGCTCACGCCCGAACTGCAGGCGATCGTGCGGACGGCCGCCGATGCCGCGACGACCGACATGTACGCGGAGTACACCGCGCAGTCGGGCCCGGCGCTGCGCGCGCTCGTGAAGAAGCACGGCGTGATCGTGCGCAGCCTGCCGGAAGACGTCCTGATCGCGTGCGGCGAGAAGTCGAACGAAGTGCTGAACGAGATCCATGCCGGCGACACGTCGCCGAACCGCATCGTCCGCCGCATCATCGAGGACTTCCTGGCGTTCCGGCAGGACGTCGTGCCGTGGACGCGTGTCGGCGAGCAGGCGTTCGTCAACGCGCGGCGGCTGCCGTTCGAGTTCAAGCTGAAATAGCGCCGGGGCGACGGCGATCATCCGCCGCTGAACGGCGTGTGGTGCCTGTTCAGCGGCCTTCGGGCGTGCCCTGTTTGCTGGCGTCGCCGTCATCCGGCGGAAACAGGTCCTGCAGGTCGTCCTGGTAGGGGCGCGGTCGATCCGGCGCGGGTTCGTCGAACAGGTCGCCGAAATCGTCCGCGACCGGCGAGCCTGCCGGCGTCGTCGGAGCGCTCGGGCCGCGCGTATCTTCCTGCAATGGTGCCTGCGTGCGCGAACAGGCGGTCCGGCAGGTAGGTCGCCAGAGCCGGCATCGCCCAGAGCAGGCCGAGGCCGATCACCTGCAGCACGACGAAAGGCAGCGCGCCCTTGTAGATGTCGAGCGTCGTGAGCATCTTCCCGGCCACGCCGCGCAGGTAGAACAGCGCGAATCCAAAGGGCGGCGTCAGGAAGCTCGTCTGCAGGTTCACGCCGATCATCACGCCGAGCCAGACCGGGTCGACGCCCATCTTGATCAGCGCCGGCGCCGCGATCGGCACGACGACGAAGATGATCTCGAACGTGTCGAGGAAGAAACCCAGGAAGAAGATCACGAGCATCACGGCCAGCACGGCCGTGAAGGTGCCGCCCGGCAGTGACGACAGCGCCTCGTGCACCAGGTTCTCGCCACCGAGTCCGCGGAACACGAGGCTGAACACGCTGGCACCGAGCAGGATCACGAACACCATCGAGCTGATCGTCAGCGTCGTCCGCATCACCTCGCGCAGGATCGGCAGGCTGAAGCTGCGGTTGGCCGCGGAGAGCGCCATCGCGCCGACCGCGCCCACCGAAGCCGATTCCGTCGGTGTCGCGATGCCCGCCAGGATGGAGCCGAGCACGGACAGGATCAGCAGCAGCGGCGGGGCCAATGCCTTCAGCACGCGGCCGGCGAGGCCGGCGCGCTGGACGTCGTTCATCTCGAGCGGCGGGCACGACTGCGGATCGAAGATCGATTTCGCCAGGATCCACAGCAGGTACAGGCCGACCAGCACCAGGCCCGGCAGCATGGCGCCGGCAAACAACTGGCCGACCGAAATCGGGTCCGGCGACAGGTTGCCGAGTTCGAGCTGCGCCTGCTGGTTGGCTCCCTGCAGGATGTCGCCGACGAAGATCAGCACGGTCGACGGTGGAATGATCTGGCCCAGCGTGCCCGCCGCGCAGATCGTGCCGGCGGCGAGCTTCGGGTCGTAACCCGCGCGCATCATCGCGGGCAGCGACAGCAGTCCCATCGTGACGACGGTCGCGCCGACGATGCCCGTCGAGGCCGCGAGCAGCGCGCCCACGATCACCACGGAATACCCGAGGCCGCCGCGCAACGATCCGAACAGTTCGCCCATGGTGGTGAGCAACGCTTCGGCGATCTTCGAGCGCTCGAGCATCACGCCCATGAAGACGAAAAGCGGCACGGCCACCAGCGTCTCGTTGGTCATCGTGCCGAAGTAGCGTCCGACCAGCGCGGAGAGAATCGCGACGTCGAACACGCCGAGCACGATCCCGAGCGTCGCGAAGATCAGTCCGACGCCGGCGAGCGTGAACGCCACGGGATAGCCGAGCAGCACGGCGCCGATCGTGGCGGCGAACATCGCGATGGCGAGCACTTCGCCGATCAGCACGCGTGCTCATCGCGCGTCCCTGCCGATGCGTCGCTTACAGGCGCTCATCGGTCACCTTGTCCTCGTCGTGATCGACGATTGCGTGGCCGGCGAGATACAGCGAGCGCCGCGCGATCAGCGCGAGCCCCTGCACGAACAGCAACGCGCACAGCACCCACAACAGCGACTTCAGCAGGTACAGCCCGGGCATCCCGTCCGCCGTGGCCGAGGATTCGCGGATGCCCCAGGAGGACAGCACGAACGGCGCCGACGTGACGGCCAGGATCGCGAGCCAGGGAAACAGGAAGAACAGGGTGCCGAGGATGTCGATCCACGCCTTGCCCCGGTCACCGAGCCTGCCGTACATGACGTCGACGTTGACGTGCCCGCGGTGCAGCATCGTGTAGCCGGCGCCGGCCATGAAGACCGCGGCGTGCTGCCAGACGTAGAGTTCCTGCATCCATGGGAAGCCGACGTTGAACGCGTAGCGCAGCACGACGACGGTAAAGCACGTGAGCACGCATCCGAGCGTCAGCCACGCGACGGTGCGGCCGATCCACTCGTTCACGGCGTCGACGCTCTTGATGAAGCGGTAGATGAAATTCATCTTAAAACAGGCCCATGCCCAGACCGGCCGCCAGCGTCTCCGCCGAGTTCCTCGCAACGCTGCTGGTCCGCGGGTCCGATGGTCTTGGGCCGCAGGATCTCCGTGGGGGACTGCGCATGCGTAATGACGAGCACCGGCGGTGCGACCGGCTTGAGCCGCCACCCGAGCGCGATGCGTTCCAACTGGCGGATCGCGCCCTGGCCGTCACTGCCCGCGCAGACCATCGCGGCGTAGGGCCTGCCATTGACCTGGTCGAGCGCCGCGTAATACGATGCGGTCGAAGAAATCCTTCATCAGGCCGCTCATCGAGGCCAGGTTTTCGGGCGTCGCGAAGAGGTAGCCGTCGGCGCGGAGCACGTCTGCGGGTTGCGCGTCCTGCGCGCGGAGCAGCACCGTGCGCACGGCAGGCTCTGCGTTCGCGCCTCGTACTGCGGCCTCGGCCATCTGCCGCGTGCCGCCGGTCATCGAGTGGTAAACGATCAGCAGGGTTTTCAAGGCGGCTCTCGCGTTGCCCGGGGAAGCGAAGGCCGGCGGACATGCGTCGCACCGGCCGGCGGGTCATTCTAGCGAGGCCGCGGTCGATCGAGTGGGCGCCGCCGTCCCTGGCAGCACCCAGGCCAACGATTCCTGCTTACGGGCAGGGTGTCACGGGCAGGGTGTCACTGGCAGGCGCAGCACTTCCCCGGCGGTCGTCGAGACACCCAGGTTGCTGAGATACGCAGCACCGTCGGGACCGATCGCCACGCCCGACGGGAAGAAGAGTCCCGACAGCAGGACTTCAGGCGGGCTCGCGCCCGGGCACTTGCGCAGCAGCCGGCCGATCCCGAGTCCCGGATTGAACGGCGGCGGCCCCGCCTGGCCGCTGGCGACTTCGAGGATGTAGAGCGCGCCGCCCGTGTCGAACGCCGTGTCGACGACGGCAGTCAGGCCAGTCACGTAGGGCGTGATCGAGCTGCCGTCGCTCGAGACGCGCAGCACCGACGCCGTGCCCCGCCAGAACGGGAACGACGTGAGCTGGCCGACATACAGCGCACCGTCCGGGCCTTCCGTCACCGAGGTCGGTACCGGCTCGCGCGGGCCCGGGATCGGCGGGACGTTCGGCAGGTAAGGCAGCACAGCCAAGGTGCGGGTGCGGCCATTGGCGAGCACTTCGATCAGTGCGTTCGCGCCTGCGTCCGCAACCACACGGCGTCCCGGCAACGCCACGGTGCCGTACGGATTGGAGTCGACGTTGCCGCCGGCCGGGTTGTTGGCGACCTCGTGCTGCGCAACGTCGGCGACGAGCTGGTACTTGCCCGACGGCGTGCCGTGCAGCAGCGTTCCGAACAGTTTCCGACAGGCCGCCGAGCGTTGTCACGGATGGCCGGGTTGCCGCCCCAACCCATCGTCACGTACGGCGCAGTGCCGACGAACGACACGTCGACCGGGCCGCCCTCGACCGTGCCGCTTGGCTGCGCCAGCGACGGCAAGCCGGTGATGACGCGGTCGAAGCCGCCCTCCGGCAGGATCCGTGACACCGCGCCGGTCTCGCCGTAACAGCGATTGACCTGCGGCGCGGGTGGCGAGAACGTGCAAGGTCCGTTGCCGCCGCTGCCCCCCTCGGCCACGTACAGGTCGCCGTTCGGCGCGAAGTTGAGGCCGCGCGGATTGGCCAGCCCGGAGGCGATGGTCTTTGCCGCGCCGACATCCGCCAGGGCAAGGGTCGGGGCAAGCGCCAACCCGGCCAGCAGCAGGGATCCCAGGGTTGCGCTGCTCTGCAGCAAGCTCGGCGAGGCGTGAGTGCAGCTGTCAGCTGTGTCGACACGTTGGTGTCCTCCTGCTTGTTCTTTGCTCTGCCATTGTTGTTGCGCCGACCCTGAGCCTTCCTGATCGGGCGCACGCGGGCATCGTCGGGTCCGTTTTGCCGCCACGCCATAGGACGACGCTGACGAATTTCTGACATGTTCCTGACCGCCTCGATGTGCGTGTAATCTGACGCAGGCACACCGCGCCGATGCCCGCGTTGCATCGAGACGATTTCGCGCCGCGAGCCGCCGCCAGGGTCAGTTCAGGCCGGTGCAGTTGGCGTAGAACGTCGTGGTCCCGGGCCAGTCGCTGAACACGGCGCGCACCTGGGCCTGCCGCGCCAGGACGTCGAGCACTTTCAGCACATCACTGTCGTTGCGCAGGGCGGCGTCGACGGTCTGGTAATACCAGCCGTTGTGGCCGGGACTGAGCGGTCCGGAGCGCTCGAGGCTCCATGCGACGAGTTCGAGTCCGGCAGCCCGGGCGTCACGCGCGCTTGACGACGGCACGACCACTCCACGCTCGTCGAGCGCCAGCAGGGCGAACAGCGGCGGCGCCCAGATGCGGACGCCCTGCGCTTGCAGGCGCTTGAGCTCGGCTGCATCCGGCAGCTGTTGCACGCTTTCTGCGTCCTCGAGATAGACCGCCTGCCGGCCGAATCCGGGTTCGTGCTCGATCCAGTACAGGATGTCGGCCAGGTTGAACGACTGTGGCCACACGGCGCTCGGCGGCACGCCCGCCGTCTTGTAATCGTCGATCAGGCGTTGCGCGAACTGCGGCTGGGTCATGCCGTCGTAGGGCATGTCGACGACGGGCTGCTTCAACTCCGGGACCATCTGCACGCCCAGCTGCTGGAACAGCGCGATGCTGTCCGCATGTGACATCAGTGTGCCGGTGCTGGGACCGAGCGTGTCGAAAGCCGCCTTGCCACCCCACACGTACTCTTCGACGGTGCGCGCACGCGGGTCGAACCCGTCCCGCTTGCCGCGCAGCGTACGGAATTCGGCGAGCGTGATGTCGCTCGTGCGGCACTCCGCGGCAGCCGGCGCGAGCAGCGCGCCCTGGGCATCGAACTGCGCCGCACGAAAGGGTTGCGCGCAGCGTGCAGCGAGGGGCGTCAACAGGATGTCCGTCGTCGTGTGCAGGTCGTCCTGCGCGTGACGGCAGACGAGCTGCTTGTCGCGGGTGAACGTAACGTCGCACTCGATGATTCCCGCGCCCATCGCTGCCGCCGCAACGTACGATTCACGCGTGTGTTCGGGGTAGTGCAGCGGCGCGCCGCGATGGCCGAGCGAGAACGACGTGCGGCGGACCGGATCGTCGATGCAGGCCGCCAGCTCGCGCTTTCAGGGGGCCGTCTTCGAGGCCGGCGACGAGCGCAACCGGTCGTGGATCCGGGCGCGGCGCGACGACGTCCCCGGCGCTTGCGGAGAGCGAGGCCGATGCGGCGATGAGCAAGGTCGCGTAACGATGCATGGCTGCTGTCCCTCGGCTAGAGTGTCCAATGGTCTCATGGCCGGGCGCGGAAAACCCCGGCTCCCGGTGGCACGCGGTCTCGTTTAATCTGCGGCCCACACAGCGGCAGGGCGGCAGGCATGGCAAAGGCAGTGTTGGGGATCATCGGCGGATCGGGCGTCTACGACCTGCCCGGCATCGAGGACGTGCGCGAACAGGCCGTGGCGACGCCGTGGGGCGAGCCGTCCGACACCCTGCGCGTCGGGCGGGTCGGGGCGACCGAGGTCGTGTTCCTGCCGCGGCACGGCCGCGGACATCGCATCCCGCCCCACGAGATCAATTACCGCGCCAACGTCGACGCGATGAAGCAGCTCGGCGTGACGGACCTGGTGTCGTTCTCGGCCTGCGGTTCGTACAAGGACGCCCTGAGCCCGGGAACGTTCGTCCTGGTCGACAACTTCGTCGACCGCACGGTGCACCGCGCCAGCACCTTCTTCGGCACCGGCTGCGTCGCGCACGTGTCATTCGCGCATCCGGTGGGGCCGGCGCTGCAGGACCGCATCGAGCGCGCTGTCCAGGCCGAGGGCATTCCCTACCAGCGCGGCGGCGTGGCCGTCTGCATGGAGGGGCCGCAGTTTTCGACGCTGCCGGAATCGCTGACGTACCAGCGCCTCGGCTACGACATCATCCACATGACGTCGATGCCGGAAGCCAAGCTCGCGCGCGAAGCCGAGATCACCTATGCCGTGATCGCCATGGTGACCGACTACGACTGCTGGCACGAGGTGCACGGCGCCGTCGACGTCGCGAGCCTGCTGCGCGTGATGGCGGAGAACAACGGCAAGGCGCAGCGAGTGTTCGCGCGGCTGGCCCGGGATTTTCCGGCGGAGCGTGTGCCGTGCCCGGTGGGTTCCGACCGTGCGCTCGACGGCGCGATCCTCACGCACCCGGGCGTGCGCGATCCCGCGCTCGTCGCGAAGCTGCAGACGGTCGCCGGTCGCGTGCTGCGTCCCGCCTGAACGGATCGCTCGCATGCGGGTCAACGGGCAGTCTTTCCGCACGATCTGGCAGGCCGACGCCGGCGGCGACGTCGCGGTCATCGACCAGACGTTGCTGCCGTTCGCGTTCGAAGTGCGAACGCTGCGCCGCGTCGACGATGCTGCAAGCGCAATCCGCGACATGGTGGTGCGAGGCGCGCCGTTGATCGGAGTGACGGCGGCTTATGGCGTGGCGCTGGCGCTGCGCGAGAATTCGAGCGATGCCAGCCTGGCGGCCGCCATCGAGACACTGGTCGCGACGCGACCGACGGCGGTCAACCTGCGTTGGGCGGCAGAGCGCATGCGGCGCACCGTGGCGCCGCTGCCACCGGTCGAACGGGCCGCGCGCGCGTACGCCGAGGCCGCAGCCATCGCCGAGGAAGACGTCGCGTCGTGCGCAGCGATCGGACGGCACGGTCTCGCGTTGCTGGCGTGAGCTGGCGCTCGGCCGGAACGGCAAGCCGGTCAACGTCCTCACGCACTGCAACGCCGGCTGGCTGGCCTGCGTCGACTGGGGCACGGCTCTCGCGCCGGTGTACGCCGCGCACGAGGCCGGTCTCCCGGTGCACGTGTACGTCGATGAAACGCGGCCGCGCAGCCAGGGCGCCTTCCTCACGGCCTTCGAGCTCGGCGCGCACGGCGTGCCATACACGGTGATCGCCGACAACGCGGGCGGTCACCTGCTGCAACACGGCGAGGTCGACGTCTGCATCGTCGGCAGCGACCGGACGACGGCAACGGGCGACGTCGCCAACAAGATCGGCACGTACCTCAAGGCGCTCGCCGCGCGCGACAACGGCGTGCCGTTCTATGCGGCGCTGCCGTTCTCGACGATCGACTGGACGCTGGACGACGGCGTGCGCCAGGTGCCGATCGAGGAGCGGTCCTCGCGCGAAGTCACGCACGTGCGTGGGCGCACGGCCGGCTGGCAACCTCGAGGAAGTGGAGGTCGTCGCGCCCGGCAGTCAGCGTGCGCAATCCCGGGTTCGACGTCACGCCCGCGCGGCTCGTCACCGGCATCATCACCGAGCGCGGCGTGGCAACCGCGAGCCGGGCGGGCCTGGCCGCGCTGTATTCCGGGCACGAACGACACTGAGGACAGCGGGCATGTGTGACCATCGCGACGAAATCATTGCCGTCACGCACGCGCTCGACGACGCGGGCATGGTGCCGAACAAGTCCGGCAACGTGTCGTGCCGGGTGGCGGGCGGCTTCGCGATCACGCCCGCCGGCATTCCGTACCGTGAGCTGGTGCCAGCGCACATCGTCACCTTGCCGCTCGATGCGCCGGTGCCTGCGACCGAGCCGCGGCCGTCGTCCGAATGGCGCATGCACGCGGCGATCTATCGCGCGCGTCCCGATGTCACGGCCATCGTCCACACGCACAGCCCGCGTGCGACGGCGCTCGCCGCCGCGGGTCGTGGCATTCCGCCGTTCCATTACATGATCGCGCTGGCCGGTGGCGACGTGCGCTGCATGCCGTACGCGACGTTCGGCACGGCGGAACTGGCCGAATCCGCAGTGCGCGGACTCGAGGGCCGGCGTGCATGCCTGCTCGGCAATCACGGCGTCATGGCGATCGGCAACACGCTGGCACGCGCCCACGCCGTGGCCGTCGAGGTCGAGAACCTGGCGGGCGAATATCTCTCGATGCTGTCCGCCGGGCTGGTGCCGCAGCTGCTCGACGACGCCGAGATCCAGAAGGTGGTCGCCAAGTTCACCGACTACGGCCGGTTGGGCTGAGCCTCGCGCTGCAGGCGCAGCCGGCTGCCGACGTACTGGCCGCCGAAGTACGCGGCGACGAAGAGCGGGAACACGCTCCAGCGGAACGGCAACCCGAGCGCGAACCGCAGCGCGATCACCATCGGCACCGCCGCATGCACCGCCACGAACCACTGCGGCGAAAACTTGCGCACCCCCGCCCGCCAGTAACCGAACGGCACGTTGATGACGAACGTGACGCCGATGGCGACCAGGTAGGCGACGGCGTCCGTCATGCGCGGGCGCTCAGTGTCCCTTGCGGGGCACGCGTCGACGCCCTGCGACATGATGCGATCGGTCCAGGCGATGCCGAGCGCGGAAAGAATGAACACGGAGTGGATGATGGTCTGCCACATCACGCCGTCGGCCGTGACCTGCGTGCAGCCCTTGCCGACGGACCCGGCCGCGCTCAACGCCTGCGCGGCCTCGAGCGCGGCCGGCCGTTCCGCACAGCGGCAGGCCGCCGATCATGCCGGCCTCGATGAACGTCTTGAGCAGGTGGATCGAGCTGATGCCGATGATCGCCATCGCGAGCTTCACCTTCAGCACGCTCGCGTTGACGTGGCTGAGCCACTCGGGCTGGTCGGGGTGTCCTTGCAGGTCCAGGCGCGACACGAAGGTCTCGTAACCGCCCACGATCACCATCACCAGCAGGTTCGAGATCATCACCACGTCGATCAGGCCCAGCACGATCAGCATGATCGACTGCTCGGTCAGCGTCGGCGCCGAGTGGATCAGGTGCCACAGTTCCTTGAGGAACAGGAAGACGTAGACGCCCTGCGCGACGATGAGGCCGAGGTAGAGCGGCAGCTGCAGCCAGCGCGAGCTGAAGATCAGGGCGGCCAGCGGCCCCAGCGGTTTGCGGTCGGCAGTGCTCATGGACGTTGCGGTGTGGTGGCTGAAAGGCCCGCCAGAGTAGGGGGCGGCGACCTCCCTGCCAAGCCCGGCTCGGCGATCGGCACGCGGGCAGGAGCGCGTGCTCCATCGCCGACGTTCGCTGCCCTGCAAATTGAAAGTGTCGCCGCGTTTCGCTATAGACTCCGCTCGCATTGCGTGACTGACCTGGGGGCGGGCCCATTCTGGCCAGTCGGGTCGTCGGGGAGGGAGTTCGCATGGATCGCATCGGGTATTCGCCGCGAGTTGCAGCGGCGGTGGCGGCCGCGCTCGGCCTGTCGGCTCCCATGGGGGTCGCTTTCGCCCAGCCGGTCGTCCGACGACGGCACCGTGCTCGAGGAAATCATCGTCACGGCGACCCGCCGCGAGGCGAACGTCCAGGACATCCCGTTCAACATCGTGGCGCTCGGGTCCGACGCCCTCGACGACCTGCGCATCACCAACCTGTCCGAGTTCACGCGCGCCGTCCCGGGCCTGTACGTGGCCAACCAGGGCCCGCGCGGCAGCAACCTGATGACGGTGCGCGGCCTGAACGTCAGCTCGATCAATGCCAGCGAGTCCGTGGGCAACGGCACGGGCGGCACGGTCGCGACCTACCTCGGCGACATCCCGCTCTTCGTCGACCTCAAGATGCTCGACATGGAGCGCGTCGAGGCGCTGCTCGGCCCGCAGGGCACGCTGTACGGCGCGGGCACGCTCGGCGGCGCCATCCGCTACCTGCCGAACCGGCCCGACCCGAGCCGGACCGAAGCTCGAGATCGGCGGGCGGACCTATGCGCTCGGCCAGAGCGACGGCATCGGCTACGACCTGCACGGCGTCGTCAACGTGCCGCTCGTCGAGGACCGGCTCGCGCTGCGCGTGGCAGTGGGCTACACGGACGATCCGGGGTTCATCGACTACGACTACATCGTCCGCGAGCCGGGCGTCTCCGACCCGGAGCCGGACCGCAACGATCCGGCGGCGGTGGCGGCCAACCTGCGCAAGGTCGAAGGACGCCGACACCGAGGAGACGCTGACCGGTCGCGCGGCCCTGCTGTGGAACATCACCGACGCCGTCGACGGCCAACCTGACCTATTACTACCAGCAGCAGGACGTCGGGGCGCGCACGGTCAACCACGACCTCGCGTTCGACACGGGCAGGTACGTCTCGGGCCACCGGTTCCTCGAGCCGAACGACAAGAAGAACCAGCTGCTCGCGCTCGAGCTCACCTGGGACCTCGGCTTTGCCGAGCTGACCTCGGCCACGGGCGCGTCGAAGTTCGAGTCGAACGGCCAGCGCGACCAGACCGACCTGCTGATGGACTTCGACTACGGCTACGAGGACTTCCCGCAGTTCGCCGCCTACGCGCGCGAAGACCAGGAGGAGGAGACCTTCAACCAGGAAGTGCGCCTCGTGTCGCAGGGCACGGAGCGCTGGAACTGGATCGCCGGCGCGTTCTACAACCAGCTACGAAGCGCGAGACGAGCAGCGAGGAACACACGCCCGGCATTCCCGAGTGGTACGGCCTGCCGCCGGGCACGCCCGACCTCGAGTACCTGGCGAAGTCCGACGCAGACGTTCGAGGAAATGGCGCTGTTCGGCGAGGTCGGCTTCCAGTTCACGGATGCGCTGGCAGGTGACGGTCGGCGCCCGCTGGTTCGATTACGACGACGACCTCGAACTGCAGACGGCGTTTCCGTTCTTCGCCGATCCGCCGGGCGACGTGCAGCTTTCCGGCGTCGCGCAACAAGACGGGCGACGACGACGTCATCTTCAAGTTCAACACGTCGTACGAGTTCAACGACGACCTGATGACCTACCTGACGATCAGCGAAGGGTACCGGCGCGGCGGCGTGAACTCCGGCCCGCCTCTGCACCGGCGACAGCGAGGGCCAGTCGTTCTGCCTGCACCGAGAGCGAAGTCCTGATCAAGCCCGACACGACCACGAACTACGAGGTCGGCCTGCGCAGCCTGTGGCTCGACGGTCGCCTGCTCGTGAACGCGGCCGTCTACTACATCGACTGGCAGGACATCCAGGTGCTGGGCACGAGTGCGACGGGCGGCGTTGCCGATCACCGTCAACGGCAGCGCGGCCGAGAGCAAGGGCATCGAGCTCACGACGCGCTGGAGCATCACCGATCACCTCGAGCTGGCGGCCAACGTACACGTTCAACGACGCCAAGCTGTCGGAGGATGCGCCGGGCCTGGTGGACGGTGTCGACGCCTTCGACGGCGACCGGCTGGCTGGCACGCCGGAACAGCAGGGCACGCTGCTGCTCGCCTACACGCGGCCGCTCGACAACGGACTCACGGTGACGGCGGACTACTCGTTGTCCGCCGTCAGCGACGTGTACACGAAGGTCGGGCTGCGCAACAACGGCGAGGCATTGCCGGGCTGGGCCGTGCACGGCCTGTCGTTCGGCTTGACCGACGGCCGCTGGTCCGCGCGTCTCTATGCCGACAACCTGTTCGACAAGTACGCCGTGACGTCGGTGCGCCGCGACCCGAGCTACATCCGGCGTCTCGGCACCGGGCC
Source organism: uncultured Gammaproteobacteria bacterium (assembly GCA_963828265.1). Taxonomy (GTDB): domain Bacteria; phylum Pseudomonadota; class Gammaproteobacteria; order Steroidobacterales; family Steroidobacteraceae; genus RPQJ01. The sequence goes on along the minus strand of CAWHEA010000014.1, from coordinate 52,893 downwards.
GGACGATGTCGTGCCCGAGCAGCAGTTCGCGTCCCGCACGTATTTCCAGAGCATGCTGCGGCCGCGCACCGTCGGTCTCGAGTTCAACTACCGCTTCGACCTCTGAGGCCGGCTTGCCGGGCGGCGCGGGCGACCTGCTGGTCCGCGGCGTCATGGCCGCGGAAGCGGGTCGTGTCCGCGAAGGCCTCGCGCTCATCCGCGAGGCCTGTGCCGCCGCTCCCGGCCGACGCGGAGGCGCACGCGCAGCTCGGTCGCTGGCTCTCGCGCCTGCATCGCACCGACGAGTCGGTCGACGCTGCGCGACGCGCGCTGTCGCTGTTGCCCGGATCGGCGGCCACGCTCGACACGATCGGCGTCGTGTTCAGCCGCGCCGGGCGCCACGAGCAGGCGGTCGATTGCTTCGCTCGTGCCGTGGCGCTGGACCCGGGGCGTGCCGGCCTGCATTTCAATCACGCCGCGTCGCTCAAGTTCCTCGGGCGCTTCGCCGAGGCCGAGGCGGCGTACGAGGCGTGCGTGCGCTGCGATCCGCGCTTCTGGCGTGCGCACTCGGCACTCGCAGCGACCCGACGGCAAACGCCCGAGCGCAACCACCTCGATCGGCTCGAGCGGCTGCTCGCGACGGGTCCGCTCGATCCCGACGCCGAATTGCACCTGCGTCACGCGCTGGCGAAGGAGCTGGAAGACCTCGGCCGGGACGACGAGGCATTCGCGCACCTGCTCGCCGGCAACGCGCGCAAGCATGCGGCCACCGGGTATCGATTCGAGCGCGACCAGGGGCTGTTCGAGGCGGTCATGCGTCTCTTCCCGGACGTCATGCCGGCTCCCGCCCACGCGGACCTGCGGGCGACGAGATCGCCCGCGCACCGATCTTCGTCGTGGGCATGCCGCGCACCGGCACGACGCTCGTCGAGCGGATCCTCTCGAGCCATTCGCAGGTGGCCTCCGCAGGCGAGTCGCAGAACTTCGGCGTGCTGCTGAAGCGTGCCTGCCGGACGCCGTCGCCACAGGTGCTCGACGAAGCCACGCTCGACGCAATCGCTGCGCGTCGACCTGCGCGGCGCTGGGTCGTGATTACGTCGAGCGCACGCGACCTGCCGGCCAGCCGCAACCGCGCTTCGTCGACAAGATGCCGCTCAATTTTTTCTACCTGGGGCACATCGCGCGCGCGCTGCCCGCCGCGAGCATCGTCGTCCTGCGACGGCATCCGCTCGACACCGGGCTCAGCAATTTTCGCCAGCTGTTCGCCACCGGATTCTCGTACTACGACTACGCGCGCGACCTGCGCGACATCGGGCGGTACTACGCGCAGTTCGATCGGCTCATCGCGCACTGGCAGGCCATGCTGCCGGGACGGGTGCACGAGGTCGGGTACGAAGCGCTCGTCGCCGATCAGCGTGGCGAGACTGCGCGGTTGCTCGCGCACTGCCGGCTGCCCTGGGAGGAGGCGTGCCTGCAGTTCGAGCGCAACGAGAGTGCGGTCGCCACGGCGAGCGCGGTGCAGGTCAGGCAGCCGCTGTATGCGAGCAGCGTCGGCCGCTGGCGCCGGTACCAGGCGCACCTCCAGCCGCTGATCGACGAGCTGCGGGCGGCAGGCGTTCGCGCTGGGCGACTGAGCTACAGCCGCAATTCGAGCGTCAGGACGAAGCCGCGTCCCGCCGCGTCGAGGCCCGACCCGAACTCCCGATAGCGCCGGTCGCCGAGGTTGCCGTACTGCAGCGAAGTGAAGACGTGCTCGCTCGCTTCCCACGCCGCGCGGACGTTCCAGGTCGACCAGCCCGGCGTGCTGCCCGGTCGAATGCGCGGGTCGATGTCGTCGCGCGGGCTGTAGCGATCCTGCTGGTCGGCGAAGTTCAGCCAGCCATCCAGCGTCCAGCGGGTTGCCGGGCGCCACGTGATTCCTGCGCTGCCATTGAGCGGCGGGATGCGATCGGCCGGATAGTCGTCGCCCGCAAACGATTCCTCGCCGTGAGTCCACGTGAGCTGCGCGCGCCATTCGACGGTGTCCGAGATTCGCTGCTGCACCGCGAACTCGGCGCCGTAGAGCACCAGGCTCGCGGCGTTGCGGCTCTGCACGACCAGGCGGCCCGAGTCGGTCACGTCACCGGTCAGCACGCTCGTGATCTTGTCGCGATACCGCGAGTAGTAGCCGATCAGTTCGCCTTCCAACCGGTCGTTCATGACCTTCCAGCCAGCGTCGAACGTCGTCACGTGCTCCGGTTCGAGGTGCGGGTTCGGCACGTTGAAGCGGTTGCCGGGACGGTCGCCGAACGTGCCGAGGTCGAACACGTTCGGCGCGCGGAAGCCCTGGCCGAGGTTCGCGACGAGTCGAACGCTCTCCGTCACTCCGTAGGCGACGCTGAGACTGCCCGCGAACCCGTCGTCCGCGACCGTGGTGGCGGCGAACCCGTCGCTCGCAGGCAGGCGGGTGCGGCTCATGTTCCAGCGCACGCCGCCGAGCACGTCGAGCCGTTCGCCCACGGACCAGTCGTCGGCGATGAACGCACCCGCCTGGAACATCGTGGATCCATCGGGAAAACGCGGCGCCCGCACGCTCGTCGTCCCGGTCGCGATATCGGTGCGCGTGCGTGTCGAGTCGACGACGTCGTCGTAGACGTCGACGCCGTAAGTGAGCTGATGGCTTGCGTCGACCGCCTTGCTGGCCTGGAACGTCAGTCCGCGGCTCGTGTCCACGTTGCTTTCGCGGTCTTCGTGGCTGAACCGAAGTCCCTGTTGCGACGGCCGTCCTCGATCCGCTGCTGGCCGACCTGCGCTTCGGCGCTGTCCCAGGCGCGGGTCGGGTGGCTCCCGCGCCAGCGCAACTGCACGAAATCGCGGCGCTGCGGTTCGAACCAGTACACCGCGGAATTCGGCTCGTCCTGGCCGTAGCCCGGGGTGAGTTCGTCATACCGCGGGGTATGCGGCTGCTCGGAGTACTGCGCCGACAGCGTCAACTCGTTGCCAGCCGCGACCATCGCGCGCACTTTCGCGTCGGCCGCGCGTGCGGTGAATCGCGTGTAGGGCAATTCCTCGCCACCGCCCACTCGACGCTCGTTCACGTCCTGGTAGGTCGCGCCGCCGCTCACGGCAAGTTGCTCGTGGCCGAACGCGCCTTCGACGCGCGACAAGGTCGAGTCGTCGGCGCTGCCATACATCGATCGCAGCAGTCCGCGGGACTGCCAGTCGGCGCCTTCGAAGCGTGGCTCCCAGGTCAGCATCTGCAGGACGCCACCCATCGCGTCGCTGCCATACAGCGCGGACATCGGGCCGCGCACGGCCTCGATGCGGGCGAGCGCCTGGCTGTCGACCAGGGCGACGTACTGGTTCGGGGCATTGCGGAAGATGGCATCGTTGAGGCGGAAGCCGTCGACGACATGCAGGACCTCGGAGCCCTTCAGGCCGCGCAGGATCACGATGCCCTGCCCGGGTGTCGTCTGCTGCACGTACGCGCCGGCCTGGCCGCGCAACGCATCCATCACCGTCTGCGGGGCTGCGGCCCGGATCTCGTCCCGGTCGATGACGTCAGTCGCGACCGGGACGTCGAACGTGGACTCGCCACGCCGCGTCGCCGTGACCTGGACCGTCTCCAGGGTTTCCGTGGCGTGCGCGGACGCCAGCGGCAGCAGCGAGCCGGCCAGCATTGCAGCGAGCAGGGTGAGGTGACCGGCTTTCATCCTGGATACAGTCGCAGAGGGCCGCGAATCATAGCGTGGTACTGGCGGATGGGGCGGGGAGAGGCCGCGTCGCGGCCGGGGCGAGCCGGCGCAACCCCGGTCCGCTAGAATGGGCGGACAGGCTGCAACGGGCAGCCGCGACGGGGCCAGCCCTTGAAGACCGCCCAGGATATTTACCGCGACCTGCAATCGAGCCTCGGGGACGTCCTGCCGGACGCCGAGCTCTTCATCAAGGCGGAGGTCGCCGCCGAAGTGCTGCGCCTGAAGGTGGAGCGCGACGCCGTGATCCTCGGGCACAACTACATGGAGCCGGCGCTGTTCCACACGGTGCCCGACTTCCAGGGCGACTCGCTCGAGCTCAGCCGCCGCGCCGCCGAGACCGACAAGTCGGTCATCGTCTTCTGCGGCGTGCGCTTCATGGCCGAGACCGCGAAGATCCTGAACCCGACCAAGACGGTGCTGCTGCCGACGGAGAAGGGCGGCTGCTCGCTGGCGGAGAGCATCACGGCGGCCGACGTCCGTGCGCTGCGCGAAGCCTATCCGGGCGTGCCGATCGTCACCTACATCAACACCTATGCCGACGTGAAGGCCGAGTGCGACATCTGCTGCACGTCGAGCAACGCGGCCGCGGTCGTCGAATCGCTCAAGTCCGACACGGTGATTTTCCTGCCCGACGAGTTCCTCGCCCGCAACGTCGCGCGCGAGACCGGGCGCCACGTCATCGTGCCGTCGGTGCTGCGCAAAGGCGCGGCGGCAGCGAGCGGCGACGACACGACCGTCGAGCACACGATGATTGCCTGGAAGGGCCGCTGCGAAGTGCACGAGCTGTTCACGCCCGAAGACGTCGACGTGGTCCGCAAGCAGTACCCCGACGTGATGATCCTGGCGCATCCCGAATGCAGCCCGGAAGTCACCGCGAAGGCGGATTTCTCGGGCAGCACGACGGCGATGATCCGGGCCGTCGAAAGATCGACGGCGAAGCGCTTCCTGCTGCTCACGGAATGCTCGATGGGCGACAACATCGTCGCCGCGAATCCGGGCAAGGAAATGCTGCGCCTCTGCAGCCACCGCTGCCCGCACATGCACGAGATCACGCTCGAGCAGACGCGCGACTCGCTGAAGTTCATGCGCTGGGAGATCGACGTGCCCGAGCACATCCGGGTGCGCGCGCTGCGCGCCGTCGAACGCATGCTGGCCGTCGGGCCGAAAATCGATTGAGCGAAGTCCTCCGCAGCGACGTCCTGGTCATCGGCTGCGGCATTGCCGGCGGCACGGCTGCGCTCGAACTCGCGGAGTCGGGCCTCGACGTCGCCGTGATCACTCGCGCCGACCGCGCCGGCGAGTCGAACACGTACTGGGCGCAGGGCGGCATCATCTTCCGCGGTGAGCACGATTCACCCGAGTCGCTGGCGCAGGACATCATCAATGCCGGCGCCGGCCTGTGCCACGAGCAGGCGGTGCGCACGCTCGCCAACGAGGGTCCGCCGCTCGTCCAGTCGATCCTGATCGACAAGCTCGGCGTGCCGTTCGATCGCACGCCCGACGGCCACCTCTCGCTGGGCCGGGAAGGAGGGCACTCGATCGCCCGCATCGTGCACGCCACCGATGCCACCGGCCGTGCCATCGAGGACAAGCTGATCGAGGCGTTGCGCGCGCATCCGCGCGTTCGCCTGCTCACGCACCACACCGCCGTCGACCTGCTGACGCCTGCGCACCAGGGCCGCGATCGGCGCGCCGTGTACGATCCGCTGTCGTGCGTCGGCGCGTACGTCTACGACCAGCGCACCGGCAAGATCGATCGCTGCTTCGCCCGCGCCACCGTGCTGGCCACCGGCGGTCTCGGCCAGATCTTCCTGCGCACGACCAATCCCGCCGGCTCGCGCGGCGACGGGCTCGCGATGGCATACCGCGCCGGCGCGCGCGTCATCAACACCGAGTACGTCCAGTTCCATCCGACGGCGTTCTATCACCGCAATGCACCCTGCTTCCTGATCACGGAAGCCGTGCGCGGCGCGGGCGCGCGCCTGGTCGACGAGCAGCGGCAGCCGTTCATGGACCGCTACGACGCGAAGTGGAAGGACCTCGCGCCGCGCGACGTCGTCGCGCGCAGCATCCACGCCGAGATGCTGCGACAGGGCGTGCCCAACGTTTACCTCGACGTCGCCAACTACGTTCCGGCCGAGCGCATCCGCGCCGAGTTTCCCGAGATGTACCGCAGCTGTCTCGAGTACGGCATCGACATCACGCGCGACCCGCTGCCGGTCGTGCCGGCCGCGCATTATTCGTGTGGCGGCGTCTGGGTCGACCTCGACGGCGCAACGACCGTCGATCGGCTCTATGCCGTCGGCGAGGTCGCCTGCTCGGGCCTGCACGGCGCCAACCGGCTCGCGAGCACGTCGCTGCTCGAGGGCCTGGTCTGGGGCCATCGCTCGGCGCAGCGCATCGTGCATCAGCTGGCGGCGAGCAACGGCGCGCGCTTCGACGACATCCCGCCGTGGCAGGACACCGGGACGGAAGCGCCCGATCCCGGCGCTGATCGCGCAGGACATGAGCTCGCTGCGGCACATCATGTGGAACTACGTGGGCCTGGTGCGCACCACGCGCCGGCTGCTGCGCGCGATCGAGGCCCTGCGCAACCTCGAAGTCGAGGTCGAGCGCTTCTACCGCGCGGCCGCGATGACCGACGACCTGATCGGCCTGCGCAACGCCGTGCGCGTGGCGCTCATCGTGACGCTGGCGGCATGGGCGAACCCCGAAAGTCGCGGCTGCCACTACCGCGAATGAGGGTGTAAGAATCGGCAGGCCCGGCGTCCGGGTTGCCTTGATTCGCCATCCGCAGCGCCGGGTCAGAGCCGGTCGGTCGCCCGGATGAAGCCGACGAGATCGTTGCGGAACTTCCGCATCGACGGCTCGTGCACGTACATCATGTGACCCGCGTCGTAGTGCTCGACCTGGATGCGCTTGCGCGCCTCGGGCGTGATGCGCAGGTGCTCGAGGTCCATCTTGGTGGCGAGGAACGGCGTCGCCAGGTCGTACCAGCCCTGCTGCACCAGCACGTGCAGTCCCGGATTCATCGTCATCGCCAGCGCGAGATCGGGCACGGTCGTCGGCACCGGCGACATCCAGCCGCCGTGGCCGGGCGTCTTGTGCTTCCAGCTCCAGTCGATCTCGAACGCCGAGACCATGTATTCCTCGTCGCGGCCGAACTTGAGTTCGTCGTGCATGTAGCCGAGGAACGCGGACGTGTACGCCGGCCCGACGGACGGGAAGAACGGGTCGTAGTCCATGTCTTCGGCGAGCGGATTGAGCGACGGGCCGATGAAGCGCGAGTCGATGCGGCCCGCGATCAGGCGATCGTTGCGCTTCAGTTCCTGCAGGAACTGCGGGTGGCTCACGCGCAGGTCGGCGCGCTCCCAGAACTCGGGCGTCGTGCCGGTGTAGCGGGCCAGCTTCGCTGCCACCGCCTTCTTCTCGGCTTCCGGAATGACGAAACCTTGCTCGAGCGCCGCCGCGTATTCGGTGCGCGCGAACTGTTCGACCTCCGCCTCGTATTCCTGCACGGTGGCCGGCTTGTTCGGGACCAGGCCGTGGTACCACGCCGTCGTCGCGAGCGTCGGCAAGTACGTGACGTGGCCGAGGTCCATGCCCTTCGCCGTCGATGCCCGTGGCGGCGTTCAGGAACGGCGAGACGAGCACGAGCCCGTTCAGGTTCATGCCCATGTTCGCCTGCAGGTAGTACGCGAGACCCGCGCCCCGCATGCCGCCGTAGCTTTCGCCGAGCACGTACTTGGGCGAGCCCCAGCGGCCGTTCTCCGACACGTAGCGCTTGATGAACTGCGCGACGGACTTGATGTCTTCGTCGACGCCGTGAAAGTCGGCGGGCTTGGCATCGCCGAGCGGCTTGCTGTAGCCGGTGCCCACCGGATCGATCATGACCACGTCGGTCACGTCGAGCGGCGTGTACGGGTTATCGACGACCTGCGAGGGCGGGGGCGGCGCGTAGCCGCCGTCGTTCACGACCACGCGGCGCGGGCCCATGATCCCCATGTGCAGCCAGATCGAGGACGAACCCGGGCCGCCATTGAAGGCGAACGTGACCGGCCGCAGCGACAGGTTCTTCACGCCGTCGACCGTGTACGCGGTGTAACCGAAGCGGGCGATCTGCTTGTCCTGCGGATCCTTGAGGATGTACCAGCCGGCCGTCGCGGTGTACTTGATCACCTTGCCGTCGATCGTCACCTGGTGCCGGGTGACGGAGGAGGCAGGGACAGCTTCCTTCGCGTCCGCCGCCGGCTTGGCCTTTTCCGCGGGGTCCGTCGCCGTTTCGTCCTTGCTCCAGGTGGTCACGGGCGCGACAGAGAGCAAGGCCGCCAGGGCCAGGGTAGCGATCGAACCACGCATCAGTAACTCCTGAGAAACGAGCCGCCGCGTAGATGAACCCAACGGGCGCGCATTTGCAAACGGTCAGCGCGACGGCTGCTCCGCCAGCAACGCCAGCAACTCGTCCGGATCCGCTGGCTTGATCAGGTGATGGTCGAAGCCGGCCTCGCGCGCCTGCTGCTGGTGCTCGTCCTGGCCCCAGCCGGACAAGGCGATCAGCCGAACTCCGGCAAGGGCCGGTTCACGGCGCATCTGCCTGGCGACGTCGTAGCCGCTCAGGTCCGGCAGGCCCAGGTCGAGGATGGCCACGTCCGGCAGGAATTCGCGCGCGACCTCGAGCGCCTGCCTGCCCGTGTAGGCCACGCGCACGTCGTGACCGTCGAAGCCGAGCAGCAATGCCAGGCTGTCGGCGGCGTCGCGATTGTCGTCCACGACCAGCAGGCGGCGCCCGTTGCCACCCGCTGCTTCCTGGTGAGCCGGACCGGCGCCGCCCCCGGGCTTTTCTGCAACGATACAGGGCACCGTCACCACGAATTCGCTGCCTTTGCCGGGACCGGGACTGTGCGCCGTGACCGTTCCACCGTGCAGTTCGACCAGGCCCTTCACCAGTGCCAGCCCGATGCCGAGACCGCCCTCGCTGCGTTCGCCCGCTTCCTGGAGTTGCGAGAACATTTCGAAGATGTGCTCGAATTCGCCGGCCGGGATGCCGATGCCGGTGTCCTTCACGCTCAGCTGCAACTGTGAACCGGACGCGCGCGCAGTCAGCTTGATCTGTCCGCCTGGATCGGAATACTTCGCCGCGTTCGTGAGCAGGTTCGAGATGACTTGCGCGAGTCGCAGCGGATCGGCTTCGAGCAGGGGCGCGGCCGGCGGCGCGTCGATTTCCAGGTGCTGGTCGCGCGCATCGATGACGGGGCGTGCGGCTTCCACCGCGGTCTCGATCACGCCATCGAGCCGGACCCGCCGCTTGCGGATGTCGAGCTTGCCGCGCGTGATGCGCGCCACGTCGAGCAGGTCGTCGAGCAGTGCGCCCATGTGGCCGACCTGCCGCTGGATGACCTTGCGCGCCCAGTCGACTTCGGCCGAGCCCGCCTTCGCCGAGCCCAGCAGGTCCGCGGCAGTCCGGATCGGCGCGAGCGGATTGCGCAGTTCGTGCGCGAGCGTCGCGATGAAGCGGTCCTTCTTGCGGTCCGCCTCGCGCAGCGCTTCCTCGGCTTCGCGGCGCGCGGTGACGTCCATCGTGAGCCCCTGCAGCCGCACGAGCGTTCCGGCTTCGTCGAACTCCGCGATGCCGCGTTCCTGCAGCCAGACGATCCTGCCGTCGGGACGGCGTGAGCCGTACGTCGCGTCGTACGTCGGCGAGCCGGGCGACAGCGACGTGATCGCATGCTGCAGCCGAACGCGATCCTCGGGCAGCACGCGCTCGAAGAAGCTCGCGCCCGACTCCTCCATGAACGGCGCGAGAATCTGGTCAGGGTCGGCGCGGCGGACGAAGTCGGCGAGCGGGTCGTAATCGAAGGTGAAGCCGCGCCCGGCGGCGAGCGCCGCGCGCATGCTGCGTTCGCTGAACTGCGCCTTCTCGCGTGCGCGGCGCTGCTGTTCCAGCACGACCGCCAGCGTGAGCGCCCACAGGCTGCTCACGAACATGAATGCCTGCGCCACCTCGACGTCGCCGTCGAACAAGCCGCCGCCGCGCCCGAGGCGCCAGACGACGAGCAATGTGACGGCGAGCAGTGAAATGTAGGTCCACACGGGCTCGCTGCGGGCGGCGACGAGCAGGATCAGCGGGTAGACGATCGCCAGCAGGAACAGCAGCGACAGCAGTTCATTCGACGAAATCCTGAAACTGACCAGCGTGGACGCCAGGAGCACCAGTGCCGCCATCGCCACGAGCGTGACCTTGCCGTCGTGCCACATCTCGGCCAGGGATCGCCGCGGCATGGTCGCGAGGGCGATCACGGCCGGAGCCACCGTCAACATGCCGATTCCCCGCGACCGGACCCACATGAACCAGTTGTCGACGTAGTCGTGCCCGATGGCCGGAATGCGCACCAGTCCGATCGCGCCTATTGCGCCACCGATCGTCACGGTCAGGGCGACCGCGAGGATGAACCAGCCGACCTGCCGCAAGGTCGACAGCTGGATGGGTTGGCCGATCCAGCGCCGCAGCAGCGCGGTGACGAGCCACGCCTCGCCCAGGTTCGCGCCGATGAACATCACGTTGAGCAGCAACGTGCGCCCGGCGATGAGGTTGCCGGCGAGCAGTCCGGTAGTGATGCCCGCGACGACGGGATAGCGGTGCCGGGCAGGCGTGACCAGCCACAGCCCGGTGACGACGCCTGCCGCCGGCCACACGACCGCAAGCCCGCGATACGTGAATGCCAGCCCGAGAATGGCGGTGCCGAGCGAGAGGGCGAACGCGATCAGCGCAGCAACGGCCCCGCTGCGCGAGTCCAGCGCGAGTGCCTGATCGTGCCGCGGCGCACTTTCCGATCGCTCGAGAACGGTCACGTGGGACCTCCCGACTTCTCGCCCTCAGGTCAGCCCAGGATGCGGATCAGTTCCCGCACCGTCATGCAGACGAGCAGCAGCGACCCGAAGGCGAAAACCGCAAACCGCACGACCACTTTGTTGATCGTGGATTGCACCAGCGAGTGCACGACGCGGCTGCCGACGTAGCCCCAGGCCAGGCTCAGCGTCCCGGCGGCAGCGCCGCCGGTGAGCGCAATGAAGAACATCAACGCGTAGAAAATCGTGGGCTGCTCGTGCAGGTGGTTGTAGTTGTCGGCGACGGACCGGGCGTGTTCGGGCATCCGGTGAGCGTACGTGCCCGGGTGTGCCGCTTCCTGCGGATCGATCCCCACCCGCTTCATTGCGGGGATGCGCGTGGCATACATCCAGAACCACATGACGAGTGTCCAGGCCACGAGCGCCAGGACGGGCAGCAGGAATTCAGTGGTGGTCGGCATCGGTCGTTCCCCGTCGTGTCGCTGTTGTCGCGTTGCTTACTTGTCGAGCACTTCGAACGTCAGGCCCGAATGGGCCTGCAGGCGTTCGACGATGCGGTCGCCGAAGATGGCCGCGGGCGTCCAGAAGCCACCGGCCACCTGCTTTTTCGAAATGTCGCCCGCCAGGCAGGCCGCCGCCTGGCCCAGCATCTTCGCGGTCGAGCCGTAACCCGGATCCCGGTCACCCGTGACGCGCGTGCGGAGGACGTCGCCCTGTTGTCGTGCGGCCATGAAAGCGCAGGTCGAAGCCGCCCTTGAGTTGCGCCTCCGGGCTCGGGCCTTCGCCCGGCGCCGGCAGCACGTACTTCTCGAGCAGCGACGCGCACGGTGCCGATCGAGCCGGCGACCATGAAAGCGCCGAGTCCGGCACCCGTCGCCGCAGCCGCCAGGCGACCGCGTCAGCCCGCGACCCGTCAGCACGGCCTCGTCGTACCGGAACTCCGGGCCGTAGGCGTCGTGCAGCAACGCATTCGTTCGATGCACCACGCGCGTATTGATCGCGCTCATGACGAACGGCGCGACCCATGCGTTGAAGTCGGGATCGTATTCGGCGAACCCAACGTTTGCCTGCCGGACACGCTTGGCGCTGCCCTTGCCGTCGACCTGGGGGCAGATCGAATAGGGGTCCGCGAGTTCCTTGCGCAACGCTGGATTCGCCTTGACTTCCTTCAGTACGTTCAGCAGCGAGGCCACGGTGCCACCGGAGAAGCTGCCGCGCATGGAGCGGACGCGCATCTTGACGGTGGTGCAGGGCTGGCCGAAGCGCTCCTGCGCCTGTTGCTGCAGGTAGTGCACGCCGAGGTCGGACGGAATCGAATCGAACCCGCAGTTGTGCACGATGCGCGCGCCCGAGGCCTGCGCCGTCTTCTCGTACTTGTGGATCATGCGCCGCATCCACTGCACCTCGCCGGTGAGGTCGCAGTAGTCGGTGCCGGTCTCGGCGCAGACGCGCACGAGCGGTTCGCCATACAGCGCATACGGGCCCACCGTGGACACGATGACCCGGGTGCCCTTGCACAGCTGCCGCAGCGAGGGCTCGTCACCTGCGTCCGCCTGCAGCAGCTGGAGCTTGCCGGCGCCCTTGCCGAGAGACTTGCGCAGCTCTTCGAGTTTCGGGAGGGACCGCCCGGCGGCGGCCCAGCGCAGCTTGCCGTCGAGGCCGAACTCCTCGAACAGGTAACGGGTGAGGATCTGGCCCACGAAGCTCGTGGCGCCGAAGACGACGACGTCGTATGGCTTGGTGGTCATAGGCAGCCATCTTAGACCAATGTCTCAGTTCCGCCGCGGGTCGTCCTTGTTAGATTCCCGGCCAGTGCCCATCGAACAGGGGGAGAGCTTCATGGCCGCACCGCCGACGATCGACTGGAACGCCGTCATCAACGACCCGCGCTTCCAGACGCTGCACCGCAAGAAACAGGGGTTCCTGACCGGCCTCATGATCTTCTCGGTGGTCTTCTACTTCCTGCTGCCGATCGGCGCCGCCTATTTCCAGGACCTGTACAAGATCAAGGTCTGGGGCGTCGTCAACGTCGGGCTGCTGTTCGCGCTGGTCCAGTTCATCGTCGCCTGGGGGGTCGCGTTCTACTACTCGCGCCGGGCGGGGTCCGAATTCGATCGTCTCGCGCGCGAGATCGCCGCGGACTACGAGAAAGGCAAGGTGACGGCATGAACTTCCCGAACCGCAAGGCGCTGGCCTGGGGACTCGTCGGCCTGGTGCCGGTCGTGTGCACGACGGCCTACGCGCAGGGCGCAGTCACCCCGGAATACCGCTGGCTCACCTTCACGGTGTTCGCGGCCATCATCGCGCTCACGATGTACGTCACGTACGTGGCGTCGAAGCGCGTGAAGTCGGCCTCCGACTTCTACACGGCGGGCGGCGGCGTCACCGGCCTGCAGAACGGCTGGGCGATCGCGGGCGACTACCTGTCGGCCGCCTCGTTCCTCGGCATCGCCGGCCTCATCTCCCAGTACGGCTACGACGGGTTCATGTACTCGGTCGGCTGGCTCGTGGCTTACATCACGGTGCTGCTGGTGATCGCCGAGCCGTGCCGCAACATCGGCCGCTACACGCTCTCCGACATCCTCGCCTACCGCAACAACCCGAAGGCGATGCGCATCGTCGGCGCGATGTCGGTCATCACCGTCTCGACGTTCTACCTGACGGCACAGATGGTCGGCGGCGGCGTGCTGGTGAAGACGCTGATCGGCATCGACTACGAGGTGTCGGTCATCGCGGTCGGCGTGCTGATGCTCGCCTACGTGCTGTTCGGCGGCATGGTCGCGACGACCTGGGTGCAGATCATCAAGGCCATCCTGCTGGTGATCGCGTCGCTGGTGCTGGTGATCCTGGTGTGGTTGCCGTACGGCTTCTCGCTGCCGGGCTTCCTGCAGGACGTCGTCGCCGACCCGAAGGTGCAGGCCAAGGTGGCGACGCTGATCGGCGACCCGGCCAAGACCATGACCGCGGCCGAACTCGGCCAGCGCTTCCTCGAGCCCGGCCTCTACTTCAAGGCGCCGATCGACCAGATCTCGCTCGGCATGGCGCTCGTCTTCGGCACGGCCGGCCTGCCGCACATCCTGATGCGGTTCTTCACCGTGCCGACCGCGCAGCAGGCGCGCAAGTCGGTGGTGTGGGCGATGGCGATCATCGGCGGCTTCTACATCCTGACGCTGTTCCTCGGCTTCGGTGCGGCGAAGTTCGTCGGCCCCGCGGCGATCGCGTCGGTCGACGCCGGCGGCAACATGGCGGCGCCGCTGCTCGCGCAATACCTCGGTGGCGGCGCGGACTCGTTCCTCGGCAACTTCATGCTGGCGTTCGTGTCGGCGGTGGCCTTCGCCACGATCGTCGCGGTGGTGGCGGGGCTCGTGCTCGCGGCGGCTTCGGCGATCGCGCACGACCTGTACGTCGGCGTGTATCACGGCGGCGACACCGTGCCGCCGCAGCAGCAGGTTCGTGCGGCGCGCATCGCCACGGTCGTCGTCGGCGCGATGGCGATCACGATCGGCATCGCGGCCAAGGGCCAGAACGTCGCGCACCTCGTGGCGCTCGCGTTTGCGGTCGCCGCGTCGGCCAACTTCCCCTGCGTGCTGCTCACGCTGTACTGGAAGCGATGCAACACGGGCGGCATCGTCGCCGGCATGATCGTCGGCACGGTGGTGGCGGTCGGCCTGACGCTGGTCTCGCCGAACGTCACCTACCCGAAGGCCGTGCGCGCCGCGTCGCAGAAGGTGTTCGACGGCGAGGCAGCCAAGCGGTCAGCGATCGAACAGGCGTTGCTCTCGACCGATGCCGAGGCCGTCAGCCAGGCGAAGATCAACCTCACCGCGCTCGACAAGGCCGTCGCCAAGGCCAAGGACGACGTGGCCAAGGTCGAGGGCAAGGAGCGCTCGTTCCTCGGCCTCGAGGAGCCGCTGTTCAAGCTCAAGAACCCGGGCATCATCTCGATTCCGCTCGGCTTCCTTGCCGTGCTGCTCGGTTCGCTGCTGTTCCGCGACCGGCGTTCGGAAGAGCTCTGGCCGGAGGTCTACGCGCGCCAGAACACCGGCATCCTGGCGTCGAAGGCGTCGGCGCACTGACGCTCGTCGCGTCTCCCTCGCCGTCCGGCGAGGGAGATGGCGACGAGCTGAGGGGTTAGGGGATAGGGGTTAGGGGTTAGTCGGAATGGGTGTGCAGCGCTGCGGTATTACCGTAAGCGGCGGACGACCCAAGTGTCGGACTACACTTCCGACTAACCCCTAACCCCTAACCCCTAACCTCCTAACCCCTTCCTCCACTTCCCGTGTCCACCCCGCCCCTGATCGTCGAATCGACGATCCACTTCCTGAAGGCCCACCTGCCGTTCTCGCGGATGGCGCGGCGCGACCTCGAGTTCATCGCGGAGCGGGCGCAGGCTCGGGTACTTCCCGGTGGGCAGCACGATCGTCGATCCCGCCGACGGCATCGCCGAGTACCTCCACATCATCCAGCGCGGGCACGTGCGTGTGCGCAACCCGAACGCAGCCGTCGACGACGAAGTTCGCGGCGTCGGCGAATGCTTTCCGGTCGCGGCGCTCTCGGCCGGCGCGACCGGCACGCGCACCTTCGAAGCCACCGAAGACGTCTTCTCGCTGCTGCTGCCGCGCGCCGATTTCGATGCGCTGCGTGAACGCTCGCCCGAGTTCGCGCAGTTCTGCACCGAGGCGCTGGCCACGCTGGTGCAGCATTCGCTGGGCCAGCTGCGCAACCACTTTTCACAGCGCGCGACGGACCAGCAGACACTGCTCGAGCCGCTCAAGGCCCTCGTGCGGCGCGAACCCGTGTACTGCACCGCTGACAGCAACCGTGCGCGAGGCGCTGGAGCGCATGAGCGAGGAGGGCGTGCGCACGATCGCGGTCGTCGACAGCCAGCGCCGCCCGCTCGGCATCTTCACGCTGCTCGACCTCATGGAGCGCGTCGTGCTGCCCGGAGTCTCGCTGGCTACGCCGGTGCAGCAGGTGATGACGACGCAGCCCGCGATGCTCGACGAGCTGAGCAACGCCCAGGAAGGGCTGGCGCTGATGGCCAGTCGCGGATTTCACCAGTTGCTCGTCGTGCGCGGCGGCGAGCTGGCGGGCATCGTCACCGAGCGCGACCTCTTCGGCCTGCAGCGCGTCACGATGCGCAACATCACCCAGTCGGTGCGCCAGGCGCGCGACGTGGCGGCGCTGCAGCGCATCGTGGCCGACATCGCCGCGTTGACGGACAATCTCGTCGCGCAAGGCGCGGCCGCCGAGCCGCTGACGCACACGATCACGGCGCTCAACGATTCACTCACGCAGCGTCTGTTCGAGTTGCTGCTGCCGAAGTTCCAGCTCGGCGACGTCGCATGGTGCTGGCTGGCGGTCGGCAGCGAGGGCCGGCGCGAGCAGACGGTCGCGACCGACCAGGACAACGCGATCGTGTTCGAGTGCGACGAGCGCGACGTGCCGGCGACGCGCGAGCGACTGCTGCGGTTTGCCAGCGAGGCGAACGAACGGCTGGCCGAGCTGGGCTTCCCGCTCTGCACCGGCAACATCATGGCCCGCAATCCCGACTGCTGCCTGACCGTCGACGAGTGGCGCGGGCGCTTTGCCGGCTGGATGCGCGAGCCGACGCCGGAAGCGCTGCTGGCGGCCAACATCTTCTTCGATTTCCGCCCGCTGACCGGCGATCACGCGCTGGCCGAACGGCTGCGCGGCTGGCTCGATGCCACGAGCGGCGAGAACAAGCTGTTCCTGCGCATGCTCGTCGCGAACGCGCTGCAGGCCGAGCCGCCGCTCGGCTGGATCCGGACGTTCCGCACGGACGAAGGCGAGTTCGCCGGCACCATCGATCTCAAGACCCACGGCACGCGCATCTTCGTCGACGCAGCGCGTGCATTCGCGCTCGCGCTCGGCATCGGCGACACCAATACGTCGCAGCGGATTCGTGCGGCGGGCCGCCGGCTCAATCGCGACGAGCGCGAGATCGCGGCGTCGGTCGATGCCTACCATTTCCTGCAGCTGCTGCGCTTGCGCGCGCAGCGTGGGGGCCTCGAGCTCGCGGCGCATGAGGCGGCCGGTGGCGCGGAGCGTCCACGACAGGCGCTGAACCGCCTCGACCCTTACGCGTTGAACGAGATCGACCAGCGCATGCTGCGCGAGGCGTTTCGCCAGGCGCGTGCGCTGCAGACGCACCTCGACCAGGCCGTGGGCCACTGAGCCCGCGATGATCGCCTGGCCGCTATCCCCGGCGGAGGCATGGCGGGCCCGCAAGGTCCGGCGCAGCCTGGCACCGTCCGTGCGCGAGCGACTGGCCAGCGTTCGGCGGGGCTTCCTCGAGCGTCCGGGACTGGCGCAACCGCTCGCGCTGGCGCGCTTCGTCGTGCTCGACCTGGAGACCACCGGGCCCCGCATGTTCGAGGACCGCATCATCTCGATCGGCGCCGTGGCCGTCACGGAGCGCACCGTCCGGCATGACGACGCGTTCGAGGCTCTGCTGCGGCAGGATCGTTCGAGCGAGGTGGACAACATCCTGATCCACCAGATTGGTGGCCAGCAGCAACTGGCCGGCCTGGATCCGGTGGAGAGCCTGGTCGCGTGCCTCGAATTCATTGGCGACTCGCGCGTAGTGGCTTTCCGCGCCGAATTCGACGCGACCGTCTTCGCCCGCGAGGTCCGCAGCCGGCTGGGATTTCGCGCCTGGCCGCGCTTCATCGACCTGGCGGCGGTCCTGCCGGCGCTGTTTCCCGCCACCGAGAACGACACGCTGGATGACTGGGTGTCCCACTTCGGCTTGCCGCCGATCGGCCGGCACCATGCGATCGCCGATGCCTATGCAACCGCGCAGTTGCTCATGATCGTGCTCGAGGCCGCGCCGAGGTTCGGGATCGAGACCGCGGCCGACCTCCGTGATGCCGAGCAGGCGCAGCGCTGGCTGGGACGTCGCCGCTGACGGCGCGCTCGCGAGGCAGGCTTTACGTGGGCCCGGGGCAGCGGCACCATCGGCGGTCATGAAACACATGAACGGGCGATCGGGGGCGGCGTCGACGGGCGCCGTGCTCCTGGGGCTGGTCCTGGCTGCGTCAGTCGGTTGCTCCAGGCAGGAGCCCGCCACGTCGGCAACCACGCAGGTGGCGAAACCCGCCGCGCCGACACGCGACCAGTTGCTGGGCGCGACGGTGACCGGAGTGTTCGACGCTCCCGTCACATTGACCTCGGGCCGCTATGAAGGGCCGCCGGCGGAGGCGGGTGCCGCGTCGAAGCCGACGCTCGAGCTCTGGGAACCGACCATTGAATTCGTGGACGTCGATGGCGCCCCGCCCGAGGAAGGCGTCGCACTGCTCACGTCGAGCGAGGGCGGCAGCGGCACGTCACTCGCATCTCGGCGTGTTCAACGTGCAGGACGGCAAGGCAGTCACGCTGGGTGTCGTGCCGCTGGGTGACCGGGTGCAACTCTTCCGGCTCTGGCACGAACCGGGCAAGGTGTTGCTCGACATCGTCGAGCCCGGTCCCGGGTGATCCGTCCTGCTGCCCGACACAGCTGTCGCGCAAGGCCTTCGGCTGGAAAGACGGCAAGCTGCAGCAGCTCGCGAGCGATGTCGTCGGCGGGCTCTCGATCAACCTGCTGGCTGCGACGGACTGGATGCTGGTCGAGATGGACGGACAACCGCTGCCGGCGGGTGTCATGCCGCCGACCACCGTGGTCCAGTACGCCAAGGCGGCCGGATTCTCGGGGTGCAATCGCTACACCGGGCCGATCACCGAATCGGCGCCGGGCACCGTCAAGATCGGGGAACTCGCGGTTACGCGGAAGGCCTGCGACGCCGCCGCGAACGAAATCGAAGCGGCCTTCCTCGAGCGGATGCGCGCGACGACGTCGTACAAATTCGAGGCGGGTCGGCTGCTGCTGGTCGCGCCGCAGGGCGACCAGCCGCCTCGCACCCTGCTCTTCTCGCGCTGAGCCGACCAAGGAACTGAGGATTCAACCCATGAGCACGCAGCAACCGACTTTCCGCGCGGCCCGCCACGAAATAGGACTCGGTCCAGGGCATTTCTCGACAGGGACGTTGAAACGGTATGCGACATCGTGAATTCAAGGCTGCGGGCATCGGCGGCATCGACCTTTACGCGCAGGGCTGGCTGCCCGAGACCACGCCGCGCGCCGTCATCGTCGTGTCGCACGGCCTCGCCGAGCACGGCGGCCGTTACGAGACGCTCGCGGGCGAACTCGTCCAGCGTGACTATGCCGTCTACGCCGTCGATCATCGCGGGCACGGCCGCTCGTCCGGGCCGCGCGCCAACATCGATCGCTTCTCGCACCTGGTCTCCGATTTCTGCGCGTTCACGGGTCGTTGCGCCCGCGAGCATCCCGACACCCCGGTGTTCATGCTGGGCCACAGCATGGGTGGCGCCGTCGCGTTTGCCAGCGCGCTGCGCTTGCAGCACGACGCTGCGCGGGCTGGTGTTGTCGGCCCCCGCGCTCGCAACGGACCAGAAAGTGCCGCCGCTGCAGGAGCTGTTCGTGCGGTTCCTGTCGGTCGTGGCGCCGAACACGGGTGCGCTCGCGCTGCCGGCGAATGCAGTCAGCCGCGACCCGTCCGTCGTGGCGCGCTACGAAGCCGACCCGCTCGTGCATCACAAGACGATTCCGGCACGCACGCTCGTCGAACTGCTCGGTGCGATGCAGGGCTTTCCGGCCAGCGCGCACGAACTCCGCCTGCCCACGCTGGTCCTGCACGGCACCGCGGACACGCTGGTGCCGCTCGCGGCGACCCGGCCGGTCTACCAGGCGTTCGGCACGCGCGACCGCATCGTCAAGCTCTACGACGGTCTCTACCACGAGGTCTTCAACGAGCCCGAGCGTGAAAGAGTGACGGCGGACCTGTTGCGCTGGCTCGAACGCTGAGCGCCCGGTCACAGTTCAGAAAAAGATTCCGGCGCGGTGCGTCCACTGGCGTCTGTGGCGAGTAACGTCGCGGCGCATGAACTTCACGCAACTGCTCGTCGTGCGGTCGACCGCCACCGGGTGCTCCTGGCACTGGGTTGGGGCACGGTCGTGTGCGCCGAGCCGCAGTCCAGCGTGACGCGCACCGATGTCGTGCCGCCAATGGCGGTGCCTGCCGGAAATTCCGCCTGGTGGCGTGACGGCGTGGGGCTGCTCGGAGCGCTCTGGGACGACGCACGGCTGCGCCTGCGCGACGACGTTCCCGACTGGCTGCACCGTCAATCGCGGCAGGATCGCGCATCGCGTCGCCCGCACGCGATGCAGGCGCCGCGTACGTCGTGCTGCAGGAAGATCGCGCGGACGGCACGGACATGGTCACGCTGCGGTATGGCCTGGGTCGGCAGGGCCCGCTGCGGGCCTACGCCGGCGCGGGCCTCAACCATGCGCAGTACTACGTCGACGAAGACGCCGCAGGACTTTCGTTGAGGACGCGCCGCAACCGTCACGCCGTCGTCGGCCCGGCGGCCGAGCTGGGTGCCGAGCTCGCGCTGAATGAACGGGTGAGCGTGAACGCCGACGTTCGCTGGGCCAGCCTGGACCAGCGCGCCGACCTGCTGCGCGGATCGTATGGCCCGGTCGCGGCGGACCCGGTGACGCTCGGCGTCACCGTGGGGTATCGCTTCCGCTGAGACGTGCCGTCAGGCGGACGGGATGAAGTCGTCGTCGCCCTGCTGGATGCGCTCGAACTTCAGGAACTCGTAATAGCCGCAGGTGCGGTCTTCCGGGTAGATGCGGCAGACGGATGGTCGCGCCTCGTACACGGTGCAGCGGCGCTTGTCCTGGTCGAAGAACATGCACGTCGACTTGAAGACGTGATCCTTGCGATGACGCAGCAGTTGCTCGTCGAGTTCCTTGGTCTGGTACCGATAGGTGAACTTCACCTTGGCAGCGGCCTTGCTGATGCCGAAATGCCGGGCAAGCCGCTCGATGTCGAAATCCTTGATGGCGATGCGCGAGTAGCTGCAGCAGTAGCCGGGGCACTTCGCGCAGTCGTAGCGCGGCTTCAGGACTTTCTTCTTCATGCGGGTCGCGGGGCCTCTTTGCGGGACGCGGCAGTGTAGCGGGGTCGCCCCGCGGACGCACCGCTAGGTAGTACCGCGGATTCGCCCGCGCGGGTGTGGCCTGACAATCGAGCGGAGGTCCGCTCGATGGACATTTCCCCCGCGACCGCACCCGACCGCCAGCCGCCGCCGCCGTCGTCGGCATGGCATGCCTTGTCGCCCGAGTCGGTGCTGGCAACCTTGCAGGCCGACGTGGCCCGCGGCCTCACTGCAGCCGAGGCCGCTGCGCGATTGCACCGCGACGGCCCCAATATCCTGCCCGCCCCGCAGGCGGCGCATCCCGTCGCCATTTTCCTGCGCCAGTTCCGCAGCCCGCTGGTGTACGTCCTGCTGGCAGCGGCGGCGCTCTCACTCGGCCTCGGGCACCTGACGGATGCCGGCTTCATCGGCTTCGTGCTCGTCGCGAACGCGCTTGCTCGGCGCCTGGCAGGAACTGCAGGCGGAGCGGCAGAGCGCCGACCTGCAGGGCCTGCTGCGTGTGCGGGCAACGGTCCTGCGCGACGCCGTCGCGCGCGAGATCGACGCATCGCAACTCGTGCGTGGCGACATCGTCGTGCTCGAAAGCGGCGACCGCGTGCCCGCCGACCTGCGCCTGTGCGAATCGCAGGCACTGGAAGTGGATGCGTCCATGCTCACCGGCGAGTCGGTGCCGGTCGCCCACGACGCCGCGCATGCTCTGCGAGGAAAGCGCCGCGGTCGCCGATCGTACCGAACTGCGCCTTCGCCGGCACGCTTGTCGTGCGTGGCCGGGCGAAAGGCGTGGTCGTCGCAACCGGGCTCGGCTACCGAAGTCGGGCGCGTCGCCAGCACGATGACCGGCACGGCCGCAGGCAAGCCGCCGCTGACGGCCCGCATGGAGCGATTCAGTCACATGGTGGCGGTCGTCGTCCTGACAGCCGCGGCGCTGATCGGGCTGATTGCGGTCCTGGTCCATCACCAGTCGATCTTCACGATGTTCACGTTCGGCGTGGCGCTCGCCGTGTCGGCCATTCCCGAAGCATTGCCGGTGGCGGTGACCATCGCGCTGGCGATCGCGGCACGCCGCATGGCCAGCCGCGGCGCCATCGTGCGCCAGTTGCCGGCCGTGGAAGGCCTCGGCAGCTGTTCGCTCGTCGCCAGCGACAAGACCGGGACGCTGACCTGCAACGAACTCACCGCGGTCGAGTTGCAGCTCGACGACGGCACTCGCTGGCAGGCGACCGGCGTGGGCTACCAGCCTGTCGGCGAACTCAGGCGAATCGATGGTCGGACCGAGGCAGGCGATCCGGCCTTGGCCGCTGCGCTGCGCATCGCGGCGGCCTGCAATGAAGCAGAGTTGCTTGCCGTCGACGGTGCATGGCGGACACGAGGGGATCCCACGGACCTCGCGCTCCTCGTGCTCGCGGCGAAAGGGGGCATCGATCGCGCCGTCGTCCTCGCGCAGTGGCCGCGCGTCGCGCAGATCGCTTACGAGTCCGAGCGGAGATACGCCGCCTCGTTCCACCAGCGCGAGGCCAGGGGCTGGATCGCCGTCAAGGGCGCACCCGAACGCGTGTTCGACATGTGCGTGCTCGAGGCCCCGCAACGCGCACTGCTCGAGCGCGACGTCGACGCGATGGCGCAGCGTGGGCAGCGCGTGCTCGCGCTGGCTGAAGGGACGTTCGACGTCGCGCTGGATGCAGCGAGCCTCGCTACGGATCCCGTCGGCCTGCGGCTCCGCGCGCTCGTGGGGCTGATCGATCCGTTGCGTGAAGGCGCGGCCGAGGCCGTGCGGCGGTGCCACGACGCGGGCATACGCGTCGTCATGGTCACCGGCGACCATCCGCTGACGGCGCTGGCCATTGCCGACGAGCTCGGCATTGCGACCGGCCCGGACGAGGTCATGCATGGTTCGCAAGTGCAGCTCGCATCGCCCGCACAGCTGAGCGAGGCCATCGGCCGGGTCAAGGTCTTTGCCCGTGTGACGCCAGAGCAGAAGCTCGCCATCGTCGACGCGGCGCAGTCGGCCGGGCATTTCGTCGCCGTCACCGGCGACGGCGTGAACGACGCGCCGGCACTCCGCCGCGCCAACATCGGCGTCGCCATGGGCCGTGGCGGGACCGACGTCGCGCGCGACGCGGCCGACCTGGTGCTCAGCGACGACAATTTCGCGACGATCGTGGCGGGGGTGGAAGAGGGCCGCATCGCCTACCGCAACATCCGCAACGTCGTGTACCTGCTGACCGCCGCGGGCATCGCGGAGGTGCTCACCGTGGGCCTCGCCGTGCTCGCCGGCTTGCCGTTGCCCTTGCTGCCCGTGCAGCTGCTCTGGCTGAACCTCGTGACCAACGGCGTGCAGGACGTGGGCCTGGCATTCGAGCGTGGCACCGGCGACGAGCTGCGCGTGCCGCCGCGGCCAACGCGCGAGCCGATCTTCAATCGCCTGATGATCCAGCGCGGCGTGCTGGCCGGGCTCTGGATGTCCGCGGTTGGGCTCGCGCTGTATGTCTGGATGCTGAATCTGGGACGGCCGCTCGACGAGGCACGCAATGCGTTGCTGCTGCTGATGGTCCTGATGCAGAACGTCGACGCGATCAACGCGCGTTCCGAAACGATTTCCGTGCTGCGCTTGCCGCTGCACAACAATCCGGTGCTGCTGGCCGGCATCGGCGTGGCGCTCGGATTGCACGTGGCCGCCATGTACGTCCCCTGGCTGCAGCGCGTGCTGTCCGTGGCGCCACCGTCGCTTTTCGACTGGCTGTTGCTGCCCGTGCTCGCCGTCTCGCTGCTCGTGCTGATGGAGGCGCAGAAGTACTGGCGGCGTTCGCGCGCTCAGTCGACCTGAGCGTCGGGCTGAGTGGGGGCTGGGTATCGGGCCAGCGCGCGATGCGCAGGCGGCCGCCTGTCAGTTTCCCGGGCGTTGCAGTCGTCAACACCAGCGCGGTCTTGCCGCGGTCGAGTTCGACGTCGCCGAGCCGGATCCACCGTCGCCCCCACGTGGACGAGGTCGAGCGATGCAATTTCGTTGCGCTGGTCCGGCGTCACCACGGTCGCGCGTGCGTCATGAGTATTGCCGGGATCGGCGTCGTACCACAGCGCGAGTTCGTAACGACCTGGCTGCGGCACGTGCCATTGCCAGCGCCACCGTGCCGTCCCCTGCAATCGACGCATCGACATACCGGGGTGCGCGACCTGCGGCACCGTCCAGCTTCAGTTCCCGCAGCAGGCGCGCCGTGAAATCGCCGAGCTTCGCGACGTCCCAGGGCTCGGGCTCCCGCGAGTCCCAGCCGTTCGTGAATGCCGCGACGACCAGCCGCTGGCCGTTCGGCAACTCGGCGTACATCACGTCCTGCAGCGTGTCGAAGGCATTGCCGATCTTGTTCTCGTGCACGGAGCCTGGAGGCAGCCCGCCGCCGAGACTGCTGTGGCCGGAGAATGCAGGCCGTCGCAGCAACGAGCGCATGTAGTCCGTCGCCTGCGGCTCGAGCGTGCCCAGCGCCACGTTGAGCATCAGGGCCGCGGCAAGGTCCGTCGTCATCGCGTTGCGACCGAGGCGCTGCCAGGCGAGCCGCTCCAGTTCGGCGGGCTCCTCGCCGGAATTCGTCGGGTAGGTCTTCGTGAACAGTCGCTGCGACCCGAGCAGGCCCGCCGACTCGAGCACGCGTTCCGTGTAACGACGTCGCTCGATCCACGCCTCGGCGTCGTTGCCGGCCACGGCTGCATTCGGGGCGCCGCTGATGCGGTCGACGACGTCGCCGGTCGCCACGTTGTCGGAGTCGACGATCATCGGCCGCACGAATTCGTCGAGGCAGTCCGGCGCCTTGCCCTGTTCGTGGCACCAGTGCACCGCACCGACGAGAAAGCCCAGTTTCACGCTGCTTGCGGGATACGCGAGTTGGTCGCCTTCGACCGAGCCCCTGCGCCAGTGGCCGGCGCGGTCCTGCAGCAACACGGTCACGTGCATGCGATCGAACGCTTGCTGCGCGAGATAATCTGCACGCGCCCGTTCGACGGCGCGCTGCAGTCGTGCGTCGTCGACGATCGTCTGGGACGATCGCTGGCTGCGCAAGGGGCGCGGGCGTGGCCGACGCGCCGGTCGCGACCAGCGCGATGCCGACGGCGGCGAGTTCGACCGCGACCGCCCGGCTCATGCGCACGCGCGACTGCATGACTGCGCCCGTCAGCCACAGCACGGCGATCACCGCGACGGCTCCTGCGATGAGCGGCAGTCCTGCGAGTGCTTCGGTGTACCAGAGCAGCAGCACCGAGCCGAGGATGGCCAGGGTGATCTGCACGAAAGCGAAGGCGCGCACGGGACGTGTCATCGGCGGGTCGTACGTCTGCAGTTGCGCAACGTCGAAGTGCGGCTTGTGCCAGGCCGTGCCATCCGCGCCCGCCGGTTGCCAGCCGGGCGGCATCAGCCACACGCGGAGCCGGTCACCCCAGCGTGCGCATTGCATCGACTTGCGGGCGAGGTCGGCATACACCTCGAGGTTGGCCCACAGCGGGTCCCACGAGTTGAGCGGCGCGCGCGTGCCGTACACGCAGCGTTCGGTCTCGTCGACGAACGTGCCGAAGAGGCGATCCCACGCCATGAAGATGCCGCCGTAGTTGCGGTCGATGTAGCGGTCGTTCACGGCGTGGTGGACGCGATGGTTCGACGGCGACGCGAACCAGCGGTCGAACCAGCCGAGCTTGCCGATGACTTCGGTGTGGATCCAGTACTGGTAGAGCAGGTCGACGATCGCCGCCACCGCGAACATTTCGGGCGGCACGCCCGCGACCGCCATCGGCAGGTAGAAGATCCAGCTCGAGGAACGCGCCGCTGCTGGTCTGCCGCAGCGCCGTCGAGAGGTTGTAGCGCTGGCTCTGGTGATGCACCACGTGCGATGCCCAGAACACCGCGCTCTCGTGACCGAGCCGGTGATTCCAGTAGTAGCAGAAGTCGTAGAAGACGATGGCCAGCGCCCATGCCCACCACTCGTGCGGCCAGGTGCCGAGCGCCACGTGCTCGAAGACGAGCGCGTACACGCCATAGTTGAACACCCGCACGAAGAGCCCGACCACCTGGCTCATCACGCCGAGGCTCAGGCTGTTGATCGCGTCGTTGAGCCGGTAGACGCCGCTCATGCCGCGGGCGCGCGCCACCAGCAGTTCCAGTGCAATCAGCAGGAAGAACACCGGAGTCGCGAATGCGATGGCCTTGCCCATGCAGCGATCCTAGCTCTCGACGTGCCAGCCGCGCGATCGTTCGACGGCCTGCGCCCAGCGAGCCAGCCGCGTGCCGGCCTCGTCGCGCGACATCCGTGGCTCGAACCGCCGCTCGGCCCGCCAGTTCGCGGCGACCTCGGCCGGTGACGACCAGAAACCCGTGCCGAGTCCGGCGAGGTACGCGGCCCCGAGCGCCGTCGTTTCCGTGACCTGCGGTCGCACGACCGGCACGCCGAGCAGGTCGGCCTGGAACTGCATCAGCAGGTCGTTCGCCGTGGCGCCGCCGTCCACCCGCAGTTCGACCAGCGGATGGTGCGCGTCGCGCTGCATGGCCATGCAGCACCTCGGCGCTCTGGAAGGCGATCGCCTCGAGCGCGGCGCGTGCGATGTGGGCACGCGTCGTTCCGCGCGACAGCCCGACCATCGTTCCGCGCGCGTACGCGTCCCAATGCGGGCTGCCGAGTCCGGTGAAGGCGGGCACGAGATAGACGCCGCCGGCATCGGGGACGCTCGCTGCCAGCGCTTCGATGTCGGCTGAGCGCTCGATGATGCCGAGCCCGTCCCGCAACCACTGCACGACCGCGCCACCGACGAACACGGCGCCTTCCAGCGCATAGCGCAGGTCCGTCGTCTGCCAGGCAATGGTCGTCAGCAGTCGATTGCTGGAGGCGAGCGGCGCCGTGCCGGTGTTCATCAGCAGGAAGCAGCCCGTGCCGTACGTGTTCTTGGCCATGCCCGGTTCGAAGCAGGCCTGGCCGAAAAGCGCTGCCTGCTGGTCGCCGGCGATCCCCGCAATCGGTATCGAGTGCGCACCGAGCGTGGCGACCGGCGCGTCCGGGCCGAGTGACGACGGCACGACCTGTGGCAGCACGGCGCGCGGAATGCGCAGCCGTTCGAGCATGAAGTCGTCCCAGCTGGGCGCTCGTGACGTTGAGCAGCAGGGTGCGGCTGGCATTGGAGACGTCGGTCACGTGCCGCTCGCCGTTCGACAGCTTCCACACCAGCCAGCTGTCGATCGTGCCGAAAGCGAGTTCGCCGCTTTCCGCGCGCTGACGTGCTCCCGGCACGTGATCGAGCAGCCAGGCCAGCTTGGTGCCCGAGAAATACGGATCGAGCAGCAGTCCGGTGCGCCGGGCGACCTCGGGCTCGAGACCGTCGGCTTGCAGTTGCTGGCACAGGTCGGCCGTGCGGCGGTCCTGCCAGACGATGGCCGGCGCAATCGGCCGGCCGGTGCGGCGGTCCCACAGCACGGTCGTCTCACGCTGGTTGGTGATGCCGATCGCCGCCACGTCCGCCGGCGTCGCACGCGCTCGCGCCAGCACTTCGGCGATCGTCGCAGCCTGCGTCGCCCAGATCTCCTCCGCATCGTGCTCGACCCAGCCGGAGCGCGGAAAGTGCTGCGTGAATTCGCGCTGTGCCGTCGCCACCGGCATGCCGGCGCCGTCGAACAGGATCGACCGCGAGCTGGTGGTGCCCTGGTCGAGCGCGAGGATGAACTGCGGCATGGACGTACCTGCGGGGACGAGTCCCGATTCTAGAGCAGCAAGCCCTGCATTGCGCCCCGCGCTCGTGTTACGCGATGATCCGGCGATGACACAGGCCGAAGGCGTCGCGGAGTTCACCCTCAAGGCCATCGTCGTCGGCGTCGTGCTCGGCATCGTGTTCGGCGCCGCCAACGCCTACCTGGGCCTGCGGGTGGGCATGACGGTGTCGGCGTCGATTCCCGCCGCCGTGATGACCGTCGCGGCGTTCCGGCTGTTCCGGGTGCGCGGCACGATCCTCGAAGCCAACCTCTCGCAGACGGTCGCTTCGGCCTCCACGTCGCTCGCGACGGGCACGATCTTCACGATCCCCGCGCTCTTCCTGTGGGGCGCCGTCCCGCCGTACCTGCAGGTCGTGGCGCTCGCGTTTCTCGGCGCGTTGCTGGGTATTGCCGCGATGGTGCCGTTGCGGCGCCTGCTGATCGTCAAGGCGCACGACGAATTGCCGTACCCCGAGGGCACGGCCTGCGCCGAAGTGCTGCGCGCCACGGCGCACGAATCGAGCGGCGCCTCGAACGCCAGCGCCTGGATTTTCCGCGGCATGGCGGCGGGCGCCGTGGTGAAGATCGTGATTTCGCTGGCTTACCTGTTGCCCGGCGAAATCGGATTCGCGCTGCCGGTGTTGCCGAAAGCGGAACTCGCGCTCGAGATCGCACCGGCCCTGCTCGGAGTCGGTTACATCCTCGGCTACCGGCAAGCGGCCGTGTGCGTGGCGGGCGCACTGATCTCCGCCGTCGTGATCACGCCGCTCATCGCCTGGATGGGCGCGGCGATGACCCAGCCGCTCTATCCGGAAACACAGCGCCTCATCGTCGACATGGACGCCGGCGACATCTGGTCGCGGTACGTGCGCTACATCGGCGCCGGCGCGGTGGCCACGGCGGGCATCCTCACGGTGCTGCGCGGCTTGCCGACGATGGTGGACGCGTTCACTTCCGTCGCGCGCGGCATGCAGGACAGCGACGCACGTGGCGGTGGCGCCACGTTGCGCACCGATCGCGACCTGCCCGGCAGCTTCGTGTTCGGCGGCGTGGCGTTCGTGGTGCTGACCGCGGGCCTGGTGCCGGGCGTCTTCGGCGGGAGAGATGGCGCCGCTGCAGCGCGCGATCCTCGCGTGCGGCGTCGGTGTGTTCGGCGTGCTGTTCGTCGCGGTCGCCGCCCGCATCGTCGGCATCGTGGGCGTCTCGTCGCAACCCACGTCCGGCATCGCGCTGGTGACGCTGCTCGGCACCGCGTCGATCTTCGCCGCCGCCGGATGGGTCAACCTCGACGCGCGCGCCGGCGTGCTCACGGTCGGCACGATCGTCGCGGTGGCGGCGAGCAAGGCCGGCGACATCTCGCAGGACCTCAAGACGGGATGGCTGGTCGGTGCCACGCCGGCGCGCCAGCAACTCGGTCAGCTCATCGGCGCGGCCTTTGCCTGCTGGGCCGTCGCGGCGACCGTGATGTTGCTGGGCAATGCCTACGAGTTCGGCTCGAAGGAAATTCCCGCGCCGCAGGCGACGCTGATGAAGACGATCATCGAAGGCGTCCTGGCCGGGGCGCTGCCCTGGGACCTGGTGCTGACCGGCGCCGGCCTCGCGATCGCCGCGATGCTGTGCGGCGTGTCCGGGCTCGCGTTCTCGATCGGCATCTACCTGCCGCTCGCGACGATGGCGCCGCTGTTCGTCGGCGGTTGCGTGCGGGCACTCGTCGAGCGCAACCGCGCGCCGGGTTCGGCCGGCGAAAGCGACACCGGCATCCTGGCGGCTTCGGGCCTCGTCGCCGGCGAAGGCCTGGCGGGCGTTGCCATCGCGGGTCTCGTTGCGGCGGGCATTGCGCCGAAGGCGATCGATCCGCGGCTCGGCGGCCTGGCCGGAGAGGTGGCCGCGCTGCTGCTCGCGCTCGGGGTCTGCTACTTCCTGTTGCGTGGCGGGCGCCAGGGCGCGTCCGCGTCAGTGCTGCGCTAGCCACCCGTCCAGGATCTGCTCGCTGCCTGCCGGCAGGTGCACGCCGAGCTTGCTGCGGCGATACAGCACGTCCTGCGCCGTGCGGGCGAATTCCGCCGGCGCGCAGATAATGAATTTCCTTCGCGTACAGGCCGGGCAGCACTTCCTCGCCGAGGTCGGCGACGCTGGCGCACCCTTCGAGCAGCCGGTTCATGCGCGTGCCGTAAGCGCGTGCGTAGCGGTGCAGCAGTGCGGGTGCGAGCCAGTCGTAACGCGCGCGCACCTGCGCCAGGAAACGTTCGAAGTCGGCGTCGGGCATGTCGCCGCCCGGGAGCGGAGCCGCAGCGGTCCACGCGCCCGACGCATTGCCGAGCAGCGGGACGCGATCGTGCTGACCACCGTTTCCGCGAGCTTGCGGTACGTGGTGAGCTTGCCGCCGTACACGGACAGCAGCGGCGGTCCGGAGCGGTCGAAATCGATGACGTAATCGCGCGTGACGCTTTTCGGGTCGTCCGCCGAGGCCGCCAGCAGCGGACGCAGGCCGGCAAAGGTCCAGACGACGTCGTTCACGCCGAGGTCGCGCTGAAAGTACCGGTTGGCCATGTCGAGCAGGTACTGCTGCTCCGCCGCAGCGATCGCAGGATGCGCGAGGTCGCCGGTGTAGTCGCTCTCCGTCGTGCCGATGAGCGTGAGGTCGCCTTCGTACGGCAGCGCGAACACGATGCGGCCGTCGGGCGCCTGGAAGATGTACGCGAAGTCGTGGTCGAACAGCTTGCGCACGACGATGTGGCTGCCGCGGATCATGCGCGGATGGTGCCGGGCGGGTGTCGGCGTGCAGCGGTCGAGGAACTCCGCGACCCACGGTCCCGCCGCGTTCACCACGAGCCGCGCCCGCAGGGTTCGCTCGCGACCGTCGATTGCGCGCAAGGTCGCGATCCACTCTGCGCCATCCTGCTGCAGCCCGACGCAGGCCGTGCGCGTCAGTACCTCGGCGCCGCGCTCGAGCGCATCGACGGCATTGGCCACGACCAGTCGCGCATCGTCGACCCAGCCATCGGAGTATTCGAAGCCCGTGCGGTAACGCGGGTCGAGCGCCTTGCCGGCGGGGTGCCTGCGCAGGTCGACCGCCTTCGACGCCGGCAGCTTCTTGCGCGTCGCGAGGTGGTCGTACAGGAAGAGGCCGGCGCGGATCATCCACGCGGGCCGCAGGTGCGAGTCGTGCGGCAGCACGAAGCGCAACGGCCACGCGAGATGCGGTGCGGACGCGAGCACCACCTCGCGTTCCTGCAATGACTTCCGCACCAGGCCGAAGTCGTAGTACTCGAGGTAGCGCAGTCCGCCGTGGACCAGCTTGGTGCTGGCGGAGGACGTGTGCGACGCCAGGTCGTGCTGTTCGCAGAGCACCGTGCGCAGGCCGCGGCCCGCGGCATCGCGCGCAATGCCCGCGCCATTGATGCCGCCCCCGACGACGAGGACGTCGCAGCTGTCGCTCACGGCGGTCAACGGTAGAGCAGCACGGACGCGCGCTGTTCGTTCCACGCGAGTTCGTCTGCGCGCGTGAGGGTTTCGAGATCGCCGGGAAGCGCCGCGCGATCGTCGACCCAGGTGCGCAGCAGTTCACTGCCGTTGATCAGGTCGATGGCCAGGCGGTCGCTTTCGTATTCGTAGGGGAAGTCGCGCCACAGGTCGTAACCCGGCTGCAGGTTGCGCAGTGCCTTGAACGCCAGGGCCTGCAACCGCCACGGGCGGAAGGCCGCGTGATCGTACGAGCCGTCTTCGACGTGCGTCTGCAATCCCGCGCAGAGCAGTCCCTTGTGCTTGTGGAACGTCGGCTCGAACCAGCAGGAGCGCAGCCGGCAGCCCGTGAGCCACTCGGGTGCGAGGCGGCGCATTTCGGCGACGACGGCGCCGACGTCGAGGTCGGGTGCGCCGAAGAGTTCGAGGGGACGCGTGGTGCCACGACCTTCGGAAAGCGTGGTGCCTTCCAGCATCACCGTGCCCGGGTAGCAGCGCGCCATCGAGAGGTTCGGCGCGTTGGGACTCGGGTTGACCCAGGTGCGCTCGCCGAGCGGCCAGCCATACCCCGGCGCGGAGTCCGGCTGCCAGCCGGTCATCTCGACGACGCGGTAATCGACCTCGAGTTCGAAGCGGTCAATGAACCAGTGGCCCATTTCGCCGAGCGTCAATCCGTGCCGCATCGGCATTTCGCCCGCGCCGACGAAGCTTTCCCAGCCCGGCCGCAGGCTCAGGCCTTCGACGGGACGGCCGATCGGATTCGGCCGGTCGAGTACCCACACGCTCTTGCCGAGCCGTGCCGCGGCTTCCAGCACGTAACGCAGCGTCGTGATGAACGTGTAGATGCGGCAGCCGAGGTCCTGCAGGTCGACGAGCAGCACGTCGAACGTGTCGAGCATCGCGTCCGTGGGGCGGCGCACTTCGCCGTAGAGGCTGAAGATCGGTATGCCAAGCCGCGGATCGTTGAAGTCGGGCGACTCCACCATGTTGTCCTGCTTGTCGCCACGCAAGCCGTGCTGCGGGCCGAAAGCGGCCGTGAGCCGCACGTCGTCGAGCGTGGCCAGTGCGTCGAGCGAATGCGTGAGATCGGCCGTGACCGACGCGGGATGCGCGAGCAGCGCCACGCGGCGGCCGCGCAGGTCCTTGCGCAGGGCGGGGTCTGCGCAGACGCGGTCGATGCCGAACTTCACGAGCCCGGGTTCCGCACGGCTTCGCGCAGCAGGTCCGTCGAGCCGGCCGGTTGCTTGCCGACCTGGAGCACGAAGCCCAGCCGGTGATGGAAGTCGGGCAGCGCGGAGGGATGCGTGAGCGCCCAGTACGTCAGCCGGCCATCCTTTTCTTCGACGACGGCCGCGGCGCCTGCACGCAACGGCGACCCCGGTTGCGGCATCGGCAGTTCGGCAAGGTACGTCACGGCCGTGAGCACCAGGCCTCGCTGCGTGGGTCGCACCGCCACGCGCGGTGGCCGTCGCACCTCGATCGGTGCCATGCCGCGCCGATAGGCGACGAAGCCATACATCGCCCATTCGGTCGACGGCGAAAAATTGAGTTCGCAGTACGCATCGCTGTCGGGGAGCGCGACGAAGACCTCGAAACACGTGTGGCGCCACAGTTCGTCGGTGCGGGCGGCGGGTCGCAGCTTCGGCAGCACGACCTGCGACATGTCGGCGTCGAGCACGAAGCGCACGGCGAGCTTGCCTGCGCCGCCGATGCGCGCACTGGCGGTGATGCCGCGCACCGCGTTGCTCGGGCTGGAGGGATGGCAGGCCAGGGCGACCGTCTGGGGCTGTGTTCTTGTCATCGGACCGATTCTAAAGGGACCGGCTCAGATTGGCTCGACCAACGTCGGGTCCGGCCGCTCCATCCAGCCGAGAACCGCCTCGGCGAACCGGCCGCACTCCGCAATGGCCGTTTCCCACGCACGGATGCGTCCTGCGTGGTCGGGCCCGTAGCGATAGAAGTCCTGCCGGTCAGGCAGCTTGCCGTGCGGCAACGTGGCCAGGAAGGCGGGCGAGGGTGCGACGAGCAGCATGTCGTCGAGCCACGGATGGGCGCGGGGCGAGCGACGCCACGGCAGGTGCTTGTCGAGCCAGCCCGGTGTCACGAAATCGTTGAAGTGCGGATAGAAGACGATGCGCTCCGCCGAGCGCCGCCGCTGGTACGGCAGCAGCAGGTGATAGTCGACGAGCGCCCCGTCCCAGTACAGCCCGGGCGGCGCACCTGGAATGTCGCGCACGGGAGAAGCCAGCGTCGGAATGGTGCCCGACGCCAACAGCGCGTCTTCCGTGTTCACCGGATCGAGGCCGACGCGGACCAGGCCGAAGTCGTCGAACGCATCGCCGTCGAACACGCTGGGCCCGGACCCGGCCTGGAAAACGACCCGCTCCAGGTAACCGGCCAGACGCGAGCGCGAAAACGCATTGCTCAGCACGGCCCGGGCGAAAGCCAGTTTCGACTCGCGCCCGTGCAACGGGCCGCGCGCCCGCGACGTCACGATGGAAAGCCTGACGCCGGGCCGCCAGCGCAAGTCGCCATCGCCCCTGGCGGCTGCGGCGATGCGACGGCAGACGGTGCTGACTTCGGGCGGTGTTGGGTTCCTGCTGTATGACTGCTCGTGCACGTATGCGTGCTGGACCCGGTCCAGTGCATCCAAAGCATGGTCCTGGGCCAGCGCGGCCATGCGCCACGCACCCACCGATGCGCCGACGAGTTCCACGGGACACTCGTCGGGCAACCATCCGTGCTGCAGCAGCAGGCGATCGAGGGGCAGGAGCGCGAGCCCTTTGGGCCCGCCCGCGGCCGCAGGAACGCACCCGATGTCGCCCGGAGCCAGTCCACGGTCGAGCAGATGGCGCAGGGCCCGCGGGCCGGCACGTACTACGAATGGGCGGGAACGTTCGCTCATCGGGGCTGCGATGCTAGCAGTTCGCACGACGTGCCCGCAGCGCTGCGCTACGATTCGACGCGGGCGGCAGCACAGGCGGGGAGTGGCATTGGATACGACCGTACCGATCATCGTCTGCGTGGCAGCCGTGGCTGCCTTGCTGGTCGCGGAGCGGCGCGAATCGCAGGCGGGCAAGTGGCTCACGAAGCCGGTCGCCTCCGCGGCTTTCATCGCGGTCGCCGTGTTCTCGGGCGCGCTCGAGTCAGACTACGGACGGCTGATCCTGCTCGGCCTCGGTCTCTGCCTGCTCGGCGACGTCCTGCTGATCCCCGAGGGTCGCCTCGCCGTGTTCCGGTCCGGCGTGTTTGCGTTCCTCGCCGGGCACGTCGCGTTTGCCGCCGCGTTCCTGACGCAGCCGCGCAGCCTGCCGTGGCTGGCAGCGGCGGCCGCCGCACTCGCGGTCGCGTTGTGGGGGGTGTGGCGTTGGCTCAGTCCGAGGTTGCCGGCGGACATGCGCTTGCCGGTGCAAGCCTACTTCCTGGTCATCGGCGTCATGACTGCACTGGCCTGCGCGGTGAGCGGAGCCGGAGGTCCGGCCATCGTCGCGGCGGGCGCGATCGCGTTCACGGCTTCCGACATCTCGGTGGCGCGTGATCGCTTCGTGCACAAGGAGTTCACGAATCGCGCGTGGGGGTTGCCGCTGTATTACCTTGCGCAGGTGCTGCTGGCGCTGAGTCCATCCCTGGTCAGCCGCTGAGCCACCGAGGCAACGACGATACTGCTACCCAACGAATCCCTGCCCGACGTGACGCGCGTTCCGGCGCCGTGGTCGCTGCGCGGGCACGCGTGGATGGTCGCGCTGCGATTGCCCGCTGGCGATCCGGCGCGGACGGCCTTCGTGCCTCCCGCTCTGCGGGCATCGGTGAGGTCGGCGTTTTCAGTGCTGATGTGCGTCGCCTACGACGAGGCTCCGTGCGGTCCTTACCGTGAGTTGCTGTTCATCCCGGGCACGATGAACTTCGGCGCTGCGCGTCACCCGTCGATCAGCCGCATCCTCGTGTCGACCTGGGACAGCGTCGTGAACGGCCGCAGCAACTGGGGCATCCCGAAAGACCGGGCCGACTTCGACTGGGTGCGCAACGAAGGTGGCGACCACTGGCGCGTGACGAGCGATGGTCGTGAACTCGTGTTCGCTCGAGTTCGCCGAGCCGACGGGCGTGCGGCTGCCGCTGCGATCATCGTGGGTGCCACGCAAGCTCGGCACCCTCGCGCAGCGGCTTGACGGTCGAACCTACTATTGCCGGCCCGAAGCCACGGGCGACCTGCGACTGTGCCGGGTGCGCCACTGGCGCTTCGATCCGGAACTGTTCCCGGACCTGTCCCGCGCCACCGTGCTCACGGCCCTGCGCATCGAAGGCTTCACGATGGTATTTCCGGTGGCGCGCATCGTCGATTGACGCCGTCGAGACAGGGCGGGTCGCGTCCCTGCGAGCCCGCCCCGAATCGATGACTCTGCGGCTCGCTCAGCCCACGTGGTCCGCAGCGCCCGACGCGTGCAGCGCCTGCAACTCGCGGCTGCCGATCTTGTCGACCGCCCTGTTCAGCGCGCTGGTCGTAGCACGCGCGGAACTGCGCCTGGCGCTGCAGGTCACGCGCATTCGGCGCGTTGCCGCAGGCCCGCTCTGCCGCCGCCGACAGTCGCGCGAACAGCGCTTTGGTGCCAGCGGCGCTGTCGAGATCGAGGTCCGAGTACTTGACGACGACGCTGTCGTAGCGGGCACTGGATTCTCCTGCATCGCCGGCCTGCGCCGTCGAGGCGATTCCCGCCGTCGCCGCGCAGGCGATCATCGTGACGAGCATCCGGGTCTTCTGCGTGTACGTGTGCATGACGTTCTCTCCTGAGTGTGTCGATCGATGTGCTTCCATTCACCGCGCGAGCAGTCTGCCGCAGAAGCCCCGCGCATTGCGGTCGCTTCGTCGCGCGTGGCAGGCGACTCGTCGCAGTCCGGTCTGCTAAGGTTGTTTGCGCCGCCCCCGCGGCCGGTGCCGACCCATGCTCACGTTCAAGATCGCGTACACGGCATTCGTCCTGCTCGTGGCCGTGATCTGGTGGCGCCACTACAGCTGGCGCAATTTCCTCTGGTTCTCGGACATCGCGTTCATCGGCGCGGTGCCTGCGCTCTGGCTGGAGAGCTCGGCGATCGCGAGCGTGCTGGCCGTCGCCGTGCTGCTGCCCGAAATTCTCTGGAACGTCGACTTCGTGGCGCGACTGGTCACGCGACGCCGGATCACCGGGCTCACGGATTACATGTTCGAGCCGGAGCGCCCGAAGCTGCTGCGCGGCCTGTCGCTGTTTCACGTGCCGCTGCCGCTGGTGTTGCTCTGGCTGGTGCGTGAGTACGGGTACGACGCAAGCGTGGGCCTGGTGGGAGCCGTGGTGATGGCAGCGGTGGTCCTGCCGTGGAGCCGTGCAGTGAGCACGCCCGAGCGCAACATCAACTGGACCTACGGCCTCGGCGCATCCCGCCCGGCGTCGTCAGCCGCGACCTACGTGACGCTGCTGTTCGTCGCTTTCGTCGTGTTCGTCTTCGTGCCGACGCACGTGCTGCTGCAGGCGCTGTACGGCGCCCAACCCTGAGGCGAGGGTCCAGCGCGCGTTTGCGGCCACTGCGGATAATGCGGACCTTTACGGCGGCGACGTCTCGGCTATACTTCGCCCCAGCATCAAGACAGGGCGTTTTCCGCGCCCAGGCCAACCTGCCTTCCCGGGCAAGGTGGCTCGCACCGCAAGGTGCGGATGCGGCCGGCAGGCAACGAAGCGGGTGCAAACTCACTGGAACCCTCCGGCGCGTCATGCGGCGGAGGGTTTTTCGTTTGCGAACCTCCCCCAGACACGCCGCGAGACGCGCCTCGTCCACCGGTCAGGTGGCAACGCCCTCGGGCCAGGAGGTTTTGAACATGTCGATCCAGTCTCAACACGCCGTCGCCACGCGACCGGCACCGCTGACGGAACGTGCCGACGTCGCTGCGCATCGCGCCTTGCTGCGAGCATTGCTCGTTGCGGGCGCGCGAGGCGCCGCGCCTGCCCTGACCACCGCCGCACTGCTGCACTACTGGCGCGAATTGCGGCTGGCAAGCGTGACGCAGCGACGGTGGGTCGTCGCAGAATTGCGCGCCGCCGTGCGACGGGGCGAGACCACTGCCCGCGCCTGGCTGCCCGTAGCGCTCGGCGAAACCGATCCGGCGCTGGTCCGCGAGGCCGTGCTGGGCTACCTCGGCGGAGCGCCCGTCAGCATCGAGCGCCGTGAGCGTGCAGCGGGTGACGCGCTCGACTGGATTCGTCGTGGACTCGCACTGAACCGGGTCGCCGTGTTCGTGGCACTGCTGCAACTCGGAGACGCCGCGATCAACGAACGGCTGGCCGGTTTGCGGGGGCGACTGACCGCGGCGGAAGCCGCTGCGGTGTGGTGCGAATTCGGCGATTGCGACGGCACGCCGAGCGGCGACTTCATCGCCGAGTGGAGGGCCTTCGCCTGAGCCGGGCGGTTCTTACTCCGCTGCAGTTGCGGCCGACGACGGTGCAGGACGCACCGTCCGCTGCCAGTCCTTCACGTCGCGCGGCTTGCGGTCGGTGAGCCACGCGAACACCAGCGCATGCCATGCCACGCGCTGCACGTAGGCGCGTGTCTCGTTGAACGGGATGTTCTCGACCCAGACGTCGAGCTCCATCGGCGCAGCGGGTAGCCAGCGCCGCGCGGCATTGGGCCCGGCGTTGTAGCCCGCGGAGGCGAGCGCCGTCTCGCCGTCGAAGCGCTGGACCAGGCTCGCGAGAAACTCGGACCCCAGCGGGATGTTCACGGCGGGCAGCAGGAGCTGGGCGCGCGTCGGCTCAGGCAGGCCAGCGCGTCGCGCGGTCAGACGGGCCGTCTCGGGCAGCAACTGCATCAGGCCGAGCGCTCCGGCGCCCGACGCCGCGTCGGCGCGAAACAGGCTCTCCTGCCGGATGATCGCGTAGATCAGTGCCTCGGGCAGCCCGGTCCGCCGGCTGGCGCTGCGCACGTCGGCGTCGAATGGCCGTGGATAAAGCACGTCGTAATCGTTGAACAGCTTCTGGCGTGCCGCGGTCGAGATGGCCTGGTCATGCCAGCCCCAGCGGGATGCGAGACCCACGGCCTGCACCTGCCGTGCGGGCGGTATCTCGTCGTAAGCCGCGCGCCATTCGGCGGTCGCTTCGGCGTCCATCTCGCAGCGCAGCAGTTCGCGCGTGCGGACGAAGGCAGGGTCGGCCGCCAGCGCGTCGATCTCGGCATCGCTGAGCGCGAGCGACTCGAGTCGCGGCGCGAATTTCCGGTCCAGCCGCGCGGCCGCGTGCGCGGCATACCAGTTGTCGGTCGGGACGACCACGGCATACAGCTCGCGTGCCTTCGCAGGATCGCCCAGCTGCTCGCTCGCTCGCGCCGACCAATAGCGCCAGCGTGCCTGGTCGCGCAGGACGTCCGGCATCGTGGCGATCGCGGCCGCCACTTCGCGCCAGTCACCGGCCCACAGTGCGGCGCGGGCGTGCCACTCGTGGGCACGCTCGTCGAAATCGTCCTCGTGCACGAGGCGGAAAAATTCGAGCGCGCGCGGATGACGGCTCCACGACAGCGTGAGCGCGACGGACAGGGCGAAAGGGCTCGCGGCGCGTGCATCGAGCCCGCGCGCTTGCACCAGGACCGGGAACGCCGCCGCCGCCGCTTCTGCGTCCGCGCGCGCATAGCGCAACCAGCCTGCTTCGAGCGCCTGTGGCTCGACGGGCCGCGCGGGCGGTGCGATCAGCGCCGCAATCTCGCGCCCCGGTTGCTCGATCAGGGCGGCCCATTGCAGCAAAGGTGCCGCGCGTTCAGCGGCGAGCGACTGCGCCAGGAACCGCGCGAGACCGGCTTCGCCTGCCTCGAGCGCCAGGCGGGCACGCCGCTCGACCAGCACGTCACCCGGTCCGCCGCGGGCGCTCCACCAGGCAAGCGCCGGGTCGCAGGCGTCGGGCAGGCTCTTGGCGGTGAGCCACGTGTCGGTCAGTTCTTCGGTCAGCCCATCGGTCTGGCCCAGTGCGACGCGCGCGGCGAGCCAGTGGCAGCGCAGCGTGGACTGCGTGTCGCGGTCCTTGCGGTATTGCCCAAGGTACGTCGGCCAGGCCTGTCGCGCGGCGAGGTGGGCCAGCCACGCCGACCGCAGTGTCCGCGTCACGGGCCGGTCGCCCTGCTGCGCGAGAAACGCGGCGATCTCGTCGTCGAGCGGGAGACGCGCGTCGCTGCCGGGCTGCGCGGCAATGGGTCGCGTCAGCGCCAGTTGCCGGTTGAGCCGGGCGGCCTGCAGGTAGGGGTAGAGCGGATAGCGCTGCAGGGCCTCGGAATCGCCGCCCGCCGGCGCGAAGGGCGCGGTTTCGACCGTGGCCATCGACGCCACGAAGGCCTCGCGCACGTGCTTCAGGGTGGCGTTGTCGTCGTCGGCACGCGCGGACGAGCCCAGCGCGAGGAGGCCGAAGAACAACAGGGAGACGAGGCGCGGTGCGGTCTGCATGTGGGTCCATCCGTGGCGCGTCGGCAAGTTACCGCATTGCAACAAGAAGTTCGCCGCCTTTTTGGCGGTTGTTACTCTCGTACAACAAACTTGACTGACGGTAAACGTGAATATACAAAGGGTCGCATTGCCGGGCGGGGCGGGGGAACCAGGCTCCTCGGGCACCGGTGGAACAGACCATTCATTCGGGGGAATTAGATGAACACTGCCTCTGGTAGTTCGATTGTCCTGCGCACGGCTGTCGTGCTGGCTCTCTTTGGCGCAGCCCCGCTGGCTGGCGCGGCTGACCCGGTCGCAGCGAAGGACTCGCTCGCCCTCGAAGAGGTCGTCGTCACCGCGACCAAGGTCGCCCAGGACATCGACAGCGCCCCAGCGGCCATCACGGCAATTTCGGACAGCGCGCTCGGCCCTGGCGGCATCCAGGAAGTGCGCGACCTCGCGATGGCGGTGCCCAACCTCTCGGTCGGCGACCAGTTCGGCGTGAACCGCACGTTCATCCGCGGCATCGGCATGACCAGCATCGACCTCGGCGCCGATGGCGCGGTGGCGTTCCTGCAGGACGGCGCGATGATCCCGCGCCCCTCGCACCAGCTGGCAGGCTTCTACGACCTCGCGCAG
This sequence comes from uncultured Gammaproteobacteria bacterium, assembly GCA_963828265.1. Lineage (GTDB taxonomy): Bacteria > Pseudomonadota > Gammaproteobacteria > Steroidobacterales > Steroidobacteraceae > RPQJ01. The sequence continues at coordinate 13,076 of CAWHEA010000014.1, read as the reverse complement.
GTCGAAGTGCTGCGCGGCCCGCAGGGCACGATTTACGGCCGCGGCGCGACGGCGGGCGTGGTCAACATGGTCACGAAGAAGCCGACCGAAGACCTCGACGGCTACCTCTCGCTGACCGGCGGCAACTACTCGGCCTACACGGTCGAGGGCGCGATCGGCGGGCCGATCGCCGGCGACACGGTGATGGGCCGCATCGCCGGCAAGATCGACAAGCGCGACGGTTACGGCACGAACCTGGCCACCGGCAAGGACATCGACGACCGTGACGCCTACGCGGTGCGCGGCAGCCTGCGCTTCAAGCCGACGGACGACCTCGACATCGTGCTGATGGCCGATTACTTCGAGGAAGACGACTACAACTACGCCTTCCATTTCTTCGGCACGACGGTGACGCCGGAAGACGGCCTCGCGCACAACCTGCTCGGCGGCCAGACGATTTTCGATTACTACGGCGCGAAGGGTAAGAAGCCCGACCAGCGCAACATCGTCTCCGACCAGGATCCGATCAACCAGCGCGACGGCACGGCGGTGAGCGCGATCATCGACTGGGGCTTCGCCGACGGCTGGAACCTGAAGTCCATCACCGCCTGGCGCGACTTCAGCCGCTTCCTGGTCGACGATCTCGACGGTTCCGACGTCGACATGTTCGGCCAGAACAATTACATCGAGGACAGCGAATCCTGGAGCCAGGACTTCACGGTCGCCGGTACGGCGGTCAACGTCGAGTGGTTGATGGGCGCGAACTACTTCAGCGAAGAGATGCACGGCGAGGTCAAGGTGCCGCTGACCAACTTCGCGGTGCTCGTCAACGCCCTGAACGCGGGCGACCCCACCTGGGTCGACCTGCCTGCCGGTGCCCTGGACAGCCTCAACTACTGGCAGAAGGGCGACGTCGACGTCGAGGCGTACGGCCTCTTCGTGGAGGGCAAGTACAATTTCACCGATGCCATGGCCCTGACGCTCGGCGCCCGCTACAACTACGAGAAGCGCACGGGCACCGGCTCGTTCATCTTCGACGCGATCGGCGTCAACGTGCCGACCGACAAGTCGAAGTCCTGGGACAAGATCACGCCGAAGGTGCTGTTCGAGTACACGAACAGCTACGACGGGTTGTTCTATGCGAAGTACACGCAGGGCTTCAAGTCCGGCGTCATCAACATCGGCAGCCTGAACGACGTCATCGATCCGGAGTACGTCGACTCGTACGAGATCGGCTACAAGACGCCGTTCGCCGACGGTCGTGCCTCGCTGCGTGCCGCCGCGTTCTACTACGACTACACCGACCTGCAGGTCGGCTTCGTCAACGAGCAGAGCGTCGTGCAGACGGTCAACGCGGCCTCGGCCGAGAACAAGGGCATCGAGGTGGAGATCGCCGCGCGCCTGACCGAAGGCCTCTCGGCGAACTTCTCGGCCACGTGGCTCGACGCGACGTACACGGACTTCGTGACGGGCGACTACCGCAACAACTTCGAGCAGGTCGACCTCAGCGGCAACTACCTGCAGAATGCTCCCAAGTACACGCTGTACGGGGCGCTCAACTACACCCGGCCCGTCACGGACGACGGCAGCTTCATCGGCCGCATCGAGGCGTCGTACCAGGACAAGGTGTACTTCACCGAGTTCAACAATGCGGACGCCGAGCAGGATGCCTACGGCCTGATCAACCTGCTGGCGGGCTACGAGGGCGGCGACGGCAAGTGGAGCGTGACCGGCTGGGTCCGCAACGCGACCGACGAGTTCATCTACAGCAACAACATCATCACGGCGCCGCTGTACGGCAGCGTCCGCGTGGGTTCGCTGCTGCCGCCGCGCACCTACGGCCTGACGCTCGCCGTCAACTTCTGACGGCGGACCGGGACCGGCCGCGATGCTGCGCATCGGCGACGTGCGGGTCCATCACGTCGAGGAGTGGCAGGGTAACTTCCTGCCACCCTCGGCGTTCTTCGTGGGTTACGACGAAGCGACGTTCCGCAGCTTCGCCGCCGGGCTGACGCCGCAGTACTACCGCGACGACGCGGACAGCATCTACGCGTTCCTGCAGAGCTGGATCCTCGAGGTCGACGGCCTCACGGTCCTGTACGACACCGGGGCCGGCAACGCCAAGGAGCGGCCCGGCATTCCGCTCTTCGGCGGACTCGATACGCCGTTCCTGACGCGGATGGCGGCCGCCGGCTTCGCGCCTGACGACATCGACATCGTCATCTGCTCGCACCTGCACATCGATCACGTGGGCTGGAACACGCAGCTGCACGCGGGCCGCTGGGTGCCGACGTTTTCGAACGCCCGTTACCTGTTCTCGGCGATCGAGCGCGACTACTGGGATCCGCAAGGCCCGGGTGTCCGCCCGACTGCAGCGGGCGCGTTCGTGAACACCAACGTCTTCGAGGACAGCGTGCAGCCGCTGCTCGACGCGGGCAGCGCCGAACTGGTGGGCGAGGGGTATCGCGTCAGCGAGTCGATCACGCTGCGGCTCGGGCCGGGGCACACGCCGGGCCACCTGGTCATGGACGTGCGCTCCGCCGGCGACAGCGCGCTGTTCGTGGGCGACATCCTGCATCACCCGGCGCAGGTGTATTGCCCCGACTGGAACAGCCCGTTCTGCGAGGACCAGCCGCAAGCCCGCCTGACGCGCCGGCGGGTGCTGGCAGACGCCGCCGATCGCAATGCGCTGATCGTCCCGGCTCACTTCGGCGGCGTTCACTGCTGCCGTGTGCGTCGTCGCGGCGACGCGTTCGAACCCATTTTCGAGACACCATGAACGCGACTGCACCGCTCGACGCCGGCTATCGCTTCGATCCGGCCGACCCCGACCTGATCCGTCATCCGTACCGGCCGTACTACGAATACCTGCGGGGTGCTGCCGGGCCTGCACAAGGCGGCGACGGAGTACTACGTGGCTGCGCGCTACGCCGACGTGCGCGAGGTGATCACGAACCACGCGGCGTTCGGGCAGGGCAATTTCGTCCACAACATCCAGCTGTACTACGGCCCGGACTTCGACGTCATGGCCCACTCGTCGTACCGCTGGCTGTCCGAGGTGTTCGTGATGCAGGACCCGCCCGCGCACACGCGACTGCGCAAGCTCGTCGCGTTCGCGCTGACGCCGAAGCGCGTCGCGGCGATGCAACCGCGGATCCAGGAGATCGTCGATGGCCTGATCGACGCCATGCTGGCGCAAGGGCGAGATCGAGCTGCTCTGGGACTTCGCCTACCAGCTGCCGACGCTCGTGATGTGCGACATGCTCGGCCTCGAGGGCGACGAGCGCTCGCCGGCCAGCCTGGCGAAGCTGACGCGGGCCGTGGCCGAGTCGTTCATCGTGTTCGAGACCCGCGCGCTCGAGCCGGAGCTGCTCGCCCAGGCCGACGCGCAGATGGACTTCCTCAACGACTTCTTCGGCCGGATCTACGACCGCAAGCGCGCGAACCCGCAGGACGACCTGACCAGCGCACTGGTGCAGGCGAAGGACGAGGACGGTTCCGCGCTGACCAAGGCCGAGGTCGCGAACGTGATCGTGGCGATGTTCGGCGCGGGCTTCGAGACCACGGCACACATGATCGGCAACGGCATGCTTGCCATGCACCGCGAACCGGGCCAGTGGCAGGCCCTGGTCGCGAACCCTGAAGAAATCGCGCCGCGCGCGGTCGAGGAAGTGCTGCGTTTCGAATCGTCGCTGCAGGGCACCTATCGCACGGCGTTGCAGCCGGCGCTGGTCGGTGGCTTCAGCGTGCAGCCGGGCGAGCGCGTGCTGTGCCTGCTCGGCGCGGCCAATCGTGATCCGTCCGTGTTCGAGCGGGCGGACGTGCTGGACGTCACGCGCAAGGATTCACGCATGCTGTCGTTCGGCGGCGGCATCCACCACTGCATCGGGCAGCAGCTCGCGCGGCTCGAAGGCCGCATCGCGTTCACGTCGCTCGCCCGGCGCCTGCCGCGCATCGAGGTCGACGTCGACAGCGCCGTGTGGCGGGCCGGCTTCCTGTTTCGCGGCCTGACCGAGTTGCGCTGCCGGGTCTGAGCCGGAGCGGGGCTCACTTCCGGTTCAGGAACGCCTTCATCCGGGAGCGGAAGCCCTCGGTGCCGCTCAGCAGCGACTGCTGCCGGTCTTCGTTGGCGACCGCGGATTCGATGCCCGGCGCGTCGATGCCGACCTGCAGGCCCTGTTTCGTGAGCGCAAGGCCGAGCGGATCCGCCTGCAACAGCGAGTCCACCGTCTTCGCGCCCGCGGCTTCGAGTTCGGCCGCCGGCACGACTGCCGTGACGAATCCGAGCGCGGCGGCGCGCGTGGCGTCGAGGAACGAGCCCGTCATCAGCATCTCTGCCGCGACCGACGTTCCCACCGCGCGGGGGAGCAGGTAGCTCATGCCGACGTCGCAGCCGCTCAGTCCCACCTTGATGAACGCCGCATTCATGCGCGTCTCCGGCGTGCACAGGCGGATGTCCGACGCCAGCGCCAGCGCGAAGCCGCCGCCGGAGGCCGCGCCCTGCACGAGGCAGACGATCGGCTGCGGACAGCGGCGCATCGCAACGAAGATGCTGCTGAGACGCTGCTGGAAGCGCAGGCGGGCGGTCGTGTCGAGTTCCTCGATCAGCCCCGTCATCTCGCGCAGGTCGAGGCCGGCACAGAACGCCTTGCCCGTCGCGCGCAGCACGATCACGCGCGTCCGGGTGTCGTGCACCCGTGCGCCGAAGTACTCGGCGAGCTCGGCGATCATGCGCGCGTTCATCGCATTCAGCGCGTCGGGCCGGTCGAGCGTCAGCCAGTCGACGTCGCCGCGCCGTTCGACACGGAAGGTTTCGTACGGTGAGTCGTCGGTGGGTTGCATGGTCGTCCTGCCTTCAGGTTTTTGCGAGCACGCCACCGTCGAGCGGGATGACGTTGCCGGTCATGTACGAGCTGGCGCGCGAGCCGAGGTAGAGCGCGAGCGCGCCGATGTCGTCCTTCGAGCCTTCGCGGCCGAGCGGGATCGTCTTGCGCATCTCGGTCATGCGCTCTTCGTTGCTGGTCATGAAGTGCGTCATCTTCGACGGGAAGAAGCCCGGCGCGATCGCATTCACGAGGATGCCGCGCGGCGCGAGCTCGGCGGCCAGCACCTTCGTCATCTGGTGGACCGCCGCCTTGCTGGCCGCGTACGACCAGGCGCGCAGCACCTGGCTGGTCACGCCGTACACCGAGCCGATGTTGATCACGCGCGCCGGGTCCGCCTCGGTGGCGGCGGCCTCCAGCTTGGCGAGGAACGTCTGGACCAGCACGAACGGGGCCTTCACGTTGACGCCCATCACCGAGTCCCAGGCCGAGGCGGGAAACTTCTCGATCGAGGTGCCCCAGGTGATGCCGGCGTTGTTGATCAGCACGTGCAGCTTGTCCTCGCCCTCGAGCGCGGCGCGCAGGGCCTCCACGCCTTCGGGCGTGGCCACGTCGCCCTGGACCGCCCGCACGTCGCCGTACGCCGCGAGTTCCTGGCGGGCTGCTTCCAGCTGCTCAGGCTTGCGTCCGGTGATGTACACGCGCGCGCCGCAGCGCAGGTAGGCCTCCGCCATCGCCAGCCCCAGGCCCGACGAGCCGCCGGTGATGACGGCGGTCTTGCCCGCGACGGAAAACAGGTCGGCGTAAGGATTCTGTGGCATGTCTGGTCCCCGGGATTGACCGATATCTATAAAAGAAAACTGCTAGTAGATTTTTTATACCATTAGTATACTCGGGCGCACGGAGCCAAACGACCCATGCACAGCCACGACAAGCGACCGCCGGCCTACCGCAGCGCTTCGGGCATCGAGCTCAAGGCGAGCTACGGTCCTGAAGACGTCCCGGCGGAGCATGCCCGCGTCATGGGCGCGGCTCCCGGCCAGCCGCCCTATCACCGTGGCGGGTTTCCGCAAGGCTACCGCACCAAGCCCTGGCGCATCTTCCAGCTGAGCGGCTTCGGCAAGCCCGAGGACGAGAACGAGCGCATCAAGTTCCTGCTCCGCAACGGCGAGACCGGGTTCCTGATGGAGCACGACCGCAACACGGCCGACCATCTCTACAACGTCGACCATCCGGACGTCGTCGCGCGCAAGGAAGACGTGGGCCTCACCGGCGCGGTCATGCAGAGCGTGCGCGAGACCGAGCTGTGCCTCGCCGACCTGCCGATCGAGAGCACGTTCGGGCACGCGGGCGGCGCCGTGGTGCAGCACGCACCGTTCGCGCTCGCCGCTTACTGGACGGTGGCAAAACGGCGCGGCATCCCGCTCGCACAGCTCTTCGGCACGGGGCAGAGCGACTTCTTCCTGACCTACCTCGGCTGCGTCACCAAGCAGCAGGTGCCGACGGCTCCGGGCCTGCGGCTCAACGCCGACATCATCGAGTTCTGCAGCGAGCACCTGCCGAAGTGGGTGCCGGTCTCGATCGCCGGTTACAACGGCGGCGACACCGGGCTCAATGCCTGGCAGGAACTCGGCGCGGTGATGGCGAACGCCATCGAATACCTCGACGAGGTGAAGCGTCGCGGTCGCATGGACATGACGGTCGCCGCGCAGCGTGTCGGCGGCGTCAATTTCCGCACGACCATGGAAATCTTCGAGGACGCGGCGAAGCTGCGGGCCGCCCGCAAGATGTGGCACAAGCTGCTCACCGAGCGCTACGGCATCACCGACGAGCGGGCGCTGCGCATGCGCATCCACATCGTCACCTCCGGCGCGTACATGCAGTACCAGCAGCCGTTCAACAACATCGTGCGCGGCACGCTGATGGCGCTGACGGCCGTGCTCGGCGGCACGCAGTCGCTCGGCGTGTCGGGCTACGACGAGGCGATCTCGATCCCGAGCGAGCACGCGCACCAGATGGCCGTGCGCATCCAGCAGATCCTCGAGCACGAGACCAACATCCCGGCCGTGACGGATCCGCTCGGCGGTTCCTACTACGTCGAGGCGCTGACGGCCGAACTCGAGCGGCGCGCCTGGGAATTCGTCGACCAGCTGCTGGCGCAGGGCGGTTTCCTCGCCACGCTCGATTCCGGCTGGCTGCACGCGCGTGCCCGCGAGAACCAGGAATCGCAGGCGATCGCCGAGGCACGCGGCGAACGCAAGATCGTCGGCGTGAACTGCTTCAAGGAAGACATCACGCCCTGGGAAGTCGACGGCTTTCCGCCCGTGACGGACGCGTATCCGGTCGCGCTCGAGCGGCTCAACGCCGTGCGCCGCGAACGGCACGAGACCGCAGCGACCGCGGCGATGCGCGAGCTCGCGGCGACCTGTCGTGACCCTGATCGCAACATCATGCCGGTCATGATGCAGGCCGTGGACGCGGAGGTGACGATCGGCGAGATCGGCGACATCTTCCGCCAGGCCTGGGGCGACTGGCAGACCCCGAAGCTCGTCTGACGCGCCGCGGCAGCAACAAGGCACACCATGTCATCCGTAGCCAACGAACCGACGACCGCAAACAGCTCCCCTGCAGCGACGGATGGCGCACCGCGCCGCATCCTGCTCGCAAAGACGGCCCTCGACGGTCACTGGCGCGGCATCTCCGTCGTCGCGCGCGCGCTGCGCGACGGCGGCTTCCAGGTGATCCTGGGCGGCATGAGCACCGGCACGGAGATCGTGCGCGCGGCCATCGACGAGGACGTCGATCTCGTGGGGTTGAACGTGGGTGGTCACGTCGAGGTGGCCGAACGCATCATCGGCGAACTGCGCGCGGCGCGTGCCGACCTGCCGATCTTCGCGGGCGGCATCATCGCGCCGTGGGCGGCGAAGCGTCTGAAGGCGCTCGGCGTCGAAGTGTTCCCGCCCGGCTCGCAGCTCGACGAGATCGTCGACTGCGCACGCCGGTTGACCGGCACGGAACCCGGCAAACTCAGCGGCTGAGCGCGCCCGCCAGCAACGCCGCCCCGGCCTGGTCGAGGTCGGAATCTCCTGCCTGCACCGCCTCGATCATCCGCGTGAACTCCGCGGAGCGCAGCGTCGCCTCGATCCGGCTTTCCAGCTGGGCCGAGACCAGCCTGCGCAACGCGAGCCGCAGCAGGCGCTGCTGCCGCTGCGCCATCGCGCCGGTCTGCACCAGCCATGCGCGATGCGCCGCGATCGCTGCCCAGACGTCGTCCGTGCCGCGGTCTTCGGCTGCGACCGTCTCGACGATCGGCGGTCGCCAGGCCGTCGGCGGCAGCTGGCTCACGGTGCGTTCGAGGTCGAGTCGCGTGGCCTGCGTGCCTTCGCGATCCGCCTTGTTGATGACGAAGACGTCGGCCATCTCGAGCAGGCCGGCCTTCACCGCCTGCACTTCGTCCCCCGCGCCCGGATTCAGCACGACCACCGTCGTGGTCGCCGCTTCGACGATTTCGAATTCCGTCTGCCCGACGCCGACGGTCTCGATCAGCACCCAGGGCCAGCCGGCCGCATCGAGCGCACGAATCGCGAACGGGGTGGCGAGCGCGAGACCACCCGCGCCGTTGTCGGCCGTCATCGAACGCACGAAGACGCGCTCGTCCGCCGTGGTGTGTTCCATGCGCAGCCGGTCACCGAGCACCGCGCCGCGCGTGAGCGCCGACATCGGATCGAGCGCGAGCACGGCGACGCGCTCGTCGCGACGCACCGCCGCCTTGAGCAGTGATCCAACGAGCGTGGACTTGCCGGCACCGGGCGGGCCGGTGAGTCCCACCGTGGCGGCCCGGCCCGTGTGGGGCGCCAGCACCGCGTCGATCGCGGCGGCCTCGAGCGGCCGCCGGTCGATCAGCGTGATCGCGCGGGCGAGTGCGGCACGGTCGCCGCGCAACAATCGCCCGAGCAGATCCGCGGGCACCGTCAACTCAGAGAGCCTTGCGCAGCAGCGGCACCAGGGCTTCGGCGTTGGCGATCGGGCGCGGGTTGGTGCCGCACCAGATGTCCTGGAACGTGTAGCCCGCGAGCGGCGCGAGGTCGGCTTCCTTGAGGCCGACCGCGGTGAGGCTGCGCGGCATGCCGAGCCCGCGGATCGCTGCGTCGGCCAGTTCGTGCGCCGGGCGGTTCGGCTGTCCGAACGCGATGCTGATCAGCTTCTGGCGCTCGCCGTTGACGACGCTGTTGTACTCCAGCGCGAACGGGGCCATCACGCACGACGTGTAGCCGTGCGGCACGTCGAACGAGCCGCCGAGCGCATGGCCCACGGCATGGCTGATGCCCATCGGCAATCCGCACACGATCGACGTCATCGAGCACCACGCGCCCATCTGGCACATCTGCCGCGCTTCGAGGTCGTTCGGGTTCGCCTTCACGCGCGGCAGGCCCTGCGACAGCAGGCGCACGGCGTTCATCGCCATGCCGTCGTACCAGTCGTTGGAGTTGAGCGAGCCGAGCGTCTCGAACGCGTGGTCGAACGAGCGCACGCCCGTCGACAGCCAGATCCATTCCGGCGTGTGCACGGTGAGCGCGGGATCCATGATGATCGCGCGTGCCGTCATTTTCGGGTGCACGTAACCCTGCTTGACGTTGGTGACCTTGTCCGTCGCGCCGGAGAGCGCGTTGAACTCACCGCCCGACAGCGTGGTCGGCGCGATCACCACGGGAATGTCCGGGCCCTCGAACGCGGGTGCGGTGACCGAGTGATCCGCGTTGACCACGATGTGGTACGCCTCCATCGACTCGGGCGTGCGCAGGCCGTGCTTGAGGCAGACCGCCAGGATCTTGGTGAGGTCGGTGCACGAGCCGCCGCCGATCGACACCAGCAGGTCGGGCGACAGGGGTTCGGCCGCGGCGACCGCGGCAGAAACGTCCTCGCGCGGCACGTGCGGACGCACCTTGTCGAACACGCCGACGAGCTTCGCGCCGAGCGCGCGGCGCACCTTGTCGATCTCGTCCGTCTTGTTGTTCAGCGTATTGCTGCAGACGAGGAAGACGCGCCTGGCCCCGATCGTCGCGGCTTCGTCCGCCAGTGCCTGGGCCACCGGGCGGCCGCTGTGGACACGCTCCAGTGGGGTGAGTCCGATCATCGTCTGGTACATGGACGGCTCCGCGAAAAAGCCGGGAAAATCCCCTGCGCGCTCGATTGTATCGACGTTACCGATGGTGTACAAAGTATTACTAACGGGAAGCAACGCAGACTGGAAAGTAGCGTTCGTCCAGGTGCGAACGCAGCCCGTCTTGCGCTGCAAGAGCATTCGTTTCCAAGGGGGAGATCATGCCGAGCGCGCCGGCCGCACCAACCACTGGCCACGCTGATCCGCGCGTTCCTGCGCGCGAGCGTTGCGTCGTCCGCTACCTCATCGACCGCTGGGCCGCCGAGCGTGGTGACCAGCCGTACGTGATCTTCGACGGCGGGCGGCACTGGACGTACCGTGAACTGCGCGAGCGGGTGATCGCGATCGCCGTCGGCCTGCAGCGCCAGGGAGTGAGGCAGGGCGAGCACGTGCTGTGCTGGCAACCGAACTCGCCCGAGATGCTGCTCACGTACTACGCGCTCAATTACCTCGGCGCGGTGTACGTCCCGATCAACACGGCGTATCGCGGCGGCGTGCTCGAGCACGTCATCGAGAATTCGGATGCCAGGCTCGCGATCGTGCACGGCGACCTCGTGCCGCGACTCAAGGAAGTGAAACTCGCCCGGCTCGAGCGACTGGTGGTGACTGGCGCGGACGAAGTCCCGCCGGCGCCGTTGCCGGCCGTCTTTTCTCGACGCTGCCGGGCGCGGAGGCCGACCTGCAGCCGCTCGCGCGGCCGATCGAGCCGTGGGACATGCAGTCGATCATCTACACCTCCGGCACGACCGGCCCGTCGAAGGGCGTGCTGTCGTCCTACCTGCACATGTACACGAACCCGGGTCCCGAGGCCTGGCACTTCATCGACGGCGACGACCGCTTCCTCGTCAACCTGCCGCTGTTCCACATCGGCGGCATGGGCCTGCAGCTTCGCGATGCTGGCGCGCGGCGGTTCGATCGTGCTGCGTCGAGCGCTTCGCGACCGATACGTTCTGGCCGATCGTGCGCGAGCACGGCAGACACCGCGGTGTTCCTGCTCGGCGTGATGGCGACCTTCCTGCTCAAGGCGCCCGCCGGGCCGCAGGATCGCGACCACACGCTGCGCAAGATGCATCATCGTGCCGCTGCAGCGACGGCGCGGCCGATTCCACGCAGCGCTTCGGCGTCGACGTCTACACGCATCTTCAACATGACCGAGATCTCGTCGCCGATCGTGTCGGAGCCGAACCCGACAGGCGCTCGGCACCTGCGGCAAGGCGCGCGCCGGCGTCGAGGTGCGGCTCGTCGACGAGAACGATTGCGAGGTGGCCGTCGGCGACGTCGGCGAGCTGATCGTCCGCACCGACCGCCCGTGGGCGATGAACAGCGGCTACTACAAGAATCCCGAGGCCACCGCGCGGGCCTGGCGCAACGGCTGGTTCCACACCGGCGACGCGTTCCGCTGCGACGAGGACGGCAACTTCTTCTTCGTCGACCGCATGAAGGACGCGATCCGCCGCCGCGGCGAGAACATCTCGTCGTTCGAGGTCGAAGCGGAGATCGCTCGCGCATCCCGGCCGTGCGCGAGGCCGCGGTCGTCGCCGTGCCGAGCGAGCTCGGCGAGGACGAGGTGATGGCGATCGTCGCGCCGGCACCGGGGCACACCATCGATCCGGCAGAGCTGATCGAGTTCCTGCGTGCCGCGGATGGCGCACTTCATGATGCCGCGCTACGTGCGCATCCTGCCCGGAACTGCCGAAGACGCCGACGGCCAAGGTGCAGAAGGCCGACCTGCGCCGGCAGGGGATCACGGCCGACACCTGGGACCGCGAGCAGGCCGGTATCGTGATCCGCCGCGACAAGATCGGGAGTTGAGACGTTGGCCACCGGCAGGACAGCATCGAGGGCGGCCCGCGTGACGGGCCCGGAGAATGGCCCGGGGAACGGCAAGACGCACGAACTGCGCACGGAAGTGCAGGAGTTCAAGCGACGCCGCATCCTCGAGGAAGCGCGCGAGCTCTTCTTCGCGCAGGGCTACGAATCGACGACGCTCGATTCCATCGCCGAATCGCTCGACGTCACCAAGCCCTTCCTCTATTCGTACTTCCGCAACAAGAGCGAGATCCTGAACGCGATCTGCGAGATCGGCATCACCGAGTCGATCGCGGCCCAGGAAGAAGTGCTGGCGATGGACCTCTCGCCGCCCGAGAAGCTGCGGCTGATCGTCGAGCGCGTGACGTCCATCGTGATCCGCGACCAGAAGTACGTCGTCGTCTACAACCGCGAGGAGAAGAACCTCGAGGCCGCCGAGCAGAAGCACCTGATCGACCTGCGCAAGTCCTTCGACCAGCGGCTCGCGAAGCTGCTCGAGGAAGGCAATGCCAGCGGCGATTTTTCCGTCGACCAGCCGCGCATGCTGTCCGTGTCGATCAGCGGCATGCTCACCTGGGTGGCGACGTGGTACCGGCCGCGTGCGGCCTACACGGTGACCGACGTCGTGATGCACATGATCCAGGCCGTCGAGCGCATGGTCGGCCGGCCTTCCCGCGCCAGGTAGGCGCCACCCAACGAGAGACGACGCCCCATGGCCATGCGCCGCACCATTTTCGAATCCGAGCACGATACCTTCCGCGACGGCGCCCGGCGCTTTTTCCAGGCCGAGATCGCGCCGCACGCGGAGCGCTGGCGCAAGCAGGGCATGGTCGACCGCGAGGCCTACCTGAAGGCCGGCGAGCAGGGCTACCTGCTGATGTGGGCGGACGAAAAATACGGCGGCGCGGGCGTCGCCGACTTCCGCTACGAACAGGTGCTGATCGAGGAGAACATCCGCCACGGCGAGCCGTGCTTCTACCTCAACCTGCACTCGCGCCTGGTCGGGCCGTACTTCGGGCAGCTCGGCAACGACGAGCAGAAGGCCCGTTTCCTGCCCGCGTTCGTCAAGGGCGAGAAGATCCTGGCGGTCGCAATGACGGAGCCGGGCGCAGGCAGCGACGTGGCCGGCATGAAGACGCGCGCCGAGGACAAGGGCGACCACTGGCTGCTGAACGGATCGAAGACGTACATCTCCAACGGGCAACTCGCGGACGTCGTGGTCGTCGCGGCACGGACCGTGCCCGACCAGCGCTACGGCATCGGGCTCTTCATCGTCGAGCGCGGCATGGAAGGCTTCGAGCGCG
>CAWHEA010000013.1:0-192068 GCA_963828265.1 uncultured Gammaproteobacteria bacterium | reverse complement strand
AACCGGTGCCGCCGGCACGCGCGCGGCTATCCTGGCTCGCCAGGCGGCGCTTTCGCATGGGGCAGACGCATGGCCGGCTGCTGGCCGGGCAAGCGCCCATGGCGAGGCGGCCGGCACAGCTGGCTCTTGCAGCGATGAAGGCGGGTTTTTGTCTCCTAGCAGGCCTGGCCTGTGCGCCCTTCGCCATCCAGCGCAACCGCTACGGGCTTCGCGCCGTCCTGCACATCGGCGTCGTCAGCGGCCTGATCGGTGTACGCGAAATCCGTCAATACGGCGAGCTGGGGGCCACCTTCACCATGATGCAGCCGACCCCCGACGTCAGCATCGTCATCGCCGCCTTCAACGCCGCGGACACGATCGGCCGCGCAGTGGCCGGCGCCCTGGTGCAGCAAGGTCGCGTGCTGGAGGTGATCGTCGCCGACGATTGCTCCACCGACGCCACGCGCGAGGTCGTCGCCGCGATCGCCGATCCGCGCCTACGGCTCGTCGCCCTGCCACAAAACCGCGGCCCGGGCGGCGCGCGGAATGCCGGTATCGACGCCGCACGCGGGCGCTGGATCGCCGTGCTCGATGCCGACGACACGCTGCATCCGGATCGCCTGAAGCGCATGATCGCAAAGGCCGAAGCCGAAGGCGCCGAGATCGTCGTCGACAACCTTGCGGTCGTCTCAGCCGACGGCAGTACGCAGATCATGTTCGACGCACACGAACTCGCAGCCCGCCCGGAACTCATGCTGCCGGCCTTCATCGAATCCAACATGCTTTTCCGCTCGCAGCACAATTTCGGCTACATGAAACCGGTCTTCGAGCGGCAGTTCCTGACGGAGCACGACCTGCGCTTCGACGAGGGCCTGAGGATCGGCGAGGACTATCTGCTGCTCGCTTCCGCGCTGGCGGCGGGCGCGAAATGCGTGGTCGATCCGACGGTCGGCTATCTCTACCACATCACCGAGGGATCGATTTCTCGCGTGCTGAAGCTCGAACACGTCGAGGCGATGCTGACCGCCGATGCCGAATTCCTGCGGCGTTACCGGCTCGACGCCGCGGCGCTTGCCGCCCAGCGCCGCCGCCGCCGGAGCCTCACGCAGGCGCACTCCTTCCTGACGCTGATCGGGCACCTGAAGCGCCGGTCGCTGGCCGGCGCGCTTGCCACCGCCCTTCGCGACCCGGCCGCGCTCCGCCACCTTTCCATGCCGATCGCCGCCCGGCTGCGGCGCCTGAAGGAACGGCCCTCGACGGTCCGGCCTTCGGAATATTCAGCCGAGCGGACCGCCCCCGCGATGACCCCCCACACGAACAAAGAACGCTCGACGGCCCCCGATCGCCTCGCCCGGGCCCCCTTTGGAAACGGAACGCGTCCATGAACCACAGAGCCCTGCCCCTGAACGGCGTCTTGCGTCCGGAAAAGGACGATGGCAATTCCTTCATCGACCTCGACCGCCTCTTCGCCTCGGTCCTCCGGCGCGCAATGACCATCGGCCTTGCGACCGCTCTCTTCATGATGCTCGGCGCCGCCTATCTCGTCTTCACGACCCCGGTCTACACCTCGATGACGCAGATCCTGCTCGACGAGAACCTTGCGCGCTACGCCGAGGAGGAGCTCGCCTCGCCGCAGAGCAAGCAGCAGGCCGACACCCAGATTTCGAGCGCCGTCGAGATCCTGAAATCGAACAAGATGGCCCTGCGCAGGGGCGCTACGAGACCGCGCTGCACCGTGAGGTGTTCCGCCCCTGGGGCAGCTACGACAGCATCGACAACGGCGACCGCTTCCAGGTGAAGCGCCTGGTCGTGAAGCCGGGTGCGACGATGTCGCTGCAACTGCACCACCATCGTGCCGAGCACTGGATCGTCGTGTCGGGCACGGCAAAGATCACCCGCGGCGAGGAAACCTTCCTGCTCGGTGAGAACGAATCCACCTACATCCCGGTCGGCACGAAGCACCGCATCGACAACCCGGTAAAGTCATGCTGCACATCATCGAAGTGCAGTCGGGCAGCTACCTCGGCGAGGACGACATCGTTCGCTTCGAAGATGTCTACGGCCGTGATAATTCCAACAGGTAATGCCAGTGATCAGAATGCAGCGACTCGGGCGACCCGCCCGTCGGGGAAGGGCGCCAGTGAGGGCCGGGCATCGCCATCGCGCCGAATGTAATCATTCTCACCGGCGGGCTTGACTGGAAGCTCAGCGCTGGCTGGCTGTTGGCCGCCGCCGGGTACTGGTGCGGCGACGATACCTTCAAGAAGTCGGACTACAACACTTACGAGAACGCCGGGCTGATTCGCCTGAATCGACAGTTGATGAAAAAGGTCGGAGTGGGCGAGGAGTACACGACGGCCTTCCTGCCTGACGGCCATCCGCGACGTCGAAGCGCTCGCCGGCGCCGAGCCCTACGACGAATACCGGGCATTCGTTGCTGAATGCGATGCCTATCGCCCCCTGGATCTGGAAGGACCCGCGTCTGTGGCTGACGATACGATTCTGGAGCCCGCTGGTCGACTGGGTCACGCACTCGCGTGTTGCTGCTCAGTCGCGATCCGATGCAGTCGTGGATCTCCACCCTGCAGCGCAGGCAGATCCAGACCTATGCCTACCTGGCGCGTTACAACGAGTCGATACAGGAGTCTCTGTCGGGATTTCTGCACGTCTCAGTCCGGTGAAGTACCTTCCCGTCCAGTACGAGGACCTCGTCGTGTCGCCCGCGGTCGGAACTGGCATCGAATCGGCGAGTTCCTCGGTACGGAACTGACGCTCGACCACTTGACGTCCACCTACACCGGGTCCGCTGCGCCGCAAACCGAAGACCTGGCGTGATGCGGTCGAGGCCGGCCTGATCTTCATGAAGAACTACCGGCGAACGAATCGGTTGACGAGTCCTTTCCTCGAACCAGCGCGTGCCGTCGGTCAGGTGTCGGCTTGAGCAATAAGCGTCTGGTTCAGCCGGGCCGAGAGCTCGCCATCGGATCCGCATGGATGATTGCGATGCGGTGGGCGATCCGTGGGGTTGGCCTGCTCGGCACGGTGGTCCTTGCGCGGCTGCTGGCGCCGGACGATTTCGGCGTCGTCGCGATGGCAATGGTGGCTGTCGCAATCCTGCAGTCGTTCGCGCAATCGGGCGTGGATCTGGCGCTGCTCCGGTCGAGAAGCGCCGCAGCGCGAGCATTACGACGCGGCCTGGACGCTTGAGATCATCCAGGGGAGTGCTGCTGGCGCTGGCATTGTTCTTCTCGGCTCCGCTGGTTTCGGGTCAATTTTCCGACCCGCGAGTCGACGAGGTGATCCGGGTGCTGGCGCATTGCAGCATTCGTCGGCGGTTTTCAGAACATCGGGGTCGTCAACTTCCGGCGCAACCTCGATTTCAGAACGCGAATTCCAGTTCGGGGTGTACAAGAAGCTGGCGACGTTCTGCGTGACGGTGACTGCCGCGATCGTCTTGCAGCAATTACTGGGCGCTTGTCGTCGGGCAGGTGGCAGGTCGCATGGTCGAGGTCGCTGCTCAGCTACCGCATGTCGGACTTCCGTCCGCGTTTGTCGCTGACTCGAGTCGGCGAGATCTGGGGCTTTTCGCGCTGGCTGATCCTGTCCCGGTTCACGATGCTGCTGAACCGGCAGTTCGACCGCTGGGTGGTCGGCTCGATCGGTGGAGCTGCGGTCATGGGCAACTATTTCATTGCGCAGGACTTCGCGTCGTCGCCCTCGGACGAAATCGTCGCGCCGATGTCGCGCGCGGCATTTCCGGTCTACAGCCGGCTGCGGTCGGATCCAGCGGCGCTGGCAGACGCCTTGCGTCGCATGCTGAGTTCCG
Source organism: uncultured Gammaproteobacteria bacterium (assembly GCA_963828265.1). Classification (GTDB taxonomy): domain Bacteria; phylum Pseudomonadota; class Gammaproteobacteria; order Steroidobacterales; family Steroidobacteraceae; genus RPQJ01. The sequence continues at coordinate 188,263 of CAWHEA010000013.1, read as the reverse complement.
TCACGGCCGTCACATTTGCGACGGGCCTGGGGATGGCGGCCGTCGCCAATGACTTCGTGCATGTCGTCCTGGGCGACAAATGGGTGGGCGCCATACCGTTGATGCCGTGGCTGGGGTTGTTTGCTGCCGTCTACGGCGTCGTCAGGACACTGGACATGTTTCTGATAGCAACGGGCGGCGGAGCGGGCATCGTCATTGCTGGCCCTCGCGCTTCGCCATCCTGCTCGTTCCTGTGCTGTGGTGGTCGGGTCAGGCCGGGCAGCGTCGTCGGGAGTCGCGGCGACCAAGGCCGGTTCGCGTTCGTGCTGGTTGCCGCGCTCGCGTTCGTCGTGACGCGCAACTCGCAGACTCCGCGGCCTGCTGTGGGCGGCGGTCTGGCCGCCCATGGTTGCGGCCGCCATGTCATGTTCGTCGGTGTCAAGGCGCTGCAGGCGGAGCTGCCACTGACAAGCCATTTCGCTGGGGTTGATCGCGGGACGCGTCAGTCGGCGCGGTCCTTTACGGTGCCGTCAGCGTCCTGATCTGGACATTGCGGGGACGGCCGACGGGCATCGAGCAGGACCTGCTGACCGGAATGTGCCGACGGTTTCCACGCTGTTCGCGCTAGTCTTGATCGTAAGCGGACGGGTACACGATGAATCGAATCGAGATTGCAGGGTTCAAGGCCTACGACCTGCGCGGTCGCATCCCGAACGAACTGAACGAGGACGTCGCCTATCGCATCGGCCGCGCCTACGCGGAGTTCGTGAAGCCGAAGCGCGTGATCGTCGGTCGCGACATCCGCCTCTCGAGCGAGCTGCTCGTGCAAGGCGCTCGAACAGGGCCTGCTGGACTCCGGCGTCGACGTCTACGACATCGGTCTCTGCGGCACCGAGGTCGTCTACTTCGCGACGTTCGCGCGCGAAATGGACGGCGGCATCATGGTCACGGCGAGCCACAACCCGCCCGACTACAACGGCATGAAGTTCGTGCGCGAAGGCTCGCGTCCGATCAGTGGCGACAACGGCCTGCAGGACATCCGGCGCATCGCGGAGCAGGGCGTGTTCACCAAGCCGACGCGCATCGGCGAGCGCTTCGCCGTCGACATCATGCCGGAGTACATCGAGCACCTGCTGACGTACGTCGACCGCTCGAAGCTCAAGCCGCTGAAGGTCGTCGTGCACGCCGGCAACGGCGGCGCCGGCCTGATCATCGACAAGCTCGAGCAGTACCTGCCGTTCAAGTTCATCAAGGTGCACCACGAGCCGGACGGCACCTTCCCGAACGGCGTGCCCAACCCGATGCTGATCGAGAACCATGCCGCACCGGTCGAGGCGCTGCGCAAGCATGGCGCCGATTGCGCGATCTCCTGGGACGGCGACTACGACCGTTGCTTCCTGTTCGACGAGAAGGGCGGCTTCATCGAGGGCTACTACATCGTCGGCCTGCTGGCGGCTGCGTTCCTGCAGCGCTACCCGGGCGGCAAGATCGTCCACGACCCGCGCCTGACCTGGAACACGCTCGACATCGTGCAGCGCATGGGCGGCGAGGCGGTGCAGTCGAAGTCCGGCCACGCGTTCATCAAGCAGACGATGCGCGAGGTCGACGGCGTGTACGGCGGCGAGATGAGCGCGCACCACTATTTCCGCGACTTCGCCTATTGCGACAGCGGCATGATTCCGTGGCTGCTCGTCACGCAGTTGATGTGCGTCAGTGGCAAGCCGTTGTCGGAACTCGTCGGCGAGCGCATCCGGATGTTCCCGGCCAGCGGCGAGATCAACCGTCGGGTGCCCGATGCGAAGAAGACCATCGCCGAGGTGCTCGAGAAGTACGGTCCGATGGCCAAGGGCATCGACCACACGGACGGCGTCAGCGTCGAGTTCGACCAGTGGCGGTTCAACCTGCGCTCGTCCAACACCGAGCCGCTGATCCGCCTGAATGTCGAAAGCCGCGGCAACGAAGCGCTGATGCGCGACAAGACGGCGGAGTTGCTGGCGCTTGATCGGCGGCGAACCGGGGTAACCGTTCTCCCGGCTTCACCTCTCCCGCTTGCGGGAGAGGTCGCGCGCGCTAGGTCGGGCGCTGAGGGTGAGCCGTGTCCTTCACGTTGGTTCGATCTGGTCGTTTGCCAGCCCGTCGCAGATTATCCTGCTGCTCCCTCGTGCTGGGGGCCGTTGCTGCTCGCCGCTTGGTCGTCGCCGTGCCGGGCCGTGTCCTCACGATGATCGGCGCGGTGCCGGCCTGTTCCTCCTTGGCGTGCTGCCGACGTCGCACTACCTTGCGGCCGCGCTCGAGTCACGCTTCCCGCAGCCGCAGCTGCCGGCTCGCGTCGCCGGGCATCATCCTGCTTGCCGGGTCTGAGCGCCCGACAGCCTCCCAGGCCCACGGTGGACCGCAGGTCGGCCTGCACGGCGGGCGGCACGTGACCACGCAGCGACTGGCGCGGGCGCTATCCTGAGGCCCGGATCGTCTTCACCGGCGGACCGAAGGTCGCAGTCCGGGAAAGGGTCCGCTCGAGACGCAGGCCGGCCGTCGCCGCCGCGCTTGTTCGACGACGCCTGGCATCGAATCGAGCCGCGTGACGTTCGACGAGAATTCGCCCGACACCTGCGCCAGCCCATCCAACGTGCTGCAAGCTGGCGCAGGCCCCAGCGCCGGCGAGACCTGGGTCGTCGTGACCTCGGCAATCCACATGCCGCGGACCATCGCCTGTTTTCGCGCGGCAGGATGGGCGGACATCGTCGCGCAGCCCGCGGACTATCGCGTGACCCTCGGCCCATGGAATACAGGCGTCATTCCAGGTCGCGGAGAACCTGTCGATCCTGGACGACGCGGCCCATGAATGGCTCGGCCTCGCGTTCTACCGCCTCACCGGGCGCACACAGGAGTTCTTCCCGGGCCCCCGATTTGACCCTCCCGGCCCGTCCCCCTAAACTACGCGGCCTTCTATCGGGCGGTTAGCTCAGCGGTAGAGCACTGCTTTCACACGGCAGGGGTCAATGGTTCAATCCCATTACCGCCCACCAGACACCTACGCCGGCCTCAACAGCCGGCGTAGTCATTTCCGGGACCGCAATACACCATGACCGTCCGCACCCGCTTCGCCCCCAGTCCCACCGGCATGCTGCACATCGGCGGGGTCCGCACGGCCCTGTTCTGCTGGCTGTACGCGCGGCGCCACGGCGGCACGTTCATCCTGCGCATCGAGGACACCGACCGCGAGCGCTCCACCCCCGAGGCGGTCAACGCGATCCTCGAGGGCATGAAGTGGCTCGGCCTCGATCACGACGAGGGCCCGTTCTACCAGACGCAGCGGATGGAGCGGTACGGCGAGGTCATCCAGCAGTTCCTGCGCGAGGGCAAGGCCTACCACTGCTACTGCTCGAAGGAAGAACTCGACGAGATGCGTGCCGGCCAGACCGCGCGCAAGGAAAAGCCCCGCTACGACGGCCGCTGCCGTCAGCGCAAGGAGCCGGTGCCCGGCGTCAACCCGGTGGTGCGCTTCCTCAATCCCGACACAGGCTCAGTCGTCGTCAACGACGTCGTGCACGGCCCGATCACGTTCGACAGCGGCGAACTCGACGACCTGATCATCGCGCGCTCGGACGGCACGCCGACGTACAACTTCTGCGTCGTCGTCGACGACTACGACATGAAGGTCACGCACGTGATCCGCGGCGACGACCACATCAACAACACGCCGCGCCAGATCAACATGCTGCGCGCGCTCGGCGTCGAGCCGCCGCTCTATGCGCACGTGCCGATGATCCTCGGCCCCGATGGCGCCAAGCTCTCGAAGCGTCACGGTGCGGTCAGCTGCCTGCAGTACCGCGACGACGGCTTCCTGCCGGAAGGCCTGCTGAATTACCTCGGTCGGCTCGGCTGGTCGCACGGCGACCAGGAAATCTTCTCGCTGGAGGAGATGACGCGCCTGTTCGACATCAACGACGTCAACAAGGGTGCGTCGGCGCTCAACCTCGACAAGATGCTGTGGACGAACCAGCAGCACATCATGCGCGCGACGCCGGAGCGCCTGGCGCAGCTACCTGCAGCCGCAGCTGGCGATGATCGGCATCGAGACCGACGACATGGCGAAGCTCGCTGCCGTGGCCAAGGCCCAGCAGGAGCGCGCGAAGACGCTGAAGGAAATGGCGCAGAACAGCACGTTCTTCTTCCGGGACGTCACCAGCTACGACGAGAAGGCGGCGAAGAAGAACCTGACGCTGGAGGCCGCGCCGCTGCTGCAGTCCGTGCGCGACCGCATGGCGGCGCTCGAGGGCTGGTCGGCGCCGCAGCTGCACGAAATCGATCCAGGCGGTGGCGGCGGAGACCTGCGGCGGGACTGGGCAAGGTCGCGCAGCCGATCCGCGTCGCGGTGTCCGGCGGCTCGGTGTCGCCGCCGATCGACGTCACGCTCGAGATCCTGGGTCGCGAGACGACGCTGCAGCGGCTCGATCGAGCCATTGCTGCCTGCCTGGCATAGTCATGTCCTGTCGGGTCGGTGCGTGCGTGACCCTGCAGGTCAGGGGCAGCCAAGATCGACATTTGACAAGTGCGACGGCAACTTGAATAATTGCCGCCCCTCGTGGGGCCATAGCTCAGCTGGGAGAGCGCCTGCATGGCATGCAGGAGGTCGACGGTTCGATCCCGTCTGGCTCCACCACGACGTCCCCATCGTCTAGAGGCCTAGGACACGACCCTTTCACGGTCGCGACCGGGGTTCGAATCCCCGTGGGGACGCCATCTCGCCGGAAACCTCGCTGCGCCTCCCGGTACCACGGCTTGTCAAGCTGCTGTCCAGCGCAGTTTCGCCGTGACGCGCCACGCAAAACCCGCAATCCTGGTTGCCGCAGTTTTTTTTCTGCGGCACGCAGCGCAATTCCGCGCTGGCGCGCTTTACCGCGGCGGCACCGCGTAGAAGACTCCGCACTGTTCTCGTTTAAGGGCAAACCCGTCGCAAGGCGGGGACGCAAAGCCTCCGGTCCACGGCCTGTGCCTGGGATAGCGGGGTTGCCAGAACCTTCACGGCATCGCGCGTCGGATCCATTTTCCGCAACGCACGATCACGAATCGTTCAGCGACCCGCCTCGCCAGGTTCTCCGTCCAGATCGGAAGGCATCCGACGTCAGGAGAGATGGCGATGCTTTCGAATCGATCGCGACTTCCGGGTTTCATCCTCAGTCTCGGCTGCCTGTTTTTCGTCGATGCCGCGTACGCACAGAATTTCGCGCCGACGATCCAGGGCTCGCCTCCCGCTACGGCGACTGTCGGCCAGGACTATTCCTTCACTCCTACGGCGAGCGATGCCAACGGTGACAGGCTCTCGTTTGGCGTAGGCGGTAAACCGCGTTGGGCCAGCTTCGATAAGCGCACCGGCCGTCTCTATGGCCGCCCCGGCTCGCGGGACGTCGGGCAGTCTCGCGCTATCTCGATCGCTGTGTCGGATGGCCGCCTGACCGCGAACCTGCCGAGCTTTACGATCACGGTTTCGGCCCAATCGGCGAATAAGTCGACCGTCAACGCAGCGCCCACGATCTCGGGCTCCCCGCCGACGTCGGTAATGGCTGGCAGTTTTTATTATTTTCAGCCCACGGCAGTCGATCCCGAGGGCGGTGCCCTGACCTTTTCGGTACTCAACAAGCCGGTGTGGGCCACGTTCGACACGGTCACTGGACGCCTGCAGGGAACCCCGATTGCAGCAGACGCCGGCACCTATGCGAACGTCACGGTACGCGTGACCGACGGCACGAGCACTGCCTCGCTGCCGGCTTACTCCGTCACGGTCAACAGCCCTGCGATCGTCGGAGCCGCCACGCTCTCGTGGCAGCCGCCCACCGAGTACGTGGACGGCACGCCGCTGACGGACCTTGCCGGCTTCAAGATCCGCTACGGCACCGTCGCCGACAAGCTCGACCAGATCGTCACCGTTCCGAATCCGGGCATCACCTCGGCAATGATCGAGAGCCTGGCGGCGGGGACGTGGTACTTCGCTGTCAACGCTTACACTCTCGCCAACGTCGAGAGCAACCTGTCGAACGTCGTGCAGAAGACCATCCTGTAAGCCGGCGGCCGCAGTGCGTGCGGCCGAGGCGGCCTGGCTCCCGTGAGCATGCGCGGGTCGGCGCTGGCGTCTGCTGCTCCAACCCCAGCGGTGTCAGCAATCGACATGGGTACGATGCGGTACAGGCAGCCAGGTAGCCTGCGGAACGTCTTGTCGGCTGGGACATGCGACGAATCGCATGTGGACAGCGTCATCTCGACTCTGTTCGTACGCGGCGTCAGTTCGACAATGTGTCTTGCAGCACCAATGCCGGCCAGTCTTCCTCGCCGCGGGCGCCGTTACGTCACGGTCTTCGATCCTACGGCCGACGGCATGCTCTCCACTCCCAGCGCGGTGAAGGCGCTGACGGTGAAATACCACGTAGCCGGTGTGAGGCCTTCGATCACCGAGGTCGTGACGCCGGGGTTGCTGATCTTCACTTCCAGCGTGAGTACGTCGGACTTGGTGCCATAGCGGATCACGTAACCCGCCAGGTTGGTGAGCGGTGTACCGTCCGCGTTCTCGGTCGGGGGTTGCCAGCTCAGCGTGGCCGAGCCGGTCGTGGCCGTCGATGCCACGGTGATGTCGAATGGTCCGAGTTGGCTGCTGCTCTTGCCGTCGGAGGCGACGATCGTGATCCCCGTGAAGGTGCCGGTCGACGAGCTGGACGGAGTGCCGGCGAGCTTGCCGCTCTTGGTGTCGAATGAAGCCCAGACGGGCTTGTTGTAGACATCGAACGTGACCGTATCGCCATCCGGGTCGGAGGCGGCGGGTTGAAAGGTGTACGGCTGGTTGGTCTTGGCCGAGGTCAGAGGCGTGCCGGAAATCGTCGGAGCCTGATTCGGCGCACTGGTCGGCGGCGTGGTCGGCGTGGTCGGCGTGCTGGTGGGCGGTGCGGTCGGCTCCGGAGCGGGGTTGGCGACGGTCGGCGCAGTGTGGGACTTGCTGCCGTCGCCCAGGCAGGCCGTCAGCGACAGCGCGCTCACTATCGCGAGCGCGAGAGTGCGAGTTCTGACATTGATGATCGACATTCCACGTCTCCACTTGGCAGGCCGGTGGCCCGACGGATGGAGCAGTGGGATTGAGGCTGGGTTGGCAGCGGCGGCTTGCGTGCCTGTGCGGGGCTTCCCGCGCGACGCTCTATCGTCCGACTGGCAACCCCGCTATCCCCAAGCTGCCGAACAGCCGTGGACCGGAGGCTTTGCGTCCCCGCCTTGCGGCGGGTTTGCCGTTAACTGATCGAGTGCAGAGTGTCGACCTGGTGCGCCGCCATCGCAACGCAAACGGTGCCGAAACGTGCAGTGGTTCGCGTTTCGAACCGCGGACCGGCGTCGACTAGCCGATCACCTTCGAGACGATGGGGCTCATGCCACTTTCGGCGCCATTCTTCGTGTATGCGCTGATCGCGAAATACCACGTTCCCGACGTCAGGTTCGGCACCACTGTGCTGGTCATGGCCGGGTTGCCGATGTCGACCCGCTTGCTCAGGTCGCTCGGCGACGTGCCGTAGTAGATCCGATAGCCGGCCAGGTCGGTCAGTGACGAGCCGTCCTCGTTCTGTGTCGGTGCGGACCAGGAGAGCGATGCGGACGATGTCGACCCGGCCGGGGCTAATGTCATCACCTTGATCGAGAATGACGGCAGTGCGGTCTTGAGTTGGCCATCGCTGACGAAGATGACGATACCGGCGTGCGTGCCGGTGGTGCCGGCGGGTGGTATTCCGGAAAGTTCTCCCGTCGCTGGATCGAAGGTGGCCCATGAGGGCTTGCCGGCGACTTCGAAGATGAGCACGTCGCCGTCCGGATCGCGCACATCAGGTCGGAAGACATAGGGAACATTCACCACTGCGGTTGTCAGCGGCTTACCGCTGATGATCGGGGCGTCGTTGGCACCGGTTCCTGGGGTGGACGCACTGGCACCTGCGCGGTCCATGGCAGGTGGAAAGTGCGATCCGCTGCCGCAGGCAGTCAAAGTGATGGTGGTGAAACAGACGAGGCAGGTGACGGCAAAACGAGCGAGGGGCCCGGCCGCCTTGTGCAGGCTGCTGGTCGGCAAAATTGACCTCTATCGATATTGAGGCGAACGGGTTGTACGAAATGTCGTCAGCCGACGGCGACCGCAGCGTGTGCGGGCCGGTGATGGGTCAGACGATCAACGTTGCCGGGCAGGGTTCTGGACGATCTGCGCGGGACTCAGCGGGGAAGCCGGTCGCCGTTCTCGGCGCGCGGATTATGTGAAACGAGGAGGTGACGGGGAAAGGCTGATTTTGTCGCTGTTTGGAGTCACTCGGTAACCGAGGGTCACGCCTGGCCCTCACCCCAGCCCATCTCCCGCGAAGCGGGAGAGCGGAGAAGAGCTAGTCCTTGAACTCTTCCGGCTTCAGCTCGTGCTTGGTCAGCAGCTTGTAGAAGTCCGTGCGATTCCGCTTCGCCATCCGGGCTGCCTGGCTGACATTTCCCTGAGTGATTTGAAGCAGTTGCACGAGGTAGTTCCGCGTGAACTCATCACGGGCCTCGTCGAAGCTCGGCAGCTGCGTGGCCTGCCCCTGGGCGTCCTGCACCTGCTCGACCGTGATCACCGGCCCGGCACCCAACGAGGCCACCTGCCGCACCACCATCCGCAGCTGCCGGACATTGCCCGGCCACTTGGCGCTGGCCAGGGCCTCCATGGCCTCGGGCGACAGGGAGCGCTTGGGCTGGGAGGTCTCCACCGCCAGGTCTTCCAGGCACTGGGCGGCCAGCAGCGGCACGTCCTCGCGCCGCCGGCTGAGCGGCGGCAGGTCGATGTGCACCGCGCTGATCTGTTCGAGCAGGTCCGTGGAATAGCGCCCATCGGCCACCAGTTCGTCGGGGCGACGGTCGCTGGTGGCCAGCACGCGGACGTCCCGCGGACCGCGCAGCAGGCTCGCCAGGCGCGTCTGCAGGTTCAGGGCCAGGTCGTCGACGTTGCGCAGGAAGATCGTCCCGCCGGTGGCTTGCTCGACCGAGCGGGCCAGTTCCTGTTCGCTCGTGGCCAGGTGCTCGGCGCTGCCGTCGAGGGCGCTGCAGTCGATCGAGACGAAGGGCCCTTCGCGACGGCCACTGGCCCGGTGGATCGCCCGGGCCAGCAGTTCCTTGCCGGTGCCGGGCTCGCCTGTAATCAAGACCGACGAATCCGTGCCCGCGACCAGGTGCGCCTTGGCCAGCCGGTCCTCGACCAGCGGGCTGCGCGTGGCGAACTCGGTCCGCCATTCCTCGGCGGTGTCCGCGAAGCCCGAGGTCTTGAGCGCGCGGCGCACTTCCTCGAGCAGTTGTTCCTTCTCGACCGGCTTGGTCAGGAACGCGAAGGCGCCCGACTGGGTGGCCTTCACGGCATCGGGAATCGTGCCGTGCGCGGTGAGCATGATGACGTTGAGGCCGGGCCAGCGACGCTGCAGTTCGCGCAGCAGCGCGATGCCGTCCATCTCGGCCATGCGCAGGTCGGTGATGACGAGATCGGGCCGGAAGCGCGCGATGACCGAGAGCGCCTTGGCCGCGTTCTCTGCGGGCTCGACTTCGTATTTCTGCGAGCGCAAGCGGATCGTGAGCAGGCGCAGCAGCCCCGGATCGTCGTCGACGACGAGGATCTTGGGTGTGCGTTTGCTCGTGCGCGACGTGGCCAAGGTCAGGCGCTCACTGGTTTTCCGGCGTCAGGGCGCGTTCCATTTCGGCGACGGCCTCGAGCTTGCGCTCGGCTTCGGCCAGCGCCTTCTTCAAGCGCTGCGTTTCGGCGTTGAGCGCGTTGTAGCGGCGGTCGCCATCCGCGTCGATCGACTTCAGTTGCCGCTCGGATTCCTCGCGCTGGCGCGCCAGGTCGGCATACAGCGCGACGCGCGCGTCGTATTCGCGCTGGAACGCATTCGCGAGCGAGACCTCTTGCGGCGTCAGGTCGTTGGCGCCCGCGAGCAGTTCGGTGATGAGTCGCTTGGCCTCGACCGGATTGCTCGACGAATGACCTGCGGCGCCCAGCGCGACGGCGTACTTGCAGGCGGTTGGAGGAGGTGGGGTTCTGCTGTGCCTGGGTCAGCGTCGACGCGAGTTCCGTCGACTGGCGGACGACGTCGCCCGGCGCCATCCGGTCGAGCACTTCGAAGTACGACGCCAGTGTCGGCGGGTTTGGGCGAGGCGGGCTACGGTGGACTGGCCGGACGGTGCCCGATTTGTCGGCGGGCTGGAAGCTCGGCGCAGGCCGTCAAGGCGATGCGCCGAGATCGCGAAAAACGCTTTACGGACAGTCGGTTGCAGGATGAGGGACATTTCGGGTCAAGTCGTCGGGTGCGAGGGCTGCGCGTGCGTATGAGCGGCCAATAATAGGCTGAATTCGGGGTGACAGGCGCGCAGCTGGGTGCGATAGCGAACCGATGTGCGGGCATTCCGCGAGTGGGGCGACTGCAGCTCACCGCAACCTCTCCCACGGCGAGCGGCATGAGCGGGAAGGGCGCCTCACCCCAACCCTCTCCCACCTGCGGCGGGAGAGGGAGTAAGAGGCAATCGCACGCGGAAGTGCGCGCCCGGAAACTCACCGTCGACGATCTCGATGCTGCCGCCGTGCGCATGCACGAATTCCTGCACCACCGACAGTCCGATGCCCGTGCCGCGAACCAGGCCACCCTGCGGCGTGGCGCCCTGGTAGAACGCCTCGAAGATGCGAGGACGCTCATCCAGCGGAATCCCGGGCCCCGTATCGGCGACGTCCAGCACGAGGTTCCTGCCCTCGTCGTCGTAAGCCGCTCGCAACGTGATCGTGCCGCCGTCCGGCGTGAACTTCACGGCGTTCGAGATCAGGTTGTCGAGAATCAGCTTCAGCTTCTCGCGGTCCGCGGCCAGCGTGAGGTCGGGCACCTGCAGGTCGAGTCGCAGGCTGTGCGCGTTGAGCGGCAGCTGGTAGGTCTCGATCGCAGACTTCACGAGCGGCAGCAGGCGAATCTCGCCAACCTCGAGGTCGCTGCGCTTCGCCTGCCACTCGCTGTACGACAGCAGGTTCTCGATCAGGCGCTGCAGTCGCAGGCTGTTGTCGCGCAGGATGCCGGTCACTTCGCGCTGCTCGCCATTGAGTGAACCGACCGCGCCTTCCATCAGCAGTTCGGTGCCTTCGCGGATGTTGGCGAGCGGCGTCTTCAGTTCGTGCGACATGTGGCGCAGGAACCGGTTGCGCTCCTCCGCGATGTCCATGAGCCGGACTCGCAACCATTCGAGCTGCCGGCCCAGTGCCTTGAGGTCCGAGGGCCCCTGCACCTGCACGGGTTCGTTCAGCTGTCCGTGCCCGATTGCACTGATGGCGGCGTCGATCTGGCGGATCGGTCGCGCCAGGAAAAGCGCGAACATCACGATCAGGCCGATCGTGATCGGGATCAACGCGAGCGACTGCCAGTACAGCCGGCGCCGGACCTTTTCCGTCTCGGCCTGCAGTTGCTTCAATTCGCGGTCGGTCTGCGCGCTGGCCAGTCTGCGAGAGCTGCCCGGCATCGCGCGACAGCGCGGTGAACTCGCGCAGCGTCTTCGCGATGCTTCGCGGACGACTTGGAATCGATGGCGCTCGAGATCAGGTCGACCGTGCCGCGCATGCTGTCGATGACCTTGGCGCGTTCGTCATTGCCGCCGGGCAGCGCCGAGAAACCGTCCAGCGTCTTGCGCAGCAGGTCGCGGTTCTGTCGATAACGTGTCGAGCAGGGCCGGGCGCGGAATGATCTGGTACAGCCGCACCGTGCGTTCGAGCGACGAGACCTGTCGCACCAGTGCCTGCGTGTACTGCGTGGCGGCCACGCCGTTGACCACCAGGCGCTCGCTGGCGGTCGAAAGGTTGCGCATTTCGATGGCCGCGCTGATCGTGCCGAGCAGGGCAGGCAGCGCAACGATCACGAACCCGAGCAGGATCAGGCCGGTGAGGGAGCGGGGGCGGAAGGGGAAGCGTGTCATGGCTCAGCCGGGCGAAGTGCCGGGAAGCGTACGTGACCCCGTACAATCGAAGCAATGAATGCTCCGCACCCGTATTCCGCGCTGACCCCCGACGTCGTCGTCAGCGCGGTCGAGGCGCTTGGCCACCGGTGCGACGGCCGCATCCTGGCCCTCAACAGCTACGAAAACCGCGTGTACCAGGTGGGCCGGGAGGACACGACCCCGGTCGTCGTGAAGTTCTATCGCCCCGAACGCTGGCCGGACGCGGCGATCCTGGAGGAGCACGAGTTCGCGCTCGAACTCGCGCGCGCCGAGATCCCCGTGATCGCGCCGGACGTCCACGACGGCCGCAGCCTCTTCAAACACGAGGGATTCCGTTACGCCGTCTATCCCCGGGCCGGTGGGCGCTGGCCCGAACTGGGGACCAAGGACGATCGCCAGTGGATGGGACGCTTCCTCGCGCGCATCCACCTGATCGGTCGCACGCGCACGTTTCGCCATCGGCCGCGCCTGGACTGGCGCGTGCTCGGCCAGGACACGGCGGACTTCCTGCTCGATTCCGGCTGGATCCCGTCACACCTCGAAGCGGCGTACGAATCCCTGGCCGAGGACGTGTTGAGCCTGGTCGAGCAGCGGTTCGACGAGGCCGCAGCCGCTGCGCACGCTGCGGCTGCACGGCGATTGCCATCCGGGCAACGTGCTGTGGACGGACAAGGGCCCGCATTTCGTCGATCTCGACGATTGCATGACCGGGCCTGCCGTGCAGGACCTCTGGATGCTGCTGTCGGGACGGACCGAGGAGATGCGCGTCCAGCTGGATGACATCGTCGAGGGCTACCAGGAGTTCGCCGACTTCGATCACCACGAGACGTCGCTGATCGAGCCGCTGCGGACGCTGCGCATCATGCATTACGCGGGCTGGCTGGCCCGCCGGTGGGACGATCCGGCGTTTCCACGGGCGTTTCCCTGGTTCCAGGAACCGAAGTACTGGGAACAGCACGTGCTGAACCTGCGCGAACAGCTCTGCGGCGATGGAAGAGGCGTTCTGAGTTTCCTCACTCTCGGCTTCTCCCGCTCTAGCGGGAGAGGGTGAGGCTCCGCGCCCTCTCCCGCTTCGGCGAGAGGGGAGGGTGAAAACTTGAACTGGCGCTCACCCGCGCTACGCGTAACCCCTCCCGCACGTGCGAGGTGACGGCAGTTGGGCGCGTTGCTAGCATCCGGACATGGCCAAGCAAGCTCAATCCTCGTCACCGGCGGCGCCGGTTACATCGGCAGTCACACGGTCCGCCAGCTCGTCGAGCGCGGCGAGCGCGTCGTGGTCCTCGACAATCTTTCGACCGGTTACCGCAGCGCCACGCTCGGCACGCCGCTGATCGTCGGCGACACCGGTGATCGCGAACTCGTGGCGCGAGTCCTGAAGGACCATGCCATCGACACGGTGCTGCACTTCGCGGCGCACACGATCGTGCCGGAGTCGGTGTCCGATCCGCTCAAGTACTACCGCAACAACACCTGCGCGACGCGCAACCTGCTGGAGCAATGCGACGCCGCGGGCGTGCGTCGCTTCGTGTTCTCGTCGACGGCGGCGGTCTACGGCATTCCCGCCGAGGGTCTCGCGCGCGAAGACTCGCCGACCGCGCCGATCAATCCCTACGGCACGTCGAAGCTCATGAGCGAGTGGATGCTGCGCGACCTCGCCGCGGCCTCCTCGAAGCTGCGCTACGTGGCGTTGCGCTATTTCAACGTTGCGGGCAGCGATCCGGGTGGTCGCATCGGGCACAGCGCGCCGACGGCAACGCTGCTGGTGAAGGTGGCCTGCCAGGTGGCGGCCGGCGTGCGGCCCTCGCTGTCGATTTTCGGCACGGACTACCCGACGCCCGATGGCACGGGCGTGCGCGACTACATTCACGTCGAGGACCTCGCCTCGGCGCACCTGAGCGCGCTCGACTACCTGGAGCAGGGCGGGGCGTCGACCACGCTCAACTGCGGCTACGGCCACGGCTACAGCGTGCGCGAAGTCGTCAGGATGGTGGAGCGCGTCAACGGCGGCCGGCCGTTGCCAGTGGTCGAAAGTCCGCGTCGCGCGGGCGATCCGCCGTCGCTGGTGGCGCACGCCGAGCGCATCCGCGAGGTGCTGGGGTGGGCGCCGAAGTTCGACGACCTCGAAACCATCGTCCGCAACCAGCTGGACTGGGAGCACAAGCTGCAGCGTGAGCCGTCGCTGACGTCGAACTGACATCGGTCCAGGTCTGACCCGACCTGGGCCGTGTCCGACTGGGGCGCTGGCGGTGGCGCGTGATATTCTTCGGCGCCAATCCCGCTTACCCTGCCGACCCGGTGCTCCGTGACATTACGCGCTGATGGATTTGCGCCTGCTGCTGACTCGGTTTTCGCTCATCCGGAACGCCTGGCGTGCCGCGGTCTTGACCGTCGCGGCGTCGTTGCTTGTCGCCTGCGGTGGCGGTGGTGGCGGGAGGGTGGTGGCGGCGGCGGCGAACCTGTTGCCGACAGCCTCGTTCACGGCGACCCCGTCCTCGGGCACCGCGCCGCTGGCCGTCTCGTTCAATGCCAGCGCCTCGACCGATCCAGACGGTTCGATCGCGACGTATTCCTGGAATTTTGGCGACGGTGGCACCTCGAGTGGGACGAGCAACACCGCGAGCCGCACCTACGCCGCCGCAGGCACGTTTACCGTCACGCTCACGGTGACCGACAACGACGGCGCCACCGCGTCGACGACCCGCACCGTGCAGGTCGACACGACGAACCTGCCACCCACCGCGTCGTTCCAGTTCTCCCCGACAGGTGGTGCCGCGCCCCTGGTCGTGTTTTTCGACGGCTCTGCCTCGACCGATCCGGAGGGCTCGAACCTCAGCTACACCTGGGACTTCGGCGATGGAGCGGACACGGTATCGGGCAAGACCCCGACCCATGCGTTTGCCGCCGCCGGCACGTTCACCGTCCGGCTCACGGTGACCGATTCGCCAGGCCTGTCGGCATCAACGACGCAGACGATCACCGTGACCGCGGGCGGCGGCATCGGCGATGTCACCGTCAGTGGCAGGGCCACCTACGATCGCGTGCCGTTCTCGTCCGTCGTCAGCAGCGGGCTGAGTTACTCGAACACCTCGGCGCAGCCGATCCGCGAAGCCGTCGTCGAACTGGTCCATGCGGGCGGCGGCACGCTCGCGACCTCCACCACCGACAGCAACGGCAACTACGCGCTCACGGCACCGGCCAGCACCAACGTGTTCGTGCGCGTGAGGGCGCAGTCGCGCAGGACGACGACCCCGGCCCGCGACATCCGTGTGCTCAACAACACCAACGGCAACGCGCTGTACGTGCTGGACACGGCGGTATTCAATACCGGCACGGCGAACCAGACGAGAAACCTGCTCGCGGCTTCGGGCTGGGGCGGCTCGAGCTACACCGGTGTCCGCGGTGCGGCGCCGTTCGCGATCCTCGACACGCTGCTGACGGCAACGGATTTCGTGGTCGACAACGGCAGCGCGACGCTCGACCTGCCGGCGCTGGATGTGTTCTGGAGCACGCTGAACAATGCGTCTTCGGGCGACGTGGCGCTGGGCCAGATCGAGTCCACGCTGTATCGCACCGCGTCGACCGAGCGGCCCGGCGAGCCGGCATCTATGTGCTCGGCGACGCCAACATCGACACGGACGAATACGACCAGCACGTGCTGGCGCACGAGTTCCACCATTTCATCGAAGACACGATCAGTCGCACCGACACGACGGGTGGCTCGCATTCGCCGGACGAACGGCTCGACATGCGGCTCGCCTTCAGCGAAGGGTTTGCCAACGCGTTCTCGGCGATGGTGCTGAACGACCCGCTGTACAGCGACTCGCTGGGTCCGCAGCAGGGCCAGCGTTTCTCCTTCAACATGGAGAGCAACGCGGCGTCGCCGGCCGGCTGGTACAACGAGGCTCGATCCAGTCGGTCGCGTGGGACCTGTTCGACGCGGCCGCCGACGGCTCGGATGCCGTCTCGATCGGCTACCAGCCGATGTACGAGGCGCTGACCGGCCCGCTCCGCGCCGGTCCGGCGCTGACCAGCGTCTTCCCGTTCGTGGACTACCTCAAGGGCAGGGCGGGTGCGCCGGTCTCGGCCATCAATACGCTCGTCAACTCGCAGAGCATTCACGTGGCGGACGCGTGGGCCATCGACCGAGACCAACGACGGTTCCGTGCCGCAGGCCCTGCCGATCTATACGCAGCTCGCGCTGAACGGCGGATCGCAGACCGTGTGCGGCACGACGGCTGCGGGTACGTACAACAAGATCGGCAACCGGCTGTTCCTGCGGTTCTCGATTGCGGCGGCGCGCTCGGTCACGGTCCGGGCGCAGTACACGGCTACCGGGTCGACGGCACCGTTCTCGCCGGTGGCCGATCCGGATATCGTGCTGTACAAGAACGGCTTCCTCGACATCGCGGAATCCACGACGAACGGTCGACGAGACGCTGACCCGGACGCTCGACGCCGGCGAATACGTGATCGAGGTCTACGAGTGGAGCCACATCGATCCGTCATACTCGGCAGCAGAACGACGTGGCATCACGTGTTTCAATATGTCGGTCACGGGCTGACGCACCCCAGGGACTCCAGAGGCAGGCATGCGCATGACGCTGAATGACGATGTCCGTACCGCCGGTTTCCGGCGTTTGGCCCTGCACCGCGGCGGCCGCGCTGCTGGCCGGCGCGCTCGTGACCGCCTGTGGCGGTGGCAATGACGAGGCAGCCGCTGTCGCCAAGGCCGAGAAGGCCCAGGCAGACAAGGCCGCTGAGGCCGCTCCGCCCGCCAGCGTCGACGAAAAGCACGCGCGTCTCGCGTCGGCGGTCGTGGACAGCAAGACCACGGCCCCGGTCGACATGAAGTACGACGTGCTGGCGAAGCCCGCCCTGGGCCAGCCGTTCGAGGTCGAATTGACCTTCGACACGCGACTGCCGGCCGACAATCTCGAGATCGAGATCACCGAGGCCCCGGGCCTGACGCATCGTCGGCGAGAAGACGGCGTCGTTTGCGCCCGTCGAGGGCGGCCAGTCGTATTGACCAAGGTGCTGGTCAAGGGCGACAACCCGGGCCTGTACTACATCGGCGTGATCGCGAAGATGTCGACGAAAGTGCAGACGGAGACCCGCGCGTTCGCGATTCCGATCGTGATCGGCGACCCGCCGTCGGCGCAGAAGGCGGCCCCGCCGAAGGACGCGACGGGCCAGGCGGTGCAGTCGATTCCGGCGCAAGAGCCGAAGTAACCGTCCTCGCCAGGTCACCTCCGTCCCGGGAGGTCGGCAGGCACGATGAGGCGTCGCGCAGGCTCCGCTGTCTTCCGCGCTCCGGGTCTCCCGCGCATCGTGAATCGCGCGGAGGAACCGCACGATTCACGGCGAGCCTTGCTCGAACGGGCGCGATGCGATGGTGCCAGCGGCCGGTCGGAAAACGCGGTGCCGCCTCGCGCCTGCGTTCGAGCTGCGGCGTCCGACACGGAGCGCGGCAAGACAGTCGGAGCCTGCAGCGACGAGCCTGGCCTGCTGCACCCCGGCCGCTCCCGCTGAGCAGGAGCGGGAGCGGGATTTCCTGCAGTGCAGCAGGCCGGGACCGAATCCGCTATACTTCGCGCCCTTTTTCGCGCCCCTCCGGGCCCCTGGCGCACCAAGTGTCCTCGAATCCCACGCAGTACCTTCGCAACATCGCGATCATCGCGCATGTCGACCACGGCAAGACCACCCTTGTCGACCAGCTCCTGAAGCAATCCGGCACGTTCGACGCCCGCACGGTCGTCCCCGAACGCGTCATGGACTCGAACGCGCTCGAAAAGGAACGCGGCATCACCATCCTGGCCAAGAACACGGCCATCAAGTGGAACGAGTACCGCATCAACATCGTCGACACCCCGGGACACGCCGACTTCGGCGGCGAAGTGGAACGCGTGCTGTCGATGGTCGACTCCGTGCTGCTGCTGGTCGACGCCGTCGACGGCCCGATGCCGCAGACGCGCTTCGTCACGCAGAAGGCGTTCGCGCACGGCCTGCGCCCGATCGTGGTCATCAACAAGATCGACCGTCACGAGGCCCGCCCCAACTGGGTGCTGGACCAGACGTTCGACCTGTTCGACCGCCTCGGCGCGACCGAAGAGCAGCTCGACTTCCCCGTCGTCTACGCCTCGGCCATCCAGGGTTTCGCGACCTTCGATCCGGCCCACCGCGGCGGCGACATGAAGGTGCTGTTCGAGACGATCATCAAGCACTGCTCGCCGCCGGACGTCGATCCGAACGGCCCGCTGCAGTTGCAGGTCTCGCAGCTCGATTACTCGAGCTACGTCGGCGCGATCGGCATCGGCCGCATCAAGCGCGGCGTGATCAAGCGTGGCCAGACGGTCACGGTGGTCGACCGCACCGGTCATGCGCGGACCGAGAAGATCTCGCAGGTGCTCGGCTTCCACGGCCTGAACCGCATGGAAGTCGATTCCGCCAGCGCGGGCGACATCGTCGCGTTCGCCGGCATCGAGATTCCCGCGGTTTCGGACACGCTGTGCGATCCGGCTGCGCCTGAGGCGCTGCCGCCGCTGGTGGTGGACGAGCCGACCATCGGCATGACGTTCGAGGTCAACACCTCGCCGTTCGCCGGTCGCGAAGGCAAGTACCTCACCAGCCGCCAGATCCGCGAGCGCCTGTTCCGCGAGGCGCTGACCAACGTCGCGCTGCGCGTCGAGGAGACGGACGACCCGGACAAGTACCAGGTCTACGGCCGCGGCGAACTGCACCTGGGCGTGCTGCTCGAGAACATGCGTCGCGAAGGCTACGAGATCGCCGTCTCGCGCCCGCGCGTCGTGATCAAGGTGATCGACGGCGTCAAGAACGAGCCGTACGAAGTCCTTGCCGTCGACATCGAGGACTCGAGCCAGGGCGCGGTGATGACGGCGCTCGGCAGCCGCGGCGGCCTGTTGCAGGCGATGCACCCGGACGGCAAGGGCCGCGTGCGTCTCGACTACATCATCCCGGCGCGTGGCCTGATCGGCTTCCAGACCGAGTTCCGCACGATGACGTCCGGCCTCGGCCTGCTGTTCCACGTGTTCGATCACTACGCCCCGGTGTCCGAGCGCGAGATCGCGAGTCGCCAGAACGGCGTCATGATCTCGAACGGGCAGGGCACCGTGCTCGGCTATTCGCTCTTCAACCTGCAGGAGCGCGGCAAGCTGATGTGCGCGCACGGCGACGAGGTCTACGAGGGCCAGGTCATCGGCATTCACAGCCGCGAAAACGACCTGGTCGTGAACCCGCTCAAGGGCAAGAAGCTCACGAACATGCGTGCGGCCGGCAAGGACGAGAACATCGTGCTGGTGACGCCGATCCGCTACACGCTCGAGCAGGCGATGGAGTTCATCGAGGACGACGAACTCGTCGAGATCACGCCGTCGTCGATCCGCATCCGCAAGCGCGCGCTCAAGGAGCTGGATCGCAAGCGGTCGGGTCGGGCTTCCGAGTCGGAGTAAGCCTCCGCTGCAGTCGCAGCGCGCAGAGATCCCGTTCAGCGGGCTCGGTCCTGCCCGCGCCCCGGGGTCTCCCGCGCTTCGTGAATCGTGCGGAGGAACCGCGCGATTCACGGCGATCCTTGCCCGAGCGGGTGCTCGAGCGATGGTGCCAGCGGCTGTCGGACGCGGCGTCAGTGCCGCTTCGCACCAACGCTCGAGCTGCGGCGTTCGACACGGGGCGCGCAGGCAAAGACCGGAACTGGATCTCCGCGCCCCAAGTGGCCTCAGCTCACTGGCCGCCCCGTCCTCGTCATCCGGGTCCCGCGTCACTGCAGCCCGTTGGCTCGCCAGTTGCAGCGGGATCGGTCCTTGTCCGCGCTCCGTGTCGGACGCTGCAGCTCGAGCGCAGGAGCCGAAGCGGCGCTGAAGCCGAGTCGCGACCAGCGCTGGCACCATCGCTTCGGATACCCGCTCGAGCAAGGATCGCCGTGAATCGTGCGGTTCCTCCGCGCGATTCACGATGCGCGGGAGACCCCGGGGCGCGAAGCAAGGACCGAACCCGCGGCTAACGCGAGCCGTTGATGCTTGCTGAAGCGCGTGAGAGGACGTGACGGCTCAGCCGACCTTGAGGTCGAATTCGTCGTCCGTTCGTGCCGACGCGGATTCCGGCGCCGAGGCCACGAGCGCCGCGAGCACCTCGACCGGCTGCGGCGACGCGATGAAATGGCCCTGCGCATACTGCACGCCGAGCTCCGCCAGCTGGTTCAGCACGTCAGCGGAGTCCACGCGCTCGGCGATCGTCTCGATACCCATGGTGCGGGCGATCTGCGTGATGGCCTCGACCATGCTGCGGTCGATGGCGTCCTGCGCCACGTTGTGCACGAAGCTGCCGTCGATCTTGATGTAGTCCACCGGCAGGTTCTTCAGGAACAGGAACGACGAGAGGCCGCTGCCGAAGTCGTCGAGCGAGAACCTGCAGCCGCGCTTGCGCAGCTCGTTGATGAAATGCGTCGCCGCGGCCAGGCTGGTCATCGCCGTGGTCTCGGTCAGCTCGAAGCAGAGCGCGCCCGGGCTCAGGTCCCCGTTGGCCATCTCTGCGATGACGTAATCGAGGAAATGCTCGTCGTTGATCGTCGTCGTCGAGACGTTGATCGTGATCGTGTACGGCGCCCGCGACACGTCGTCGGAGCGCTTGTGCGCGAGGTGCTGGCACGCCTGCCGCACGACCCAGCGGTCGAGCGACGGCATGAGGTTGAACCGCTCTGCCGCCGGAATGAACTCGGCCGGCTGCACCAGCTGGCCGTTCTCGTCGCGCATGCGCAGCAGCAGCTCGAACTGCCGGAACGGCTCGGCGCCGGCCCGAATGGCCACGATCGGCTGGCAGTACAGCACCAGCCGGTCTTCCTCGCACGCGCGGTTGATGCGGGACACCCACTGCATCTCGCGCAGGCGCTCGGGGGCGTGCCCCTGGTTGTACGTGTGCACGCGGTTGCGGCCCGATTCCTTCGCCGTGTAGCACGCGACGTCGGCGGCGCTCATGATCGTCGACAGGGTGTCGGTGTCGCCGTTCATCTCGGCGAGGCCGATCGAGACGCCGACATTCATGATGCGGTCCTGCCAGACGAAGCGGAAGTCGCGGATCGCCTCGCGCAGGTCCTCGGCGATGCGCTGCGCCATGTCGAGGTTGCAGTCGAGCAGCAGCACGCCGAACTCGTCGCCGCCGAGGCGGGCGAGCGTGTCGGAGGTGCGGATGCGGGTCTGCAGGACGCTCGTGATCTGCTTCAGCAGCCGGTCGCCGGCCTGGTGACCGCAGGTGTCGTTGACCACCTTGAACTGGTCGAGGTCGAGGTACAGCACGACGTGCCGAATCTCGGGCTCGGCGCGCGACGACTGCAGGGTCTCGTTGAGGCGATGCTCGAATTCGCGGCGATTGATGAGGCCGGTCAGGGCGTCGTGGGTCGCCTGGTAGGAGAGCGCGCGCTGCAGCCGGCGCTCCTGGCTCACGTCGTGGAACACCATGACGACGCCGATCAGCCGGCC
This sequence comes from uncultured Gammaproteobacteria bacterium, assembly GCA_963828265.1. Classification (GTDB taxonomy): domain Bacteria; phylum Pseudomonadota; class Gammaproteobacteria; order Steroidobacterales; family Steroidobacteraceae; genus RPQJ01. The sequence continues at coordinate 166,805 of CAWHEA010000013.1, read as the reverse complement.
GGCCCGGTCGCGGATCGGCGCGGCCGAGTCCTGCATCGAGATTTCCTGCCCGCGACGGTTCACGAGCAGCGACGGCTCGATCATCTCGACCACGCGGCCTTCGCGCAGGCAGCGGGTGATCGGGCTGTCGATCGGCTGGCGCGTGGTCTCCGAAATGACCTGGAACACTTCGGCGATCGGGCGGCCGAGCGCTTCCTGCGAATCCCAGCCGGTGAGTTCCTCGGCGACCGGGTTCAGGTACTCCACGCGGCCGTCGGCGTCGGTCGTGATGACCGCGTCGCCGATCGACTGCAGCGTGACCTGCGCCTTTTCCTTTTCCTCGTACAGCTGCAGCTCCGCGCGCTTGCGCACGGTGATGTCCGTGATCGTGCCTTCGTAGCCCGTGATCTCGGCATTCTCGCCGCGGATGACGCGCGCGTTGATCAGCACGGTGATCTGCGTGCCGTCGCGCCGCCGCAGCTGGCATTCCGCATCGCGGATGACGCCGTCGCGGTGCAGCACCGTGATGACGTGACTCGCGGTCGTCCGGGTTCATGTACACGATCGACATGTCGGTGACCGTCAGCAGGTCGTCGACCGTGTCGTACCCGAGCATGTGCGCCAGCGCCGGGTTCACGGCCTCGAAGCGGCCGTTCACGGTCGACCGGTACACGCCTTCGATGACGTTCTCGAACAGGCTGCGGTACTGCGCTTCGCTGTGGCGCAGCGCTTCCTCGGACCGCTTGCGCTCGATGGCGATCGCGGCGAGCGCCGTCAGGCGGCTCATCAGTTCGAAGTCGCGGCGGAGCGGGCTGCGCGGCTGCCTGAAATACAGGGCGACCGTGCCGAGCATGCGGCCGTCCGATGCGCGCACCGGCGTCGACCAGCAGGAACGCAGTCCAGCCTCGACGGCCGGGGCGCGCAGGTGCTCCCAGAGCGCGTCGCGCGTGATCTCCGCCACGATCACCTGTCGGTGCAGGAAGATCGCGGCGGCGCAGGAACCGTTGCGCGGACCGATCTCGAGGCGCCGCTTCGCGTCCAGGTAGTTCTGCGGCAGGCGCATGCCCGCCACGTGCTGCAGCGTGTTGGACTCCGCGTCGTAGATCGACACCGTGCAGAGCGCATCCGGCGTGACCTTCTCGGCGGTCTCCGTGATCGCTTCGAGCGTTGCGGTCAGGTCCGAGTTGCTCGTGATGCGTTCGAATACGCGCCGGTCGCCGGCGGCCAGCATTTCACTGCGCTTGCGTTCGGTGATGTCGGTGATGCTGCCGCGAATCAGGCGCCGGCCCGAGGAGGGCAGGCGCACCAGGCGGACCTCGCAGGGGATGTCGTGCCCGAGCGCGTCGCGGTGCAGCCATTCAAAACTGGGCGCGTCGCCGGCCAGCGCACGATCGATGTGGCCACGAGCGACGCCGAACGAGGGCGAGCCATCCTGCTGGAACGGCGGGCTGATCTTTTCCGGCCCGACGCCCAGCAATTCGTCGCGCGTCATCTTGAAGAAGCGCACGGCGTTTTCATTGCATTCGACGAACCGGCCGGTGTCCATGTCGAGCACGACGATGGCTTCGGGCGCGTTCTCGACCAGCGTGCGGTAGCGGGCCTCGCTCTCGCGGATCGCCGCTTCCGCCGCCTTGCGTTCGGTGGTTTCGCGCATGCAGACGACGAAGAGCTCGCGGCGGTCGAGCCGCACCTTGCTCACGCCGATCTCGGCGTCGAACAGGTTGCTGTTCTTGTGCCGGCCCTTGGTCTCGCGCGGCTTGAGGTCGGCCTGGGTGTTCTCGACGGTGGCCGCCAGTTCCTCGAGCGTCTCGACGATGCGGGGACGGCGCGCCAGCGACGGAATCAGCAGGTCGAGCTTCTTGCCGCGAACGTCCTGTTCGCTGTAACCGAAGACTCGCTCACCGGTGGTGTTCAGCGTTTCGATGCGTCCCGTCTCGTCGACGGTGATGATCGCGTCCTTGACGTGATCGAGGATGACCTGCAGCTGTGCCGCTGCGCTCTCGCGCACTTCGCGCGTGAATGCGCTGGTCTCGTCCGCCAGCAGCCGCATCGAACGCACGACGCCCTTGCGCTCCTCGTCCCACTCCGCGTACGCCTCGCTGATGGCGTGCAGCAGCTTGCGCAAGTCGAGCTGCCCGCCTTCCTCGCGGGAGTCGTCGAACTGCTGCTTCAGTAGCGGGTGCAAGGCCATGGAAAAGGACAATCCTCCACCCGTGCGGACGGGCGCAGCCGAATGTTATGACCGTAGTGAATGTATCTGTTGTGACGGGCGTCACCTCTTGGCGCCCCTGCCGGACGGTGACCTCCCGCGCGGCAGCGGGAGAGGTCGCCCACGGGACGGGTGGGGCCCCGTGTAAACTTTGCGCCCCATGGACGCCACGCCACCCAAGATGCCCGCCACCGCACCCCTGATCGGCCGGAACGACCCCGCGCCCTTCGTGGTGCTGGAGGAGCACGGGCGGGCGCCGGCCCTGGTCGTCTGTGACCACGCCAGCCGGGCGTTTCCGCAGGCCCTGGACCGCCTCGGGCTGCCCGAACTGCCCAGCTGGCAGCACATCGCCTGGGACATCGGGGCCGGGGAGCTCGCCAGGGGCCTCGCCCACGCGCTGGACGCCCCGGCGGTACTGGCGGGCTACTCGCGCCTGGTCGTCGACTGCAACCGCTCTCCGGACGACGAGGAGGCCTTCCGCAAGGAAAGCGACGGCTGGACCGTTCCCGGCAACCAGCACCTGACCGAGGACGACCGCCGCGTGCGTCTCGCGTCTTTCTTCGATCCGTACCACGAGTGCATCGAGGCCATGCTGGGCGGATTCCGGGGCCGCGGCGTCGTGCCCCTGCTGGTTGCCGTGCACAGTTTCTCGCCGACCCTGGCCGGCAACACCCGACCCTGGCACGCCGGCGTGCTGTGGGACCAGGACGAGGCCAACGCCCAGCGCCTGCTCGAGGGCTTGCGGGCGCAGAAGGGCCTGGTCATCGGCGACAACGAGCCCTACAGCGGCAAGCACCCCGCCAATTACACGATCGACCACCACGCCAAGGCCCACGGCCTGCCGCACGTCTGCATCGAAGTGCGGCAGGACCTGCTGAGTTCACCCGCGGGCATCGAGCGGTGGGTGCGCCTGCTGGCCCGCATCGTCGGCGAGATCCTGGCCGACCCGCGGTCGTTGCAGCCGCTGGCGAAGGTTGCGCCGCATGCCTGATCACGCTCCGCCGTTCACCATCGGCGTCGAGGAGGAATACCTCCTGGTCGACCGTCGACACGCGTGCGGTCGCGAACGATCCGCCGCCCGAGTTGTTTGCGGCCCTGCACGATCGCACCGAGGGTCGCGCGTTTCCCGGAGTTCCTGCGCTCGCAGATCGAAGTGGCCACGCCGGTGTGCCGCACGATCGGCGAGGCGCGCACGTCGCTGATCGAGCTGCGACGGGCGGTGGTCGAGGAGTCGGCCAGGTTCGGGCTTGCGCCGATCGCCGCGGCGAGCCATCCGTTCTCGCTGTCGTCGAAGCAGAAGCGCACCGACAAGGAGCGCTATGTCGCGCTGCTCGAGGAGATGCAGGGCGTGGCGCGCCGCATGATGATCTGCGGCCTGCACGTGCACGTCGGCATCGACGACGACGACCTGCGCATCGACCTGATGAACCAGGCGCGGTACTTCCTGCCGCACCTGCTCGCGCTTTCGTGCAGCTCGCCGTTCTGGGAAGGCGAGCGCACGGGCCTGATGTCGTTCCGCCTGATGATCTTCAACGGCATTCCGCGCACCGGCCTGCCGGAGAAATTCGCCAGCTGGAACGAGTATCGCCGCCACACCGACACGCTGATCGAGACCGGCATCCTCGCCGACACGTCGCGCATCTGGTGGGACCTGCGCCCGAGCGCGCGCTATCCCACGCTCGAGACGCGCGTGATGGACTCGTGCACGTCGCTCGAGGACTCGGTGCGGCTCGCGGCGCTCAACCTGTGCCTGATGCGCAAGCTCTATCGCCTGCGGCGCGACAACCAGCAGTGGCGCCCGTACCCCGAACTGCTGATCGGCGAGAACCGCTGGCGCGCGATGCGGTATTCCTACGATGCGGGCCTGCTCGACCTCGGCCGCCAGCGCATCGTGCCGTTCGCGGAGCTGGTGGAAGAAATCATCGAGCTCCTGCGCGAGGACGCGGTCGAGCTCGGTTGCCTGGCCGGAGATCGAGGGCCTGCGCGAGATCCTTGCAGCGCGGCACCAGCGCGCATCGGCAGCTGCAGGATTTTCGAGGCCGCGCTGCAGTCGGGTGCCGACGAGCGCGAAGCGTTCGGTGCCGTGGTGGACTGGCTGGTCGTGGAGACCGCGCGATGACGTCGCAGCGGACTGCTCGACCGCCGCCTCTGCGTGGCGCCGATGATGGACTACACCGATCGGCACTGCCGCTACCTGCTGCGGCTGCTGAGCCCGCGTTCGCTGCTGTACACCGAAATGGTGACGGCACACGCGCTGGTGCATGGCCACCTCGATCGCCTGCTGGGCTTCGATCACTTCGAGCATCCGGTCGCGCTGCAGCTCGGCGGGTCCGACCCGAAGCTGCTGGCGCAGGCCGCGAAGATCGGCGAGCAGTACGGCTACTACGAGATCAACCTCAACGTCGGCTGCCCGAGCGATCGCGTGCAGAGCGGCCGTTTCGGCGCGTGCCTGATGGCCGAGCCCGAGATCGTGGCCGAGTGCATGCACGCCATGCGCGAGGTCGTGAGCATCCCGGTCACCGTGAAATGCCGGATCGGCATCGACGAGCTCGAGGACTACGGGTTCTTCGAGTGGTTCGTGCTGGCCGTGCAGAAGGCGGGCGTCGACGTTTTCGTCGTGCATGCCCGCAATGCCATCCTGCAGGGCCTGACGCCGAAGGAGAACCGCGAGATCCCGCCGCTGCGCTACGACGTGCCGGACCGGCTCAAGCGCGAGCACCCGGAACTCACGGTGATCCTGAACGGCGGGATCAAGACGGCGTCGCAGGTGCGCGAGTGGTTGCCGAAGTTCGACGGCGTGATGATCGGCCGGCAGATCTACCACGAGCCGTACCTGCTCGCGGAGCTCGACGCGCAGTTCCTCGGTCCCGGCTTCGTGCCGCCATCGCGCGAGGACGTGGTGGAACGCTACGCCGACTACGTCGAACGCATGCTCGCGGGAGGGGCATCGCCTGCCGCTGATGCTGCGTCACATCCAGGGCCTCTTCGCGGGGCTGCCGAATGCGCGCGCCTGGCGCCGCTACCTCACGGAGCACGCGATACGGCCGGGTGCAGGCGCCGACGTCCTGCGGGATTCCCTGCGGATGTTCCGCGACGCGGCCTAGCGGCCAGGCAGGGGCCGACCGGCCCGTACATGCCGGCACGGAGCGACTGTGCACACCGGCTATAATGTAAAGTCGCTTGGGTCAATCTGCCCGCTACCGGGCAACCAGGGGTCCTGCCGAGCGTGACCAGTACCGAGACGGAAGTTGCCGTCCTCTTCGCCGATGTCGTGGGCAGCACTCGCCTGTACGAGCTGCTCGGCGACAAGCGTGCGCGCGAACTGATCCAGCTCTGCGTCGAGATCATGCGCGACGCCACCGAGCGCAACCGCGGCACGGTCATCAAGACCATCGGTGACGAAATCCTCGCGATCTTCCCGACGGTCGACGACGCCGTGAACGCCGGCGGCGAGATGCAGCAGGACATCGGTGCCCGGCCCGAGCTGCTGGTGCAGGGCCAGCACGTCGCGATCCGCATCGGCTGCCACTTCGGGCCGGTCGTGCTCGAGAACAAGGACATCTTCGGCGCGTCGGTGCACACCGCGAACCGCATGACCAGCCAGGCCAAGGCGGGGCAGATCATCCTTGCGGCGGATACGGTGCGCCGCTGCTCGCCCGAGTGGCGGGCTGTTTCGCGTCGCGTGGACATCACCTCGCTGCGTGGCCTCAACGAGGAGATGGAGCTCTACGAGATCCTCTGGCAGCAGGAAGACGCGACCAGCATGCTGCCGTCGATCGCGATGGGCGGCATGCACGGCCGCGCGGCGCGTGCGCGTGCGGCATCTCGGCCGCGAGATCGTGCTCGACGACGCCCGCAAGGAAATCACGATGGGTCGGGCCGAGGAAAACAGCGTCGTGCAGAAGGGCGCGCTGATCTCGCGCCTGCACGCGAAGATCGAGCTGGTGCGCGGCCGCTTCCTGCTGGTGGACCAGAGCACGAACGGCACGTTCGTGCTGAACGCGGACGGCAAGGAATCGTTCGTGCGGCGTGATTCCGTGGCGCTGCACGGCGAGGGCTGCATCGGTCTCGGCAAGCTGCCGGACCCGAATGCGGCGGATGTGATCCGGTTCTCGCTCGAGGACTAGCGGAAGCGAGGAAGGCCAGGGGATAGAGGCCAGGAAGTAGCGGAAGCGGAGCTAGGCCGACGCTAGTCGCTGCCGGCACTAGCCGTTCTGACTTCCTGACCTTCACTGACCTTCCTGACCTTCCTAGCCCTGCCTTCCCGCTCAGCCGAGCGCCTTCTTCACCTGCTGGTGCTTCTCCTTGAGCTGCGCCGGCATGCGGGCGCCGTAGCTCTCGAGGTACTTGCCGATGTCGTCGATCTCGACGTGCCACGCGGCGGTGTCGAGGTCGAGCAGCTGGTGCAGCGACGACTCGGGCAGGTTCAGGCCCTTGAGGTCGATGTCCTCGGGGCGCGGCAGGAAGCCGATCGGCGTTTCCTTCGCCTGCGCGCGGCCTTCGCAGCGATCGATGACCCAGCGACAGCACGCGCAGGTTGTCGCCGAATCCCGGCCACAGGAACTTGCCGTCCTTGTCCTGGCGGAACCAGTTGACGTGGTAGATCTTCGGCAGCTGCTTGGCCTTGCCCTCGAAGCTCAGCCAGTGCGTCCAGTAGTCGGCGAAGTTGTAGCCGCAGAACGGCTTCATCGCCATCGAGTCGCGGCGCACGACGCCCACCTGGCCGACGGCCGCAGCGGTCGTCTCGGACGCCATGCCGGCGCCGACCATCACGCCGTGCGCCCAGTCGCGGGCTTCGTACACGAGCGGCGCGACTTCACGGCGGCGGCCACCGAACAGGATCGCCGAGATCGGCACGCCTTCCGGGTGCTCCATCAGGTGGTTGTAGGCCGGGTTCTGCTTCGCCGAGACCGTGAAGCGTGAATTCGGATGCGCGGCCGGCGTCTTCGCCGTCGCCTTGTCGTACGGCTTGCCCTGCCAGTCGATGACCGGCGTGCCCGACGTGCGGCCTTCCCACCACGGCTCGTTGTCGGCCGTCAGCGCCACGTTCGTGAAGATCGTGTCGTGATGGATCATCTCGTAGGCGTTGCGGTTGGTCTTCGGGCTGGTGCCCGGCACCACGCCGAAGAAGCCGGCTTCCGGGTTGATCGCGCGCAGGCGGCCGTCGCTGCCGACGTGCAGCCAGGCGATGTCCTCGCCGATCGTCCAGACCTTCCAGCCCGGCATCGTGTCCGGCGGGATCAGCATGCCGAGGTTGGTCTTGCCGCAGGCCGACGGGAATGCGCCGAGGATGTAGTGCACTTCGCCGCGCGGATTCTCCATGCCGACGATCAGCATGTGCTCGGCGAGCCAGCCTTCGGTGCGCGCCTGGAAGCTCGCGATGCGCAGCGCATGGCACTTCTTGCCGAGCAGCGCATTGCCGCCGTAGCCCGAGCCGATGCTCTTGATCGAGAGCTCCTCGGGGAAATGCATGATGAAGCGCTTGTCGGGATCGAGGTCGCCGATCGAGTGCAGGCCCTTGACGAAGGTGCCGTCCTTTTCGATCCGGTGCAGCGCCGGCGTGCCCATGCGCGTCATGATGCGCATGTTGAGCACGACGTACGGGCTGTCGGTGATCTCGACGCCGCAGCGCGAGTAGGGCGAGTTGATCGGGCCCATGCAGTAGGGCACGACGTACATCGTGCGGCCCTTCATGCAGCCGGCGAACAGCGCGTCGATGGTCTTGTGCGCCTGCGGCGGGATCCATCCAGTTGTTGTTCGGGCCCGCGTCTTCCTTCTGCGGCGTGCAGATGAAGGTGAGGTGCTCGACGCGCGCGACATCCGAAGGATTCGAGCGGTGCAGGTAGCAGTTCGGGAACGTCGCCTGGTTGAGCTCGATCAGGTCGCCGGTGCCGAGCATCAGCTGCGACCAGTTCGTCGCGCTCGATGTCCGAGCCGTTGCACCAGTGGATGCGGTCGGGTTGCGTGAGTTTCGCGGTCTGCTCGACCCAATCGCGCAGGGATGTATTCGTAGTCATTACGGGACCTTCTGCCACAGTCCGACGAATTATAGCCGCCCGACCCCTGCTGCGCTGCGTTGCGACATGAACGGTGCGTGCCGGAATGTACGCACCAAAAAAAAGCGCCCTCCGGGGAGGGCGCAATCAGGGGGAGACCTGTAGCCAGGGCCCGCTTCTTGGTTTTACGAGGCGGTGCGGGCCCGGCTTTCGTCCGAAATCAGCTAAGCGGCCTTGCGGGCGCGCTTGACGGTCTTGCGGGCACGCGCGCTTGACGGCGGCGGTCTTGCGACGCACGGCAGCCTTCGGCGCCTCGGCTTCCTTCTCGGCCTTCTCGACGATGCTCACGTAGGCATGCTTGGCGACGTTGCGGATGTCGCGGCCTGCCGTCTTGAAGATCGTCACGGCGCGGGTCGCGTCTTCGACGACGCGGGCGCGCGTGGCGGGCGTGAGCTCGATCTGCTCGCGCACGAATTCGACGATGTTTTCCGCCTGGGTCGCGCGCTCGAGGCGCAGCGCCACTTCGGTCAGCGCCGACGTCACGACGTCCGACTGCAATTCGATCAGGTTCTGCACGGTCGTCTGCGAGACCGCGGTCAGCTTGACGCCCGAGCGCGCGATCATGCGCACAGGGCTCTTCAGGGCCTTCAGGGTTTCGGCGGAGCCGGTGACGGCTTCGCGCACGGATTCAACGGAGTTCTGGCGGAACTTGCGAACCTGTCCGACGAGCAGCTCACCGCCCTCGGCGACGTATTCCTGCATATCGACGATCATAGAGGTCTCCTTGGTTGTCCAGGACTGCTGCATTGCAGCATTGCTGCATTGCACAATAGTCCAGATGATAACGACTGTCAAATTGGTAGATATGCCCAAGGCGGCGGGGGCGGCGCGTAGGCGAACCGGAACCCCCTGCGCCGCAAGGGTATTTCCGGGCATCCGCACCCGGTATGTCACTTGCCTCGAACCCGCCTGTCCCGCAGAGTCCGCCCCCGATGCCTAGCCTCCGGATCCAACCTTTACACCGTTTGCGGCCTGGCGCTGGCGCCGCGGCAGTGGTCGCGTGCGGCGCTGGTGGCGCTCGCGCTGCTCGTCCTGGGCGTGCCGGTCTGGCCGGGCCGGGCGCTGGCGCAGGACGCTCGCCGACAGCGTCAGCGTCGCCGAGGCCACCGGGTCCGGTCCGCTGGAGACGTCGATCGAAGTGCAGAAGCTCGAAGTGAGCGAGGGCCCGGGCGGGCAGGAGATTCGTCGCTGGATCCCGGCCGAACGGCTCAACGCCGGCGATGAAATTCACTACACGGTGCGCGTGCGCAATCCGGGCAAGCAGGCCGTGGACACCATCGTCGTCACCAAGCGCTTGCCGTTCGGCGTCCGTTACCTGCGCGGGTCGGCCACGGGTCCCGCGGCCGAAGTGCAGTTCTCGATCGACGGCGGCAAGACGTTCGCGACGCCGGAAGCGCTGGCGCGCGCCGCGGGCGGCGGCAAGAAGGGCCAGCGCAAGCCGCTCGAGAACGACTACACGCACGTGCGCTGGGTGCTCAGCAAACCGCTGGGCCCGGCGTCGACCGCGCTGCTGCGCTTCCGCGCGACGTTCTCCTGACGCGCATGGCACTGCCGCTGGCTGAAATCCTGGGCCCCGACGGGCCGCTGGCCCGCGCGCTGCCGGGCTACACCACGCGCCCGCAACAGATCGAGATGGCGGAGCACGTGGCCGCCGCGCTGCAGGAACGCACGCAACTGGTGGTCGAGGCGGGCACCGGCACCGGCAAGACGTTCGCGTACCTCGTGCCCGCATTGCTGTCCGGTCGCAAGGTCATCGTTTCCACCGGCACGCGCGCGTTGCAGGACCAGTTGTTTCATCGCGACCTGCCGACGATCTGTTCCGCGATCGGCCGACCCGTGCGCATCGCGCTGCTGAAGGGCCGCGCCAATTACCTCTGTCGGCACCGGCTCGACATGGCCGAGCAGCAGGCCTACGCGCGCGGCCTGCGCAAGGAAGTCGCGACGGCGCTGCCCAAGGTTCGGTCGTGGTCGTACACGACGAAGCGTGGCGACGTCGGCGAGTTGCCCGGCATCGGTGAGCAGGACCCCGTGTGGCCATGGGTGACGTCGACGCGCGAGAACTGCCTCGGCGCGGAATGCCCGAAATTCGAGGAGTGTTTCGTGCTCGCGGCGCGGCGCGAGGCGCAGGCGGCCGACATCGTCGTCGTCAATCATTACCTGCTGATGGCCGACCTGGTGCTGAAGGAAGAGGGCTTCGGCGACCTGCTGCCCGGCGCCGACGCGATCGTGATCGACGAGGCGCACCAGTTGCCGGACGTCGCCGCGCAGTTCCTCGGGCTACAGCGTCAGCACGCGCCAGCTCGCCACCCTTTCGAAGGACGTCGCGGGCGAACTGCTGCTGGCGCAGCAGATGGCCGGCAAGGTCGACGGCGCACTGAGCGGGCTCGATGCGCAGATCGCTGCCGTGCTGGCGATCACCGGCGGCCAGGAGGCGCGGCTCGAACACACGCAGTGGCCCGACCGCCTGCTCGAAGCGCTGAACGGGCTGGGCGCGCGCGCGAAGGAACTGGCCGAGGCCATCGCGCCGCTCGGCGCCGACGGGCAGGCCGCGTTCAAGCGCCTGCAGGAGCGACTCGAGGAAAGCGCGGACCGGCTGCATTCGTTGACGGCCGAGGAAGCGCCGGGCGGCGTGCGCTGGGCTGAAACGAGCGCGCGCAACGTCAGCGCGCATTTCGCGCCCGTGGACGTCGCGAGCCAGCTCGCGGCCCTGATGGAGACCCAGCCGTGCGCGTGGATCCTCACGTCAGCCACGCTTGCCGTCGGTGACGACTTCTCGCACTTCAAGCGCCGCAGCGGGCTCACGCGCGCGACGACCGTGCGTTTCGAAAGCCCGTTCGATTTCGCGAACCAGGCGCTGATGTACCTGCCGAAAGGACTCGGTGAGCCGGGTGCGCCGGAGCATTCGCGCAACGTGATCAACGCGGCGTTGCCGGTGCTCGAGGCGAGCGGCGGCCGTGCGTTCATCCTGTTCACGAGTCATCGCGGCCTGCGCGAAGGCGCCGAGGAACTCTACCGCCACTGGGGCGAGAAGCCGCCGTTCCCGGTGCTGATCCAGGGCGGCGCTTCGCGCGACCACCTGCTGCGCGCATTCCGCGAGGCCGGCAACGCGGTGCTGCTCGGCACCGGCAGCTTCTGGGAAGGCATCGACGTGAAGGGCGAGGCGCTCAGCGTCGTCATCATCGACAAGCTGCCGTTCGCGGCGCCCGACGATCCGCTGCTCAAGGCGCGGCTCGCGGCGATCCGCGAGCAGGGCGGCAACCCGTTCTTCGACGAGCAGGTGCCGCAGGCGGTGATTGCGCTGAAGCAGGGCGTCGGCCGGCTGATCCGCGACGAAACCGACTGTGGCGTCGTCATGCTCTGCGATACTCGCCTGGTGACGAAAGGCTACGGACGTCAGTTCATCACCAGCCTGCCGCCGATGCGCCGCACGCGCGCGCTCGAGGACGTGCAGGCCTTCCTGCGCGAGAAACTCGGATGACCCGGTTGCGCGTGCTCGCGATCGACACGTCGACCGAGGCCTGCTCGGCCGCGCTGCTGTGGTCCGATGGCGAGGTGCGCCAGCGGTTCATCGTCACCGAACGCGGTCACGCCGAGCTCATCCTGCCGATGATCGACGGGTTGCTGGCGGAGGCGGGCTGCAAGCTCAGGGACCTCGACGGCCTCGCGTTCGGCCGCGGACCGGGCGGCTTCACCGGGCTGCGCATCGCGGCCGGCGTCATCCAGGGGCTCGCGTACGGAGCGGGTCTGCGCGTCGCGCCGGTCTCGAGTCTCGCCGCCGTCGCCTTCCTGTCTTCCGCCACTTCCTCTCCTTCCGGCCTTCCTCGCCTTCCGGGCCTTCCTCCCCTTCCTCCGGCGTCCTCGTCTGCAACGACGCGCGCATGAACGAGGTGTACTGGGGCTGCTACCGGTTCGATCCGGGCGACCCGTGCGTGCCCATCGTGCTGGCCCCGGAAGCCGTCGGCCCCGAAGACCGCGTGCAGCCAGCGCCAACCGTTGGGCACTTCGCGGGCAATGGCATTGCCCGGTATCCGGCACTGCGGGCCCGGCTCGAAGCCGCCGGCCTGCAGCTACCACGAGGGCGTGTATCCACGCGCCGACGCGATCGCGCGCCTCGGCGAGCGGATGTTGCAGAAAGGTGAAGGTGTGGACGCCGCGGAGGCGCTGCCGGTCTACATCCGTGACGACGTGGCGCGACCGGCGCGGCCGCCCGTCACGGGATTGTCATAATTGGCGACTGTAATGCGGCTGCAATGGCATACAGCGCAACCGGACCAGTCATGACGGGCAAGCAGATCCTCATCGTCGAAGACGAGAAGCCGATCCGCGACATGATCGCGTTCGGGCTGCGTCGCGCCGGTTACACCGTAGCCGAGGCGGAGGACTGCGGCGAGGCCCGTTCGCGCATCGCGGACTCGCGGCCCGACCTGCTGCTCGTCGACTGGATGCTGCCCGACCAGAGCGGCCTCGAACTCACGCGCGTCGATCAAGCGCAACAAGGAGACGCAGGACCTGCCGGTGATCCTGCTCACGGCCCGCGCCGAAGAGCAGGACAAGATCGCGGGTCTCGAAGGCGGCGCCGACGATTACGTCACCAAGCCGTTCAGCCCGCGCGAACTGCTGGCGCGGATCCAGGCCGTGCTGCGGCGATCGTCGCCGACGGCCTCGGGCGAGGCCATCGAGGCGGGCGCGCTGAAGCTCGATCCCGTCAGCCACCGTGTCATCGTCGGCGAGCAGACGGTGTCGCTCGGTCCGACCGAGTACCGCCTGCTGCAGTTCTTCATGGAGCACCCGGAGCGCGTGTATTCGCGCAGCCAGCTGCTCGATCGTGTCTGGGGCGGCAACGTGTACGTGGAGGAACGCACGGTGGACGTGCACATCCGCCGGCTGCGCAAGGCGCTGGAGCCGTTTGCGTGCGACTCGCTGGTGCAGACGGTGCGCGGTTCGGGGTATCGTTTCTCGACCCGGCCCGAGTAGGCCGGTCGATCGACGGACCGAGGATCGCAGCGCTTGACCCGACCTGCCTGGCAGCATCTCCTCGGTATCGTCAGTCGGACTGCTGGCGGCGCTGGCCTTCGGCTGGATCATCGACCGACCGGGGTTGTGCACGTCGCTGTACCTCGCCGCCGTGGTCGCCTGGCAGGCGCGCAATCTCATCCGCTTCGAGCACTGGCTGCGCCTGCGCAGCATCCTGAAGCCGCCGAACATGGATGGCCTGTGGGGCGATACGGTGGCGCTTGCCAATCGCCTCTACCAGCGCAAGCGGTTCCACAAGCGCCGTGCGCTGACGCTGCTGCGCGAGCTGCGGCGCATGACGTCGGCGATGCCGGACGGCGCGATCCTGCTCGGGCCCACGCGCGAAATCCTCTGGTTCAACCCGATGGCGGCAGACTGGCTGGGCTTGCGCCGCAAGCTCGACTACGGCATCCGCATCGACAACCTGATCCGGCAGCCGGAGTTCGTCGACTACGTGTCCGGGGGCGGCAAGGGGCCGGGACCTCGCATCCACATGCCGAGCCTCGGCGATCGCTGGTTCGCCTTCAACCTCATCACCACCAGCACGCGCGACCTGCAGTTGCTGATGGTCCGCGACGTCACCAGCGAAGCGCGGCTCGAAGGCATGCGCCGGGATTTCGTGGCCAACGCGTCGCATGAACTGCGCTCGCCGTTGACCGTGGTGCGTGGCTACCTCGATTCGCTGGCCGAAGACCCGGTCCTCGACGCGGGCTGGCGCGAGCCCGTGCGCGAGATGCAGCGACAGTCCGAGCGCATGCACAGCATCGTGTCGGACCTGCTGGAGCTGTCGCGCCTCGAGGCCGGCCGCAGCGATGCGGAGATGGAGCCCATCGACGTGGCCGGGTTGCTCTCGCTGATGCGCAAGGAGGTGCTCGCGCGCCCTGATCGCCCGGCGAAGTTCGACCTGCACCTGGAATCGGACGCGCTGCTGCTGGGCGCCGAATCCGAACTGCATTCGATCTTCCAGAACCTGATCACGAACGCCGTCAAGTACACGCCGCCGGAAGGCACAGTGGCGGTCCGGTACTGGACCGATGGCCTCGGCAGTCACGTCGCAGTCAGCGACACCGGTATCGGCATTCCGGCCGCGCACCTCCCGCGATTGACGGAGCGCTTCTATCGTGTCGACGCCGGCCGCTCGCGCAAGCTCGGCGGCTCCGGGCTCGGGCTCGCGATCGTGAAGCACGCCCTGCAGCGGCATGGCGCGCAGCTCGAAATCACCAGCGAAGAAGGCAAGGGCAGCACCTTCACGTGTCACTTCCCGCCCGCGCGAGTCCAGCTGCGGGAAAGTCCGGTTGCCGGAGTCGCGCAAGTTCGTTGAAATCCTGCCGTTGCCAAGTGCTTTGGCACTGCCGGTCAGGAGATCACCATGGGCAGACTCATTCTGGCGACCGCCGTTGCGGTGGCCCTGGCAGCCGGGAACGTGCAGGCGGCGTCCACCGGCACGGCCAGCAAGGCCGACGTGCAGGCGCTCCAGGCCCAGATGCAGGCCCTGGCCGAGCGGTTGAACCGGCTGGAGGCTGCCAATGCCCAGCTCACCACGCAGAACGCGGAACTGAAGGCGCTCGCCGACCGGCGTGAAGCCGAGACCGACTACCTCAAGGCGCAGACGCAAGAACTGCGTGAGGAGTCGGCGGTCGCGACGAACGAGATTGCGAAAGTGAAGGGTGCCGACTGGGCCGCGCGCATCAAGGGTCGCGGCGACCTGCGCTACCGTCACGAGCGCTTGACGTCCGAACGCGACGTGAACGGCGCGGCCGCAGACGCCGCCAATAGGGACAGGGATCGCATTCGTGCGCGTCTCGGGTTCGACGCCACGGTCACGGACAACGTCAAGGCTACGCTGCTGCTCTCGACCGGGGCGGACGATCCCCGCGGCACCAACCAGACGCTGGGCGGCACCAGCAGCCGCAAGCAGATTGGCCTGGACCTGGCCTACGCCGACTGGCGCTTCATGCAGGGGGGCGACCTCGTGCTCGGCAAGCAGCCTTACCCGGTCTGGCGCCCGTTGCAGAGCATCTTCTTCGACCCTGACATCAATCCCGAAGGTGGCGCGGTGCGGTTTGCCCGCGGACCGGTTTTCGCCAATCTGTACGGATTCTGGGTCTCGGAGCAGTACAACTCGGATCCGGACGGCGAGAACTCGGACGCCAACATTTTCGGCCTGCAGGCCGGCGTGAAGTTCGCAGCGATCGGGGGCGAAACGGTGCTCGCCGCCAACTATTACGTTTGCGGCGCCTGCAAGGACAACTCGCCGCTCTACAACAACAACGCGAACGGCAACACGACGTACCGCGTCGGCACCGTCAACATGCTGCAATACGGTTACGACATCCTCGACCTCAGCGCGCAGGTGGGCACGACGGTGTTCGAGCTGCCGCTGACGTTCACGGCAGGTTTCGCGCGCAACCTGGCGGAAGGCGTGGAATATGACACCGCGTGGGCACTCGGCGCCTACCTCGGCCGTGCCGCGAATGCAGGCAGCTGGGAAGCGGGCGCGATGTACCAGTCGGTGGACAAGGACGCATTGTTCGGCCAGGTCGCGGATTCCGATTTCGGCGACGGCCGCACGGATGCCGCAGGCTGGGTCTTCAAGGGCGGCTACGCCCCGGTGAAGAACGTCTCGCTGTACGCGTCGTATTTCCTGAACACGACCAACAAGGACGTGGGCACCGAGCTCGACGTCACCCGCCTGCAACTGGACGTCAACTACAAGTTCTGATCCCTGCGGTTGCAGCGAGACTGTCGCCGTACTGCAACCTGCCTGTCACATACGCGGCGTAAAAAGTCGCCAAGGAAACGCCGGGTGGATGCTCTCGAGCACCGCGTCCGGCGCACCCGAAGCAGACAGGCAAACCACCGTAAGGGGATCAATGTGAAATCGACCGTGCTTGCGACGGCAGTCGCCGCCGTGCTGACGCTCAGTGCCGCGGACGCGTCCGCGCAGACCAAGGGCGCGGCCACCAAGGCCGAAGTCCAGTCCATCCAGTCACAGATGCAGGCGCTCGCCGAGCGTCTCAACCGTCTCGAAACGGCCAACGCCGAACTCAAGACGCAGAACTCGGAGCTGCAGGCCCTGGCCGACCGCCGCGAGGCGGAGATGGACTACCTCAAGTCCCAGACGAAGGAACTGCGCGAAGAAGGCGCGGTGGCCTCCAATGAGCTCGCCAAGGTCAAAGGCGCCGACTGGGCGACCAAGATCAAGGGTCGCGGCGACTTCCGCTTCCGCAACGAGAACATCTGGACCGAGCGCGTCGTCAGCGGCAACGCCGTCGATGCGGCGGACCGTGAGCGCATGCGCATCCGCGCGCGCCTCGGCTTCGATTTCAAGGCCACCGACAACGTGAAGGGCACGCTGCTGTTTGCGACCGGTGCGGACGATCCCGCGCTCGTCGAACCAGACGCTCGGCGGCACCGGCACGCGCAAGTCGATCGGCCTCGACATGGCCTACGTCGACTGGAAGTTCATGGACGGCGGCAACCTGCTGCTCGGCAAGAAGGTCAACCCGATCTTCCGCCCCGGCCAGAGCCTGTTCTACGACGGCGACTTCAATCCGGAAGGCGGCGCGGTCAAGTTCGACCGCGGCATGTTCTTCGGCACCGCGTACGGCTGGTGGCTCACCGAGCAGTACAACGCCGACCCGAACGGCGAGAACTCCGACGCCAACATCTTCGGTCTCCAGGCCGGCATGAAGTTCCCGCTGCTGGGTGGCGAGACCGTGCTCGCGGCGAACTACTACGAGTGCGGCGCCTGCAAGGACAACTCGCCGCTGTACGCGAACAATGCCAATGGCAACACGACGTATCGCGTCGGCACCAGCACGACCAACCTGCTGCGTTACGGTTACGACATCGTCGAGCTGAGTGCGCAGATGGGCGTCACCGTGGCCAACCTGCCGCTCACGTTCTGGGCCAACTATGCGCAGAACATGGCGGACGACGTCGAGTACGACACCGCATACGCGGTGGGCGCCATGGTCGGCAAGGCCAGCAACGCCAAGACCTGGGAGGCCGGCGTGTTGTACCAGTCGATCGACAAGGACGCCCTGTTCGGGCAGTGGCTCGACTCCGACTATGGCGACGGCAAGACCGATGCGGACGGCTGGGTCCTGAAGGCCGGCTATGCGCCGGTGAAGAACTTCACGATGAACGCCACCTACTTCCTGAACACGCTGAACAAGGACGTCGGCGTCGAGCTCGACTACAACCGGCTGCAGCTGGACCTGAACTACAAGTTCTGACCCCGGCCCCCTGGACCCTCCCCCGGGCCTGCAAGGGCCCCCCTCGCCAAATCCCCCGGCGAGGGCGCGGGGAGGGCTTTTTTTTGATGGCCCGGTTGAACTTGTCTCAGTCCGGGCCGTCCTGTACAAGACGGCAGCTTCGGGAGATCAATAACCGTGATGGACACCTCCGACCTTTCGCACCACATTCACAGCCGCTACAACGCGGAGCTCGAGGGCATCCGGACGGGTGTCCTGCAGATGGGTGGCCTCGTCGAGCAGCAGCTCCAGAACGGCGTAAAGGCCATCGTCGGCGGCGACAGCCGGCTCGGCGAGGAAGTCGGCCGGCAGGACCACAAGGTCAATGCGATGGAAGTCGCCATCGACGAAGACTGCAGCCGCATCCTGGCGACGCGAGCGCCGACGGCCTCGGACCTCCGCCTGATCGTGGCGGTCATCAAGACCATCACCGACCTCGAGCGCATCGGTGACGAGACCGAGAAGCTCGGTCATGCGGCAGCGCGTCTCTCGAACTCGGACCGCACGGCCGACCGTTACCGCGAGCTGAAGCACATGGGCGAGCTCGTCGCCGAGATGGTGCACGGCGCGCTCGACGCGTTCGCCCGTCTCGATACCGAGGCGGCGCTCGACGTGGCTCGCCGCGACCGGGTGATCGACGAAGAGTACGAAGCCATCCAGCGCCAGTGCATCACGTTCATGATGGAAGACCCGCGGGCGATCCGTCGCACGCTCGACGTCCTCAGCCTCGCGCGGGCCCTCGAGCGGGTCGGCGACCACGCGAAGAACATCTGCGAGTACGTCGTCTACATGGTGCTCGGCAAGGACATTCGCCACCTCTCGATCGAGGATGTCGAAAAGCAGATCCAGGCGGCACGCGCGACGAAGCAGGGCGGTCAGGGGTAGACTTCGCCTTCCTTCGGGACGCGGAGTACGCGTTTGAACCTCATGCTCGATTCGCGCCAGCCCTGGTGGCTGCAGGCCCGCACGCTGAACCTGGCGGGATTTCTCTGGTGTGCAGGCCTGATGGCCTACGCCTTGTACGTCCAGTACGGATTGCTTGAAGAACCGTGCCCGCTCTGCGTCCTGCAGCGGGTTGCGGTGATCGCGACCGGCGTGATCTTCCTGCTCGCGTGGCTGCACAACCCCGCGGGTGCCGGCATGCGGCGCGTTTACGGCGCGCTGATCGTGCTGGCTGCCCTGGTCGGCGTCGGCATCGCGGCCCGACACCTCTACGTCATCAATGCTCCGGCGGGCTCGGTCGCGGAATGCGGCGCGAGCCTCGATTACATGATGGACGTGCTGCCGCTGCACGAAGTGCTGGGCAAGGTGCTGGGCGGGTCGGGGGAGTGCGCCAAGGTCACCTGGCGGTTCCTCGGGTTCAGCATGCCGTTCTGGGTGCTGGTCAACCTGCTCGGTCTCGCCGCGGTCGGCGTGCTCGCCAACTGGCGGAAGCGCTGAGTCGTCGCCTCTCTCGCTTTAGCGGGAGAGGTTGCGCGAAGGGCGGGTGAGGGTCCTGGCGTCCGATCCGGCATGTCCTGTCGCGCTTGGAAAGGCAGACACGCGCGCGCCAGGACATGCCGGATCGAACGCCTGACACACCGCGCCTGAGCACCTTTTCCGCTTAGCGGAAAAGGTGCACGGCGCACGCATACGTTGCGAAGGTCGTCGACGAGCCTGCAGGCGCTCGGCGTTAGGTGATCCACTTCAGCGCCGCCATCCAGCGCAGGGCAGCCTCATATTGGCCGCCGCAGCGCGCACCCCGCCTGACGCTGAGCGCCTCTTCATCCGTCCGGCTACGTGCGCCGTGCGGATCGTCGGGCGTGAACCAATGGCCGCTATTGCCGGCTTGCGCTTCCGCCCGACGAAACGCTCAGGCGCCGCACGTCACAGGCGACTCGATCCGGGGCCTTCCCCCGAGCGCGTGTCTGCCTTTCCAAGCTCGGGGGAAGGCCCCGGATCGGTCGCCTGCCGAAGCGCGTGTCTGCCTTTCCGACTCGCGACAGGACATATCGGACCGGACGCCCCGACCTCCCGCTGAAGCGGAAGAGGGGGTCAGGTCAGCAGCAACTCCATGATGCGCTCGTAAGCGAGGCTCAGCGTGTCGATGTCCTCGACGCGCACGCACTCGTTCACCTTGTGGATCGTCGCGTTGATCACGCCGAGTTCCACCACCTGCGCGCCCGTCGGCGCGATGAACCGCCCATCGGACGTTCCGCCGGTCGTCGACAGCTGAGGGCTGCGTCCCATCGTTTCGCGCACCGCCTGCTCCACGGCGGCAGTCAGCGTGCCGGGGCGTGTCAGGAAGGGCAGGCCGGACACGAACCATTCCAGCGAATACTTCACGCGGTGACGGTCGAGCACTTCGAGCACGCGCTGCTGCAGTTGCTCGACGGTCTGCTCCGTCGAGAATCGCAGGTTGAAGCGCGCCTTCAATTCGCCGGGCACCACGTTCGGTGCGCCGGTGCCGGCCGAGATGTTCGAAACCTGGAATGTCGTCGGCTGGAAGAATTCGTTGCCTTCGTCCCAGTGCGTCGTCACCAGTTCCGCCAGCGCCGGCGCAAAACCGTGCACCGGGTTGTCGGCGAGGTGCGGATAGGCGATGTGGCCCTGCACGCCGTGCACCGTCAGGCGACCGGAGAGTGAGCCGCGACGCCCCACCTTGATGGTGTCCCCGAGCACGTCACCGCTGGTCGGCTCGCCGACCACGCACCAGTCGATCTTCTCGTGACGTGCTTCGAGCACGTCCATCACCTTGCGCGTGCCATCGACCGACGGGCCTTCCTCGTCGCTCGTGAACAGGAAGGCGAGCGAGCCAGCGTGGTCGGGATGCCTGGCGACGAACCGCTCGGTGGCCGTCACCATGGCGGCGAGGCTGCTCTTCATGTCCGCGGCGCCGCGCGCATACAGCACGCCGTCGACGATCACGGGCTCGAACGGTTCGGTGCGCCAGTCTTCGCGCGGACCGGTCGGCACGACGTCCGTGTGACCGGCAAAGCAGAGCACCGGGCTCGCGTTACCGCGCCGTGACCAGAGATTCTCGACCGGACCGAAACGCAGCCGTTCGTTGCTGAACCCGAGCGGCTCGAGCCGGGCGCAGATGACGTCGATGCAGCCGTGATCCTCGGGGCTCACGGAGGGCCGGCGCAGCAGGTCTTCGGTCAGGGCAAGGGTCGGGGACATCGTGCTGGGTATCGCTCTGGAATCGGTACAGGACCCGGGCCGGGTCCGGCATTAAAGCCATAGAGGCCCGTCGGATCAAGCACTTGCGAGAACACCGCCTTTGTCACATGGCTGTCACAGTGCCGCGGCAGACTGCGCGGCATCCACAGGGGCACATGCCCCCTAAGCCGACCCACAGCAGAGGATGCCTTTCATGAAGCTTTCCTGGCAGCAGATCACCCTCCCGGCCCTCGCGCTTGGCCTCCTGGCCATCGGCGCTCCCGGGCGCGCACAGGCGCAGGCCGCGATCAAGATCGACGGCTCCAGCACCGTGTTCCCGATCTCCGAGGCCTATGCCGAAGAATTCCAGATCCAGAAGCGCGGCAAGGTCCGCGTGACGGTCGGCGTCTCGGGCACCGGCGGCGGTTTCAAGAAGTTCTGCCGCGGCGAGACGGACATGGCGAACGCGTCGCGCCCGATCTCGGTCGAAGAGATGGAAGCCTGCCGCAAGGCCGGCATCAAGTACATGGAAGTGCCGGTTGCGTTCGACGCGCTGACGGTCGTCGTCAACCCGGCCAACACCTGGGCCAAGACGATGACGGTGGCCGAACTCAAGAAGATGTGGGAGCCGGCCGCGCAGGGCCGCATCACCACCTGGAACCAGGTCAACCCGAAGTTCCCGAAGGAAAAGCTGATGCTGTTCGGGCCGGGCGCCGACTCCGGCACGTTCGACTACTTCACCGAGGCCGTGAACGGCAAGGCGAAGGCGAGCCGCGGCGACTACACCGCCAGCGAAGACGACAACACGCTGGTGCAGGGCGTCGAGAACAACAAGAACGCGCTCGGCTACTTCGGCTACGCGTACTACGCCGCGCACAAGGACAAGATGACGGCCGTCGCGATCGACAAGGCGGCAAGGGTCCGGTGGCCGCCGAGCCTCGCAGAACGTGACCAACGGCACCTACAACCCGCTGTCGCGTCCGCTGTTCGTCTACGTGCGCGACATCGTCGGCCAAGCGCCCGGAAGTCCGCGAGTTCGTGCAGTTCATGATGAACAACGGCGAACTGGTCGGCGAAGTCGGCTACCTGCCGCTGCCCAAGTCGGCCTACACCCTCGCCTGGAAGCACTTCCAGGACGGCAAGCTGGGCACGGTCTTCGGCGGCCACCCGCAGGTCGGCATCACGATCGAACAGCTGCAGGCGCTGGAAGGTAAACTCTAACCGGCAAACCCCGCGAGGGGCTGGGCCGGGATCGCAAGGTCCCGGCCCGTTCGTGTCTGTCACAGAGCGCCTGCCAGGCGCCGGATTGGGGAAGGGCTCATGTCGGCCACCACGGCAACTCGCTCGACTGCGATGGGGAAGGGCGCTTTCTCTTCGCTGCGTTATCGCAAGACCCGCGACCGCGTCATCGAACTGATCCTGCTGGCGTGCGCGCTGGTGGCGGTGTTCACGACGCTCGCGATCGTCATCATCCTGTTCTACGAGTCGTCGTTCTTCTTCGAGCACGTGTCGATCAGGGAGTTCCTGACCGACACGATGTGGACGCCGCTGTTCGACGACGCCCACTACGGCATCATGCCGCTGGTCTCGGGCACGCTGACGGTCACGTTCGTCGCGCTGCTCGTCGCCATCCCGCTCGGCACGATCATCGCCATCTACCTGTCCGAGTTCGCGACGCACCGCACGCGCGAGACGGTCAAGCCGATCCTGGAACTGCTCGGCGCCGTGCCGACCGTGGTCTACGGCTACTTCGCGCTGCTGATGGTGACGCCGTTCCTGCAGAAGTTCATGCCCGACCTGCCGGGCTTCAACATGCTGAGCGCGGGCCTCGTCATCGGCCTCATGATCGTGCCGTACGTCGCCTCGGTCAGCGAGGACGCGATGCGTGCCGTGCCGCGCTACATGCGCGAAGGCTCCTACGCGATGGGCGCCACCAAGCTGCAGACCGCGCTGCGTGTCGTCGTGCCGGGCGCGCTCTCGGGCATCGCGGCCGCCTACATCCTCGGCATCTCGCGCGCCATCGGCGAAACCATGGTCGTCGCCATCGCGGCCGGCATGCAGCCGACGCTCACGTTCAACCCGACCGAGCCGGCCGCGACGATCACCGCCTACATCGTGCAGGTGAGCCTCGGCGACCTGCCGCACGACAGCATCGGCTACCAGAGCATCTTCGCCGCCGGCCTGGTGCTGATGCTCATGACGCTGGTCTTCAACGTCATCGGCTTCTTCCTGACCCGCAAGTTCCGGGAGGCGTACTGAAATGGCCGCCGTGATGACCATCGAGGAATTGCGCGCCGGCCTCTCGTGGCGCAAGAACCTCGACAAGGCTGTTCGTCGTCGTCGGCCTGCTCATCCTGATGAGCTGCCTCGGCCTGCTCGCGCTGCTGTTCCTCGACCTGGTGCGCGACGGCGCCTCGCGGTTCGGCTGGGACTTCCTGACGTAGTTCCCGTCGCGCAAGGCCGAGCGCGCCGGCATCCTGTCGGCCTGGGTCGGCACGTCGATGATCATGCTGGTGACGGCGCTCGTGGCGCTGCCGGTCGGCGTGGCCGCGGCCATCTACCTCGAGGAATACGCGCCGAAGAACTGGTTCACGGGCGTCATCGAGATCAACGTGACCAACCTGGCCGGCGTGCCGTCCATCGTCTACGGCCTGCTGGCGCTCGGCCTGTTCGTCTACAAGTTCGGCTTCGGCCAGAGCGTGCTCTCGGCGGGACTCACGCTCGCGCTGCTGATCCTGCCGATCGTCATCGTGGCGCACGCGCGAGGCCCTGCGCGCGGTGCCCAAGGCGATCCGCGAGGCGGCCTACGGCCTCGGGGCGACGCGCTGGGAAGTGACCAAGGACCACGTGCTGCCGTATTCGACCGGCGGCATCCTGACGGGCCTGATCCTCGGCCTGTCGCGCGCGATCGGCGAAACGGCGCCGATCATCACGATCGGCGCGCTGAGCTTCATCGCGTTCCTGCCGGACGTCGCCGGTGTCGAGCGAGTTCCCGTTCGTCAATTTCGAGTGGCTCAAGAGCGAGTTCACGGCGATGCCGATCCAGATCTTCAACTGGGTCTCGCGTCCTGACCAGGCGTTCCAGCAGAACGCAGCCGCCGCCGGCGCGATCCTGCTCGGCGATGACGCTGGCGATGAACGCGGTCGCCATCTGGATCCGCTATCGCTTCCGCAAGAAGATCAACTGGTGAGTGGCCCCCACATGAACACGAACGTCGTCCACAAGGCGGAAACCCCCACGCTCTCCATCGCCATGGAGGAGCGCAAGCCGTTGCGCGCGAATCCGGCCAAGGCCATCGCCGAGAAGCTCGACTTCTGGTACGGCGCCGAACCAGGCGCTCAAGAACATCAACCTGGTCATCCCGGAGAACCAGGTCACGGCGCTGATCGGCCCGTCCGGCTGCGGCAAGAGCACGTTCCTGCGCTGCTTCAACCGCATGCACGACCTGCAGGCGGACACGCGCTATGCGGGCAGCATCATGCTGCACCCGGAGAACGTGAACCTCGTCGGCAAGGACGTCGATCCCGATCGAGGTCCGCATGCGGATCGGCATGGTGTTCCAGAAGCCGAACCCGTTCCCGAAGACGGTGTTCGAGAACGTGGCCTACGGCCTGCGCCTGCGTGGCTTCAGCAACCGCACCGAACTCGCCGAACGCGTCGAGAAGGCGCTGCGCGGCGCGGCGATCTGGGACGAGGTCAAGGACCGCCTCAACGATTCGGCGCTCGCGCTGTCGGGCGGCCAGATGCAGCGGCTCTGCATCGCGCGTGCGCTGGCGACGGAGCCGGAGATCCTGCTGTTCGACGAGCCGACCTCGGCGCTCGATCCGATCGCGACGGCGAAGATCGAGGAGCTGATCACCGAGCTGCGCAGCCGCGTCACGATCCTGATCGTCACGCACAACATGCAGCAGGCGGCGCGCGTGTCGGACTTCACCGCGTTCATGTACCTGGGCGAGCTGGTCGAGGTCGACGCGACGTCGAAGATCTTCACCAACCCGTCCAAGAAGGCGACGGAAGACTACATCACGGGCCGCTACGGCTGAGCCGCGCGATGGAGGCCGTGGTCATGCAGGCTTCGGATCCGACCGAGCCGCACACGTCGAGCAGCGTCGACCAGTCGGTGGCGGGGCTGCGGCTGCATGCGCTCGAGATGGGCGCGCTCGTCATCGAGCAGGTGGCGGGTGCCGTCAAGTCGCTGCGTCGAGCGCGATGCGGCGCTGGCGCAGGTCGTGCTGGCTCGCGAGAGCCGCGTGGACGAATACGAGAAGCAGCTCGACCGCGACAGCCTGACCTTCATCGCCTTGCAGCAACCGGTCGCGAACGACCTGCGCCTGGCACGCGCCATCGTGCGGATCGGGCGCGAGCTCGAGCGCGCGGGCGACGAGGCCAAGAAGATCGCGCGGTTTGCGCTGTCGCTCGACAAGGCCAACGATGGCGATCCGGTGCTCGCCGTCGGGCGCCAGCTGCGTCACATGGCGGCGCTGTCCGGCTCGATGCTGCGCAACGCCGTGCGTGCGGCCGACGAGATGGACCTGGCGCTGGCGCGCAGCGTGCTCGAGCGCGACGCGGAGCTCGATGCCGAGTTCGCCGCGGCGCTGCGGCTCGTGATGTCGTACGTGCTGCAGGACCACCGTTTCCTGCGGCCGACCATCGACACGATCTTTGCGCTGAAGGGACTGGAGCGCATCGGCGACCACGCGACCAACATCGCCGAGCAGGTGCTCTACATGATGGGGCGAGGACGTGGACAGCGCACAGCGAAGTAGCGACGCGGCTGAGCCGGCAGCCATTCGCTCACTGATCGCTAATCACGATCACTATCCACTGTCCGGTCGCTGCGCAGCAGTTCGTTGATGCCGACCTTGGCGCGCGTTTGCGCATCGACACGCTTCACGATCACGGCACACGCGAGCCCGTACTTGCCGTTGGCCGCCGGCAGCGTGCCTGGCACCACGACGGCGCCGGCCGGAATGCGGCCATACTCACCTCGTCGCGCTCACGGTCGTAGATGCGCGTGCTCTGGCCGACGTAGACGCCCATCGACAGCACGGCGCCTTCCTCGACGATGACGCCCTCGACGACTTCCGAGCGCGCGCCGATGAAGCAGTTGTCCTCGATGATCGTCGGGCTGGCCTGCAGCGGCTCGAGCACGCCGCCGATGCCGACCCCGCCCGAGAGGTGCACGTTGCGGCCGATCTGGGCGCAGGAGCCGACCGTGGCCCACGTATCGACCATCGTGCCTTCGCCGACGTGGGCGCCGATGTTGACGTAGCTCGGCATCAGCACGACGTTGCGTGAGATGTGCGCGCCGCGGCGCACGACGGCCGGCGGCACGACTCGCACGCCCTCGGCCCGGAAACGCTCGGCATCGTGCTGCGAGTACTTGAGCGGCACCTTGTCGTAGAAGCGGGTGTAGCCGGCCTCGATCGGCACGTTGTCGAACAGCCGGAACGACAGCAGCACGGCCTTCTTGAGCCACTCGTTGACCTGCCAGCGGCCGTCCATCTTCTCGGCGACGCGCGCCGCGCCGGAGTCGAGCAGGTCGATCGCCTGGCGCACGGCCTCGACGATGTCGGGCGGGGCGTTGGCGGGGGTCAGGGTCGCCCGTTCGTCGAAGGCGGCGCCGATCTGGGCGGCGAGGTGGGCGTGGGCAGCCTGGAGCGTCATGGGCGTTCCGTCATGAAAGGGTAAGGACGCCGTCACACTGCAACAATTCGGTAACGACGGCAGGCGATTCTATATCCTAATTGCGTGTCACCGCCCGATTCACGGGTCGGCATCGGTGCCGGGGGATTGTCGTCGAAATGGACGCGAAGCTGCGCGCAAGGATGCTGAAGGAAGCCTGGTTCGACCGGGACCTGAGCTGGCTCGAATTCAACCGCCGGGTGCTGGCCGAAGCCCTCGACGAGCGCATGCCGCTGCTCGAGCGGCTCAAGTTCCTGGCGATCTTCACCTCGAACCTCGACGAGTTCTTCATGAAGCGCGTCGGTGCCATGCGCACGCGCGCGTACGCGAGCGGCAACATCGCCGTCGTCGAGGAATTCAACGCCCACATCCATCGCCTGCGTGAAGCGCTGTATCCGCATGCTGCTGCGCCGCGCGGAATGCTTCGCCGAACTGCGCCAGCGCCTGGTGCGTCACGGCGTGAGACTCGCGACCTGGGGCGACGCTGACGCCGGCCCAGCAGCGACGAAGCGACGCGAGTATTTCGAGCGCCACGTTTCGCCCGCATTGACGCCGCTGAGCCTCAATCCGTCGCATCCGTTCCCGTTCATGTCGAACCTGTCGACGTCCTGGGGCTTCGTGCTCAAGGACGCCGAGACCGGCCGATCGCATCCTCGTGCGGGTCAAGGTGCCGACCGCACCTGCCGCAATGGCTGCCGGTGCGCGCCGACGTCGAGCCCGGCGCAGCGCTGCTTCATCTCGCTGCAGGAACTGATCCGGGTCACATGCCGCCAGCCTGTTCCCGGGCGTCGAGATCGAGGCCACGACGCTGTTCCGCGTCTCGCGCAACGCCGACATCGCGATCGAGGAGGACAGCGACAACAGCATCAAGGAGCTGGTCGAGGAGCAGGTGCGGCAGCGACGCTTCCAGCCGGTCGTGCGGCTCGAGTTCGCCGAGGGCGCCAGCAGCGAGATCCGCGACAGCCTGGTCGCGCGCTTCGAGCTGCGCGACAGCGACGTGTACGAACTGCCGGACATGCTCGACTACTCCGGGCCTGTTCGAGCTCGCGTCGCTGCCGATCGCCGAACTGCGCGACCCGCCGTGGACGCCGCAGCCGCCGCTCGGCATCGATGCCGACACCGACATGTTCTCGGCGATCCGCGCCGGCGACGTGCTGGTGCACCACCCGTACGAGAGCTTCGACGCCTCGGTCGAGCGCTTCATCCGCGACGCGGCCGACGACCCGGGCACGACCACGATCAAGATGACGGTGTACCGGCTGGGCGACGACACGCCGTTCGTCCGTTCGCTGATCAAGGCGGCGGAGAACGGCAAGCAGGTGGCCTGCCTGGTCGAACTCAAGGCCCGCTTCGACGAGGAGCGCAACCTGCACTGGGCCGAGGAGCTGCAGAAGGCCGGCGACCACGTGATCTACGGCGTGCGTGGCCTGAAGACCCACACCAAGCTCGCGCTCGTCGTGCGCAAGGAGGGCGACGGGCTGCGCAGCTATGCCCACATCGGCACCGGCAATTACCACGTGAAGACGGCGCGGATCTACACGGACTTCGGGCTGTTCACCTGCGATCCGGTGCTGACCCGCGACGTGGTCAACCTGTTCCATCACCTGACCGGGTATTCGCGCTCGCCGCGCTTCGAGAAGCTGCTCGTCGCGCCGCTCAACATGCGCAGCCGCTTCATCGACCTGATCGCGCGCGAGGCGGCCAACGCCCGTGCCGGCCGGCCGGCGCGCATCGTCGTCAAGCTGAACCAGCTCGAGGATGGCCCGATCTGCGAGGCGCTCTGCGATGCGTCGAATGCCGGCGTGCCGATCGACCTGATCGTGCGCGGCTTCTGCTGCCTGCGGCCGGGCATTCCCGGCCTGACCGAGAACGTCCGCGTGCGCTCGATCATCGGGCGGTTCCTCGAGCACGGCCGGGTGTTCCATTTTGCGAACGGCAGCGAGGATCCGCTCGACGGCGACTTCCTGCTCGGCTCCGCGGACTGGATGGATCGCAACCTGTCGCGCCGCGTCGAAGCCGTCGCGCCGGTCGAGAACAGGCACCTGCAAGGAGCGGCTCTGGGAGGTGCTGCAGGTGCAGCTCGCCGACCTGCGCAACGCCTGGATCATGCAGTCGGACGGCAGCTACGTGCAGCTGCACCGCCGACAGTCGCGCGCCGAAGATCGCGCGCGACGGCACGCACGTCACGCTGATGAAGCGGACCAAGCAGCGCATTCGGCGCTGACTGCTGCTCCCTCTCCCGGAGCGGCGGGGGAGTTCACGTGTCAATGCCCGCTGGACGGGCTGCCGTCTTCCTCTGCGCTCCGGGGTCTCGCGCGCATCGTGAATCGCGCGGAGGAACCACACGATTCACGGCGACCCTGCTCGAGCGAGAGCGAAGCGATGGTGCCAGCGCAGCAGCGACATGGCTTCAGTGCCGCTTCGCTCTTCACGCTCGAGCTGCGGCGCTCGACACGGAGCGCAGAGGAAGACTGCAGCCCGTCCAGCGGGCATTCGTAAGTTCAGCCCACAGCCGCGCTGGGCTCCCGCATCACAAAAAGTTCTCTCGACGTTCATCGACGAGTCATGGCTCGGGCTCATCCTCGCCGCAACGAGGCCTGAGATCAGCCATCGATGAATGATCGCCCGTCGTTCACCACGAGCTCCCGTCACGGCATGACGGTGGCGGTGGTCACCGACGCGTGGCTGCCGCAGACCAACGGCGTGGTGCGCACGCTGGTGACAACCGTCGATCGCATGCGTGCCGACGGCATCGACGTCCACGTGATCTCCCCCGACGGGTTTCGCACCATCCCGTGCCCGACCTATCCTGAAATCCGGCTGTCCCTGTTCGCCGGCAAGGCTGTCGCGCGCCGCCTGGACGAACTCGAGCCGTCCGCCGTGCACATTTCCACGGAAGGTCCGCTCGGTCTCGCCGCGCGTCGCTGGTGCCTGCGCAACGGGCATGAATTCACTTCCGCGTACCACACGCAGTTTCCCGAATACCTCAGGGCGCGCGCGCCGATTCCGCTGGCGGTCAGTTACGCGTTCATGCGCTGGTTCCACGGCGCCGCCACGCGGACGCTCGTCGCGACGCCGTCCATGCAGCGACAACTGGAGGCGAACGGATTCACCAATGTCGCGCGCTGGAGCCGGGGCGTCGACAGCGACCTGTTCCAGCCGCGACCGAAGGACTTCCTGTCGCTGCCGCGTCCCGTCTGGTTGTACCTGGGCCGCGTCGCCGTGGAGAAGGGCATCGAGGACTTCCTGCGCCTGGAACTGCCCGGCACGAAGCTCGTGGTCGGCGACGGTCCTGCACGCGCTTCGCTCGAGGCGCGGTTCCCCGCTGCGAAGTTCGTCGGTTACAAGCACGGCCAGGAACTGGCGCAGCACGTGGCCGCCTCCGATGTGTTCGTCTTCCCGAGCCGCACCGATACGTTCGGCCTCGTCCTGCTCGAGGCGATGGCTTGCGGTGTACCGGTGGCTGCGTACCCCGTGACCGGGCCGGTCGACGTCGTGAGTTCACGGCGTGACGGGCGTGCTGGATGTGGACCTGCGTGCGGCGGCGCTCGCCGCGCTGGGTCTCGACCCGGTCGCCTGCCGCGCATCACGCGCTTCGGGTTCTCATGGGAGGCGTGCACCCCGGCAGTTCGTCAGTGCCACTGGCTGTCATCCATTCCCCGTAACGCCGACGTCACATGGATTGGTCAAGGTTCGGGACTTCCGGCAAACCAGAACATCAAGGTCCGAACCATGAAGACAACGCTCGCCGCTGCCATCGCAGCATTGCTCGCTTCCCATGCCGCCGGCGCCCGCAATGGGCCACCGCAGTGGAACATCTCGCTGACCCATCTCTCCAGCATCGCGACGGCGTCCATCGGCGCGACGGGCGCCGAGATCGTCGCTTATGACGCGCGCACGAAGCGCGCGTTCGCCATCAACTCGACGGACAACGACCTGGTCGTGCTGGACCTCACCGATCCCGCCGCCCCGATCCTGTTCGACAAGATTTCCATGAACTCGTACGGCGCGGGCCTGAACAGCGTCGACACGCATGACGGCCTCGTCGCCGTTGCGGTCGAAGCGAACCCGAAGACGAGTCCGGGACGTGTCGTGTTCGTCGATGCCAGGACCCTGCAGGTCGTCGGCAGCGTGGAGGTCGGCGCACTGCCCGACATGCTCACGTTCGATGGCGACGGCGCACGCGTGCTGGTTGCGAACGAAGGCGAACCGATCGATTACCTGCCGGGTTCCGTCAACCCGGAGGGGTCCATCAGCATCATCGACCTGGAGCGTGGCGTTGCGAACGCAACGGTGCGCACGGCCGACTTTCAGGGCTTCTCCAGGGCCGAACTGAATGCCCGGGGAATTCGCGTCTTCGCCCCCGACACCACGGCGGCGCAGGACCTCGAACCGGAATACATCACGGTCAAAGGGCGCACCGCCTGGGTGACGCTGCAGGAGGCCAATGCCGTGGCGATCGTCGACGTGCCGACGGCGACCGTGCAGGACATCGTGTCGCTCGGCCTGAAGGATCACTCGCTGCCCGGCAACGCGCTCGACCCGAGCGATCGCGACGGCCCGGCAATACGCCGCGATCAAGATCGCGAACTGGCCGGTCTTCGGGCTCTATCAGCCGGACGCGATCGCGAGCTTCAACGTCGGCGGCCAGCAGTACCTGGTCACGGCGAACGAAGGCGATTCGCGCTCGAGCGACGACTTCCCGGGCTTACGACGAGGAGGTCAGGGTAGGCGACAGCGCTTATCGTGCTCGATCCGACCGTGTTCCCCAACGCGGCCGCGCTCAAGGCGAATGCGGCATTGGGCCGGTTGACGGTGACCAATGCATCGGGTGACACCGACGGTGACGGCGACTTCGATCGCATCGAAGTGTTCGGCGCTCGCTCGTTCTCGATCTGGACGGCGGCAGGGCAACTGGTCTGGGACAGCGGCGACCAGTTCGAGCGTTACCTGGCGGACCCGGCCAATGGTTACGCCGCGCTCTTCAATGCGAACCACGACGGCAATGCCCCGGACAATCGCAGCGACAACAAGGGGCCGGAACCGGAGGGCGTGGCCGTCGGCAAGGTCGGCGGCCGCACCTACGCCTTCGTCGGACTGGAGCGCATCGGTGGCGTGATGGCATACGACGTCAGTAACCCGGCCGCACCGGAATTTGCGGCGTACGCAAACACGCGGTCGCTGGACAGGTTGGCGGCGACCGCGGGACCGAGGGTGTGACGTTCGTGTCCGAGGAAGACAGCCCGAACGGCAAGCCGCTGGTGATCCTCGGCAACGAGATCAGCCGCACCGTGTCCATCTTCCAGGTGGAAAAGTCCAGGCGTTGAGCGGGCAACCGCTGCGCCAAGGCCCGTGACGCAGCGTCACGGGCCTTTTTTCATCGCCGACCGCGTTCAGAGCGACCAGGCCAGCAGCATGCCGCGTGCAAGTCCGGCGCCGATCAGGGCGCCGGCGAGCACGTCCGTGGGGTAATGCAGGCCCAGCACGACGCGCGACGCGGCGATCAGCAGCGTGAACGGGACGAGGATCGGTGCCAGTCCCGGCACGTGGGCAGTGGCGATGAGCGTGAAGCAGACGGCGTGCAGCGTATGACCGGAGGGGAAGCTGTACCGGTCGAGGGGAGCCGCGCCCAGGCAGATGCCGGCGTGCGAGATGAAGGGTCGTTCCCGCACCAGGCGGTGCTTGAGCTGCCGGTAAAGGGCGGTGCCGACGATCCCGGCCAGCGCCATCTGTGCGGCCACGCCGGCGCCTTGCGGCCCGCTGAGCGCGAAGGCCAGCAGCAACAGGTACCAGAAGACGCCGTCGCCGAGTCGGCTGATGACCGCGAAAAAGCGTCGTATGGGTGCATGGCGGGAACTGCGGTTGATGCGCAGGCACAGCGAGTGCTCCGCGTGATCGAAGCGGTGCCACAGACCGGTCGCGACAGGCGCTGCCATCGAATACCTCCTGGTCTGGCACGGCATGAGCGCCGGCCTACTGCGCGCAGTGTGGTGCGTGAGTGCGGCGGGGTGATGTCACCCAGATGAAAGTCGATGTCATCAGGCCGTCACGAAATTGTCACGGTTGCCGCGGATGCTGCGGAGTTTTGAGTCCGTGCACGGCGCCTGGCGCCCGCGCGGACAGCAGTACCTGACGGAGAGCGGTGACATGACGACTGACGGAAGCAGCTGGAACGCCATCATGCAGTACTCGTTCCTGCGTGTGTTTGCCAACGATGGCCTCATCGATCGCGACGAGTTGCAGATGCTCGAGCGACTTGCCTTGCAGGACGGCCAGGTGGACGAACGCGAGCGGGACGTGCTGGCGCGAGTCTTCGCCCGCATCAATCCGCAGACGGTCGACCCGACCGTGCTGGAGGAGATCAACCGCTTCAAGACGCAGTACCGCATTCCCTGAGCGCGGTGCGCTTCCAGCCAGCGCGTGAGGCGCTGATCTCGACCCGTTCCTGCATGCCTCCCGGTAGACTGTGACAGTACGTCACCAAACCAGGAACACGCAGTGCACAGCAGCACCATCATTGGCCGACCCGTCCATAGCGCGGCCGTCGCGACGATGCTCTACCTGGTCGGAGCGGCGCTGTTTGCCGGGTTCGCCCAGGCGAAGACCACGGTCAAGGGCGAGTGGGCCGAGGGGGCGCCACGCAAGCAGTCCTTCACCCGGGTGCTGGTCGTCGGCGTCAGCCCGAACGTCAACCAGCGCTGCGCGTTCGAGTTCTTCATGGCGTCGCGACTCAAGAGCGAGTCCGTCCAGGCCATCCGCAGCTGCGACGCGGTCAAGGAAAAGACCCCGCTGACCCTCGAAAGCATCGAGCAAGCGGTCGCAGCGGCCCAGGCCGATGCCGTGCTGGCGACGCGCCTCGTTTCCCGCGCCGTTGAGTCGAAGGAAGGCGGCAGCCGGGACACGCGCGGCAACGCGTCGTACAAGGCCACGGACGCGGGCTACGCGACCGGGTACTACGGCGTCTATGGCGTCCCGGTGATCTATGGCGAGTTCGCGACGGCGCCGGCGTTCTCGATTGCCGAGGGCGAAGCCCAGGTCGCGTCGAGCTTCTACCAGACGCAGGACAAGGCCCTGGTCTATACGCTGCAGACGCACGCCCGCAAGCTCGAGTCCAGCGATGCAGCCCTGCAGGAAATTGCCGCGGCGATCGCCGTCAAGCTGCGCAAGGAAGGGCTTGACCCGCTAGCGGGCCGTCGCAGGGGTCAGCGGACGGGCATTGGCGGGCGAATCTCGGCGATGCGGCGCGCGGCTTCATCGCAGTCGTCGATGCTGGCAACCAGCGAAATTCGAATGCGGCCTATGCCCGGATTTCCAGCCTCGGTCTCGCGCGCGAGGTAACGCCCGGGCAGCACGGTCACGTGCTGCTGCGCGAACAGTCCGCGCGTGAACGCCTCGTCGTCCGCCACCCGCGGCCAGAGGTAGAAGCCGCCCGCGGGAATTGCGATGTCCTGCTGCAGTGCCTCCGCAATGACCGGCGTGACGCGCGCGAACTTCTCGCGGTACAGACGACGATTTTCCACGACGTGCGCTTCGTCGTTCCAGGCCGGCAGGCTGGCGAGCTGGGTGTGCACCGGCACGGCGCAACCGTGGTACGTGCGATAGAGCCGGTACCGCGCCAGAAACTGCGCATCGCCCGCGACGAACCCTGAACGCAGCCCCGGGCACGCTCGAGCGCTTCGACAGGCTGTGGAACACGGCGCAGCGCTCGAAGGTCGTGTTGCCCGCGCGGAACGCGGCCTGCAGCAGGCCGGTGGGCGGCGACGCCTCGTCGAAATACAGCTCCGAGTAGCACTCGTCCGATGCAATCACGAAGCCGTGGCGGGCAGAGAGTTCCAGCGCGCGTCGCAGGTACGCGTCCGGCATCACGGCGCCGGTGGGGTTGCCGGGCGTGCAGAGGAACAGCACCTGGCAGCGATTCCACGTCGCCGCATCGACCGCGTCGAGATCGGGCAGGTAGCCGTTCGATCGCGGTGCAGTTGAGGAAACGCGGTTCGGCGCCGGCGAGCAGGGCCGCGCCCTCGTAGATCTGATAGAACGGATTCGGCATCAACACGAGCGGGCGTGAGCCCGCGTGCCGCAGCTCGGCATCGACCGCCGCCTGCACGAACGAGAACAGCGCCTCGCGCGTGCCGTTGACCGGCATCACCATGTCTCCGCGTGCACCGACTGCACGGGCAAGCTGGAACCGCCGCTCGAGCCAGCGCGCGATCGCCTCGCGCAGTTGCGGCAGGCCGAGCGCCACCGGGTACCTGCCGAGCGAGTGGTCGAGCGCGCGGACCAGCGCCTCGCCGATGAAGGCCGGCGGCGCGTGCCTGGGCTCGCCGATCGACAGCGGGATGTGGCGCAGCGTCGCCGGCGGGACTGCGCCCGCGAGCAGCGCGCGCAGCTGCTCGAACGGGTAGGGCTGCAGCAGGTCGAGGCGGGGATTCACTCGGGCCGGTTCCAGCGTTCGATCAGGTCACGCCGGGCGCTGCTGCCTGGTCGCGCCGGTCGAGCGCCTGCCCGATGCTTTCCCGCAGGCGCTCGCAGGCCGCTTCCGTCAGCGGTCCGCCCTGCGCATCCGTGATGTAGAACACGTCCTCGGCGCGTTCGCCGATGGTCATGATCTTGGCGGTGTTGACGTCGATCTGCTCGGCGAGGAACACCTTGCCGATTTCCGACAGCAGGCCCGGCCGGTCGCCCGCGATGATCTCGAGCACCGTGCGGTTGCTGCAGCGGATCCTCGGTGAAGGTGATCTGCGTCGGCGTCGTGAACATGCGCACCTGGCGCGGCGCGCGGCGCGTCACCACCGGCAGGTCGATCTCGGCGCTCAGCAGCACGCGACGCAGCTGCTGCTCGATCTGCTGGGCGCGGTGCCGGTCGGCGATCGGCAGGCCCGTGTCCTCGAGCACCAGGTAGGTGTCGATGCCGAGGCCGCCGTCGAGCGGCGTGATGCGCGCGTCGACGATGTTGAGTCCCATCTGGTCGAGCAGGGCGGTCGTGCGGGCGAAGTTCTCCTGCCGATGCGGGCCGCAGGTCAGCACGGCGTTGCCGCCGCGCTCGACGGCCGTGCGCACGGCCACCAGCAGCGAGACGTCGTCGGGATCGGTGTCGGCGAGCAGCTTCGTGTGCCACGCGACCTCGGCCGGCGTGTAGCGCAGGAAGTAGATGTCGTTGAAGCGCGACCAGATCGACGCGGCGCGCTCGGGCTGCACGTTGCTCGAGGTCGAGCAGCTCGAGCGCCTTCGCCTTGGTCTCGGCCACGAGTTCCTCGCGATCGACCGGCGACTCGATGCCGCGGCGCAAGCGCGCGGCGCACGCGCTCGTAGAAGTCGTGGAACAGCGACGCCTTCCACGAGTTCCAGAGCTTCGGGTTGGTGCCGCGCACGTCGGCGACGGTCAGCAGGTACAGGTAATCGAGGTGCGTCTGGTCGCCGACCGTGCGCGCGAAATCCTGGATGACCTTCGGGTCGGAGATGTCCTTCTTCTGCGCGGTCACCGAGAACAGCAGGTGATTGCGCACCAGCCACGACGACCAGGCGCGCGTCGTAACGCGAGAGGCCCTGCTCGAGGCAGAACGCCTCGGCATCGACGGAGCCGAGTTCGGAGTGATCGCCGCCGCGGCCCTTGGCGATGTCGTGGAACAGCGCGGCGAGGTACGCGAGCTCCGGCCGCTGCAGCGTGGCAAACAGCCGCGACATCTCGGGCAGCTCGTGCTCGAAGCGGGGCAGCGCCATGCCGGCGCAGGTTGCGCAGCACGAACAGGATGTGTGCGTCGACCGTGTAGGCGTGGAACAGGTCGTACTGCATGCGGCCGACGACGCGGCCGAACGCCGGGATGTAGCGGCCGAGCACGCCGTACAGGTTCATGCGGCGCAGTTCGTGCGTGACGCCGGCCGGTGCGCGCAGCAGTTCGAGGAACAGGCGGTGATGCCGCGGGTTCTGGCGGAACTCCTCGTCGATCAGCCACAGGTGCCGGCCGAGCAGGCGGATCGTCGTCGCGCGCACGCCGCGGACGTCCGGGTTTTCCTGCATCAGCGCGGAACAGCTCGAGGATCGCCGACGGGTTGCGGACGAACGTGTCGTCGCCCGTCACTTCGAGGTAATCGTTGCGGATCTGGAAGCGCGGATTGAGCGGGACGATCGTGTTCTCGCCCTCGTTCAGGATCGCCTCGCGGAACAGCTGCAGCAGCATTTCGTTGAGCAGGCTGACGTCCATGACGGTGCGGTAGTACCGCTGCATGAACTGCTCGACCGCCAGCGTGTAGGTTGCGTCCTCGTAGCCGAACTGCTTGGCGATGCGGATCTGGTGATCGAACAGCAGCCGGTCTTCGCGCCGGCCCGTGATCGTGTGCAGCGCGAACCGCACCTTCCACAGGAACGCCTGCGCCTGCCGCAGCTTGCGCAGCTCGCCGGCCGTGAGAAAGCCGTGGCCGATCAGTTCGTCGAGCGTCTCGGCGCCGAAGTGGCGCTTGGCGACCCAGCCGATCGTCTGGATGTCGCGCAGGCCGCCCGGGCTCGCCTTCACGTTCGGCTCGAGGTTGTAGCCGGTGTCGTGGTAGCGGTGATGGCGCGACTGCTGCTCGGCCACCTTCGCCTCGAAGAACGCCTTCGACGACCACACCTTGTCCTGCGCGAGCGCGCGGCGCATCGACTGGAACAGGTGGTCGGGTCCGGACAGCAGGCGCGCCTCGATGAACGTGGTGGCGACGCTGACGTCCGCGGCGCTTTCGCGCTGGCAGTCGTCGATCGTGCGCACCGAGTGACCGACCTCGAGCCCGATGTCCCACAGGAACGTGAGGAAGCGCTCGATGCCGGCTTCGGCCTCGACGACTTCGCTCTTCGGCAGCAGGATCAGGACGTCGATGTCGGAGCAGGGGTGCAGCTCGCCACGGCCGTAGCCGCCGACGGCGATCAGGTTCACGTCGTTGGCGTGCGCACCGACGTGCAGTTGCCAGGCGCTGCGCAACACGATGTCGACCATGCGCGCGCGATCGCGCACGAGGCCTTCCACCGGCTCGTCCTCGGCAAACCGCTGCCTTGAGGCTCGCGTCGCCGTCCGCCAGCGCCTTGCGGAACGCGGCGACGGTATCGCCGCGTGGCTTCCAGCGCGGTGGGCAGCGTGGCCAGGAAGGGCCACGGGGCCGGGTGCGAACGGGATCGGGCCCGTGTCGAGGTCGTCGAGCGGTGCCAGCGGTGTGCTCACGCCGGGGGTTGCTCGTTGGCGCCGAGCGTCAGGACTTCGTAGCCGGTCGGGGTCACGAGGATCGTGTGCTCCCACTGCGCCGACAGCGAATGGTCGCGCGTGATCACCGTCCAGCCGTCCGGCAGCAGGCGCACGTCGCGCCGTCCCGCGTTGACCATCGGCTCGATCGTGAACGTCATGCCGGCTTCGAGTTCGATCCCGGTGCCCGCGGTGCCGTAGTGCAGCACCTGCGGGTCCTCGTGGAAGCCGCGGCCGATGCCGTGGCCGCAGTATTCGCGCACGACCGAGCAATGGTTCGCCTCGACGAACTTCTGGATCGTCGCGCCGATGTCGCCGAGGCGCGCGCCGGGCCGCACGGTGCGGATGCCGAGCCACATCGCCTGGTAGGTGAGGTCGCACAGGCGCACGGCGTGCGGCAGCGGCTTGCCGACGTGGAACATGCGGCTGGTGTCGCCGTGGAAGCCGTCCTTGATCACGGTGATGTCGACGTTGACGATGTCGCCGTGCTTCAGCTTCTTGTCGCCCGGGATGCCGTGGCAGACCACGTGGTTCACCGAGGTGCAGATCGACTTCGGGAAGCCCCGGTAGTTGAGCGGGGCAGGGATCGCCTGCTGCTGGCCCACGATGTAGTCGTGGCAGACCTGGTTCAGTTCGTCGGTGGTGACGCCCGGGCACGACCTGCGGACCGATCATGTCGAGCACGTCGGCGGCGAGGCGGCCCGCGACGCGCATGGCGGCCTGGTCCGCGGGACCCTTGATCAGCACGTGCCCGGTGGCGTCCTTGGATCGGGCGCGGCGCCGGGGTGGGGGAATACTGCATTTGGAATGGGTCCTGGCGCCTCCAGGCGGCCGGCAGCGGCGAAGGCGCGTAAGTATTTGAAAATCCGAGGCCGCGATGGTATAAAGCGCGGCCTTTTTTGACAACCAAATCCGCACACACACCGTCACGTGTGGCTGGGTGCCCGGCAGGTCGTGAGACTTTCCTGGGTTGCCGCATGGGGTGTGTGGAGGTTCAACCCTTCAAGGAGTTTTCTATGACCGGCATGTCCATGCGACAGATGCTGGAAGCGGGTGTTCATTTTGGACACCAGACCCGCTTCTGGAACCCGAAGATGTCCCAATTCATCTTCGGCGAACGTAACCGAATCCACATCATCAACCTCGAGCACTCGCTGCCCCTCTACAACGAGGCTGCGGGGTTCGTCCGCAACGTCGTCGCCGACGGCGGCAAGGTCCTCTTCGTCGGCACCAAGCGCTCCGCGCGCGAAGCGATCGCCCAGGAAGCGGCCCGCTGCGGCATGCCTTACGTCAGCCACCGCTGGCTCGGCGGCATGCTCACCAACTTCAAGACGATCAAGCAGTCGATCCGCCGCCTCGCCGAAATCGACGAGATGCAGGCGAACGGCACGCTCGACCAGCGCAGCAAGCGCGAAGCGCAGATGGTGCGCCGCGAGCGCGAGAAGCTCGACCGCAGCCTCGGCGGCATCAAGGACATGGACGGCATGCCGGACGTGATGTTCGTGATCGACGTCGGTCACGAGAAGATCGCGATCCACGAAGCGCAGAAGCTCGGCATTCCCGTCGTCGCCGTGGTCGACACGAACTGCTCGCCGGAAGGCATCAGCTACGTGATCCCGGGCAACGACGACGCCATGCGCGCGATCCAGCTCTATGCCTCGGGCATCGCCGACGCCGTCATCGAGGGCCGTTCGACGGTCGTCGAAATGCAGGTCGGTGAGGACGAGTTCGTCGAACTCGACGAGGAAGGCAAGCCGCGCGCGCGCACCGGCGCACCGAAGCCGGCCCGCAAGGCCCCGGCCCGCAAGAAGACCGCCGCCGGTCCCAAGCGCAAGCCGACCGACGACACCGCGGCCGCCGAACAGCGCGCCGAAGAACTCGTCGAGGCCGATCCGGAAGAGAGCGCCGAGGCCTTCATGGCCCGTCGCGAGGCTGCCCGCAAGGCGAAGCCGGCCGCCGCGGCTGCGCCCGCTGCCGCAGCTGCTGCTCCCGCCGCCGAAGCCGCTGCCCCGACCCCGACCGAAGGCGCCTGATCATGGCCGTCACCGCAGAAGCAGTGAAGGCGCTGCGTGAGCGCACGGGCGCCGGCATGATGGAGTGCAAGAAGGCGCTGGTCGAAACCAACGGCGACCTCGAGGCCGCCGCCGAGATCATGCGCAAGTCGGGCCTCGCGAAGGCCGACAAGAAGGCCGGTCGCGTGGCCGCCGAAGGCGTGGTCGTCGTCGAGCGTTCGGCCGACGGCAAGCAGGCCGCGGTCGTCGAGGTCAACTCGGAGACGGACTTCGTCGCGCGCGAGAAGGACTTCCAGGGCTTTGCCGCCGACGTCGCCAAGGCTGCGCTCACCGCGCAGCCGGCCGACCTCGACGCGCTGCTCGCCACGAAGCTCGCCTCGGGCAAGACGGTCGAAGAAACCCGCCGTGAACTGATCGCCCGCATCGGCGAGAACATCGGCGTGCGTCGCTTCGAGATCATCAAGTCGGACGCTCCGCTCGCCACCTACAGCCACGGCACCCGCA
Organism: uncultured Gammaproteobacteria bacterium; assembly: GCA_963828265.1. Lineage (GTDB taxonomy): Bacteria > Pseudomonadota > Gammaproteobacteria > Steroidobacterales > Steroidobacteraceae > RPQJ01. Next base: position 126,742 of record CAWHEA010000013.1, on the reverse strand, counting down.
TCGGCGTGATCGTTGCGCTGCACGGTGGCGACGACGCGCTCGGCCATGACCTGGCGATGCACATCGCGGCGATCAACCCGATGTACCTGTCGGCGGACGACGTGCCGGCCGACCAGGTCGCCAAGGAAAAGGAAATCTTCGTCGCCCAGGTCGCCCAGGACCCGAAGACCGTCGGCAAGCCGGCGGAAATCGTGGCCAAGATGGTCGACGGCAAGATCCGCAAGTTCCTCGGTGAAATCACGCTGCTCGGCCAGCCGTTCGTGAAGGACGACAAGCAGGCCGTCGGCGACGTCCTGAAGAAGGCCAACGCCAGGGTCGCGCGCTTCGTGCGCTTCGAAGTCGGCGCCGGCATCGAGAAAAAGCAGGAAAACTTCGCCGAGGAAGTGGCTGCTGCGGTTCGGGGCTCCTGAGTCCCGGGTCCGCCCGGTGATTTAGACCTACCCGGAACCCCGCGCAAGCGGGGTTCCTTATAATGGCGGCCCTGCAAACGGGCCGCTGGCGAGGGACGATGGAACCGAAAGCCGATACGCAACCGCGCAACCGCCGCATCCTCGTCAAGCTGTCGGGCGAGGCCCTGATGGGCGACTCCGACTACGGCATCGACCCGGCCTTTCTCCGTCGTCTCGCCACCGAAATCCGCAGCGTCCAGGAAACGGGCACCGAGATCGGCGTGGTCGTGGGTGGCGGCAACCTGTTCCGCGGCGCGGGCCTCGCGCGTGCCGGCATGGACCGCGTCACCGGCGACCACATGGGCATGCTCGCCACGGTCATGAATTCGCTCGCCCTGCAGGACGCGCTCGAATCCATGAACGTGGCCACCCGCGTCATGTCGGCCGTGCGCATCAACCAGGTGTGCGAGGACTACATCCGTCGCCGCGCCGTGCGCCACCTCGAGAAGGGGCGCGTGATCATCTTCGCCGCCGGCACCGGCAACCCGTTCTTCACGACCGACACGGCCGCGAGCCTGCGCGCCATCGAGATCGAGGCCGACCTGCTGCTGAAGGCCACCAAGGTGGACGGCATCTACGATTCCGACCCGATGCTGAACCCGTCGGCAAAGCGGTACGATCGCCTGACGTACGACCAGGTGCTCGACCAGCGGCTCAACGTGATGGACCAGACGTCGATCGTGCTGTGCCGCGACCACCACCTGCCGCTGCGTGTGTTCAACCTGAACGATCCGGGTGCCCTCGTGCGTGCCGCCACTGGCGAGCGACGTGGGCACGCTGGTCACGAACTGAGACGGCGCGAGCCGTTCGACCGGGAGATTCCATGCTCGAAGAAGTGAAGAAAGACGCCGCCGAACGCATGGCCAAGTGCGTTGCTGCCTACCGGCACGAACTGAAGCGACTGCGCACGGGGCGCGCCAGCGCCGAGCCTGGTCGACCACATCCGGGTCGACTACTACGGCGCCGAATCGCCGCTGAACCAGGTCGCCAACGTCGCGGTCGAGGACGCGCGCACGCTCACGATCGTGCCCTACGACAAGCAGATGGTCGCGGTCATCGAGAAGGCGATCATGAAGTCCGACCTCGGCATCACGCCGAACACGGCCGGCAACGTGATCCGCGTGCCGATGCCCGCGCTCACCGAGGAACGCCGCCGCGACCTGACCAAGGTCGTGAAGCACGAAGCCGAGAACGCGCGCGTCGCGATCCGCAACGTGCGCCGCGACGTCATGCAGGACCTCAAGGAAATGCTGAAGGAAAAGCTCGTCTCCGAGGACGACGACCGTCGCGCCCAGGAGGACGTGCAGAAGCTCACCGACAAGTTCGTCGCCGAGGTCGACGTGGTGCTGCACGAGAAAGAAAAGGAACTGATGCAGGTCTGAGCCGTGGCGCAACCGCAGCGGGCGCGTCCGGCCTCCCACGCCACGTCGCCGTCATCATGGATGGCAACGGGCGCTGGGCCCAGCGCCGCGCATTGCCTCGCCACCTCGGCCACCGGGCGGGCGCCAAGGCCGTGCGCGCGACCGTCGAAGGCTGCGCGCGGCGCGGCATCGAGGCGCTGACCATCTTCGCGTTCTCGAGCGAGAACTGGCAGCGCCCGCAGGACGAAGTCACGCGGCTCATGGAACTCTTCGTCGAGTCGATCGACAAGGAGGTCGACGAGCTGCACCGCAACGGCATCCGCGTGCGCTTCATCGGCGACCTGTCGCGGCTGCGCGCAGGACTCGACGCGAAGATCGCCGCCGCCGAGGCGCGCACGGCAGCCAACCAGCGCATGACGCTGTTCATCGCCGTCTCGTACGGCGGCCGCTGGGACATCGTCGAAGCCGCGCGCAAGCTCGCGGCACGCGCCGTCGCCGGCGAGATCGAGCCCGCAGCGATCGACGAAGCCCTGTTCGCGGACCAGCTGCAGCTGGCGGGCGCGCCCGAACCGGACCTGTTCATCCGCACCGGTGGCGAGCAGCGCATCAGCAACTTCCTGCTCTGGAACCTCGCCTACTCCGAGCTCTATTTCTGCGACACGCTCTGGCCCGATTTCGACGACGCCGCGCTCGAGGCCGCGTTGCGTTTCTACGCCAGCCGGCAGCGACGCTTCGGCCTGACCGACGCGCAGGCCGCACGATGAACGCCGCCCTGCGCGCGCGCATCGTGACCGCGCTGCTGCTCGCAGCCCTGGTCATCGTCGTGCTGGTCTGGTTGCCGCCCGACGTGGCGGTGGCGCTGATCGTCGGTCGCGATATTCGCGGGCGGGTACGAATGGGCTGGCTTCGCGCGGCTGCAATCCGTGCCGGCTCGGCTCGCGTATGCCGCCGCCATCCTGCTCGCGCTCACGGGCGCGGAGATGCTGGCGAGCGACCCGCGCTGGCTCGACCAATATCCTGCGCATCGCCGCCCTCTGGTGGCTGGTCGCATTCGTCTGGCTGGCGCTGCGGGCACAGGCGGGCGGCCGCACTGGCCGCGGCCGTCGTCGGTTTCCTGGTGCTGGTGCCGGCCGGCATCGGCCTCGTCGCACCTCGTCACGCTGCAGCCGCACGGCCAGTTGCTGCTGCTGTACCTGATCGTGCTGATCGCCGCGGCCGACGTCGGCGCGTACTTCGGCGGTCGCACGTTCGGCCAGCGCAAGCTCGCGCCGCACGTGAGCCCCGGCAAGACCTGGGAAGGCTTTGCGGCCGGCATGCTGGCCGCCGCCACGGTGGCCGTCGCCGTGCGCGTTCACTGTTCGACATGCCGTTCTGGCCCTGGCTGTTCCTCTGTGAGCTCGTCGCGCTGGTGTCGGTCGTCGGCGACCTGACCGAAAGCATGTTCAAGCGTCACGTCGGCCTGAAGGACAGCGGCAAGCTGCTGCCCGGTCACGGCGGCATCCTCGACCGCATCGACAGCCTCACCGCGGCGGCGCCGACCTTCCTGCTCGGACTGCTCGCGCTGGGCCTGGTCCCGTGAAGCGCGTCGCGGTCCTCGGCAGCACCGGCAGCATCGGCGTCAGCACGCTCGACGTGCTGGCGCGGCACCCCGATCGTTACGTCGGTCACCGCGCTGGCGGCAGCGTCGAACTGGGCTGCGCTGCTGCGAGCAGTGCGTGCGATTCCGGCCGGCGCGTCGCCGTGCTGCAGGACCCGGAGTCCGCGCGGCGGCTCGAGCGTCGAACTGCGTGCGGCCCAGTGCCCCACGGAAGTCGCTCTGCGGCGTCGATGCGCTGAACGCGGTCGCCGCCAGTCCCGAGGTCGACGTGCGTGATGGCGGCCATCGTCGGCGCCGCCGGGCTGCCGTCGACGCTGGCGGCGGCGCGCGCCGGCAAGCACGTGCTGGTCGCGAACAAGGAATCGCTGGTGATGGCGGGTGCGTTGCTCGTCGATGCGGCCCGCCGCGGCGGCGCCGTGCTGGTGCCGATCGACAGCGAGCACAACGCGATCTTCCAGTGCATGCCGGCCGTCGCTGCAGACGGGGCAGGCGCCCAGGGGCGTGCGCCGCATCCTGCTCACCGCCTCGGGCGGGCCGTTCCTGCGCGCCACGCCGCGAGCAGATGGCGGGCGTCACGCCGGACCAGGCCTGCGCCCACCCGCGCTGGCGCATGGGCCGCAAGATTTCGGTCGATTCCGCCACCCTGATGAACAAGGGACTCGAGCTGATCGAGGCCTGCGTGCTGTTCGGCATGGAACCGTCCCGCGTCAGCGTGGTCGTACATCCGCAGAGCATCGTGCATTCGATGGTGGAGTACGTGGACGGATCGATCCTGGCGCAGCTCGGCAACCCGGACATGCGCACCCCGATCGCCCACGCCCTCGGTTGGCCGGAGCGGATCGGCTCCGGTGTAGAATCACTGGATCTCGTGGCCGCGGCGCGGCTCGATTTCGAGGCGCCGGACCTGGTGCGGTTTCCTGCGCTGGTGCTGGCGCGGGCCGCCGCCGAAGCGGGCGGGACGGCTCCGGCGGCGCTCAATGCGGCCAACGAGGTGGCGGTGGCGGCGTTCCTCGAGGGCCGGCTCGATTTCCTCGGCATTCCGGCGCTGATCGATGGCGTGATGGGCGCGCATCGCAACGCGCCCGCGAACGACATAGGGGACATTCTGGAGGCAGACCGCTGGGCCCGCGACCTCGCGCAGGCGAGGCTGGGACAGGCTGCCCGGGCAGGAGCATGACGATACTGACCTACATCCTGGCGTTCCTCGTGGCCATCGGCATCCTCGTTGCCGTGCACGAGTACGGCCATTTCTGGATGGCCCGGCGCATGGGCATCAAGGTCCTGCGCTTTTCGATCGGCTTCGGCCGCGTGCTGTGGTCGCGGCGCGGCGCAGGACGGAACGCGAATATGCATTTTCTGCAATCCCGTTAGGGGGTTACGTCAAACTCCTCGACGAGCGTGAAGGTCCGGTCGATCCGGCCATGGCTGAGCCAGGCCTACAACCGCAAGCCGGTCTGGCGCCGCATCCTGGTGCTGCTGGCCGGCCCGTTCGCCAATTTCCTGTTCGCCGCGGTCGCCTACTGGATCCTGCTGGTCGTCGGCACCCCGGCGCTCAAGCCGGTGATCGGCGACGTGACGGCCGATTCGATCGCCGCCCGGGCCGGACTGCAGTCGGGCGATGCGATCGTCGGCGTCGGCCGGCAAGCCGGTCGCGACGCGCGAAGGCGCGGTGCTCGCGATCCTCGACCGCCTGATGGACGGCACGCCGATCGAACTCGAAGTGCAGGGCGACGAGGGCGCGGGCAGCCGCCGCAGCGTCGACTTCGTGATCGAGGGCGACCGCCGGGCACTGACCGAGCCGGGCGCGCTGCATGTCGGGCCTCGGCTTCGACTTCTGGTATCCCGACCATCCCGACCGAGATCGGCAAGATCGTGCCGGGCAGCCCGGCCGAGCGGGCGGGCCTGCAGGTCGGCGACCGCGTCGTCGTCCGTGGCGGGCCAGCCGGTTGCCGACTTCCCAGCGATGGTGAAGATCGTCCAGCCGAGCCCCGGCAAGACGCTCACGTTCGTGCTCGACCGCAAGGGCGAGCGTCTCGAAGTCCCGATCGAAGTCGAAGCGCAGCGCGACGGCGACCGCATGATCGGTCGCATCGGCATCCAGCCGGTCGCGGGCCTCGCGGTGCCGGAGGAGCATGAAGACGCGTCGAGCGTTTCGGGCCGGTCGCTGCCGTCGGGCCGTGCGGTCGAAAAGACCTGGGACATGTCGGTGCTGACGATCCGCATGATCTGGAACGTCGCCACCGGCGACGTCTCGGTCAAGAACCTGAGCGGGCCGATCAACATCGCGGAGTACGCCGGTTTTTCCGCGCGACAGGGCATACTGTCGTTCCTTTCCTTCCTCGCGGTCGTGAGCGTGAGCCTGTTCGTGCTGAATCTGCTGCCCATCCCGATCCTCGACGGCGGCCAGGTGGTCTACCAGCTGGCCGAAGTCGTCAAGGGCAGCCCGCTCTCCGAGCGCGCGCAGGCGGTGGGCCAGCAGATCGGCATCCTGCTGCTGCTCATGCTCATGAGTTTCGCGTTCTACAACGACCTCTCGCGGTTGTTCAGCTGAGCTTCCCTTAAAACAATGCGACTGAAGTTTGCGGCCGTCCTGCCGGCCTTGCTCCTTGCCGTACCTGCCGTTCTCGCCCAGACCGAGAGCGCGGAGTTCACCGTCGGCGACATCCGGATCGAGGGCCTGCAGCGCATCACCGAAGGCACGGTCTACAACTACCTGCCCGTGAACATCGGCGACCGGCTCGACAGCCGCCGCGTCGACGAAGCGCTGCGCGCGCTGTACGCGACCGGCTTCTTCCGCGACGTCGAGATCCGCCGCGACGGCGGCACGCTGGTCATCGCCGTGCTCGAGCGCCCGTCGATCGAGAGCTTCACGATCACGGGCAACAAGGACATCAAGACCGAGGACCTCGAGAAGTCGCTGCGCAACGTGGGCCTCGCGCGCGGCAAGACGTTCAACCAGTCGACGCTCGACGAAGTCGAGCGCTTCCTCACCGACCAGTACTTCTCGCGCGGCAAGTACGCGGTGCAGGTCGACACCAAGGTCGAGGAAGTCGCCGGGCAACCGCGTCAAGATCGCGGTCGACATCGTCGAAGGCAAGCGCTCGAAGATCCGGCAGATCAACATCGTCGGCAACGAGGCGTTCAGCGACGACGACCTGCTCGAGGATTTCAAGCTGCAGACGCCGAACTGGCTGTCCTGGTACAAGCAGGACGACCGTTACTCGCGCGAGGAGCTGTCGGGCGACATCGAGAAGCTGCGTTCGTACTACATGGACCGCGGCTACGCGAACATGGACGTCGAGTCGACGCAGGTCGCGATCACGCCGGACAAGGACGACATCTTCATCACGCTCAACGTGAAGGAAGGCGAGGTCTACCGCATCTCCGACGTCAAGATCGCCGGCAACCTGGTCGTGCCGGAAGCGGACGCTGAGCGGCTGCTCGCGGTGCGCAAGGGCGACATCTTCTCGCGCAAGATGGTCACCGCGACCACCGAGCTGATGCAGTTGCGCCTCGGCCAGGACGGCTACGCGTTCGCGAAGATCGACCCGGTGCCGAAGGAAAACCCCGAGACGAAGGAAATCGAGCTCACGTTCCTCGTCGACCCGGGCAATCGCGCCTACGTGCGCAACATCGCGTTTCACGGGCAGCACCGGCATCAACGACGACGTGCTGCGCCGCGAAATCCGCCAGATGGAAGGCGGCTACCTGTCGAACGCGGCGATCGAGCGCTCCAAGAGTCCGCCTGCAGCGCCTGCCGTTCATCGAGAAGGTCGAGGTCGAGACCAACCCGGTGCCGGGCACGCCCGACCTGGTCGACGTCACCTACGACATCAAGGAAGGCCTGCCGGGCCAGTTCAGCGGCGGCATCGGCTACTCCGAGTCGCAGTCGATCCTGCTGAACGGCAGCTTCGTGCACAGCAACTTCATGGGCACCGGCAACCGCGTGGCCGCCGAAATCAACGCGGGCCAGTACAGCAAGGTGTTCAGCCTCTCGCACACCGACCCGTACACGACGATCGACGGCGTGTCGCGCACGGTCTCGGCGACCTGGCGCACGATCGACCAGTTCACGAGCTCGTCGTCGGACTTCGAGACCGAGACCGGCACGCTCGGCCGTCGACTACGGCTGGCCGATCTCGGAATTCCAGTCGCGTGCGCATGGGCCTCGCGGCGCAGCGCTCCGACCTGTTCACCGACCCGAACTCGAGCGCCGCCGAGGCGCTCTACTGGGTGCAGAACAACGGCAACACGTACACGGAGACGCAGAACGTCGGCATTCCGCCGATCACGCTCACGTACTACGGCACGCAGGTTCGACACGTTCGAGCTACTCGGCTCGGCTGGTCGTTCGATTCGCGCAACCGCGCGCTGTTCGCCGACCGCGGCGCGCGCCACCGCCTGAGCGCCGCGCTACACGCTGCCCGGTCAGCGACATCGAGTTCTCGTCAGCTTCAACTACGACTACCTGCAGTTCGTGCCGATCGGCAAGTGGCTCACGCTGATGATCAACAGCGAGGTCGGGCTACGGCGAGGCGCTCGGCGACACCACGTCGATGCCGCCGTACCGGCGCTTCTTCGCCGGCGGCCCCGAAACGGTGCGCGGCTTCCGCGAAAGCCGCCTGGGCCCGAAGGACTCCTTCGGCAACCCGTACGGCGGCAACATCAAGTTCACCAACCAGTTCGAACTGCTGCTGCCGATGCCGGCCAAGTGGAAGAACAGCGCGCGTTTCAGCGCTGTTCTTCGACGTCGGCAACGTGTTCTCCAACGACGACGTCGCTTTCGTCGGTCGAGACGGCGTGACGCCGGTGGATTATGAGTTCTCGTTTGATAAACTACGTTATTCGACCGGCGTCGCCGTCCAGTGGATGGCGCCGCTCGGCGTCTTCCGGTTCAGCTACGCCGTGCCGCTCAACGAGTTCAAGGGCAACGCTGTTGAATATCCCGACGAGACGGAAGGTTTCCAGTTCTCGATCGGCCAGGCTTTCTGAGGTACCCCGTTCCATGCGCATCAAGACCACCCTGCTTGCTTTCCTGACGCTCGCTGCCGTTGCTCTGCCGCTCTCCGCGGCGCAGGCGCAGACGAAGATCGGCGTCGTCAACGTGGCACGCCTGCTGCAGGAAGCGCCGCAGGCCCAGGCCGCCTCGCAGGCGCTCGAGAACGAGTTCGCCGCGCGCAAGCGCGACCTGCAGAACATCGAGCGCGACCTCAAGGCCCGCGAGGACAAGCTGCAGAAGGACGGCGCGACGATGGCCGAAGCCGAGCGCCGCAACCAGGAAAAGGCGCTGCGCGACGGCCAGCGCGAATTCGCGCGCAAGCAGAACGAATTCATGGAAGACCTGAACGTGCGCCGCAACGAGGCGCTCGGCCAGTTGCAGCGCTCGGTCCTGCAGGAAGTGCAGAACTACGCCAAGACCGCGGGGCTCGACCTCGTGATCGCCGATGCGCTCTTCGCCAGCCCGTCGATCGACATCACCGGCCAGGTGCTGTCGGCGCTGCAGGCGAAGGGCCGCGCACCCGCCAAGCCCTGATCCGGACCGGGTCAGGACGCAGGGGAGCCGACCGAGCATGCCGGTGCGCCTGGGCGAACTGGCGGCACGTTTCGGCTGCGAGCTGCGCGGCGATCCCGACACGCTGATCGAGCGTGTCGCGACGCTGCAGGAAGCCGGCGCGGGCGCGATCTCGTTCCTCGCCAACTCCAGGTATCGACGCCACCTGCCGGGCACCCGCGCCGCGGCGGTGGTGCTCGATGCGTCGACGCGTCGACGACTGCCCGACCAACGCGCTGATCGCTGCCAATCCGTACGCGACCTACGCGCGGATCGCGCAGGTGCTGTATCCCGAGGCAGCGATGCCTGGCAGGCCGTCATCCCAGCGCGGTCGTCGAAGCCGACGCCGAAGTCGATCCCATCGGCCTGGATCGGCCCCAATGCCTACGTCGGCGCGGGGGCCAGGATCGGCGCACGGGCGCAGATCGGTCCCAACTGCGTCGTGCTCGAGCAGCGCGGTCGTGGGTGCGGCCACGCGCCTCGTCGCGTCACGTCACGCTCTGCGCCGGCGTCCGCATCGGCGAGCGCTGCCTGCTGCATCCGGGCGTCGTCATCGGCGCCGACGGCTTCGGGCACGCGCCGGACAAGGACGGCTTCGTCAAGATCCCGCAGGTCGGCTCGGTGCGTGATCGGCGACGACGTCGAGATCGGCGCCAACTCCACCATCGACCGCGGCGCGATCGGTGACACGGTCATCGAGCGACGGCGTGAAGATCGACAACCAGGTGCAGGTGGGGCACAACTGCCGCATCGGCGAGCACACGGTGATCTCGGGCTGCGTCGGCATTTCGGGCAGCGTCACGATCGGCAAGCGCTGCATGCTCGGCGGCATGGTCGGCATCGTCGGGCACCTGCAGATCTCCGACGACGTGTACCTCACGGGCAAGACGATGGTGTCGCACTCGATCACCAAGCCCGGGCTGTACTCGGGGCAGCTGCCCTTCGACGAGGCGCGGCGTTTCCGCCGCAACAGCGCGCGGTTCCAGCAGCTCGACGAACTGGCGCGCCGCGTGCGCGCCCTCGAAAAGGGCGCCGGCCCGCACGCAGACGACGAACAGGACGGGAAGGACACATGAGCGAAGCACAGGGTGGATTCGGCATCGACGAAGTCATGCGGCGCCTGCCGCACCGGTATCCGATGCTGCTCGTGGACCGCGTGCTCGAATGCGTGTCCGGCGAGCGGCTGGTCGCGCTCAAGAACGTCACGGCCAACGAGCAGTTCTTCTCCGGCCACTTCCCGGGCCGTCCGGTGATGCCCGGCGTGTTCATGCTCGAGGCGCTGGCGCAGGCGGCCGGCATCCTGTGCTTCGTCACCGCCGGCATCTATCCCGACGAGAACGTGAAGTTCTACTTCGCGGGCATCGACAAGGCGCGGTTCCGCCGCCCCATCGTGCCGGGGGACCAGTTGTTGCTCAAGGTGGTGCTCGAGCGCAGGATCCGCACGATCTGGAAGTTCTCGACGGTGGCCGAAGTGGCGGGCCAAGAAGCCTGCTCGGCAGAAATGATGGTGATGCCGGGCTGACGCCCAGGCGCACGAAGGAGAGGCAGCGATGAGTGGCTCCATCCACGCGACGGCGATCGTCGCGCCGGACGCGGTGCTCGGCGACGGCGTCGAGATCGGGCCGTACTGCGTGATCGGCCCGGGTGTCGAGATCGGCGCACGCACGCGCCTCGGCACGCACGCGGCGATCCACTGCCACACCAGGGTCGGCGCCGACAACGTCATCCACGCGTTCGCGTCGGTCGGCGATGCGCCGCAGGACAAGAAGTACAAGGGCGAGCCGACGCGCCTCGAGATCGGCGACCGCAACGTCATCCGCGAGTTCGTCACGCTCAATCGCGGCACGACCAAGGACCGCGGCGTCACCACGATCGGCAACGACAACCTGTTCATGTCGTATTCGCACGTGGCGCACGACTGCATCGTCGGCAACCAGTGCGTGCTCGCCAACAGCTCCACGCTCGGCGGCCACGTCGTGCTCGGCGACTGGGTGATCATGGGCGGCTTCGCCGGCGTCCACCAGTTCTGCAAGGTGGGTGCGCACGCGTTTCTCGCCAACAATGCGGCGGTGACGCGTGACGTGCCGCCGTACGTGATGGCGGTCGGCGGCCCGGCCAAGCCGCACAGCATCAATTCCGAAGGCCTCAAGCGGCGCGGCTTTTCACCCGAGCAGATCCGCAACCTGCGCAACGCGTACCGCACGCTGTATCGCTCGGGCCTGCGGCTCGAAGAGGCGCGTCGAGCGCCTGACCGCGGCGGCCAGGGACCAGCCCGAAGTGCAGTTGCTGGTCGACTTCATCCCGCAGTCCACGCGCAGCCTCGTGCGCTGACGGTGCCGTGGTGAAACTGGCGCTGGTCGCCGGCGAAGCCTCGGGCGACAACCTCGGCGGTGGCTTGCTGCGTGCGCTGCATGCGCGCCAGCCGACGCTGAGTGCGTTCGGCGTCGCCGGACCGCGCATGGTGGAGGCGGGCTGCGAAGCCTGGGTCTCGTCCGAAGAACTCGCGATCATGGGTCTCGCCGAGATCCTGCAAGCACCTGCCGCGCCTGCTGCGCCTGCGTCGCGACCTCGTCGCGCGACTGCTCGCAGGCACGACCCGACGTCTTCGTCGGCATCGACTCCCCCGAATTCAATCTGCGGGTCGCGGCCCAGCTCAAGGCGCAGGGCATTCCCACCGTGCAGTACGTCAGTCCGCAGGTGTGGGCCTGGCGACAGGGCAGGGTGCGCACGATCGGCCAGTCCGTCGATCTCGTGCTCTGCGTGCTGCCGTTCGAAAGCAGGTTCTACGACGCGCACGACGTGCGTGCGGTGTTCGTCGGTCATCCGCTGGCCGATCGCATTCCGCTCGAGTCACCGCCGGGTCCCGCGCGCGCAGCCCTGGGACTCGACGCCAGCGCACCCACCGTGGCGGTGCTGCCCGGCAGCCGACGTGGCGAAGTCGCCAAGCTCGGTGGGCCCTTCGCCGCGACGCTGGCGTGGCTGCACGAGCGTCGCCCCGACATCCAGTTCGTGGCGCCGATGGCCAACGCCGCGGTGCGGACGATGTTCGAGCACAGCCTCGCGCAGCACGCTCCGGGCGTTCCCGTCACGGTCGTCGACGGTCGCGCGCAGGAAGCGCTGGCTGCTGCCGATGCGGTGCTGGTCGCGTCGGGCACGGCGACGCTCGAAACGGCGCTGATCAAGCGGCCGATGGTGGTCGCGTATCGCCTCGCGCCGCTCACGGCGTGGCTGATGCGCGGCATGAAGCTGATGAAGGCCGAGTACTTCGCGCAGCCGAACCTGCTGGCGGGACGGCAGGTCGTGCCGGAGTACCTGCAGGAAGACGTGCGGCCCGACGTGCTGGGCCCCGCGCTGCTGGCACAGCTCGAACGTCCCGATCGCGCGGAACTCATCGCGACGTTCACGGAGATCCACCAGACGCTGCGACGCGATGCCAGTGCGCGCGCCGCCGACGCCATCCTGGAACTGCAGCAGCAGCGGACTGCCGGGCGGTGAGGCGCGCCGATCCGCAGCAGGCCGGTTTCGACCTGCGCAAGGCCGGACTGACGGCCGGCGTCGACGAGGCGGGTCGCGGCCCGCTCGCGGGCCCGGTCGTCGCGGCGGCGGTGATCCTCGATCGCAGGCGGCCGATCCGCGGCATTGCGGATTCCAAGGTCGCTGTCGCCACAGGTGCGTGAAGAACTGGCACAGCGGATCCAGGACCGCAGCATCGCCTTCGGGCTCGGCTGGGCCGACGCCTGCGAAGTCGATTCGATCAACATCCTGCAGGCGACGATGCTGGCCATGCGCCGCGCCATGCTCGGCGCTGCGCTGCGCCCCGGCGCACGTGATCGTCGACGGCGACCGTTGCCCGAGCCTCGCGGGCCTGCCGTTCGACTGCACGCATCGAGGCGGTCGTCGCGGGCGACGCCAGCGTGACTTGCGTGGGAGCGGCGTCGATCCTCGCCAAAGTGGCGCGAGATCGGTTCATGTGCGAGCTCGACGGTGCGCTACCCCGGGTACGGCTTTGCGGGGCACAAGGGCTACGGCACGCCGGAGCACCTCGCTGCGCTGCGTCGATTGGGGCCTTCCCCGGTGCACCGGCGGAGCTTCGCGCCGGTACAATCCTGCCTTCCCCGCTGATCCCGAGAGCCCGCCGTCCATGGCAGCCCGGTTCGTCCATCTCCACGTCCACACCGAGTACTCGCTCGTCGACGGCGTCGTCCGCATCGAGAGCGAGAAGGAGGATGACGGCAGGCTGCTGCGCGAAGGCCTCATCGACGCGACCGCGCGCATGGGGATGCCGGCGGTCGCGCTCACCGACCAGGCCAACCTCTTCGCGCTGGTCAAGTTCTACAAGACCGCGCAGGCGAAGGGCGTCAAGCCGCTGATCGGCGTCGATGCGCTGGTGCGCGACGACAACGAGCGCAACGAACCGTCGCGGCTGGTGCTGCTGTGCCAGGACGAGCGCGGCTACCTGAACCTCACGCGCCTCGTCACGCGCAGCTACCTCGAGGGGCAGGGCAAGCACGGCCCGACGCTGCATCGCGCGTGGCTCGACCGCGACACGACGCAGGGCCTGATCGCGCTCTCGGGCGCGCGCGAAGGCGACGTCGGCCGCGCGCTGGTCGGGAACCGCGAACCGGAAGCCCGTGCGGCGCTCGAAACCTGGCTCGAGCTGTTCGGCGACCGCTACTACCTCGAGCTGCAGCGCACGGGCCGGCCGGGCGAGGAAGACTGCATCGCGGGGTCGCTGCAGCTGGCGGTCAAGCACGGCGTGCCGGTCGTCGCGACCAACGACGTGCGTTTCCTCCGGCCCGAGGACTTCGAGGCGCACGAAGCCCGCGTCTGCATCCACGAAGGCACGATGATCGCCGATGCGTCGCGCCCGCGACGCTACAGCGAAGAGCAGTACCTGCGCTCGCCCGACGAGATGGCGACACTCTTCGCCGACCTGCCCGAGGCACTCGAGAACTCCGTCGAGATCGCGCGCCGCCTGAACCTCGAGATCAAGCTCGGCAAGCCGTCGTTGCCGGCGTATCCCGTGCCGGCGGGCCAGACGACCGAGGAGCACCTGCGCGAGGAATCGAAGCTCGGGCTCGAGAAGCGCTGGCCCGTCATCGTCACCCAGCTCGGCACGCGCATTCCGCGCGACGAGTACGAGAGCCGCCTGGCGAGCGAACTCGACGTCATCTGCCAGATGGGGTTCGCCGGCTACTTCCTGATCGTCGCGGACTTCATCCGCTGGGCGCGCGAGAACGGCGTGCCCGTCGGGCCGGGCCGCGGTTCGGGCGCCGGCTCGCTCGTGGCGTACTCGCTCGGCATCACCGACCTCGACCCGCTGCACTACGACCTGCTGTTCGAGCGGTTCCTGAATCCCGAGCGCGTGTCGATGCCCGACTTCGACGTCGACTTCTGCATGGAAGGCCGCGACCGGGTCATCGACTACGTCGCGCAGCGCTACGGGCGCGAGCGCGTCTCGCAGATCATCACCTACGGCACCATGGCGGCGAAGGCGGTCGTGCGCGACGTCGCGCGCGTGCAGGGCCTGAGCTACGGCTTCGCCGACAGCATCGCCAAGCTGATCCCGTTCGAACTCGGCATCACGCTCGACGACGCGCTCGACAAGGAAGAGGAGCTGCGCAAGCGCTACAAGAGCGAAGACGACGTGCGCCAGCTGATCGACATGGCGCGCTCGCTCGAAGGCCTGGTGCGCAACGCCGGCACGCACGCGGGCGGCGTCGTCATCGCGCCTTCGGTGCTCACCGACTTTGCGCCGCTCTACTGCGAAGAGGGCAGCACCAGCGTCGTCACGCAGTTCGACAAGGACGACGTCGAGGCCGCGGGCCTCGTCAAGTTCGACTTCCTCGGCCTGCGCACGCTCACGATCATCGACTGGGCCGTGCGCACGATCAACGCCGAGCGCGCCGCCTCCGGCGAGCCGCCGCTCGACATGTCCACGCTGCCGATGGACGACGCGCCGACGTACGCGCTGCTGAAGCGCTGCGAGACGACGGCCGTCTTCCAGCTCGAATCGCGCGGCATGAAGGACCTGATCAAGCGCCTGCAGCCGGACACCTTCGAGGACATCATCGCGCTCGTCGCGCTGTTCCGCCCGGGCCCGCTGCAGTCGGGCATGGTCGACGACTTCATCGACCGCAAGCACGGCCGCATCGGCGGCGGCATCGACTACCTGCACCCGGACCTGAAGCCGGTCCTGTTCCCGACCTACGGCGTGATCCTGTACCAGGAACAGGTGATGCAGATCGCGCAGGTGCTGGCGGGCTACACGCTCGGCGGCGCCGACCTGCTGCGCCGCGCGATGGGCAAGAAGAAGGCCGAGGAGATGGCGCAGCAGCGCTCCATCTTCGTCGAAGGCGCCACCTCGCGAGGCGTAGCCGAGAACGTCGCCGCCCACATCTTCGACCTGATGGAGAAGTTCGCGGGGTACGGCTTCAACAAGTCGCACTCGGCCGCGTACGCCGTGCTGTCGTACCACACGGCGTGGCTCAAGACGCATTACCCGGCCGCGTTCATGGCGGCGGTGCTGTCGTCCGACATGGACAAGACCGACAAGGTCGTCACGCTCATCGACGAGTGCAACCGCATGGGGCTCACGGTCGAGCCGCCGGACGTCAACGCCTCGCAGTACATGTTCACGGTGTCGGGACCGAAATCGATCCGCTACGGCCTCGGCGCCATCAAGGGCGTGGGGCAGGCGGCGGTCGAGAACATGCTCGAGGTGCGCAACGCGAACGGGCCCTTCCGCGACCTGCGCGACCTCTGCCGCCGGCTCGACCTGAACAAGGTCAACCGCCGCGTGCTCGAGGCGCTGATCCGCTCGGGCGCGGCCGACTCGATGGGTGGCATGCGCTACCGCTCGACGCTGATGCACCAGTTGCCGGCGGCGATGCAGGCGGCGGACCAGTCGACGCGCGCGAAGGAAGCCGGGCAGGAAGACCTGTTCGGGCTCGCCGAGCCGGCGCCTGCGGCGGTCACGCCGCGTCGCAACGGAATCCGACGCAGCCAACGCCAGGGCGATGCACGAGACGCTGCCCGAATGGGGCGAGGCGGTCCGCCTCGCGGGCGAGCGCGAAACGCTGGGCCTGTACCTCACCGGTCATCCGATCGCCGAATACGAACGCGAGCTGCGGCCGATCACCAGCGGGCGCATCGCCGACGTTGGCGGCGCCAAGCCGGTCGGCACCGGGGGCGAGGAGAAGGGCAATCCCTGGCGCACGCCGGGGCGCAGCGTGACCGTCGCCGGGCTCGTGCTCGAGATCCGCAAGCGCGGCGGGCGCACCAGCTTCATCCTCGACGATCGCAGTGGCCGGCTCGAGGTCACGATGTTCGAGGACGTCTACCAGCAGTTCCGCTCGCTGGTCTCGAAGGACGCGATCCTCGTCGTCGAGGGCAGCCTGCGCTGGGACGACTTCATCGACGACTGGCGCCTGAGCGCCAAGAAGATCATGGACGTCGACCAGGCGCGCGAGCAGTTCGCCCGCAACCTGGTCCTGCGCTGGCCGGCCGCCAGGGCCAGGAACGGCGATGCGGGCAAGCTCGTCTCCGCGCTCGAGCAGGCCCTCAAGCCGAGCCAGGGCGGACGCTGCAACGTCGCGATCCGGTTCGCGACGGGCGATGCGGCGGCCATCCTGCAGTTCGGCGAGCAGTGGAAGGTGCGGCCGTCGCGCGAGCTCATCGAACGGCTCGGCAACCTGGTCGGCCGCGAAGGCGTCGAGCTGTATTACGCGCCGCGCGATACCTGACCAGGGATCACCCAGGCGTACCCGGCTCTTGCAACCGTTCCCCGGACCCATGTAAGAATGCGTCCAAATCAATAACGACGAGGGGAGCGGCGCATGGACGTGGAAGGCTGGCTCAAGGAGCTCCGGGTGCCGCGCGAAGCGTATCGCGTCGTGTCGTTGCTGCCGCTCGTGTACGTCGCCTGGGCCGACGGCAAGATCCAGAAGGCGGAACGCGACGTGATCCTGCATATCGCCCGCGAGCGCGGCATGCTCGACCACGGCGGCGAAGATGCGCTCGCGCGCTGGCTCGCCGAGCCGCCCGTCCAAGCAGCAGCTGAAGGCCGACCTCGCGGCGCTCAACGAGCTCGCGCGCAGTGACCGCAAGCTGAAGGACGAGTTCGGCGCCGACGAGGAGCAGTTGCTGCTCGCCTGGTGCCAGGACGTCGCCGACGCGGCCGGTGGCTTGCTCGGCCTCAAGTCGGCGCGCACCGACGCGGAGAAAGCCGCGCTCAAGACCATCGCCGGCGCGCTCGACATGCGCAACGCCACGCAGTGGCGGGCGGCCTTGATGAGCTGAGCAGCGTCGCGCAGGGCAGCGGTACTGCGCGGGCTGCTGCCGGATCACGCGGCCGAAGCGACCGCCGGCTGATTTGCACCCACCGCACCTGTCCGGCATCCTTCGCGCCCTATGGCATTGAGTTTCCTGGAATTCGAGCAGCCCATCGCCGAGCTCGAGGCGAAGATCGACGAGCTGCGGTTCGTCTCCTCCGACGCCGAGGTCAACATCGGCGAGGAGATCGCGCGCCTGCGCGCCAAGAGCCGGGCGCTCACCAACAGCATCTTCGCCAACCTGACGCCGTGGCAGGTCGCGCAGCTCGCGCGCCACCCGCAGCGTCCGTACACGCTCGACTACGCGGTCTCGATCTTCGACGAGTTCCAGGAACTGCACGGCGACCGCATGTACTCGGACGACCTGGCGATCGTCGGCGGCTTCGCGCGGCTCGCCGGCCGGCCGGTCATGCTGATCGGCCACCAGAAGGGACGCGACACCAAGGAGCGCGTGCGCCGCAACTACGGCATGCCGAAGCCCGAGGGTTACCGCAAGGCGCTGCGGCTGATGAAGCTCGCCGAGCGCTTCCGCGTGCCGCTGATCACGCTGATCGACACGCCGGGCGCCTATCCCGGCGTCGGCTCCGAGGAGCGCAACCAGAGCGAGGCGATCGCCCGCAACCTGTTCGAGATGTCCTCGCTGCGCGTGCCGGTCATCACCGCGGTCATCGGCGAAGGCGGCTCGGGCGGCGCGCTGGCCATCGGCGTGTGCGACCGGCTGATCATGCTGCAGTACTCGATCTACTCGGTGATCTCGCCGGAAGGCTGCGCGTCCATCCTGTGGAAGAGCGCGGACAAGAAGGAAATCGCGGCCGACGCGATGGGCATCACGGCCGAGCGTCTCGACAAGCTCGGGCTGGTCGACGAAGTGCTGCGCGAGCCGCTCGGCGGCGCGCACCGCGATCCGCAGGCGATGTCGGATTCGCTCAAGGAAGCGCTCCTGCGTCACCTCGACCAGGTCTCGCAGCTGCCGGAGGACGCGCTGGTCGCGCAGCGGTACGAGCGCCTGCGCGGACAGGGCGTCTATCGCGCGGCCAACTGAGCCGCGTCGCGCCCCACCCGGGCCCGCAGCTCGTGTTCACCCCTCAGCGCCTGGCCGCAAGCCTCGATCTCCTGCTCGCTGCCGTGCCGGCGGCGAGCCGCGAACACGCTCCGCGACTCTGCATCGCACTGAGCGGCGGACTCGACTCCACGGTCCTGCTCGTCGCGCTGGCGCAGTTGGCCCGCGCGGGCAGGCTGCACGCGCGCTTGCGGGCGATCCACGTCGATCACGCGTTGCAGGCCGATTCCGCGCACTGGGCACGTGCGTGTCGCGAGCTTGCGCCGGCGCACGGCGTTGCCTTCGACGACGTCCGTGTCGTCGTGCCGCGGGTCGCGGGGCAGAGCCCCGAGGCCGCCGCCCGCGAAGCGCGCTATGCGGCGCTGGCCGACCGGCTCGAACCGGGCGAGGTCCTGCTCACCGCTCATCACGCCGACGACCAGCTCGAAACGATCCTGCTGCAGTGGCTGCGCGGCGGCGGGCTGCGCGCGATCGCGGGCATGGCGCCGCTCGGCCGCTTCGGCGCGACGGCGTGGCACGCGCGGCCGCTGCTCGAGTTCACGCGCGACGAGCTGGCTGCCTGGGCTGGCACAGCAGGGACTGCAGCTGGCAGGAAGATCCGTCGAACCTCGATCGACGTTTCGACCGCAATTACCTGCGCCTCGAAGTCCTGCCCGCACTGCGGCAGCGCTGGCCGGCCGTCGCCGCGACGGCAGGACGTGTTGCCGACTTCGCCCGCGACGCGCTCGCAGCCGAGGCGGCCTGCGTCGCGGAGGACCTCCCGCGGGTCCTGGCGGGCGCCGCGCTCGAACTCGACGCGCTGCAGGCGCTGCCCGAGCCGAGGCAGCGCGCCGTGCTGCGGGCCTGGCTCGCCGGGCTGGGCCTGCCGCCCGCGTCGGCGCGCACCCTGGCCGCCCTGCGGCGCGACATGACGATTGCGGCCGCGGATCGCATCCCCGAGACGCGCTGGCCGGGCGTGGTGGTCCGTCGCTACCGCGGTCGCCTGCACGCCGAAGCCGCGGGCGATGCCGAGCCGCAGCGAGGGCAGCTGGTCGACGGCCGGTGGCGAGACATACGTATGGTCCACCGGGTCGTCGATCGCCCTGGTGCCGGACGTCGGCGTTGGATTCAGTCGCGAGCGCCTGCCCGGCGGGCTCGACGTGCGACGGCGCACCGGCGGCGAGGCGTTCCTGCCGGCGGGCGGCGCACATCACCGGCCGTTGCGCAAGTGGCTGCAGGAGCACGACGTGCTGCCCTGGCGCCGCGAGAGCCTGCCGCTGCTGTTCGCGGACGACCGCCTGATCGCCGTGGCGGACCTGGGAGTTGCGGCGGAATTTGCAGCCCGTCCCGACGAGCCGTCGTGGCGCATCGCCTGGCATCGGCGCGGCGCGGTGACCGCAGCCGACGTGCTCTCATCGAAGTGGCCAGCACACCCTCCGATCCGCTAGACTGCGCTCCCGTCGTGCTTCATGCGACGGGGACTCCAATGACCAAATTCATCTGTGTGACCGGCGGTGTCGTTTCGTCGCTGGGCAAGGGCATTGCTGCTGCCTCGCTCGCTGCGATCCTCGAGGCCCGTGGCCTGAAGATCGCCATGGTCAAGCTCGACCCGTACATCAACGTGGACCCGGGCACCATGAGCCCGTTCCAGCACGGCGAAGTGTTCGTCACCGACGACGGCACCGAGACCGACCTCGACCTCGGCCACTACGAGCGCTTCGTGCGCACGACCACGGGCCGCAACAGCAACTTCACGACCGGCCGCATCTACGAGCGCGTCATCGCCAAGGAACGCCGCGGCGACTACCTCGGCGCGACGGTGCAGGTCATCCCGCACATCACCGACGAGATCAAGCACTGCATCCGCATGGGCGCGGGCGATGCCGACGTCTGCATGGTCGAGATCGGCGGCACGGTCGGCGACATCGAGTCGCTGCCGTTCCTCGAGGCGATCCGCCAGCTCGGCGTCGAGCTCGGCCGCAACAACGTGCTGTACATGCACCTGACGCTGATCCCGTACATCGCCACCTCGGGCGAGATCAAGACCAAGCCCACGCAGCACTCGGTCAAGGAACTGCGCTCGATCGGCATCCAGCCCGACCTGCTGCTCTGCCGCTGCCAGGACCCGCTGCCGTCCGAGCAGCGCCGCAAGATCGCGTTGTTCACCAACGTCGAGGAGCGCGCGGTGTTCTCGGCCGTCGACGCCGACGACATCTACAAGATCCCGTCGCTGCTGCACGAGCAGAAGCTCGACGAAATCGTCTGCGAGAAGTTCGGCCTGCACAACCTGCCGCCGGCCGACCTCAAGGAATGGAACCAGGTCGTTGCCGCCAAGGCCAGCCCGGACCTCACGATCAACCTGGCGATGGTCGGCAAGTACGTGAACCTCAAGGACGCGTACATCTCGCTCAACGAGGCGCTGATGCACGCGGGCCTGCGCACGCGCACGCGCGTCAACATCGAATTCATCGAAGCCACCGACATCGAGAAGCACGGCACCAAGGCGCTGGCCGGGATGGACGCCATCCTCGTGCCGGGCGGCTTCGGCGAGCGCGGCATCGAAGGCAAGATCGAAGCCGTGCGCTACGCGCGCGAGAACAGGATCCCGTACCTCGGCATCTGCCTCGGCATGCAGCTCGCGATCATCGAGTACGCGCGCAACGTCGCGGGCCTCGAAGGCGCGCACAGCACGGAGTTCAACCGCGCCTCGCCGCACCCGGTCATCGCGCTGATCACCGAGTGGCAGGACCAGAAGGGCACGGTCGAGGCGCGCGACGAAACCTCGCAGATCGGCGGCACGATGCGCCTCGGCGCGCAGGAGATCCGGATCTCGCACGGCTCGCTCGCGCACACCGTCTACGGCGCCGACGTGATCCGCGAGCGCCATCGTCACCGTTTCGAGTTCAACAACACGTACCTGCAGCGCCTGATGAACGCGGGCCTGCGGTTCTCGGGTTTCTCGCGCGACGGCCTGGTCGAGATCATCGAGCTGCCGCAGCACCCGTTCTTCGTGGCGAGCCAGTACCACCCCGAATTCCGTTCGACGCCGCGTGACGGGCATCCGCTCTTCACCGGCTTCATCCGCGCCGCGCGCGAGCACAAGGCCGGCAAGCTGCCGGTGGCGGCGGGCGCATGAAGCTCTGCGGCTTCGAGGTCGGGCACGACCGTCCGTTCTTCCTGATCGCGGGTCCCTGCGTCGTCGAGAGCGAAGGCCTCGTGCTCGACATCGCGGGCCGCATGCAGGAAATCACGCGCGCGCTCGGCATCCCGTACATCTTCAAGGCGAGCTACGACAAGGCGAACCGTTCGTCCAAGGCCAGCTTCCGCGGCCCGGGCATCGAGGAAGGCCTGCGCATCCTGTCCGAGGTCAAGCGCCAGCTCGGGCTGCCGGTCCTCACCGACGTGCACGAGGACACCCCGATGGCCGAGGTCGCCTCGGTCGTCGACGTGCTGCAGACGCCGGCGTTCCTGTGCCGCCAGACCAATTTCATCCTGAGCGCGTCGAGCCAGGGCAAGCCCGTCAACATCAAGAAGGGCCAGTTCCTGTCGCCGTGGGAGATGAAGAACGTCATCGACAAGGCGCGGTCCACGGGCAACGAGCAGGTGATGGCCTGCGAGCGCGGCTTCTCGTTCGGCTACAACAACCTCGTGTCCGACATGCGCTCGCTCGCCGTGATGCGCGAATACGCGCCGGTCGTGTTCGACGCGACGCATTCGGTGCAGTTGCCGGGCGGGCAGGGCAGCGCGTCGGGCGGGCAGCGCGAGTTCGTGCCGGTGCTGGCGCGGGCGGCCGTCGCCGCCGGCGTCTCCGGCGTCTTCATGGAAACCCACCCCGATCCGGCGAAGGCGCTTTCGGACGGCCCCAATGCGTGGCCGCTCGACCGCATGCGTTCGCTGCTCGAGGTGATGCAACAGATTGACGCGGCCGTGAAGCAGCGGCCTTTCGAGGAATCGAACCTATGACCAGGATCATCGACATCAAGGCCCGCGAGATCATGGATTCGCGCGGCAATCCCGACCGTCGAAGCCGACGTCTTCGCCGAAGGCGGCGTGATGGGCCGTGCCGCCGTGCCGTCGGGCGCGTCCACCGGCACGCGCGAGGCCGTCGAACTGCGCGACGGCGACAAGAAGCGCTACCTGGGCAAGGGCGTGCTGCAGGCCGTGATCAATGCCAACGGCGAGCTGCGCAACGCGCTGCTCGGCCACGACGTCATGGACCAGCGCGGCATCGACGCGAAGATGATCGCGCTCGACGCCACCGAGACCAAGTCGCGCCTGGGCGCCAATGCGCTGCTCGCCATCTCGCTGGCGTCGGCGCATGCGGCGGCCCGCGCGTCGAAGCAGAGCCTGTTCCGCCACCTCGGCGGCCCGGGCCGCAAGGTGATGCCGGTGCCGATGATGAACATCATCAACGGCGGCGCGCACGCGGACAACAGCGTCGACATCCAGGAGTTCATGGTGCTGCCGGTCGGCGCGCCGAACTTCAGCGAGGCGCTGCGCTACGGCGCCGAGATCTTCCACACGCTGAAGAAGGTGCTGCACGAGCGCAAGCTCGCGACGGCCGTCGGCGACGAAGGCGGCTTTGCGCCGAACCTGCCGTCGAACGAGGCGGCGCTCGAGACGATCCTCGAGGCGGTCGAGCGCGCCGGCTTCAAGGCGGGCCGCGACGTGTACCTGGGTCTCGACGTCGCGAGCTCGGAGTTCTTCAAGGACGGCGTCTACTCGCTCGAGTCCGAGGGCCGCACCTTCAGCCCGGCGCAGTTCGTCGATTACCTCGAAGGCCTGGTCAACCGCTTCCCGATCATCACGGTCGAGGACGGCATGGCCGAAGGCGACTGGGACGGCTGGTCGCTGCTGACGCAGCGGCTCGGCAAGCGCATCCAGCTGGTCGGCGACGACCTGTTCGTGACCAACACCAGGATCCTGCGCGAGGGCATCGCCAGGGGCGTCGCCAACTCGATCCTGATCAAGCCGAACCAGATCGGCACGCTGACCGAGACGCTCGAGGCGATCGACATGGCGGCCGATGCCGGTTACAGCGCCGTCGTCTCGCACCGTTCGGGCGAGACCGAGGACAGCACGATCGCCGACATCGCGGTGGCCACGCGGGCGACGCAGATCAAGACCGGATCGCTGTGCCGGTCCGACCGCATCGCCAAGTACAACCAGCTGCTGCGCATCGAGGCCGAGCTCGGCAGCGACGGCGTCCTACGCCGGTCGGGACGCCTTCCCGGTGGCCGCTGCCGTCAGTTGTGCTTGATGCGCCCGGTTTCTGCTAATCTTCCACGCCCATGACCATCCGGATCATGGCCGGCCTGCTGGCCGTCGTGCTGATGCTGCTCCAGTACCGCATCTGGGCGTCGCCCGACGGCATGCGCGAAGTCTGGCGCCTCGAGCAGGCCATCGACGTCGCAGTCGGCCGAAAACACCCGGCTCGAAACCCGCAACCGCACGCTCGCGGCCGAAGTCCGCGACCTCAAGGAAGGCCGCAAGGCCATCGAGGAACGCGCGCGCACCGACCTCGGCATGGTCAAGACGAACGAGACCTTCTTCCAGGTCGTGCCGCCGGCGCAACCCGGTTCGGCGACCGCTGCCGGCACCCGCCGCTGCGGCGACGGGGCAAAGGACGGCCCAGGCCGACTTGCCGTGACCCTCGCGGTCCGGCGCTGGGCGATCGTGCCCGCGGCGGGGCAGGGTTCCCGCTTCGGCGCCGCGCTCCCCAAGCAATACACGCCGCTGCTCGGACGGCCCGCTGCTGTCCTGGACGCTGGCCGCGCTGCTCGCCGAACCCCGCATCGACGGCATCGTGGTCGCGCTCGCGCCGGGCGATGCCCACTGGCAGGGCTTGCCCGAGTTTTCGAGTCCGCGCGTCCGCCGCTGCACGGGCGGCGACGCGGCGCGAGCACTCGGTCGCGAACGGGCTCGACGCGCTCGACGGCGAAGCCGCGGGACACGGACTGGGTGCTGGTCCACGATGCCGCGCGTCCCTGCCTGCGCCGCCACGACCTCGACTCTGCTCCTCGACACGCTCGACGCGGATGCCGTCGGCGGCCTGCTCGCGGTTCCCGTCAGCGACACGCTGAAGCGCGACGACGGCGAGCAGCGCGTGGGTGCAGACCGTGCGCACGTGACGGACTCTGGCGCGCGCTGACGCCGCAGATGTTCCGCTACGGGCTGCTGCGCCGCGCGCTGCGGCTCTGCCTGGAGCGCGACCGGCCGGTCACGGACGAAGCGTCCGCGATCGAAAGCCTGGGGCTGCGGCCCCGGCTGGTCCGCGGCCGCGCCGACAACATCAAGGTGACGAATCCGGAGGACGCCGCGCTGGCGGAGGCGATCCTGCGGTCAGAAAAACCATAATCCGAGGAGGAGGGGTGGTCGCATGAGGGTGGGAATCGGTTACGACGTGCATGCGTATGGGGACGGGGATCACGTGACGCTCGGCGGTGTGCGCATTCCGCACGCCCACGGCGTGATCGCGCATTCGGACGGCGACGTGGCGCTGCACGCGCTGTGCGACGCGCTGCTCGGCGCCATGGCGCTCGGCGACATCGGCGAGCATTTTCCCGACAGCGACCCGCGCTGGAAGGGCGCGGACAGCCGGCGTTTCCTGCGGCACTGCGGCGCGCTGGTGCACGAGCACGGCTGGCGGTTCGTCAACGCCGACCTCACGATCCTGGCGCAGGCGCCGCGCATCGGGCCCTACCGCGTGCACATGCGGCAGAACATCGCCGACGACCTCGGCGTGCGCATCGACCGCATCAACATCAAGGCCACGACCACCGAGGGACTCGGCGCGCTCGGCCGCGGCGAAGGCCTCGCCTGCCAGGCGATCGTGCTGCTCGCGCACGGCGACAACGCGGCACAAGCACGGACACGACGGCATTGAGCGATCCGGCCGCCGTTCCCGGCAGCAGCGTCGCGCCGTGCGCGCACGGCCGGCCGCCCGCCACGGGCGCGATCCGTCGCGAGCCCGAGGACTTCGTCGTCGACGAGATCCTCGGCTTCGAGCCGGACGGCGCGGGCAATCACGCGCCTGCTCGTCGTCGAGAAGCGCGGCGCCAACACCGGCTGGGTGGCGGCGCAGCTCGCGCGGCACGCGGGCGTGGCCGTGCGCGACGTCGGCTTCAGCGGTCACAAGGATCGTCACGCGCGTGACGACGCAGGCGTACTCGCTGCCGTTGCCGGTCGCTGTTCGATGTCGCCCAGTGCCTGCGAATGGCAGGGCGAGGGCTATGCGGTGCGTCGCGGCGTACCGGCACGGGCGCAAGCTGCGCCCGGGCTCGCATCGCGCCAATCGCTTCGCGCTGCGGATCCGCGACTTGCGCGGCGACCGCGGCGCAATCGAAGCGTGCCTCGCAGCGATCCGCGAGCACGGCGTGCCGAACTACTTCGGCCCGCAGCGCTTCGGCCGCGAGGGCAGCAACCTGCGACGCGCGATCGCATGGGCCGGGCGGCGATGTTCCGCCGCGCGACCGGTCGCAGCGCAGCTTCGCGCTGTCGGCGGCGCGCAGCCACCTGTTCAATGCGGTGCTCGCCGCGCGCGTGGCGCGCGGCGACTGGAACCGGCTGTTGCCGGGCGAGGCCGTGATGCTCGACGGTCGGCGCAGTTTCTTCATCGCGGAGCCCGAGATCGATGCGGCACTCGAGGCGCGTCGCGTCGCGATGGACGTGCATCCGAGCGGCCCGCTGCCGGGCCGCGGCGAGTCGCCCGCGACGGGCGTCGCGCGCGCAGTCGAGGACAGCGTGCGTTGCGCCGCACGCCGCGCTGGTCGGCGTTGCTGGCCGCCGAACGCATCGATCACGAGCGTCGCAGCCTGCGGCTGCCGGTCCGTGAGTTCGACTGGTCGTTCGGCGACGACGACACGCTGGTGCTGCGTTTCGTGCTGCCGCGCGGCACGTTCGCGACCGCCGTGCTGCACGAAGTGCTGGCCGACGCCTGGGACGCGGGCGAAGGCGGCGAGGAGTGAACCGTGCCTTATTTCCGGCCCGCAGCAGGACGTAAACCGCGCCGGTGCCGCCGTCGGCCGGCCGCGCGCTGGCAAACGCCGCGACGTTCTCGATCTTGCGCAGCCAGTGGTTGACGACGAGCTTCAGCACCGGTCCGCCGGGGCCCGAGCGCAGGCCCTTGCCGTGAATGACGCGCACGCAGCGCAGGCCGCGCATGCACGCAATCGTTGAGGAACTGCCGCAGGGCCGCGTGCGCCGCGTGCCGGCGCAGTCCGTGCAGGTCGATCTCGGCCTCGACCGCGAACTGGCCGCGCTGCAGCTTGCGCAGCATCTCGTCGCGCACGGACGTGCGCCGGAACGTCAGCTCGTCGCCGGCGTCGTGCACCGCCGGATCGGCCGCAATGCGCAGGCTTTCGCGCAGCAGGTCCTGGCTCTCGGCGCGCGTGAACCGGGCGACCGCGCGCGGGCGCGGCCGCGCCGGGGCGTGCGGCGCGCCCGGGCAACGGGCGCACGCCCGCCATCGCACGCCGGAAGGCGTTCGGGTCGTCGTCACCCGGCGGTGGGGTTCGAGTCGTCATGCCGGGGGAGTTCGCTTCCGAGGCGGGCAGGGATTCCAGTATAGTTGCGCCGCGTTCGTGGCCAACCCCGCTGCCGCTGGGGCCCAGATAACGATACGGTCCCGCGCCACATGAGAATCCTGGTCAGCAACGACGATGGCTATCGCGCCGAGGGCCTGCAGCGCCTCGTCGACGCGCTGCAGCCGCTTGCCCAGGTCACGGTGGTGGCGCCCGAGCGCAATCGCAGCGGCGCGAGCAACTCGCTGACGCTCGACGTGCCGCTGCGCGTGGCCGAATACGGCGCGCGGCGCTACTTCGTCAACGGCACGCCCGACGGACTGCGTGCACCTCGCCATCTCCGGCCTGTTCGAAGGCGAGATCGACCACGACATGGTGGTCTCGGGCATCAACGACGGCGCCAACCTCGGCGACGACGTGCTGTATTCGGGCACGGTGGCGGCGGCCGTCGAGGGGCGCTTCCTCGGCTTGCCCGCGATCGCGATCTCGCTGGTCGTGCGTGAAGGCCGGCATTTCGACGACGGCCGCGCGCGTGGCGAGCGAACTGCTGCTGCGCCTGCAGCGCTCGCCGCTGCACTCGTCGATGATCCTCAACGTCAACGTGCCCGACCTGCCGTACGAGCAGTTGCGCGGCTTCAAGTCGACGCGCCTCGGGCACCGGCATCGCTCGGCGCCCGTGCTGCGCGCGTCCGATCCGCGCGGCCGCCCGGTGTACTGGGTGGGGCCGGCCGGCGAGGGCGCGGACGCGGGCGAGGGCACGGACTTCCATGCCGTCGCCAATGGCTACGTGTCGGTCACGCCGCTGCAGGTCGACCTGACGCGCCATACGGCGCTCGACGGAGATCGGCGAGTGGCTCGGCGGGCGCACCGAATGAGCCGCGGATGCAGCGCACGTGAAAGACCAGAGCAGGGTCAGCGGCATCGGCATGACGTCGGCGCGCACGCGCGAGCGGCTCGTCGCGCGGCTGCGCGAGCAGGGCATCACCGACAACGAGGTGCTCGAGCGCATCCGCAGCGTGCCGCGTCACCTGTTCGTCGACGAGGCGCTGGCCAGCCGCGCCTACGAAGACACGGCGCTGCCGATCGGCCACGGCCAGACGATTTCGCAGCCCTACATCGTCGCGCGCATGACGCAGTCGCTGCTCGAAGCGCGGCAAGCCGCGCAAGGTGCTCGAAGTCGGCACGGGTTGCGGCTACCAGACCGCCGTGCTCGCGCCGCTGGTCGCGACGCTCTACAGCGTCGAGCGCATCGCGGCGCTGCAGGTGAAGGCGCGGCAGGTCCTGCGCGACCTGCGCATCACCAACGTGTACATGAAGCACGGCGACGGCTTCGAGGGCTGGGCGGCCTACGCGCCGTTCGACGGCATCATCGTCGCGGCGGCGTCGTATGCGGTGCCGCCGGCGCTGCTCGAGCAACTGGCCGATGGCGGCCGGCTCGTGATCCCCGTCGGCAACGACCGCGAGCAGCAGTTGCTGCGCATCACGCGCCGCGGCGATCGCTACGAGCGCGAAGTGCTCGGCCCGGTGATCTTCGTGCCGCTGCTGCAGGGCCTCGCCTGAGGCGGCCCGCGGTCGGCTCAGACGATCAGTGCGGCGGCGACGTTGCGGCCTTCGGTGACCAGCACGTTGTACGTGCGGCACGCGGCGGACGTGTCCATGACCTCCACGCCGATCCGCTGCTCGTGCAGGATGCGCAGGACCTGCACGTCCGGAAACTGCTGGCGCGCACCGGTGCCGAGCAGCACGACTTCGGGCGCCGAGGCCGAGCAGCGGCTCGAGGTCGGCGGCGCGTCAGCTCCTGTGCCGTCGTCGGGCGCCAGGGCGCGATGATCGTCGTCGCGGTGACGATCAGGCTGCTCGAGTGCGTGCGCTCGCCGATGCGCAACTGTCCCGGGCCGTAGCTGCGCACCAGGTTCGTGCCCGCCGGGTTTTCGAGTTGGAGCTTCATGTCCGTACGATACTGCATGCGCTCGCGCGAGTTCACGGCAGCACCCGAGTGCCGACAGCGAGTCGCCGCCTGATGGCAGCTCCACGCGTGCGCGTCGCGCTGCCCTGGCTGCAGGCGGCGCTGGCCGAGGCGTCCGCGAACGATGCGCTGCCCGCGCTGCGAGTCGCTGCGCTGGCTCGGCGGACGCGGCCGGCTGCAGTCCGGCGAACCGCGGCCGCGTGGCGCGAATGGTTGCTCGAGCCGGTCGGCGGAGCGGACGTGCTGGCGCGCTGGCCCGCCGGGGCCGGCAGTGGCTGCGCAGTACGGGCTGGCAGTGGCCGGGCGCCGGGCTCGTGGTGCCTCGCGCAGCCCGTGCACCTTGCGGCCGGCCTCGATCACCTGCGGCTCGCGCCGCTGCGCGCAGGCCGCGCCGACCGACGAGGAAGCCGAGGCACTCGGCGCCACGCGTGAGTTCGCATTTCGGGACCGACGAGCTGACGCGTGGCGGCATGCGTTCGACGGCGCCTGGCTGCTGCACTTTGCCCGGTCCGTCGACTGTTCGACGCAGCCGCCGGATGCCGTGGTCGGTCACAACGTGCACGACTTCATGCCCGCGGGCCGCGACGGCGCACGCATTCGCAGCCTGATGAACGAGATCCAGATGCTGCTGCACGAGCATCCGGTCAACCTGCGCCGCGAGCGGGCCCGGCAACTGCCCGTGAACGGCGTGGTGGCTGTGGGGCTTCGGCGACGCGCGCGCGCAGACATCCGACAGACGCATCGGCAGATCGCGTCGATCACTGGAGCCTGCGCAGCGACGATCGCTGGCTGCGCGCGTTCTGGCAGCGCGCTGGGCGGGCGACGCGAGCGTGACATCGCTGCAGTCGCAGGCGACATGTCGCGCGGCGACACGCTCATCGCGCTGACGCAGCCGCCCGCGGAGCGACGTCGCGGAGTCGCTCGCGGCCGTCGATGCGGGGCTGCTGTCGCGTGCTGGCGTCGACACGTGCGCGCAGGAGCGATTGCGAAGCGTCGACCTGCTGCGCGGGCAGCGCGACGTTGCGCGTCGATCGTCCGGCGCGGTTGCAGTTCTGGCGCCGGCCCGTCGGACTCGTCGCGGTGGCTTGAATGACGTCGTTGCGCCGGATCCTGCGTCGCGAGTCGAGCGCCGAGCTGCAGGCTGCGCTGCCGGCGACGCTGCATCCCGTGCTGCGTCGCGTGTACGGCGCGCGGGCGATCGCCGGGCCCGACGAGCTCGCGCTGCGGCTCGACCAGTTGCTGCCGGTCAGCTCGCTCGATGGCGCGGAGATCGCGGCCGACCTGCTGGCCTCGGCCCATCGCACGCGCAGGCGGCGTGCTGATCGTCGGCGACTTCGACGCCGACGGCGCGACCAGCACCGCGCTGATGATGCGGCAGCTCACGGCGCTCGGCTTCGAGCAGCCGGACTTCCTCGTGCCCGATCGCTTCCGCTTCGGCTACGGCCTCACGCCGGAGATCGTGCGCGTCGCGGCCGAGCGCAAGCCCGGCCTGATCGTCACCGTCGACAACGGCATCTCGTCGCTCGACGGCGTCGAGGAGGCGCGGCGTCACGGCATCGACGTGCTCGTGACCGATCATCACCTGCCGGGACGCGAGTTGCCGGCCGCCGCCTGCATCGTGAACCCGAACGCACCCGGCAACCGCTTCGCGTCGAAGTCGCTGGCCGGCGTGGGCGTCGCGTTCTACGTGATGGCGGCGCTGACGCATGAGCTGCGCAAGCGCGATGCGCTGCCGGCCGGCGTGGATACGAATCCGGCGCGCCTGCTCGATCTCGTCGCGCTCGGCACCGTCGCCGACGTCGTGTCGCTCGACCTCAACAACCGCGTGCTCGTCTCGCAGGGGCTGCAGCGCATCCGCCGCGGGCGCTGCGTCGCGGGGCTGCGCGAATTGCTCGAAGCGTCCGGTCGGGCTCTGGCCAGCGTGACGGGGCAGGACCTCGGTTTCCAGGCCGGACCGCGACTCAACGCAGCCGGTCGCCTCGACGACATGACGCGGGGCATCCGCTGCCTGCTCAC
Organism: uncultured Gammaproteobacteria bacterium; assembly: GCA_963828265.1. Lineage (GTDB taxonomy): Bacteria > Pseudomonadota > Gammaproteobacteria > Steroidobacterales > Steroidobacteraceae > RPQJ01. The sequence continues at coordinate 95,908 of CAWHEA010000013.1, read as the reverse complement.
GGACGATCCGGCGGCAGGCGCGCGCCATGGCGCTCGACCTGGCGCGGCTCAACACGGACCGCAAGGAACTCGAAGCGAAGATGCAGCTCGAGGCGCTGTCGCTGGTCGACGCGCGCGTCGCATCGCTCGAAGGCCACGTGCCGGCCGGTGTGTGCGTGTACGACGAGGGCTGGCACCAGGGCGTGATCGGGCTCGTCGCCTCGCGCGTGAAGGAGCGGCTGCATCGGCCCGTGATCGCGTTCGCGCGGTCGGAGCCGGGCTGGGTCAAGGGCTCGGCGCGCTCGGTGCCCGGCGTTCACGTGCGCGACGTGCTCGACGCGATCGCCACGCGCACGCCCGGGCTCGTCGACAAGTTCGGCGGCCACGCGATGGCGGCCGGGCTCACGCTGCGCGAATCGAGCCTGCCGGTGTTCGAAGCGCGAGTTCGCGCACGAAGTCGAACGCTGGATCGACGAGGACACGCTGGCCGGTCACCTGCACACCGACGGCGAATTGCTGGCCGGCGAGTTCAACGTCGCAACCGCCGAGGCGCTGCGCGAAGGCGGGCCCTGGGGCTCCGGCTTTCCGGAGCCGATGTTCGATGGCGTCTTCGGCGTGGTCGACACGCGCGTGGTCGGCAACCGCCACCTCAAGCTGAAGCTGCGGGCGGCCTCCGGCGAGGTCGTCGATGCGATCGCCTTCCGCTATCTCGATGACGCCGATGCGCCGGAAATCCGGGCGAATGATCGCGTCGCAGGCTGCCTACCGCACGGGCGTCGACGAATACACCGGTACGCGCAAATTGCAGCTCGTGACGGAGTGGGTCGGCGAAGCTCTAGCCTGGCAAAGCGGCCCCGGCAGCGAGGTTCGGGCCGGAAATGCTAGAATTCGCGGTTCTACCCGTTGCCCTCATCCGTGACCGTTTTCGTATGGAAATCAACCCGATACGCCGCCAGATCGAAGAACTCAAGCAGCGCACCGATGCGCTCAGGGGGTACCTTTGACTATGCGGGCAAGGCCGAGCGACTCACCGAAGTCCTGAGGGAACTCGAAGACCCGGCCGTCTGGCAGAACCCGGAGCGGGCGCAGGAACTGGGCCGTGAGCGCGGCAAGCTCGACGGCGTCGTCGCGCACGCTCGACAAGATGACCATCGGCATCGACGAAGCCGCCGAATTGCTCGACATGGCCGAGGCCGACGCCGACGAGGGCATGGTCCACTCGGTCGAGCAGGACCTCGCGCGGCATCGACGCGCAGCTCGCAGAAGCTCGAATTCAAGCGCATGTTCCCGGGCGAGATGGACGCGCACAACGCGTTCCTCGACATCCAGGCGGGCGCGGGCGGCACCGAGGCCCAGGACTGGGCCAACATGCTGATGCGCATGTACCTGCGCTGGGGCGACAAGAACGGCTTCAAGACCGAGAGTCGTCGACGCCAACGGCGGCGAAGTCGCCGGCATCAAGAGCGCGACGATCAAGTTCGAAGGCGAGTACGCCTATGGCTGGCTGCGCACCGAAACCGGCGTGCATCGCCTCGTGCGCAAGAGCCCGTTCGACTCCAACGCGCGGCGCCACACGTCGTTCGCGTCGGTGTTCATCTCGCCCGAGATCGACGACGACATCGACATCGACATCAATCCGGCCGACCTCGAGACCGACGTCTACCGCTCGAGCGGCGCGGGCGGCCAGCACGTCAACAAGACCGAATCGGCCGTGCGCATCCGGCACATGCCGTCGGGCATCGTGGTGGCGTGCCAGAGCGAGCGCAGCCAGCACAAGAACCGGTCGACGGCGATGAAGATGCTGAAGGCCAAGCTGTACGAGCTCGAGGTCAACAAGCGCAACGCGGCGGCCAAGGTGCTCGAGGACTCGAAGTCGGACGTGAGCTGGGGCAACCAGATCCGTTCGTACGTGCTCGACCAGTCGCGCATCAAGGACCTCCGCACCGGCGTCGAAATCGGCAACACCACCGCGGTCCTCGACGGCGACCTGAATCCGTTCCTGGAAGAAAGCCTGAAGCAGGGACTGTAGGAGGGGATAGGGGATAGGGGTTAGGGGTTAGTCGGAAGCGCCTGGGCGCGCAGGAACGGTCGCTGCGCGACCGCGCGCTTCCGACTAACCCCTAACCCCTATCCCCTATCCCCTCGCAAGAGAGGGCACGAATGTCTGACGAAGAACAGAAGTCTCCAGCGGTCACCGACGGTCGACGAAAACCACCTGATCGCCGAGCGCAAGGCGAAGCTCGAGCGCCTGCGCGAGAAAGGCCCGGCGTTCCCGAACGACTTCCGGCGCGATGCCTCGGCCGACGAACTGCACACGGGCTACGGCGATCGCACGACCGAATGGTTCGACGCGCACCCGACGCGCGTGACCGTGGCCGGCCGCATGATGGCGAAGCGCATCATGGGCAAGGCGTCGTTCGCCAGGATTGCCGATCGCAGCGGTTCGATCCAGCTGTTCCTGCAGCAGACCGCGCTCGGCGAAACCTACGACGAGTTCAAGGGCTGGGACGTCGGCGACATCGTCGGCGCCGAAGGCACGCTGTTCAAGACGCGCACCGGCGAGCTCTCGGTCAAGGTCGAGAAGCTGCGGCTGCTGGTCAAGTCGTTGCGGCCGTTGCCGGACAAGTGGCACGGCCTGGCGGACGTCGAGCAGCGCTACCGCCAGCGCTACGTCGACCTCATCGTCAGCGACGAGAGCCGCGAGGTGTTCCGCACGCGCACGCGCATCGTGCAGTACCTGCGCCGCTTCCTCGACGCGCTCGACTTCATGGAAGTCGAAACGCCGATGCTGCAGGTGATTCCGGGCGGCGCGGTCGCGAAGCCGTTCATCACGCACCACAACGCGCTCGACGTCGACATGTACCTGCGCATCGCGCCCGAGCTGTACCTGAAGCGGCTCGTCGTCGGCGGGTTCGAGCGCGTGTACGAGATCAACCGCAACTTCCGCAACGAAGGGCTGTCGACGCGGCACAACCCCGAATTCACGATGCTCGAGCTGTACCAGGCGTACGCGGACTACCGCGACCTGATGGACATGGTCGAGCGGATGTTCCAGGGCATCGCGGACATGGTCTGCGGCACCCGCAAGGTGGAGTACCAGGGCGAGACGTTCGATTTCGGCTCGGCCTTCCGCCGCGTCACGGTCGAGGACCTCGTCGTGCACTTCACCCCGGGCATCGATCGCGCGCGCCTGCGCGACGTCGAGTACCTGCGCGGCGAATGCGCGAAGCTCGCACATTCCGGTCAAGCCGGAAGACGGCGCCGGCAAGCTGCAGATCGAGATCTTCGAGAAGACGGCCGAGCACCGGCTGTTGCAGCCGACGTTCGTGTACGCGTATCCGGCCGAAGTTTCGCCGCTCGCTCGCCGCAACGATTCCGATCCGTTCCTCACGGACCGCTTCGAGTTCTTCGTCGGCGGCCGCGAGATCGCCAACGGTTTCTCGGAACTCAACGACGCCGAAGACCAGGCGGCGCGTTTCCGCGAACAGGTGGCGCGCAAGAGCGGCGGCGACGAAGAAGCGATGTTCTACGACGCCGACTACGTGCGCGCGCTCGAGTACGGCATGCCGCCGACGGCCGGTCTCGGCATCGGCGTCGATCGCATGGTGATGCTGTTCACGAACTCACCGTCGATCCGGGACGTGCTGCTGTTCCCGCACATGAAGCCGGAGTGAGGAAGGCGGAAGGGCAGGATAGGGCAGGAAGGCAGGAAGGCGAAGATGGCCGGACGTCCGATCCACTTCTGCCTTCCTGACCTCCTATCCCCTATCCTTCCTGTCCCCTAGCCGAGCTAGTACGGGAGCGCCCGCGGCTCGGCGCTGCGCCCATCCTCCAGCACGCAGCACCTTGCCTGCCGCCTCCAGGTTCGTCACCGCCAGCAGTTCGATGCCGTCACGCGGTCTCGGCGCGTCATCAGCACGTCGGCCGCCTTGACGCCGTCGAGCAGCAGGTGCGCGAGCGGAGCAGGGGCCGCGCCGCCGGCCGCAAGATGAAAGCGCATCGTGCGCCGCTTCACGCGACCGAGGTGATGCGTCCGCGCGACGATCTCCTGTCCCGTGTAGCAGCCCTTGGTGAAACTGACGCCGTCGATCAGGTCGACGTTCAGCATCTGCGGAGTGAACTGCTCCGACGTGGCCGCGAACACGTGCGGCAGGCCCGCGGCGATGTCGGCAGCGAGCCACTCGGCCTGCGCGCGTGGATTGGGCCGGCTCAGCGAAAGGCCGCTGATCGAGCGCCACGCAACGGGCGGCGCCGCGATGACTTCGCGGCCGGGCGCGTACTGGAACGTCACGACCTCGGTCGTGCCCGCGAGCGGCACCGGCGACATCGTCAGCGCGGCCTCGTCGAATACCCGGTGTGCCTGGGCCGCGGCCGCCGCGTCACCGGTGAGGATCGCGCCGACGTGCAGGTCGGCGGCCTGCAGGATTTCCACCTTTGAGCGCAGGACGAACTTGCGCAGGTGCGTGGCCACCTTGCCGAGCAGGTCGGCAGGCAGCAGCGCGTAAATCGCTTCGTCGGTCTGGCGGAAGCGCGACGAGCGCGATGACGCGTCCCTGGTTGGTGCAGCAGGCCGCCACCTGGGTCCGGCCGTCCGCCAGCAGGCGCACGTCGTTCGTGAACTGGCCCTGCAGGAACGTCGACGGCATCGGCGCCGCCAATGCGCAATACGCCGAAACCCGGCAGCAGCACTGCGCGAAGGGCCTGTGTGGGATCGTCGTTCATTAGTTCAACCCGGGTTCGTTTGCAGACTGTACAGCCGGACCTTAGCCCAAGCGCTCGGTGGAGAACATAGGCAACATCTGGCAAGATTGCGGGTTGAAATGAAGCCTTCGCACGACGAGCAGACCGCCCACCCGATCGACCCCTCGGCCGTGCCTTCGGCTCCTGCAGCCCAAGGTCGAGCCGCAACCCCAGGCATCCCCGCCGCCGCCGGTCCTTCCGCGCGAAATCGGAGGCCGGGACGGGCCCGAACCCACGCGGTTCGGGGACTGGGAGAAAGCGGGGCGCTGCATCGACTTCTAGCGCACTGGATTCCCGAGGAGAGGTAGCGTCATGGCGCAGCCCGAGCGGCCGCTGTCCCCGTTCATGCAGTACCGTTGGCAGTACACCAACACCCTGTCGATCCTGCACCGGATCACGGGCATCCTGCTGAGCCTGTGCTTTTTCGTGCTGGTCTACTGGCTGGCTGCCGCGGCCTCCGGGCCCGAACGCTACGCCGCCGCACTCGCCACGATCGGGTCGCCGCTCGTCCGGTTGCTGCTCATCGGCGGCTTGTTCTCATTCTCGTACCACCTGCTGAACGGCATCCGGCACCTGTTCTGGGACGCCGGCTACGGTTTCGAGCTTCCCATCGCGCGCAAGACGGGCTGGGCGGCGGCGATCGGCGCGGTCGTGCTGACGGCGGTGCTGTGGATCGTGCTCGGCGCCTCGCTCGGAGGTGTGGCATGAGCCTGCGCAGCCCGCTCGGTCGTGTGCTCGGCCTCGGTTCCGCCAAGGGCGGTTCCGGTCACTGGTATTCGCAGCGCGTCACGGCCGTGGCGCTCGTCATCCTCGGATTCTGGTTCATCGCGTCGCTGGCGATGCTGGGCGCAGGCGCCCCGCACGCAGCGGTCGTCGGCTGGCTGCATTCGCCGTTCTCGGCGGTGATGGCGCTGCTGCTCGTCGCAGTCACCGCGTATCACGCGCAGCTCGGCCTGCAGGTCGTGTTCGAGGATTACATCAGCGACAAGGGCACGCGTCTGGTCGTGCTGGTCGCACTCAAGTTCGCGCTCGTCGTGGCCGCCCTGATCGGCGTCCTCGCCGTGTTGCGCATCGCGTTCGGAGCCCAGGCATGACCACTGCGGATTACGCGTTCACCGATCATACGTACGACGTCGTCGTCGTCGGCGCTGGCGGCGCAGGACTGCGCGCCACCTTCGGCCTGGCCGAGCAGGGCCTCAACACGGCGTGCATCAGCAAGGTGTTCCCGACGCGCAGCCACACGGTCGCCGCGCAGGGTGGCATCAGCGCCGCGCTCGGCAACATGGGCGAGGACGACTGGCGCTTCCACTTCTACGACACCATCAAGGGTTCGGACTGGCTCGGCGACCAGGACGCGATCGAGTTCATGTGCAAGGAAGCGCCGGCGGCGATCCTCGAACTCGAGCACTACGGCCTGCCGTTCTCGCGCACCGAGGACGGCAAGATCTACCAGCGGCCGTTCGGCGGCATGACGACGCATTACGGCAAGGGCATCGCGCAGCGCACGTGCGCCGCGGCGGACCGCACCGGCCACGCGATGCTGCACACGCTGTACCAGCAGTCGCTCAAGCACCAGGCGCGCTTCTTCATCGAATACTTCGCCCTCGACCTGATCATGGAAGACGGCGCGTGCCGCGGCGTCGTGGCGCTCGACATGTCGACGGGCCAGTTGCATCGCTTCCGCGCGCACACCGTGATCCTGGCCACGGGCGGCTACGGTCGCGCGTACTTCTCGTGCACCTCGGCGCACACCTGCACGGGTGACGGCGGTGGCATGGCGCTGCGCGCCGGCCTGCCGCTGCAGGACATGGAGTTCGTGCAGTTCCACCCGACCGGCATCTACGGCGCAGGTTGCCTGATCACCGAAGGCTCGCGCGGCGAAGGCGGTTACCTCACCAATTCCGCGGGCGAGCGCTTCATGGAGCGCTACGCGCCGAACGCGAAGGACCTCGCTTCGCGCGACGTCGTGAGCCGCTCGATGACGATCGAGATTCGCGAGGGCAGGGGCGTGGGCCCGCACAAGGACCACATCCACCTGCACCTCGAGCACCTCGGCGCCGCCGTGATCCACGAGCGCCTGCCGGGCATCGCCGAGACCGCGCGCATCTTCTCGGGCGTCGACGTGACGCGCGAACCGATCCCGGTGCTGCCGACCGTGCACTACAACATGGGCGGAATTCCCTGCAACGTGCACGGCGAAGTGGTCACGCTGCGCAACGGCAATCCGGACTCGGTCGTCCCGGGCCTCATGGCGGTGGGCGAGGCCGCTTGCGTGTCGGTGCACGGTGCGAACCGCCTCGGCTCCAATTCGCTGCTCGACCTCGTCGTGTTCGGCCGGGCGGCTGCGCACCACTGCGGCAAGACGGTCAAGCCCGGCACGTCGCACAAGCTGCTGCCGAAGGACGCGGGCGACCTGGCCATCAGCCGGCTCGACAAGTTCCGCAACGCGAAGGGCTCGCGCCGCACGTCGGAGATTCGTCTCGACATGCAGCGCGTGATGCAGAACCACGCGGCGGTCTTCCGCACCGGCGAGTCGCTCGACGAAGGCGTGCAGAAGCTCGACGCCGTCTTCGCCACGTTCGCCGACGTGCAGGTGGCTGACCGCTCGCTGGTCTGGAACACCGACCTGATCGAGACGCTCGAACTCGACAACCTGCTGGCGCAGGCGCTGGTGACGATGTCGTCGGCGGCCAACCGCAAGGAAAGCCGTGGCGCCCATGCGCGCGAAGACTTCAAGGATCGCGACGACGTGACCTGGCTCAAGCACACGCTGGCCTGGGCCGATGCGGCGGGCAAGGTCTGCATCGACTATCGCCCGGTGCACCTGAACACGCTGACGAGCGACGTCGAAGCCATTCCGCCGAAGGCGCGTACCTATTGAGTGATTAGTGAGTAGTGATTAGCGCGCGACGCCCTGCGTTCCGACTAACCCCTAACCCCTATCCCCTAACCCCTGCGAAGCCCATGCCCCAATTCAGACTTCCCGAGAATTCCCGGGTCCAGCCCGGCAAGAGTCACGCCGGCGCCGGCGGGTGCGAAGAACGTCAAGACGTTCCGCATCTACCGCTTCGACCCGGACTCGAACCAGAAGCCGCGCGTCGACACCTACGAAGTCGACATGGACAGCTGCGGCCCGATGGTTCTCGACGCGCTGATCAAGATCAAGAACGAAGTCGACTCGACGCTCACGTTCCGCCGCTCGTGCCGCGAAGGCATCTGCGGTTCGTGCGCGATGAACATCGACGGCGTGAACACGCTGGCGTGCACCAAGGCCATCGGCGAGATCAAGGGCGACGCGAAGATCTATCCGCTGCCGCACATGCCGGTGATCAAGGACCTCGTGCCCGACCTCACCAACTTCTACGCGCAGTACGCCTCGGTGAAGCCGTGGCTGCAGACGCGCACGCCGGCGCCGCCCGATCGCGAGCGCCTGCAGTCGAAGGAAGACCAGGAAAAGATCGACCGCCCGTCGGCCTGCATCCTGTGCGCCTGCTGCTCGACGAGTTGCCCGTCGTACTGGTGGAACAGCGATCGCTTCCTCGGTCCGGCGGCGCTGCTCGCTGCGTACCGCTGGATCATCGACACGCGCGACGAGGCCACGGGCGAGCGCCTCGACGAACTCGAGGACCCGTTCCGCCTCTACCGCTGCCACACGATCATGAACTGCGCGCAGGCCTGCCCGAAGGACCTCAATCCGTCGAAGGCCATCGCGGAGATCAAGAAGATGATCGTCGAGCGGCAGCACTAGTTGCGCGCATTCGCTCCCGATCCGTCGGACGGGCAGGGCGCGCGAGCCCAGGTCGCCGTCCGAGGTGAACATGGCACGGCTGCGCTGGCGTTGCCGGCGTGGCATGCGGGAACTCGACGTCTTGCTCACCCGGTACCTCGACCGGGTCTGGGCGACGGCGTCACCCAGCGAACGCGACGCGTTCGTCCAGTTGGTCGAACTGCAGGACCCCGACCTGTTCGGGTATCTTGTGGGTCGGACCACCCCGGCCGAGGAATCCCTGCGTGACGTCATCGCCTGCATCCGTCGACTCGAGCCTTGAGCTGCCCCCGGTGACTGCAGCCGATCGGGTCGCGGGCGCGCTGGTGGTGCTGGCAACCGGCTTCCTGGCGTGGACGGGTATCCGCTCGGGTGGCTCGGTGGCTGGCTTCCCTGTTGGTGGTGCTGGCGGGCAGTTCGATCGTGGCGCATCCAGGTCCGATCCTGGATGCGCTCCATGCAGCAACCGGCCCGACGACTGGTGGCCCGCGCGGACGGCTCGCTGTGGCTGCACGCGGCGGGACAGGCCCCCTGCCGGATGGCAGTCGGCGTCGGCACGCGGCTGCTGGGCCCCTCGGTTTTCCTCGACCTGCTTGCGGCTTCCAACCCGGCCGGCAGGCCGCTGCGTACCTGGCTGACGCCCGCTCGACGCGCCAGCGCAGGCAATTCGCCGGTGGAGCGTCGTTCTACCGCGTTCCGGGCGCGTGGCTCGTTCGTGACTGGGCAGCGTTTGCGCTAGCCTAGCCATGCAAGCCATGCAGAACTTTCCCCCGTCGGACGAGTCTATGAAGTCGCGAGAACCAGGGGACGACGATGCCGGCCTGCCTGCGGGCACCGAGCAGAGCGACCTCGAGCTCGTGCGGCGGGCCCAGCAGAACGAGCGCGGTGCGTTCGACCTGCTGGTGCTCAAGTACCAACACAAGGTCATCAAGCTGGTGGCGCGGCTGCTACGCGATCCGACGGAAGCCGAGGATGTCGCCCAGGAAGCCTTCGTCAAGGCCTACCGGGCCCTCGGGTCGTTTCGGGGCGACAGCGCGTTCTACACCTGGCTCTATCGCATCGCGGTCAATACGGCCCGCAATTCGATTGCCTCGCGCCAGCGCCGACCCTTGGACTACGAAGCCGAATTGTCGGAAAGCGAGCAGAACAACGTGGCGGCGCGACTCAAGCACGACGACACGCCCGAGGCGACGGTCCTCTCCGAAGAGATCCGCCAGACCGTCAACGCTGCGATCGAGCAACTGCCCGAGGACCTGCGCACGGCCATCGTGCTGCGCGAAATCGAAGGCCTGAGTTACGAAGAGATCGCGACGACGATGGATTGTCCGGTGGGCACCGTCCGGTCGCGTATCTTCCGTGCCCGTGAAGCCATCGATCGCGCCCTGAAACCCCTGCTCGACTGAAACCGAGTGCCGAGAACGACATGACCGACCAGATTCGTGAACAGCTTTCGGCCTTGCTCGACGGCGAACTGCCGCGGGACGAAATGGACCTGCTGCATGCGGCGCCTCGAGAAGGATCCCGAGCTGCGCCGCACCTTCGGCTCCTACGCGCTGATTGGCGAAACGCTGCGCGCCCCTGGCGGCCGGATCGCCCCGCCTGTCGTTTGCAGCGCGCGTGAGCGCCGCCATCGACGACCGGCCGCTCGACCCGTCCGCATCGAGAAGGCATCCGCTGCACGCCCGGCGTCGACCGTCCAGCTGCCGCAGCACGTCGCCCTCTGGAAGCGCCCGATGGTGCGCACCGCACTCGCTGCCAGCGCGGCGGCCACGGCCGTGCTGCTGTTCCGCCCCGACGTCACGCCCGTTGCGCAGCTCGAAGTCACTCCGGCCAATTCCTTTGCCATGTCCGCGAGCCCGACGCCGGCGCAGAGCCAGCGCCTCGCGGGCTACATGGTCGCCCACAGCCAGTTCTCGACGCCGATGGTCCGTCGCAACGTGCTCTCGAGCCTGCTCGCCGCCGACCCCGGCATCACTCGCGTCTCGTACGAGATGGGAGAGGCTCCCTGGCAATGAGCCGAGACGCGACGAGGCGAGCCGCGGTTTGCGTCGCTGCCTGCCTGCTGGCGTTTTCGGCGCACGCCGACGATGACGCGCGGGCCTGGATCGAGCGCATGTCGGAGTCGCTCGCCACGCGCAACTACGACGGCCTGTTCACGCACTCGACCGGGCGCCAGGCCGAGACGATGCGCATCGTGCACCGGGTCGAAAAGGGCAAGAGCCTCGAACGCCTCGTGTCGCTCGACGGCAGCGGCCGTGAAATCGTGCGCACGCGCGAAGAAGTCCACGCTTACCTGCCGGACCGCCGCGTCGTGCTCGTGGAGCCGCGCGGCGACGACGGCTCGTTGCTCAAGTCGCTGCCCACCCCGGGCCCCACGCTCGATCGCTACTACCAGCTTTCCGTCGGCCAGAAAGGCAGCCGCCTGCTGGGTCGCGAAGTCCGCGTCATCGACGTGCGGCCGAAGGACATCTATCGCTACGGTTACCGGCTCTGGCTCGACGAAGACACGGCCATGCCCCTGCAGTCGGTCGTGACGAATGGCCTCGGCGATCCGATCGAAGTCATTCGCTTCACGCAGCTGCAGATGAAGGACAAGATTCCGTCCCGCGACATCGAGCCGGCCGTCGACGCGACCGGCTTCCAGTGGGTTCGCACGGGTCGCAAGATGGCGGCCATGCCGCAACTGCCGAGCAACGGCGGTTGGCGACCGCTGCGCCTGCCGCCAGGCTTCCGCCTCGTGGCCAGCCGGCTGCAGCCGATTCCCGGCTCGCCGATGCCGGCCCAGCACCTGATTTTCTCGGACGGGATCGCCGCGATTTCCGTCTTCATCGAACCGGGTACCCAGACCGGGCCGCGGCCTCCGGAAACCTCGAGCATGGGGTCGGCCAACGCCTATTCGACGAGCGTGAACGGGCACGTGGTCACCGCCATCGGCGAAGTGCCCGCGGCCACGGTGCGCGAGATCGCCAATTCGGTCGCGCCGGTCCAGGGCTCCGCCGTGCCGGCCGATTCCCCGGCCAGTTCCGCCCGCTGAGCCATGGGGCAGGTCACCGGGGTCGTCACCCGGGTCGATGCCGGCCGGGCTCGCATCGAATGCGGCGTGTCCAGTCACCTCGCGTGCGGCGCCTGTGCGTCCGGGCGCGGCTGCGGCTGGCAACGGTCGAACGAGCCCCGCCGGCTCGAAATCCCTGCGCGCCAGGGCTCGCGGACGCTCGAGCCGGGCGACCGGCTCGAAGTCCAGGTCGACGACGTCCGGCTCCTGCGGGCGGCCTGCCGGTTGTACCTGCCGCCCCTGGCGGGGTTGCTGGCAGGTCCGGCGCTGCTCCGGTTCGTGGGCTGGGAGCAGGGGCGTCACCCCATTGCTGGCGGCGGTGGTCGGCCTGGTGGCCGGCGGCCTGGTCGCCTGGCGGTGGACGCGGGCGGGGGTGCCGGTGCGGTGGCAGTGGCTCGGCGCCGCTGAAGCCACGGCGCCCGGCCAGCCATGACCTCGGCGACGCTGGCGCTGCTACGTCCGCGCAGGCTGTCACCTCTGCGACGAGTTCCTGCTGGATTTCTCGCTCGATCACCCGGCGTTGCTGCAGGCCCTCGAGACCCGCGACGTGGACGCCGAAACGGCCCTGGCCGCGGAGTTCGGGCTGCGCGTTCCGGTGCTCACGGTCGGCGGTCGCGTGGCCTGTGAAGGCCGTTACGATCGTGACAAGGTCGCGGCAGCCCTCGGGCTATAATCGCTGGTTTTGACGCGCCCGAACCCCGGGTTGCGCCGGACGACCTGTCGACTACCTGTCGATCACTTGGGCCCCGATGAAACTGATCCGCAATTTTTCCATCATCGCGCACATCGACCACGGCAAGTCGACGCTCGCCGACCGCTTCATCCAGATCTGCGGCGGCCTGCAGGACCGCGAGATGCAGGCGCAGGTGCTCGACTCGATGGACCTCGAGCGCGAGCGCGGCATCACGATCAAGGCGCAGAGCGTCTCGCTGCGCTACAAGGCGCGCGACGGCGAGACCTACCAGCTGAACATGATCGACACGCCGGGGCACGTGGACTTCTCGTACGAAGTGTCGCGGTCGCTCGCGGCCTGCGAAGGCGCGCTGCTCGTCGTCGACGCGGCGCAGGGCGTCGAGGCGCAGAGCGTCGCCAACTGCTACACGGCGCTCGAGCAGGGCCTCGAAGTCGTGCCGGTGCTGAACAAGATCGACCTGCCCTCGGCCGACCCGGCGAAGGTCATCAAGGAAATCGAGGAGATCATCGGCATCGAGGCCGAGGACGCCGTGCGCGTCAGCGCGAAGACCGGCGAGAACGTCGACGAGCTGCTCGAGGAACTCGTGCGGCGCGTGCCGCCGCCGCAAGGGCGATCCCGACGGTCCGCTGCAGGCGCTCATCATCGACTCCTGGTACGACAGCTACGTCGGCGTCGTGTCGCTGGTGCGCGTCGTGAACGGCTCGATCCGCACCGGCCAGAAGATCCGGGTCTGGACCACGGGTCGCGCGCACCAGGTGGACAAGCTCGGGCGGTTCACGCCGAAGTCGCTGGTGGCCGATGCGCTCTACACGGGCGAGGTCGGCTTCGTCATCGCCGGCATCAAGGAAATCGACGGCGCGCCCGTCGGCGACACCATCACGCTCGACAATCGTCCGTGCAGCGAGCCGCTGCCGGGCTTCAAGGCGATCAAGCCGCGCGTGTTCGCCGGCCTGTTCCCGGTGAGCAGCGACGACTACGAGGCCTTCCGCGACGCGCTGCAGAAGCTGAAGCTCAACGACTCCGCGCTGAACTACGAGCCCGAAGTCTCCACGGCGCTCGGCTTCGGCTTCCGCTGCGGCTTCCTCGGCCTGCTGCACATGGACATCGTGCAGGAGCGGCTCGAGCGCGAGTACGAGCTCTCGCTCGTCACCAGCGCGCCGACCGTGGTCTACGAAGTGCTGACGACCGACGGCGAGATCGTCAACGTCGACAACCCGGCCAAGCTGCCGCCGGTCGACAAGATCAAGGAACTGCGCGAGCCGATGATCGTCGCCAACATCCTGCTGCCGCCGGACTACGTCGGCCCGGTGATGAAGCTGTGCCTCGACAAGCGCGGCGTGCAGAAGAAGCTGCTGTACCTCGGCAACCAGGTCTCGATGCAGTGGGAACTGCCGCTCGCCGAGGTCGTGCTCGACTTCTTCGACCGCCTGAAGAGCTGCAGCCGTGGCTACGCCTCGTTCGACTACGAGTTCGACCGCTTCCAGGCGGCGCCGCTGGTGCGGCTCGACATCCTGATCAACGAGGACAAGGTCGACGCGCTCTCGATCATCAGCCACCGCGACACGGCCTACCAGCGTGGCCGCGAGCTGGTCGACAAGATGCAGGAGCTGATCCCGCGGCAGATGTTCGAGGTGGCCATCCAGGCGGCCATCGGTGCGCACGTCATCGCCCGCTCGACCGTCAAGGCGCTGCGCAAGAACGTCCTGGCGAAATGCTATGGCGGCGACCTTTCGCGCAAGCGCAAGCTCCTCGAGAAGCAGAAAGAGGGCAAGAAGCGCATGAAGAACATCGGGCAGGTGGAAATCCCGCAGGAGGCATTCCTGGCCGTGCTGCAGGTGGGACGCAAGGAGTGATTTTCACTCCCGCTCGCACAATGTGACGCAAAGCATTGATTCCGCGAGATAATTAACCAATACTCCGCCCCGTTCCAAGAGGTGCCGCTTGGTCTTCGATTTTTCCTTTTTCCTGGTTCTTGCCGCGCTGGTCACCGGGCTGGTCTGGCTGGTCGACGCCCGCGTGTTCCGTCCGCGACGCCAGCGCGCGGACGGGCAGCGCCGCCGGCGGCACCCCGGAACCGATCCTGGTCGAGTACGCGCGGTCGTTCTTCCCGATCATCCTGCTGGTGCTGGTGATCCGGTCGTTCCTGTACGAGCCGTTCCGCATCCCGTCCGACTCGATGATGCCGACGCTGCTCGACGGCGACTTCATCTTCGTCAACAAGTTCACCTACGGACTGCGCCTGCCGGTGGTCAACACCGAGATCGTGCCGCTGGGTGAGCCGGCGCGCGGCGACGTCGTCGTCTTCCGCCTGCCGTCCGATCCGGCGACCAACTACATCAAGCGGCTGGTCGGCCTGCCGGGCGACCACGTGGTCGTGCGCGACAAGCGCGTCTGGATCAACGACGAGTTGCAGGACGTCACGCTCGACGGCTACTCCGAACCGTACGGCAGCACGCCGCGCGCGCAGATCGGCATCGAGCGCCTCGGCACGGCCGAGCACCGCACGCTCTACATCGACGAGCGCCCTTCGGTGGACTTCGACGACGTGGTGCCGGCGGGGCACTATTTCTTCATGGGCGACAACCGGGACAACAGCCGCGACAGCCGCTTCCCGGAAGTCGGCTATGTGCCGGCCGACAACGTGGTCGGCAAGGCCGTCCGTATCTGGCTGAACTGGAAGCTGCCGAACGCGCCCCTGTGGGACCGCATCGGCAAGGCCATCCATTGAACTCGAACGCCATTGCAGCGCAACGAGGGAGACCCGTGATGAGGCAACGTGAACGCGGCATGACGTTTCTCGGCATCGTCATCATCCTGCTGATCCTCGGCTCGGCGCTGTATGCCGGTATCCGGCTCGTCCCCGTGTACCTCGAATACACCAAGGTGGCGCGCGCGCTCGAGCAGGTGCGCGACGAGCACGCTGCCATCGACACCAACCCGGCGCTCATCCGTCGCTCGCTCGAGCGCCGCTGGGACGTCGAGGACATCAGCCGCATCGGCTGGAAAGAGATCGAGATCGACAAGACCGCCGAAGGCTACGACATGACCGCGTCCTACGAGGCCGAGGAGCCGTTCGTCGCGAACGTGTACCTGCTGGTCAAGTTCGACAAGACGGTTTCCATCCCACAGTGACGGCGGGCCTTGCTGCAACGCCGATGAATGGTCCGCACGGCGGCTCGGGTATCGCTTCCGTGATCCCGGGCTGCTCGAGGCAGCGCTGACCCACCGCAGCGCCAGCCGCACGAATTACGAGCGCCTCGAATTCCTCGGCGATTCGGTCCTCAACTTCGCGATCGCCCTGCTCGCATTCCGCACGTTCCCGGACGCCCCGGAAGGCGACCTCAGCCGTTTTCGCGCCGCGCTCGTGAGCAGCCCGACGCTCGCGGCGATCGGCAGCGAGCTCGACCTCGGCGACCAGCTGCGTCTCGGCAGCGGCGAACTGAAGTCGGGCGGCTTCCGGCGCGATTCCATCCTGGCGGACAGCCTCGAGGCGATCCTCGGCGCGATCTACCTCGACGGCGGCATCGAGGCCGCCCGCGACGTGGTGCATCGACTGCTCGGCGATCGCCTGCGCGAGCTGCCGTCGGCCGAGACGCTCAAGGATCCCAAGACGCGACTGCAGGAAGAACTGCAGTCGCGCGGCCTCGCGCTGCCGAAATACGCGCTCGAAGAAATCGGCGGCGAACCGCACGAACAGTGGTTCGTCGCGAGTTGCGAAACCGCCGACCTTGCGTTGCGGGCGACGGGCAAGGGCTCGAGCCGGCGCCGTGCCGAGCAGGAAGCTGCACAACGCGTGCTGGAGGCCCTGGGCCGCGCGCAGGAGAAACCATGACCGACGAATCGATCCTTCCGCCGGCAGCCGACGAACCGGTGATCCGCTGCGGCTTTGCCGCGCTCGCGGGCCGCCCGAACGTCGGCAAGTCCACGCTGCTGAACGCGCTGATCGGGCAGAAGGTCAGCATCGTGAGCCCGAAGCCGCAGACCACGCGCACGCGCATCCACGGCGTGCTGAACAAGCCCGGGATGCAGATCGCGTTCGTCGACCTGCCCGGCATCCACACCAAGCAGACGCGCGCGATGAACCGCTACATGAACCGCACCGCGATCTCGTCGCTGTCGGACGTGGACGTGAACCTGTTCGTGGTCGAGGCGCTGCGCTGGACGGAGGAAGACGAGCGCGTGCTCGACGAACTCAAGCAGGTGGGCCTGCCGATCGTGCTGCTGATCAACAAGGTCGACCGCGCGCACCCGAAGGAAAGGCTGCTGCCGTTCATCCAGGACCTCACGCAGAAGGCCGAGTTCGCCGAAGTGGTGCCGATCTCGGCCACGCGCAAGACGACGCTCGAAAGACTGCCGGAGGTCATCGCGAAGTACCTGCCGGAGCAGCCGCGCATCTTCCCGGAAGAGCAGGTCACCGATTCGCCGGACCATTTCATGGCCGCCGAGCTCATCCGCGAAAAGCTGATGCTGCGCCTGCAGGAAGAACTGCCGTACGGCCTCGTCGTCGAGATCGAGGGCATCGGCCCGTCCGAGGACGAGCCCGGCAAGCTCGTGGTGCAGGCCGTGATCTGGGTCGAGCGCGCGGGCCAGAAGGCCATCGTCATCGGCAAGGGCGGTTCGCTGCTGAAGGAAATCGGCCGCCAGTCGCGGCTCGACCTCAACCGTCATTTCAACCAGCCCGTGCACCTCGAACTCTGGGTCAAGGTCAAGGAAGGCTGGTCGGACGACGAGAACGCGATGCGCAAGTTCGGGTACGAGTCATGAGTGGAGCCCGGCGGGTCAGCCTGGAACCCGCCTTCCTGCTGCACCATTACCCCTGGCGCGACACGAGCCGCATCCTCGAGCTGATGACGCGCACGCACGGCCGCGTCTCCGTGTTCTCGCGCGCCTCGCGGCAGTCGGGCTCCACGGCGACGGGCGGCGCGTTGCAGCCGTTCACGGAGTCGCTGGTTTCCTGGAGCGGCCGCGGTGAAGCAGGGCACCTGACTCGGCCGAACGCGTTCGCCCACCCGCGACCCTGGCCGGCGACCGGCTGATGAGCGGGTTCTACGCGAACGAACTGCTGCTCAAGCTGCTGCAGCGGAACGATCCGCATCCGGCGCTGTTCGACGCCTACGCGATCCTGATCGAGCGCCTCTACGCAGCCGGCCACGATCCCGGCCGGGCGCTGCGCCTGTTCGAGAAGCGGCTGCTCGACGAACTCGGCTGGGGCCTCAATCTCGAACACGAGGCGACGAGCGGCGAGCCGCTCGAGCCGGCGCGCAGCTACCGCTACGGCATCGAGGGCGGCGCGGAGCCGATCGATGGAGTGGCGGAGGGAACCCTGATATTTTGCGGCGCGTCGCTGCTCTCGCTTGCGCGCGAAGAGCTCGACGACCCGCGCAGCCTCGCGGACGCGCGACGGCTGCTGCGGGCGGCGCTCGACCGGCTGCTCGACGGCCGGCCGTTGCGGACACGCGAGGTGGCTCTCGAGATGCGCGCGCATGCAGGCAAGGCGGACGGAGGTTGATCCTTTGCAACTGACCCACCCCATCAAGCTCGGCGTCAACATCGACCACGTCGCGACGCTGCGGCAGGCGCGCCGCGCGCCGTACCCCGATCCGTTGCATGCGGCGCTCGTGGCCGAGCAGTCCGGCGCGGACAGCATCACGCTGCACCTGCGCGAGGACCGCCGCCACATCCAGGACCACGACGTGCACCGCTTCCGCGTCCGCGCTGCAGACGCGCATGAACCTGGAGATGGCGGCGACCGACGAGATGATCGCCATTGCGCGCCAGGTGCGTCCGCAGGACGTGTGCCTGGTGCCCGAGAAGCGCACCGAGGTCACGACCGAGGGCGGTCTCGACGTGGCGGGGCAGAAGGCGCGGCTCAGGGAATGCTGTGCCGCGCTGCGTGAATGCGGCATCCGTGTCTCGATGTTCATCGACCCGGACCCGGAGCAGATCGAGGCCTCGCTCGAGATCGGCGCGCCGGTCGTCGAACTGCACACGGGCGCGTACGCGGAAGCGACCGGCGAGCGCCAGGCGACGGAACTGATGCGGCTGGTCCACGGCGCGCGTCACGGCGCGCAGATCGGCCTGACGGTGCATGCCGGGCACGGCCTGCACTACCACAACGTGCAGCCGGTCGCGGCGGTCGCCGAGATCGTCGAGCTGAACATCGGTCACGCGATCATCGCGCGCGCCGTGTTCGATGGCCTCGCCCCGGCGGTGCGCGAAATGCGGCGCCTGATGGTCGAGGCCCGCCGCGGCCTGCCGACGAGCGCACCCTGAGTACCCGCCCATGATCTTCGGCATCGGCACCGACGTCGTGCAGCTCGCGCGCGTCGAAGAAGTCTACGCACGGCACGGCGAGCACTTCGTGCGCCGGCTGCTGCTGCCGGAGGAAGAGGCCGGGTTCCGCACCTACAAGCGCCCGGTGCGCTTCCTGGCGATGCGGTTCGCCGCCAAGGAAGCCATCGTCAAGGCGCTGGGCACCGGCTTTGCGCATGGCATCTGGATCCGCGACGTCGGCATCGCGCCGAACGCATGGGGCCGGCCCGAAGTGATCTGGTCCGAGCGCGGGCGCGCACTGCGCGACCAGCTCGGCGCCGGCGAAGGACACGTCACGCTCACGGACGAGG
The DNA here is from genome assembly GCA_963828265.1 of uncultured Gammaproteobacteria bacterium. GTDB lineage: Bacteria > Pseudomonadota > Gammaproteobacteria > Steroidobacterales > Steroidobacteraceae > RPQJ01. The sequence goes on along the minus strand of CAWHEA010000013.1, from coordinate 77,054 downwards.
CGGGTCTCGTGGTGGCCGTCGCCGTGCTGATGAAGCGTGTGGAGCAATCGCAATGAGTGTCATCAACAACGTCTTCGCGTTCGACATCGAGACGGTCCCCGACGTCGAGTTCGGCCGCCGGCTGCACGGGCTCGAGACCCTGACCGACAAGCAGGTCGGCTACGTGATGCACACGCGCCAGCGCGAGCAGACCGGCAACGAGTTCCTGTCGCTCGAGCAGCAGCGCATCGTCGCCATCTCGATCGCGATGCGCTCGCGCGACGGCTTCAAGGTCTGGAGCCTCGGCGAGCCCGACTCGTCCGAGGAGGAACTGGTGCGCCGCTTCTTCGACGGCATCGAGCGCCTCGCGCCGACGCTGGTCAGCTGGAACGGCGCGGGGTTCGACCTGCCGGTGCTGCACTACCGCGCGCTGCGCCACAAGGTCCAGGCCCACCGCTACTGGGAAATGGGCGACATGGACCAGTCGTACAAGTGGAACAACTACATCAGCCGCTTTCACTGGCGGCACGTCGACCTCATGGACGTGCTCTCGGGCTTCCAGGGCCGCGGCCGCGTCGGTCTCGACAAGATGTCGCAGCTGCTCGGCTTCCCCGGCAAGCTCGGCATGACGGGCGAGGGCGTGTGGGACGCGCACCTCGAAGGCCGCAGCGAGGACATCCGCAACTACTGCGAGACCGACGTCATCAACACGTACCTGATCTACCTGCGCTTCGAGCTGATGCGCGGCCGCCTCACGCACGAAGAGCACGAGCGCGAGGTCGAACTCGTCCGCGAGGGCCTGTTGGCGGCGGAGAAGCCGCACCTGCGGGAATACGTCGACGCGTGGGCCAGGTGCGGGAGCTGACCCACCCATGAAGCGCCTGCAGATGGCGCCCGAAGAGGCGGACATCGTCGACCTCACGCACGACGCGGCAGGCGTCGCGCGCATCGACGGCAAGACCGTCTTCGTGGCCGATTCACTGCCGGGCGAACGGGTGCTGCTGCGGCGAACGCATCGCCAGCGCAAGCTCGACTACGCCGTCACCGAGCAGGTGCTGCGCGCCAGTCCGGACCGCGTGCAGCCGCAGTGTCCGCACTTCGGCCTCTGCGGCGGCTGCGCGTTGCAGCACCTCGCGCCCGACGCGCAACTCGCGTTCAAGCAATCGCAGCTGATCGAGAACCTGTCGCGGCTGGGCGCGGTCCAGGCCGAGCGCCTGCTCGAGCCGCTGCCGGGTCCGGTCTGGAATTACCGCAGGCGCGCGCGCCTCGGCATCAAGCTCGTGCCGCGCAAGGGCAAGGTGCTGGTCGGCTTTCGCGAGCGCTCATCGCCCTACGTGGCGGACCTGCACGAATGCCACGTGCTGGTCGAGCCGGTCGGTGCATTGATCACGCCGCTCGGGCAGATGGTCGAGGGCCTGACGATCGCGAGCCGCGTGCCGCAGGCCGAAGTCGCGGTGTCGGACGACGTCGTGGCGCTGGTGCTGCGTGTGCTCGATCCGCCCGCACCGGCCGATCTCGAACGAATGGCGGCGTTCGAGCGCGAGCACTCCGTCCGCATCTACCTGCAACCGGGTGGCCCGGACACGATCGCGCCACTCGATCCGGCGCATCCGCCGGCGTCGCTCAGCTATCGGCTGCCGGAGCACGACGTCACGATCGACTTCGAGCCGACCGATTTCGTGCAGATCAACGGCGCGCTGAACCAGGCGATGATTTCACGCGCGCTCGACGTGCTGGAGCCGCAAGCGGGCGAAACGGTGCTCGACCTGTTCTGCGGCCTCGGCAATTTCTCGCTGCCGCTGGCCCGGCGCACGGGCCACGTCGTGGCCGTCGAAGGCGACGAGGGGCTGGTGCAAGCGGGCGCGCGGCAACGCCGGGCGCAACGGCATCGCCAACGTCGAGTTCCACGTGGCCGACCTGTTCAAGGACGTGGCGGGCCTGCCGTGGGCGCGGCGGCCTTATGACCGCGTGCTGCTCGATCCGCCGCGGGCCGGGGCCCGGGAAATCCTGCCCGTAGTCGCCGCGCAGCGGCGCCAGGCGCGTCGTGTATATTTCCTGCCATTCGGGCAGTCTCGCGCGCGACGCGGGCCTGCTCGTCCGGGAGCATGGCTTCCGGCTGACGGCGGCGGGCGTGATGGACATGTTCCCGCACACGACGCACGTCGAGGCCATGGCGGTGTTCGACCGATGAGGAACGCATGACGGACGACAGTGCACCCGGGGTGACGCGATGACGCTCGGTCCGCTGATGGTCGACGTCGCCGGCTGCGAACTCACCGACGAGGACCGGCGCGTCCTGGCGCACCCGCTGGTGGGTGCGGTCATCCTGTTCACGCGCAATTTCGCCGAGCTACGAGCAGCTGGAAGCGCTGGTCCGCGACATCCGGGCCGTGCGCAATCCGCCGTTGCTCGTCACCGTCGATCACGAGGGCGGGCGCGTGCAGCGCTTCCGGCAGGAGTTCACCGTGCTGCCGCCGCAGCGCGCGATCGGCCACGCGTACGACCTCGACCCGGAGGCCGGCCGCCGCCTCGCCTGGCAGTGCGGCTGGCTGCTCGCCGCCGAGCTGCGCTCGATCGGCATCGACCTGAGTTTCGCGCCGTGCATCGACCTCGATTACGGCGTCAGCGAAGTCATCGGCGACCGCGCCTATCACCGCGATCCCGAGGTCGTCGCCCGCCTCGCGGTCGCCTGCATGCAGGGCATGCGCACGGCCGGCATGGCCGCCACGGCCAAGCATTTCCCGGGCCACGGCGCCGTCGTTGCCGATTCGCACAAGGCGTTGCCGATCGATCGCCGTCCGTTGATCGAACTCACCGACGAGCTGCTGCCCTACCGGCGCATGATCGCGAACGGCCTGACGTCCGTCATGGTCGCGCACGTGCTGTTCCCCGAAGTCGACGACGCGCCGGCGGGCTTCTCGGCGCGCTGGATCCAGCAGGAATTGCGCTGGGGCCTCGGTTTCACCGGCGCCGTGTTCTCGGACGACCTGAGCATGGGAGGCGCCGCGTTTGCGGGCACGGTTCCCGAGCGCGCGCGCCGCGCGATCGAAGCCGGCTGCGACCTGCTGCCGATCTGCAACGATCGTCCTGCGGTGCTGGCGACGCTCGCCGAGCTCGAAGGTGCGGCGGATCCGTTGAGCCAGGTGCGCCTGGTGCGGCTGCACGGCCGGCCGATGCCGGCCCGCGAGCAACTGCGCAAGACGGCGCAATGGGCCGAATGCCAGCGGGCGATCGACCATTGCCGTGACGCGCCGAGCCTGCAACTGAACGCCTGACAACGGACCGGGGACGCGGGGGAGTTCCAACACGATGAATGACGCATCGACCGTGACGACGACCAGCGACGCGCAATTGCTCGGGGAGGTGCTGCGGCACGCGCTCGACGGCATCGCCGTCGTCGAATACCGCGACGGCTTGACGCACGTGGCCTACGGCAATGCGACGCTCGCCGCGTTGCTGCGCCGCTCGGAGGACTGGGTGGCGGGACGCCGGCTCGAGGACGTCGAAGTCGAGGCGCCCGCCGATCCCAACCTGACCGCGACGGGCGTCGGTTCCCGCGTCCGGCTGAAGCGTGTCGACGGCACGCTGGTCGACTGCGAGCGCTGGGCCGTGATGCTGACGGGCGGGCGGATGGCGCTCTATTACCGTCCCGTGCCCCGCAGTTCGCCGGGCGTGCTGGCCGCGGCGCTCGAGCGCTCCAGCGGCCTCAGCACCGAGGAGCAGCTGCTCGAGATGCTCGCGCGTGACTGGTCGATCGGCCAGCGCGACGGCCGCACCGTCACGCTGATGCACTTCGAGATCGACTCGTGGGCGGAATACCAGGAGATCTTCGGCCGCAGTGCCAGCGACAACGTGCTGCGGCAGGTCGGTCGCACCATCGCGTCGGTGATGAAGCGCGCCAGCGACGTGGTCGCGCGGTCGGGGCAGGGCGGATTCCTCGTGCTCGGCGTCTCGATGGAGGCCGATGCGGCGCTCGGCTTTGCCGACCAGATCGTCGCGCGCATCCGCTCACTCTCGATCCATCACCCTCGCTCCGCGACAGGCAAGTTCCTCACGGTGAGCGCCGGCGCGGTGACGGCACAGCCGCCGCGCGGGGTGAGCCACGCGGCGATGCTGGAGGCGAGCCGGGTCGCCGTGGGCGCAGGCCAGGTCGAGCGGTGGCAATCGCGCGGTCCGCGGGGAAATCTGAGTCCTAGTGCTTCGGCACGCAGCGCGTCAGCTCGTCGAGCAGTCTCTGCGCGGCGACGAACCGCTCTTCCGTGTCTTCCCACTTGCCGGTCACGCGGATCTTCTTCGGGCCGTCGAAGCGCATCGTCCGGTTGCTCTTCTGCAGCAGCAGGATCAGCGAGCCCGGGTCGAGCGGCGTCTCGTCGCCGAACGCGACCGAGCCGCTGGCGGCGCCGAGGTCCATGCGCTCGATGTCCAGCGGGTTGGCCACCACGCGCAGCCGCGCGATGCGGAACAGGTTCTTCGCCGGGTCGGGCAGCGGGCCGAAGCGATCCATCGTCTCGGCCTGCAGGTCGTCGAGTTCGGTCACCGACTGCACCGACGAGATGCGCTTGTAGAGCACCAGCCGCGCGTGCACGTCCGGCAGGTAGGCTTCAGGCAGCAGCGACGGCACGTGCAGGTCGATCTCCGGCCCGTGGTGCAGCGGCTTCTCGAGCTCCGGCGTCTTGCCGGCCTGCATCGCCTTCACCGCGCGTTCGAGCAGTTCCATGTAGAGCGCGAAGCCGATTTCCTGGATCTGGCCGCTCTGGTCTTCGCCGAGCAGTTCGCCGGCGCCGCGGATCTCGAGGTCGTGCGTCGCCAGCACGAAACCGGCGCCGAGGTCCTCGAGCGACTCGATCGCCTCGAGCCGGCGCGCGGCATCGGCCGTCATGGCGTTCTTCGGCGGCGTGATCAGGTACGCGTACGCCTGGTGATGCGAGCGGCCGACGCGGCCGCGCAGCTGGTGCAGCTGCGCGAGGCCGAAGCGGTCGGCGCGGTCGATGATGATCGTGTTGGCCGTGGGCACGTCGATGCCGCTTTCGATGATGGTCGTGCAGAGCAGCAGGTTGGCGCGCTTGTGGTAGAAATCGAGCATCACCTGCTCGAGGTCGCGCTCGCGCATCTGGCCGTGGCCGATCACGATGCGGGCCTCGGGCACGAGTTCCGTCAGCTGCTGCGCCATCTTCTCGATCGTCTCGACGCTGTTGTGGACGAAGTACACCTGGCCGCCGCGGCGCAGCTCGCGCAGGCAGGCCTCGCGCACCGTCGGGTCGTTCCACTCGCTCACGAACGTCTTGATCGACAGTCGCGCCGCCGGCGGCGTGGTGATCAGCGAGAGGTCGCGCAGCCCGCCGAGCGCCATGTTGAGCGTGCGCGGGAATCGGCGTGGCCGTCAGCGTCAGCACGTCGACCTCGGCGCGCAGCGACTTGAGGCGTTCCTTGTCGCGCACGCCGAAGCGGTGCTCCTCGTCGATGATGACGAGCCCGAGGTCCTTGAACTTGACGCCCGGCTGCAGCAGCCGGTGCGTGCCGACGACGATGTCGACCTTGCCGGACGCCAGTCCGTCGAGCGCCACCTTGGATTGCGCGCCCGCGCGGAAGCGCGACAGCAGTTCGATCTTGACCGGCCAGTCGGCGAAGCGGTCGGCGAACGTCTCGTAGTGCTGCTGGGCCAGCAGCGTGGTCGGCACCAGCACCGCCACCTGCTTGCCGCCCTGCACGGCGACGAACGCCGCGCGCAGCGCGACCTCGGTCTTGCCGAAGCCGACGTCGCCGCAGACCACGCGGTCCATCGGCTTGCCCGAGCGCAGGTCCTCGACCACCGCCTGGATCGCGTTCAGCTGGTCGACCGTCTCCTCGAACGGGAAGCCGGCCTCGAACGCGCGCACCTGCTGGTCGTCGACCCTGAAGGCGTGGCCCTGCGCGTGCGGCGCGACGTGCGTAGACGTCGAGCAGTTCGGCCGCCGCATCGCGGATCTTCGCCGCCGCGCGTGCGCGTGCCTTCGTCCACTGGTCGCCGCCGAGCTTGTGCAGCGGCGCGGACTCCGCGGGCGCGCCGGTGTAGCGGCTGATGCGTTCGAGCGCCTGCACCGGCACGTACAGCTTGTCGCCCTCGGCGTATTCGAGCACCAGGAACTCGGCGGTCATGCCGCCGGCGTCCATCGTCGTCAGGCCGGTGTAGCGGCCGACGCCGTAATCCTCGTGCACGACCGGCGCGCCGGGACGCAGGTCCGCGAGCTGCTGGATGATCTTCGCGGGATCGCGGTCGGTGCGGCGCCGCCGGCGTTCCTGGCGCGCGCGCTCGCCGAACAGCTGTTCCTCGGCGTAGATCGTGACGCGGCGGGTCGCGCAGCGTGACGCCGGAGGCGAGCGGCGCGACGGTGAGCGCGATGCGCGCGTCCGAATCGAGGAACTCCTGCCAGTTGCCGACGACCTTGGCGGCGATGTCGTACGGACGCAGCAGTTCGAGCAGCAGTTCGCGCCGGCCGGCGGATTCGGCGGCCAGCAGGACGCGGCCGTCGGTGTAGCGCAACTGCTCCGCGAACGCATGCAGCGTCTCTTCGCGGCGCTGGTCGAGGCGGGCGGACGGCGCGGGTTCGGTCCGGAAGTCGCACGACCGGCACGGGCGGCAGTGCGAGCTGCAGCCGGCATCGTCGGCGCGCGCGGGCGATCGCCGGTGCCGGCCCGACGCAGGACGTGCGGCAACGCAGTCGTCGCGCGTGAGCCACTCGTCGGCCGGCACGCAGATCTCGGCCGGGTCGAGCACCGGATGCTCGATGTCGTACCGTCGTTCTTCGTGACGCTCGACCAGCGAACGCCAGGCATCGCGCAGTCCCGCGTCGTGATCGGCCGGCAGGATCACCGTGGCGCGTTCGGGCAGGTAATCGAGCAACGTGGCGGTCTGCTCGAAGAACAGCGGCAGGTAGTACTCGATGCCGGCGGGCGCGAGGCCCTCGCCGACGTCGCGATAGAGCGGCATGCGCGTCAGGTCGCCCTGGAAGCGCGTGCGGAAGCGCCGCCGGAAGTCCTTGATCGCCTCGGGCGACAGGCTGAATTCGCGGGCGGGCAGCAGGTCGAGCCGCTGGCAGCTTGCTCGAGCGAGCGCTGCGATCTCGGTGTCGAAGCTGCGGATGCTGTCGATGACGTCGTCGAACAGGTCGATGCGCAGCGGCGCGTCGGCTCCCATCGGAAAGATGTCGAACAGCGAGCCACGGATGGCGAAGTCGCCGGGCTCGCCGACCTGCGGCACGCTCGCGTAGCCGGCGCTGGTGAGGCGCAGGCGGAACTGCTCGAGGTCGAGCGCCTCGCCGACCTTGAGGCTCAGCGCGTGGCCGTCGATGAACGTGCGCGGCGGCAGGCGCTGCAGCGCCGTCTGCAGGTCGACGATCACGATGCCGCGCTTGAGGGCGGGCAGGCGGGCCAGCGTGCGCAGGCGCTGCGAAATGATGTCCGGGTGCGGCGAGAACTGGTCGTACGGCAGCGTCTCGTAGCCGGGGAAGCGCGAAGATCGGCACGGCGCCCGGCGCAGAAGAAGCGCGAGTTCCTCCTCGAGACGGGCGGCGGTTGCCGCGTCGCTCGTGACCAGCAGCACCGGTCCCGGGGCCTGACGTCGGCGGCGCGCGCCACCTGCAGGGCCGTGGCGGCACCGGTCAGGCCGATCCAGCGCAGGCTCGGGTGTTCGGTCGTGGGCAGCAGGGCGGGTGTCGGTCGACGGGCATCGGATTCCAGCGGGCAATGGGCGACGCTCTCCCGCGCCTGGACGCGGCAGAGATTCGCAGGAAACGTCGACGGGGTTGCGACCCGCCCTTGGCCCGGCATGAGGCCGGACGCCCCCGCGTCAGGCGGGGGAGGCGGAGATTCTAGCGGTTCGGCTCAGCGGCGGAGCGTGACCGCGTGGACGACGTGGTCGTACTCGAAGTAGACGATCTTGTCCGCGTAGACCCACCGCGTGATCGGGGGCTGGCCGACCGGGGCGAACGCGCTCGGTCGGCGCGCCGAACTGGCGCTCCACCTGGGCCATGCTCTGGCCGCGGGCAGGCGTGGCCACCGTGGCCGTGGCCGCGGGCGGGTCCGCCATTTCGAGAGTCTGGGCGGGCAGGGCCGGCGCTGTCGCAAGTCCGACCAGGCAAAGGCTGAGTGCCGTGAATGTCTGCTTGCGCATGCTTCCGTGTCTCCAATGAGGCCCAGCGAACTATAACATTCGGCCGCGAAAGCGCCGGAGAGTCGCGCCCTAATTCCTTGTTCCAGTTCACTATCTGGCGCGGCGGGAAACGTGCAAAGCCGGGCCGCGCCCGGTAGCCTTGCGGCCTCCCGCCCCACGAGCCTCTACCCACGGTGTTCCACCCGCTGCCCGTCTTCGTCGGCCTGCGCTACGTCCGGACCCGCAGGCAGGGCTTTTTCGTCTCGTTCATCTCCTGGATCTCGATGGCCGGCGTGTGCCTCGGCGTCGCCGCGCTGATCACGATCATCTCGGTCATGAACGGCTTCGAGGGCGAGTTGCGCAACCGGCTGGTGTCGCTCACCGCGCATGCCACGGTGTCCGGCCCGCCCGAGCGCCTGGCGAACTGGCAGGCGGTCACCGAACGCATTCGAGACCGTGCCGGGCGTGGAGGGCGTCGCGCCCTTCGTCGACGTGCAGGCGATGCTCGGGCGCTCCGGCACGCTCGAGCCGGTGCTGCTGCACGGCATCGATCCGGTGGCCGAAGCCAACGTGTCGTCGATCGAGCGCACCTGCTGCAAGGGAAGCTCAGCGACCTGAAGCCCGGCTCGCGCGGCATGGTCATCGGCCGCGTGCTCGCCTGGCAGATCGGCGCCGAACTCGGCGACGAACTCACGGTGATGGTGCCCGGCCGCGACATGCTCGCGGCGGGTGGCCGCCCGATGCTGCAGACCTTCACCGTCACCGGCATCTTCGAAGTCGGGCTGCAGGATCACGACGCGTCGCTGGCGCTGGTGTCGATCGCCGATGCGGCTGACCTGACCGGCGCCGCGAACGCGACACCGGCCGGGTTGCGCATCCGTTTCGACGACGTGATGAACGCGCCCGCGCGCACCGCCGACCTGCGCCGGGCCGTGGGCGCAGGGCTGCAGGTCAAGGACTGGAGCGAGGAGCACTCCGCGTACTTCCGCGCCATCCGCATCGAGAAGACGATGATGAGCCTGATCCTGCTGCTCGTCGTCGCGGTGGCCGCGTTCAACATCGTGGCGGCGCTGGTGATGGTGGTGAACGAAAAGCGCTCGGACATCGCGATCCTGCGCACGCTCGGCATGACCCCGCGCGGCGTCGTCGGCGTGTTCCTCACCCAGGGCCTGGTGATCGGCACCGTCGGCACGCTGCTCGGCCTCGTGCTCGGCGTCGCTGATCGCCGCCAACGTCGGCACCATCGTGCCCGTGCTCGAAAGCGTGTTCCGCTTCCACGTGATGGACCCGTCGGTCTACTACATCACGCGAGATTCCGTCGGAGCTGCGGATCGGCCAGATCGTGACGATCACGCTGGTGGCGTTCACGCTCACGGTCGTCGCGACGATCTATCCGGCGATCCGCGGTGCGGCCACCGAGCCGGCCGAAGCGCTGCGCTACGAATGACCATGGCCGGGCGCAGCACTCCGTTCGAACTCACGATCGGCCGGCGCTACCTGCGCTCGACCGGCAACCGCTTCCTGTCGTTCATCTCGCTGATCTCGATGGTCGGCGTGGCGATCGGCGTGGCGGTGCTGATCGTCGTGCTGTCGGTGATGAACGGCTTCGAGCACGAACTGCGGTCGCGCATCCTGAGCCTGACGTCGCACGCGACGGTGACGGCCTTCGGCGAGGGACTCGTCGGCTGGGAGGCGATGCGGGACACGGCGCTCGAGAATCCGCGCGTGTCTGCAGCGGCACCGTTCGTCGAAGTCGGAAGCGCTGCTGATCGCCGATCGCGCCGCGGGCGCCTCGAGCGCAGCCACCTTGCGTGGCATCGATCCGACGCTCGAGGCGCAGGTCTCCGCGCTGGGCGAGCGGCTCACGAGTGGCTCGATGCAGTCGCTGCAGCCGGGTTCATTCACCGTCCTGCTCGGTGAAGAGCTGGCGAACAAGCTCGGCGTGGGCCTGGGCGACGCCGTCGTCGTCGCCGTCGCCAAGGGCAACGTGACGCCTGCCGGCGTGCTGCCGCGCCTGCGTCGATTCAAGGTCGCGGGCATCTTCCGCTCCGGCATGTACGAGATCGACGCGACGCTGGCGGTGGTTCACGTCGCCGACGCGGCGCGCCTGCTGCGGCTCGGCGACAACGTGACCGGCCTGCGGCTGGCGGTGAAGGATCCCTACGAGGCGCCGCTCGCCGCGCGCGAAGTGGCCAACGAACTCGGCGGCGGGCTCTACGTCGAGGACTGGACGCAGCGCAACGCGAACTTCTTCCGCTCGATCGAGCTGACCAAGCGCATGATGTTCTTCATCCTGCTGCTGGTCGTGGCGGTCGCCGCGTTCAACATCGTGTCGACGCTGGTGATGGCGGTGAAGGACAAGCAGCCCGACATCGCCATCCTGCGCACGATCGGCGCGCGACCCTCGAGCATCCTCGCGATCTTCACGACGCAGGGCACCGTGATCGGCCTGCTCGGCACGCTGGGCGGCGTGGCTCTCGGCGTGCTGATCTCGCTGAACCTGGAATCGATCGTCCACGGCCTCGAGCGTGTCTTCGGCGTGCATTTCATGGACGCGAGCGTCTACCTCATGAGCGACCTGCCGGCGCGCGTCGAGCCCGGCGACGTGCTGCTCATCGCGGGCACGGCGTTCGCGCTCTGCTGTCTATCCACCCTGTATCCCGCGTGGCGCGCTGCGACCACCGATCCGGCGAGGGCCCTGCGCCATGACTGAACCATCGATCCTCGCGTGCGACGGCGTGCACAAGCATTTCGTGGAAGCGGGGCAGCGCCTCGAAGTCCTCCGCGGCGTCGAGCTGCAGGTGCGGGCGGGCGAGACGCTCGCCATCATCGGCGCCTCGGGTTCGGGCAAGACGACGCTGCTGCAGATCCTCGGCGGCCTCGACCTGCCGACGCAGGGCACCGTGCGCCTGATGGGCCAGGCCTTCGCCGACCTGTCGGACGCCGCGCGCGGCGACCTGCGCAATCGTGCGCTCGGCTTCGTCTACCAGTTCCATCACCTGCTGCCCGAGTTCAGTGCCCTGGAGAACGTTGCGATGCCGCTGCTCGTGCGGCGCACGTCCGTGGCGGATGCGCGTCGCGAGGCGCAGTGGTTCCTCGATCGCGTGGGCCTGGGCCAGCGGCTTACGCATCGGCCAGCGCAGCTCTCGGGCGGCGAACGGCAGCGTGCGGCCGTTGCGCGCGCCCTGGTGACGCGACCGAAGCTCGTGCTGGCGGACGAGCCGACCGGCAACCTCGACGGCCGCAACGCCGAGAGCGTGCTCGAGCTCATGCTCGAACTGAACCGCGAACTCGGCACCAGCCTCGTGCTGGTCACGCACTCGAACGAAATCGCCTCGCGCATGCAGCGCGTCCTCACCCTGCAGGACGGCCGGCTCGTCGAGGGCTGAATCGGGCTGAACGCGCCGATTAGTCGCGTCGCCACGCCGCCGGCGCTGCCCGCACGCTGACGTCCTCGCGGTCGGGACGTCGAACCATGTGGCAAATGGCGGCAGGCCTCCTGGCCGGCTCCTGTGCGGTGCTCAGCCTGCCGCAGGCGCCTCCGGTCGCGCTGGCGTGGGCCGGCCTGCTCGCGAGCATCGCCTGCGCCTGCGCTGTGGCGCCGAGCCTGGCTGCTGGGGCCGGGAGCGGGGTTCTGGCTCACCGCACTGCAGCTCAATGCCGGCCTGGCCGACCGGCTGGATCCCGCGCTGGAAGGGCAGTCACTGCGCGTGCGCGGTGTGGTCACGAGCGTGCCGCAGGGGACGCTCGACGTACTCAAGTTCCGCTTCGTCGCCGCTGCCGGATGGCGACTCGCGATCGCTGCCCCGGCTCCTCGAGCTGACGTGGTACGACGCACCTGCCCGCATCGATGCCGCGGAGACGCTCGAACTCGAAGTGAAGCTGCGTCGTCCCCGCGGGTTCGCCAATCCTGGCGGGCACGACAACGAGGCGCGGATGCTGCGCGATCATGTCGGCGCGAGCGGCTACGTGCGCTCGGGCGAACGGCTCGGTCGCGATGCAGCCGCTGCGTTCAGGTACCCGGTACTGCTCGCACGCGCGCGGGTTGCATCGATCATCCGCGACACACTCGGGGAACGACCGTCGGCCGGCATCGTCGCCGGACTCGCCGTCGGCCTGCAGGACGCGCTGAGCCGCGAACAGTGGCTGCAACTCTCGCGCAGTGGCACCAGCCACCTGATGGCGATCTCTGGATTGCACATCGCGATGGTGGCTGCAGTCTTCGGCTGGCTCGGCGGACGGGTGCAGCGATTGCGTCAAGGCCGGGGTGCGACGGGTGCCACGCGCGATGCGTCGGTCGTCGCAGCCGCGATCGCAGCGCTGGGCTACAGCCTGCTTGCAGGCTGGTCCGTGCCGACGCAGCGCACGATGGTCATGATCGCGTGCGGCGCCGCGGCGCTCCTGTTGCGTCGACGAGTCGGCGTCGCGGATGGACTCGGCCTCTGCGTCGTCGGCGTGTTGCTGCTCGACCCGCTGGCACCGCTCGCGCCAGGTTTCTGGCTGTCGTTTGGCGCCGTGGCCGTGATTCTCTATGGGGCCACCGGGCACGTCCGGCCGCTCGGTCTCAGTGCGCAGTTACCTGCGGGTCCAGGTCGTCGTCACGCTGGGGCTCGTGCCCGTGTTGGCGGGCAGCTTCGGCTCGGTCTCGCTCGTGTCCGCGCTCGTCAACCTGTACGCGATCCCGCTCTACACGCTGCTGATCGTGCCTGCCGTGCTCGTCTCGTGCGCCGTGGCACAGGTTTCCGGCACCGCAGGCGCGGTCATGCTCGACTGGACCGGGCCGGTTGATCGAAGCGACGTGGCCACTGATCGAGGTGCCGGCAGCGTGGCCGCTCGCCACGTGGTCGATCGCCGGGCTCGACGGCATCGCCTGGATCGCGCTCATTCTCGGCACGCTCGCGGCGCTGTCGCCGTTGCCGATCCTCGGGACGCATTGCAGGTGGCGTGCTCATCGCGACCGCTTGCCTGTGGCGGCCTGCGCCCGTCCCCGACGGTGCCGCGCGCATCACGATTCTCGACGTCGGGCAGGGACTTGTCGGTCGTGGTCGAAACGCGTGGGCACACGCTCGTCTACGACGCAGGACCATCGTTTCGCACCGGCAGCGACACCGGGCAACTGGTGGTCGTGCCGTTCCTCAAGTCGCGCGGCATCCGCACGGTGGATCGCGTCGTCGTGAGTCACGACGACGACGATCACAAGGGCGGGGCGGGCAGCGTGCTCGCGCTTGATGGATGCGCGCGCCCTGACAGTGGGCCCGAGCCTGCGAGCGGGCGCGCTCGACGACAACCGCGCGCAGGTCGCCCGGGACACCTGCCGGCGTGGCGAGGCCTGGGCCTGGGACGGCGTCGGCTTTCGCTGGCTGCATCCCGGTGACGTGCGCTACGAACGCGACAACGACAGTTCGTGCGTGTTGCTCGTGAGTGCAGGCGGGCACACGGTGCTCGTCACCGGCGACATCGAGGCCGAGGCCGAGCGTGAACTGGTGCGCGAAGGGGCGCTGGCACCCGTCGACATCGTCGTCGTGCCACACCATGGCAGCCGCACTTCATCGACGCAGGACTTCGTGGCGGCGTTGAGGCCGCGCTGGGTCGTCTACGCAGTGGGGTACCGCAACCGCTGGAACTTCCCCGTCCGGCGCGTCGTGGAGCGCTGGGAGCAGGCTGGAGCCCAGGGGGTGCGAACGAGCATTGGCGGAGCGATCACGTTCGAGCTTGCGCCCGGGCGCGCCCTGGCGCCGCCGGTCGAATGGCGGCGTGAACAGCCGCGTCCGTGGCGTGATCCTTGAACCATGCCCGTCGCCGCGGGGGAGGGGTTCCAGTATCATCGGCGGGTCATTTTTGCCGGGCACAGGGACTCGAGCACGCCACATGTTCGAAATCGTGAAGGCCGGCGGCATCGTCATGGTGCCGCTCATCCTCTGCTCCATACTTGCCGCCGCCATCACGCTCGAGCGCCTCTGGACGCTGCGGAGCCAGCGCGTCGTGCCCGAAGAACTGGTCGACAAGGTGTGGCGCTGGGTCGAAAACCGCACCCTGTCCGACAAGCAGATCCTGGCGCTGCAGCAGCACTCGCCGCTGGGTCGCGTGCTGGCCGCGGGGCTGGCGAACCGCCACCGCGACCGCTCGCTGATGATCGAGGCCATCGAGGACGCCGGGCGCCACGTCGCGCACGAACTCGAGCGTTACCTGAACGCCCTCGGCACGATCGCCGCCATCTCGCCGCTGCTCGGTCTGCTCGGCACCGTCACCGGCATGATCCGCACGTTCAAGGCCATCACGGTCGCCGGCGTCGGCAACCCCACGGCCATGGCGTCGGGCATCGCCGAAGCGCTCATCACGACCGCGGCCGGCCTCATCATCGCGATCCCGGCGCTGGTGGCCTACCGCCTGCTGCGCAGCCGGGTCGACGGCCACGTCATCGACATGGAGAAGGAATCGCTCAAGCTGGTGCAGGCGATCGACCGCGCGAGCGCGTTGCGCCCGGCCGCGGCGGTCGAGATCGGCGCCGCGCTGTCGGCGCCGCAGGGCGCGCAGGAAGCCGTCGCTTGAAATTCCAGCGGAAGCAGCGCGAGGAGGTCGAACTCAACATGACGTCGCTGATCGACGTCGTGCTGCTGCTGCTGATCTTCTTCATGATGTCGACCAAGTTCATCGACGAGAGCCGGCTGCAGGTGCGGTTGCCCGCGGCCGGCGTCCAGCCCGACGAGGCCTCGGTCAAGGAAACGGTCGAGATCGAGGTCACCGCCGAAGGCAACTACCGCGTGGGCGGTCGCGATCTCGTCAACAACAGTCCCGACACGCTCGCCACGGCACTTGCACGCGCCACCAACGGCAACCGCGCGCAGCCCCTCACGATCCGCGCCGACGCGCGGGCCGTGCACCAGTCGGTCGTCACCGCGATGGACGTCGCCGGGCGCCTCGGCTACCGCCAGATCAACATCGCCACGGTGCACGATGGGTCGGAAAGCCGATAAGCGCATCGACCTGAAGATGCCGGAGGGCGCCCTGCATACGTACAAGCGTCTGCTCGGCTACCTGCGGCCGCACAAGGCCATGTTCGCGGTTGGCGTGGTCGGCATGACGATCTTCGCGGCGACCGACGCCGGCTGGGCCGCGTTCGTGAAGTTCTTCCTCGACGGCACCTTCGTCGACAAGGATCCGCGCATGGTCTGGCTGGTGCCGGTGGCGCTCGTCGGGCTCTTCATCCTGCGCGGCGTCGGCGACTTCATGCAGACGTACTGCCCGGGTTTCGTCGGCCGGCACATCGTCAAGACGCTGCGCGGGCAGATCTTCGAGCGCTACGTGCACCTGCCGGTCGCGTACTTCGACACCAACACGTCGGGCGTGCTGCTGTCCAAGCTCACCTACAACACGGAGCAGGTGGCCACCGCGACGACCGATTCGGTCACGGTGTTCATCCGCGACTCGCTGACGATCATCGGCCTGATCGGCTACCTGCTGTACCTCAACCCGAAGCTCACGCTGTTCAGCCTGATCGTCGGTCCGCTGATCGCGGTGCTGATCCGCAAGATCAACCTGCTGTTCCGTCGCTACAGCCGGCGCATCCAGAACTCGATGGGTGACGTGACGCGCGTCGCCAAGGAAGCGATCGAGGCGCCGCGGGTGATCCGCGTCTTCAACGCGCAGGACTACGAAGCGCAGATGTTCGACGAGGTGACCGAGCACAACCGTCGCTCGCACATGAAGCTCATGATGACCAAGGGCATGAGCAATCCCATCGTGCAGACGATCGCGGCCGTCGGCCTGGCGGGCGTGCTGTACCTGGCGACGGTCGACGCGATCAACGGCTTGATGTCGGTCGGCGAGTTCACGTCCTTCATCGCGGCGCTGATGCTGATCACGGCGCCGCTGCGCCGGCTGGTCAACGTCGCGGGTCCGCTGCAGCAGGGCATCGCGGCTGCGCAGAGCATTTTCGAAGTGCTCGACGCGCCGCTCGAGGACCAGGGCGGCGGCTTCCGCCTGGAACGCGCGCGTGGCGAGGTCGAATACCGCAACGTCGAGTTCAAGTACCCGACGTCGGCCGATCCGGTGCTGCACGGCGTGAGCTTCCACGCCCAGCCCGGCGAGAAGATCGCCATCGTGGGTCGTTCCGGCAGCGGCAAGTCCACGCTCGTGGGATTGCTGCCGCGCTTCTACGACCCGACGGCGGGGCAGGTGCTGGTCGACGGCCACGACGCGCGCGAATTCTCGCTGCAGGCCCTGCGCTCGCAGGTCAGCCTCGTGAGCCAGGACGTCGTGCTGTTCAACGACACGATCAAGAGCAACATCGCCTTCGGCTTCCCGGCGACGGACGCCGAGATCGAAGGCGCCGCTGCGGCCGCGCGCGTCAACGAGTTCAGCGACCAGCTGCCGCTCGGGCTCGACACCATCGTCGGCGACCGCGGCACGCTGCTCTCGGGTGGCCAGCGCCAGCGCATCGCGATCGCACGCGCGCTCCTGCGCAACACGCCGATCCTGATCCTGGACGAAGCGACCTCGGCGCTCGACACCGAGATCGAGCGGCAGATCCAGGACCAGCTCGAAGCGCTCATGGCCAACCGCACGACGCTCGTGATCGCGCACCGCCTGTCGACGGTCGAGAAGGCCGATCGCATCCTGGTCATGGAGGCGGGCCGCGTCGTGGAATCGGGCACCCACCAGGAACTGCTGGCGCGCGACGGCCAGTACGCCGTGCTGCACCGGTTGCAGTTCAACGACTGACGCATGTCGCTCGACGCGCGGCTGCAGAGCGTCTGGTACGGCCCCGCCTGGCGCAGCCTGCCGCTGTGGCCGCTGGCCCTGCTTTACCGGCTCATTCTCGCCTTGCGTGCCATGGCGTATCGCACCGGCCTGCTGCGCGTCGAACACGTCGACGTGCCGGTCATCGTCGTCGGCAACCTGACGGTCGGTGGCACGGGCAAGACTCCCGTCGCCGCCTGGCTGGCACGACAGCTCGAAGCACGCGGCAGGCGAGTGGGTGTCGTGCTGCGCGGTTACGGTGGGTCGCATCGCGGTGCACCCAGGGTCGTTACGCCGACGGACGACCCGGGCGTGACAGGTGACGAGGCGCTGGTGCATGCCCGCCGGGGCGTGCACACGGTCGTCATCGGTGCGGATCGCGTGGCGGCGGCGCGCCTCGCGGCCGAACAGGGCGCGGAGGTCGTCGTCTGCGACGACGGCCTCCAGCACGTGCGCCTTGCGCGCGACTATGAAATCGCCGTCGTCGACGGCGCGCGCGGACTCGGCAACCGCTGGCTGTTGCCGGCAGGTCCGTTGCGCGAACCCGCATGCGAGCTGGAATCGGTCCACGCCGTCGTCGTGACCGAGCGCGGCGGGGAAGGGCGCGCGGATTTTTCAGTCCGTTCGCCCCTGCTGCTGCGGGCGCAGTTCGACCTCGGCGACGCGGTGAACCTGCGTCACGGGCGAGCGTCGCGCCGCTGGTCGAGTTCGTCGGCAAGCCCAACCTGCACGCGATTGCCGGCATCGGTCATCCCGACGCCTTTTTTCGCGGCCTCGAGCAGCGGGGATTGCTCGTCACGGCGCATCCACTGCCCGACCACGCGCCGCTTGGGGCCGGGGTCGCTGCCGTTCCCCGCGGACGCCATTGTCCTGATGACCGAGAAAGATGCCGTAAAATGCCGGGAGATCGCCCGTCCCGACTGGTGGTGGGTCGATCTCGAAGTAAGCATCGGTCGCGCCGAAGCCGCGGCGTTGCTCGCATCCGTTCTTGAACGCACCGGACTGACCGGTGCGGGAGTGTCCCTTGGATAACAAGCTGCTCGATATCCTCGCCTGCCCGCTCTGCAAGGGGCCCCTGCAATGGCATCGCGACGCGCAGACCCTGGTGTGCCGTGCCGATCGCCTGGCCTTTCCGGTGCGCGACGGCGTCCCTGCGATGCTCGAGGAAGAAGCTCGCCGGCTGAATTCCGACGATCCGCTGCTCAAGGACTGAGCGCGCGTGGCCCATCACGTCGTCATCCCGGCGCGCTACGCCTCGACGCGTTTGCCGGGCAAGCCGCTGCTCGACATCGGCGGCCGCACGATGATCCAGCGCGTGGTGGAGCAGGCGGCGGCCAGCCGCGCCGACCAGGTGCTGGTCGCCACCGACGACGAGCGCATCGCCGCGGCAGTCCACGACCCGCGGGGACGCGCGCAGTCAGATCGCCGTGATGACCGATGCAGCGCTGCCGTCCGGCACGGATCGTGTCGCGGCCGTCGCGCGCCAGCAGGGCTGGGCCGACGACACGATCGTCGTCAACGTGCAGGGAGACGAACCGTTCGTGCCGCCGCGCCTGATCGACCAGGTGGCGGACCTGCTGGCGCGCGATCCGGGCGCTGCCATCGCAACGCTCGCGACCCCGATCGAGTCGCTGCACGACTTTCTCGACCCCAACGTGGTCAAGGTCGTGCTCGCGGCCGATGGCGCGGCACTGTATTTCAGCCGTGCCCCGATTCCCTGGTCGCGCGATGGCGCAGCCGCGGGGCTCGGCAGCCAGACGGACTTTGCCGGGGCGCTGCGGCACGTCGGCCTGTATGCGTATCGCGTCGGCGCGCTGCAGCGCATCACTGCCATGGCGCCTTCGTCCTACGAACAAACGGAAAAGCTGGAACAGTTGCGCGCCCTGCAGGCGGGGCTGCGCATCGCGGTGGCCCTGTGTGCCGAACCGCCCGGGCCTGGAATCGACACGGATGCAGACCTGCAACGCGCACGCATGCGCGCCGCCGCCGAACCTGGAGCACGACGACCATGAACGATCCGTTGCTGGTGGCGTTTGGCATCACGATCACGCCGTGGAAGCTGATCGGTTACCTCGGCGTCGCATTGTTCGCGGGCCGCTGGTTCGTGCAGATGTTCTATTCGCGGCGCCACGGCCGGCCTGTCGTCCCGACGGTGTTCTGGCTGATGAGCATCAGCGGCAGCCTGCTGCTGCTGTCGTACTTCACGTTCGGCAAGAACGACTCGGTCGGCATCCTCTCGAACCTGTTCCCGGCCGGCGTCGCCGGCTACAACCTGATCCTCGACCTGCGGCACAAGAAGGCCAAGCTGGAAGAAAGGGGTTAGGGGATCGGGGTTAGGGGTTAGTCGGAGGTCGGGCAAGTGCGGCGTGTCCGAGCGAGTCAGCTGCGAAGTTCTTTGCCTGTGCTGCCTGGTGCTGTGCGGCACGAAGGCGTCGGCGCAGTCCGCGGTGCCGATCGAACAGGAGCCGGCACATCGGCTCGTGCTGCAGAACGAGAGCATACGAGTATTCGACGTCTGGTTGCCGCCCGGCGCAGACTCGCTCTGGCACGTGCATCGGCACGATGGAATTTCGGTGCGGCTGGCAGACGCTACGGTCGACGACCAGCCAAAGGATGGGCAAGCGGAAACGTTTCGTCTGCGTCGGGGAGCGGTGGCCTATGGCGCCACGCCGACCGCACGGACGCATCGCGTCCGTAACGTCGGCGAGACGGCGTTCCACAACATCTACATCGAATTGTTGACCGACCATGACGTCGGTAAAGATCGCGCGGCAGCAGCAGCGTCCGATCGGCGCGTGGAATTCGAAAACGATCGCGTGCGCGCGCTTCGTCGGGTCCTGGCGCCTGGCGAATCGACGGCTATGCACACGCACGCGTCGAGCGCTGTGGCCGTGCTGGTCAGCGCGGGTCGCCTCGAGGTCTCTTATCCTGAGGGTGCCGCGAGGACCCATGACGTAAAGGCCGGCGCGGTGCAATGGATCGGCTCGGGAACCACCCACGCGTTGAAGAACGTCGGCGACGCGCCCATCGAAATCGTCGACATCGAACCCAAGTAGTCGCCTGGCCCCTAACCCCTCTTCAGCGACAGCGTGGAACGCTTGCGCTCAGGCGGCACCAGCAGCGGCTTCACCTCGGTCGCCGTCAGGTTGCGCCACTTGCCTACCGGCAGCGTGCCGAGCTCGATGTGCATGATCCGCACGCGCTGCAGGCGCCGCACCGTGTAATCGAAGTGCTCGCACATGCGGCGGATCTGGCGGTTGAGTCCCTGCGTCAGCACGATGCGGAACGTATTGCGGCCCACCTGCGTCACGCGGCAGGGATTGGTCACCGTGTCGAGGATCGGGACGCCGCGGGCCATGCCGGACAGGAATTCGCTGGTCAGCGGCCGGTCGACGGACACGATGTATTCCTTCTCGTGCTCGTGCTCGGCGCGCAGCACGCGATTGACGATGTCGCCGTCGTTGGTGAGCAGGATCAGCCCCTCGGAATCCTTGTCGAGGCGTCCGATGGGGAAGACGCGTTCGCGGTGCCCGACGAAGTCGACGATGTTGTTCGGGACGTCGCGGT
Source organism: uncultured Gammaproteobacteria bacterium (assembly GCA_963828265.1). Taxonomy (GTDB): domain Bacteria; phylum Pseudomonadota; class Gammaproteobacteria; order Steroidobacterales; family Steroidobacteraceae; genus RPQJ01. The sequence continues at coordinate 56,641 of CAWHEA010000013.1, read as the reverse complement.
CGGTCGTGCACTCGACGCCGATCGGCTTGTTCAACGCGAGGTAGACCCGCTCGGGCTTGAAGTTCAGTGGACGGCCGTCGAGCGATACCTCGTCGCCCTCGGCGACCTTGGTGCCCAGCACGGCTGTCACGCCATTCACCGCGACGCGGCCTGCCTCGACCCATTGGTCGGCCTGCCGGCGCGAACAGACGCCGGTTTCGCTCAGGAACTTGTTGATCCGCACGCTGGAGTCAGCCACCGGAGCGGCGCACCGTGTAACCGAGCTTGCCGAGCTCCTCGAGCAGCAGGTCGCGATGGTCGCCCTGGATTTCGATGCTCCCGGCGTCGACGGTACCGCCGCATCCGCAACGCTTCTTCAGCTTCGTGGCCAGCGCCTCGAGTTCGTCGCCGGCGAGCGGCACACCCTTGATCACCGTCACGCCCTTGCCCTTGCGGCCTTTGGTCTCACGACTGACGCGCACGATGCCGTCGCCGGCCGGGACGACTGCCTGCGCTGGCTTGCTGCGCTTGCAGCGGCACTCGGCGAGAGGGCGTGTGCACTCGGGGCACAGGCGCCCTGCGCCGGTGGAAAAGACGAGACGATTGGAACTCATCGGGTCGCTGCAGCCTCGGGTGCGCAGTCTGGTTGCCGTCGACGGCCATTGTAAGCCATGGCACACGCGCCCCCTAAGGCTGGAAAGGGCTACGCAGGGCTCGTTGATCGCGGCACAATCGGCCCATGGCCGGTCCCATCGTCGAGATCGAAACCGAACGCCTGCGGCTGCGCAGGCTCGACGCGGATGACGCGCCCTTCGTCCTCCGCCTCGTCAATGAACCCTCCTGGCTGCGGTTCATCGGCGACCGGGGCGTGCACGATCTCGACGGTGCGCGGCGCTACATCGCCGAAGGCCCGCAGCGTCTGTATGCCAATCACGGCTTTGGTCTGTTCCTGGTCGAGCGACGCAGCGATGCGCTGCCGCTCGGCATGTGCGGCCTGATCAAGCGCGACACGCTGCCCGACGTCGACATCGGCTTTGCCTTCCTGCCCGAGCACTGGGGCCAGGGGTACGCGCGCGAGGCGGCCGAGGCCACGCTGCGGTACGCGCGCGAGCAGCATCGCCTGCCACGCGTCATTGCGATCACGAGCCTCGACAACGTGGCGTCGGGCCGCCTGCTCGAGCGGATCGGCCTGCAGCTGGAAGGCACCTTGCGTCTCGCCGGCAGCAGCGAGGAGGTGCGTCTCTTCGGCACGACGCGTGCCTACCAGTTCGATGCGCCGAACGCCCGTCCCGTGTTCGACAACCTCTGGACCTCGGGCCAGCTCTCGCAGACCGACATCCAGCGCCTGCCGGAATTCGGCATCGAGGCGGTGATCAATCTCGCGTTGCCGACGGCATCGAACGCGCTGCCCGGCGAAGCCGAGGCAGTCACGGGGCAGGGGATGACGTTCGTGCAGATCCCCGTGCCGTGGGAAAAGCCCGAGCCCCGGCACCTGCAGCAGTTTTTCGGCGTGATGGACGCGTTCGGCGGGCGCAAGGTCTGGGTCCATTGCGCGAAGAATTTCCGCGTCTCGGCGTTCGTCTACCTGTATCGCCGGCTGCGTCTGGGGGAAGCGCACGAGGCGGCCCTGCATCCGATGCGCACGGTGTGGCAGCCCAATCCGGTCTGGCAGGCGTTCATCGAACAGTCGCTGTCGAACCCGGATCAGGGTCCAGTCGCGGGCACGACCCGGTAGATCACGCCGGCGTAGTCGTCGGTTATGAAGATGGCGCCGTCGGGGCCCTGCGCAATGCCGGCAGGTCGGCCGAGTATGCCGTCGTCGCTGAGGAAGCCCTGTCAGGAAATCGCGCTCGACGATCCGCCCATCGGGTTGCCAGTCGAGGGCGACCACCTTGTAGCCGTCGGGCTTGCTGCGGTTCCACGAACCATGCAGCGCGACGAGTGCCGTGCGTGAATAGCCTGCCGGCAGGTTCGGGCCGCGCAGGAATGCGAGCCCGAGGGGTGCGTTGTGAGCGCGAAAGGCGTGCGCCGGCGGAATTGCGCGCGCGGCCTCGGCTTCATGTCCGGCACCCAGGTCAGGGTCGGCTGATGTCTGCGCCGTGAACGAATGGCCAGCCGTAGAACGTGTTCCGCTCGATGCGATTGAGTTCGTCGGGCGGAACGTCGTCGCCCAGCAGGTCGCGACCGTTTTCCGTGGCGTACAGCGCGCCATCCCACGGCGCCCAGTCCAGTCCCACGCTGTTGCGCAGCCCGGTCGCGTAGATCTCGCGCTGGGTGCCATCGGGCTGCATGCGCATGATCGTCGCGCGGCGCTCGTCCTTCTCGATGCAGGCATTGCACGACGAACCCTGCGACACGTAGAGCCACCCGTCGGGGCCGAAGCCGATGGTCTTCGTCGTGTGAAAGCCGTCGTTCGTGAAGTCGTCGACGATGTGCTCGAGGGCGCCGGACACCTGCCCCGATTCCGCGTCGAACCGAATTCTGCCGATGCCGTTCGATTCGCCCACGTACAGCCAGCCGTCGTGCAATGCGAGTCCGTGCGGGTGATCGAGCTTGTCGAGCAGCTTGCGCACGGCGTCGGGCTTGCCGTCGCCATTGGCGTCGCGTTCGAGCAGCACGATTTCGTCGGCCCGCGTGCGGGCCACGATGAGGTCGCCGGCCGGAGTCACGAGTGGCCAGCGGGCGAGGGGCACGTCGGTGGAGTACACCTCGAGCCGGAAGCCGTCGGCCACGACCAGTTGTGCCGCTGCCTGGGCGGACGTCGGCGGTTGAATCCCGCGCCCGAGCATGAAGTCGAGCAGGACCTTCTTGTTGCCGACCTGCACCGGACCGAACCAGACGTAACCGATGCCGGCAACGACGAGCAGGGCGACGGTGATCAGCAGCCCAGAGCAGGTACTTTCTTCATGCGCGGCAGTCTAGCTTCTGGCTTCCAGTGCCGATATGGCGCTCGCGGCGGTAATGATAGAGTTCCACTCCCGCCCGACATGCGGCCGAACCCTGCGCGGTAGGTCGCCGCAGGCAGGGGGCGGGATGAACCGTCCCACGCGCGCAAGGACCGACGGGGCAGATTCCCATGAAAAACCACTCCGACATCGCACCCACGACTGGACCCGGCACGACCGGAGCCAACGCCCGTGACGGCGCAGGACGACGCGCCGGACCTGTTGCGCGGCGAACAGATCTTCCGCTCGTGGCCCCAGCCCGAAGACAACGATAGCGACGATGACGACACCGCCCGGTTGCCGGGCATCACCAGCCTCCCGGAGGGCATCGAAGTCGTCGAACACGAGATCGGTCGTGCCGTCGGCCAATGGATCCTGATGGTGCGGTGCCAGTGCGGAAAGCGCTGGTTCGAACTCGAGGCGATCGACACCGCCACCTGCCCGCGCTGCAATACACTGGTCTACGTGGACGTGCTCGACACCCGGCGCGGTTGATTCCGCAGTGCGCGCTGGGTGGACGGCGTGTCATTTGAGTGCAGCACGTTGCGGCCTGCACGGGTTACCTCGAACTGCTGGAGAGTCCTGCCGTGCGTGGATTGATCGGATGGATGGGCGCGTTCCTCGCCGGATCCGCGGGCTGGTGGCTCGGCGCTAAGTTCGGGCTCGGAACGGCAGTGGTGCTGGGAGCCGTGGCCTCCGGCGTCGGGCTCTATGCCGGGAACCGGTGGTTTGACCAGAACCTGAAATGACGGCGACCGCCGCGGCGAATCCGGATGAGTGTTTCGTGACGAACCCTTACCTCGAACCTGTCGCTCCCCTGTGGACGCGCGTTGCGGGCATCGTGCTGCTGGTCGCGGCGACCGGCCTCACCGCGGTGCTGGGATTCGGGATCTTCGATTTCGCCGTGCATGCGGCAAGCCGCCGAACGCTCACGAGTTCAACCGTCGTCTTTGCGCTCATCCTGCTGGCGCTGTGCGGCATCTGCTGGCAGGCCGGGTTCCGCCTCGCATTCCATCGACGTGACGGCCAGTCGACGCTTTTTTCCAGGCCGGCGTGGTTTGCCATTGGCGCGGGACTGATCTTCATTACTGCGCTGATGGCAGCCGTCATCGTCTCGGCGCGCCGGCCGACCCTCCTTGACTACCAGGTGATCCTGTCCCTGGGGGCGTTCGGGGTCTGGTGCATCGTGCTGGCGCTGCGTTCGAACGATCACGTAGCCCGTCGTGACTGCGTCAAGCGGCCCAATGCGACCTTCTCAGTTACACGGTGGACGCCCATGAGACACAGTGAAGTACACAGAACACACCGCACGGGTTGGCTGCGTGCCGCAGTGCTCGGCGCGAACGACGGTATCGTTTCCACGGCGAGCCTGGTCCTGGGCGTTGCGGCGGCTGGCACGAGTTCCGAGAACATCCTGATTGCGGGCGTCGCCGGCCTCGTCGCGGGTGCCATGTCGATGGCTGCCGGTGAGTACGTGTCGGTCAGTTCGCAAGCCGACACGGAGCGCGCCGATCTTGCCCGTGAGAGCAGGGAGCTGGCGGAAAATCCCGAGCAGGAACACGCGGAACTGAAAGCCATCTACGTCAAGCGCGGCCTGGATGCGTCGCTGGCGTCGAGCGTTGCCACCCAGTTGATGCAGCACGACGCACTGGGTGCGCACGGGCGCGATGAACTGGGCATCTCGGAAACGCTGACCGCGCGTCCAGTGCAGGCGGCGCTCGCGTCGGCGGCCACGTTTGCAGTTGGCGCTGCGCTGCCTCTCCTGATGGTCCTGGTGTTTCCGGTGACTGCGCTGATGTGGGGTGTCGCAGGCAGTTCGTTGGTGTTCCTGGCGCTGCTCGGCATCCTGGCCGCGCGTGCAGGCGGTGCGCCCCTGATCGCGTCCGCCATGCGCGTCACCTTCTGGGGCGCCCTGGCCATGGCGTTGACTGCTGGGGTGGGCGCGCTGTTCGGGGTCGCCGCCTGAGGCTCCAACGGCTTTGCCGCTGCATCAGGCAGTACGACGGTCGGCCTCGTCGAGTTCTGCCATCTCGGCCGCGGTGAACACGCGCGAGCGGGTGTGAAACGCCTTGCCTTCCGGGCCTTCGAGCGAGAACGTCCCGCCGTGGCCTTCGATCACGTCGATGATCAACTGCGTGTGGCGCCAGTATTCGTATTGCGCCTTGCCGATGTAGAACGGGCAGCCGCCGATGTCGCCCAGGTACACGTCGCCGGCGCCGATCGTGAGCTCGCCCAGCAGGTAGCAGTTGGCTGCACTGTTGTCGCAACAGCCGCCGGACTGATGAAACATCAGTCCGGGGCCGTGCTTCGACTTCAGCAGTTCGATCAGCTCGACGGCCGCTGCCGTGGCGATGACCTTCTCGACCATGCTCAGAAGAAGCCGAGCTTGCTTTCGCTGTAGCTCACCAGCAGGTTCTTCGTCTGCTGGTAATGGTCGAGCATCATCTTGTGGGTCTCGCGGCCGATGCCCGATTCCTTGTAACCGCCGAACGCCGCATGCGCGGGGTACGCGTGGTAGCAGTTGGTCCAGACGCGGCCGGCCTTGATGGCGCGACCCATGCGATACGCCACGTTGCCGTTGCGGCTCCACACGCCGGCACCGAGGCCGTAGAGCGTGTCGTTGGCCACGGCCAGCGCTTCGGCTTCGTCCTTGAAGGTGGTCACGGCCAGCACCGGGCCGAAGATTTCCTCCTGGAAGATGCGCATCTTGTTGTGGCCCTTGAACAGCGTGGGCTGCACGTAATAGCCGCCCTCGAGTCCGGCGCCCAGCTGCGCCTGGGCGCCGCCGATGAGCACTTGCGCGCCTTCCTGCTTGCCCAGGTCGAGGTAAGACAGGATCTTCGTGAGCTGTTCCTTCGACGCCTGCGCACCCATCATGGTGTCGGTATCGAGCGGGTCACCCATCTTGATCGCGGCCACGCGGTGCAGCACGCGCTCCATGAACTTGTCGTAGATGCTTTCCTGGATCAGCGCGCGGCTGGGGCAGGTGCACACCTCGCCCTGGTTGAAGGCGAACAGCACCAGGCCTTCGATCGCCTTGTCGAGGAACGAGTCGTCCTTGTCCATGATGTCGGCGAAGAAGACGTTGGGCGACTTGCCGCCGAGTTCCAGCGTGGCGGGAATCAGGTTGTTGGCCGCGGCCTGCGCGATCACGCGACCGGTGGTCGTGGACCCCGTGAACGCGATCTTGGCGATGCGCTTGCTCGTGGCGAGTGGCATGCCGGCTTCGCGACCGTAACCATTGACGATGTTGAGCACGCCGGGCGGCAGGATGTCGGCGATGAGGTCCGCGAGGATCAGGATGCTGATGGGCGTGGATTCCGCGGGCTTCAGCACCACGCAGTTACCCGCGCCGAGTGCCGGCGCCAGCTTCCATGCGGCCATCAGGATCGGGAAGTTCCACGGAATGATCTGGCCGACCACGCCCAGCGGTTCGTGCAGGTGGTAGGCGACCGTGGTCTCGTCGATTTCGCTGACGCTGCCTTCCTGTGCCCGCACGCAGCCGGCGAAGTAACGGAAGTGATCGACGGTGAGCGGAATGTCGGCGTTGAGCGTCTCGCGGATCGGCTTGCCGTTGTCCACGGTCTCGGCGTAAGCGAGCAACTCGAGATTGGCTTCGATCCGGTCGGCGATCTTCAGCAGCAGGTTGGAACGCTCGGCCGGTGGCGTCTTGCCCCACTTGTCGGCCGCGGCGTGCGCGGCGTCGAGCGCGAGTTCGATGTCTTCGGCCGTGGAGCGCGCGACCTTGGTGTAGACCTTGCCGCTGATGGGTGTATAGACGTCGAAGTACTGGCCCTTCACCGGGGCGACCCATTTGCCCCCGATGAAATTGTCGTAGTGCGGCTTGTAGGTGAGCTTGGCGCCAGCGGCGCCGGGTGCAGCGTAGAGCATGTCGTATCCCCCGGGATGAACGACTCGATCCTACACCCGAATCCCGTGCAGGCGTCGCAGTCGCCTGCCTTTAGCGCCAATCCCGGCGGACGGCTTCCTCGATCAGGCGGAACACGCGGCCGTCGTCGTTCGCGGTCGTCCTGCCGAGCAGGCCGCGCTGCCAGGCGGCGGGCAATGCGTCCTTGCCGTGCAGCGCGCCGACGGCTGCGCCGACGAGGGCCGCGATCGTATCGTTGTCCTGCGTGTCGTTGACGGCGCGGACGATCGCTTCTTCCGGGTCATGCGCGTGCCTGGCCAGGATCCAGAGCACGCTCGGCACGGTCTCGAGCAGGTATGCGCCGGAGCACCAGGCCTCGCAGGCATCCCGCGTGCTCCAGTCGTGGCGTTTCGCTTCGGCCAGCACGAACTCGAGGTAGTCCGGGAACGAGCCTTCCCGGGCGGCGAAGGTTCCACCGCGCGGACGGTACGCCTGGTCGGCGCAGACCTGGCGCACGGTGGCGAGAAACGTGGCGATGATCCAGTCGGACGTCGGCGGCGCCGGCAATCGCAGCAGGCGTGCGAGCAGGTCGACGAACGCGACGCACGATGCAACCGAACTCGCATCGCGATGGGTGACGATCGAAGCCAGCGCGACATCCAGCCAGAGGGCCGCACTCGTGCCTTGCGGGTGCAGCAGCACGATGGGTGCGATGCGCATCAGTGCGCCGTTGCCCGCGCTCTCGGCGCCGCAGCGGTACCAGGACGCCGCGCCCTGTTCGCGATTGCGCAGGAACTGCTGCATGGCCTTGCCCAGCCCGAAAATCTCGCGCGCGGCGAAGCGCGCAGACAAGTCGTCCAGGTCCAGTCCGTCGCGTTCGAGCAGGCTTTCCAGGGTCCAGAACGCAAGCTGGCTGTCGTCGGAGGGCAGGCCGACGCGATGACCCGCAGAGCGGCTGTTTGGCAGGTAGTCGCGAATTTCGCCGTAGCGGGCGGCGCGTTCAAGCGCAGACAGGCCTTCGCTGGTGTTGCCCAGCGCATCGCCGATCGCGAGTCCCAGCAGCATGCCCCGAATCCGGTCGGCGGCAATCGGACCGCTCACGGCTTCGCGCGGTCCCTGCAGGAGGGCGGATCGTGCCGGGAGAAACCCTTCCGAGATGACGCGAGCGGCGAGGGACAGGTTAGAACTCATGGTCTTGGAGTTTCGCAGATTCTCGCGGTCGACGGTTCCGCCGTGGCGGTTGAGAATGCGCTTGCTGTAGGTTTCTGCATGGCAAGGGTGAACGCGTGAAAATCCTGTTCGTCTGCATGGGCAATATCTGCAGGTCGCCGACTGCGGAAGGCGTGTTCCGCGAACACGTTCGTCGTCATGCCCCCGGGCTCGACATCGAGATCGATTCCGCGGGCACTCATGACTATCACGTCGGGGAACCGCCCGACCCGCGCACGGTGCAAGCGGCCGCGCGCCGGGGCATCGACCTTGCCAGCCTGCGCGCGCGGCAGGTGCAGGACGAGGACTTCGAGCGCTTCGACCTGATCCTGGCCATGGACCGTCTCAATCACGCGACGCTCCTCGACCGCAGCCCGCCCGAGCATCACGCCCGCATTCGAACGTTGCTCGAGTTTGCTGCCGGGACGGCGCCAGCCGACGTGCCGGACCCGTACTACGGCGGTGCCAAGGGATTCGACGAGGTGCTCGACCTGGTGCAGTCGGCTGCGGACGGCCTGCTCGCCGAGATCCGCACCAAGACGCGTGCCCGCTGACGCCACGAACGCGACAGCATGAAAAAAGCCCCGCTGCCTGGTGAAGCAGCGGGGCCTTCGTACTACCCGGACGAGTCGCTTACGGCTCGTTGCGCGGCGTCGTCACGTCCGTCGGCGGAGTGGGTGTCCACTCGCGTGGCTCGGAAGCTGTTGCCACCGGAGTCGGTTCGCGCACCACGACCGGTGCGGGTGCCGGCGCTTCTTCGCGCGGTGGGACCGGCGGAGGCGGCGGCGCTGCAGGTCGATCGAAGTCGAACGAACGCGGTTCCGGCGGCCAGGGTGCATCGAAGCTGCGCGCAGGGGCGGGCAACTCGCGAGGTGCTTCCGGAGCATGAGTCACTTCGACCTCACGCGACGGTTCGGGCGCGCGGGGCGCGTCGAACGTCTGGCTGGGCGCTGGGGCATCGAACGACTGCGGAGCCGGCGCAGCGCCAGCGTTGTCGCTGCCACCCGCGTCGTCACCACCTTCGCCACCCGGGCCTTCGTCGAAGCTGCCTTCGCCGGCAGCACCTGCTGCAGCACCGGCACCGTAGCCTTCGCCACCACCGTCACCACGACCGCGACGACGACGGCCACCGCGACGCGACCGGCGTCCGGTGCGCTCGCTGCGATCGCCCTCGGGACGTTGCTGCTGTCCATCACCCATCGGCGGTGCGGCTGACGGCGTCGGCCGCGTTCATGTCGCTCGCGACGGCTGCGACGACCGCAGTTGCGGCGGCCACCTGCTCACGCGCTTCCTGCGGCTCGCGGTACTCACGCGGCGGCCGCGGTTCGCGGGGCTCGCGCGGTTCGCGCGGCTCGCGCGGAGGACGCGCTTGCTGCGGCTGGCGCTGGCCCTGCTGGCCGCCTTCACGACGCGGCTGGCCCTCGCGCGGACCGCCTTCGCCGCCCTGGCCCTGGCCTTGGCCACCGTCACGACGTCCGCCACGCGGGCCTTCGTCACGACGCGGCTGCTGCTGGGGTTGCGCCCGGCTCGACTCGTCGCGGCGCGGTTCGGCGCCGCGGGCCGGCTGCGCCGGCGCGCCTTCAGGACGGTTTTCGCGACGCGCTTCGTCACGCGAGCCACGTTCGCCGCGGCCCTCGCTGCGTCCTCGTCCGTCACGGCCACCCTCGCGACGACCATCACGGCCACGGCCGCGTTCGTTGCGATCACGGTCATGACGCGGACGATCACGTTCGCCTTCCTTGCCGCCGCGACCGACGTTCGCCGTCGGAGCCGGCTGCGGTTCGGGCGCGCGCTTGTCGCCTGCGACCCAGCGCCACATCCGCACCAGCACGTTGTCGCGCGGTCCGTAGGCCGGCGCGGCGACGACCACCGGAGCCGCTGCGACCGCGACCGGGGCGGCCACGACCTCGGGAGCTGCGGGCGGGGCAGGCGTGCTCGGGATGATCGTCGTCACCGCCGGCTGCTGCAGGACCGGTGCCTTTTCTTCCTCGGCCGAGGCGATGGCCTCGAGGTCGATCTTCGGCTCGACCGCCAGGTGGTGGCTGATGACCGAGTTCTCGGGCAGGTCCATCTCGTCGTCGCGCACGCGGCGCAATTCGTAGGACGGCGTCTCGAGGTACTTGTTCGGCACCAGGACGATGTCGACGTGGCTGCGTGCTTCGATGTCGTGCAGCCAGTCGCGCTTCTCGTTCATGAGGTAGGTCGCGACGTCGACCGGCAACTGCGCGATGACCTTGGCGGTGCGGTCCTTGCGGGCCTCCTCGCCGATCAGCCGCAGCACCGCGAGCGCCAGCGATTCGACGCTGCGGATCACGCCCATGCCGGTGCAGCGCGGGCAGACGATGTTGGTCGATTCGCTGATCGACGGCCGCAGGCGCTGCCGCGAGAGCTCGAGCAGGCCGAAGCGGGAGATCTTGCCCAGCTGGATGCGGGCACGGTCCTGCTTGACCGCGTCGCGCAGCCGGTCTTCGACCGCGCGCTGGTTCTTGGTCGACTCCATGTCGATGAAGTCGATGACGATCAGGCCGCCGACGTCACGCAACCGCATCTGGCGCGCGATTTCGTCCGCGGCCTCGAGGTTGGTGTTGCAGGCGGTCGTCTCGATGTCGGTGCCGCGGGTGCTGCGCGCCGAGTTGATGTCGATCGAGACCAGCGCTTCGGTGTGGTCGATCACGATGCTGCCGCCCGAGGGCAGCGTCACCTTGTGCGAGTACGCCGACTCGATCTGGCTCTCGATCTGGTACCGCGTGAAGAGCGGCACGTGGTCGTCGTAGAACTTGAGCTTGCGCAGGTTGTTCGGCATGAAGCGCTGCATGTACTCGCGCGCTTCCTCGAACACTTCCTGCTTGTCGATCAGGATCTCGCCGATGTCGTCGGCGAGGTAGTCACGCAGCGCCCGCAGGATCGCCGTGCTCTCGCGGTAGATCAGGAACGGCGAGGGGCGGCTGTCGGACGCCTGCTGGATCGCGTTCCAGATGTCGACGAGGTTGTTGAGGTCCCACTGCAGCTCCTCGGGGGAGCGGCCGACGCCCGCGGTGCGGACGATGGCGCCCATGCCGTCGGGAATCTGCAGCGAGTCCATGGCTTCGCGCAGGGCGTCGCGGTCGTCGCCCTCGACGCGGCGCGACACGCCGCCGGCGCGGGGGTTGTTCGGCATCAGCACCAGGAACCGGCCGGCGAGGCTGATGAAGGTGGTGAGCGCGGCACCCTTGTTGCCGCGTTCTTCCTTCTCGACCTGGACGATGATGTCCTGGCCTTCCTCGATCAGGTCACGGATGCCGCGGCTGCCGCCTTCCTGGCCGGGCTGCTTGTCCTTGAAGAACGCCTTGGAGACTTCCTTCAGCGGCAGGAAGCCGTGGCGGTCGGCGCCGTAGTCGATGAACGCAGCTTCGAGGCTGGGTTCGACGCGGGTGATGCGTCCCTTGTAGACGTTGGCTTTCTTGGTTTCGCGCGACGGTATTTCTATGTCCAGGTCGTAGATTCGCTGGCCGTCAACCAGCGCTACGCGCAACTCTTCTTCCTGAGTTGCGTTGACGAGCATTCTCTTCATCGGCCCTCTCGCTATTGGAGGTTGGGGCCGCGTACGGTTCGGACGGGTAATGGTGCCGTGGCGTGGGAAAAAGGTCTGGCAGCGACTGCGCGAGCGCTCATTTGCTGTTCTTCTGCACCGGCGCAGTGCGCACGATGCGTGACCGAATCCTGGTGCTGTCGGGCATCGTACCCGCCGAGGTCGCTGCTGGCCCGCTGCCCGCCGGGGCTGCGGCACCTGCGCGTGTCCGCGGCAGATCGATGGTGTCTGAAGGTTCAGAACCAACTAAGATTGCGGGCGCCCCGCACAACCCGTAGGGCGTGCAACCGCGCGTCGCTCATTCGGCGCTGCCTGATGTTGCTTGGACGCACCAGCGCATTGCCTAGCGCCGGAATGTAACAAGCGAAGGCCCGAAAATCAATGGCTTACGAAATAGACCCGGCAACCGACGAGAAGACCGCCGAGCCGCAACCCGGACGCGGCGTCACGCACGTCGAAGTGACCGAAGACGACGCCGGTACCCGGCTCGACAACTTTCTCGTCCGGCAGCTGAAGGACGTGCCGCGCACGCACGTGTTCCGCCTGCTGCGCAAGGGGGAGGTGCGCGTCAACAAGAAGCGCGCCAAGCCCGATCAGCGGGTGGCGCTGGGCGACATCGTCCGCATTCCACCGGTGCGCAAGGCCGAGGACGTGCCGCCGCCGGCCACGCCCCGGACGGCCAGCGAGTCGCTGCAGAAGCTGGTGCTCGACGCGATCACCTACGAGGACAGCGACCTCATCGTCTTCAACAAGCCGCCGGGCCTTGCGGTGCATGGCGGCAGCGCGACCGACTTCGGGTTGATTGAGGCGCTGCGCGGCGCCCGGCCCGGGCAGCCCGACCTCGAACTCGTGCACCGGCTCGACCGCGATACCAGCGGCTGCCTGCTGGTGGCAAAGCGGCGCGCTGCGCTGCGCGACCTGCACCTGCAGTTGCGTGAAGGCCAGACCGAAAAGCACTACCTGGCGCTGGTTTGCGGCAAGTGGAACCTGGGGACCAAGCGCATCGAACTGGCGCTCGACACGGACGAGCGCCGCAGCGGCGAGCGGCACGTGGCCGTGCGCGCGCACGGCAAGAAGTCCGTCAGCACGTTCAAGCCCGTGCAGTTCTTCGGCAACCTCGCCACGCTGATGGAAGTCGAGATCGACACCGGCAAGACGCACCAGATCCGCGTGCACGCCGCGCATGCCGGTCATCCCGTGGCCGGTGACGACAAATACGGCAACCGGATCTTCAACGAGATCTTCAAGGACTACGGCCTGAAGCGGATGTTCCTGCACTCGTCGTCGCTGGGCTTCACGCGGCCCGGCACCCGCGAGCCCATGCTGGCGAGCGCACCGCTGCCGCCCGAACTCAGTGCCGTGCTCGATACGCTGACGCGCGGCAAGGCCCGCGCGCCGCAGGACGAACGCGGCAAGACCCTGAAGCCGGAAGGTGCCCGGGGACCGATCGTCGCGCCGCGCGTGCAGCGGCCGGCTCCGGTGGCGCAGACGGGCAAGCCGAGGATGGGCAATCCCCGGACGGGCACCCCGCGGACGGACAAGGGCGGTCCGGCTAAGGTATCTGGACCCGTGCGCGGCGAAGGGCGCCGCAGAGCCAGGACAACGGGAGGCCGGTGAGGCCCGTCGGGTCGATCGATTCGATCCGGTCGAAGAGAGCGATGCCGAGGGACTCGGCTTTGAAGCCGCCGGCACAGTCGAGCGGCTGGTCGCGCTCGATGTAGCGGTCGATTTCGGCGTCCGACAGCTCCCTGAACTTCACGACCGTGCGGTCGACGTGCGATTCGGTGCGGCCGGCCATGCCGTCAATGACATGGACCGCCGTGAGGAAGACGACTTCCTGGCCGGACGACGCGCGCAGTTGCTCGCGGCAGCGTTCGACGGTACCGGGTTTGCCGAGCACGTCGGTGCCCCGCAAGGCCACCTGGTCGGAGCCGATGACGATCGCCCCGGGATGCCTGGCGGCGACGGCCTCGGCCTTGACCCGGGCGAGTCGCGCGGCCATCTCGGCTGCCGGTTCGCCGGGCAGGCGGGTTTCGTCGGCATCGGGGGCGACGCAGTCGAACGGCACCCCGAGCCGCTGCAGCAGGGCGCGGCGGTAGCGGGACGTCGAGGCGAGAATCAGGCCCTTGGAAAACAAAGATTTAGGCTCGTTTTTTCTTTGACAGGGCGGGGGCGCGTCACTATTATACGCGCCCCATGTCGCCCGGCCCTGCCGATCAGGTCAACGCTAAAGAACTGTCGGCACGAGCCGCCGTTATCGAACGGCATCTCGAACTGCCGCAGCTCGAGCGCGTCGCACAGGCGGGTGGGCTTCCCGGCACTCGCATCGATGGGCGATTGCAGTTCGGCGCGTTCGAAGGCCGGACGACGGTCGACGTTCGCGTCGAGGGTAAGGCGGTGCTGGAATGCCAGCGTTGCCTGAAGCCTTGCGAGATCACGGTGGACGAATCGGCGCTGGTCGCCATCGTCCGCGAAGAGACGGATGACGTGCCGGGCGGCTACGAGCCGTTCGTGGGAATGCCGGAGCAACTGTCGCTCTCGGCGCTGATCGAAGAGCAGGTGCTGCTCGCGTTGCCGCTCGTGCCCGCGCACGAAGCAGGCAGCCCGGAGTGCCTGTCGTCCGAGGCGGAAGTGGTGCCGTTGGCGCCGGCTTCCGTGGTCGAGCCCGCTGCGGAAGAGGCAGCGGTGGAAGAGAAACAGACGCCCTTTGCGAATCTGCGGGAGCTGCTCGAAAAGAAAAACGAGCGCGGACCCGCTTCAGGAGAGTAGACCATGGCAGTCCAGAAAAGCCGCAAGACCCCGTCCAAGCGCGGCATGCATCGTTCGCACGACCACCTGAGCAGCCCCGCGCTGTCGGTTGACCGTACGAGCGGCGAAACCCATCTTCGTCACCGCATCACCGCCGACGGTTTCTACCGCGGCAAGAAGGTGATCGAGAAGCCGGCTGCCGACGAAGGCCAGGAGTAATCCTGTTCCGAAGGGCCCGCGCATGACCGCCGGCCTGACCGTAGCCGTGGACGCGATGAGCGGAGACCACGGCGCTGCAGTCGCCGTTCCCGCGGCACTCGATGTCCTCGCGTCCACGCCAGACTTGCGACTGATCATCGTCGGTCGCAGCGAAGTCGTGCGTCCTTTGCTGGGCGCCGCGCTCGACGACGACCGCTGTCGTTTCGTCGAAGCGACCGAAGTCGTCGCGATGGACGAGCGTCCGCAGGACGCGCTCCGCCGCAAAAAGAACTCGTCGATGCGCGTCGCCATCAACCTCGTCGAAAAGGGCGAGGCTGCGGCGTGCGTGTCGGCGGGCAACACCGGCGCGCTGCTCGCGACCGCGCGTTTCGTGCTCGGCATGGTGCCCGGCATCGACCGTCCCGCGATCGTCTCGGCCGTGCCCTCGGCCGGCGGCTACACCGTGATGCTCGACCTCGGCGCCAACCCCGACTGCAACGACGACCACCTCGTCCAGTTCGCCGTGATGGGCTCGGTGATCGCGTCCGACCTGCACGGCATCGAGCATCCCCGCGTGGGCTTGCTCAACGTCGGCGAAGAAGACATCAAGGGCACGGACGAGATCAAGGCGGCGCACAAGCGGCTCACGGGTTCCGCGATCAATTACGTCGGCTTCGTCGAAGGCGACAAGATCTTTTCCGGCGCCGTCGACGTCGTCGTCACCGACGGCTTCACCGGCAACGTGTCGCTGAAGACGATGGAAGGCCTGGCGAAGTTCATCAGCGGCGCGATGAAGGAAGAGTTCACGCGCAACACGGTGCGCAAGATCGGCGCGCTCGCCGCGGCGCCGACGCTCAAGGCGCTGAAGGCGCGACTCGATCCGCGCGTCTACAACGGCGCGAGCATGGTCGGATTGAAGGGCGTGGTCATCAAGAGTCACGGCGGCGCCGACCGCATGTCGTTCGCCAACGCCGTGCGCGTTGCGGTCACGGAGGCGCGCAACGGCGTGCCAGTGCAGATTGGCGAGCTGCTGGCGCGGCTCGCCCCAGCGGGTACCGCCGTCGGCTGACGCATCCCGCCACGCCCCGTATGTAACACGGTCTGGGCCGTCGCTGCATTCGACCCTGGAGACGCGGCTGCTGGCCCGTGACTGCTACAGCGCCTTGCTGACTTCCTCGAGTAGTCGCTCTCGACGCCGCCGGCAGTGAGTGCCTTGATCACGAAGTACCACGTCGTCGACGACGTCAGGCCTTCGATCACGACCGAGGTGATGCTCCGGGCTCGACGCGAGCAGGCTCTGGCTGTACTGGCCCGACGACGTTGCCATAGAACACGCGGAAGCCGGTCAGGTCCGAGACGGGCGTGCCGTCGTCATTGGTGGTCGGCGCACGCCACGACACCCTGACCGAGGTCGTCAGCGCCGCGGCCACGGTGATCGAGAAAGCGGGCAGGCTGGTCGTCGCCGTGCCATCGCTCACGCTGATCACGATGCCGGACGCGGTGCCGACGTTCGCCGCCGCCGGCGTGCCCGAGAGCGTGCCGTCGGTGCTGTTGATCGACAACCACGCCGGGTTGCCGCGGACACTGAACGTGAGGCGGTCGCCGTCGGCATCCGCGGCGGTCGGCCGGAACGCATACGGCTGGCCCGCGCGCGCGCTGGTGACGGGCGAGCCGGAGATCGTCGGTGCGCGGTTGGTCTGCGCCACCGTGATGGCGAACGCGGGCAGGCTGGTCGTCGCCGTGCCATCGCTCACGCTGATGACGATGCCGGATGCGGTGCCGACGTTCGCCGCCGCTGGCGTACCCGTGAGGGTGCCGTCGGTGCTGTTGATCGACAACCACGCCGGGTTGCCGCGGACACTGAACGTGAGACGGTCGCCGTCGGCATCCGCGGCGGTCGGCCGGAACGTGTACGCCTGGCCGACGGTGGCACTGGTCGAGGGCGAGCCGGCGATCGTCGGTGCGCGGTTGGTCTGCGCGACCGTGATGGCGAACGCGGGCAGGCTGGTCGTCGCCGTGCCGTCGCTCACGCTGATCACGATGCCGGACGCCGTGCCGACGTTGGCGCGGCAGGCGATGCCGCGAGCGTGCCGTCGGCGCTGTTGATCGACAACCACGCCGGGTTGCCCGGACGCTGAACGTGAGACTGTCGCCGTCGGCATCCGCAGCGGTCGGCCGGAACGTGTACGCCTGGCCGACGGTGGCGCTGGTCGCCGGCGAGCCCGAGATCGTCGGTGCACGGTTGGTCTGCGTCACCGTGATGGCGAACGCGGGCAGGCTGGTCGAGACCTTGCCATCGCTCACGCTGATCACGATGCCGGACGCGGTGCCGACGTTGGCCGCGGCGGGCGTGCCCGTGAGCGTGCCGTCGGCGCTGTTGATCGACGACCACGCCGGGTTGCCGCGGACGCTGAACGTGAGCCTGTCGCCGTCGGCGTCCGCGGCGGTCGGCCGGAACGTGTACGACTGGCCGACGGTTGCGCCGGTCGCCGGCGAGCCGGAGATCGTCGGTGCGCGGTTGGTCTGCGCCACCGTGATGGCGAACGCGGGCAGGCTGGTCGTGCCGTGCCATCGCTCACGCTGATCACGATGCCGGACGCGGTGCCGACGTTGGCCGCCGCCGGCGTACCCGAGAGCGTGCCATCGGCGCCATTGAACGACGCCCACGACGGCTTGCCTTGGACACTGAACGTGAGCGAGTCGCCGTCGCGTCCGCGGCGGTCGGCCGGAACGCATACAACTGGCCGGAGGTTGCGCCGGTACCCGGCGAGCCCGAGATCGTCGGTGCACGATTCAGGGGAGGGGTCGCGGGCGGCGGTTCAGTTGCGGGCGGTGGCTCCGTCGCGGGCGGTGGCTCCGTCGCGGGCGGTGGCTCAGTCGCGGGCGGCGGCTCAGTCGCGGGCGGTGGCTCAGTCGCGGGCGGCGGCTCAGTCGCGGGCGGTGGCTCAGTTGCCGGGGGTGGATCGGTGGCTGGCGGCGGAGCGATCGGAGTGGAGGCAGTCACCGGCTGCTGCTCCACGGTGATGGAGAACGCCGGCAGCACTGTCCAGTTCCTGCCGTCGGTGACGCGGATTTCGATGCCCGAGTACGTGCCGACCTTGCGAGGCTTCGGTGTGCCGCTCAGCGTTCCCGAGGACTTGTCGAAGCTGGCCCATTTCGGCTTGTTGCGGATGCGGAACTTCAGGCGATCGCCGTCCGGATCCGCTGCCGAAGGGCGGAACGAATAAGTCTGACCGACCAGGACGCGCGTCGCAGGAGTTCCGTCAATCGTCGGCGGATTCCCGAGGGCCTCACTGCCCGTGCCGGCGTAGCTCGGTGCGACGACGGCAAGCGCGAGAGCGAGAGATGAGAAGGCCACGATGCGCGCCGCGAGTCGCCGCGGTGCGAATCGATGCGAAAGAAATTGATTGTGCATGACGAGCGCAATCTCCCGGTAACCCCGCTATCCGCGATTGCCGCGAACCGGAGGCTTTGCGTCCCCGCCTTGCGACGGGTTTGCCCTTGAATGAACTGCCCCGGAAGTTTGTGCCCTTGCCCGGTGGCGGGCAATCGGGGCAATGAGACGTGGTACGCGAAACTGAACTCCGGAGTCGCAGAATTCCGGTCCGCCCCGCTGGTGACGGAGCCACGCGACCCACGCCTGCAGCAGCACCGGTCACACGCCTTGCGCTCGCTACAGCGCCTTGCTGACTTCCGTCGAGTAGTCGCTCTCGACGCCGCCGGCAGCCAGTGCCTTGACCACGAAGTACCACGTCGTGGACGACGTCAGGCCTTCGATCACCACCGAGGTGATGCTCGGGCTCGGACGCGAGCAGGCTCTGGCCGTATTGACCCGAGACGTTGCCGTAGAACACGCGGAAGCCGGTCAGGTCCGAGACGGGCGTGCCGTCTTCATTGGTAGCCGGCGCACGCCACGACACCCTGACCGAGGTCGTCTGCGCCGCGGCCACGGTGATCGAGAACGCCGGCAGGCTGGTCGTCGCCGTGCCGTCGCTCACGCTGATCACGATGCCGGACGCGGTGCCTACGTCGGCCGCCGCCGGGCGTGCCGGAGAGCGTGCCGTCGGTGCTGTCGAACGACAGCCCACGCCGGGCTTGCCCGGATACTGAACGTGAGACGGTCACCGTCGGCGTCCGTCGGCGGTCGGCCGGAACGCATACGGCTGGCCGGCGCGCGCGGTGGTGACGGGCGTGCCCGGAAATCGTCGGTGCACGGTTGGTCTGCGCGACCGTGATGGCGAACGCGGGCAGGCTGGTGGTCGCCGTGCCATCGCTCACGCTGATCACGATGCCGGACGCGGTGCCGACGTTCGCGGCGGCAGGGATGCCCGCGAGCGTGCCGTCGGCGCTGTTGATCGACAACCACGCCGGGTTGCCGCGGACACTGAACGTGAGACTGTCGCCGTCGGCATCCGCAGCGGTCGGCCGGAACGTGTACGCCTGGCCGACGGTGGCGCTGGTCGCGGGCGAGCCGGAAATCGTCGGTGCGCGGTTGGTCTGCGCGACCGTGATGGCGAACGCGGGCAGGCTGGTCGTCGCCGTGCCATCGCTCACGCTGATCACGATGCCGGACGCGGTGCCGACGTTGGCGGCGGCAGGGATGCCTGCGAGCGTGCCGTCGGTGCTGTTGATCGACAACCACGCCGGGTTGCCGCGGACACTGAACGTGAGACTGTCGCCGTCGGCATCTGCAGCGGTCGGCCGGAACGTGTACGCCTGGCCGACGGTGGCGCTGGTCGCGGGCGAGCCGGAAATCGTCGGTGCGCGGTTGGTCTGCGCGACCGTGATGGCGAACGCGGGCAGGCTGGTCGTGGCCTTGCCATCGCTCACGCTGATCACGATGCCGGACGCGGTGCCGACGTCAGCCGCCGCCGGCGTGCCCGCAGAGCGTGCCGTCGGTGCTGTTGATCGACAACCACGACGGGTTGCCGCGGACACTGAATGTGAGCGGTCGCCGTCCGCATCTGCAGCGGTCGGCCGGAACGTGTACGCCTGGCCGACGGTGGCGCTGCTCGCGGGCGAGCCGGAAATCGTCGGTGCACTGTTCGGCGTGACAGTAATCGTCTGCTGCGGTTCCGCCACGGTAATGGAGAACGCCGGCAGGGTTACCCAGTTCCTGCCATCGGTAACGCGGATCTCGATGTTCGAGTACGTACCGACGCTGGCTTGACGTCGGTGCCCCGTTCAGCGTTCCCGTGGATCCGTCGAATCGAGCCCACGTCGGCAGGTTGCGGACGCGGAACGACAAGCGGTCACCGTCCGGGTCCGAGGCGGATGGGCGGAACGAGTACGCCTGCCCGACCGTGACGCTTGCTGTCGGAGTTCCGGAAATGGTCGGCGGACTCCCGACGTTCTTGCCGCCGCCTTGGCGGCGTGGCTCGGCACGGCTGCGGCCAGTGCGAGCGATGCGAAAAGCGCGATGCGCGCGCGAGGCGCGCCACCGTGCGGAGCGATGCAGAAGTGAACTGCTGTGCATTACGAGGCACTCTCCCGGAAACCCCGCTATCCGCGTTGGCCGCGGACCGGAGGCTTTGCGTCCCCGCCTTGCGACGGGTTTGCCCTTGATTGAACTGTACGGGAAGTGTGTGCCGTTGCCCGATGGCGAGCAACCGAGACTGGCGAGACGCCGTTCACGAAACTGGAAATCCGCCTGGGAGGCGCAGCCGCTTTGCGGCCGTCGACGGCAGCGCCTGCCGTGGTGTGCGGTCGGCGGCGGAAACTGTCCGGCGCGCTATCGACTATTCTCGCTGCCGGCGTCGCCGCATGCGTTCCATCAGCTGCACGCGTCGCCTGGCGATCTTGCCGGCGACGTCGGCCGAGGCCTCCCGCACCACCGAGCGCTTCGTCAGCGACTCACGGTAGGCACGGAAATCTTCGTACGCCTCGAGCTCGTGCCGCAGTTCGCGGAAGACGAGTTCGATCATCACGGCGTCGTCGAGCATGCCGATGCCGGGGAGGTCGTCGGGAATCAGGTCTTCCGGGTCGCACAGGTAGGCGAGCCCCGACAGCACCGGGTTGCGTTCGTCGTCCTCCAGCGGCCAGTCCTCGTCGGTGACCATGGCGATCATGCGTGTCGAGCTGCTCGAGCCGCTCGGTCACGAAGTCGGGCAGGTCCGTGCCCTTCATGGTCTTCACCATGTCGGCTGCCGCGCCGAGGATTTCCTCGTCGTCCGCAATCTGGACCGAATCGCGTGCCTTCTTCAGTTCCCGGCGGAAATGGCGCAGATCGCGGTCGGACAGCTCGATCGTCAGCTTGTAAGGCATGGGTCTCCCTCGCGGCCGCAAGGCTACGGGCGGTGCCGTGTCCGGGTCAATGCGCGCGAGCAGCGTGTGGATCGTCGCCATGTCGCTAGAATAGATGCAGGTAATGGAGGAAAGGTTGCATGCAATTTAACCGTGTCGGCCAGTGGTTCGCCGCTGCGCTGGTCGCAGCGTTCGCCCCGTTCGTCGCGAATGACGTCCGGGCGGGCGAATTCCTGCTGCCGCTCAACGGCGACAACGTGATCGGCGCGGTCAGCATTGCCGTGGCCGAGCACGAGGACACGCTGCTCGACATCGGCCGGCGCTACGGCGTCGGTTACGAGGAAATCATTGCCGCCAACCCCGGAATCGACCCCTGGCTGCCCGGCGCGGGCACCGAAGTGGTGATTCCAGGACGATTCGTGCTGCCCGATGCCCCGCGCGAGGGGATCGTGGTCAACCTGCCCGAGCACCGCCTCTACTACTATCCCGCCCGCCCAGCCGGGTCAGCCGCGCGTCGTGCGCACGTTCCCGATCAGCACCGGCAAGATGGACTGGAAGACGCCGCTCGGCGCCACCAAGGTCGTCGCGAAGCAGGAGCGGCCGAACTGGTATCCGCCGCAGTCGGTGCGGCTCGAGCACGAGGCCAAGGGTGACCCGCTGCCGCCGTTCATTCCGCCGGGCCCGGACAACCCGCTGGGCGAGTATGCGTTGCGGCTCGGCATCCCCGGCGGCTCGTACCTGATTCACGGCACCAATCGTCCTGCGGGCGTCGGCATGCAGGTCACGCACGGCTGCATCCGCATGTTCCCGGAGGACATCGCCGAGTTCTACACGATGATCCCGGTGAACACGAAGGTGAACCTGGTCGACCAGACGACGAAGGTCGGCTGGTCGCGGGGCACGCTGTTCATCGAGCGCCAGGCGCCGCTCGAAGGCACGAACGACCCTTCGCACATGGATCCCGCGGAACTCGAGCGCGTGGTGCGTGCCGCGACGGCCGGCGTCGACGTGTCGATCGACTGGAATACGGCACGGCTCGCGTTTCAACAGGCGTCGGGTGTGCCGGTGCGGGTCGGTGAACGCAATTTCTCGCGCGTGCCAATGCCGGCACCTGAATCCGCGCCGGCGCTCGTCGAAGAACCGGTGCAGTCACCCGCCCCGTAGTCGCAACGTTTGAGCGCAAAAGAAAACGCCGCGGAGGTCCGCGGCGTCTTCGTATCGCCAGAGCGATGCGGTCAGTCGATTACTTGCCCATCGACTTCTTGAACGCGCGATCGATCTTCTCGTTCGTCGCGTCGCAGCAGGACTGCGAAGCCTGCGCGGCCTGGAGGGCCTGGTTGGCCGTGCTCTGGGCGGCGCTCGCGGCGCTCGCGGCGCTCGAAGCCGAAGCGGCAGCGGCGTCGGCAGCCGCCTTGGCGGCGGCGGCGTCAGCAGCGGCAGCCTTGATGGCGGCATCGGCGGCGGTCGCATGCTTGGCCAGAGTGTCGACTGGCTGACGCAGCCGCGTGGCAGCGGCGAGCACGAGGGCGGCGGCGGCGGCGGTCAGGATCTTGACGATCGCGGTCTTCATTGTGATTTTCCTCGATAGTGAGTATCAGACAAGCCAGTGTGGCGGCCGTGGCCCGGTAACACGATTCCGTGTGCGCAGCGCAGCCGAACGGCCAGAGACTAACCGATTCGAAAAGGTCCATAAAGGTTGCGGTCCCGTGCGATGCGTGCAACTGGCGTGCGTGTGTTGACGGACCCGGGATCGCTTTCCGGTAGGAGTTTGCGCTACAGAAGTGCGGTTCGTGCCGTAAATACGGGCTTTTTCCGGACGGGCCCACCGTGGACCGCCGGTCCGGCAGTTGTCGCTTTCCTGTCCCATCCCTGCCGACTGCTGGCCCATAAACTTTTTCCCGGGGTGGCTTGCCAGGGCGAAAAGAGAGCTGTATATATAAACAGTCACTGTATGGGTATACAGGGAGGGATGACCGATGGAAGACCTAACGCCGCGCCAACGCCAGGTGCTCATGTTCATCCAGGACAGCCTGGCCGAGCAGGGCCTGCCCCCCACGCGGGCCGAAATCGCCGAAGCCCTGGGCTTCAAGTCCGCGAACGCGGCCGAAGAGCACCTGCGTGCCCTGCAGCGCAAAGGCGTCATCGAACTGCGCCCCGGGGCTTCCCGCGGCATCCAGCTCAAGGACTCCCTGCGTGACCAGATCGGCCTGCCGTTGATCGGCCGGGTCGCCGCCGGCCGGCCCATCCTGGCCGAAGAGAACATCGAAGCGCGCTACCAGATCGACCCGGCGCTCTTCCAGCCGCGGCCGCATTACCTGCTCAAGGTCAAGGGCATGAGCATGCGCAACGTCGGCATCCTCGACGGCGATCTCGTCGCGGTCCACCGCACGCCCGAAGTCCGCAACCGCCAGATCGTCGTCGCGCGCCTCGAGAACGAAGTCACCGTGAAGCGTTACCGGCAGGACGGCTCGATCGCCTGGCTGCTGCCCGAGAACGAAGACTTCGAACCCCTGCGTATCGACCTGCGCGAGCAGTCGCTCACCATCGAAGGCCTCGTCGTCGGCGTGGTGCGGCAGGACACGCACCGGTTGTCCTGACCCCTCTCCCGATCATGGCCTCTGGATCATTGCCCTGACATCCGCTGACCAGCGATCCACCCAGCGAGCATGAGCGTTTCCGTCGAACAACTGCTGCAGCAGAATTCCGCCCGCCTCTGGCGTGCGCGGGAAGCGGGCAGTAGCGCGGCTGCGGCTGCGCCGGCGGGATTGCCCACGGGTTACGCCGCGCTCGACCGTTGCCTTCCGGGCGCGGGCTGGCCGCGGCAGGGTCTCATCGAAATCCTTTCCGATCAGCGGGGCATCGGCGAACTCCGGTTGCTGCTCCCCGCGCTCGCTGCGCTTTGTCGGGACGAAGGCGGGGGGTGGATCGCCTGGGTCTCGCCGCCGTATCGTCCGTATGCGCCGTCGCTGGCGGCGTGGGGCATCGATGTCGGGCGCATGCTCGTCGTCAACGGTGCGGGCGCCACCGAGTGGGCGATGGACCAGGCGCTGCGCTCGGAGTCCTGCAGTGCCGTGCTCGGCTGGGCCAATCCGCGCGATCCGCACGCCTTGCGGCGCTTGCAACTGGCGGCAGAAGCGTCGCGCAGCCTTGCAGTACTGTATCGCCCGCTGCAGGCGGGGCTCACGCCTTCGCCGGCCGTGTTGCGGCTCGCGCTGCTCGGTGGCGGCACCGAAGGCCTGCAGGTGCGCATCGTCAAAAGCCGCGGAGGCCGTCCTGCCACGGTGAACCTGGGGCACTGAGATGGCCCCGCTCGCCAGGCCCCCGTCTCCCCACCGTGTGCGGGTCACGCCGGCATTCCGTCCGTCTTCGCTTGCCGTTCCGGGCCGCACGCCGCTCGCGCAATCGCGCCCGCGTGAACTCTGGCT
Source organism: uncultured Gammaproteobacteria bacterium (assembly GCA_963828265.1). Taxonomy (GTDB): domain Bacteria; phylum Pseudomonadota; class Gammaproteobacteria; order Steroidobacterales; family Steroidobacteraceae; genus RPQJ01. The sequence goes on along the minus strand of CAWHEA010000013.1, from coordinate 32,458 downwards.
CGCCATTCACCTGCCGTCATTGATGCTCGATTCGCTGCGCGACGTGGCGCTTGCCCTGCCGGGCCGCCCGCCCGTCGCCATCGTCGACCTCGAGCGCAACGGCAAGGTCGTGCGCGCCTGCGAAGAAGCGGTGCACGCCGCAGGCGTGCGCGAGGGAATGTCGATCAACGCGGCGCTCGCACTCGTGCCGGGCCTGCATGCGCTGGCACGCGATGCGCGGCGCGAGCGCCAGTTGCTCGAAGCGGTGGCACGGCGCGGAGTGCGCTTCACGCCGCGGGTCAGCATCGAGCCGCCCGACGGCGTGCTGCTCGAAGTGCGCGGCAGCCTGCGGCTGTTCGGCGGCGCCAGGCAGCTGTGCCTGCGCTTGCAGCAGGAACTCACCGCTGCCACGGGCGCAACGGTGCGCTTTTCGATCACGCCGGCGCCGCTGGCATCGCTGTGGTTCGCGCGCTCGGGTCCGCTGGGCGCGCGACCCGTGTTCGTGCGCAACCGCGACGAACTGGCTTCGCGGCTGGCGCTGCTGCCGCTCGATTGCACGCGGTGGCCCGAACGCAGCATCGAGACGCTCGGCACCATGGGCGTGCGCACCGTGGGTGACTGCCTGCGCCTGCCGCGCGATGGCTTCGCGCGCCGCTTCGGCCAGGAGCTGCTTGCCACGCTCGACCGCGCCACGGGCCGTGTGCAGGAGCCGCGCGCGGCGTATGCCGCGAGTGAACGCTTTGCCGCGCGACGTGACCTCGAACCCGAGATCGCCGATACAGCACGACTCGGCCTGGCGCTCGATCCCCTGCTCGAGGAGCTGTGCCAGTTCCTGCGCGAGCGCGGCCGTGGCGTGCAGGCGATCGAAGTGCAGTTGCGGCATCGCGTCGCTCCGGTCACGCGCGTGCGGCTGCGTTTCGTGCAGCCGGTCGGTGCGCAGCCGCGGCGCATGGCGGAGCTGCTGCGCGAGCGTCTTGCGCAGCTCGTGCTGCCGCAGCCCGTGCGCAACGTGCGCCTGCTGAGCGGCCCGCTCATCGACCTGCAGGCCGACGCGATCGAGCTGTTTGCGCATGACCGCCGCGAATCCGGCGAGAACCTGCCGCAGCTCGTCGAGCGGCTGCGTGCACGGCTCGGCAACGATGCCGTGCACGGACTCACCTGCGTCCCGGAGCATCGGCCCGAGGCGGCGTGGCGCGCCGTCGAGCCGGCGGCAACCATCGCAGCGCGGAAAAAGGCGCGTGGCTCCGCGCCAACGACGCAGCAATCTGCCGGCCTGCGCGTCCCGAGGAGCGCACCGCGAGCGCAGAGGCGCGCCGGGCCCGGCCCGCTCTGGCTGCTCGACACACCCGAGCCCTGCGACGTCGACCGGCTCGTCCTCGAAGAAGGGCCCGAGTGCATCGAATCCGGCTGGTGGGACGGTCACGACGTCGCGCGTGATTACTACGTTGCGCGCAATGCGCAGGGCGCCCGGTTGTGGGTGTTCCGCAATCGCCGCGAGACGACCGCAGGCGCGCGCTGGTTCCTGCACGGCTGGTTCGCGTGACCCGCTCGCCCGCCACCCGCCGCACGCGGCACTGAGCCGGGCTCGACGCGATTGCCGTGTACGCCGAACTGCATTGCCTCTCCAACTTCAGCTTCCTGCGCGGCGCCTCGCGCCCGGAGGAACTGGTCGAGCGCGCGGCGAAGCTCGGGTATGCCGCGCTCGCGCATCACCGACGAGTGCTCGGTGGCCGGCGTGGTGCGTGCTCACGTCGCTGCCCGCGAGCACGGCCTCAAGCTCATCATCGGCGCGGAGTTTCGGCTCGAGGACGGCCTGCGCTGCGTGCTGCTCGCGCGGGATCGCGCGGGGTACGGTCGTCTCTGCCGGTTGATCACTCGCGGGCGCCGTGCCGCGAAGAAGGGCGAATACCGGCTGTGCCGCCGTGATTTCGAGGAAATCATCGGCAGGGGATAGGGGATGGGGGCAGGGGATAGTCGGAAGCGCTGGCATCGCCAGCTTCCGACTATCCCCTAACCCCTATCCCCTAACCCCTTTGCTTTGCCTGTGGCTGCCCGCAACGCAACCCGACGCCGCCGCAGCACGCTGGCTCGCCACGCTCTTTCCCGGCCAGCTCTGGATCGCCGTCGAGCTGCTGACGACCGGGCGTGATCGCAGGCGACTCGAGCAGCTGCAGGGCCTCGGCCGCGAACTCGAACTGCCGCTCGTCGCCGCCGGGGACGTGCACATGCACTCACGTGGCCGCCGGGCGCTGCAGGACGTCCTCACCGCGACGCGCATCGGCACCACGGTCGAGCAGGCGGGGCTCGCGCTGTTTCCCAACGGTGAACGTCACCTGCGCCCGATCCAGCGCATCGCGGAGCTGCATCCGCCCGAGCTGCTCGCCGCTTCGCTCGAGATCGCCTCGCGCTGCACGTTCTCGCTCGACGAGCTGCGTTACGAGTATCCGCGCGAGATCGTGCCGGAAGGTTACACGCCGGCCGCGTGGTTGCGGCGCCTCACGGAGGAGGGCGCAAGCCACCGCTGGCCGGAAGGCGTGCCGGCCGCGACGCGACTGGCGATCGAGCACGAGCTCACGCTGATCGCCGAGCTCGAGTACGAGCCGTACTTCCTCACCGTGCACGACATCGTGCGGTTCGCACGCTCGCGGCACATTCTCTGCCAGGGCCGCGGCTCGGCGGCGAACTCGGCGGTGTGCTTCTGCCTCGGCATCACCGAGGTCGATCCCGCGCGCATGTCGCTGCTGTTCGAGCGCTTCATCTCCAGGGAGCGCAACGAACCGCCCGACATCGACGTCGACTTCGAGCACGAGCGCCGCGAGGAAGTCATCCAGTACATCTACGCGAAGTACGGCCGCGAACGCGCGGCGCTGACTGCGACCGTCATCAGTTACCGGCCGCGCAGCGCGTTGCGCGACATGGCGAAGGCGATGGGACTCGATCCGCTGCAGGTCGCGGCGCTCGCGCGCTCGATGCAGTGGTGGGACGGCTCGCGCATCGACGAGACCCGCGTGCGTGAAGCGGGCCTCGATCCCGGCAAGCCCGGTGCTGTCGAAGGTCCTGACGCTCGCGCGGACCGTGCTTGGCTTTCCGCGCCACCTCTCGCAGCACGTCGGCGGGTTCGTGATCGCGCGCGACCTGCTCGAAGAACTCGTGCCCGTCGAGAACGCCGCGATGCCGGACCGCACCGTGATCCAGTGGGACAAGGACGACCTCGACGCGCTCGGCCTGCTCAAGGTCGACGTGCTCGGGCTCGGCATGCTCGCCGCGATCCGCCGCGCGTTCGACCTCGTGCACGGCTGCCGCGGCCAGCGCTGGACGCTCGCGACCGTGCCCGCCGAAGACCCGGCGGTCTACGACATGATCGGCCACGCCGACACCGTGGGCGTGTTCCAGATCGAGTCGCGCGCGCAGATGGCGATGCTGCCGCGGCTGCAGCCGCGCTCGTACTACGACCTCGTCATCGAAGTCGCGATCATCCGGCCGGGCCCGATCCAGGGCGACATGGTGCATCCCTACCTGCGCCGGCGCGCGGGCGAGGAGGCGGTCACGTACCCGAGCGCAGAGGTGGAGGGCGTGCTGAAGCGCACGCTCGGCGTGCCGATCTTCCAGGAGCAGGTGATGCAGCTCGCGATCGTCGCGGCGGGATTCACGCCGGGCGAAGCCGACCAGTTGCGGCGCGCGATGGCGGCGTGGAAGCGCAAGGGCGGCCTCGGGCACTTCGAGGAGCGGCTGATCAACGGCATGCGCGAGCGCGGCTACTCCGAGGAGTTCGCGCGGCGCATCTTCCAGCAGATCCTCGGTTTCGGCGAATACGGCTTCCCCGAGTCGCACGCGGCGAGCTTCGCGCTGCTCGTGTACGTCTCGGCGTGGCTCAAGCGGCACGAGCCCGCGGCCTTCGCGGCCGCGCTCATCAACAGCCAGCCGATGGGCTTTTATGCGCCGTCACAGATCGTGCAGGACGCGCAGCGCCACGGCGTCGAGGTGCGCCCGATCGACGTGCGCACCAGCGACTGGGACTGCACGCTGGAGCGCCGCGCCGGTGAATCGCCCGGTCCCGCGCTGCGGCTCGGCCTGCGGCTGGTGAAGGGACTGGCGGAAGAGGCGGCGCAGCGGCTGGTCGATGCGCGAGCGCGCAGGCAGGGAGTTGCGTTCGAGAGCGCGCAGCAACTGGCTGAGCAGGCCAGCCTCGATCGTCGTTCGATGGGATGCCTGGCGGCGGCGGGCGCGCTGGCGGGCCTCGGCGGGCACCGTCACCGCGCGGCCTGGCAGGTGGCCGGCCTCGAGGGCGCGCTGCCCATCCTGCCCGAGGTGCGCATCGCCGAAGGAATTCCGCTGCTGCGCGCGCCGCGCGAAGGCGAGGACATCGTGGCCGACTACGCGCACACGGGCCTCACGTTGCGGCGTCACCCGATCGCGGTGCTGCGCGATCAGTTCGGTGCCCGCGGTTTCGTCGATTCCGCGCAGCTGCGCGCGATGACGAACGGCTCGCACGTGCGCACCGCGGGTCTGGTCATCACGCGGCAGCGGCCGGGCAGCGCGGAGGGCGTCACGTTCGTGACGCTCGAGGACGAGCATGGCTCGATCAACCTGATCGTCTGGCGCGACGTGGCCGAGCGGCAGCGCCAGGCGCTGATCGGCTCACGCCTGATGGGCGTGGCCGGCAAGCTGCAGATGGAAGGGGAGGTGATGCACGTGATCGCGCATCGGCTCGTCGACCTGAGTCGCTGGCTCGGCCGGTTGCGCTCGGCCTCGCGCGATTTTCACTGACTCTTGCGCGGCCGCGGGCGGTCGCCCACGTCGTAGTCGTCGAAGTCGCTCAGCAACTCCGACGTGCGCTTCTGTTCCATCATGCGTTCGAGTTTGCGCCACGCGGGTTCCGCGCCTTTCGGCGCGCCGCGCTTGCGCTTGTCGAGGTCCTGGATGAGGCGGTCGACATCGAGGGCTTCATCACCCCCGACGGCTTCCTCGGCGCCTTCGTCCTCGAACTCGTCCGCTGATTCCGGCTTCTCGTTCATCGAAAAACCCAGTGGGCAAGGTGCGCGTTTTTATACTTCGGTCGCGGCGAGTCGCGCAAGGCGGCATTCCACCGCCTGCCACCCGCGACATTCAATGCAATAAGCTCGCCATGCGGCGCCGGTACTGGTTGACGAGCGGGTCCTGCTCGCCCAGCACCTCGAACGCCTGCAGCAGGCCGCGCCGCCCGGCGTCGTCGCCGAACTTCCGGTCGCGCCGCATCAATTCCAGCCACTCGGCCAGCGCCGTCCCGAAATCGCCTGCCAGCGCGTGGTGCGCCGCCAGTGCATTCCGTGCCGCGCGCGTCCGACGGGTTGCGCTTCCAGCGCCGCCCGCAGCGCCATGACGTCCGGCTGGGCATTGGCGATCTGGACGAACGCCAGCCGCGCCCGCAGTGCGCCGCAGTTGCGGATGATCGGCCTGGGTGGCCGCCAGTGCCTCGATCGCCGCGGCCGCGCCGTCGGCCTCGCGCTGGTCCAGCAGTCGCGCGGCGAGGTCCTCAGGCCGGTCTGGACGCCTCGCGCCGGCAGCCACCGGCTCGACGACTTCGCCCGCCGGGCTCACGTACCGGTCGAGCAGGGCCTTGATCGCCGATTCGGGCTGCAGGCCCACGAACTGGTCGACCACCTCGCCCTGGTGGATGAGCAGGACGGTCGGGATGCTGCGGACCTGGAAATGCGCTGCCAGCTGCGGCTGCTCTTCGGTGTTGACCTTGGCGAGGATGAAGCGGCCCTCGTAATCGTCGGCAATCCGGTCGAGCAACGGCATGAGCGTGCGGCACGGGCCGCACCAGGGGGCCCAGAAATCCACCAGGACGGGCACCGTGTTCGAAGCCTCCACCACGTCGGTCATGAAGTTTTCGACGGTGGCGACGATTTTCTGCGCGGCTTCGGGCATCGGGTGCATCCAGGGTCGTTGAAAGGGAAGTTTTCGCGTGCTGCGGGGCCGATGCAAGCCCGTTTCAGGTTGATCCGTGACATTTAGCCAGTCGCTGGACGTAAGGCTATACTCGCGCCCTTTTTTGCACCAATAGCCCGGCAAGGAGCCTTCGATGTCGACGATCCGTATCCCCCAGCTTTGCATTGCCCTCGCACTCTGCGGCGTCGCCACGCCCGCCCTGGCCGACTGGACCGGCAAGGGCAACATCGGTGCGTCGTTCGCGACCGGCAACAGCGAGAACCAGGCGGCCAGCGCCGCGCTCGAACTGAAGAACACGGTCGACAAGTGGCAGCACACGCTCGGTTTTGCCGGCAACTACGGCAGCGACAGCGGCACCACCACCGCCCAGCGCTGGGAACTGCGCGGCCAGACCCAGTACGAAATCACCGAGCGCGCGTACGGCTTTGGCGCCGCACGCTACGAGGACGACCGGTTCAGCCAGTACGACTACCAGGCCTCGCTCGCCGGCGGTCTCGGCTACAAGATCATCGACACCGAACGCACCAAGTTCTGGGTGCAGGGCGGTCCCGGCTACCGCTATGCCGAAATCCAGGACACCGGCGAGTCCGAGGACGGCGTCATCTTCCGTGGCGACCTCGGTTTCGAGCACCAGCTGACCGACACCACCAAGTTCGTCGACCGCTTCCTCGTGGAAGCCGGTTCGGACAACACCTACATGCAGAACGACCTCGGCCTGGAGGTCACGATCTCGGGCGCGCTCGGCCTGCGCGTCGGTTACCAGGTGCGTCACAACACCGACGTCCTGCCGGGTGTCGACAAGACCGACACGCTGACCACGGTCGGCCTGCTGTACGAGACGAAGTAACCGTCCCGTAACGCAGTGCAACACGTCCCGCGGCGGGGGAACCCCCGCGGGACGACTGCGTTTTTAGATAGAATCGGGGATCATTTTTGCAGGCGAATCCCCCATGTCTGGTTCGAATCGCGAGGCGCCCTCGTCGCGCTTCCTGTTTCCCGATGTCCAGGACTTCCTGACCCCGGTCGGCCTGGCGATCAACGACGATTTCCTGGGTGACGAAGAAGCGCTGATCCGCTCGCTGGCGGACATGGCGCGTCTCGATCCCGCGCAGCACGATGAAGTGCAGGCGACGGCACGCAAGCTGGTCGAAGCGGTGCGCAGGGCGCCGGCCGCCAAGACCGGGCTCGACGCGTTCCTGCGGCAGTACGACCTGTCGTCGCAGGAAGGCGTCATCCTCATGTGCCTCGCCGAGGCGCTGCTGCGCATTCCCGACGACGAGACGGCCGATCGCCTGATCGCCGACAAGCTGCGCGGCGGTGACTGGGCCAGCCACCTCGGTGACAGCCAGTCGCTGTTCGTCAACGCCTCGACCTGGGGCCTGATGCTCACGGGCCGCATCGTGCGGCTCGACCCGAACGACGTCGCTGCACCCGGCAGCGTGATGAGTCGCGTCGTCGGCCGCGTCGGCGAACCCGTCGTGCGCACGGCGATGCGACAGGCCATGCGCATCATGGGCCACCAGTTCGTGATGGGTCGCACGATGAAGGAGGCGCTCGACAACTCGCTGAGCGGCGCCAACCGGCGTTATCGCTACACGTTCGACATGCTGGGCGAGGCGGCGCTGACCACGGCCGATGCCACCCGCTACTTCGAAGCCTACCGCACGGCCATCGGCGCGCTCGCCGCGCGGGTCAACGAATACCCGGACTTCGAATCGCGCCCGAGCATCTCCGTGAAGCTCTCCGCGATGCATCCGCGTTTCGAGCGTTCGCACCGGCAGCGTGTTCATCGCGAACTCACGCCGCGGCTGGTGGAGCTGTGCCGGCTGGCGCGCGATGCGGGCATCGCGCTGACGCTCGATACCGAAGAATCCGAGCGGCTCGAACTCACGATGGAACTGCTGGCGGCCGTCTGCCGCGATCCGTCGCTCGCCGGCTGGAACGGCTTCGGCATCGCGGTGCAGACGTACCAGAAGCGCGCGCTGCCGATGCTGAAGTACATCGTCGGCCTGGCCAAGGAGACGAATCGCATCCTGCACGTGCGCCTCGTGAAGGGCGCCTACTGGGACGCCGAGATCAAGCGTGGCCAGGAACGCGGCCTGCCGGGTTACCCGCTGTACACGCGCAAGCCCAACACCGACGTCTCGTACCTGGCGTGCGCGCGCTACGTGTTCGACCAGGGCAAGGACGTGCTGTATCCGCAGTTCGCCAGCCACAACGCGCACACGGTCGCGGCCGTGGCCAGCATGGCGAAGAAAGCCGGGTTCGAGTTCGAGTTCCAGCGCCTGCACGGCATGGGTGAAGAGCTCTACACGCACGTCACGGACCCGAGCGGCCTCGGCATTCCGTGCCGCGTGTACGCCCCGGTCGGCGAGCACGAAGACCTGCTGCCGTACCTGGTGCGCCGCCTGCTCGAGAACGGTTCGAACACGTCGTTCGTCAACCGCATCGTCAACGAGAACGAACCGATCGACGCGATCATCGCGGACCCGGTGCGCACCGTCGACGGCTTCGACAAGGTCGCGCATCCGCGCATCCCGCAGCCGCTCGACATCTACCAGCCGGAGCGCAAGAACTCGCTGGGCGTGCATCTCGCGAACGGCGCGGTGTGCAAGGCGATGGCGGACCGCATGGAACACGTGTCGCGTCGTGCCTGGGTGGCGGCGCCCCTGGTCGGTGGCGACGAGCAGGGCGGGTCGACCGACACCATCCGCAACCCCGCGAATCACGCCGACGTCGTCGGCAGCGTGGCGAATGCGACGACGGACCACGTGCGCAGCGGCGATCGACATCGCGGTGCAGGCGCAGCCGGCCTGGGACGCCACGCCCGCAGGCGTGCGCGGCGACGCACTCGACAAGGCAGCCGACCTGTTCGAGGAGAGCACGGCGGAACTGGTCGCCATGTGCGTGCGCGAGGCGGGCAAGTCGGTGCCGGACGGCATCGCCGAAGTGCGCGAAGCCGTCGATTTCCTGCGCTACTACGCGGCTCGTGCCCGGCACGAGTTCGCGGGCCCGCAACGCCTGCCGGGACCGACCGGTGAGAGCAACGAACTGAGCCTGCACGGGCGCGGCGTGTTCACCTGCATCAGTCCCGTGGAATTTCCCGCTCGCGATCTTCGCGGGGCAGGTTGCTGCTGCACTGGCGGCCGGCAATGCCGTGCTGGCGAAGCCGGCCGAGCAGACGCCGCTGGTGGCGGCGCACGCGGTGCGCCTGCTGCTGCAGGCCGGTGTGCCGGCCGACGTGCTGCACTTCCTGCCGGGCGACGGTGCCGTCGTCGGCGCGGCAGCGGTGGCCGATCCGCGCATCGCGGGCGTCGCCTTCACCGGCTCCACGGACACGGCCCGGATCATCAATCGCACGCTGGCCGGCCGCAACGGACCGATCGGCACGCTGATCGCCGAGACCGGCGGCCAGAACGCGATGATCGTCGACAGCTCGGCGCTGCCGGAGCAGGTCGTCATCGACGCGGTTCAATCGGCGTTCAACAGCGCAGGCCAGCGCTGCTCGGCGCTGCGAGTGCTGTGCGTGCAGGAAGACATCGCGCCGAAGGTGAAGCGCCTGCTGGCCGGCTACATGGAAGAGCTGGTGATCGGCGATCCCGCGTACCTCGAGACCGACGTCGGTCCCGTCATCGACGAGGCGGCGCGCGCGATGCTGGAAGGCCACGCGCACGAAATCATGCAGACGGCCGCCTGGCATCACCGCCTCAAGCTGCCGGACGCGACCCGGGCCGGCACGTTCGTCGCGCCCGCTCGCGGCGGAGATCTCGTCGCTGTCGGTGCTCGAGCGCGAGTGGTTCGGCCCGATCATGCACATCGTGACCTACAAGGCGCGTGATCTCGAAGCGCTCGTGGATGCGATCAACGCGACCGGCTTCGGCCTCACGTTCGGCATTCACAGCCGCATCGACGGCACCGTGCGGCGCGTGGCGAGTCGCGTGGCCGCGGGCAATGTCTACGTCAACCGCAACATCATCGGCGCGGTCGTGGGCACGCAACCGTTCGGCGGCTCGGGCCTGTCGGGCACGGGGCCGAAGGCCGGCGGGCCGTTCTACCTGCACCGCTACGCGCACGAGCGCACGATGACGATCAATACCTCGGCCGTGGGCGGCAACGCCTCGCTGCTGGCGATGGAGTGAGCGGGCCCGCCCGCGAAAGGAGTTCATGAACCTCAGCGTCCTCGACATCTTCAAGGTCGGCGTCGGCCCCTCGAGCTCCCACACCATGGGGCCGATGAACGCTGCCTGCGCGTTCGTGCAGGATCTCGACTGGATGTCGCTGCTGGGGCGCGTCGACAAGGTTGCGGCGCAGGTCTATGGCTCGCTGGCCCTGACCGGCCGCGGGCACTGCACCGATCGCGCGATCCTGCTCGGGCTCGAAGGCAACCAGCCGGCCACGATCGACCCGGCCGCGATGGAGCCTGCGCTCGAGCGCATCCGCAATACCGGCCGCATCCTGATCGCGGGCAAGCACGACATCGCCTTCGACGAGCCGCTCGACCTGCTGTTTCACCGTGACCAGACCCTGCCGCAGCATCCGAACGGCATGCGCTTCACCGCGCTCGATGCCGCGGGCAACGTGCTGCACCGGGAGGAGTTCTTCTCCACGGGCGGCGGCTTCATCGTCCGTGCCAGCGAGTTCGGCAAGACGCATGAAGGCGGGCCGCAGGTTGAAGTGCCGCATCCGTTCACGTCGGGCCACGAACTGCTCGAGATGGCGCGCAATCGCGGCCTCGAACTGCACGAGCTGATGCTCGAGAACGAGCGAGCTTTCCGGCCCGATGCCGAGACGCGCGCTGCGCTGCTCGACATCTGGTCGATCATGGATGGCTGCATCCAGCGCGGGTTCGAAGCCAACGGCCTGCTGCCGGGCGTGCTCAAGGTGCGCCGTCGTGCGTCACGCATGCAGCGCGTGCTGCTGGAGCAGTCGTCGCAGCAACGTCCGCTCGATGCCATCGAGTGGGTCAACGCGTTTGCGCTGTCGGTGAACGAAGAAAACGCTGCCGGCGGGCGCGTCGTCACGGCCCCCACGAATGGCGCTGCCGGCATCGTGCCGGCCGTGCTCGCGTACTACCGCAAGTTCGAACAGGGTGCGAGCGAAAACGGCATCGTGCGCTTCCTGCTGGTGGCCGGCGCCATCGGCATGCTCTACAAGCGCAATGCCTCGATCTCCGGCGCCGAGATGGGTTGCCAGGGCGAGGTCGGCGTCGCCTGTTCGATGGCCGCCGCGGGACTCGTGGCGGCGCTCAATGGCACCAACGAGCAGATCGAGAACGCGGCCGAGATCGGCATGGAGCACAACCTCGGGCTGACCTGCGATCCGATCGCGGGCCTGGTGCAGATACCCTGCATCGAACGCAACGCGATGGGCGCCGTGAAGGCGATCAACGCGGCCCGGCTCTCCATGCGCGGCGACGGCACGCACAAGGTGTCGCTCGACCAGGTGATCAACACCATGCGGCAGACCGGGCACGACATGTCGACGATCTACAAGGAAACCAGCCAGGGCGGCCTGGCGGTCAACGTTCCGGAATGCTGAGGAGCATGTCGATGTCCACGGATGGAACCGTTGTCGTGATCACGGGCGCGTTCGGCGCGCTGGGCTCTGCGGTGGCGCGCGCCTTCGGCCAGGCCGGCGCCAGGCTCGCGTTGATCGACGTGACGCAACCTTCCGCCGACCTGCAGCAGGAGTTCGGCGGGACGGGGCACATGGTGCTCGGCGGCGCGGATCTCGCGGACGTCGATGCGACGCGCAAGGCGATGGCGGCGATCGCGATGCGCTTCGGCGGCATCGACGTGCTGGTCAACGTGGCCGGCGGATTCCGCTGGGAAAAGGTCGAGGACGGCGACATCGACACCTGGGATTCGCTCTACACGATGAACCTGCGCTCCGCCGTCGTTGCGTCGAAGTGCGCGCTGCCGGCCATGCTCGAGCGCGGCGGCGGTCGCATCATCAACATCGGTGCCGGCGCGGCGGGCAAGGCCGGGCTCGGCATGGGCGCCTATGCGGCGTCGAAGGCCGGCGTGCAGCGCTTCACCGAGGCGCTGGCCGAGGAACTGAAGGACCGCAACATCACGGTGAATGCGATCCTGCCGGGCATCATCGACACGCCGCGCAACCGGCTCGACATGCCGAAGGCGGACTTCACGCGCTGGGTGAGTCCCGACGCGATCGCGAAGGTGATCCTGTTCCTGGCGTCGGCCGAGGCCGCCGCGGTGACGGGTGCCGCCATTCCCGTGTTCGGGCGCGGCTGACGCCGCGAGCCGCTAGGCGAGGTTGCGCGGGTAGTCGAATTCGGCTTCGAGGCCGCTGTCCCAGTCGAGCTGCGACCAGTCGTCGACGGCGAAGCACGCGGTGAAGACGGCGCACGTCGGCATCGTGTCGATGTGCTCGCCGGCCGACAGCTTGTTGGCGCAGTCCGTGATGCCCGGGTTGTGCGCGAACACCATCACGTGCTTCGCATCGCCACCCAGTTCATGGACGACCTCGAGAATCCGCTTCGGATCCGCGAGGTACAGGCGTTCGTCCTGCGCGATCCGCTCGGCGGGCACCTTCAGTTCGCGGGCCATGATGCTGGCGGTCGACAGCGCGCGCACGGCGGGGCTCGACAGGATCAGGTCGGGCTTGAGCTTGCGCGCGCGCAGGCGCCGCGCCATTTCGGGCGCGTCCTGCTGGCCGCGACGGTCGAGGACACGGTCCCAGTCCTGCTGCCCCGGCAGTGACGTGTCGGCTTTCGGCCGATCGCCGCGCACGGCCACGAGCGTCATTGCTCTTGCTGCTTGCCAGGCTCATTCGCTGGCGACCTCGACGTAACCGTCGACCACCCGCGTCGCGTGACTCTTCACCGGCTCGTAGGCGGGCGGGGTCAGTGCCTTGCCGGTGCGCAGGCAGAAGCGGGCGCCGTGGCGCGGGCAGATGACCTGGTGATCCTCGACCTCGCCGCCGGCGAGACCGCCGCCGTCGTGCGTGCAGACGTCCTCGATCGCGAAGAACTCGCCGTCGATGTTGTAGACGGCGACGAACGCGCCGTCGACTTCGGCCGACGCGTAGTCACCCGGCTTGATGTCCGTGGCGGGTGCGACGCGGATCCAGTTGGTCATGGCAGTCGAGCCAGGTCTGCGTCGGCCCGATGACGAGCAGCGCGCGCAGCCGACGGCGGCATGACATCGAGTGCCGCGCGCGGCACCGTCTGGCGCCGGGTATCCGGCCAGATCCGATTCGCCGGGCTGTGCGAGGCATGGACGCCGAGCCCAGAGCCCCCAGGGATGGGTTTACGGCGTCCCGGCGAATCGGTTCTGGCCCGGGTGTCCAGCGCCGTCGACGTGGGCGACCGCCACTTGCGACGTCGCCTCACATCATCCCCGTCTGCAGCCGCGCCGCCTCGGACATCATCGACTGGTCCCACGGCGGATCGAACACGAGTTCGACGTCGGCATGCTTCACCGTCGGGATGACCTCGACTTTCTCCTTCACGTCGGCGACGAGCACGTCGCCCATGCCGCAGCCGGGCGCGGTCAGCGTCATCTTGATCGACAGCACGCGGCCATCGCCGTCGGGGATGACCTCGCATTCGTAGACCAGTCCGAGGTCCACGATGTTGATCGGGATCTCCGGGTCGTAGCAGCCCTTCATCTGCTGCCAGGCGACCTGCTTCACGTCGTCGTCGCTCGCATTCGGCGGCAGCTCCGGCGTTTCCGCCGGCTTCCTTGCCGAGCGCATCCGCGTCCTTGCCCGCGATGCGGAAGAGGTTGCCCTCGACGTAGACGGTGAAGCTGCCACCGAGGGCCTGCGTGATGTAGCCCTGCTGGCCCTGGCGCAGTTTCACGTTGACGCCCGCAGGAACGATCACCGCGTCCACGTCGCGGGTGAAGTTCACGGGCTCGTTGTCGGCTCGGTACAAGGCGGGCTCCTGTCGATCGATTATTCGGTCGAAACCTGTTCCTGCTGGTGCAGCGCCGCGTCGAGCGTGTGCCAGCAGAGGCTCGCGCACTTCACGCGGGCCGGGAATTCACGGACGCCGGACAGCGCGCCCAGCTTGCCGAGGCTGGTGACGTCGATGTCGGCGTCGTCGCGCGTCAGCAACTGGTGCATCTGCGAGAACAGTCCTTCGGCCTCGGGGATCGTCTTGCCCTTGACGCTTTCGGTCAGCAGCGAGGCCGACGCGACCGAGATCGCGCAGCCGCTGCCGTTGAACGAGACGTCGGCGATGCGGTCGCCGTCGAGCTTCACGTACACCGTCAGCTTGTCGCCGCACAGCGGATTGAAGCCGTCGGCGCGGCGATCCGCATCCGGGATCTCGCGGAAATTCCGCGGATGCCGGTTGTGGTCGACGATGATGTCGCGGTACAGGTCCTTGAGGTCCATCAGCCGAGCATCTCCCGCGCGGTGTGCAGGGCCGCGACCAGCCGGTCGATCTCGGCGCGCGTGTTGTAGAAGGCGAACGACGCACGCGCCGTCGCCGGCAGCCCGTAGAACTCCATGACCGGCATCGCGCAGTGATGGCCGGTGCGGATCGCGACGCCTTCGTGGTCGAGGATCGTGCCGAGGTCGTGCGGATGCACCTTGTCGATCGTGAACGACACGACGGCGGCCTTCTCCGGCTGCCGTGCCGACGAAACGCAGGCCGGGCACGGTGGCGAGTTTCTCGTTCGCGTATTCGAGCAGCGCGTGCTCTGCGGCCGCGATGCGCTCCATGCCGAGCGCTTCGAGGTAGTCGATCGCCGCGCCGAGCCCGATCGCGCCCGCGATGTCCGGCGTGCCGGCCTCGAACTTGTACGGCAGGTCGTTGTAGACGGTCTTCTCGAAGGAGACGGCGAGGATCATGTCGCCGCCGCCCTGCCAGGGCGGCATCTCGGCCAGCAGCGACTCGCGGCCGTACAGCACGCCGATGCCGGTCGGGCCGCACATCTTGTGGCCGGAGAAGGCGTAGAAATCGCAGTCGAGCGCCTGCACGTCCACCTTCATGTGCGGCACGGCCTGCGCGCCGTCGAGCAGCACCGGCACGCCACGCGCCCTGGCCGCCGCGATGAAGCGATGCACCGGGATGACCGTGCCGAGCGCGTTCGAGACGTGCGCCAGTGCCACGAGCTTCGTTCGTGGCGAGAGCAGGGCGGCGAACGCGTCGAAGTCCACCTCGCCCGACTGCGTGATCGGGGCGACCTTCAGCGTGGCCCCGGTCTGCTGGCACAGCATCTGCCACGGCACGATGTTCGCGTGGTGCTCGAGCCACGAAATCAGGATCTCGTCGCCCGGACCGAATCTCGGCCGGCCATACGACTGCGCGACGAGGTTGATGGCCTCGGTGGTGCCGCGCACGAAGATGACTTCCTTCGTCGACCTCGCGTTGATGAAGCGGCGCACCTTCTCGCGCGCGCCCTCGAACAGGTCGGTCGCCTCCTGGCTCAGCGTGTGCACGCCGCGGTGCACGTTGGCGTGGGAGTTCTCGTAGTAATGCGACATCGCGTCGATGACGGCGCGGGGACGCTGGCTCGAGGCGGCGTTGTCGAGGTACGAGAGCGGCAGGCCGCGGACGGTGCGCTCGAGCACCGGGAAATCGCGGCGGATGGCGGCGACGTCGAGCGCGCCCGTGTCGCTGGCTACGGCGTGAACGGCGTTCATGCGGCCACCTCCAGCAGGCGCACGAGGCGCCGATCGAGTTCGTCATGCACGTGCCTGGCCAGCGCGGGCTCATCGACGCGCGCCAGCACGGCGCCGGCAAAGGCTCGCGTGAGCGCGCTGCGCGCCTCGGGTTCGCTGAGCCCGCGCGAGCGCAGGTAGAAGAGGGCATTCGGGTCGAGCTGGCCCGTGGTCGTGCCGTGGCTGCACTGCACGTCGTCGGCGTAGATCTCGAGGTCGGGCTTGGTGTCGATCTCGGCGCCCGGGGTCAGCAGCAGGTTGCGGTTGACCTGGCGTGCATTCGACTTCTGCGCGCCTTCGTGCACGATCGCCTTGCCGTTGAACACGCCGCGACCCTTGTTGGCCGCGATGCCGCGGTAATCCTGCAGGCTCGTGGTCTCGATCGCGCGATGGCCGACGTGGATGTGCGAATCGAGGTGTCGCGAGCCGTCCGCCAGGAACACGCCGGTGATCTCGGTGGCCGCCGCACGGCCGTCGAGGCTGACGTTCGGTGTCGAGGCGCGCCAGCGCGGCGCCAAGCTGCGAATCGCGCATCACGAACGTGGCGTTCGTCGCCGACGCGGGCTTCGATCCGCTCGATGTGGAAGGCACGCTCGCCCTGGCGCTGCAGCCGGTACAGCGTGAGGTGCGCGCCGGCGCCGAGTTCGATGTCGAGCACGGCATTGGTGAAATGCTCGTGTGCGCCATCGTCGACGTGGTCGATCAGCAGGCGTGCGCGGCTGCCGGCGGCCATGCGCACGGCGATGCGGGGGCTGGCAAGCGTCGGGCCCGTGCCCGTGGTGACCAGCGTGAGTTGCAGGACGTCGTCGCTCTGCTGGCCAGCCGTCGTGGACAGCAGCAGCGGGCCGGTGCTCAGCGCAGCATTGAGCGCCGCGAAGCGTTCGGTGCCGCCGCCCGGCAAGCGGGCGCAGCAGTTGTTCCTCGGACGCGGTCGTCAGCGTGCCGAGCGTAAAGCCGCCGAGCGACGCCGGGACGGCGCCCACCGGCGAACCGTTGGCGAGCACGAGCCGCTGCGCGACGAACGCCGCCGGCACGTCGACCGGTGTCGTCGCCGGTGCGGCCGGTACGAATCGTCGCGATTCCAGGCGGCGGAGGCTCGTGTACTTCCAGGCTTCTTCCCGCGCGCCGGGGAACCCGAGTTCCGCGAAACGCTCCATCGCCGCCGCGCGACGCGCAGGCGCGTCCGCCCAGCACGGGTTGCAGTCGCTCGAACGCCTCGCGGTAATGGGCGGTGGCCGGGGAGGGAGCCATGGCGCTCATGCGGCGCTCGCCTCCTGCTTCACCCAGTCGTAGCCGCGCTGCTTCGAGCTCGAGCGCGAGCGACTTGTCGCCGGTGCGCAGGATGCGGCCGTCCGAGAGCACGTGCACGAAGTCGGGCTCGATGTAGTCGAGCAGCCGCTGGTAATGCGTGACCATCACGATGGCGCGCTCCGGCGAGCGCAGGCTGTTGACGCCGGTCGCGACGACGCGCAGGGCGTCGATGTCGAGGCCCGAGTCCGTCTCGTCGAGCAGCGCGAGCTTCGGCTCGAGCACCGCCATCTGCAGGATCTCGTTGCGCTTCTTTTCGCCGCCCGAGAAGCCTTCGTTGACGCCGCGGCTCAGGAAGCTCTCGTCCATCTGCATGAGCTTCATCTTGTCCTTGATCAGCGCCAGGAACTCGAACGCGTCGAGCTCCGGCAGGCCGCGCTGCTTGCGCACGGCGTTGAGCGCCGCCTTCAGCAGGTAGGCGTTGTTCACGCCGGGAATCTCGACCGGGTACTGGAAAGCCAGGAACACGCCGCGACGCGCGCGTTCCTCGGGCTCGAGCGCGAGCAGGTCTTCGCCCAGGTAATGGGCGGTGCCCTTCGTGACTTCATAACCCGCGCGGCCGGCCAGCACGCTGGCGAGCGTGCTCTTGCCGGAACCGTTCGGTCCCATGATGGCGTGCACTTCGCCGGGCTTCACCTCGAGGTTGACGCCCTTCAGGATTTTGCGAGCGCCGATCTGGGCGTGCAGGTCGCGGATGCTGAGCATGTCTGTTGTTCTCTATGGGGCGCGGTTCAGCCGACGGAGCCTTCGAGGCTGACGGCGAGCAGGTTCTGGGCTTCCACGGCGAACTCCATCGGCAGTTCCTTGAAGACCACCTTGCAGAAGCCGTTGACGATCATGTTCACCGCGTCTTCTTCGGACACGCCGCGGCTGCGGCAGTAGAAGAGCTGGTCGTCGGCGATCTTCGAGGTGGTGGCCTCGTGCTCGACGACGGCGGACGGGTTCTTGATCTCCATGTACGGGAACGTGTGCGCGCCGCACTTGTCGCCCATCAGCAGCGAGTCGCACTGGGTGAAGTTGCGCGCGCCCTCGGCCGAGGGCAGCACCTTCACCAGGCCGCGGTACG
Organism: uncultured Gammaproteobacteria bacterium; assembly: GCA_963828265.1. GTDB lineage: Bacteria > Pseudomonadota > Gammaproteobacteria > Steroidobacterales > Steroidobacteraceae > RPQJ01. The sequence goes on along the minus strand of CAWHEA010000013.1, from coordinate 14,538 downwards.
TGTTCTGGCCGCGGCCCGCGGAGATGCCCTTGGAGACGATGGTGCTGCGCGTATTGCGCCCGATGTGGATCATCTTGGTGCCGGTGTCGGCCTGCTGGTAGTGGTTCGCCAGCGCGACCGAGTAGAACTCGCCGACCGAGTTGTCGCCGGTCAGCACGCAGCTCGGGTACTTCCAGGTGATCGCCGAGCCGGTCTCGACCTGGGTCCAGCTGATGCGCGAGTTGGCGCCGCGGCATTCGCCGCGCTTGGTCACGAAGTTGTAGATGCCGCCGACGCCGTTCTCGTCGCCGGGGTACCAGTTCTGGACCGTCGAATACTTGATGTTCGCGTCCTTGAGCGCCACGAGCTCGACCACCGCGGCGTGCAGCTGGTTCTCGTCGCGCATCGGCGCGGTGCAGCCTTCGAGGTAGCTCACGTGGCTGCCTTCGTCGGCGATGATCAGCGTGCGCTCGAACTGCCCGGTGTTGGCCGCGTTGATGCGGAAGTACGTCGACAGCTCCATCGGGCAGCGCACGCCCTTCGGCACGTAGACGAACGAGCCGTCCGAGAACACGGCCGAATTCAGCGTGGCGAAGTAGTTGTCCGTGTAGGGCACGACGCTGCCGAGGTATTGCTCGATCAGCTCCGGGTGGTTCTGCACCGCGTCCGAGAACGAGCAGAAGATCACGCCGGCCTTGGACAGCTTGTCCTTGAACGTGGTCGCGACCGAGACGCTGTCGAACACGGCGTCGACGGCGACGCCGGCGAGACGCGCCCGCTCGTGCAGCGGCACGCCGAGCTTTTCGTACGTGGCGAGCAGCTTGGGATCGACCTCGTCGAGGCTCTTCGGGCCGTCGGTCTTGGCCCGCGGGCGCCGAGTAATACGAGATCGACTGGTAGTCGATGGGCGCGATGCGCAGGTGGGCCCAGTCCGGGTTCGCCATCGTGTGCCAGTGCCGCAGCGCCTGCAGGCGCCAGTCGAGCATGAACTGCGGCTCGCGCTTGATCTTCGAGATGACGCGGACCACGTCCTCGTCGAGGCCGGGCGGCAGCGTGTCGGATTCGACGTCGGTGACGAAGCCGTGCTGGTACTTCTGCGCGACGAGCGCGTCGAGGTCGGTCGGTGTGCTGGCCATCGTTGAATTCCTCAGAGCCTGCCGGGACCGCGCGGCGCGGCGGGTGTGCGGACGGCGGCAGACAGGGCGGGGCGCCAGACGGCGACGGCTTCCTGTCCCGACAGTTGCGCGAGCGAGATGTCATCGAGCGAACGACGAATGGCGCCGTTGATGCGTTGCCAGGCGTTGCCGGTGCTGCACGACAGTTCGAGGTCGCAGGCGCTGTGGTTTCCGCTGCACTCGGTGATCGCGACCGGGCCTTCGATGGCATCGATGATCGCGGCCGCACTGATGGCCGCGGCCGGACGGGCGAGCTGATAGCCGCCGCGCGAACCGCGCGTGGAGGTGAGCAGTCCGGCCCGATGGAAGCTCTTCAGGAGCTTGCTGACCGTCGGCAGGCCCAGCCGCGTGCGCTCGGCGACCTCGGTCGCCGTCAGTCGGCGGTCCGGGGCGGTGGCGAGGCAGGCCAGGACGACCGTGCCGTAATCGGTGAGTTTGCTGATGCGTAGCATGGCGAGTTTTCCAATTGGGACGATTTTAGTCCTATACGGTCCCCGCGCCAACCCCGGCGGGCTGTCCGGGACGGGGAAAGCCCGCCAATCTGCTAGAATCGCGCGCTCTCGTGGGCCGTGGCGACAATCACCGGCGGTTCGAGACCAGGGAACTCGAGCGGACCGGCGCGGTCCGTTGCCATTAAGCGACCAAACGACCAACTCGTGAATAACCAATCCGGACCTGCCGCAGCCTCCGCTCCGGCGGTCCAATCGCCGTCGATTGCCGTCCTGCGCGACGTCCACTTTGAAGTGGACTCGGGCAAGACCGTGTTCAGTGGGCTCGACATCGAGATCCGCCGCGGCGCCGTCACGGCCATCATGGGTCCGAGCGGCACGGGCAAGACCACCCTGTTGAAGCTCATCACCGGGCAGGTGTGCGCGGACCGCGGCCAGGTGATCGTCGACGGCCTCGACGTCGCCAAGCTGAAGCGCAAGCAGATCTTCGCGCTGCGCCGGCGCATGGGCATGCTGTTCCAGAACGGGGCGCTGCTCACGGACCTGGACGTGTTCGAGAACGTCGCATTCCCGCTGCGCGAGCACACGCGGCTGCCCGAGCGCCTGATCCGCACCATCGTGCTGACGAAGCTGCACGCAGTCGGCCTGCGTGGGCGCCGCCGCGCTCTACCCGCAGCAACTCTCCGGCGGCATGGGGCGACGCGTCGCGCTCGCACGCGCCATCGTCATGGACCCCGACATCCTCATCTACGACGAGCCGTTCGCGGGTCTCGATCCCATCTCGATGGGCGTGGTGCTGCGGCTGATCCGCTCGCTCAACGACGCGCTCGGCATCACCAGCATCGTGGTGACGCACGACGTGCGCGAGATCTCGCAGATCGCCGATCAGAGCTTCATTCTTTCGGAAGGCAAGGTCGTCGCGAGCGGCACGACGGCCGAACTGCGCGACCACCCGTCGCCGATCGTGCACCAGTTCGTCGACGGCCTGGCGGACGGGCCGGTGCCGTTCCATTACCCGGCGACCGACTATCACGAGCAGTTGCTGGGCGGACAGGTGTTTGCATGATCACGATCCTGCGCGAGCTGGTGCAGAGCTTCCTGACGTTCCTCGAGCGCGTCGGCCTGCTCGTGCGTTTCGCGCTGCGGCTGGCTGGCGATCCTGCCGTCGCGGCCTGCTGCGCCCCGGCCGATCATCGAACAGGTCTACAACACGGGCGCGATGTCGCTGGTCATCATCATGACCTGTGGCCTCTTCATCGGCATGGTGCTGGGACTGCAGGGCTACGACCTGCTGACACGCTTCGGCTCCGAGGAATACCTCGGCACCGCGACCGCGATCAGCCTGCTGCGGGAACTCGGTCCCGTCGTCACGGCGCTGCTGTTCGCTGGCCGGGCGGGCACCGCGCTCGCGGCTGAACTGGGCCTGATGCGCGCCACCGACCAGATCGCCGCGATGGAAATCATGGCCGTCGATCCGATGCGTCGCGTCGTCCTGCCGCGCTTCCTGGGCGGCGTCATCGCGATGCCGCTGCTGGTCTCGATCTTCATCGTGGTCGCCCTGTTCGGCGCGCAGCTCGTCGGCGTGGAGTTCTTCGGCGTCGACTCCGGCAGCTACTGGTCGCAGATGCGCAGTGCCGTGGAACTCAACGATATCCGCGAAGGTCTGGTCAAGGGCCTGGTGTTCGGAGTGGCCTGCAGCCTGATCGCGGTCTACGAAGGTTACAATGCGATACCCACGGCCGAAGGCGTCGGGCGTGCAACGACACGAACGGTGGTCATCTCCGCCGTCGTCACGCTCATCCTCGATTACATACTCACGGCTTTAATGCTGTAGGACGAACCATGCGTTCAACGCGCACGATCGACATTTCCACCGGACTGTTCGTGTTGCTCGGCTTCGCGGCGATCCTGTTCATGGTCACGCAGATCACGAACCGCGGGTATTCGCTGAAGAGCGACTCGTACCGGCTCATGGCCGCGTTCGAGAACATCGGCGGCCTGAAGACCGGCGCGCCGGTCTCGATGGCTGGCGTGACGATCGGCCGGGTCGAAGACATCCAGTACGACATGAATCTGTACAAGGCGATCGTGACGATGCGGATCAGCGACAAGTACCGCGCCATCCCGAACGACAGCGACGCCAGCATCTACACCGCCGGCTTGCTCGGCGGCCAGTACATCGGCCTGACGCCGGGCGGCTCGGACGTGCCTTACAAGGACGGCGACCAGGTCATCATGGCGAACGACGCCATCGTGCTCGAACACCTGATCAGCAAGTACCTCTTCAATTCGGCGGCCACGAAGCCGGGTGAGTCGACGCCCGCGCCGGCGCCCGCCGCACAGGAGTGAGCCCGGACATGACAGCGATGCGCGGCAACGCCGCCTGGTCGAAGATGATCCTCGTCGCGCTGGTCGGACTCGCGCCGCTGGCGCTGCCGGCACAGACCACGCCTGCCGCCAAGCCGGCCGTCGCGGTGCCCGGGCCCGGTCCGCAGGAGATGATGCAGAAAATCTCGCAGGACCTGCTGCACGAGCTCGACGCGAACCGGGCTGCGATCACCAAGGATCCGACCAAGCTGCGCGGGCTGGCCGACAAGTACCTGCTGCCGCACTTCGACGTCGACTACGCGGCGCGCCTGGTGCTGGGCAAGCATTGGCGCACGGCGACCGAGGCGCAGAAGAAGCGTTTCATCGACGCTTTCTACCAGTCGCTGATGCGCAATTACGGCGACGCGGTGGCCGAGTTCACGGAGGACCGCCTCAAGTTCCTGCCGTTCAAGGGCGACCTCTCGACGGGCGCGGCAACGATCCGTTCGGAAGTGAAGCGCAGCAACGGTACTCCGGTGCCGGTCAACTACACGATGCACGCCACTCCCCAGGGCTGGAAGGCGTGGGACATCACGATCGAAGGCATTTCGTACGTGAAGAACTACCGCACGGACTTCGGCGCCGAAATCGACCAGAAGGGCATCGACGCGGTGATCCAGCGGCTCGAGGCGCAGAACGCGTCCGGCAAGCCGGATGCGCCCGGCACGACTCCGGCGACCAAGTCCGGTCGCTGAGCCAGCGGCGGCGGATGTAAGTGGATCAGTTCAGCATTCAGCGTGTGGCCGATGGCCGGCTCGAGGCGAGCGGGGTGCTCGGCTATGTCACGGCCGGCCGCGCGTTGCCCGCAGGGCTCGCGCTGATCCCCAAGGGCTCGACGTGCACGATCGACCTGTCGCGCGTCACCGAGGCCGACAGCGCTGGCCTCGCCGTGCTGGTCGAATGGCTGGCGACCGCGAAATCGCGCGGCACGGTGATTCGCTACCAAGGTATCCCGGCGCAGATCCTGGCGGTCGCGCGGATCTCCGACCTCGAAAGCCTGCTCACCGACGGGCACTGAGTTCGTCGCCACGCGGATTGCGGTAACGCGCAAGCCGCGTCGACCGGTTCTATCCCGCCGCTCCGGGGTCTCACGCGCTTCGTGAATCGCGCGGAGGAACCGCACGATTCACGGCGACCCTTGCTCGAGCGTGAGCGAAGCGATGGTGCCAGCGCAGTAACGACAAGGCTTCAGTGCCGCTTCGCTCTTTACGCTCGAGCTGCGGCGTTCGACACGGAGCGGCGGGATAGAACCAGTCGACGAGCCCGCGCATCGGCGGCGCGTCTGCGCCTCGAACTCACTGCTGCCGCGTTGGGCCACTTTCGTCAGTCGGAGGCGCCTCGGCGTCGCCTTCGTCCGCCGCCGGCTCCTCGCTTTCCTTCAGCGCTTCCTCGGCCCAGTTCTCGTCGTCCCCGGACCGCTTGCCTGCCGGTGGATTGCCGTCGAAGACCGCGTACTGCCGTCGCTGCAGGTAGGCGTTGCGAATGAACGCGTACGGGTCGTAGGTCTGTGCGAGAGTCTTGTCGAGCGGCAGGTACTGCGCGCGCTTGTCGACGAGGCTCAGTCCCAACGATACCCAGCGCTCGGAGCCCGAGTTGTACCAGCGGAACGGCTGCGAGAAATCGTCGGCGATGCGAGCCGGCGCATCGCGCACCGTCGCGGGACCGAGGAAGGGCAGGACCAGGAACGGACCGGGGGGGACGCCCCACCAGCCGAGCGTCTGGCCCGAATCCTCGTCGTGCTTCGGCAGGTTGGTGCCGCCCGACGCCACGTCGATCACGCCGCCCCAGCCGAGCGTGGTGTTCAGCAGGAAGCGTCCCGTGTCCTGGGTGCCTTCCTTGAACTTGCCCTGCAGGAACTGGTTGACGATCGTCGTCGGGTTGCCCAGGTTGTCGAAGAAGTTGCCGACGCCCGTCTGCACGAGTTTCGGTGTGTAGTCCCGGTACACCACGGCTGCGGGTCGCAGTGCGTAGCGGTCGAGGGTGTCGTTGAACTTGAAGACGCCGCGGTTGACTTTCTCGAACGGGTCGGGATTCTCGTGGACGCGGGGTGCCGTCGGCCTGGGTCGTCGCGCAGCCGCCGAGAAATGCGGCCATGGCCAGCAGGGCGAGGCCGGCCGCAAATCGGGAGAACAGCGAGCCTGGACGTGCTGCGCGAAGTGCCGAGAAAACATGAGGAACCCTTTGCCGTGGCGGGGGAACGACCGGCCTGGTCGTTGGCCAAGCGCGGCATTCTACCGATTCGGGAGGCGTCGTTGCGTGACTGCTCAGCCGGGCGCGCGCTGGCCATCCGGCGAACGCTGCCCGTCCGGTGCATCGCCGTTCGCCGGCTGCTTCGACCGGTTGCGTTCCTTCGGCAGCCATTCACGCGCTTCCTTGAGCCGCGCCACGAACTTGGCGCGCTGCACTTCGGTGATGCTCGGCACCGACAGCGCGAGTTCGAGCTGGTTGATGGCGAGCATGAGGTCGCCGCCCATCAGGTGGTATTCCGCCATGTAGGAGTACGCGTCGGCTACGTCGCCGGCGGCGTTGGCGGCCATCGCCGTCAGGCGAATCTGGTCCTGCGTCGGCGGCACGTTGTTGAACAGGTCGAGCAGCACTTCGTGCGCGCGCTTCGGGCGGCCGGCCTGCAGCAGCGCCTCGCCGTAACGGACCGTGACCGGCACGTTGCGCGGGGCCAGCACGCGAGCGTGTTCGAGGGTTTCGAGCGCCGCCTGCGTCTTGCCGGCGGCGAGCTGCGCCTGGCCGAGCGCGGTGTGGAACGCCATCACTTCCGGGTACTGCTGACGCAACCTCGTGAACGTGACCACCGCTTTGTCGGCCTCGTTGCCATACAGCTCCGACAGGCCCCGGCCGTACGTCTGGGCGAGCGACAGGTCGGCTTCGTTGTCGCCGAGCGCCTTGTAGTACTCGCGGGAATCGCCGTTGCGCGAGACGAGCAGCACGCGAATGCGCTCCTTCATCAACGAGTAGCTGAGGCTGTCCTTCACGTTGACCGGCGGATACTGGTTCGCGCGGTCCTTCGATTCGGCGATGCGGTTGCTGGTGACCGGGTGGGTGCGCAGCAGTTCGGGCACGCGGTCCGGGCCAAGCTGGGTGCGACGGAACATCGTGTCGAAAAAGGCCGGCATCGCGTTGGGGTCGAACCCGGCGGACGCCAGCACGCCGATGCCGATGCGATCGGCCTCGTATTCGTTTTCGCGCGTGAAATTGATGCCCGCCTGCGCCGCCGCGCTCTGGGCCGCGGTGATTGCGCCCATCGTCGCATCGGAGCTGCCGCCGCCCGCTGCCCCGATCAGGATCGCGGCCAGCACGGCCGCCGTCGACATCAGGTTGGCGCGCGACTGGGCTTCGAGGCCGCGCGCGATGTGCCGCTGGGTGACGTGCGAGACCTCGTGGGCCAGCACGGCGGCCAGTTCGCTTTCGGTGCGTGTCTCGAGGATGAGCCCGGAGTGGACGCCGACGTACGCGCCTGGCAGCGCGAAGGCGTTGATCGCGGGATCGCGGACGACGAAGAAGTTGAAATCGCGATTGCCGTCCTGGGCGAGGCTCGACATTCGCAGTCCGAGCGACTGGACGTATTCGTTGACCTCGGGGTCGTCGAGGACCATGCCGCTCTCGCGCAGGTTGCGCATGACCATGCGGCCGATCTGCCGCTCGTCGTCGAGGCTCAGCGCCTTCTGCGCCGCCGTGCCCATTTCGGGCAACTGGTCCTGGGACGTCTGGGCGAGCGTCACCGGAGGCAGCGCTGCCAGCAGGAAAATGAGGACCGCCACGAGCGCGCGGCACGGGTTGCGATTGAAGTTCATGTGCTCCCTCTGACAGCGGACCCTGCCGAGGGTTCCTCGGGAGGGCCTAGAGGGTCTCAGAGGCGAAATCCGCGAGGCGCGAGCGCTCGCCGCGGGTCAGCGTGATGTGGCCGTAATGCTTCCAGCCGCGGAAGCGGTTCACGACGTAGGTGAGGCCGCAGGTGGTCTCCGAGAGGTAGGGTGAATCGATCTGGGCGATGTTGCCGAGACAGACCAGCTTGGTGCCTGGGCCGGCGCGGGTGACCAGCGCCTTCATCTGCTTGGGCGTCAGGTTCTGCGCCTCGTCCAGGATCAGGTAGCGGTTCAGGAACGTGCGGCCGCGCATGAAGTTGAGCGAGCGGATCTTGATGCGGTTGCGCAGCAGGTCGTTGGTGGCGGCGCGGCCCCAGCTGCCGCCTTCCTGGCTCTGCGTCAGGACTTCGAGGTTGTCCATCAGCGCGCCCATCCAGGGCTCCATCTTTTCTTCCTCGGTGCCCGGCAGGAAGCCGATGTCCTCGCCCAGCGGGATCGTCACGCGCGTCATGATGATCTCGGTGAAGCGATTCGTCTCGAGCGCCTGCGACAGGCCCGCGGCCAGCGTCAGCAGCGTCTTGCCCGTGCCCGCGGGACCGAGGATGGTGACGAAGTCGATTTCCGGGTCGAGCAGCAGGTTCAGCGCGAAGTTCTGCTCGCGGTTGCGCGCGCTGATGCCCCAGACGCCGTGGCGTTCGCTGCGGTAGTCGCGCGCCACTTCGATGACGGCGGATTCGCCTTCGATCGAACGCACGATGCCTTCGAGGCCGTGGTCGTCGGTCTGGTAGACGAACTGGTTGGGCGCCCAGTTGGCGACCAGCTTGTTGCGCACGCGGTAGAAGGTGCGGCCGCCGGCCTCGTGCCAGGACTCGAGCTTGCGGCCCGCCTTGTCCCAGAAATTGCCGGGCAGCTTTTCGATGCCGGTGTAGAGGAGGTCGGCGTCCTCGATCGTCTTGTCGCTGTAATAGTCCTCGGCACGCACGCCGAGGATCGCGGCCTTGATGCGCAGGTTGATGTCCTTCGACACCAGCGTGACGCGCGCGTCGCGGTGCTCCTGCTGCAGCGCCAGCGTCTGCGCGAGGATCGCGTTGTCGGCGCCGTGGCCGGGCAGGGTGGCGGGCAGGTTGCCGTTCAGCTGCCTGGTCTGGAAGTAGAGGCGGCCACTCGGCGGCTTCTTGCCGCCGGGCGTGAACTTGGCGGAGGGCAGTTCGATGCCGTGATCGATCTGCAGCTTGTCCGAGTTCGCCATCAGCTCGTCGAGAAAGCGGCTGACCTGGCGCACGTTGCGCGCGGCTTCCGAGAGTCCCTTCTTGCCCGCGTCGAGCTCCTCGAGCACGGTCATCGGGATGAAGATGTCGTGTTCCTCGAACCGGAAGATGGCCGAGGGGTCGTGCATCATGACGTTGGTGTCGAGAACGTAGATCCTGCGCGGTTCGATCTGCTTCCGGGACTTGGCCAAGTCGTGCTCCGCTGGTTTGATGGGGCGGGAAGGGCGTGTGGACGGCCGCCGCGTCAGAGCTCGGCCGCGGCGGCGAGCACTTCTTCGGCGTGGCCGGGCACTTTGACCTTGCGCCATTCCCGGCGCAGCACGCCCTTGGCGTCGATCAGGAACGTGCTGCGCTCGACGCCCATGTACTTCTTGCCGTACATGCTTTTTTCCTTCCACACGTCGAAGAGCTGGCAGACGGCCTTTTCTTCGTCGGCGAGCAGCGGGAACGTGAAGCCGTACCTGGCGATGAACTTGTCGTGCGAAGCGACGCTGTCCGGCGAAACGCCGACGATTTCCGTGCCGGCCTTCCTGAACTTCGCGTGCAGGTCGCGGAAGGCTTCGCCTTCCTTGGTGCAGCCCGACGTGTTGTCCTTCGGATAGAAGTACACGACGAGGTTCTTGCCGGCGGCATCGGCCAGCTTCCATTTCTTGCCGCCGCTGGCGGCAGCGGCAAAGGCGGGTACCTTGCGGTCGAGCGTGACGGTCTTTTCAGTCATGGGTTGCGTGGCTCAGGACTTCAGGGGTTCGAGGATGGCGTCGAGGTTCATGTGATCGCAGAGGTCCATGAACTCTTCGCGCAGTGCGGCGATGTGGATCCGGGTCGGCACGTGGATGACCATGTACACCGAGAACATCGGGGCACCCGTGTGCGCGGCGTTGTAGGTGCGGGTGCTGATGTCGCCCACGTCGATGCCGCGCGACGAGAAGAAGCCGGACAGCGTGTGCAACACGCCCGGCTGGTCGAGGCACACGACGTCCACCGTGTAGCTGACCATGTCGACGCGGGGAGGGCGCTGCTCGGTGCGGCGCACCGTGATCGTGAGGCCGGAGGCTTCGCCGAGCTTGGTGAGCTCGCCTTCGAGCTTGGCCAGCGTGTGCCAGTTGCCCGCGACGAGCAGCAGCATGGCGAACTCGTTGCCGAGCGCCGTCATGCGGCTTTCGAGGACGTTGCCGCCACATTCGACGACCACGCGGGTCAGGTCGTAGACCAGCCCGGTCCGGTCGTTGCCGATGGCGCAGATCGCAATCAGTTGCTTCATGGATGCTTGGACTCAGTGTATCGGCGCCGCACGGGCGCGTGTACCGTGATTTTGCCTTGCTTCGCAGCTTTCCGCTTGCGTAGCATGAGCAGTCTTCCCACCGAGGCCCCCGAAGAATGTTCAAGGGCAGCATCCCTGCGCTCGTGACGCCCATGCGCGCCGACGGGGCGGTCGACTTCCAGGCCTGGGAGCGCCTGCTTGACTTTCACGTCGCCGAGGGCACCGATGCCGTCGTCGTCGCCGGCACGACCGGGGAGTCCCCGACGCTCGAGCCGGCCGAGGTGGCGGAACTGGTCCGGCGCGCCAAGGCGCATGTCGCGGGTCGAATGCCGGTCATTGCGGGCAGCGGCACGAACTCCACGGCGAAGAGCATCGAATTGTCGCGCGAACTGGCCGCCGCCGGTGCCGATGGCCTGCTGACGGTCGTGCCGTACTACAACCGGCCCACCCAGGAAGGCCTGTACCGGCACTTCAGCGCCATCGCCGACTCGGTCGACGTGCCGGTCATTCTCTACAACGTGCCCGGTCGCACCGTGTGCGACATGCTGCCGGAGACGGTCGTGCGGCTGGCCGAGCATCCGCGCATCGTCGGCATCAAGGAGGCGACGGGCGACCTCTCGCGAGCCGAATCGATCCTGGGCGCGGCCAGGCCCGGCTTCCTGCTGCTGAGCGGCGACGATCCGACGGCCGCGGAGTTGATGAAGCGGGGCGCCTGCGGCGTGATTTCGGTGACGGCAAACGTCGCGCCGCGCGCGGTGCACGACATGTGCGTCGCCGCGCTGGCGGGCCACCATGTCGAGGCTGCGGCGCTGAACGAGAAGCTGATGCCGCTGCACCTGGCCATGTTCGTCGAGCCGAACCCGATTCCGGTCAAATGGGCCGTGGCCCGGCTGGGGCTGATGGAGCGGGGCATCCGGCTGCCGCTGACCCCCTTGTCCGAGCGCCTCGAGGCGGAATTGCTGGCGGCCATGAAGGCTGCCGGCGTGAGGTTCGCCTGATTTCGGCGGCGCCTCGGAGCCGAGGCTACTAGCCGGGTGGGCGACGGGCGTGTACCCTTCCGCCCCCTGCGGAGAGGTGGCCGAGCGGTCGAAGGCGCTGGACTGGAATTCCAGTTACATCTTAACGGGTGTACGTGGGTTCGAATCCCACCCTCTCCGCCACTAACTTTAAGAATCAATAACTTACGATTGATTCTTCTGGTTGTCCCACATTGACAACCACAAAAAGTTGTCGATTGAACCGGCAATAATGGGCTTCGTCACAACCGTGATTGTGGCGGTCGCCCAGCCGCCCGCGCGTTCCGAAAACGGACGGTGTACTTCCGCAATCGACCGAGGCCGTGTGAAAACTCTGCCGCTGATCGACTTACAGGGCGAACAACGAGTAGACGCGAGCGTCTGTCACGCCCGCATCGCCGCGATCAGTGGCTGCACGCCAAGGATCTGCATCACTCGCTTCAGGTTGTACGCTAGAACCTGCAAGCTCATCTCCGTTCTCACTCTCGGCAACGTCTTCGTCAGGAAGTGCGTCGCTCCCATCCACGATTTTAGCGTCCCGAACGTATGCTCCACGGTCTGGCGACGCAGGCGCCCAGCCTCTGGCATGCCGTCGATGCGTCGCTGCATCCGCTCGACCACGTCTTCGTGCTCCCAGCGGTTGATGCGTCGATACTGGTCGGTGGTGCACGCGCCGCGGATCGGACACTTCGTGCACGCCGATGACCAGTACTTGTGGATCACCATGCCCTTCTCGGTCGAGCTGAAGCGCCACGTGGCGTATTGCCCGGCAGGACAGCGATAGCGATCTCGCTTTGCCTCGTATTGGAAGTCGCGCTTATCGAAGCGGCCGGTGGTCGCCGAGTTCCGCGTGAGCGGCTTCGGCACGAGCGCCTTGATCTGCGCCTGTTCGCACTTGAGGATTTCTTCGCCGCTGAAGTCGCCGCGGTCGGCAAGCACGTCAGATCCTGCGTGCCGAGCGTCTCCTGCGTCAGCTGCGCCATCGGGCTCAGCTGGTTGCGATCGTGGCCTTCGTTCCCGATCTCGTGCGTCACGATTAGATGGTGTTTGGTGTCGACGGCGGCCTGCACGTTGTAGCCCACCATCCCCGTGCCGCGGCCGCTGGTGGCCATTGAGCGCGCATCGGGATCGGTCAGTGAGATCTGCTGGTCTGGTGTCGCTTCAAGCTGCCGCCCGATGGCCTCGAGCTTTTCATCTGCGCACGCACCGTCGCAAGCTTCTCCTTGAGATGCTCGACCCGCTCCTCAGGCACAAGTGACGGGTCGCGGTCTGCGCGATCGAGGTCGGCGAGGTAGCGTGCGATGCTCTGATCGAGCTGCTGCTGGCGGGCCTTGAGCTTGTGCGGCGTGAAGTTCTTGTCGCGGTTGTTCACCGCCTTGAACTTGCTGCCGTCGATCGCCACCAGCGCCTGCTCGAACAGCCCGATCTCGCGGCACAGCTGCACGAACTGGCGGCAGGCCTGGCGGATGCCCGGGCCGTTGTCGCGCCGGAAGTCGGCGATCGTCTTGAAGTCCGGGGCGAGCCGTCCGGTCAGCCGATCGACTCGAGGTTGCGCTGCGTCTCGCGCTCCAGGCGCCGGCTCGAGGGCAGGCGGTTGAGGTAGCCGTAAACGTAGATCTTGAGCAGCGTGCCGGGATGGTACGCAGGCCGGCCTGTCGCTGCAGGCTCGGCGCCTTCAAACCCTAGCTTTGCGAGGTCGAGTTCGTCGACGAATGCGTCGACGGCGCGCACCGGGTTGTCCTCGGCGATCCAATCGTCCAGACGTTCCGGGAACAGCGTTACTGCGCTCGGCTCTTCACTTTCGATGAACCGCTTCGTGGTCCGCCCTTCTCGTGTGGCACGATGATATTCGCACAATTTACGCGGTCGTTTTCACACAGCCTCGACCCACTACGGACCTTCGCCGCTTTCATGCTTCGGACGACCTTTCCAATCGCGGAATCGTTCGTAACCGGTCGCCGAGTAGAACAGCACGCGAAGTCCGAAAAGAGCAAGGCAGACCGGCACGACCACACCTCGCCACCAGTCTGAATAGTCATTCTCGATCACCGAAAGGGCAGCGGAACCAACAGCGCCGACACCAACGACCACGCCGAGCGAACGCAGGAGGATCCACTTCAAAGCGATTTTCAATTAGCCATCCTCATGCGCTGCAGCTTCACAGGACTTGGGGTAGCGGATATTCCCAGCCGGCATAAACCGACCCCGAGCAACAGCCAAGTGCCGCCGCGACCTAGTGCCGATCGTTCTTTGCAGTGTCTTCGCTTGACCGTGCTTGCTTCAATTCGCCGTGGGTTGGGAGCAAGAACACGTACGTGACCAAGCCAATTAGCATTGCCATACCTGTCGACTTTCGTTCGCTCAGACCGAGCAGTCCCCAATCGAACCACCCGTTCAGCACAAAGAAGGCCATAGCCAAAAGCGAGAGAGCAGCGAGCGGCCTACTGTACGGAGCGAGGGCGCGACGAGCTCGCTTTCTCCAGATAGGCATATTCTCGTCAGGCATGGGACCTCTGCAGAGATATTCCGCGACTCCTGCCCCGATTGGCGTATCGGAGCCGACACGTTCTTGACGGCTGTCTTCGGCCATGAACATCGGCGGTTTGCGGGAGTACGTCGACCGTCCGCTCCTGGCCGGAAGCAGACCTCCGGCAGTCATTCCGCAACAGAATACACAACAAGCAGCATAAAAAAAGGCCGGACGGCTACCGATGGAAACCGTCCGGCCAACCCGCATTTCGCGGCTCTCAAACTGCGTTAGTCAACTTCGACCCGCGACCCCATACTTGCGCGTTCGGCTTGGCTGTAAAACGACGTTCGCACGTTGCCAATCGCCCGGTCGTATTTCGGCGCAGTTCTTGCAGCGCAATGCTTGCCGTCATTCGCGTATAGGCGGCAGGCAAGTGTGCTCTACTGCGTCGAACCGCATCTTTGAATGAGTCGGCTCAGCGATCCCCACCAGGAATGGACCTTCCCCTGCCGGGCTCGTCCAACTAATTCTGTGGCGACCCGGCGCGTCTCCTCCACGTCATTGCCATCAACCGTGATCTCCTCCAGCCCATACCCACGCGCCCGCATGGAAATCCGCTCACACGCCACGAACTCCCGAACCGGCATCGCTTCGGCAAACTGGTTATTTTCGCACACAAAGAGAATCGGCAGTTTCCATATTGCCGCCAGGTTCAGGGCTTCATGAAACGAACCG
>CAWHEA010000012.1:0-142444 GCA_963828265.1 uncultured Gammaproteobacteria bacterium | reverse complement strand
GGCATCGACGAACTGCGCCGCTGGGGCGTCGAAGTCCGTGAGCGGGACGGCCGGCCGGAACGCGACGTCGTGATCAGCCCGTTGCGGCAGGGAATGTACGAATCCGGGCGTCCCGCGCCAGACGTTGCGTGCCGCAAAGGCGACGAGCGTTTCCTGGCGATCCGCGCGGCAGCCGAGGCCCGCGGCGACAAAGAGATTGGAGGGTCCGGCACATGAGCGGCGTGATCGACGCATTAGCCTCGCACCCTTCTTGCGACGTTCTGCGCAAGGCGAACTCGACGACTGGCTCGCGCGCAACCCGCGCGGCCTGCTGTTCTTCATCGGCGACCGGCCCGAGGGTCTCGACGTCGCCGTCGTCGTGCGCGAACTCGCGGCCAGCTACCAGGGCAGGCTGCGCGTCGGCTTCATCGACCAGCGTGACGAAGCGGCGCTGATGGCGCGCTTCGGCGTCGTCGTGATGCCCGCCGTCGTCTACATGCGCGACGGACAACCTGCCGAGCTCGTGGCGCGCATGCGCGACTGGCCGGTCTTCTCGCAAGCTGCCGACCGTCTGCTCGGAGACGCCGTGCCGGCTGCCCTCACTGGAGGAAACGCATGACCGAACACGTACTCGTCTGGCACCCGAAAGTTCCAGGAGCCGCACCCGCGGAGGGCGACGAACAACTGCGCCTGATCGGCATGCCCACCGGACTGGTGCGGGCCGCGCGGCAGAGCCCGGCCAACGAAGAGCTGACGGCCGCGGCGCGCGCCGTCATGAACGAAGTGATCGCGGACCTGCAGCGCCGCGTCACCGTGCCGGACGCGCCGCCGACGCGAGTCAGCCTGAACGGGCTCGACGACACCGAGAAGGCGACGATCGCCGACATCCTCGGCGAAGGCGACGTCTGGGCGAAGGTCGGCCTGGACAATGCGTACTGGCGCGTGGTCGAGTCGGTGATGGCCGGCATCTGGCGCATCGAGAGCAGCACGGCGGACGGCACCCAGGGCGAATGGATCGAGATCGGGCCGGTGCCCGCACCGATCCTGCGCGCCGCGTCGGAGCTGCCGCGCGCCGAGATCCAGGTGCCCGCGCAGATGCCGCAGGGCGCGATGAATGCGCCGGCGCTGCTCCACGAACTGCAGCAGCGCTCGCGGGACTACCGTCCCGGCGCCGAGAACCACGTCATCAACTTCACGCTGCTGCCGCTCACGGACGTCGACGCAGACGTGCTGACGGCCGTGCTCGGACAGGTGCCGCTGGTGATCCGTTCCGGTGGCTTCGGCAGTTCGCGCGTGTTCGCGACGGGCCTGCGGCACGTGTGGGCCGTGCAGTTCATCAACGGCATGGGCAACGTGATCCTCGACACGCTCGAGATCGGCGACGTGCCGATCTCGGTGCTGGCCGCGCGCGAGGACTTCGAGGATTCGGCCGAGCGTCTCGGCGAGATCCTGCAGGCGTTCAACTGATGAGCCGCCCCTTCGAAGGCAGCTACGGCGGCGATGGCTCGAAGATCGCCGACGACACCCGGCTCGAATGCGGCATCTGCTGGTGGGTCTACGATCCGGCACTCGGCGACGAGGAGACGCAGACGCCGCCGGGCACGCCGTTCCGGCTGCTGCCCGACACCTGGGAATGCCCGAACTGCGCGGCCAACAAGAGCAAGTTCATGGTCATCGACAGTGCGACGCTGTCGGACGACGACGAGGTGAACAACCTTGCGAATGCCTATCGCCGCGCGGCGCTCAAGGTCAAGGGCATGCCGATCTACAACCCGACGCTGGCCATCGAAGCGGTGGGCTTCCGCGAGTACGAGGGGCGCAAGGTCGGCGTGATGCTCACGCCCTGGTTCATGAACCTGACCGTGCTGCCGACCGCGGCCGACCTGGCGATCTGGGTGGCGGGCGAGTCCACCCGGATCGTGTTTCCGTCGGGGGCGTACGACTTCGTCGTCAGCGACCTGCACGACGTCGGCCTGATCGGCACGTGCCCGCTGTTCTCGACGATGACCGAGTTCACGGACCACGAGGCCGCGCAGCTCGCTGCCACCTCGGTGGCCGAAGCGTTGTTCCAGGCCGAGCCGCCGCCGGCGCCACCGTCGGTCTCGCGGCGACAATTGCTTGGGGGCTGAGTCCGGTAGGCTAGCGGGGTGACCAACACCGCCATCCTGGCCGTCTCGGCGCTCCTGGTCTTCGCCTACCTGCTCGATGTCTTCGGGCGGCGTACGCGGCTGCCTTCCGTCGTCCTGCTCATCCTCACCGGCATTGCGGGCCGGCAGGTCATGGACAGCTTCGACCTGCACCTCGGCTGGGTCGACCCGATGGTGCCGATCATCGGCACCATCGGCCTGATCCTGATCGTGCTCGAGGGCGCGCTCGACCTCTCGCTGCGGCGCGAGCGGTTGCCGCTCATCGCCCGTGCGTCGTTCGTGATGCTGGCCGGGTTCATCGCCTGCGTCGCGGGCTTCACCGTCCTTTTCCAGCACGCGCTGGGCCTCGCCTTCGCGCCGGCTGCGCTCGCCGCAGTCTCTGTCTCGGTGATTTCGAGCGCCGTGGCGATACCCAGCGTCACGGGGCTCGACCGAGCACACCCGCGAATTCGTCGTGTACGAGAGTTCACTGTCGGACATCGTCGGCGTGCTCGTGTTCTACGCGTGGCTCGAGTCCGCGGGTCGGGTCGGGCATTTCCTGCCCGCGCTCTTCGGGGGCATGTTCCTGTCGCTCATCGCGGCAGTCGTGGCCGGCCTCGGCATCCTGTTCCTGATCAACCGCGTCGAAGGGCACGTCCGGTTCCTGCCGCTGCTGGCGGGCCTGACACTGCTGTATGCGATCGGCAAGGAGCTGCACCTGTCGCCGCTGGTGCTGATCCTCGTCTGCGGCCTGCTGCTCAACAACACGCACCTGCTGCAGAGGGTGCGCCGGCTGGGCGGTCTCCTGCGCCCGGGGTACGGCGACACGCTGCGTGAGTTCAAGGGACTGGTCGTCGAGCTGACCTTCGCGGTCAAGAGCTTCTTCTTCCTGATGCTCGGCTACTGGACGGACCTGTCGGCGATGACGGACTGGCGCGCCTGGGCCGTGATGGTCGCCGGCGTCGGTTTCATCTACCCGGTGCGATATGCGGTCCTGCGGCTCGCGCGACAGCCGGATTCCTCCCGCCTGGTCTGGGTTGCGCCTCGCGGATTGATCACGGTGCTGCTGTTCCTGACCGCTGCGACGACACCCGGGCTCAGCGAATTCCCGTTCGGCGCGATCATGCTGCTGGTGCTCGCCACGGCCGCGCTCACCGCGTTCTGCGCACCATGGCCATGCGCCGGTGGCGGACGAGGCCGGGACGGCGCAGAGCGCCGCACGCGAGGCGGTGGCTGCCGTGGAAGAGACGGCCGCCTAGCGCGGCCGGGGCGGTCGCAGGGCCGCGCGGATATCGCCCAGGCTCGAGCGCTGCAGTCCCGACGCGTCGAAGTTGTCGCGGTCGAGCCAGCGTTCGAACGCCTCGCGCAGCACGGGCCATTCCGAGTCGATGACCGAATACCACGCGGTATCGCGGCTGCGACCCTTGTAGACGGTCGCCTGCCGGAAAATGCCCTCGAACGTGAAGCCGAGTCGCTCCGCGGCGCGCCGCGACTTTTCATTCAGCGAGTCGCACTTCCACTCGTAGCGGCGATACCCCAGCTCGAACGCGTGACGCATCATCAGGTACATCGCCTCCGTCGCGGCCGGCGACCGCTGCAACACCGGCGACATCGCGATGTGGCCGACCTCGATCGACCCCGCCGCCGGGTCGATACGCATGAACGCGCCGATCCCCACCGCGTTGCCCGAGGCCCGGTTGACGAAGGCCCGGAACAGCGGGTCGGCGCTCGGCGCGCGTTCGGCCAGCCAACGCTCGTACTCGTCGAACGTCGCGAACGGACCCGAGAACAGGTACGTCCACATGCGGTCTTCGCGGTCCTGGCTGTTCGCGTCGAACAGTGCGCGCGCATGCTTCGCCACGTCCAGCGGCTCGACGATGCAGAAGCGCCCCTGCAGTGGCCGCTGCGACGGCCGCGCCGGCGGTTGCCAATCGGGCAGGGCCGGCCCGATCGGCTGGCCGAGCTCGTTGCGGCGCGCCTCGTCGCTCAAGTGACCGCGTCCGTCGCGGTACGCCGTGCCGTCCGCGAACTGCAGTGCGGCGAGCCGTGCGTAAAGCTCGTTGCCGCGCACGAGTTCGGCGTGCGTGCCCTGCGCGACGATGCGCCCGTGGTCCATGACGACGATGCGATCGGCCTGCAGCACCGTCGCGAGGCGGTGCGCGATGATGATCGTCGTGCGGCCCTGCATCAGGCGATCGAGCGCGGCCTGCACCAGCCGTTCGCTTTCCGCATCGAGCGCGCTCGTCGCTTCGTCGAGCAGCAGGATCGGCGGATCGCGCAGGATGGCGCGCGCGATGGCGATGCGCTGGCGCTGTCCGCCCGACAGTCGCGTGCCGCGCTCGCCGAGGAACGTGTCGTAGCCTTCGGGCAGCCTGCGCAGGAACTCGTCGGCAGCGGCCGCCTGCGCGGCGGCCTCGACCTCGGCATCCGTGGCGCCGGGCCGGCCGTAGCGGATGTTCTCGCGTGCGCTGGTCGCGAACAGGACCGTGTCCTGCGGCACCAGTCCGATGCGGCTGCGGACTGCCAGCGGGTCTGCGCTCGAGACATCCACGCCGTCCATCAGGATGCGGCCCGATTCCGGATCGTAGAACCGCAGCAGCAGCTGGAAGGTGGTGCTCTTGCCGGCCCCGGACGGGCCGACGAACGCGACGGTCTCGCCCGCGCGCACGCTGAGGTCGAAGGCATCGAGCGCCTTCGCTTCCGGGCGCGACGGGTAGCGGAACGTGACGTGCTCGAAACGGATCTCGCCACGGCCCGGCACGGGCAACGCGACGGGGTGCGCGGGCGCCTCGATCGTCGGCTGGGCGTTCTCGAGTTCGATCAGCCGCTCCATCGCGCCGGCGGCACGCTGCACTTCGCCCCACATCTCGCTGAGGCTTGCCGCGGCAACGCCGACGTAACCGGCATACAGCAGGAACTGGCCCAGTTGCCCGCCCGTCATCTCGCCGCGCACCACGGCATGCGCGCCCATCCAGAGCACGAGCGTGATCGCGCCGAACACCAGCATCGTGGCCAGTGCAGTCAGCGTCGAGCGCGACTTCGTCCGCCGCACGGCTGCGCCGAACGAGTCCTCGACCGCGCCGTCGAAGCGATCCGTGTTGATCTTCTCGAGCGTGAACGCCTGCACCGTCTGGATGGCGTTCAGCGTTTCGTCCGCGATGCCGCTGGTGTCGGCGATGCGATCCTGCGACGTGCGGGAAAGCGTGCGCACGCGCCGGCCGAGCAGGATCAGCGGTGCGACGATCAGGGGGATCAGGACGATCATGACGGCAGTGAGCTTCAGGCTGGTGACTGCCAGCATCACGAGGCTGCCGACCACCGTGATCGTCGAGCGCAACATGATCGACAGGTTCACGCCCGCGATCGACTGCACCAGGGTGGTGTCCGCGGTGAGGCGCGACAGCACCTCGCCGACGCGGGTGATCTCGAAGAACGCGGGGTCCATGCGGATCACGCGCGCGTACACCGCAGAGCGCATGTCCGCGACCACGCGTTCGCCGAGCCAGGTCACCAGGTAGAAGCGCAGCGCGGCAAACACGCCGAACGCACCCGCTGCCGCCAGGAACGCGATGAAATACAGGTTGATCGTGTCGGTGCTCTTCGACGACAGGCCGTTGTCGATCAGGAAACGCAGGGCGATGGGCAAGGACAGCATCGCGGCCGAGGCGACGAGCAGCGCAACCAGTGCGAGCACGAGCACGCCGCGGTACGGGCTCAAGTAAGGCACCAGTGCCCGCAACGGGCCGATCGTCTTCGCCTTCGGCCTTGCTTCGGGAACGCTGCTCATTGCGGCGTCACGTCGCGGCTGCGCACGCTCCCGTCCGTCATCTGCCAGCGCACGTTGAGGGTCGTCGGCGCTTCGTTGCGCTCGACCCACGCTTCGAGCGCGGGCAGCGGATCGAAGTCGACCGACTTCGCCCCGGACCGGGCTGAATGCCGCAGTGGTCGACCCCTGGCAGCATGAAGAGCCGCGCGAACTGCGCAGTCGACTCCGCGCCGCCCATCGTTGCGCGCACTGCACCGTAATAATCGAGCGTGCGCTGCGGTGTGACGAGCGGGTCGGCCCAGCCATGGAACAGCAGCAGCTTGCCGCCGCGCTCGCGGAAGGCCGTCAGGTCCGGGTTCGTCGCGTCGTAAATGCGCGCCATCGTTGCGAGGCGCGGCGGGTCGCGGTCGAAATCGTACTTGCGCACATCGAAGGCCTCGCCCGCGTCTGGCACGAAGGCCATGTAGCGCAGGAAGTCGGTGCCGAAGCGCTCGGCGAGCGCGGGTGCGTTGCTGCCGGGTATGCCTGAGAGCCAGACGGGCCAGTACGGCTCCGAGCCCTTCGGCACGCCGCCCGGGTACTGGATACGGCCCTCGCCGCCGGTCACCGGCATGTACCAGTGGTCGAGCACGCCGATCTCCTTCGCCGTCAGGCAATCGGCTGCCGCCGCACCCTTGCACTGCAGTTGCGCCGGCTTCCAGTCGCAGCGGCGGGGATCGTCGATGAGGCCGTCGCGCTGGCCGTCGATGGCCGTCGCAGGTCTCGAGCACGGCCTTCGCGACGAGCGGCACCTTGGCGCGATCGAGGATTTCGCTGCCGTCCGCGGCCGTGTTGGCCTGGACGATCCAGGCCAGTTGCGTGGCGACCAGCCCGGTGTAGTCGAGGGCAGGGGCGCCGGCGATGATGCCGTCGAAATCGTGCGGAAAACGCTGGGCCGCCATCAGGCCCATGCGACCGCCGGTCGAGCAACCGGCGAAATACGAGCGGGCCGCCGGCTTGCCGTAAAAGGCGCGCACGAGGTCGCGGGATACGCGCGTGGTCTCGGTGACGGAGCGCCAGCCCCAATCCGCTTCCGCCCCTGGGTTGTCGAGCGCCCAGCGGCCGTCGGTGACGCTCGTGCCCGAGTGCCCGGAATCCGACGTGGCCGACGCATAGCCCCGGCGCAGGCCGTGATTGAGTGCATTGACGACGCCGGGGCGGTCGGCGTCGAGCGAGCCGCAGAAGCCACCGCAGCCCGCCATGTAGAACTTGCCGTTCCAGCCGGCAAGCGGCAGGCGCAGTTCGAAGCGGATCGCCTGTGGAATGGTGCCCTGCACGCGGCAGTGCGCCGGGAGATCGCCGGTGGCTGCAATCGCCGCTGCGGACGTGATGTTTGCACCGGGGACAACCGCTGTCGCAAGGGCGGCGCACGCGTCGTCGGCGGCCTGGAGGCCAGGAGCGAGCAAAAAGCCAGAGAGCGCCGCGAGTCGTGGCGGCGAGGGAGGCGCGGTTCAGGTCAGGCATCCCTGCAGGATAGGGGCCGGCCGCACCGGCCACAACCGTGGCACGTCACTCCGGCGCAGGGCCCGGAAACTGCTCGCGCAGCATGCGCTTCAGGATCTTGCCGGACGGATTGCGCGGCAGCGCGTTGATGAAGACATAGGACTTCGGCTGCTTGAAGCGCGCGAGCCGCGACTGCGCGAGCGTCCTGAGTTCCTGCACGAGCAGGTCGTCGTCGCCTTTCCAGCCGTCGCCGCGCACGATCACGGCGCAGACGCTCTCGCCCCACTTGGCCGACGGCTGCCCGATCACGCCGACCTCGCGCACGCCCTGGTGTCCGCTCAGCACGTCCTCGACCTCGGCGGGGTACACGTTCTCGCCGCCCGAGATCACCATGTCCTTCGAGCGGTCCTTGATGTAGATGAAGCCCTCGGCGTCGACCTCGGCGATGTCGCCGGTGTGGAACCAGCCTTCACGGATCGTTTCCTGCGTCGCTTCCGGGCGGTTCCAGTAGCCGCTGATCAGGTGCGGGCCGCGCGTGACCACTTCACCGGGAATGCCCGGTGGCACGGGATTGCCGGCCTTGTCGACCACGCGCACGTCGATGCCGAAGTACGGCATGCCGGTGGAGCCGATCTTGGTGCGTGCATGCTCCGGCGACATCAGGCAGATGCCGCCGTGCGTCTCGGTCAGGCCGTACACCTGCAGGATCTCGACGCCCATGGCGAGGTACGCCTCGATCAGCGTGACCGGCACGGGAGCCGCGCCGCAGATGACCCAGCGCAGGGCCGGTCGTGCCGCCGTCGCGCGCTTCGGGTGCTGGTACATGAACGCGAGCATCGCCGGCACGGCGAAGAATCCCGTGATGTTCTCGGCGTCCACCAGGTCCCACATCACCGCGGGATCGAACTGCTTGAGCAGCACGGTCGTCATGCCGCGGTACACCCCCGTCAGCACGAGTCCGAGGCCGGCGATGTGGAACAGCGGCGCAACGATGAGGTTGCGTTCGCCGTGGTGCAGGTCGGACGTCGCCAGCATGCTCGCGAGCCAGGCGATGTCCGCGCTGTGCGACATCAACGCGCCTTTCGGCCGGCCCGTCGTGCCGCTGGTGTACATCATGAACAGCGGGTCTTCGCCGGTCGCGCCGATCGGCGGCTCGACCGTCGCGGCGTCGTCCACGGCCGCGGCGTAGTCGCCTTCGTCCGCCAGCAGCCAGCGGACGCTGGGAAACTGCTCCCGCAGCGGTTCGACCAGGGGCTTCTGGTCGGCGCCGTAAGATCACGGCGGTGGCGCCGCAGTCCATGAGCTGGTACGAAAGCTCCGGCACGGTGAGTCGCCAGTTCAGCGCGACGAAGACGAAACCCGCCTTGGCGCACGCGTAGAACGACTCCACGTACTGCGTCTGGTTCGACATCAGGCAGGCGATGCGCTCGCCCGGACTGAAGTCCAGGCCCAGCAGCGTGTTCGCCGTCTGGTTCGCGCGCTCGTTGAGCTGGCGGAAGCTCGATGCGCGTGCCCGACGCGGTGTCGACCACGGCCTCCACATGCGGGGCGATCTTCGCCCGTTCCGTCAGGACCTGTCCGGCGTTCAGCAGCATGCCTCGTCTCCCCCGATGGCACGGCCCCGTCCGGGCCTGCCGGCAAAGCTAGCTGCCTCTGGACAAGAACACCAGTTTCCTTTGTCATCCCCGTCTCTATTCGAGGTTTACCCCCATGGATGCCTACCGTTCCGCCTGGCTCGACGACGAGCTGGACCTCTTCCGCGATGCCGTCCGGCGCTTCGTCCAGATGGAGATCGTTCCGAACGACGCGCGCTGGCGCGAGCAGCACCATGTCGATCGCGAGCTCTGGAGCAAGGCGGGCGAAGTCGGCCTGCTGTGCACGGACATCCCGGCCGAATACGGCGGTGTCGGCGGCGACGTGCGCCACGAGGCGGTCGTGGCCGAGGAAATGGGTCGCCACGGCATCACGAGCCTCGGGCACGCGGTGCACAGCATCGTCGCGCACTACGTGCTCAACTACGGCACCGAGGCGCAGAAGCAGGACTGGTTGTCACGCATGGCCACGGGCGAGCTCGTCGGCGCCATCGCGATGACCGAACCGGGCGCCGGCTCGGACCTGCAGTCGATCCGGACCCGTGCCGTGCGCGAGGGTGACGAATACGTCATCAACGGCTCGAAGACGTTCATCTCGAACGGCCTCCATGCCGGCCTCGTCGGCGTCGTGGTCAAGACGGATCCGACGCAGGGGTCGCGCGGCATCTCGATCCTGATGGTCGAAACGAAGGACCTGAAGGGCTACCGCGTCGGCCGCGTGCTCGACAAGATCGGGCAGAACGGCTGGGACACCGCCGAGCTGTTCTTCGACGATTGCCGCGTGCCGGCGTCGTGCCTGCTGGGCCCGGCCGAAGGGCAGGGCTTCGTGCAGATGATGCGCGACCTGCCGTACGAGCGCGTGCTGCTCGCCATCGGCGGGCTCGGCGCGATGGAATACGCGCTCAAGCTCACCGCGGACTACACGCGCGAGCGCAAGGTGTTCGGCAAGCCGCTGCTCGAACTGCAGAACACGCGGTTCAAGCTCGCCGAGGTGAAGACCAGCGTGCACGTCGCGCGCGTCTTCGTCGACGACTGCATCGTCAAGCTGCGTGACGGCAAGCTCGACACCGTCACCGCGTCGATGGCCAAGTACTGGGTCACCGACATGCAGAACAAGGTGATGGACGAATGCCTGCAGCTGTTCGGCGGCTACGGCTACACCCGCGAGTACCCGATCTCGCAGCTGTACGTCGATTCGCGCGTGCAGCGCATCTACGGCGGCGCGAACGAGATCATGAAGGAAATCATCGCGCGGTCGATCTGAGCAGTCTGTCCTCCGCCGCGAAAGCTCGACACCGAAGCGCACCCGTGATGAAGTCTTTCAGCCCCCACGCCACGCCTGCGCCAGGACTCATGACCATCCAGCCATTGCATTGCCCGCGTACGACGTCGATCCCGCTGCGCAAGCTGCGGATCGGTGGCATCAACACCGACGTCTGCGAAGACTGTGGCGGCCTGTGGCTCGACCGGCTCGAGCTCGCGCGGTTCGAAAATCCGGCGAGTGCGTTCGGTGACGCGCTCGTGGCGCACCTCAGCCAGTTTCCGCCGGCGCTCATCGATCATTCGATCCGGCTGCGTTGCCCGCACCATCCCGACGTCGTGATGCTGCGGCGCAAGTTCTCCGCCTCGGTCCCCGTCGATATCGACGAGTGCCCCCAATGCGGCGGCATCTGGCTGGACTCGGACGAGCTCGCACGAATTCGCGACTAGCTGCGGGGCCTCGCGCTGCTCGCGCATCCGCCGGCCGGGCCGTCGTCAATTGGCCCGCGGCAGGTCCTTGAACATCGCCGTGCCGATTCGATACGACTGCCAGTCGCGGTAGTCGAAGTGCCACCACTCGTCGTCGTTGACCGTGAAGCCCTCGGCTTCCATCGTCTTGCGCAGCAGGTCGCGCGCCGCGCGCTGCTCCGGCGTTCCGCCCGTGTAGCCGGGGTGCGCGCGCTCCGAGAACTCGTCGTAACCGCTCGGCATCGGCACCTCGAGGCCTGTCTGCAGGTCGTACAGGCTCAGGTCGATCGCGCAGCCGCGGTTGTGGCGTGAACCGACGTCCGGATCGGCCACGAAGCTGCGCTTCTCCTCCGGCGTCGCTTCCCAGAACAGCTTGGTGACGTACCAGGGCCGGTAGCCGTCGAACAGCAGCAGGCCGTACCCGTGCGCTTGCAACGCACGGTTCGCGCGCACGACGGCCTCGGCTGCCGGGCGCTGCAGGAAGACGCGGGCTTCGGGATAGATGGGCGCACGCAGGAAGTTGTCGGAGCCCGCGTAGCGCACGTCGAGCTTCAGGCTCGGGTCGAGTGCGACGAGCTTCGACCAGTTCGCTCTCGCGGAAATCGCCGTCCTCGACGGGTGGCGCCGCGCGCAATGCGTCGGTCCGCAGCTGTTCGAGCTTGCTGACGGGCAGGGCGGGCACGGGATAGCGTGGGGACGTGGCCGCACATGCGGCCAGCAGCGCCAGCAAGGCGCTGACGGTCACGAGCCTCATCGAGCTCGACATCCTCTGCAGCACTGGCGTCGTCATGCCGGGATCACCGCAAACTCCCCTTCGAGTTCACCCACGCGCGCGCCCTCGCATTCGAGCACGCTGCGGACGACGATGCGCCCCATTCGATCCTTGCGCAATGTGGAAAGCAGCCTTGCCCAGTCTGCCGCCGCGGGTGACTCGGCGGTTGCAGTGAAGTCCGCCACGATGGGTCGCTCGAAGTCCATCGCACTGCGGCGAATGACGATGCGTCCTGGCTGCGCGACCGACTGCAGCCGCACCTCGACGAGTGCCCACGCCGCCAGCACCGCGACCGACGCTGCGCTGCCACCGAATACGGTGCCGCTGTGATTGACGTTCGGCGCGAGTGGCGCGCGCAGCACGACGCGTCCGGGATCCGCCTGGAGCACGGACACGCCCATTGCGCGCGACAGCGGAATCCGCTCGTGCAGTGAATCCTGCAGCTGTTGCGTCAGCATGCCGGCATTCTGGGTGCGCGCCGGTCTGGCCCGCAACGGCGGGCGTCAGGGGCGAGGCCGGTGATCACGAGACGGGATCCGGTACATCCAGGTCGCGAGCCCGATGGCGAACACGGCCAGCAGCGCCTTCAACCAGGGCGGCTTCACCACCAGCAGGATCGACGAACCGAACGAGATCAGCATCGTGACGATCGCGACCAGCTTCGTGCGGTACGGGATGCTGCCGATAGTCACGCCATTCGCGCAGCATCGGACCGAACACGCGGTGCCCGAGCATCCATTCGTGGAACGGCCGGTGGGCGCGGGCGAAGCAGGCTGCGGCGAGAATCAGGGGCGGTGTCGCCGGCAGCAGTGGCAGGAAGATCCCGACCACCCCGGCAAGGAGCGCGAGCCCGCCGCAGACCAGCAACAGGGCGCGCACCACGGGCGACCCATGCTCACCCGGGTTCGGTCGCGTGCTCGGCGGCTCGTCGGAGGGGTGCTGCGGGGCTTCCACGGCCCCGAGCGTACCGTACGCGCGGACTTGCAGCAGCCCTTACGTCGGATAGTCGCTGCCGATGAACGACTTGAGGCTCGTGATCATCTCGGCCTGCTGCGCGACGACCGCGCGCACGAGATCGCCGATGCTCAGCAAGCCGACGACCTTGTCGGTCTCGTCGAGGACCGGCAGGTGGCGGATGCCGCGGTCCGTCACCAGCTTCAGGCACTCGCCGAGGCTCATGTCGGGCCGCACGGAAATCACGTTGGATGACATGATTTCCTCGACCTGCGTCTCCTTCGACGCGCGGCCGAGCAGGATCACCTTGCGGGTGTAATCCCGCTCCGAAATGACGCCCACGAGCTGCTCGCCGCGCATGACGAGCAGGGCGCCGACGCGACGTTCGTCCATCTTTACGATCGCGTCGTACACGGTCGCATCCGGCGCGACCGCATGGATCGTCGTGCCCTTGAAGGCGAGCATGTCGGCGACGGTTCCGTTCAGGGGCGGAATCTCGACCTGTCCGAGTGTCATGTGCTTCCCCTCGTGGTCTCTTCAAATGGCGGCCTTGCTCGCGGGCCCGCATCGAATCCGTCATGAGGTCAGGGCCTGTCGCCTGCTGCTGCGGCGCAGCCTGGAACAGGCGCATGACGATACCGACATAGTAGGCCAGGCCGAGGAAGCTGCCGACGAACGCGATCACCGCCGGCACCAGGTGGCCGGACGCGATGACCGACTTGAAGACGAACAGCTTGGCGAAGAACCCGGGCAGCGGCGGCAGGCCGGCGAGCGAGAGCACCGCGATGGCCAGCAGGATCGAGGCGACCGGCTGGGTGGCGAACTTGCCTTCGAGCACGCGCAGGTCGTCGTTGTCGTCCGGGCTCAGCGCCGCGAAGCTGGCGCAGGCAAGCACCGTGGCCAGGCCGTAGAACGCGGTGTACCAGAGCAGGTCGGAGGCGCGACTGCCCGTCGTGTCGACCAGCGCGAAGATCATGTAGCCGGCATGCGCGACCGACGAGTACGCGAGCAGGCGCTTGAAGCGGCTCTGTCCCAGTGCCGCGACGTTGCCGAACACGATCGAAACGATGGCCAGGCCCGTGACCACGGCCAGGCTGGCGGCGTCGAGCGGGAAGTCCGCGAGGATGCGGGCGAGCGCGAGCACGACGGCAGCCTTCACCAGCGAGGCCATCAGCGCCGTGACCGGCATCCGGGCGGAGGCGTACGCATCCGGCGCCCAGGCGTGGAACGGGAACACGGCGGCCTTCAGGAACAACCCTGAGATCACGAGCAGGCCCGCAGCCTTGGCCTGCAGCCCGCCGTAAGCGAAATCGCTCGCCCAGGCGAGCGGTCAGCAGGGTGCCGCTGAGCCCGTAGGCGAGCGAGATGCCGAACAGCACCAGCGCGCTCGCGACCGACGACAGCACGAGGTACTTGAAGGCGCCTTCGCTGGCCGCCGAGCGTCCTTGCCCGTGCACGATCAGCGCGAACGCCGGCAGTGACAGCAATTCGATGCCGAGGAAGAGGGTCGCAAAGCCGGCGCTCTCCACCATCAGCATGCCGCCGAGCGTCGACGCCGCCACCAGCAGCCAGAACTTGTAGCCGCGTGCCGCGCCGAAGCCGAAGGCCACGCCCAGTCCGCACAGCAGCAGCACCGTCTTGCCCAGCACCGCGAACGAATCGACGAGGACCTCGCGCTGGATGAGCTCGGCGGTGAAGCCGCCCTGGAGCTGGTCCAGCAGCATGGCCGAGTGCCGCGACCGCAACGGCGATGAATGCCACGCGGGCCCAGCGCGCATCGGCGCGCAGCATCTCGAGCAGCATCAGCACGACGATGAGCACGAGCAGCAGCAGGTCGGGCAGCAGCCCGTAGACGAAATCAGTCGCCATCGTTGGCTCCCATGAGCGCGATCGCAGGCGGCCGCGCGAGCTGCGCCACCGTGGCGTCCACCTTGTCCATCCACACCGCGGGACGCACGCCGATCCAGAGGATCAGCAGCAGCAGCGGCGCGAGCGCGAGCAGTTCGCGCGGCCGCAGGTCCGGCGTCAGCGGCTCGACCACGCTGGAGTCGTCGAACACGAGGCTGCGCGCGAACTGCAGCATGTAGGTGGCGCCGAGCACGACGCCCGTCGCCGCGAACAGCGCAGCCAGCAGCATCGACATGCCCGCGCCGGCCAGCCAGTGCGCATAGCCCGTGCTGAAGGCGCCGAGCAGCACGAGGAACTCGGCGGTGAAGCCGCTCGTCAGCGGCAGCGCGAGCGAAGCGAGCACGAACAGCATCAGCACGACGGCGAAGCGCGGCGCGCGGGTCGCAAGGCCATGCACCTGCAACCAGGCGGCGCCACGGCGCTGCTCGAGCAGGCCGAGCAGCAGGAAGAGCCCGGCGACGGCCAGCCCGTGGCTCAGCACCTGGATCATCGCGCCATGCAGGCCGGTGGGCTGCAGGCTGAACACGCCGAGCACGATGTAACCCATGTGGCTCAGCGATGCGTACGCGACCAGCATCTTGTAATGCCGCTGGCGCAGCGCGAGCACGGCGCCGTACACGATGCTGACCGACGCCGAGCACCATCATGATCGGGGCGGCGTGCTGGGCGACGTCGGGGCAGAACGGCACCGCGAACCGGATGAAGCCGTAGGCGCCCATCTTGGACAGCACGCCCGCCATCAGCGCCGTGCCGGTCGGCGAGGCCTCGCCGTAGGCCAGCGGCAGCCAGGCGTGGAACGGGAACAGCGGGCTCTTGACCGCGCAGGCCACGGCCACGGCGACGAACACGAACAGTTGCTGGCTCGTCGTCAGGTGCAGGCCCTGCAACGTCGCGTAATCGAAAGACCACGCGCCCGTCTGCCTTGCGCTTTCCGCCCCGAGCCAGATCACGGCCGCGAGCAACAGCACGCTGCCGGCCATCGTGTAGAGGAAGAACGTCATCGCCGCCCGTCGCCGCTGCGCGCCGCCGAACACCAGGATCAGCAGCACCATCGGGATCAGGACCGCTTCCCACAGCACGAAGAACACGAGCAGGTCCTGCGCCAGGAAGGTGCCGAGCAGGCCCGCCTGGAGCGCGAGCAGCAGGCCGAGGTACAGCGGGCTGCGGCCCTCTTCGGTCTGCCAGGCGCAGGCCAGCACCGCCGGAAACAGCAGCGCGGTGAGCAGCAGGAAGTAGACGTTGTAACCGTCCACCGCGAATTTCAGGCTGATGCCGAGCGACGGCATCCACGGCACGTCGACACCGAACTGGGTCAGCCCGGTCGCGCCATCGAATGCCGACGAACAGAGCCGTGGCGAACCAGACCACCGTCAGCATCGCGACCATGGCGAGGATGCGGCCGACACCCGAGCGGCCCGTCATCGGCACGACGATTGCCGCGAGCCACGGCAACAGCAGGATAGTGGCGAGCATCGTGGGTTCAGCCATGGACGGCTCCCAGGCCGAGGACGAGCGCGAGACCGATCAGCGCGTAGATCACGTAAGCCTGCAGGTCGCCGGTCTGCAGCCGACCGAACCAGCGCGTGGCGCGCGCGCCGGCATGCGCCGGCTGCACGAGCGTCGTCTGGGTGAGCGGCGCCTCGACGCCGCGGGCGAGGAACGTCGCCGACAGCCAGCCCATGAAGCGCACGACGACGTTCTCGTAGAACGCGTCGAAGAAGTAGCCCTGGCTCACCAGCTGGTACAGCGGATTGGTGACCTTGGCGGCCGGCGCCTGCGCACCCGTGCGTCCGTAGCGCAGCCAGGCCAGGCCGATGCCCGCGAGTGCCACCAGCACCGCGACGACCATCAGCATGCCTTCGGCGGAATGCGGCACGTCCTCACGCAGGTGCGCGTGCCCGAGCACGGGCGCGAGGAAATCGTAGAACGGGGCGGTCACGCCGAGCATCTCGCGCCACAACTGCGGCAGGCCGATGAAGCCGGCGACCACCGAGCCGAATGCCAGGATCGCGAGCACCACCGACATCGTGGCCGGCGGTTCGTGGATGTGGTGGGCCACTTCGTGATCGACGCGGCTCGCGCCGAAGAACGTCATGAACACCGCGCGGAACATGTAGAACGCAGTCAGGAACGAGGCGGCCGTCCCGACGAGCCACAGCGCCAGCGAGCCGTGCGTCGACGCGTAGGCCGACCAGAGGATCTCGTCCTTCGAGAAGAAGCCGGCGAACGGCGGCAGGCCGCAGAGCGCGAGGGTCGCGAGCAGGAACACGCCGAACGTGAACGGCATGCGGCGTGCGAGGCCGCCCATGCGGCGCATGTCTTCCTCGCCCGCGAGCGCGTGCAGCACGGCGCCGGCACCGAGGAAGAGGCACGCCTTGAAGAACGCGTGCGTGTAGAGGTGGAACATGCCGACCGAGAACGCGCCGAGGCCGCACGCCATCACCATCAGGCCGATCTGCGACATGGTGGAGTAGGCCAGCACCTTCTTCAGGTTGTACTGCGTGACGCCCATCGTCGCGCCGACCAGCGCGGTGAGGCCGCCGAGCCACGCGACGATCGTCATCGCATCGGGGGCGGCGAGGTACAGCCCGCTGAGGCGCGCCAGCAGGTACACGCCGGCCGTCACCATGGTGGCCGCGTGGATCAGCGCCGAGACCGGCGTGGGGCCGGCCATCGCGTCGGGCAACCACACGTGCAGCGGAATCTGCGCCGACTTGCCGCACGCGCCGATCAGCAGCAGCACGCCGATCGCGGTCATCACGCCGGCGGCCGGCGGCGTCGCGCCGAAATAGGCGTTGACCGCCTGGAAGTCGAGCGTGCCCGCGTAGTACCAGATCAGGAACATCGCGAGCAGGAAGCCCGTGTCGCCCACGCGGTTGACGACGAAAGCCTTGAGGCCCGCCGCGGTCTTCGCCGGGTCCTGGAACCAGAAGCCGATCAGCAGGTACGAGGCGAGGCCGACGCCTTCCCAGCCGATGAACATCATGGGCATGTTCTTGCCGAGCACCAGCACCAGCATGAAGAACAGGAACAGGTTCAGGTACGCGAAGTAGCGTGCGTAACCCTGCGTCGCCGTGCATGTACCCGATCGAATACACGTGGATCAGCGTGCCGATGCCGGTGACGACGAGGCACATCACCGCGGTGACCTGGTCGAAGTAGAACGCGGCGTCGACCTGGAAACCGGCGGTGGCCGCCCAGGTGAAGAGCGTCTCTGCGAGCGGTTGTCCGGTGCCGGTCAGCGCGCGGAACGCACCGAGCGTGAGCAGGAACGACAAGGCCGGCAGCACGCAGGCGATCAGCGAGACGACCGGTCGCGGCAGGCGCCGGCCGGCCAGCCCGTTGACCAGGAATCCGAGCAGCGGCAGGGCCGGTATGAGGGACAGCGACGTCATGGCCTAGCCCTTGAGTTCCTGTCCCGCCGCCACGTCCAGCGTGCCCCGGCGGCGCACGAGCAGGACGAGGAGGGCCATCGCGAGCGCGATCTCGCAGGTGGCGGCCACGTAGATGAAGAAGGTCATCGCCACGCCGTGCAGCGTCTGCGTGTGCGCGGCGGCCGCGACGAAGCTCAGGATCACGGCGTTCAGCATCAGTTCGAGGCTCATCACGACGACCAGCAGGTTGCGGCGGATCACCACGCCGAGCAGGCCCATCGCGAACAACGCGACCGCGAGCGCCAGCAGCAGTTCGTACCGGTGGATCACCGTTCCTCCCGGATCACGGTCCAGGCCGCGACGATGCCGACGAGCAGCAGCACCGTGGCCAGCTCGAAGTGGAACCAGTATTGCTGCATGAAGGCGGTCGAGAACGCGGTGAAGCCGAAGGGGGCGGCCTGTCCGTCGACGGCCGCGTCCGGCGTGACGGGCCCGAGCAGGCGCAGCAGTGCGAGTGCGACGACCGTTGCGATGACCACGCCCGGCACGAGCGTGCCCGAGAACCGCTTGCGGTACGCGATGTCGCGATCGTCGAGCAGCATGATCGTGTAGACCATGAACACCATGACCGCGCCGACGTAGATCAGCACCTGGAACAGCGCGATCACGTGCACGCCGAGGCAGGCGTAGATGGCGGCGAGACAGATCATGTGCGCGACCAGCGCGAGCGCCGCCCGCATCGGCTGTCGCAGCAGGAGCACCGCGCCGGCGAAGACCAGCGCGAGCACGCCGAAGAACACGATGAAAGCGTCGGTCACGGTTCCTGCGCCTCCGTCGCCGCGGGGCCCGGTGGATACGGTTTGCGCGGATCCTTGAGCGGGTGCCACTGCAGCAGCAGGTCCTTGCGGCCCCACATCGCGTCGCGGTCGAACCCGGGCAGGTTCGGCGTGTCCTTGACCATGCGGATCGCGTCTTCCGGGCAGGCCTCGACGCAGAAGCCGCAGAAGATGCAGCGCGAGTAGTCGATCTCGAAGCGTCAGCGGCGACTTCGGGTGGGCGGTGTCGGCGAAGTCGGGCGCGGCTTCGATCTCGATGCAGTACGCCGGGCAGACCGTCGCGCACATGTTGCAGGCGACGCACTGCACCTTGCCGTCCGGCCGCTGCGTCAGCACGTGCCGGCCGCGATTGTTGGGTGAATAGTCGGCGCGCGTCTCTTCCGGGTAGTACGCCGTGAGCGCGCCCTTGCGTCCCGTCACCCACTTCCACATGTTCGAGAAGAACACGCGACCCGTGATCGACAGCCCGCGCACGATCTCGAAGATGTACGCCTTTTCCCAGAGCCCGAGCGTCGGCTCGTTCCAGTACTGCTTGCTTCGGCCGACGGTCGGTCACAGCGTCCACCAGCGCACGATGGCGGTGATCACGAGGTTGAGCGCCGCGATCGGCAGCAGGAACTTCCAGCCGAGGTCCATCAGCTGGTCGTAGCGGAAGCGCGGCAGCGTCCAGCGCACCTGGATCTGGAAGCAGCCGACGATGAAGACCTTGAGCGAGAACGTGAGCACCTGCAGCAGTGCCACGGCCGAGCGGTCCGATGCGCCCAGGTGCCGCCGCCCGGGAAGGCAAAGCCGGCGGGCGTCAGGAACGGCACGGTGTAGCCGCCGAGGAACAGCGTGACGACCAGCGCCGAGATCACGACGATCTCGATGAACTCGGACAGCAGGAACAGGCCCATCTTCATCGAGGTGTACTCGGTGAAGTAACCCGAGATCAGCTCGGACTCGCACTCGGGCAGGTCGAACGGCACGCGCTTGTTCTCGGCGATCGACGCCGTCAGGAACAGCAGGAACGCCATCGGCTGCACGAGGATTCCCCACGTGGCCTGCTGCTGCCAGTGCACCATCTCGTTGAGGTCGACCGTGCCGTACGTGACGACCATGGCGATCAGCGCGAGGCCCATCGAGATCTCGTACGAAATCATCTGCGACGCCGCGCGCGCGGCGCCGAGCATCGAGAACTTGTTGTTCGACGACCAGCCCGCCAGCATCGTGCCGAGGATGCCGATGCCCGACACGGCGAGCACGAACAGGATGCCGGCGTCGAGCGAGGCGATCTGCATGCGGTAGCTGCGGTCGCCGAAGAACTGCGCGGCGCCCGAGCCCGGCTCGAAGAAATGTCCCGGCTGCACTTCACCGCCGAAAGGCACCACCGCGAACACCAGCAACACCGGCACCGCGGCGAGCCACGGCGCGAGGTTGTAGCAGAAGCGGTCGTAGGTCGCCGGCGTGAAGTTCTCCTTCAGGATCATCTTCAGGCCGTCGGCCACGCCGTGGAACAGGCCCCACGCGACGAGCTTGACCTGCGTGAACGGGATGCGGAAGTACGCGCGGTTGGCGCCGATGCGGTCCGACATCACGGCCGACTGCTTGCGCTCGACCCAGGTGAAGATCGTCGCCAGGCCCAGCAGGAAGGCCAGGATGTAGGCGATGTAGACGCCGTGGACGACCAGGTCCTGCATCATGATGCGAGGCTCCGGAAGACGTCGACCGCGTGCTGCACCTGCGGCGGCTTGTCGAACACCTGCTCGAACGTGTTGCGCTTGCCCTCGAAGTTCGTGAACGAGCCGCGGCGTTCGTACGTGTTCGAAATCGGCAGCACCACGGCCGCCGGCGACTGCGCGGGCGTGCCGAAGGGCGTCAGGTGAATCCAGGGAGCCCCGCCGACTGGCCAGCGGTTCGGAGACTTCGCCCCAGACCAGCACCAGGTCGTGCCCGGCGGCCGGGTCGAACTCCTGGCTGCCGAAGCGCGCTTCGACGCCACGGCGGTTCGGATTCTTGTCGGCCTTGATCAGCAGCGCGTCCTCGACCACTTCGTCGTCGGCCGGCACGCAGTCGCGATGCAGCGTACGTCGGGCACCGAGCCGAGCAGCGACTGCAGCACGTCCAGTTCCTCGTTCGAGGCGTGCGACGACACCAGCACGGCCGGGTTCTGTGCGGCGGACAGCAGGCGCTTCGCCTCGGTCATCGCCTCGCCCACGGAGGCTGCTGCGCCGGCGATCAGCGGCTGCGGCACGCGCTCGCGCGCCATCCACTTGTGCTGGTCGTAACCCTTGTTGCAGAGCCAGGGGCCGTTGATCTCGGCGTTCTCGAACGCGGTCGTGCGGTAGGCCACGTTGCCTGTCCGCGGCGCCCGGCATGTGCTGCTGCCGCACCTGCATGCGGCGCCAGGTCTTGACGCTGCAGCCGCGCGCGCAACCCGTGCAGACCGAGCGCACCGGCTGCAGGAACCAGACGCGGCACTTGTAGAGGAAGTCGCGCGACAGCAGGGCGCCGGTCGGGCACAGCTCGATCACGTTGTCCGAGTACGGGTCGTTGAACTCGCCGGGCGTCTGCGCCTCGACGTAGGAGTGATTGCCGCGCTCGACGATGCCGAGCGCGTTCGAGCCGGAGATCTCGCGCGTGAAGCGCACGCAGCGGCTGCAGAGGATGCAGCGCTCGTTGTCGAGCGTGATGCGCGGGCCGAGGTCGTACAGCTTGCGCTTGTGGTGCTTCGGGTCGCGCGAGATCGACTCGGCCGGGCCGTACTTGTGCTGGTAGTCCTGCAGCTTGCACTCGCCGGCCTTGTCGCAGATGCCGCAGTCGACCGGGTGGTTGAGCAGGATGAACTGCAGCACGTCCTCGCGCGCCTTCTGCACCTGCTCGACGCCGGTCTCGACGACCATGTTCGGCGCGACCGCGAGGTTGCAGGCCGGCTGCAGCTTGGGCAGGTTGTTGACCTTGACCAGGCAGATGCGGCAGCTGCCCGCGATCGACAGCTTGTCGTGGTAGCAGAAGTGCGGAATGTCGATGCCGTTGCGGCGCGCGACCTGCAGCACGGTCTCGCCCGGCCGGGCCTCGATTTCGCGCTGGTCGATGGTGACCTTGATGGTGGGCGTGCTCACGGCGCCAGCCTGCCTTCGTGCATCGAGCGGCCGTGGGCCACGTAGTACTCGAACTCGTCGCCGAACTTCTTGATGAAGCTCACGACCGGCATCGAGGCCGCGTCGCCGAGCGCGCAGACCGTATTGCCCTGGATGCCGGTCGGGATGCGACGCAGCGTCGCGAGATCGGCGGCCGTGGCCCGGCCGGCGATGATTCGTTCGAGGATGCGGTTCATCCAGTCGGTGCCTTCGCGGCAGGGCGTGCACTGGCCGCAGGATTCGTGCGCGTAGAAGCGCGACAGGACCTGCAGCAGCCGCACCATGCACGTGCCTTCGGCGATCACGATCACGGCGCCCGAGCCGACCATGCTGCCCGCCTTGGTCATGCTCTCCGGGTCGAGCGTGACGCCCTCGATCTCGGCTGCGGTCAGGATCGGCGTGGAACTGCCGCCCGGGATCACGGCCTTGAGCTGCCGTCCACCGAGGATGCCGCCGGCATCCTCGCGGATGAGCTGGGCGAGCGGGTAGCCGGTGGGCTTTTCGAACAAGCCCGGCTTTTCGACGTGACCCGAGACGCCGAAGAGTCGCGTGCCGGGCGTCTTCTTGACGCCCATCGCGGCGTACTGCGGCGGCGCCGTTGACCATGATCCAGGGCACGGTCGCCAGCGTCTCGACGTTGTTCACGACCGTGGGCTTCTGGTACAGGCCCTTCACGGCGGGGAACGGCGGCTTGTTGCGCGGAAAGCCTTTCTTGCCTTCGAGCGAGTTGATCAGGCTCGATTCCTCGCCGCAGACGTAGGCGCCGGCGCCGCGGTGAATGACGATGTCGCACGCGAAGCCGCTGCCGAGGATGTTCTCGCCCACGAGGCCCGCAGCCCGCGCTTCCTCCAGCGCGCCCTGCAGGCGACGCAGCGGCAGGTCGAACTCGCCGCGGATGTAGGCGAAGGCGTGCCGCACGCGCAGCGAGTAGGAGGCGAGCAGCATGCCCTCGAGCAGCTGGTGCGGCGAATGCTCGAGGATCCAGCGGTCCTTGAAGGTGCCGGGCTCGCCTTCGTCGATGTTGCAGCAGAGGTAGACGACGGGCGCCTCTTTGGAGACGAACTCCCACTTGAGGCCGGTCTGGAAGCCCGCGCCGCCGCGACCCTGCAGTCCGGACGCCTTTGCCTGCTCGCCGACCTGCGCCGGCGTGAGCTCGCGCAACGCCTTCTCGCAGCGCCGCGTACCCGCCGCGCGCGCGGTACTCCGCCAGCGAGTGCGACGTCGCCGTGATCGGGAAATTCATGAACACCGGGCCGCTCATGGCAGCGACTCCAGGATCTGGTCGAGCTTCGCCGCGTCGAGTTGCTCGTGGTAGGTGCGGTTCACCTGCATCGCGGGCGCCGTGCCGCACGAGGCGAGGCACTCGACCGTCTTCAGCGTGAAGCGGCCATCGGCCGTGGTCTCGCCCACGCCGATCCCGAGCTTCTGCTGCAGGTGCGCCAGCACGTTTTCCGAGCCGCGCAGCGAGCAGGCGATGTTGCGGCAGACCTTGATGACGTAGCGGCCCTGCGGCTCGCGGTCGAACATCGTGTACCAGGTCAGCGCCTCGATCACCTGGATCGCCGGCATGCCGATGTACTCGGCGATGAGCGGCGGCATCCGCCTCGGTCACGTAGCCGTGCTCGTCCTGCACGCAGTGCAGCAGCGGCAGCACCAGCGAGGTCTTCATCTCGGGCGGGTACTGGCTGCGCAGCGCGTCGAACTTCGCCAGCAGGGCAGGGGTGAAGGCTGCAGTCACCGGTCGCACTCCCCGCCGACCATGTTCATCGAGCCGAAGGTCGGCACGATGTCCGACACCTGGTGTCCCTCGAGCAGCGTGTGCATGCCGCCCATGTGCACGAAGCTCGGCGCGCGCACGTGCAGCTTGTACGGCCGGCCGGTGCCGTCGCTGACGAGGTAGAAGCCGAGCTCGCCGTTCGGCGCCTCGTGCGCGGAATAGACTTCGCCCGCCGGCACCTGCACGCCTTCGGTGATCAGCTTGAAGTGGTGGATCAGCGATTCGATCTGGTGGTAGACGAGTTCCTTCTCCGGCAGCACCACGCGCGGATCGTCGACGTTGATCGGGCCGCCCGGCAGCTTCTCCATGCACTGGCGCACCATCGAGATCGATTCGTCGATCTCGCGCATGCGCACGTAGTAGCGGTCGTAGTTGTCGCCCTTGATGCCGACCGGGACCTCGAAGTCGAGTTCCGGGTAGGCCAGGTACGGGTTGTCCTTGCGCAGGTCCATCGCGAGACCGGTCGAGCGCAGGATCGGGCCGGTGTAGCCCCAGTTGAGCGCGTGCTCCGGCGTCATGGCCGCGACGTCGCGCGTGCGGCCGATGAAGATCCGGTTGCGGTCCAGCATGCCGTGGATGCGCTCGAGGTAGTCCTCGGTGAACTGCAGGATTTCCTCGAGCCGCACCAGCCAGCCGTCCGGCAGGTCGCGCGCCAGGCCGCCGATGCGCACGTACGAATACGTGAGCCGCGCGCCCGACAGGTGGTTCATGTGCTCGAAGATGTAGTCGCGCACCGTCATCAGGTACAGGAAGGCGGTCATGCCGCCCATTTCCATGACCGAGGCCGCGATGCAGGTGCAGTGGTCGGCGATGCGGTTGTATTCGGCGAGCAGCGTGCGCAGCCAGATGCAGCGCGGCGTCAGCTCGATCCCGAGCGCCTTCTCGACCGCCTCGGCGTAGGCGAAGTTGTTGTTCATCGCCGAGCAGTAATTGAGCCGGTCCGTGTACGGGATGATGTTGTGGTAGGTGTGGTGCTCGGCTTCCTTCTCGAAGCCGCGGTGCAGGTAGCCGCAGTGGACGTCGGCGTGCACCACCTTCTCGCCGTCGATCTCGGCGACGATCTGGATCGTGCCGTGCGTGGCCGGGTGCGACGGCCCGATGTTCACCACCACGTGGTCCGGGTGGGCCGTGTGCTGGAGCGGGCTGCTGACGGGTGGGCGGTACTGCACGCGCCTGCCTATTTCCGGTACGGCACGATGGGTTGTTCGTGTTCCATCGCGTAGTCCTTGCGCAAGCGGGTGCCCTTCGAACCCCTCGTACAGCAGGATCGGGCGCAGGTCGCCGTTGCCCGCGAAGCGGATCCCGTACATGTCGTGGGCTTCGCGCTCCATGTAGCGCGCGGAGCCGTAGTGCTGCGTCAGCGTCGCCAGCTCCGGGTTCTGCTCGTCCACCTGCAGCTTCAGCCGCACGCGCTGCATCTGCGCCGGGCACAGGAAGTGATAGACGACGTCGAAGCGCGGCACGCGCTCCGGGTAGTCGATGGCCGTGACGTCCAGGAACAGCGCGAAGCCGAACTCGGTCTTGAGCCGGTCGACGACGGCAACGAGGTTCGCCGGCGCGAGGTCGAGCACGAGCATGCCGTGGCTGTCCCAGGCGCGCTCGTACAGGCCCTGCAGGCCGGCGGTGATGGATTCGTAGAACGGCGTCGGCAAGATGGCTGGGCTCAGGTCCGCGTCGGGCGGAGGCTGCTCCGACGGCAGGATCGGGTGACGGTCGTTCGCGATCTTGTCCTGCAGCATCATGATCGCGTCGATGACCATTTCGGGGCGCGGCGGGCAGCCCGGCACGTAGATGTCGACCGGGATGATCTTGTCCACGCCCTGCACGACCGAGTAATTGCGGTAGAAGCCGCCGCTGGTGGCGCAGGCGCCGAAGGCCATCACCCACTTCGGCTCGCACATCTGGTCGTAGACCTTGCGGATGACCTGCGCCTGCTTGTGGCTCACGGTGCCCACGACCATCAGCAGGTCGGACTGGCGCGGCGTGAAGCGCGGCAGCGCGGCGCCGAAGCGGTCGGTGTCGTACAGCGTCGAACTGACCGACATGAACTCCATGCCGCAGCACGCCGTCACGAACGGGTACGGGAACAGGCTGAACTTGCGCACCCAGCCGACGAGGTCGTCCTTGCGGGTGGTCAGGTAGTCCATCACTGCCATTCGAGGGCTCCGTCGCGCCACAGGTACGCGAATGCAAGGGTCAGCAGGGCCATGAAGACGAGGAACGACACCAGCGCGAGCGTGGCGATCTGCGCCTGGCCGGAGGCGGCCGCCCAGATGAAGAGCAGCACGGTCTCGAGGTCGAACAGCAGGAAGAAGATCGCGATCGGGTAGTACTTGATCGACAGCGGCCGCACGTTGCGATGCTGGATGGGCTCGGCGCCGCACTCGAACGGCTCGAGCTTGGCCGCCGATGCGGCCGGCCGCGGGCCGAAAAATGCGTTCATCCCCAGGATCAGCCCGACGAGGCCGACCGAGGCGAGCAGGTACATGAAAAATGTGGCGTAGGGGGTCATGTCTGGATTCAGTCCGCGGCGACTATAGACAGCCTTCGCCTCCAAGACTTCCCGCGGAAAACGCGTATGGCTCCTGCGGGTGGCATCGCTCTCAATCCCACCACGCAACAGCCCACCGCGAGATTTCCGTGGATGTCACCAAAGCAATGACTACGACCGTGCCGGTCACGGCCCAACGGCGCCTGCGCCGCTGGCCTGCAAGACTGGATTTCCTCCAGAGCGCGACCGGGCTCGCGCTCGGCCTGTTCATGTGGGTGCACATGTTCTTCGTCGCGACGATCCTGCTCGGCAAGGACGCGATGTGGACGGTGGCCCGGATGTTCGAGGGTTACTTCATCTTCGGCCGGCCGATCTACTGGCTGGTCTCCGTCCTGGTGGCGACGGTCGCGACTTTATTCGTCGTGCACGCTGCGCTGGCGTTACGGAAGTTCCCTGCAAATTACCGACAATACCGCACTTATCGCGACCATTTGAAGGATATGCGGCACGAAGACACCACCCTGTGGTACTGGCAGGTGGTGACCGGATTCGCCCTTTTCTTCCTGGCCTCGGTGCACCTCTACATCATGCTGACGCACCCGGACCGGATCGGGCCGTTCGAGTCGGCGGACCGTGTCTGGACCGACCTGATGTGGCCGCTCTACCTCGTCCTGCTCTTTGCGGTGGAATTCCACGGCGGCGTCGGCCTTTACCGGCTCGCGCTCAAGTGGGGCTGGTTCGAGGGTGACGGCAGCGATCCGGCCGGGACCCGGCGCAAGCTGCGGTTCTTCAAGTGGGCGCTGACCGGCTTCTTCCTGGTGCTGGGCCTGCTGACGCTCGCTGCCTACATGAAGATCGGCATGGAGCACGCACCGTTCTACGGCGCAGCACTACGTGCCAGCCGCGGTCAGCGCCACGGGGGTGACGCCATGAAAGTCGTCTACACCGACGTGCTGGTGATCGGCGGCGGCCTCGCCGGCCTGCGCGTGGCCATCGGCGCGCGTCGCCGTGGCCACGACGCCATCGTGCTGTCGCTGGTTCCGCCCAAGCGCTCGCATTCGGCCGCCGCGCAAGGCGGCATGCAGGCGAGCCTCGGCAACGTCACCAAGGGCCAGGGCGACAACGAGGACGTCCACTTCGAGGACACGGTCAAGGGCAGCGACTGGGGCGCCGACCAGCAGGTCGTGCGCATGTTCGTGAACACCGCGCCCAAGGCCGTGCGCGAACTCGCTGCGTGGGGCGTGCCGTGGAGCCGCGTGAAGCAGGGCGACCGGCAGGTCATCATCAACGGCGAGAAAGTCACCATCACCGAGCGCGAGGAAGCGCACGGGCTGGTGGCGCAGCGCGACTTCGGCGGCACCAAGAAGTGGCGCACCTGCTACGTCTCGGACGGCACGGGCCACGCGATGCTGTTCGCGGTGGGCGACCGTGCGATCGCCGAAGGCATTCCGGTGCACGAACGCACCGAGGCGCTGGCGCTGATCCACGACGGCGAGCGCTGCTACGGCGCGGTCGTGCGCGACCTGATCACGGGCGAGCTCACGGCGTACGTGGCGAAAGCCACGGCCATCGCGACCGGCGGGGCAGGGCGCGTGTACCGCGTCACGACCAACGCCGTCATCTGCGAAGGCATCGGCGCGGCGCTGGCGCTCGAGACCGGCATCGTGCCGCTCGGCAACATGGAAGCCGTGCAGTTCCATCCGACGGGCATCTTCCCGGCGGGCATCCTCGTGACCGAAGGCTGCCGCGGCGACGGCGGCCTGCTGCGCGACGCGAGCGGCCACCGCTTCATGCCGGACTACGAGCCGGAGAAGAAGGAACTGGCCTCGCGCGACGTCGTCTCGCGTCGCATGGAAGAGCACATCCGCAAGGGCAACGCCGCCAAGTCGCGCTTCGGCGAGCACCTGTGGCTCGACATCACGCTGCTCGGGCGCAAGCACATCGAGCACAACCTGCGCGAAGTGAAGGAAATCTGCCAGTACTTCCTCGGTGTCGACCCGGCGGAGCAGTGGATTCCGGTGCGCCCGGCGCAGCACTACACGATGGGTGGCGTGCGCACCAACCACACGGGCCAGACGCCGACGCTGCGCGGCCTGTTCGCGGCCGGTGAGGCCGCATGCTGGGACATGCACGGCTTCAATCGCCTCGGCGGCAACTCGGTGGCCGAGACAGTCGTCGCGGGCATGATCGTCGGCGAGTTCATCGCGGACTTCATCGAAAGTCCCGAGGGCGAGCTCGACATCCCGACCACGGTGCTGCGTGAAGCGCTCGAGGCCGAGCGCGGCAAGCTCGATACGCTGCTGCAGCCGCGGCGGTCGCGAGCAGGCCGACGTGCTCAAGGCCGAGATGCAGCAGGTCATGACCGACAAGGTCGGCATCTTCCGCACGGGCGCCGACCTGCAGTTTGCGGTCGACAAGTTGCAGGAACTGCTCGTGCGCAGCCGCGACATCGGCATGCGCTCGCGCCGCGACGGGCCGAATCCCGAGCTGGTCACGGCCTACCGCGTGCAGAAGATGATCAAGATCGCGCTCTGCGTCGCGCAAGGCGCGCTCACGCGCACGGAGAGCCGCGGCGCGCATTTCCGCGAGGACTTCCCGCGCCGCAACGATGCCGAATGGCTGAAGCGCACGCTCGCGACGTGGGGCGATCCGCTCGCCACGCTGCCGACGCTCAACTACGAACCGCTCGACGTGGGCCGCATGGAGCTGCCCCCGGGCTGGCGTGGTTACGGCAACAAGGACTACGTAGATCACCCCGACACTGCGCAGCGTGCCGCCGAAGTGGCCAGGCTGCGCGAAGCCGCGAGCGCCGAGGGCCGGCACGCCGTGCAGGCCGCGCTCATGCCTTACGACCACCTGCTGCCCGCAGGGCCTGCGTGGACGCAACGAACGCATCGACGAGAAACTGCCGCACATGAGCTCAGTCACCGATTCGACGCCGCCCAAAGCCGCGATTCCGCCCGTCGATGGGCCGAAGCGCATGCTGCATTTCCACATCATGCGCCACGATCCCCAGGATCCGGCCAGCATCCCGCACTTCGACGTGTTCGAGCTCGAGGAAGCGGCGGGGATGACGCTGTTCATCGCGCTGAACGAGATTCGCGAGAAGCTCGATCCGTCGGTGTCGTTCGATTTCGTTTGCCGCGCCGGCATCTGCGGCAGTTGCGGCATGGTGGTCAACGGGCGCCCGGGGCTCGCATGCCGCACGCTGACCAAGGACCTGCCGGCCGATATCTCGCTGGCGCCACTGCCTGCGTTCGAGCTGATTGCAGACCTGTCCGTGAACACGGGCAAGTGGATGCGCGGCATGAGCGAGCGGCTCGAGACCTGGGTGCATTCGCTCGGCAAGGAAGCGGATCTCACGCGGCTCGAAGAGCGCATGGACCCGGACCTGGCCGACAAGATCTACGAACTCGACCGCTGCGTCGAGTGCGGCTGCTGCGTGGCGGCCTGCGGCACGGCACGAATGCGTGAGGATTTCGTCGGCGCCGTGGGCCTGAACAAGATCGCGCGCTTCGCGCTCGATCCGCGCGATGGCCGCACCGACGAAGACTTCTACGAACTCGTCGGCAACGACGATGGCGTGTTCGGCTGCATGACGCTGCTCGGCTGCCACGACGTGTGTCCGAAGCAGCTGCCGCTGCAGACGCAGATCGCGTTCCTGCGCCGGAAGATGGTCAAGGCCGGGATGTAGTCGCTTGCGCCCTCGCCCTCGCCCTCTCCCGCGTCAGTGGGGGCGGGCTGGGGCGAGGGCCTTCGATCGCATCTCGTCGCACCCGCCCAACCGCCTGTCGTATACGCGGCATTGTCTGACTTACGGCGGCAAATCCGTTCCCCCACACTTCCGTGCAATCGAGCCGGGCCGTACGCCGGATCGAGCAGGAGGACGCAAAAGGTTGCGTCCGCACGCACGGGAGAACAAACATGCCTAAGGATTTCGGGCCCGGCCTCGCCGCCGTGTTTGCCCTCGCAATGACCGTCACGCCAGCCCATGCGGCCGACCCGTCGCAGGTCGCTCGCGGCAAGTACATCGTCACGATCGGCGGCTGCAACGACTGCCACACGGCGGGCTTCATGGAGCAGAGCCTGAAGATCCCCGAGAAGGACTGGCTGAAGGGCAGCGCGGTTGGATTCCAGGGGCCGTGGGG
The DNA here is from genome assembly GCA_963828265.1 of uncultured Gammaproteobacteria bacterium. Classification (GTDB taxonomy): domain Bacteria; phylum Pseudomonadota; class Gammaproteobacteria; order Steroidobacterales; family Steroidobacteraceae; genus RPQJ01. Next base: position 112,392 of record CAWHEA010000012.1, on the reverse strand, counting down.
CACCACGTATGCCGCCAACCTGCGCCTGGTGATGAATTCGATGACCGAGTCGCAGTGGCTCGAACACGCGCGCAAGGACCGGATGCCGCCGATGCCCGCTTACGTGCTGCAGCAGATGAAGTCCGACGACCTGAAGGCGGTCTACGCCTACGTGAAGAGCCTCGGCGAGCCGGGCGTCGCCGCGCCTGCGTATGTCGCGCCGGGCGGCAAGGTCAACACGCCGTACTTCGTGTTCGTCCCGCAAGTGGACCAGAAAACGGCTGCAAAATAAGGCGCGTGGCCCCGCGGCAATCGACGCGGCTCAGGGCAGCCGTGCCTTGAGCGCGTCGAGTTCTGCGCGCAGGTCCGCCACCTCCGCTTCCAGCGCTTCGACGCGCGCGGAGAGCGATGGGTCGCCCGCTCGTGTTGCAGGCATGGACGGCATCGCCGCCTGCGCGGCCTCCATCGCGGCGACGTCGATCGGCCCGGTGAACAGCTGTGCATAACGCGATTCACGCCGGCCCGGTTCCCGCGGCAGCTTCACGACGAACGGGCCTTCAGGGCGCGTCTCGAGGTCCTCGAGGGCGTTTTCCACCTCGTCGAGGCCGCTGACGGTTGCCAGCCGCCCGGCGTGGGTGCGCAGCTCGCCAGGTGTCTGCGGGCCGCGCAGCAGCAGTTCGCAGACGATGGCCGTCTGCGCCGGGGAGAACTTCAGGCTGCCGAACTGCGTATTGCAGAACAGCTGGTGGTACTTCGGCACCCGGCTGCCAAACCCGGATTTTTCCAGCACGATCTGCTTGCGGATCAGCGCGTCCACGACGGCCTGCACTTCGCGTTCCTCGAGGTTCGTGACCGGGTCGCGATTGCTCTTCTGGTTGCAGGCGTTGACCAGCGCGTTCAGCGACAGGGGGTACTGGTCGGGCGTCGCGATCTGCTTTTCGATCAGGCAACCGACGACCCTCGCTTCGAGGGCCGACAACTCGAGCGGCATGGCATGCTCCAGGGGCGTTGACCGGGGCATAATCGTACACCCCGGGCGGTGAGGATCGGCAGAACGTGCAGACACGGCGTGGCTCGACGCTGAAAGGCGTCATCACCATTTCGCTGATGGCGGTGAACGTGGTGTTCTGGGTGCCGATCCTGATGGTCGTTGCGCTCGCGAAGCTGCTCGTCCCGCTCGCCGCATGGCGCCGCTGGACGAGCGCCCTCATGATCTGGATTGCCCAGGCCTGGATCAGCTGCAACGGCGCGATCTTCAGCCTGATGGGTGTATTGCGGCTCGAGGTCGAGGGCGTCGAGGGCCTCGATCCGCGCAGCTGGTACCTCGTGCTGTCGAACCATCGTTCCTGGGTCGACATCCTGGTGCTGCAGAAAGCCTTCAACCGGCGCATCCCGTTCCTGAAGTTCTTCCTCAAGCAGGAACTGATCTGGGTGCCGTTCCTCGGGCTGGCGTGGTGGGCGCTCGACTTCCCGTTCATGAAGCGCCACTCGGCCACCTACCTGCAGAAGCACCCGGAGGCCCGCGGCGAGGACCTCGACGCGACGCGCAAGGCCTGCGAGCGTTTCGCGCTGCTGCCGACGTCGGTGATGAACTTCGTCGAGGGCACGCGCTTCACGGCGGCGAAGCACAAGGCGACGCAAGTCGCCGTACCGCCACCTGCTGCGGCCGCGCCCGGGTGGCGTTGCCTTCGTGCTGTCGGCCATGGGCGGCATGCTGCACTCGGTGCTCGACGTCACCATCGCCTACAGCGAGTCCAGCCCGACCTTGTGGGATCTCTGCTGCGGCCGGGTCGGCCCGGTGCGCATGCACGTGCTGCGGCGCCCGATCGAGCCGTGGGTTGCGCAGGGCGACTACGCGGAGGACTCCAGGCTGCGCGCCCGCTTCAAGGAATGGCTGGGCGTGCTCTGGACCGAGAAGGACGCAAGGCTCGACACGATGCTGCCCGGGCGCGGGCATGATCCAGCCGCAGGAGACGCCCCGCAATGAAGTGGGACCTGCCGTCGCCGTTCATCCACGAGCGCATCGCCGTTCACAACGAGATCGACGGTTACGGCCACGTCAACAACGCCGTCTACGTCGCGTGGCTCGACGACTGCGCCTGGGCACATTCGATTTCGCGCGGCATCAGCCCGGAGCTGTGCCGCTCGCTCAACCGCGGCATGGCCGTGTGGCGCACGCAGATCAATTACCTCCGCGCGGCGCTCGAAGGCGACCAGATCGAGGTCGCGACCTGGCCGGTCCGCAACGACTGCAAGCTGCGCATCGAGCGCAGGTTCCAGATCCGCCGGAAGTCCGACGGCGAAACGCTGCTGCGCGCACTGCTCCATTACGTCTGCATCGACCTGCAGACCGGGCGCGCGAAGCGGATGCCCGAGGACTTTACGCGCTACGTCGTGTTGCCCGAAGTGGCGCAGGCCGTTGCCGCCGAGACCGAGCCGTACCAGCCCGGCGTCGAGCCGCGCTGACCAGACAACGAAGAGGAACACGCAGATGCACGATCAATGGACCAATGCCGATCTCGATTCACTGCTCGGCAAGCGCTCGCTGACGCGCCGGCAGGTGCTGGTGACCTCGCTCGCCACGGGCTTTGCGCTGGCCGTGCAGCCGGTCTCCGCGCAGACGATCACGACCAGTACCGACGGCCTCGACGCCGGCGAAGTGCGGATCCCGGTCGCGGACGGCGAGATCCCCGCGTATCGCGCCATGCCCGCCAAGGGCAAGCACTTCCCGGTCGTGCTGGTCGTGCAGGAAATCTTCGGCGTCCACGAGCACATCAAGGACGTCTGCCGGCGCTTTGCCCGGCAGGGCTACTGCGCCATCGCTCCCGAGCTCTATGCCCGCCAGGGTGACGTCTCGAAGATCAGCGACTGGAAGCAGATCTTCGCGGAGGTCGTGAGCAAGGTGCCCGACGCGCAGGTCATGTCCGATCTCGACGCGACCGCTGCGTGGGCGGCGAAATCGAGCAAGGGCGACAAGCGCAAGCTGGCCATCACGGGTTTCTGCTGGGGCGGCCGCATCACGTGGCTCTACGCCGCACACAACAAGGACCTGAAGGCGGGCGTCGCCTGGTACGGCCGGCTCAAGGGCCAGGCGACGGAACTGCAGCCGAAGTATCCGTTCGACGTCGTGGCCGACATCGACGCGCCGGTGCTCGGCCTGTACGGCGGCAAGGACCAGGGCATTCCTCTGGCCGACGTCGACGCGATGCGTGCAGCACTGCAGGCGGCGGGCAAGCCGTCCGAGATCATCGGTGTTCCCCGAGGCGGGCCACGCTTTCCTGGCGGACTACCGGCCGAGCTACCGTGCGGAAGACGCGGCGGCGGGCTGGGCTGCGTGCCTCGCCTGGTTCCACAAGCACGGCGTCGGCTGAAGCCCTAGAACTTCCAGAGCACGCCGACCGAGGGCACGAGCGGCAGCCAGTGCCGCAGTTCGCGCTCGAGCGTCGGCGTGCCGTCGACGACGCCGTAGTCGATGTCGGTGCAGCACGGGTTGCGCCGGTCGAAGGCGTTGGTCACCTCGCCATGCAGGGTCAACGTGCCGCGCGGCAGCGTCCACTCGTAGCTCACCCGCGCGTCGACGGAGCCGTAGTTGGCATAGCGCGTCCCGTTGCGACTGCCCTGCACCACGTTGCCGCCGGCATCGAGCGCGATCGGTGTGACGGGCCAGCCCGTGTGGAACTGCGCGGCGAGCGTGGCCTGCCACGGTCCCGACGACCAGAGCGCGCCGAGGTTGACGGTGTGGGTCTGGTCCCAGCTGCGCCTGACGTCGCTGCCGTCGATGCGATCCTCGACGCGCGACCAGGCGTAGCTGAACCAGCCGCTCCAGGCGTCGACCGGTTTGCGCGTCAGCAGCACTTCGGCGCCTTCGGCGAGCGCCGAGGACGGTGAGATCGCCGTGCGATCCCAGCGCAGTTCCGGCGCGAGCGAGAGCGGGTCGTACAGGCTTTCGTAGCGCGTGCGCAGGTCGCTGTAATTCTTGCGGTACGCCTCGACGCGCAGCGTGTAGGCCGGTGCGAGGTCGTGCTCGAGCCCGACGATGAGATGATCCGAACGCTGTGCCGGCGTGAACTCCGTGACGCCGTCCTCGACCGGCAGTTCCTCGATGCCCTGGAACTGCACGTAACGGCCCCAGCTCGCCAGCAGTCGCGTGCGGTCGCTGACTCGCCACGCGAGGTTCAGCGCGCGGTGCGAGCTGGTCGTCGGAGTCGACGCCGTAGGTTTCCTCGTCCCAGCGCAGTCCGAGTTCCGCCGTGAGCGCATCCGTCAGCCTGCCGCGCACCGTGTAATACACGGCGAAGTGCTCGCCCGAGGGCTGGGGCGCGAGCGCGCGCGCGATGTCCTGCGCCGGAGCGCCGGGGTAAGGGTAGTCCGGCGCGAAGTCGACGCTGCCGGCGTAGTCGTAGGTTGCGCTGAGCGTGCGCGCGTCGATGCCTGCGCGCTGCAGCCAGCGGTCGGTCGCGTAACTGGCGTCGAACTTCAGTCCCAGCACGTCGTAGTCGCGCTCGTCGTCGACGTTGCCGATGCGCTTGCCGGGTTCGAAGACGACCGCCTTGCGTTCGGCCGCGACGTCGGTGAACGAGACGATCGCCGTCGTGCTCAGCTGGCCTGACCAGTCGTGCGTGAGCGTGCCCCAGACGTACGCGTTCGAATATTCCGCGACCGCGTGCTCGGTGCCAGCCGAGTTCGTGATCTCGGCGTGGTCGCTCGCGAGCAGGGTGTGGAGGCTGCCGCGCGTGGATGGCGACCACTCGTAGTCGACGCGGGCGAAGCCGTCGAGGTACGTCGGTTCACCCAGGGTCGAATCCAGGATGTCGGCGACTTCGTCCAGGTTGCTGCGTCGAACGGAGGCGAGCCACTGGCCGCGCCCGTCCGCGAACCTGTGCGAGGCCAGTGCATTGGCGTGCATCAGGCTCAGGCCCAGTTCGTAGTAGGCGTCGGCGTCGGGCCGCAACGAGCGTGCGTCGATGATCGCGCTCATGCGGTCGCCGTAGTCCGCCGTGAACCCACCTGCGTACACGTCGAGCCGGTCGACGATCCGCTCGTCGAGCACGCTCGACGGGTTCTGCAGCAGTCGCAGGTGGAACGGCTCATAGAGCGGCAGCCCGTCGAACAGGACCTGGGTCTCGTTGGCGTCGCCGCCACGCATGTGCGCGAGCCCCGCGAGACCGTTGCTGCCGGCGCCCGGCAGTCGATGGACGGCCTTCAACGCGTCCTCCGCCAGGCGCGGCAGCGCCTCGAGTTCGTCCTGCGAAAGAAACGCATGCACCTCGGGCACGTCGGCAGCCAGCGAGTAGCGGCTGGCCGTCACGACGACGTCAGCGATCGGTTCGTTGCGCGGATCGGCGACGGCGGCCGTGGTCGGTGGCGCGGCCGCGGACGAGCGCTTCGCTTCCTGCTCGGGGACGACCGAGTAGATCCGCCCCTCGATGCGTTGCAGTTTCAGTCCGAGCGGGGCGAGCACCTGCGCGATCGCTTCGAGTGCGGGTCCGGCCGCGGGTTCGGCGGTGACCGTCGCCGTCGCGGGAACCACGGCCGAGGTGTAGACGAGCTGGACGTTGGCCGCCGCAGCGAGTTCGTCGAGAACGGCGTCGACGGAGCGCCCGCGATAAGGTGCAGCTGCCTGCGCGGCGTTGGCGCCCAGGCACGCAAGCAGGACCACCGCGGCGCCGAGCGCGCGGCGTGGGGGAGTCTGGGTACGAGGGCGAGGGCGTGGCTGGCGGGTGGGCATAGGTCTGCCCGGGCCGCCGCAGCGGCCGGACGCCCTGATGGTAGCCGAGTGCCGCCGACCCGCCTACCGCGGCTTGTCCGTCAGTGGCTGGCGCGCTCCACGCGAATCTGCCCGCCCGCGATCTGCTGCCGCAGTCCCGGTTCCGAGGCGAATACTGCTGCGATCGCCGCTTCGGGCGCGAGGCCTGCGACCGATCCCTTCAGCTGCGTCGTCTCGGCTTCGCGTGCGGCATCGGCCGAGGTGTACACGACCTTGCGACCCGTCTCGCGGCCGGCCCACGCGAGGAACTCGTCGAGCGAGCGTCCTTCGATGGCAAATTCGGGCGCGACGGACTCTGCCCAGCGCCATGCTTCGCCGTACACGTCGAGCTGCGAGCGGCTCACTGCGCCATCGCGCGCGATCGTCAGCGATTCGCCGGCCCGAGCCACGACGGGAGTCTTGCCCTTGTCGACCGCGACGCTGCCTTCGCGCACAGCCACCTGCAACAGGCCGTCCTTGACCGAGGCGACGTATTGCGTGCCCAGGTGACGCACGTCGCCGTAGGGCGTGCCGATCACGAAGTCGTCACTGCCGGTGCCGGGCGCGCCTGCGTCGACGTAGACGCTTCCCGACACGAGCGACGCGCGATCGGCAGCGTTGACGGCAAGTTGCGTGGCAGCGTCGAGGCGCACTTCGAGTCCGTCGGGGCGACGCAAAGCGACCCGCCCGGAAGCATCGGTGCGGATTTCATCGGTGGCGGCGACGTTCGAACCCGCCGCCAGTGACTGCCAGGCGCCGTCGGCGGAGTGACGGACTGCAGCCGCGCCGGAAACGCGGGCAACGGTGGCCACGGGGTCGCCTGTGCCATTCCACCGCGGCAACGCGATGCCGACGGCGATCGCGATCGCTGCGACCGACGCGGCCATCGCCATCCAGGGTTGCACGACGCGACGTCGGGTGGGTGCAAGGGCCTGCCGACGCGCTGCGACCGTCGTGCGCCATTCGGCTGCAACGGCGGCGCGCACTGCAGCGGCCATATCCGCCGGCGGCTGCACGCGTGGGCCGACTGCGCGGAGCAAAGCAGCGAGATCGGCGTCGTCGTCGGTGCGCTCGTGATTCTGTTCGTGTTCGTTCATCGTTGCGTTCTCATGCCTCGAGGCTGGCGAGCACGTCGTCTGCCGACGCGCCGAACACAGCCTCCACCCCTTCCCGAAATGCGATCCGCGCTCGCGCCAGCAGCGACTGTGCCGCCGTCTGGCCGATGCCCAGCCGTGCGCCGATTTCCTCGACCGAACGGCCTTCGACATATTTCCATTCCAGCGCTTCGCCATACCGGCTGGGCAGCCGGTCGAGCACCGCGTGCACCAGGCGGCCGAGCTCGGCGCGATCGGCGCCGTGCAGCGGGTCGTCGGTCGACGGCGCCTCGATGGATTCGAGCGCGGCCCGGACTTCCTCGCTGTCGTCGATCAGGACGACCTTGGAGGAATAGCGGCGTTCACTGCGGACGTGGTCGACGATCTGCCGCCGGCAGATCTGGCACAACCAGGTGAAGAGCGCTGCCTCGCCGCGCCAGTCCCCGATCGCGCGCATCGCCTTGATCAGCGTGGCCTGCACGACGTCCTTGGTGGCGTCGGCATTGCGGTTCATGCGCGGCAGGGCAAAGCGATAGACGCGCGGGAAGTACGTCTCGAAAAAGGTCGTGAACGCGCGCTCGTCGCCAGCGAGCATCGCTGCGACCAGTTCGCGATCGTCCTTCATCGGTGCGTCCATGGGTGCATGCGAGTAAGACGCGGTTGCTCCTGCAAATCAATCGCGACTCGCTCCGGGGTCGTCCCGGCTTTCCTAACCATATGAAATCTATGTATTTTATGGATGACTTCGGCCGTCAGCGATTGATTTCCCTGCCGGCGGCCGTCTTACCGCAGTCCGCGCAGCAAAGCGGGCTGCAACCACCCCGGGAGCGGACTTGGAAGCCACCGACCTCATGATCGAAGCCCCGCGCAAGATGACGCTGCAACAGCGGGCGGCCGACGAACTGCGCACGCTGGGAGAAAGCCTGCACCTGCAGCCGGTCCGTGCCGGCGAAACGGGTCGCGCAGACCTCGAGGCCTATGTCCGTACCCGGTTCGCGGCCAAGCATGGCGCCGAAGTCCGCACGTTCATGCCCACGCTCATCTCGTTCCGTGACCGCCAGGGTGAACTGCGCGGCGTCGCGGGCATCCGCGGTGCGGAAGAGAGTCGACTCTATCTCGAGCACTACCTCGACCGCCCCGTCGAGGAACGACTGACGGCAAGCCTGCGGCGCTGCCGGTCGATCGCGGCGGTGCGCGCGCCGTCCGTCGCGACGAGATCGTCGAAGTCGGCAACCTCGCCGGCGCCAGTTGCCGCGCCGCGGTGCGCATGGTCGCGCAGTTGCCAGTGTTCCTGATGAGCCGCCGCTACTCGTGGATCGTCTTTACGGCCACCGGCGCGCTGCGCCAGATTCTCGAAGGCTTCGGCGCGCCGCTGATCGAACTCGGCCGTGCCGACCCGTCGAGCGTCGCCACCGCGGCGGATTCGTGGGGTCGCTACTACGAGACCGATCCTCGCGTGTTTGCCGGTTACCTGCCCGACGCGGATCGGCTGGCTGGCTTCGCGCACCGGGCGCCGGGTCACTGATGCTGCTGGATGCGCTGCGCTCTGCGCCTCCGGGCGCAATCGCCCTCGCCGACGGGCGACGCGCGATTTCCTATGGCGCCCTGCCGTCGTTGATCGAACACGAGATCGAATGGCTGCGCGAAGGCGGCGCTGAACGGCATGCCGTGCTGGCGGACAACGGCGTGCCCTGGGCGCTTGCGGATCTCGCGCTGCACGTCGGCGAAATGCTCTCGGTGCCGCTGCCGGGTTCCTTCACGCCCGCGCAGATGGCCCATGCGCTCGACGATGCGGGTGTCGATGCGGTCCTGACCGACGACGCGACCCGCGCGCAGACGCTGCTGCAGGGTTGGCGGCTGGATGGCACCTCGCCCGTGTGCGGATTGCACCGGTTCCGCCGGCAGCTCGACCTCGCCAGCCGGCCGGTCGCGCCCGCGGGCACGCGCAAGATCACCTACACCTCGGGCAGCACGTCGAACCCGAAGGGCGTGTGCCTTGCGGGTCCTGCGCTCGAGGCCATCGCGGAGTCGGTGGCTGGCGCCACGCGCGAGCTTGCCATCGAGCGCCACCTCTGCATCCTGCCGCTGGCAACGTTGCTCGAGAACGTCGCGGGTCTGTATGCGCCCTTGCTGCGCGGCGCGACATGCCTCGTGCCGCCGAGCTCGGCCACGGGCATGAGCTACGGCGGCCTCGATGCGGCCCGGCTGCTCGGGACACTGTCGCGCGAGCAGCCCAACAGCCTGATCCTCGTGCCCGAACTGCTGCAGGTGCTGGTCGTCGCGGCGGAGCGTGGCTGGCAACCGCCGGCCTCGCTGCAATTCGTCGCCGTGGGTGGCGCGAAGGTCTCGCGCGAGTTGCTCGCGCGGGCCGACGCCGTCGGCATCCCGGTCTATGAAGGCTACGGCCTCAGCGAGTGCGCGTCGGTCGTGTGCCTGAACACGCCCGCGGCGCGTCGCGCCGGAACCGTGGGACGTCCGTTGCCGCACGTGCGCGTGCGTGTCGATGCCGCGGGGCAGGTGCACGTTGCCGGCAATACGATGCTCGGCTACCTGGGCGATGCGCCGCGCGCGTCGCTCGACGAAATCGCGACCGGCGACCTCGGCGTGTTCGATGCCGACGGTTACCTCCAGCTGCACGGTCGCATCGGCAACCGGTTCATCACCAGCTTTGGCCGCAACGTGTCGCCGGAATGGGTCGAGTGCGAAATATCGCAGCGCCTCGCCGGCCGGCCGGTGCTGGTCTATGGCGAGTCACGCCCCTACGCCGTCGCGCTCGTCGGAGCGACCGCAATCGAAGCAACGGACGCGGCCGTTGAAGCCGCCATCGACGCGGCGAACGCAGCGCTCCCGAACTACGCGCAGGTGCGCCACTGGGCGCGCGCCCCCGGTCCTTTCACGTTTGCCGACGGCACGCTGACGGCCAACGGCCGCCTGCGCCGCCAGGAAATCCATTCGCGTCTCGGTGCGCTGCTCGACGACCTCTATCGCGCAGAACTCGCGTCCTGACCTTTCCCGGAACCCATCGATGCACCTGTACGAACAACTGCAGCGCGACACCGTCGCCGACCGTAACTACCTGCTGGCAGCGCCCGCCATTCAGCGCGCACTCGCCGGCGACATCACCCGCGAGCTGTACGTCGAATTCCTGACGCAGGCCTACCACCACGTGCGTCACACGGTGCCGCTGATGATGGCTGTCGGCGCCCGCATTCCCGCGGGCCACGAATGGCTCCAGGAGTCGATCCTGCATTACCTCGACGAGGAACGCGGCCACGAGCAGTGGATCCTCAACGACATCGAGCACGCGGGCGGCGACCGTGCGGCCGCGGCAGCCTCGCAGCCGGCGCTGGCGACGGAATGCATGGTCGCGTACGCCTACGACACGATCCAGCGTCGCAACCCGCTCGGCTTCTTCGGCATGGTGTTCGTGCTCGAAGGGACCAGTGTCGCGCTGGCGCTCAATGCCGCCGACCGCATCAAGTCGACGCTGCAACTGCCGACGAAGGCGTTCAGCTACCTGCGCAGCCATGGCGAGCTGGACCAGCAGCACGTCGGCGATCTCGAGGGCATTCTCGGCCGCCTGACGCAGGCGGAGGATCGCGAAGCCGTCATCCGTTGCGCGAAGGGCGTGTTCTGGCTCTACGGCAACATGTTCCGGGGCCTCGAAGCCGACGTCGCCGCGAAGAGCGCCGCCGTCCCCGCGAGGCTGCGCGCATGAAGGCCACGGCGATGCGTGCGCTGATCACTGGCGCCAGCGGCGGCATCGGCCGTGCGCTGGCCAGGGAGCTGCACGGCCGCGGCGCGAGCGTCCTGCTCGTGGGTCGCGATGCGCAGGCGCTGGCAAGCGTGGCGCAGGAACTCGGCGGTGGCTCCGCGCGCGTCGACTGGTGTGCGGCCGATCTTGCGACCGACGCGGGGCGTGCACGCGTGGTCGAGGTCGCGAGTGGTTGGGGCGGTAGCGGCATCAACGTGCTCGTCAACAACGCGGGTCTCGGCGATTTCGGCATGCTCGACGAGACTCGACGACGCAGCGATCGAGCGGCTGTTTGCGATCAACGCCGTTGCGCCCATGCAGCTCACGCGGGCCCTGCTGCCGCAGCTGCGCTCGCAACCGGCGGGAGCGATCCTCAACATCGGTTCCGTGTTCGGCAGCCTCGGCTATCCCGGGTTCACCGCGTACTCCGCCACCAAGTTCGCGCTGCGCGGCTTCACCGAAGCACTGCGACGCGAGCTGGCCGATTCCAGGATCGGTGTGCACTACTTCGCGCCGCGGGCGACCAGGACCGGCATGAACGCCTCGGCCGTCGACCGCATGAACGCCGAGCTGAAGGTTGCGATGGATCCGCCCGCGCAGGTGGCGGCGGCCGCCTGTTCCATGCTCGAGGCGGGCAAGACCAGCGCCGTTTTCGGCTGGCCCGAAAAGCTGTTCGTCCGCATCAACGCGCTGCTGCCGGGAGTCGTCGACGGCTCGCTCCGCAAGCAGCTTCCTGTCATCCGCCGACACGCTGCAGCCGCTCTCGCTGCGCGTGCCACGCAGTCCTGAGGAGAAACCATGAAACACGCACGTAACGTCGTATTCGTCTGCGCGACCTTGCTCGCCGGCCCGCTGTGCGCCGCAACGGCTGCCAACCCCGCCTTCGACACGGAACTGCTGTCGATCCAGCAGGCCTGGGCCAAGGTGAACTACGAAACCCCCGCGGGTGACGAGCGCGCCAGGGCCTTCGAGGCCTTGGAGAAGCGGGCCGAGAGTTTCACGCACCAGAACCCCACGCGTCCCGAGGCGCTGATCTGGGAAGGCATCATCGAGAGCAGCTACGCCGGCGCGAAGGGCGGGCTCGGTGCGCTCTCGCTGTGCAAGGAAGCGCGGGGTAACCTCGAGGCGGCGCTGAAGCTCGATCCGACTGCGCTCGACGGTTCGGCCTACACGAGCCTGGGTGCGCTGTACTACAAGGTGCCCGGCTTCCCGGTCGGCTTCGGCGACGACGAGAAGGCCGGGCAGCTGTTGCAGAAGGCGCTCAAGCTGAATCCGAACGGCATCGACGCGAACTATTTCTACGCGGAGTACCTGTTCGAGCAGGGCCGCTACCCGGAATCGCTGCAGTACCTCGACAAGGCGGGCAAGGCTGCGCCGCGTCCGGGTCGCGAAGCGGCGGACAAGGGCCGTCGCGGCGAGATCGCCGCGCTGGCGGCGAAGGTCAAGGCAAAGATGAGCTGAGCGGATCCGCGGCGTACTGCGCGTCCAGCCGGGCGAGCAGCGCGTTGAACTCGACAGCAAGCGGCGCTTCGATTCGAAGCGCCGTTTTGCCTGCGGGCGGCGTGAATTCGAGCCGCGTGCACGCGAGCAGCAACCGCTGCACGCCGAACATCTCGCGAAACAGCCGGTTGTGCTTCCCCTTGCCGTAGGTCGAGTCGCCGATGATCGGATGCGACTCACCGGCGAGGTGGCGCCGCAACTGGTGCCGTCGCCCGGTATGCGGGGTCAGTTCGACCAGCGCATAGCGCGAAGTAGGGTAGCGATCGACGCACACTGGCAACTCGAACGCCGCGATGCGCCGGAAGGCCGTTTGCGATTCGCGGGGTTCGGCGGACTGCGGCCCGCTGCGCTCGTCTTCGACCGCGGCGAGCGGGCGATCGATGGTGCCTGCCGCCGCTGGCCAGCCGCGCACCAGCGCGACGTAGGTCTTGATGACGCTGCGCTGCGCAAAGATCGCGCCGTACTCGCGGGCCGTGTCCGGATCGAGCCCGAACGCCAGCACTCCGGACGTGCCCTTGTCGAGGCGGTGGATCGTGTACACACGCTGACCGAGCTGGTCGCGCAGGATCTGCAGCGCAAACCGGGTTTCGTGCCGGTCGATCGGCGAGCGGTGCACCAGCAGTCCCGATGGCTTGTCGACCACGACCAGCCGTTCGTCCCGGTACAGGACCGGCAGCGTTTCAGGCGCAGCAGTCGATGCGGTCTCGTTCACCACGGGATGCGTTCGCCGTCCCACGCAAAGAATTGCCCCGTGTCGGCCGGTTGCAGGCGATCGATCACTTCCAGCAGTTGCGAGACGGCGCGTTCCACGCCGAACAGCTTGCCCTCGGGCACGTTGCCCTGGAAGGGGCGCGACAGGTCGGTGTCCGTCGTGCCGGGATGCAATGCCACGCAGATGACGTTGCGGCGGCTGCGCGCCCACTCGACCGCGAGCGTGCGCGTGCACATGTTCTGGGCGGCCTTGGACGCGCGATACGCGTACCAGCCCCCCAGACGGTTGTCCTCGATACTGCCGACGCGTGCCGACAGGCTCGCAAATACGGCCCGGTCCGCATGCGCGAGCAGTGTGCTCGAAATTCCGCGCCACCAGCAGCGGGCCGATCGCATTGACTGCGAACGCGCGGGCCAGCGACTCCGGGCGCACGTCGGCCAACCGCTTCTCCGGCCGCATGCCGCGCGTGGCGTCGTGCAGCACCCCGGTGCAGTTGACGACGAGGTGCAGACGGGAGACCGTATGTGCGGTCGCCGCGGCGGCCGCGGCAATCGATGCCTCGTCCGTCACATCGAGGGGAAGGACGGTGAGGCGGCCTGCGGCGCTGGCTGCCAGCCTCGCCAGGTCGGCGGCATTGGCCGGCGATCGGCAGGTGGCAAGGACGTGGCCGACCCGGGATTCGGCCAGGCACTGCCGCACGAATTCGAGGCCGATGCCGCGGCTGGCACCCTGGATCAGGACGTTGCCTCCGGCTGCGAACGATTCGAACATGACAGGGAGTCCTCGGGGAAGTGATGGTCCATTCGCAGGAGCTCGAAGCCTGGATCAACGCCGGGCGCCGGGAACGTCTCGCGGGACACGGGATCTTCTGCCGCGTGCAGGCTGCACCCGGCAAGGATCCGCTGCTGCTGATCCACGGCTACCCGACGGCGAGCTACGACTGGCACCCGCTGTGGGCCCCCCTGGCCGAACGCTACTCACTGTATGCGCTCGACATGCTCGGCTTCGGGTTGTCCGACAAGCCGCGCAATTCCGACTATCCGATCACGCTGCAGGCCGACCTCTGTGCGGCCCTGCTCGCGCAGCACGGCGTGACTCGCCCGCACGTGCTGGCGCACGACTACGGCGATACCGTCGCGCAGGAGCTATTGGCGCGCGAAGTTGAAGGGAAGCTGCCGCTGGCCAGCATGTGCTTCCTGAACGGCGGACTGTTTCCGGAAACCCACCGTGCGCGGCCGATCCAGAAGCTGCTGGCGCACAAATGGACCGGTCCGGTCGTCTCACGTGCCATTACTTACGGCACGTTCAAGCGCACGATGCACCGCATCGCCGGCGTCAATCCGCCGTCCGAGCAGGAGTTGCGCGACCTCTGGTCCCTGCAGGTGCGGGACGATGGCAAGCGCGCGCTCGCGCGCATCATCAACTACATGGAGCAGCGCCGGCAGCAACGGCCGCGCTGGGTCGGTGCGCTCGTGAATTCGAAGGTGCCGCGACGTTTGCTCTGCGGCGCGCTCGATCCGGTCTCCGGTCGTCACCTGGCCGAGCGCTATCGCGAACTCGTGCCGGAACCGGACGTCGTTCTCTTCGACGACCTCGGGCACTACCCGCACCTGGAAGCGCCCGAGGCAATTCTCGCGGCGTACCTGGAGTTCCGCGACGGGATCGCGCTCAGGACAGCACGAACACCTTGACCAGGATGTCGCCGATGCCGACCAGTGCGGCGCCGGCGATCAGGCCCGCGCAGATCGGCTCCTGCGATTCGACCCAGATCTCGTGCGCGCGGGTGCCCGGGCTGGACTTGAGCTTGCGGGCCGCGTACCAGAACAGCGCCGCGCCGCAGAACATCATGAACGACGAGTCGGGCGGCAGCACGACGCCGAGGCCGATCGCGAGCGGGGAGAGCGGAAACCGGTTGTTCGTTCGTATGCGCAGCACCTCCATCACGAGCGCCGCGAAGCCGGCGATCGCGATGGACCAGACGATCGACGCAGTGAGCAGGCCGCTGGCCTCAGGGCCGCCGAAGACCGCTGCGACCAGGTCGGACACGCCTTTCCATTGCACCGCGCCGGGAAACGCGAACTTGTCGCTGACCATCGTGTCGGCCACGGACTTGCCGGCGGCCGGGTCGAATCCGGCGAGTCCGAACAGCACGAAGAACAATGGCGTGGCCGCGAGTGCACCCGCGACGATGCCGATGACGTGACCGATCGCCTGCTGCCGCGGCTTGGCGCCGAGCATGTAACCCGGCTTGATGTCCATCAGCAGGTTCGAGGCGTTGCTGGCCACCTCCGACGACATGACGGCAGTCATCAGGTTCGGCGCGGGCGTTCTCGCGTCGAGCGCACCGAAGGTGAACTGCGGAATCTTGGACAGTGACCCGGACGGCGTGATGCCGGTCAGCGCCGTGCTGCTTGCGGCGATCAGCGCGAGCACCAGGATCATCGGCATCGCGAGCGCGCCGAGCACCCAGTTCACGCCGAACCAGGCATGCAGCATCCAGACGCCGACCGCGCCGAGCACCGGCACGCCGATCCACGAGACGACCAGCGGCAGTTCGATGTCGCGCAGCAGGTCCGCCTTTGCCGGCCGTGTCCTTGCTTCGCCGCAGGCTCCTGAAGGCCGCGATGAAAATCTCCGGCTTCGCGAACAGCGCGACCAGCGACGCCACCACCATCATCGTGATGCCGTACCAGAGCGACCAGTTGTTGAGGATGTGCGCGCGCCCGAAAATCGCGGTGCCTGCCTCGATCGAGCCTGCGCGCGGCTGGATCTCCCCGGCCGAGATCATGATCGGCGCGACGACGACAAAATTGAGCAACGGCGCCGAGCAGCAGGCTCGCCGCCACGCGGATACCCATCAGGCCGCCGGCACCGATCATCGCGAAGTCGAGCGAGGGGGTGAGTGCGAGCTGGCGGATGTCCACGCCGGCCAGCTTCGGCAACGGGGCGATGCCGCGCTCGACCAGCGCGTAGTACCAGCCGTCGAGCTTGACCGGCAGGTGCCAGGAGGAGGCCAGGCCGAGCCACTTCTCCTGGATGAGCTTCATGTAGCTTTCGCCGGCGATGAAGCTCGTGAAGCCGGCGATTGCGGCCGCGACGGCCAGTGCCTTGGCGCGGAGCATGCCCCGTGCGGCCCCGGCGCCGTGATACAGCGCGTCGAGGACGACGCCGCAGGCGCGACCCTCAGGGAACGGATGCTGTTCGTCGTTGATGAAGCGGCGCTTCATCGGGAACGCCACCAGCACGCCGAGGCACGACAGCAGGATGTTGAACACCATGATCTGCCACACCGGCAGGACCTGGTTGGTCGCCCACATGTACGCCGCCAGGCCCGAAGTCAGCGGCATCGTCATGTAGCCGGCCGCCGTCGCGATCGACTGCACGCAGTTGTTTTCGAGGATCGTCA
This sequence comes from uncultured Gammaproteobacteria bacterium, assembly GCA_963828265.1. GTDB lineage: Bacteria > Pseudomonadota > Gammaproteobacteria > Steroidobacterales > Steroidobacteraceae > RPQJ01. The sequence continues at coordinate 96,201 of CAWHEA010000012.1, read as the reverse complement.
TGTCGCGCGCGCCGAGCTGCGCGAACGCGCGGTAGATCGCAAACGCGAGGATGACCGAAGTCAGGCCGACACCGAGCGTCCAGCCGGTCTTGGCGCCAACGTACAGGTTGGTGACGCTCAGCAGTCCACCGAGCAGGAACCCGGTGATGGCCGAACGCAGCGTGAGCTGCGCCATGTTGCCGCGGTAGACGTTGGTGAACCACCAGCGGTCTTTCTGTTCGAGGGTCCAGGTGCGGACCTGTTCCGGCGGTCAGTTGCTGCAGGGCCATCGTCGGTTTGCCGCGGTCGAAGGTGGGCCGCGGAGCATACCTGAGCCCGGCGTTCAGGCCCCCAGCGTCAGGGCGGCCCACCAGGCAGCAGCAATGCCGGCCAGCGCGCCGAGTCCCGGCCAGCCATTGTGTGCGTGGCTTGCGGAATCTGCGACAGGCGACCGAGCCACCAGCCTGTCGCCGAGCCCGTGATGAAGCCGGTGAGGTGCGCCAGCACGTCGGTGTTTTCGCCGCCCACGCCCGTGAAGCCGAGCAGGAACACACCGGCGATCAACGGCGCCCAGCGATAGGCCCAGCGTTCGCCCGAGTCCGCCCGGCGTCGCCACGCGTAGGCCGCGAGCAGGCCGAGCAGCGCGAAGACCATGGTCGATGCGCCGGCAGAAACGTGGCTGGCCGGCTGCACCGACGCATTGAGCGCATTGGCGAGTGGCTGGCCGCCGCGACGGCGCCGCCGAAGGCGACGCCCGGGCCGAGCAGTTGCGACGCGAGCCAGCCGAAGAACGCGCCGAATCCCAGGTTGCTGAGGAGGTGCGCGACGTCGAAGTGCAGCGTCAGTGCCGTCACCGTCCGCCAGAATTCACCACCACGCACGACGGCCGTGTCGAGCACGCCAGCGGCGAGCCAGTTCGTGGCGAAGGTCCGGTGACCGGAGAGCCAGGCGACCAGCACCATGACGAGCACGTACAGTGACCGGCCCGATCCATGCGCGTGGATGCATCTGCTCCGGTCGCGCCAGCACGCGTCGCTTCGGTGGATTCTCGCGCTCGTAACCGCGCAGGTGGCTGATCGCCGCCGTCGCCGACGGCGCGAGCACGACGAGACTCCAGAGCTCGCCGTTGGGCACCACCTGCGAACCGATGCCGACCGCGTGCAGCATGAACGCGCGCTCTTCGCACGCCGGCCGCCAGTGCGAGCGATAGACCTCGACCGGCAGCTCCGGCAGCGACATGGACGGCGGCGGGCTGCTCACGGTCGGGGCGAGCCGTGCGTCAGGGCCGCAGGGCGCGGTAGAGGAAGGGCAGGCTCACGTCCATGCGGTAGTCGATGTCCGAGTGGGTGTCGTCGAATTCCTCGTAGTGGTGCGCGACGCGCGCCTTTTCAAGGGCCCGCGACAATTGCCGCGAGCCGTAATGGATCTGGTACTGGTCGCGCCAGCCGCAGTCCACGTAAATTCCCTTCAGGCGACGCAGGTTATCGGCGTATCGGGCGACCAGCCGAACCGGGTCGTGCTGCAGCCAGCGCTGCCAGCGCTGCGGCAGCAGCTCGCCGGTCTCCAGGTGGAAAGGCAGTCGAAAGCCGTTGGGCGCTGCGGGATCCGGATCGTAGGTCGCCGCCATGCACACGTTCATCAGTGCGTGGCCTTCGCCCAGCGTCTGCTTGTGCTTCTTCCACATCGCCTCGAGGAATCGCCGCACCCGGCCGTCGTCGAGGCCCTGCGCCAGCTTGCGGTCTTCGGCCGAATCGACGCGGTTCGCGTAGCGACCTTCCTTGCGCGGCGGCCGGCGGAAGCGGCCCAGTTCGTTCAGCGTATTGGGCCAGTCGGCACGGTAGATGAAATCGAAATAGGCATCGCCCGAATGGTTGGCGATGGCGCCCCAGTGCGACGCGTACTTCATGCCGTGGATCATCGCGCCGTAGCCGCCGGACGACTTGCCGAAGCAGCCGCGGTGATCGCGCGAGGCCAGCGTGCGGAACTCCTTGTCGACGAGCGGGATGACTTCGTCGAGCAGGAAATCGGCGTAGTTGCCGATGGCCGACGAGTTCACGTACTGGTTGCCGCCGAGCGACGTGAAGCAATCCGGAAACACGATGATCGCGGGACCCATCCGCTTCTCGTGCACCAGTCGCGCCGCGCGCTCGGCCACGTTCTCGCTGAACGGCTTCCAGTTGAGGTGCGCGATGCCGGTGCCCGTGAATCCGACGAGGTCGTACAGCACCGGGAAGCGCCGGCCGCGACCGTGCGTGGCGCCGCTGTCGTATTCGTGCGGCAGCCACACGCCGAGCGTGCGGTGCAGCGGAATCGCCGAGCGGGTTGTCCGCCAGGATCTTCGAGCGGTGTTCCAGCATCACGACGGTGCCGCTGGTCCGCGACGGACGTTTCCTGGCCATGCCGATCTCCTGCAAGAGTCGAAGTAGGGGCAGCAGTTTCGCGTATTCGCTAGGATCGTGCGATGGCGCCCGCCGCGGCGCGATCCTGGCGAGATTCCATGCGCACTTCGATCTCGCTGGTTCGTCGGCTCCCTGCTGCTGGTGTCATCGATCGCCCTGGTGGCGGCGCGAGCTTCCCGCCGACCGCTTCGGGCCGGCGGACCTGGCGCGACTGGCGGCGGTGTCCGAACCCGCGTTTGCACCCGATGGCGGGTCCATCGTCTACACCGTCACCGTCATCGAACGTGGCCGAGGACAAGCAGCAGTCCGACCTCTGGCGTGTCGGCTACGACGGCGGCGATCGCACGCAGCTCACGAACACCCCGAAGAGCGACGAATGGGCGCCGGCGTGGTCACCCGACGGGCGCTGGCTGGCGTTTCTCTCGGACCGTGGCGACGACGATGCGCAGACGCAGGTCTGGGCCCTGCCGGCCGGGGGCGGCGAGGCCCGCGTGCTGACGAACCTGCCGGGTGGCGTCGACGACTTCCAGTGGTCACCGGACAGCCGGCGGCTCGCGCTGGCTGCGGCGGATCCCGAACGTCCGGCCGGCACGCCGAAGCCAAAGAATCCGCCCCCGATCGTGACCGACCGCTTTCATTTCAAGCAGGACATCGACGGCTACCTCGGTGCGCGCCGCTCGCACCTGTACCTGCACGACGTCGCGAGCGGGCAGACGACGCAGCTCACCTCGGGAGCACACGACGAGGCGTATCCCTCGTGGTCGCCGGACGGCCGCCAGATCGCCTTCGTCACCCGTCGTGGCGAGGATCCGGATCGGCATTCGAAGGTCGCGCTGCACCTGATCGAGGCGCGTGCCGGTGCGACCGAGAAGCCGCTCACGCAGCTCGATGGTGCCGACAGCGATTCGCTCGACGGACTGCGTCCGCAGTGGTCGCCGGACGGACGCCGCATCGCGTACCTGCAGGGCGGCGCGGAGAAGTGGATCTACTACGCGCCGATGCAGCTCGCACTCATCGACGCGAACGACCGGCGCCGTGACGGTGCCTGCCCCGATCGATCGCTGGTTCTCGCGGTGCGGTGGTCGCCCGACGGCAAGTCGGTGCTGGCGCTGATCGAGCAGAGCCGGGTGACCCACCTGTCGCGGATCGATGTCGCATCGGGCAAGGTCACCCCGCTGACGTCCGGCGCGCGCACCGACGCCGGGTTCGCCATTTCCACGCAAGGTCGCGTGGTCGTGCTCGGCGGCGACGACGTGACGCCGAACGAGCTTGCCGTGCTGGAGAAGGGCAAGCTGCGTCCGCTCGGCTCGCACAATGCGTGGCTCGCGCAGAAGCAGCTGGTGCGCTACGAGGACATCACGTTCAAGAGCAAGGACGGCACGTCGATCGACGGCTTCGTCGTGAAGCCGGCGGACTACGTACCCGGACGGCGCTACCCGACGATACTCCGCATCCACGGTGGGCCCGTGTACCAGTTCAGCCACGAGTTCATGCCCGACTGGCAGGCGTATGCCGCGCGCGGCTTCGTCGTCGTCGCGGCCAATCCGCGCGGCAGTTCGGGCCGCGGCTTCGATTTCTCGCGCGCGATCTACGCCGACTGGGGCAACAAGGACGTGCAGGACGTGCTGGCCGCGGTCGATCACGTCGTCGCGGCGGGCATCGCGGATCCGGATCGGCTCGGTGTCGGTGGGCGCAGCTACGGCGGCATCCTCACCAACTACGTGATCGCGAGCGACACGCGCTTCAAGGCGGCGGTCAGCGGCGCGGGCGCCTCGAACTGGGCGGCGCTCTACGGCCACGACATGTACACGCGCGAGTACGAACTGGAACTCGGCACGCCGTGGGCGAACCGCGACGTGTGGGATCGCGTCAGCTATCCGTTCCTGCACCCGGAGCGCATCAAGACGCCGACGCTGTTCTATTGCGCCGAGAAGGACTTCAACGTGCCGTGCAACGGCAGCGAGCAGATGTACCAGGCGCTGCGCTCGCTCGGCGTGCCGACGCAGCTCGTCGTGTATCCCGGCGAGAACCACGGCCTGAAGGTGCCGAGCTACCTGCGGGATCGGCTCGAGCGCCTGCTCGACTGGAACGTGCAGCACCTGATGCCGGACGAGGGGTGGCGAATGATGGGTAAGGTCTTCCGCCTGAATGCCGTGCGACTGATCCTGGTTGCGCTGGTGCTGGCGCCCGTCCTGGGCGCGGTGGCTGCGACGCACAAGCCTAAGGTCAAGCCAAAGCCGGTCTCGGACATCCAGGTTCGTCACGAGAAGCTCAAGGCAGTCGCGGATGACTACTGGGAATTCTTCCTGCGCGAGAACCCCGAGTACGCGACGATGCTCGGCGAGTACAAGTACAACGACCGGCTGACCGATTACTCGCTGGCGCACGTCGAGGACGTGCGCGCGCAGACCGCCGCCTTGTTCCAGCGTGCCCGGAGCATCGACACCACGGGCCTGGCGGACGCGGACCGCCTCGATCAGTTGCTGCTCGTGCGAACGCTGACCGACCGGCTCGAATCGATCCGTCTCAAGAACCACGAGATGCCGATCGAGCAGATGAGCGGCGTGCATCTCGCGTTGCCGCAGATCGCGAGCTACGCGCCTTTCGACAGCGTCCAGCACTATCGCGACTACATCGCCCGCCTGAACGCGATCCCCACTGCGATCGATCAGGTCATCGAGCGCTCGCGCGCGGGCCTGCAGGACGGGCTGATGCAGCCGCGCTACCTGCTCGAGAAGACCGTCGTGCAGATGCGCAACCCTGGCCGACGCGGCAGGCGCGTCGAGCCCCTTCGCCGGGCCCGCGGCCACGATCCCGGCTTCGTTCCCTGCGGCCGACCGCCAGCAACTCCGCGACGACATCATTGCCGCTGTCGACGGCAAGGTCCGCCCCGCCTATGCCCGGCTGAAGACGTTCCTGGCCGAGGAGTACGCGCCCAAGGGCCGTGAGCAGTTCGGGGTGTGGTCCTTGCCGGATGGCGACGCGCGTTACCGCTACGCGATCCATACGCAGACCACGACGAAGCTGACCAGCGACCAGATTCACGAGATCGGTCTCGCGCAGGTGGCCGACCTGGAGAACCAGATCGCGGCGCTGGCAAAGTCCGCGGGCTTCGCCGATCGCAAGAGTTTCGAGCAGGCCGTGTTCGCCGATCCGAAGATGCGTGGCACCTCACGCCAGCAGGTCCTGGACCGTTTCACGCACTTCATCGGGCAGATGGAGCCGAAGCTGCCGCAGCTGTTCGGGCTGCTGCCCAGGAGCAAGCTCCTCGTGACCAGCGTCCCGGCTTACATGGAGAAGGAGAGCTCGACGCAGTACATCCCCGGCACGCCCGACGGCTCACGGCCCGGCCAGGTCTGGGTGGTCACCTACGACTACGCCACGCGCGACATGCTCGACGACGAGGCGACGGCGTATCACGAAGGCGTGCCCGGTCATCACATGCAGATCTCGATCGCGCAGGAGCTGCCGGGGCTGCACCCGTTTCATCGCGCGATCGCGGGCGACTACAACGCCTACGTCGAAGGCTGGGCCCTCTATTCCGAGCGGCTCGGCAAGGAGGTCGGCTTCTACCAGGATCCCGCGAGCGACCTTGGGCGGCTGCGCAGCGAGCTCTATCGCGCGTTGCGGCTCGTGGTCGACACGGGAGTCCACGGCAAGCGCTGGTCGCGCCAGCAGATGGTCGATTACTGGAACCAGCACCTGCCGCCGGCGTCCGACGCTGAAATGGACCGCTACATTGCGTGGCCCGGCCAGGCGCTGGGTTACACGCTGGGGCAGCTGAAAATCCTGGAACTGCGCAAGCGTGCGCAGGCGGAACTCGGCCCCAGGTTCGACATCCGTGCCTTCCACGACGAGATCTTGAACGCCGGTGCGTTGCCGCTGGACGTCCTGGAGTCCCGGATCACGGCCTGGATCGCCAGAACGAAAAGCAAGTAACCGACGTCGAACTCCGCGGCGGGTCCCGGACTTGACTCTGGACCAGGGTCCAGACTTTAGACTTGCCGCATCTGGAGGTAAGTCATGTCCAACCTGGGAATCGGGCAGCTCGCCAAGCGAGCCGGCGTTGCCATCGACACCGTGCGCTACTACGAGCGCAATGACCTGCTGAGTCCTGCGGGTCGCCTGGCTTCGGGCTACCGTCGCTATGGCGAGGCGGAGCTGAAGCGCCTGCGGTTCATCCGCCGCGCCAAGGCGCTCGGCTTCACGCTCGAGGACATCCGCGGACTGCTGTCGCTCAGCGACGAGCGCAGCGTCGCCAAGATCAAGAAGGCTGCCGAAGCCAAGCTTGCCGACGTCGACCGCCGCATCGAAGAGCTCGAACGCATTCGAGACGGCCTGCGAACCCTCGTCAAGGCCTGCCCGGGTCACGGCCGCGCCGAGGCTTGCCCGATCCTCAACGCGTTGAATGCGGAGGAAGCGTCATGAATGCATCGCACGACCACGGCGGGCATCGCTGCTGCCACGCTGCCCACGGCGCCGTCCCGGACGGTTCGGTACCCGCGCCATCGACGTTGATCGATCCCGTCTGTGGCATGACCGTCAAGCCGGATTCGCCGCACCGGGCGAACCATGACGGCACGGAGTATCGATTCTGTTCGGCAGGCTGTCGTACGAAATTCGTCGCTGACCCGGCGAAGTATCTGGCCCCGGCGGCTGCCGAGCCCGTGAGCGTGCCGGCGGGGACGCAGTACACCTGCCCGATGCATCCGGAGATTCTTCGAGACGCTCCGGGCACCTGCCCGATCTGCGGCATGGCGCTCGAGCCCGTGATGCCCAGCCTTGAGGACGAGGAGAACCCGGAGCTCACCGATTTCCGCCGCCGCTTCTGGTGGACGCTGCCGCTGTCGTTCCTCGTGTTCGCGCTGGCAATGTTCGGCCATCGCACGACGCTGATTTCGGCCGCCGCCCGGACCTGGCTCGAGCTGGTGCTGACCGCGCCCGTCGTCCTGTGGGCCGCCTGGCCGTTCTTCCAGCGGTGGGCGCAGTCCATCGCCAATCGCAGCCCGAACATGTGGACGCTGATCGGCACCGGTGTCGGCGCCGCGTTCGGCTACAGCGTCGTTGCAACGGTGGCGCCGGACCTCTTCCCGGATTCGTTCCGTGAGCACGGGCGCGTGGCGGTGTATTTCGAGGCGGCCGCGATCATCGTGTCGCTGACGCTGCTCGGCCAGATCCTGGAACTGACGGCACGTTCGAGTACTTCGGCGGCGCTCAAGGCGCTGCTTGGCCTTGCGCCGAAAACGGCACGCCGGATCGGCGCTGACGGCAACGAAGACGACATCCCGCTGACACACGTGCACGTGGGCGATCGCCTGCGCGTGCGACCCGGCGAGAAGGTGCCGGTGGACGGCGAGGTCATCGAAGGCCGCTCGAGCGTCGACGAATCGATGCTGACGGGTGAGCCCATGCCGGTCGAAAAGCAGCCTGGCGACAAGGTGGTCGGCGCGACGATGAACGGCACTGGCGCGTTCATCATGCGTGCCGAGAAAGTTGGCTCTGGAACCGTGCTTGCACAGATCGTGCAACTCGTCGCCCAGGCCCAGCGCTCACGCGCACCCATGCAGCGCCTCGCCGACAAGGTGAGCTTCTGGTTCGTGCTCGTGGTGCTCGGCATCGCCGTCGGCACGTTCTTCGTCTGGGGGCTCTTCGGTCCCGAGCCCTCGTGGACGTTTGCCGTCGTCAACGCCGTGGCCGTGCTCATCATTGCGTGTCCGTGTGCGCTCGGCCTCGCCACCCCGATGTCGATCATGGTCGCGAGCGGCCGGGCCGCGCAGGCCGGTGTCCTGTTCCGCGACGCCGAGGCGATCGAACGACTGCGCACGATCGACACGTTGATCGTCGACAAGACCGGCACGTTGACGCAAGGCAAGCCCGCGTTCCGCGAAGCGATCGGCGTCGAAGGGCACACGCCCGACGAAGTGCTGCGACTGGCCGCCAGCCTCGACCAGGGCAGCGAACACCCGCTTGCCGACGCCGTCGTCACGGAAGCCCGGCGCCGCGAGCTGAAGCTGTCGGCTGCAACGGACTTCGATTCGGTGACCGGGCTCGGGGTGCGTGGCCACGTCGAAGGTCGCGCCGTCGCGATCGGGTCGAAGGCGCTGATGACGGCAGCAGGTGCCGACGTTGGCCGGTTGGCCGACGCGGCAGAACGCCTGCGCAATGAAGGCGCCACGGCGATGTTCGTTGCGCTCGACGGCCACGCGATCGGCATGATCGCGGTGGCCGATCCGATCAAGGACACGAGTCGCCGGGCAATCCAGGCGTTGCAGGCCATGGGTGTGCGCGTGGTGATGGCAACCGGGGATGGCTTGTCGACCGCCCAGGCGGTGGCCCGCGAACTCGCCATCGACGAAGTGCACGGCGATGTCCGCCCGCAGGACAAGGCCAGGCTGGTCGGCGAACCTGCAGGCGCGGGACGACGCGTCGCGATGGCCGGCGACGGCATCAACGACGCACCGGCGCTTGCAGCGGCGGATGTCGGCATCGCCATGGGCACGGGCACCGACGTCGCGATGTCGAGCGCCCAGGTCACGCTCGTGAAGGGTGACCTGCGAGGCATCTTGCGTGCGCGCGAGGTTTCCGAAGCCGCCGTGGCCAACATGCGCCAGAACCTCGGTTTCGCCTTCCTCTACAACGCGCTCGGCGTGCCGGTGGCGGCGGGCGTGCTGTATCCCGTGTTCGGTCTCCTGCTCAGCCCGATGCTGGCGGCGCTCGCGATGAGCCTGTCGTCCGTGTCGGTGGTGGCCAACGCGCTGCGGCTGCGTGGCGCATCGCTGCGTCGCGACTAGCGACGGCCAAAGCAGAACGAGGCGGCGCCCAAGCGGAACCGGCAGTCGATGGTGCGGTCAGCACAAAGCGCGTCTGTCCCACACGCCTACGGGAACCTACCGACTTGTCTCCGCAATTAGAACGAGTACGGTTGCGATCATGACTCGCCGGTCATCGTCACCGTACTTCGCTTCGCTGCTGTTGGTTCTCCAGCTGCTGATGGCACCTTTCGCGCACGCGGAGGTGAATCCCTCCGGCGACGAGGGCTGCGCGGGCATGGCCCTGGAGGGTGCGATGAGCATGGGCGCAGGCGACTGCGCACACATGACGGCTGACACGGATGGTTGCTGCCAGCAGGACGGACAACGTTGCCACAGTCACGCCGCGTGCTCCTGCCCGTGCGCGCACACTCCGGCACTCGAAACCGTGCGGGTCCTCTTGCTTGAACCGACTCCGCCCGTCGCGGCGGAGTTCGTGCTGGTGACGCCAGCCTTCGATACGCCCCTTTTCAAACTCCTGCGACCGCCGAAGTAAGTTCGCGTTTCCTCGCGTTCGTACACGGGACGATCCAGCGATCGCCCGATTCGTCAGTCATTTCCTGGGAGTTTACTCACATGCGTCTCAATTCAATGTTCGCGGCGAGCATCGTCGCGGCCGGCCTCGTCTTCTCCGTTGCCACCCCGGTCTCCATCGCGCAGGCGGCGGACGTCACCGAGGCACAGATCACTGCTGCACGTACGCCTGCGGATCACGAGGCGATTGCGGCTGCGTACGATGCAGAGGCGAAGGCGGCCGACGAGATGGCGGCCAACCATGAGTCCATGGCAAAGGCCTACAAGTCTGCCGGTGCCAAGGGCGGCACGCAGTCGATGGTTTCGCACTGCGGTCGATTGGTGACCCAGTACCGCGCAGCGGCGCAGGAGTACCGGGCGCTCGCCACCGAGCACCGTGCGATGGCCAAGGCGGCCGTCAAGTAACGGAGATTTGACATGAACACGATGAATGCGCGGCAACCGCGCTTGATGATCGGCTTTTCAGCCCTGGCCCTTGCTGTCTCGTTGCTGGTGGGCTGCGGCGGCGGTGGCAGCGCGAGCAGCGACGGCGGCCCGACGGCCGTGACCACGGGAACACTGAGCGGCACGGCAACGAAAGGTCCCGTGAGCGGTGCGGCGGTCAAGGCCTTCGCCATCAGCAATGGCGCCAGGGGCAGCCAGCTCGGCAGCGCGACGACCGACGCGAGCGGCAACTTCACGATGACGATGGGCGCTTACACCGGCCCCGTCATGTTGCAGGTTCGCGGCGGCTCGTACCTGGACGAGGCGACCGGCGTCCGCATGAACATGCTCGATGCCGACGAGCTGACGTGTGTCGTTCCAGCGGTCACAGTCACCGCTGGGTCAACGACGGCTGGCGTCCAGGTCACGCCGTTGACCTCGATGGCACAGGCGTGGGCGGAACACATGGCGGGTGGCATGACCACGGCCAATGCCACGATGGCCAATTCGCGCATCGGCGCAGCGTACGTGGGTCCGGGCGCCGACATCGTCATGATGCACCCGATCGATCCCACCGTGGCCGGGTCAGCCAACGGCGCGAGCATCGAAGCCAAGAACTACGGAATGATGCTGGCAGCGATGTCGCAGGCGGCCCACGACCTGGGGATGACGACATCGTCGTCGGCGATGGTCACGGCGATGCTTGACGACGCCTCGGACGGAATCATGGACGGCAGGATGGGTGGCACCGCCATCAACATGAACGGCATGGGCGGGATGATGGGCGGCGGCAGCATGATGTCGACCGTCGGCACCAGTCAGCTGGCTACGTCGATGGCCACGTTCATCAACAACATGACCCTGAATCGGTCCGGCGTGACGACCGTCGCGGAGATGCAGTCGCTCATGAACCAGATGATGCAGCTGGCGGCGTCGGGCGGGCGTCTTTGAGCCCAGATTGAAAAGGATTGGTCAGCGCGGGCAGTACGCTCGCGCTGACCCGCGCCTCATGCAGACCGGCAGAGCTTCCCTAGGCCCGCAACAACACGCGCGCCGCGTTGCGACCCGGCGTGCCGCTGATGCCGCCACCGCCGTGCAGGCCCGACCCGCAGAGATGCAGGCCGTCGATCGGCGTGCGGTGATTCGACCAGCCCGGCAGCGGCCGCATGAAGAAGATCTGGTCCAGGATCAGCTGGCCGTGATTGAGGTCGCCTTCCGTCAGGCCCCACGACTGTTCCAGGTCGACCGGCGTGACGGACTGCACCGCCTGCACCGAGCCCGTGAATGACGGGAAGTGCAGCGCGAGCGTGTCGAGCGCGCGCTTCTCGAGTTCGGGCCGCATCGAATTCCAGTCGCCGTCGCGCAACGCGTACGTTGCGAACTGGAAGTGGACCGCCACCTCGGTGCCCGACGTCGTCACTTCCAGGTAGGGCTGCTGCGACATCTCGCCGTACTTCGTCGAGTCGTACGCGCGCTCCAGGTACTTGAGCGTCGGCGCGATGGCGACCGTGCCTTCGGGCAGGCCATGGCGGCCGTCCGTCTGCACGAACAGCTTCGCCACCGAGCCGCGCATGCGGATCGACTGCGTCTGCCAGACGAACTCCGGCGGCAGTTCCGGCGCGCCAACCAGGCCGAGCAGCGTGCGGCGCGGATCGGCCGACGACACGACGGTCGCGGCCCTGATCTCCTCACCCGAGGCGAGACGCACGCCGAGCACGCGCTGGTGCTCGACGAGGATCTGCGCGACGTCGGCGCCCGTGCGGACTTCGCCGCCATTCGCGCGCACGGCCTTGAGCAGCGCGTCGGTCAGCGATTGCGGTCCGCCCGTCACCGGGCGATGCGCCAGGCCGCCGCGGTTCAGCCAGTTGTGGATCAGCGTGAAACCCGTGCCAGCGGACATCGAGCCCAGGGTCACGCCATGGATGGCGACGCCGGCGAGCGCCGCATTGAGCGATTCGGACTCGAACCACTCCTCGGTGAACTCGACGGCCGACATCGACAGGCTGCGCATCACGCGGAACATGTCCTTGCCGCCCATGCGTCGCAGCTTCAGTGCGAGCGACGCGAGCGGCAGCCCGTCCGAGCGCAGTTCGATCTTCGGCAGGCGCGGCATCGTCGTCGCATACGCTGCGTCCAGGAACGCGGACGCCCGGTTCATGAACGCGACGAACTCCGGCCAGCGTTCGGCATCGCGCTGCGACAAGCCGACGGATGGCTTCGATGGTCGCCGTATCGGTGGCGCTCGACACCAGTCGCAGCGAGCCGCCGTCCGGCAGCGCCGAGACGTAGGCCGCATCGGCGGCGCTCGTGGTGAGACCGTGCCGGGCGAGGTCGAGTTCTTTCACGATCGCGGGGCGCAGCTGGCCCCCCGGATGCAGGCCCGGCACGACGGCGCCCGACGCGAGCGTGGCGCCCGCCAGCTGCCCGCCGGCCGTTGCGCGTTGTTCGAGCACCAGCACTTTCTTGCCGGCCTTGGCGAGGTAGGCAGCAGCGACCAGGCCGTTGTGGCCCGCACCGACGATCAGGATGTCCGGGTTCGTCATCGTGCGCCTACTGCCAGTCCTTGAGGATCTCGGTGGCGGCCATCTTGCCGGCCGCGCCCATCACGCCGCCGCCCGGATGCGCGCCCGCGGCGCCGAAGTAGTAGCCCGCCAGCGGCGTGCGGAAATCGGCCCATTGCGGGGCAGGGCGCATGAAGAACAGCTGATGCAGCAGCAGTTCGCCGTGGAAGATGTTGCCGCCGGTGATGCCGGCGATGCGCTCGATGTCCTGCGGCGTGATCACCTGCTTGCCGACGATCACCTTGCGGATGTTCGGGGCGTACTTCTCGATCGTCGAGATCACCGTCTCGCCGAACGCTTCCTTCTTCGCGTCGGTCCAGCCGCCTTCGACGTCGTACGGCGCGTACTGCACGAAGCACGACATCACGTGGTGTCCCGGCGGCGCCATGTCGCGGTCGATCATCGACGGGATGATGATGTCCATGTACGGCTGGCGCGAGAAGTTGCCGTACTTGGCGTCGTCGTAGGCGCGCTCGACGTATTCGATGCTCGGGCTGATCGAAATCGCGCCACGGTGCAGCGGGCCTTCGCCCGGCAGGCAGGTGAAGTCCGGCAGGCCGGAGAGCGCGATGTTGACCTTGCCCGACGAGCCGCGGACGCGGAAGTTGCGGATCGCCTGCACGAACTCGTCCGGGAAGTGCTGCTGGTCGACGAACTGCAGGAAACTGCGCTTCGGATCGGCGGCAGACATCACGACCTTGGCCGTGAGCTCGTCACCGTTCGCGAGCGCGACGCCCGCAGCGCGGCCGCCACGGACGATCACCTTGTCCACGGCCGCATTGGTGCGGATCTCGACGCCGAGTGCGCGCGCGGAGGACGCGATCGCCGCCGTCACGCCGCCGGTGCCGTTCTTGGCGAAACCCCACGCGCGGAAAGCGCCGTCGATCTCACCCATGTAATGGTGCAGCAGCACGTAGGCCGTGCCGGGCGAGCGCGGGCCGAGGTAGGTGCCGATGATGCCGCTCGCGGCCTTGGTGCCCTTGAGCGGGTCGAGCTCGAACCATTCCTCGAGCAGGTCGGCGGACGACTGCGTCACGAGCTTCGCGATGCGGTAGAGCTCGTGCTCGCTCAGGCTGCGGGCGTACTGGCCGAGCTTGAGCAGGCCCTTCATGTCGCGCCAGCTGAGCGACGACGGATCCGGCGGCACCAGGCCGATGATCGGCTTGATCGCCTTCGCGGCGCGCGCCATCACGCGCGAATACTCGTCGTAGGCTTCGGCGTCCTTGGGCGAATGACGGTAAATCTCCCGTCGGGTCAGGTCGTGATCGTCCCAGCCCGCGAGGTAGTCGCCATTGTCGAGCGGCGTGACCGTGCTCGGCAGCGGCAGGATCTTGAGCCCGTGCCGCGGCAGTTCGAGGTCGCGGATGATCTCGGGCCGCAGCAGGCTCACCACGTAGGAGAACTCGCTGAAGCGGTAGCCCGGGAAGATTTCTTCGGTGACGGCGGCGCCGCCGACGATCTCGCGCCGCTCGAGCACGACCACTTTCTTGCCGGCGCGCGCGAGGTACGCGGCCGCGATCATGCCGTTGTGGCCGGCGCCGATGACGATAGCATCGAACGTATTGCTGGCCACGATTACTTCTTCTTCCACTCGGGGTCGTAGAACGGCAGCGCGACGACCTTCGCGGGCGACTTGCGGCGGTGATGTTCCACGGTGACTTCGATCTCGACCTGCGTGCCAGGCTCGTAGAACGGCTGCTGCAGGTGCACCAGCGCGATGTACTTCTTCAGCACCGGCGACCAGGTGCTGGTCGAGGCGTAGCCGACCTGCCGCGGGCCGGTGTAGATGGGAATGCTGCCGCGCACGGCCGCAGGCCGGAATCTGCGGCGGCATGCCGACCGCGGCGTACTCGCGCTCGAGGCCTTCCCAGTCGATCTCGAGGCCGACCATCTTCCACGACGAGCCTTCGCGGTGCTCGCGCTCGAGCGCGCGACGACCGACGAAGTAACCCTGCTTGTCGAGGTTCACGGTCCAGCCGAGGCCCATTTCATAGGGCGACGAGCGCTGGCCCGGGATCCAGGCGTGGCTCGCGGGCGTGTAATCGACGTCGAGCATGAACAGGCCCGCTTCGACGCGCGCCATGTCCATCGCGAGGATGCCGGTGGGCGTGATGCCGTAATCGTGGCCAGCCGCCATCAGCGCGTCCCAGACCGCCAGCGCGTCTGCCGCGTCCATCCAGATTTCGTAACCGAGATCGCCCGTGTAACCCGTGCGCGAGACCGAGACCGCCTTGCCGGCGATGCGGTTGAACGCCATGCGGAAATACCTGAGCGGATCGACCGGCTGCTCGCAAGCGAGGTTCAGGATCGTGCGCGACTTCGGCCCCTGCAGGCTGAGCGCCGCCATCTGCTCGGTCAGTTCGGTGATCTGCACCTGCATGCCGACCGCGTTCATCGACAGCCAGCGGTACTGCGGCTCGGCGGCGGTCAGGCGGAAGCTCTGCTCGCCGATGCGGGTCACGGTGCCGTCGTCGAGCAGCTTGCCGTCGTCGTCGCACCAGCCGGTGTAGTACACCTGCCCGACCTGCATCTTGTGGATGTCGCGCGGAGTCAGGCGGTGCAGCAGGCGCGCGGCATCGCGGCCCGTGATCTCGTATTTGACCAGCGGCGAGATGTCGATCAGCGCCGCGTGATTGCGGATCGCCCAGTACTCGCGTTCGAGGCCGAGGTCGTAGGAGCCGACGGCGATGCAGCCGCCCCAGCGCCGCCAGTTGTGCGGCAGGCACAGCTCGGACGTGCGTGCGTGGAACGGCGTCCGGCGCAGCTGGTACAGCGGATGGTGAACGGTGGAAAGTTCAGGCACGAGACGCTCCCGGCGCTCTCTGTTCCTGGCGCAGGGGTTCCGGCGCCGACCCGGTCACTGTCGGAGCGAATCCGGGCCGGGCGCGACAATATGCCGCACTGGCTCCGTTCGAACCAGTCTTGCGCCCGGTGCGGGTTTAGTGGCTGCGGCGGACGCCGGCCCTGCAGGGCCGGCGGGGGTCAGCGGCGGTCGCGGATGTCGATGAAGGTCAGGAACTCGTTGCGGGTCCGGGCGTCGGACCGGAACGAGCCCAGCATCTTCGAGGTGATCATCGACACGCCGCGCTTGTGGATGCCGCGCGTCGTCATGCACTCGTGCGCGGCCTCGATGACCACGCCCACGCCCTGGGGCTGCAGGACGTCGTTGATGCAGCGGGCGATTTCGGCCGTCATCTTTTCCTGCACCTGGAAGCGACGGGCAAAGACGTCGACCACGCGGGCCAGCTTGCTGATGCCGACGACTCTGCCGCGTGGGCAGGTAACCCACGTGGGCCCGGCCGATGATCGGCGCCATGTGGTGCTCGCAATGCGATTCGAACTCGATGTCGCGCAGGACGACCATCTCGTCATAGCCCGCGGTTTCCTCGAACGTGCGGTGCAGGTAGTCGCGCGGGATCGATCGCGTAGCCCGAGAACCAGTCGGTGTAGGCATCGACCACCCGCTTGGGCGTATCGAGCAGGCCTTCGCGGGCAGGGTCTTCGCCGGCCCAGCGCAGCAGCGTGCGGATGGCATCCTCGGCGTCGCCGCGGCTGACCTTGTTGCGCTCCATGAGCGGAGCCGCATCCTTCCTGACGGTGTCCATGGTCGGATGTCTTTCGGCGGCTCCTGGATTTCGGATGCATGGCCATGGTGTCTCTCCTCTGCTCAGCGCGGCCGGGATTGGCTGCGCCAGCGCATCAGCAGCACGAAGCCCGCCACCATGCCGCCCAGGTGCGCGAAATGCGCCACGCCCTGGCCCGAGCCGGTGACGCCCAGGTACAACTCGAGCAGGCCGTAGAGCGTGACGAACAGCCACGCCGGCATCGGAATCGGCGGGAACATCAGCATGATGCGCCGTTGCGGAAAGGCCATGCCGAACGCCAGCAACAGGCCGAACACGCCGCCGGAGGCGCCCACCGTGGGGAGAGGCTGCATGTTCGATGTTGCTGATCACCAGCAGCTGCGCCAGCGCCGCGCCCACCACGCACACCAGGTAATAGGTGACATAGTGCCGGGTGCCGAGCAGGCGCTCGACTTCGCCGCCGAACATGTAGAGGGCGAACATGTTGAAGAACAGGTGGGTCAGGCCGCCGTGCAGGAAGCCGTAGGTCAGCAGCTGCCAGACCTGGAACGACGGCGCGCCCGGATACTGGGCCGAGGCTGGCGGCCAGAGGGCGAACGGCCGCAGCAGCAGGTCGCCGGTGAGGAACTGGACCGCGAAGACGGCGACGTTGATGAACAGGAAAGCCCGCGTGGCGGGCGGCATCGAATCACGCATGGGTGCATCCTAGCCGAATCGAGTGGCGAAGACCCCCCGACGCCGTGTAGGTTGCGCGGCGTCACGGAGAGACAGGTTCCAACATGCAGTCAGTGCTGCCCATACGTTCCGTCCTCGGAGTCCTCGTGGCCATGGCCATGCTGACAGGCGCTGTGGCTGCCCAGGCGGGCGCGCCGCCGGCCCCGGTCACCGTTGCGTACGGGAGCCTGGCGTTCACGCCCTGCACGCTGTCGCAGGCCGGGCAGGCGCAGACCGTGCCGGCGCGTTGCGCAACCCTGCGGGTGCCGGAAGATCGATCCAGCGCGAATGGCCGCAAGATCGAACTCGCGATCGCCTGGGTGCCGAGCACCGCCAAGTCCCCGGCCAGGGATCCCGTCGTCATGCTCGCGGGCGGCCCGGGCCAGTCTGCCCTCGAAGCCTTTCCAACCGTCTATCCCGCGTTTCGCGAAATCCTGCGCCAGCGCCACGTGCTGCTCGTGGACCAGCGCGGCACCGGCCGGTCGAACCCGCTGCGGTGTCCCGGGACGCTGAACGACGAGGCGCTGAAGCGGCTCGACACGGCGGGCGTCGACGAGGCGCGCCGGCTGACGGCCGCCTGCCTGCAGGAACTCGGGCCGAACGTCGACGTTCGCGCCTATACGACCAGCGCGTACATCGCCGATCTCGAGGACGTGCGCCGTGCGCTCGGCGTCGCGCAGTTCAACCTGGTTGGCGCCTCGTACGGCACGCGCGTGGGGCTCGAATACCTGCGCCGCCATCCCGCGTCGACGCGGACGGTCGTGCTCGACTCCGTCGTGCCGCCGACCCTGGTCCTCGGCAACGAGCATGCGAAGAACCTCGAGGCGGCCGTCGACGCCCAGTTCGCGCGCTGCACTGCGGATGCCGAATGCACGAAGCGCTTTGGTTCGCCGCGGGCGCGTCTCGATGAACTGCTGCAGCGGCTGCGCGAGCATCCGCAGCAGGTGACCTATCGCGACCCGCTCACGAACGAGCAGCGCACAGGACGAGTTCACCGATGTCTCGCTCGCATCGGTCGTGCGCTTCTATTCCTATGCGCCGCAACTGTTCGGCATGCTGCCGATGCTGCTCGCCGAGGCCGCCAGCGGCCAGTTCGAAAACCTCATGGCCCAGTCGCGCATGATGGAGCAACTGATCGGCGAGCAGATCTACGTGCCGCTGCAGCTGTCCGTCATGTGCGCCGAGGACGCGTCGGGGATGCGCGTCGATCCGGCCGACGCCGGGACCATCCTGGGCACGGAGTTCGTCGACTACACGCTGGCGCAATGCGCGGAGTGGCCGCGTGGGACGATGCCAGGGGACTTCCACGATGCCGTGCAGTCCGACCAAGCCGGTGCTGCTGCTGTCGGGCGAGCTCGATCCGGTCACGCCGCCGCGGTACGGCGACGAGGTGAGCCGAACGCTGCCGAATTCGCGGCACTTCGTCTTCCGCGGGCAGGGCCACAGCGTGATGGGCGTGGGTTGCGGGCCGCGGCTCGTCGCCGAGTTCATCGCCGCAGCCGATGCGAAGGCGCTCGACGGCAAGTGCCTGGACCAGTTGCAGTACTCGCCGCCATTCGGCGGTTCGTACGGCTGGGATCCGTGATGGTTCGCACGGTGCGCAGCCATGATTCGCGTCGAGGGGCTCCGCAAGAGTTTCGCCACCCGCACCGGCCGGGTGCAGGCCGTCGATGGCGTGAGCTTCGCTGCCGCCGACGGCCAGATCACCGGCTTGCTGGGCCCGAACGGCGCCGGCAAGACCACCATCCTGCGGATGCTCTACACGCTGATGTCGCCCGATGCGGGCCGCGTGCTCGTCGACGGCATCGACGCGGCCATCGAGCCCACCCGCGTGCGCGCACGCCTCGGCGTGCTGCCCGACGCGCGCGGCATCTACAAGCGGTTGTCGGCACGCGAGAACATCGCGTACTTCGGCGCGCTGCAGGGACTCGACGCTCGCCTCATCGCCGAGCGCACCGAGCGACTCGTGTCCGCGCTCGACATGCGCGACTTCATCGACCGTCGCGCCGAGGGGTTCTCGCAGGGCCAGCGTACCAAGACCGCGATCGCGCGCGCGCTGGTGCACGCTCCGCGCAACGTGCTGCTCGACGAGCCGACCAACGGCCTCGACGTGATGACCACGCGCTCGCTGCGCAACTTCCTGCTCGAGCAGCGTGCCGAAGGCCGCTGCGTGCTGTTCTCGAGTCACATCATGCAGGAGGTCGCGCGGCTCTGTGACCGGATCGTCGTGATTGCGCACGGGCACGTCGTTGCCGACGGCACGCCGGATGAGCTCCGCGCAGTCCACGGGTTGCGCCAATCTCGAGGACGCTTTCGTCAAGGCGATCGGCTCGGACGAGGGGCTGTTCGCATGAGGGCGCTGTGGATCGTCCTGCGCAAGGAACTGCTCGACGCGTTGCGCGACCGCCGCATGATGCTGGTCGCGTTCGTCGTGATTCCGCTCGCGATTCCGTTGATCCTGGCGGGCACCAACGCGCTCAGCGCGCGCAAGCAGACGCAGCAGCTGGAAGGCCCGCTGGAGCTGCCGGTGATCGGCGCGGAGCACGCGCCGAACCTCGTCGCGTGGCTGCAATCGCACAACGTGAAGGTGCTGCCGGCGCCACGGGATGCCGACGCGGCCGTGCGCACGCAGGAGCGCGATGTCGTCCTGCGCATCGACGAACAGTACGGTGCGGACTGGCGTGCCGGCCGGCCCGCGCGGGTCGAGATGATTTTCGACAGCTCGCGTCCGCTGGCGTCCGGCGCGACGGTGTCGCGACTGAGCGGCTTGCTCGATGGTTACGGCAGCACCGTCGGCACGCTGCGCCTCGTGGCCCGCGGCATTCACCCCGCGGTCGCGAACCCGCTGCAGGTCGCCACGCGCGACGTGGCGACGCCCGAGGCGCGCTTCGACCTGTCGCAGCAGATCCTGCCGTACCTGCTGCTGCTGCTGGCGTTCATCGGCGGCATGCAGCTCGCGATCGATGCCACCGCAGGCGAGCGCGAGCGGCAGTCGCTCGAGCCGCTGCTCGCCACGCCCGTCGCGCGCGAGTCGATCATCAGCGCCAAGATCCTCGCGACGGCGGTGTTTTCGCTGCTGTCGATCGCGGTGACGCTGGTCGCGTACCGCCTGGCGTTCGCCATCGTGCCGTCGCGCGGCATGGATGCGTCCTTCGATCTCGGGCCCGGCGGGCTGGTGCAACTGTTCCTGATCATCCTGCCGGTCGTGCTGCTCGGCGCGACCGTGCTGACGGCGCTTGCCGCGTTTGCGCGCAGCTACCGCGAGGCACAGGGATACCTGCCGCTGCTGATGTTCCTGCCGATGATTCCGTCGCTGGTGCTGATGGTCGCGCCGGTCAGGACGCAGCTCTGGATGCTGGCGGTGCCGTTCCTGGGCCAGAACCAGATGATCCTGCGCGTGCTGCGCTCGGAGCGGATCGGTGCGCTCGACTGGGCGGTCAGCCTGGGCGTGTCGTTCGCCGTAGTCGCCGTCGTGTGGTGGATCGCGGCGCGTCTCTACCACCGCGAGCAGCTCGCGACTTCGGCGTAGCTTCCCGGCGCAGTGCCGCGCAGTGGCCGGTCAGTGACCGGTCAGTGGCCGGGCGGCCAGAGTTCGAGCAGGCCCTCGGCCCAGCGCTGGCACGCGGATTCCGCCGGATGGAAGCCGTCGCTTGCGAACTGGTCCCTGGGCATGTCCGGCGGAAAGTGGAAGCACGCCGTGTGCGGATGCCGCGCTGCGACGTCGACGGCCGTGCGCTGCAGGTCCTTCGCGCGCTGCGCGAGAATCGATCGCAGCGGCCACGGCAGCGCGGGGAAGCGTCTCGAGCGGCGGCAGGCCGCCGAAGAGGATCATCGCGTCCGGTGACTTGCGCCGGAGCAGTTCGAAGGTGCCCTCGAGGTTTGCCGCAAATCGGCGTGGTTCGACGCCGTGGGTCACGTCGTTCACGCCCATCGAGAGCAGATAGACGTGTGCCGAAGGCACGGCCGGCGCGAGCTTGTGCAGCACCGACGCGGAGGTGGCGCCGTTGAATCCGTGCACGCGCCACTCGACGTCACGCTGCAAACGACCCTGCAGGAGCCGTGCATAGGTCGCCGTCAGCGAATTGCACTGATCGCGCACGCCCGTCCCGGCGATGATCGAGTCGCCGACCCCGATGACGCGCAACGGCGCGCCCAGGCCAATGCCGATGCGACCGGCACGGCCCGTGGGCGAGGGCAGCCTGGGCGTGCGCTGCAGGACCCAGAGGCCCTGCAGCACGGCGATCGGCATCAGTATCCTGGCGTCCATGTGCCAGCCAGAGTAGCGGTCCGTCCGGCGCGGACCTTAGGCGTGAAGCCCCACCCCGGCGGTTCGCCCGGCCTCATTCGCATGCAGGACGTCCTGACCCTGCGCGTGTCAGTGCTCCGCCGACGCCGGCCTACCAGCCGATGCCGTAGTCCTCGCCGTGATTGCTCGAGCCGCCCCAGAACGTGCCGTTCTCCGGGTCGATCAGGATCGCGTTGATCGGGCCGGACGTGCGGGCCTCGAACTCGGGCTTGTAGCCGCGCCCGATCAGTTCCCGCGTGACCCACTGCGGCATGGCGGAGTTGAGCACGATGCGGCCGGGCTGCGATTCGTGCTGATCGAACGACGCCTTCATCTGGTAGCTGTTGAAGTTGGCGGCTTCGGCGGCCTCCTGCGGCGTCATGCCGAATTCCTGCACGTTGAGGAAGAACTGCAGCAGGTTCTGGTCCTGCGAGTCGCCGCCCTGCACGGCGAAGGCCAGCCACGGCTTGCCGTTCTTGAGGGCGAGGCTCGGCGTGAGCGTGACGCGCGGGCGCTTGCCCGGCGCGACCACGTTGAAGGGGTTCTCGGCCGGATCGAGCACGAACGACTGCATGCGCTGGCTCAGGCCGATGCCGGTGTGGCCCGCGATCGTCGCCGGCACCCAGCCGCCGCTCGGCGTCACCGACACGAGCCAGCCGTTCGCATCGGCGGCCATGACCGTGGTCGTGCCGCTCTTGAAGCCCGCTTCGAAATCCGCCAGCTGCTGGGCCGTGAGCTCTGCGCTTGTCGAGCGCATCGAGTGCCGCCTTGCGCTGCTGCTGCAACTGGTCGGCGTACGGGTTCTTGCCGCCCTGGAACGGATACGGATCGCCGGGCCCTGCGTTCACGTCGTTGCGATCCATGCGGATCGTCGCGGCGCGCTGCTTCGCGTACTCCTTCGAGAGCAGGCCCTTGGTGGGCGTTGCGGGCGGGAAGTAAGGGTCGCCGTAATAGAAGTCGCGGTCGGCGAAGGCGAGGTTCATCGCCTGGTAGACGGTGTGGATGTAGTTCGCGCTGTTGAAACCCATCGCGCGCACGTCGAAGTTCTCGAGGATGTTCAGCGATTGCAGCAGCGCGGGGCCCTGCGTCCAGACGTCGAGCTTGTAGACCTCGACGCCGCGGTAGCTGGTGCTGAGCGGTTGTTCGACCAGCGGCTTCCACTGTGCGAGATCGTCGAGCGTGATCAGGCCGCCCTGTTCCTGCACGCCGCGCACGAACTCCTGCGCGATGTCGCCGCGGTAGAAGCGGTCGTACGCCGCCTGCAGGGCTTCCTTGCGCGACTTGCCGGCCGCCAGGGCCTGCTTTTCGGCGTCGACCATCTTGCGCAGCGTCGCTGCGAGATCGGGCTGGCGGAAGATTTCACCCGCGCGGGGTGCTTCGCGCGCCGCACCCGGGTGCGGCAGCATCACCTGCTTCGAGTAGGGCCACTCCTTGAGCTTGTCTTTCCAGCGCTCGATCAGGTCGGCGGTCTCGCCGTCGATCGGATAGCCGTCGGCGAGCTCGATCGCGGGGGCCAGCACCTCCGCGAGCGAGAGCGTGCCGTACTCCTGCAGCATCAGGATGATGCCGCCGGGCGTGCCGGGCGTGACCGCCGCGAGCGGGCCGTAGGCGGGCGGGTACTTGAAGCCCTTGCCCTTGAAGAACTCGGGTGTCGCGCCCGTGGGCGCCATGCCAAGCCCGTTGATCGCGATCACTTGCTTCGTGCGCGGATCGTAGATCAGGGCCTGCGTCTCGCCGCCCCAGTGCAGCACGTCCCACATCGTGGAGGTCGCGGCGATCATGGCGCAGGCCGCGTCGACGGCATTGCCGCCACGCTCGAACATCATCGCGCCGGCCGTGGCGCCGAGCGGCTTGCCGGTGATCGCCATCCAGTGCTGGCCGTGCAGTGGCGGCTTCTGGGTCTTGGCGATCGAGCGGGCGACCGCGGGTGAATACGCCTGGCCCTGGGCCGGCGGGATGGCGTTGGTGCTCATGAGAGTCAGGCTCAGTGCGGCGAGGGCCGCAATCGACTTGCGTCTTGGAAGCATGCTCGGTCTCACTGTCGATGCGGTGGGTGCAGTATGCTGCGCCACTTCCTTCCCCGCTACCCGGCCGTAACATCATGAATCTGCGCACTGCTTTCTCCTCGGCACTGGTGCTGTTCGCGGCGGCTGCAGGTCCGGCAGCGGCCGCGGTCAGCGACGCAACCCTCGCTGCCGCCGCCAACGCGACGATGCCGCAGGTGATCGCGTGGCGCCGCGACTTCCACCAGAACCCCGAACTCAGCAACCGCGAATTCCGCACGTCGAAGATCGTGGCCGAAGAGTTGCGCAAGATGGGCCTCGAGGTCCGCACGGGCATCGCGCACACCGGCGTGGTCGGCATCCTGCAGGGCGGCAAGCCGGGTCCGACGGTTGCGCTGCGCGCCGACATGGACGCATTGCCGGTGACGGAGCAGGTCGACCTGCCGTTCAAGTCGACGGCGACGGCCGAGTACCGCGGCGAGAAAGTCGGCGTGATGCATGCGTGCGGCCACGACGGACACACGGCGATCCTGCTCGGCGCGGCCAAAGTGCTCGCCGGCATTCGCGCAGAGTTGCCCGGCACGGTCATGTTCGTGTTCCAGCCGGCGGAAGAAGGCGCGCCTGACGGCGAGCGGGGCGGCGCGAGCCTGATGCTCGACGAAGGCCTGTTCGCGACGACGAAGCCGGACGCGATGCTCGGCCTGCACCTGTGGTCGGTGCTGAACACCGGCGTGATCGGGTATCGCGAAGGTTCGATGATGGCGGCGTCGGACCGCTTCAAGCTCGTCATCAAGGGCCGGCAGACGCACGGCTCGCGTCCCTGGGGCGGCGTCGATCCGATCGTCACGGCCGCGCAGGTCATCCTGTCGCTGCAGACGATCGTGAGCCGCCAGGTCGACATCACGCGCTATCCGGCCGTGGTCTCGGTCGGCGCGATCAAGGGCGGCATCCGCAACAACATCATCCCCGACTCGGTCGAGCTCATCGGCACGTTCCGCACGTTCGACCCGTCGGTGCGCGCGCAGGTGATCGAGAGCATCAAGCGCATTTCGAGCGACGTCGCGGCATCGCAGGGTGCGACGGCGGAGTTCGAGCTCGGCGGCGACCCGAACCCGGTGGTCGTCAACGATGCCGCGCTGACTGCACGCGCCGTCGCGTCGCTGCAGCGCATCTCCGGCCGTGACAACGTCAAGGTGATTCCGTTCGTCACGGGATCCGAGGATTACGCGTACTACGGCGAGAAGGTCCCGTCGTTCTTCTATTTCGTCGGTGTGACGCCGAATGGCCAGGATGCCGTCGCGGCGCCGAGCAATCACTCGCCGAAGTTCTTCATCGACGAAGGCGCGCTGCCGGTCGCACTCAAGACGCTCGTCGGCGCGACCGTCGATTACCTGCAGCAGGGCAACAAGCCGAACTGATCGGCTGAAACACGCCAGGCCGACTGAGTCAGGCCTCAGTCGGCCGGCTTGCCGCCACGGCCCGCGCCGCTCGACGAAGCGCGCGGCGCCGAGGGCCGACTCGCCGCTGTTCAATACGTCGAGTCCGCGCGCGAACTCATTGCGCAACGCGTCGGCACGATCGCGATCCCACTGGTCCCGGCACGACGCGCGGTCGGCCCGCAGGCAACCCTGCGGAAACGACGCGATCTCCAGCGCCAGCGTTTCTGCCGCGGCCCGCGATTCACCGCGCGGCACCACTCGATTGACGAGTCCCATGGCCAGTGCTTCGCCCGCGCTCACGGCGCGACCGGTCAGGATCAGGTCGAGCGCGCGACCCTCGCCAACGAGGCGGGGCAGGCGGAACGTGCCGCCGTCGATCAGCGGCACGCCCCAGCGCCGGCAGAACACGCCAAGCGTCGCGTCCTCCTCGGCTACCCGCAGGTCGCACCAGAGGGCGATCTCGAGGCCGCCCGCGACCGCATGACCGGCGATCGCGGCGATCACCGGCTTGCCGAGTTCCAGCCGCGACACACCCATGGGTCCAAGGCCATCGTCCGGCGCGCCGGTTGGCGGTTGCAGCCTGGAGGGGTCCCAGCCCCGGCTGACGGCGCCCAGGTCCGCGCCGGCGCAGAACGTGCCGCCCTCACCCCACAGAACGAGGGCCCGGATTTCCGGGTCGCGATCGAGGGTCAGGCAGGCCTGGGCCAGTGCCGCAGCGGTGGGCGGGTCGACGGCGTTACGGACGGCTGGACGGTGCAGGATCACCGTGCCGACCGGGCCATTCCTTGCGACACGGACGGCTTCAGGCATGGGGCCTCCGGAGTAAACCTTTTGGGCTGGTGCCGCATCTGACCTGTCACAGGGGCACGACACGAGCCGCCAGGCGGCCTGTGTAGGATGCCGGACCCGGCCGCGCGGTGCGACGGGTAACAGCGAGGTGGGTCTTGGCACACGCCGGGGAGGTCGTCGATGAACTGCAGCGCGCACGCGAGGCGGCCGAGGAGCGCCGGCTGGTCACGTCCGCGGCCGACGGTTCAGCGGCAGCCTTCGAGCACCTCTACCGCCGGCATTCGTCGCGCATCTACGCGCTGTGCCTGCGCATGACCGGCAACGTTGCCACGGCCGAGGACTGCATGCAGGAAGCCTTCGTGCAGGCCTGGCGCAACCTGCCGCGTTTCGAGACGCGCAGCGCGTTCGGGACGTGGCTGCACCGGATCGCCGTGAACGCGGTGCTGCAGCAGGTGCGGCGCCGGGGTGAGTCGCTGGGCGCCGAGGATTCGATCGAACGCGAGGTCGCCGACGTGCTGGCCGACCACTCGACGGTCGATCCGGGCCGCAGCCGCGACCTGGAAGCCGCCATCGCCGGGTTGCCCCCGGGAGCGCGGCACGTGCTGGTGCTGGTCGGTGTGTACGGCCACTCGCACGAGGAAGCCTCGCAGCTGCTCGGCATTGCCGTCGGCACCTGCAAGGCACAGTTACACCGGGCCCGCGCGCTGTTGGGCGCCAGGCTCGGGGAGACGGAGAGGAACCATGACGCAGGATGAACGAACACCGCAGGACGCCGCAGCGCGACTCGATGCGCGGCTCCGCGAGCTGCCGCTAGAGGTGGCGCCCGGTCGCGACTTGTGGCCGGGCATCGCGGCACGGATCGACGAGCGCGCGGCAGCCGTTGCACCGGCGACGAGTCGACGCGCCTGGATGTGGCAGGCAGCGGCCGCGGTGGTGCTCGTCGCAGGCTCCTCACTGCTCACCGCGAGCCTGCTCGACAGGAATCGTCCGGTTCAGCAATCTGCGGTGCCGGCCGCCGCGGTGAACGGGATGCCGGCGCCGGAGGCAGCCGTCATGCCGGCGGCGTTCGGTCCGGCGGGTCAGCTCGATCCGGGATACGTCGCAGCCCGCCAGCAGCTGACCCAGGTGCTGGACCGCCGTATCGCCATGCTGCCGCCGGCAGCGCGTGCGAAGCTCGAGTTCAACCTCGGGGAAATGCGGCGAGCCGCCGACGAGATCAATGCGGCGCTGGCCGAACAGCCGGGCGACCCGCTGCTCGAAGAGTTGCTGCTCAAGACCTACCAGGACGAGCTGGCCGTGCTGTGCGAACGTCAGTCAGTTGACCAACAGTCTCGAGAACGCGCCAGTGAATACGCCAGCGAATATGCCAGCGTCGCCGACTGGCGAGAGGATGCAGTTATGAAGACCGTCATTGTCGCCGCCCCCCATCGCCGGCCCATTGCGCGAGTGATCGCGCTGCTGGTGGCGGCCCTGCCGCTCGTCGCGCTGGCGGGCACACCCATCAACAAGCGCACGGAGGCGGATCCGGCCGGGACCGTCGAGATCTCGAACACGGCGGGCATCGGTCGTGGTGACGGGCTGGGACCGCAACGAGGTCGAGGTCACGGGCGAACTCGGCAAGGGCACGGAGCGCCTCGACTTCACCAAGGGCGACAAGGTCACGCGCATCAAGGTGGTGCTGCCGAACCGCTCCTACAACGTCGACGAAACCGACCTGATCGTCAAGGTGCCCGTCGGTTCGCTGCTGTCGATCAACACCGTGAGCGCGGACATCGGCGTGCAGTCCGTGAGCGGCACGCAGCGCCTGCAGTCAGTGAGTGGCGACATGCGCACCGAGACGAGCGGCGAGGACCTCGAATGCCGCACCGTCAGTGGCGACGTGACCATCACCGGCTCCGGCAAGAAGGGGCTGGTGTCGATCACGACCGTGAGCGGCGACGCCACCGCTACCCGGCTCGCGGGCGAAGTGAATGGCAGCACCGTGAGTGGCGACTTCACGCTGGGCGTCGGCGAAACCAGCAGGTCGCGCCTGCGGTCGACCAGCGGCGACCTGACGCTGCAGGGCTCGCTGGCGCCGGACGCGCGCGTCGACATCGAAAGCATCAGCGGCGACGTCCGGCTCGACCTGGTCGGCAATACCGGCGCGGACTTCGACGTCTCGAGCTTCAACGGCGACATCCGCCCCTGCTTCGGGCCCAAGCCGGTGCGCACCGACGAATACGCTCCGGGCAAGGAATGGCGCTACCAGGAAGGCAACGGCAGCGCCCGCGTGCGGATCAAGACGCTGAGCGGCGACGTCGGGGTCTGCCAAACAGTAGGTTGCAGGGATTCGCTCGCGTCGCCGATTGATGGACAATGCGGCGCGGGCGAACGTCCGCCGCGTGCCGCTGCGGTCCCAGGATGCAGGCTCGCGTTCGCGACGTGGCCTGGCCCAGGGTGGGGAATGACGATTCGGGCAAACAATGGCTTTCCTCGCTGAAATGAAGCGCCGTCGCGTCGGCAGGGTCGCCATCGCGTACGGTGCGGTCGCGTGGGCGGTCACCGAGGCCGCGTCCGTCGTGCTGCCGGCCCTCTACGTGCCCGAATGGGCGATGACCTTCATCGTCGTCTTCCTGCTGGTCGGCTTCCCGATCGCGATGGTGCTCGCGTGGGTGTTCGACGTCAGCTCGGAGGGCATCCAGCGCACCGAGCCGCTGCCCGACGCCGTTCAGCCGCCGCAGATGCAGTTCCGCACGCGCGCGGCGTTCGGCGTTGCCGTGATCGTCGCCATGGCCGGGCTCGGCTACCTGCTGTACGAGCGCGGCCTCGGACGCGCCGAGGCCGCCGGCAAGCCACAGTTCGATCGCCGTGCTGCCCTTCACCAACCTGAGCGGCGACGCCAGCAAGGACTACTTCAGCGACGGCATGTCCGAAGAGTTGCTCAACCTGCTCGCCCGCGTGCCGGGTCTGCAGGTCGCGGCACGCACCTCGGCGTTTGCCTTCAAGGGCCGCAACGTCGACATCCGCGAAGTCGGCAAGGAACTCGGCGTCGAGACCGTGCTCGAGGGCAGCGTGCGCCAGTCCGGCGACCAGGTGCGCATCACTGCGCAGCTCATCGACACCGAGTCCGGCTTCCACCTGTGGTCGGAGACCTACGACCGCAAGCTGCAGGACATCTTCGCGGTGCAGGACGAGATCGCGCAGGCCATCGTCGAAAAGCTGAAGATCGAGCTGGCGCCAGAGGAGCAGCAGCTCGCGCAGCGCGACAAGGCGCCCACGCAGAACGTCGAGGCGTACGAGCTGTACCTGCAGGGGCGCGCCATCTGGAAGCGTCGCGGCGAAGACAACCTCAAGCGCGCCATCGACCTGTACCAGTCCGCGCTGGCGCGCGATCCAGGGTTCGCGCGTGCGCACGCTGCGCTCGCGTCCGCGTACGTCGTGCTGCCGGGCTACACGCAAGCGAAGACGACGACGAGGAGCAGTACATGCCGCATGGCCGAGCAGTCGGCGCGCCAGGCGCTCGCGCTGGACCCGAACATCGGCGAAGCGCACGCCGTCCTGGCGCAGATCAACTCGGACCGGGGCAACCTGCTCGACGCCGAGTCCGGCTTCTTCTTCGCCATCTCGCTCGAGCCCAACGAGCCGACGCCGCATCACTGGTATTCGATCCTGCTGCAGCAAGGTCGGGCGCCTCGACGCGGCGCTCGAACAGGCGCGGCGCGCGTACGAACTCGATCCGACCGCGCCGGTGCTGGCGTCGAACCTGGCCAACGCCTACCTGATGCGCGGCGACGACGAGCAGGCGTTGCGCTACTCGCCGGCTCGCGCGGAACTCGGCATCGGCCGGCGGCAACGACGGGCGTCGAGGCCACGATCGCGATGCGTCGCGGCCAATGGGACGAGGCGAAGCGCCTGCTGCTCAGCTCAGGAAGACCTGCCGCCCGAATTCCGGCCGAAGGTTGGCCCGTTCGTCGATGCGGTCGCGGATCCCGGCCAAGCGGCCGCGCGTCGTCGCGTGCCTGCGGCCGTCGACCCGAAGGTCGCGACGCAGGCGGACCTGCTGATGCCGTACCTGGAACTCGGCCAGCCCGACCTGGCGTTCGAGATCATGAACGAGTCGCTCGACGCGTGACCGCCTGGCGTGGGTCGCACGACTGGGACCTGATGCACTGCGTGGACGAGCGACGCGCGTCGCGTTCCGCAAGGATCCGCGCTTCGCGAGCTGTCGCCGAGCGCATCGGCCTCGTCGACTACTGGAAGCAGTACGGCTATCCCGACGACTGCAGCGCCGGCAGCGGCGATCGTGCGCTCGTCTGCCGTTCGTGAGCGCGGCGGATTTCGCGCCCGCGCTGCTGCGCTGGCATGAGAGGACGGCCGCAAGGACCTGCCCTGGCAGCAGGACCGCACGCCGTATCGCGTCTGGGTCTCCGAGATCATGCTGCAGCAGACGCAGGTCGGCACGGTCATCGGCTACTACGAGCGCTTCATGGCGCGCTTTCCCACGGTGCGCGACCTCGCCGCACGCCAAGCCCGACGAAGTGCTGCACCTGTGGTCCGGACTCGGTTACTACGCGCGTGCGCGCAACCTGCAGCGTGCGGCGCAGATCCTCGTGCAGCGGCACGGGGCGAGTTTCCGGCGACGCTCGAGGAAGTGATGGAGTTGCCCGGGATCGGTCGCTCCACGGCGGGCGCGATCCTCGCGCTGTCGCGCGGCGAGCGGCATCCGATCCTCGACGGCAACGTCAAGCGCGTGCTCACGCGGTACTTCGCGATCGACGGTTTCCCGGGCGAGACGGCGGTCGAGCGCAACCTGTGGGAGCTCGCCGAGGAGTGCACGCCGCAGTCACGCGTCGACGAGTACACGCAGGCGATCATGGATCTCGGCGCGACGGTCTGCACGCGCTCGAATCCGGCATGCCTGCTGTGCCCCGTGAATGCCGGCTGCGTCGCCCGGCGCGAGAGCCGGCAGCACCTCTATCCGGCGCCGCGTCCGCGCAAGGTCCGGCCGCAGCGCGAGGCCTGGGTGTTGCTCGCCCAGCGCGGCAGCAAGGTGCTGCTCGAGCGGCGGCCGCCGAGCGGCATCTGGGGCGGCCTGTGGGGCCTGCCCGAGTTTCCGACGCGCGAACACGCGGCGCAGTGGTGCAGCGAGCACCTCTCGGGTGCATCGAAGGCGCGGGCGGGCGAGCCGCTGCGCCACGCATTCAGCCACTTCGACTACGAACTCAAGCCGCTCGTCGTCCATTGCGCGGGCAAGGCGCCGGCCTTGCGCGACGATGATCGTTACCGCTGGTACGACGTCGCAGCGCCCGCCGCGGTGGGCGTGCCGAAACCGATCGCCACGCTGCTCCAGCGCGTGCGAGATCAACTCGAGCGAGGCCGTGCATGACTGAACCCGTGACGAACCCGAACCGCGATTTCGCGCTGAGTTGCATCCGCGCCGGAGCGGTGCTGATGCTGCTCGGCGTGGTCCTCGGCGCCTTCGGCGCGCATGCGCTGCAGCAGCTGCTGACGCTCAAGCAACTGGCGAGTTACCAGACGGGAGTGCTGTACCAGCAGTTGCACTCGCTGGCGCTGATCCTGGTGGGGATCATCGCGCTGGTGACGCCGGTCACGCGCTGGCTGCCGCGCGCCGCCGTGCTGATCGGCGTCGGCATCGTCTTCTTCTCGGGCTCGATCTACGCGATGACGTTCGGCGCGCCGCGCTGGCTCGGCATGGTCGCGCCGGTGGGTGGAGTCAGTTTCATGCTGGGGTGGCTCGCGCTCGCGCTGCACGCGAGGAAAGGGGGTAGGGGATAGGGGTTAGGGGTTAGTCGGAGGCGCAGCGAAGGCATCGGATGCGTCAGCACAGTCTCGGCGTAAGCCGTATCGGTCTGACTTGACTCAGTTCGCTACGCTTCCGACTAACCCCTAGCCCCTATCCCTTCCCCTATTCCGGCCCGTACTCCGCCGGCTTCGCGCTGCCGCCGCCGAACAGGAACTTCTCCATTTCCTCGGCGAGGAACTTGCGCGCCTTCGGCTCGATCGTCGACAGGCGGTACTCGTTGATCAGCATCGTCTGGTGGCCGACCCACGCGCGCCAGGCTTCGGCCGAGATGTTGTCGTAGATGCGCTTGCCGAGGTCGCCCGGGTAGGGAACGCGATCGAGGCCGTCGGCTTCGCGCTTGAGGTACTGGCAGTAGACGGTGCGTGGCATAGGGTAGGGGATAGGGGTTGGGGGATTGAGTCGGATGGCGCGTCGCGCCACGCGTCATGACTGGATCAAGTCAGGGCGGTGGCCGCAACGATGATGCCGTCTTCGTCGACGTAGACGAATTCACCCGGCCGGAACGTCACGCCCGCAAACCGCACGGGCACGTCGCGCTCGCCTTCGCCGCGCTTGTCGCTGCGCAGCGGCATCGTGCCGAGCGCGCGGAGCCCCAGGTCCATGCGGCCGAGTTCGGCCGAATCGCGGATGCAGCCGTGGATGATCACGCCGGCCCAGCCGTTGTTGACCGCCGCCCGACCGAGGTTGTCGCCGAGCAACGCACGACGGCGCGAGCCGCCGCCGTCGACGACCAGCACGCGGCCTTCGCCCGGGCTTTCGACGGCTTCCTTGACGCGCGAGTTGTCCTCGAAGCAGCGGATCGTGCTGATCGGCCCGTGAAACGCCCGGCGTCCGCCGAACATCTGGAAGACCGGCTCGCACACCTGCACGCGATCGCCATGATCGTCGCACAGGTCCGCCGTGCCCTTGGCCAGGGAGGGTGTGGTCATCGTCGCGCTGCCTCGTCGTCGAACGGAAAAGTCGAAGCGGCCGGATTATACGGCGTGAGGCTCGCTGTTCGCGCGACGGTGCGAGCCCGCAAGGGGAGGGCGCCTTGCGACGACCTCCCCGTAATCCGCGGGCCGGGACCGCTTACTGGATCTGGATCTGCCGCGGCTGCGGCTCGACGACGCGCTGCTTCGGGATGTGGATCACGATCACGCCGTCGCGGCTCTCGGCGCGGATGCCCTGCTCGTCGGCGTTTTCCGGCAGCGCGAAGCGGCGCGCGAACGAGCCGTAGAAGCGCTCGATGCGATGGATCTTCTCCTGCTCCTCGACCTTCTCCTGCTTGCGCTCACCGGCGAGCGTCAGCACGCCGTCCTGCACGGTGATGCTGACGTCTTCCTTGCGGACTTCCGGCAACTCGGCCTTGATCACGTACTCGCCGTCCGTCTCGCTCACGTCGGCCGCGGGCGCCCACTCGCGGGGCGGCTGCGTCGCCGCGTCCTGGCGCGGCCAGCGCCGCATCGATTCGGCAAAGAAGCGGTCGAACATGTCGTCGACGTCACGGAACGGTTCCCACTTGATGACACGCATGGTTGCTTTCTCCTGCCCGGGGATTGCCCACTGCAATCCCTACGTGCCGCCATAGATGTGAGCCCCGGGCGGCGTTTCAAGGGGTGGGCGGGGAGGTTGGCGCTGCGGCAAACCGTGACGCTGAAAAAGAAACGGCGCGACCGGTTGCCCGGTCGCGCCGCTGTTCGAGTCTTCGAAGCGCGGGTTACGGCTTCTTGACGTACACCTTGCACCAGCCCTTCGCGGCGACCGGACGGCCGGCGAAGATGTTGCACGGCACTTCGGCCATGCCCGGCTTGGCGGTCGGGGCCTGCAGGCAGTTGGCGCACATTCTGGCCCGGCTTGAAGTTCGGGTTGGCCTTGGCGTCGACCTTGGTCGCGTCCTCGACGTAGCCGAGCGACTTCGCCTGCGGCTCGTTCGGATCGACCTTCGCGCCCGCTGCAGTCGCGGTGCGGCTCAGCAGCGCGGACACCGGCACGGCCGCAACGCCCAGGAGCGCACCCTTCAGCAGCGTGCGACGCGGAAACTTCTGTTCGGACATTTGGATACTTCTCCTCGAGAGGGGACAATCGACCAACCGCGATGAATTCTACGCAGCCTGAATCCTGCCTGTGCATTCGACCGCGCATCAAGGTGGAGGTTTCGTCCTACACTGCGCAATAGTTGCAAACACTATTGAGAATCACTCGCAATTGAATGACTGTGACATGGGCTCTGCCCCTGCCGTCGAGCCTCGAGAGCCCTGATGTCCGATCCTCGCCGCAACCGCCTGAAGACCTACGCCGGTGTGCTCGTGAGCGTGCTGCTCGCAGTGCTTGCGGGCTGGGTGCTGTGGCGCACGTTCCAGCGGATCAGTTTCGCCGACGTGCTCGCGCAGATGCGAGGCGATGCCGGCGTCGAAGCTGGCGCTCGCAGGCCTCTGTGCCGCGGCAGCCTTCACCGTGCTCGCGTGCTACGAAGTGGCCGTCGTGCGCTACGTCAAGCACTGCATCGGCCGCGCCAAGCCCATGATCACGGCGTTCATCGCGTTTCCGCTCGGGCACGCGGTGGGCCAGGCGATGCTGAGCGGCGGCGCGCTGCGTTATCGCATGTACACGCCGGCCGGTTTCTCGGCGACGGAAGTCGGCGCGACCGTGCTGCTCGCCAACATGCCGTATGCGCTGGGGTTCGGCCTGCTGCTCGACATCTCGCTGGTGTTCGCGGCCGACATGCTCGAACCGATGTTCCGCGTGTCGAGCGAATGGCTGCGCCTGCTTGGCCTCATCGGCCTGTGCAAGGACGCGGGGTACGTCCTGCTGATCGTGCTGCGCAAAAAGCCGGTCAAACTCGGCGGCTGGTCGGTGAACCTGCCGACCCCCGCGATGACGGCGCTGCAGCTGGTGGTCGGGCTGGCCGACATCTTCCTCGTGTCGTCGGTGCTGTACCTGCTGCTGCCGGAATCGGTGGGGCTTACGTACATGGCCTTCCTCGGCGCGTACCTCGCCAGCGTGCTGGCGGGCGTGCTGAGCCACGTGCCGGCCGGGCTCGGCGTGCTCGAGTCGATGCTGCTGCTGCTGCTGCCCGACGTGCCGCCCGAGCAACTGCTCGCGGCCGTGCTCATGTACCGCGTGATCTACGAGATCATTCCGGTGCTGTTCGCGCTGGCGCTGTGGGGAACGTTCGAGGGCTTCTCGCGCGACGGCGTGCTGCTGCGCCTGTTCGGCCGTCAGGGACGGGCCACCATGCGTGCCGCGAGCCCGACCATCGACAGGAGCGAGTGAGCGAGGCTGCGGCCGCTCTCGAAGGCGGCCTCGACGCGCGGCGCGATGCACCAGTCGCCGCAGGCGCCCGCATTCATTTCTTCGTCGACGATGCACGACAGGCCGAGCGGCTGCTCCACCAGTGCGTGACGCCAGCGATGCGCGTCCTGATGCATGGGCGCGGGCAGCTTGTGGCCGATGCTGTCCTGAAACGCCTGCAGCAACAGGCGCGCGGCCTCCGTCGAGTCGAGATCGATGTGCTCGCGCGACCATCCGGACGAGGCGTGCACCACCCAGCATTGCGGTGCGCGCGGTCGTTCCGACTTGCTCGAATTGCAGGCCGCCCAGACGATCGGGCCTTTGGTCCAGCGCCGCGCATCCGCGCCGACGTCGATCGGCGGATCGAAAGCGAACATGCCGGTCCAGCACGGCGCCATCCGCACGTCGGCGATGTGCTGGAACGAGCGGCCATGCGGGCCCAGCAGCGAATGCGCCTGCGGCGCCGGCACGGCGACCGCCACGGCGCGAAAAGTCACGTTCTGCCGGCCGGAGTCGGTCTGCAGCTCCCAGCCGCGCTGGCTCGGAATGAGTTCGTGGACGGCGATGCCGCCCTGGATGTCGATGTTGCGCGCGAGCGGTCGTACCAGCGCGCTCATGCCTGGCTGGCCGATCCACCACTCTTCGATCGGCGCGGGCCACGCGCGGTTGTCCTCCATGATGCGCGGGCGCCAGGCATCGAGCACGCCGGCGCGCAACGCGGTTTCCGCGTAACGACCGAACGGGCGGCTGCGTGCAGTGACGAATTGCGCGCCGTGATCGAACGCGAGTTGTCCGATTCGACGCGTGGCCAGTCGGCCGCCCAGGCCGCGCGATCGTTCGAACACCGTGACCTTGGCATCGGCCCGCGCGAGCTCGTGGGCGCAGGCCAACCCCGCCATGCCGGCGCCGATCACCGCAAACCGCACGTCATCCATTGTCCGGGTCTCCTCGAGCGCTGCGTCCAGTGAGCTGCGCCGTTCCAGCGCCTCCCAGGCAATCGAGAATGGTGTCCGCAGGGGGCAGGGTCAAGGCCGATGGTTGCTTCGGTGAGGCAGGCCTACAATTCGCGCAGAACCTCCGGCCGCACAACACACACAAGGCAGGCCTGCCATGAGCCGCACAGCAGCTGCGATGCTTCGCGAAGCCCTCGAGAACGTCGGCGTGAAGTACACGTTCGGCATCCCCGGCGTCCACAACACCGAAATCTACGATGAACTCGCCAGGTCCGACTCGATCACACCGGTGCTGGTGACGCACGAAGGAGCGGGCGCGTTCATGGCCGACGCGGTGAGCCGCAGCGGCACGAGCCTCGGCACGCTGGTCATCGTGCCGGCGGCGGGAGTCACGCACGCTGCGAGCGGGATCGGTGAAGCATTTCTCGACGGCATTCCGCTGCTGGTGATCGCGGGTGGCGTGCGTCGCGACACGGGACGCAAGTACCAGCTGCACGACATGGACCAGCACGCGCTGCTCAAGCCCATCACCAAGGGCACCTGGCTGGTCGAAAAGCACGCCGACGTGATTCCCACGATATACGAGGCGGTGCGAGTGGCCACCAGCGGCGAACCCGGGCCGGTGTTCGTCGAGATTCCCGTGCACCTGCAGTTGCTCACGGGTGACGAAGGTCCTGCCGTTGCCGCGCCGGTGCAGGAGGCGGCTCCTGTCCGCTGCACGACCGGGCAGGTGGCCGCGGCCGCCGAATTGTTGCGCAACGCCAGGTCGCCCACGCTCTTCGTCGGCTGGGGCGCCGTCGACGCCACGGCTGAAATCACGGCGCTCGCGGAGCGACTGGGTGCGCCCGTTGCAACCACGCTGCAGGGGGTGAGTGCGTTTGCCGCGAACCACCCGCTGCACGCGGGCTTCTGCCTCGGTCGCGCTGCCGTGCCTGCCGTCGAAAAATCATTTGCCGGGACCGACTGCATGCTGGCCGTCGGCACGCGCTTCGGTGAAATCGCAACGGGCAGCTATGGCTGGACGCCGCCGGCCGGCCTGGTCCACGTCGACATCAATCCCGCTGTCTTCAGTGCCAACTACCCCGCGGCGGTTGCGCTCGAAGGCGATGCGAAGGCAGTGCTGCAGTTGTTGCTGCAGGCCCTCGGTGAGGTGCCCGTTGCCGCGGCGCGCCGAACACAGGTCGAGGGCACGATCCGGGAGCAGAAGGCGGCGTATCTCGAGGAGTGGCTGCGCCACGATACGAAGGGGCGCGTGAGTCCCGCACGATTCTTCGCCAGCCTGCGCCGGCAGTTGCCGGACGATGCCACCGTCGTGCTCGACGACGGCAACCACACGTTCCTGGCGGCCGAGCTGATGCCGATCCACCGTTCGCGCGGGTTGATCTCGCCGACCGACTTCAACTGCATGGGTTACTGCGTGCCGGCGACCATCGGCGCCAAGCTCGCGCGACCGGACCTGCCCGTCGTCGGTATCGTCGGTGACGGCGCCTTCCGCATGACCGCGATGGAACTGGCGACCGCGACGGCACAGGAGCTCGGGCTCGTCGTGTTCGTGTTCAACGATGGCGAACTCGCGCAGATCGCGCAGGCGCAGGAAATTCCCTACAACCGCAAGACCTGCACCGTGCTCGGCCCGCTCGACATCGCCGGCGTGGCCCAGGCCACCGGCGCGAAGTTCCTGCGCATCGCCAGTGACAGTGACATCGATGGCGTGATCCGCGACGCGCTCGGGTCTGCTGCGCGCGACCGCAGGCCCGTGCTCGTGGACGTGATCGTGGATTACTCGAAGCGGACCCGGTTCACCGAGGGCATCGTCAAGACGAACCTCGAGCGCTTCGACTTCGGCACCAAGACGCGACTCATCGGACGCGCGCTGTGGCGGCGGCTGAGCGGCTGATCACGC
Organism: uncultured Gammaproteobacteria bacterium; assembly: GCA_963828265.1. Taxonomy (GTDB): domain Bacteria; phylum Pseudomonadota; class Gammaproteobacteria; order Steroidobacterales; family Steroidobacteraceae; genus RPQJ01. The sequence goes on along the minus strand of CAWHEA010000012.1, from coordinate 58,750 downwards.
TCGCCACGCGGGGAGCTACTGGCGCTAACTGATGGGCGCGAGCCAGATCGAGGAGGCGGGCGTCAGGCCGGTCGCGTCGAACACCGGGCCGCCGACGTAGGTGAGATAGACCTTGCGCTGGCTGTGCGACACCAGTACCCGATGCGCACGGAGGAAGTCGACGCCGAGCAGCATGGGTTGTTGCGAATCGAACTTGTGTGGCACGCGGCTTCCCGTCAGCTTGTACGTCGCATTCGCGTAGATGTCGGCAAAGCGAATCTTTGGATTCGTGATCGTCTCGTCGCCGACGGCGAAGCTCGCGAACGTGCTGGTCCAGGAGTCGACGCCGTTTTCACCGAACCCGGTTATGGCGCCCGAGGCAACGACCCCCGGCGACTGCGCGGTTACGCCCGCCGCGAGCGCATCGCGCGTGGTGAGAACCGAGACCGTGGTTCCTGAATCGAGCAGCGCGCGCAGCGGCTGTCCGTTGAGCAGGGCGCCAAAGATGATCTGCGGGCGGAGGTGGAATACCGGCTCGATTGCAGCCTCGGTGGCGCCGGCAGGTGACCAGTACGCCAGCGAGACCCCGTCGCAGTCCTGCGGCTGGAACAGCCGCACCACGTTGTGCGCAAGGTCGAACTCGACGTCGAACGTGCGAAAGAAATCGTCGCCGAGGACGACGTCGAAGCCGTCGCCCAGGTCCTGGTCGATTGGAATCAGGAACCGCCAGCCGCGGCTCTCGAACCGCCCGACTGTCATGTCGCCGACGGTGCTCGCCTCGAGGCGGGACTCGCCGCCGATACCGAGCATGGGATAGCCGGCCCATTGGCGGTACAGGTGCAATCGCTCTGCTGCCGATCGCAACAGGACGGTCCGTTGCGACCCGGTGCCCAGCATCACGTCGACCGGCTGGCCATTGATCGTGCCATCCACGATCAAATGCCCGTGCACCTGCCGGACGGGCCACTCTTCAACCAGTTGCAGCGTGCACTTGGCACTTGCCCCGACCGTGCCGCTCGCCATGGCGAGGACGAGCGCCGCGATCGCACCGGTCCATGACGAGGTGGCGTGCATGCGCCGCCTACAGCGCGATCGGCAGGATCGTCGTTTCCTTGATCACGGTGACCGTGACCGACGAATTGATCGACTGCACGTTCGGCAGCTTCGACAGGTGATCGAGGTAGAACGCTTCGTAGGCCTTGATGTCGCGCGTCACCACGCGAAGCATGAAGTCCCATTCGCCCATCGTCGTGTAGCAGTCGAGCACTTCGGGTCGCTCGCGGATCGCCTCGGCGAACGCCGCGATGGAATCGCGACCCTGGCTCGACAGTTTGACGTGGGCAAAAATGGTGACGTCGAGACCGAGCGCTGCGCGGTCCAGCAGAGCGACACGGCCCTTGATGACACCCGACTGCTCCAGGCCCTGGATGCGGCGCCAGCAGGTGGTGGTGGACAGTCCCGTACGCGACGCGACCTCGGCGACCGACAGGGCGCCTTCCCGCTGCAGGAGGTCCAGGATCCGTCGATCGACCTTGTCCAAACGAGAGGGTGATGCCTCTTCCATGAAAGCGCGCTCCATGAAATAAATATTTCTCATTGCTGCAATGCAATGCAACAATTTCCGCACCCCCGCTCAACCAACAGTAATCTACCGCGACAACCGTTCCACCGCATCTGTAATCAGCGAGGACCCGATGCCCCGCCGCTCACGTCTGCACATTCCAAAGCACCATTCGCGTCCGGGTGAAGAGCCCGATTTCAGCTACCTGGAAACATCCCCGGCTGGCGCCGTGCCGCGCCCCGACGTGAACGCCCGCGTTCGCGACATCGGTCACCTGTCCATCGACCTCGTGCGCGTGCTCGACGACAACCACGTCGCGGTCGGGCAGTGGAATCCGCACCTCGAGGTGCAGGACCTGCAGATCGGCCTGCGCCACATGCTGCTCACGCGCATCTTCGACGACCGCATGCAGCGCGCGCAGCGGCAGGGCAAGACGTCGTTCTACATGCGCTGCCTGGGCGAGGAGGCGGTGTCCGTCGCGCAGGGCATGGCGCTGCGGCCCAAGGACATGCTGTTCCCGGCGTACCGCAACCAGGGTCTCTACATGGTCCGCGGGCGTCCGCTCGTCGACCTGATGTGCCAGCTGCTCTCCAACACGCGCGACATGTGCAAAGGCCGGCAGCTGCCGGTGATGTATCACTGGGCGGAAGGCCGCATCTTCTCGATCTCCGGCAACCTGACGACGCAGTTCCCGCAGGCCGTCGGCTGGGCCATGGCCGCCGCGATCAAGGGTGAGGACGACATCGCCGTGTCGTGGATCGGCGAAGGCTCGAGTGCCGAGGCCGACTTCCATCACGCGATGCTGTTCGCCTCCGTTTACATGGCGCCGGTGATCCTCAACATCGTCAACAACCAGTGGGCGATCTCGACGTTCCAGGGATTCGCGGGCGGCGAGCAGCGTTCGTTCGCGGCGCGTGGCCCGGGCTACGGCATGGCCGGCATCCGCGTCGACGGCAACGACTACCTCGCGGTCTACGCCGTGACGCAGTGGGCCGCCGAGCGTGCGCGTACCGGTGCGGGCCCGACGTTGATCGAGCACGTCACCTATCGCGGCGCCGCGCATTCCACGAGCGACGATCCTGCGCGTTACCGTCCGAAGGACGACTACGAGAAATGGCCGCTCGGCGACCCGGTGCTGCGGCTCAAGAATCACCTGATCGCGCTCGGCGAATGGTCCGAAGAGCGCCACAAGGCGCTGGCACAGGAACTGGAAGAACACGTGACCGAAAGCTGGAAGGAAGCCGTGCAGTACGGCACGCTCACGGACGGGCCGCGCCTCAACCGCGACCTCATGTTCCAGGACGTGTTCAAGGAAATGCCCGAGCACCTGCGCAAGCAGCGCGAGCAGCTGCGCACCGAGCAGGGGGTCTGACATGGCACAGATGAACATGATCCAGGCGCTCAACTCCGCCATGGACATCATGCTGGCGCGCGACCCGAACGTGGTCGATGCTGGGCGAGGACGTCGGGTACTTCGGCGGCGTGTTCCGCGTCACCGACGGGCTGCAGCGCAAGTACGGCGAGCACCGCGTGCTCGACACGCCGATCGCCGAAGGCGCGATCGTCGGCGCCGCCATCGGCATGGGCGTGAACGGATTGCGACCCGGTCGCCGAAGTGCAGTTCGCCGACTACATCTATCCGGCCTGCGACCAGATCTTCTCGGAGCTCGCGCGCCTGCGCTATCGCAGCGCCGGCGACTTCTGGGCGCCCGTCACGATCCGCACGCCCTGCGGCGGCGGCATTCGCGGCGGCCAGACGCACTCGCAGAGCCCGGAAGGCATCTTCACGCACGTCTGCGGCATCAAGGTGGTCATGCCGTCGACGCCGTACGACGCCAAGGGCCTGCTGATCGCCTCGATCGAGGACGACGACCCGGTCGTGTTCTTCGAGCCGAAGCGGCTCTACAACGGTCCGTTCGACGGCGACGCGAACAAGCCGGCCGTGCCGTGGAGCACGCATCCGAAGGGCGAGGTGCCCGACGGTTACTACACCGTGCCGATCGGCAAGGCGGAGATCGTGCGCAAGGGCACCGCTGTCACGATGGTTGCGTACGGCACGATGATCTACGTGTGCGAAGCCGCGGCGAAGGCGCTCGGCATCGACGCCGAGATCATCGACGTGCGTTCGATGGTGCCGCTCGACACCGACACGATCTGCACCTCGGTCAAGAAGACCGGCCGCTGCCTGATCGCGCACGAAGCGACGCGGTTCTCGGGCTTCGGCGCGGAACTGTCGGCGACGATCCAGGAAGAATGTTTCTGGGACCTCGAGGCGCCGATCGGCCGCGTCGCGGGCTGGGACACGCCGTATCCGCACGCGTTCGAATGGGAGTATTTCCCGGGTCCGCTGCGCGTGGCTGCGGCCCTCAAGGCCGTGATGGAGGCCGCATGACGCGTTACGTCTTCAAGATGCCGGACCTCGGCGAAGGCACCGTCGAAGCCGAAGTCGTCGCCTGGCACATCAAGGTCGGCGACATGGTGCAGGAAGACCAGGTCATGGCCGAGGTCATGACCGACAAGGCCGCGGTGGAAGTGCCGGCGCCGGTCAGCGGCAAGGTCGTGACGATCAACGGCCAGCCGGGCGACATGGTTCGCGTCGGCTCGGAGCTGGTCGTGTTCGAGACGGCAGCGGCGATGACGATGTCGTCGCTCCTGCGGCCCCTGTCGCCGCCCTGTCTCCCGTTGCAGCGGGCGAGGGCCGGGCTGAGAGCCCGCGGATTGAGCCCGCGCCCGCGCGAGAACCTTTACCCGCCCTGCGTGCGACCCCTGCCGCTCATGCGGTGGAGGTGAAGAGTGAAGTGGGAGAGGTGAGTGGTCGCGTGAAGGCGTCGCCGGCCACGCGGCGCAAGGCACGCGAGGCAGGCATCGACCTGCGGCAGGTCCCGGGCTCCGGTCCGAGCGGCCGCATCATGCCGAAGGACTTCGTGGCCGTGATGAGCGGCGCCGCTCCCGCCCGCAAGAACGGCGGCTCGGCGGCCGCGCCGTCGCTGCTGCGGCAGCGCACCGGCACCGACGAGGTCAAGGTCATCGGCGTGCGTCGTGTCATCGCGCAGCGCATGACGGATGCGGCGCGGACGATCCCGCACTTCTCGTACGTCGAGGAAGTCGACGTCACCGAGCTCGAGTCGCTGCGCGCGCACCTGAACTCGAAAGCGCCGAAGGGCACGCCGGCGCTCACGTACCTGCCGTTCCTCGCAGCCGCGCTCGCGCGCGTGCTCGAGGAGTTCCCCCAGTGCAACGCGCACTACGACGCCGAGCGCAACGTGCTGATCCGGCACCACCCGGTGCACCTGGGCGTGGCGACGCAGACGCCGGACGGCCTCAAGGTGCCGGTCGTGCGCCATGCCGAGGCCCGCACGCTCTGGGACCTGTCGGACGAGATCCGCCGCGTCTCCGAGGCGGCCAAGGGCGGCAAGGCCTCGCGCGAGGAACTGAGCGGCTCGACGATCACGATCACCAGCCTCGGCCGGATGGGCGGCATCGTTTCGACGCCGATCATCAACGCGCCCGAGATGGGAATCATCGGCGTCAACAAGGCGATCGACCGCCCGGTCGTCCTGGACGGCGCCATCGCCATCCGTCGCATCATGAATCTGTCGTCGTCGTTCGATCATCGCTTCGTCGACGGCTACGACGCCGCGGCCATGATCCTGGCGCTCAAGGACCTGCTCGAGCACCCGGCGACGATCTTCATCCCCGGTTAAACTGGCGCCCTCACAGCGCCGCCCCGTCCCGAGAACAATGCAATGACCACGACTCCCCCAGCGCGTCCCGCCTTCGGCACCGTCCTCGCCGACCAGATGAGCATCGCCACCTTCGCCAACGGTGCGTGGGGCGCGGACAAGCTCGTGCCGGTCGCGCCGATCCCGATGCACCCGTCCGCGCACGTGCTGCACTACGCCAGCACCTGCTTCGAAGGCTTCAAGGCCTATCGCTACGCGGACGACAGCATCCACGTCTTCCGCATGGACCGGCACATGGCGCGCCTGCGCCAGAGCGCGAAGCTGCTGATGCTGCCGGTGCCGGACGAGGCGCAGCTCGAGCGCATGATCCTGCAGACGATCGATCGCAACCGTGCACAGGTGCCGGAGCCTCCGGGCGCGCTGTACATGCGGCCGGTGCTGTTCGGCACGATGCCCAACATCGGCGCTGCGTCGCAGCCTTCGAACGAAGCCACGCTGATCGTGCTGGCGAGCCCGGTGTGGGATTACTTCTCGGGCGGCATGAAGCCGCTGCGTATCTATGTCGAGGACCAGAAGCACCGCACGGCCGAGCACCTCGGCATGGTGAAGACCGGCGGCAACTACGCCGCGGCCATGGGCCCGACGCTCGCCGCGAAGGAAAAGTACAAGATCGACCAGGTGCTGTTCTGTCCGGAAGGCTCCGTGCAGGAAACCGGCGCCGCGAACTTCCTGCTGATCCGCGAAGGTCACATCCTGACGCGCAGCCTCGATTCGTCCTTCCTGCACGGCGTCACGCGCGACTCGCTGCTGACGATGGCGCGGCAGATGGGATTCAAGGTCGAGGAGCGCGTGTTCGACGTCGCCGAGATGATGGAGTGGGTCAAGACCGGTGAAGCCGCGCTGTCCGGCACCGCTGCCGTGCTCGCGGGCGTTGGCACGCTGGTGCGCAGCGACGGCACGGACGTGCGCGTCGGCTCGGGCGACGTTGGTCCGGTGACGCAGAAGCTGCGTGCAGCGCTCGTCGCCATCCAGAACGGCACCGCGCCCGACACGTTCGGCTGGACCCGCAAGGTCTGAGGCTCACTCCGTGGCTGCGCGCACCGTCGCCGTCGTCACGGGAGCCGGCAGTCCGACCGGCATCGGCTTTGCCACGGCGCGGGCGCTCGCTCGCGCCGGGCACTGCATCCTCGTCGTCTCGACCACCGATCGGATCAAGGAGCGCGCGGCTGAACTCCGCGCCGAAGGCACGAGGCCCACGCGATCGTCGCCGACCTGACCAGTGAACCTGACGTCGAGCGACTGCATGAGCACGCCGAGGCGCTCGGCGACGTCAGCGTGCTGGTCAACAACGCCGGCATGGCCGTGCTCGGCGAAATGGATGCGCCCGGTCACCTCGAGCGACTCGACCTCGGCGACTGGCAGCGCTCGCTCGAACGCAACCTCACGACTGCATTCCTCGTGACACGTGCTTTCCTGCTCGGCATGAAGGCGCGTGGCTATGGCCGCATCGTGAACGTTTCGTCGACGACCGGAGCCGTGTCTGCGGTGGCGGGGGACACGGCCTATGCGGCCGCGAAGGCGGGCATGGTCGGATTCACGCGTGCCATCGCGCTCGAGGCGGCGCCTCACGGCGTGACCGTGAATGCGATCGCACCGGGCTGGATCGCGACCGGCTCGCAGACCGGGCGGGAAGCGGCGGCTGGCCTGCGTACGCCACTCGGGCGTTCGGGTTCGCCGGACGAGATTGCTGCATTGATCGCATTCCTGGCATCGCCGGCGGCGTCTTACATCGTCGGGCAGCTGATCGTCGCCGACGGCGGCAACTCGATCATCGAGGACCACAACGCGTGAGCAATGCCCCTGTCGTGCTGGTCACTGGCGCGGCGGGCGGCATGGGCAGCGCGATCGTCGACGTTTCGCACAGGCTGGCTGGCGAGTCTGCTGCACCGACATCGACGCAGGTGCGCTCAATGCGCCCGCGAACGATGCCATCGTTGCGCGCGTCCCTGGTGACGTGCGCTCAGCGGCAGGATGTCGTGCGATCGTCGATGACTGCATCGCCGCAACCGCGGGCCGGCTCGACGCACTGGTGAACACGGCCGGCGTCTGGCGCGAAGGGCCGGTCGAGGACTGCAGCGAGGACGACTTCGACATCGTGATGGACGTGAACGCGAAGGGCACGTTCTTCATGTGCACGGCGGCGATTCCGGCCTTGCGGATGACGCGTGGCGCGATCGTGAACATCTCGAGCGACGCGGGACGACAGGGCAACCTGAACGCCGCCGCCTACTGCGCGTCGAAAGGCGCGGTCACGATGTTCACCAAGGCGCTGGCGCTGGAGCTCGCGCCGCACGACGTGCGTGCCAACGTCGTGTCGCCGGCGGACGTGCGCACGCCGATGCTCGAATTCCAGGCCCGGCGCTACGGCGGCGGCCACCCGGACGCGTATTGCCGCGCGCTGCTGGAGAAGTATCCGCAAGGCGCGCAGGCGCGGTTCATCGAGCCGCAGGAAGTGGCGGAGCTGGTGTTCTATCTCTGCTCGCCAGCCGCTGCTTCGATCACGGGTGCCGACTTCGCGATCGACCGCGGGTATTCCGCGGGCAAGTAGACGTTCGCGGCGTTCAGTCCGCGAGCAGGAGCGAACCGCCGGCCGGCCGGCGCGCGAACACCGCGCCACACACGGCAAACACGGCGCCGAGAGCGATTGAGAACGTCAGCGTCGCGCTCATGCCCGGGCCGACGAGGTCCGAACGATTGCAGCAATCCCGGCGCAACCGAGTCGAGACCGACGATCACGCCGCCGACGACGGATCCCAGTGCCGCCGCATTCAGTACCGTGCGCCAGCCGAGTCCGCGACCCAGGTTCTGCAGCATCCACTCGTGCTCGCGCTCCGCCGTGGCGAGCGCTGCGGTGCGATTCGGCACTTGCGTGAGTTCCGCGATCTGCTCCCGCAGGCGCGCATCGAAACCCGGTGACAACGCGGGGCGCGGCAGGGCATCGGCCAGCGCCGCATCGAGTTCGTCGAGCGTCGCCGCGTAGGCGCGACAGCGGGCACATTGCGCCATGTGGTGTCGCACGGTGCCGGCCCGGCCGGGTTCCAGCGAGCCCTCGTGCAATTCGACCAGGTCGAACTCGTAATCGGCGCAGGGGCCGAGCGCAAGGGCGATTTCGTTGCTGTTCATGCGGCCTGGACCTCCTCGGGCTGGGCAAGCTCCATCAAGCGCTTGCGGGCCCGGAACAGTAAGTTCTTGACCGTACCGAGCGGCATGCCGAGCGACTCGGCGACTGCGTCGTAGGAACGGTCTTCGAGATAGAACAGTCGCACGGCCTGCTGCTGGTTGGCAGGCAGTGTTTCCAGCAGCCGCAGCAGGTTGTCGCGCTCGGGGTCGCCGGCCGGACCCGTGGCGATGCTGGCAGCGGCGTGCTGGGCTTCGAGCGAATCCGGATCGTCGAGCGAGACGGTGGGCCGCCGCTTGCGCAGCTCCATCAGGCAGGTATTGCGCGTGATGGCGTAGATCCAGGTGCCGAGCGCCGCCCGGCCGTCAAAACCCGGCAAGGCTTTCCAGACGCGGACCAGGGTTTCCTGGGCGGCGTCCTCGGCTGCTGCGCGGTCCTTGAGCATGGAAAAGGCGAGCCGGAACACCCGGTCACGGAACTCGGGCACGATCAGGTCGAACGCGCGGGCGTGGCGGCCTGCCGCCAGGTGACCTTCGATTGCCGGATCCATGGGCCTTTATATGCCCCTGCGGGGCAGAAGGTTGCAAGCCACGGCCACTGCAACCTTTCCCCGGGACGACGCATATAACCATCAACAGCCCAGGAGGCCCGTCCATGAACGAAGAAGTCGTCGCCGTATTCATCCCGATCGTCGCGATCGTCATGTCGCTCGGGATTCCCATCATTTACCAGATCCTCGACTACCGCCGCCGTCGCGACATCGTCGAGGCCCACCACAAGGAACGCCTGGCTGCCATCGAGCGCGGCATGGACCTGCCCGCGTTGCCCGAGGCGTTTTACAGCCCGCTGGACCGCAACAAGCGGCCGCGTCACCTGCTGACCGGCATGATCTGGCTGTTCATCGGCATCGCGCTGTTCCTGGCGCTCGGCGCCGTCGCGGGCGAGGACGTGCGGTTCTTCGGCCTGATTCCGGCCGGGGTCGGCCTGGCGTTCCTGATCTACTATTTCATCGAAGGCAAGCACGAGGTCGCGGCCTTCAGGGCGAAGGAAGCCGCCCGCGACGCGGCAGCCTCCAAAGCCTGAGCGGGAGTACGCCGTGACGCAGCCCGTTTCGCGACGGGCTGCGTTGCCTGATTCAGGCCGGGTCGACTGTTTCCCTGACTCCGCGGGCCGCAACGATGCGAAAATGCCTGCATCTTTCGTCCCCGCCCGGAGTTTTCCATGTCGCGGCCGGTTCTATCCCCAACCCGAGCGCAGCCCGCTGCTGCCGCGGTCATTTCCACGCTTGGCGCGATCGCGCTGCTGGGCTTCGCTCCGGCTGCCTGCGCCATCGACGGTCCCAAGGTCGTCGCTACCCAGAAAGCCAGGGTGCAGCTCACGGTCGTCACGAGCGGGCTCGAGCATCCATGGGGTATCGCTTTCCTGCCGGATGGCCGCGCTCTCGTCACCGAGCGACCGGGCCGGCTCCGGATCGTCGATCGCGATGGCAAGGCGGGTGAGCCGCTCGCGGGCGTGCCCGCGGTGGACGCGGTGGGGCAGGGCGGCCTGCTCGACGTCACGCTCGATCCTGAGTTCGCACGCAACCAGCGCCTCTATCTCTCGTACGCGGAGCCACGCGGCGACGGGAAGAACGGCACCAGCGTCGCGCGCGCGAAGCTCGGGCCCAGGGGGCTCGAGGACGTCACCGTCATTTTCCGGCAGCAGCCGGCGATGGCCAGCCGGCATCACTTCGGCTCGCGGCTGGTGTTCGGTCGCGACGGCAACCTGTTCGTGACGCTGGGCGACCGCAACTCGGGCCGCGACAAGGTGCAGCTGCTCGACAACCACATCGGCAAGGTCGTGCGCATCGATCGTGACGGCAAGGCGCCGGCCGACAACCCTTACCGCAAGCAGGCAGGTGCACTGCCCGAAATCTGGTCATTCGGCCATCGCAACATCCAGGGTGCGGCGCTCGACCCCGCGACGGGCGACCTGTGGACCAACGAGCACGGGCCGAAAGGCGGCGACGAACTGAACCACACGCTCGGCGGCCGCAACTACGGCTGGCCGCTCGTGACCTATGGCACCGAGTATTCGGGCAAGCCGGTCAGCGATCGCACCGAGGCGCCGGGACTGGAAGCGCCCGTGCATTACTGGGTGCCTTCAATCGCAACCAGCGGCCTCGCGTTCTACACCGGGTCTGCGATTCCCGAGTGGAAGGGCGACGTGTTCGTGGGCGGGATGAAGGTGGGCGAACTGGCCCGGCTCGAGTTGCGCGACGGCAAGGTCGTGAACGAAGAGCGGTTGTTCCTCGAGGCGCTGGAGAAGCGCATTCGCGCGGTGGTCAACGGGCCGGATGGCGCGTTATACCTGCTCACGGACGAGGAAGACGGGCAGCTGATCCGGGTGACGGGGGCGAAATAGGCCACGCCGGCTGCGGCCTGCCGGGCGTGAACGTAAGTGCGTAGAATTCGCGCCGCGGCGGGCCTGTAGCACAGCGGTTAGTGCAGGGGACTCATAATCCCTTGGTCCTGGGTTCGAATCCCAGCGGGCCCACCACAATTTCCGTGAAGCTGCGCGCGGCAATGAGGATTGAATGCAGCGGCGAGCCGCAGGACGCAGGACGTATGACGCGATGACTGCCCGCTTTCGATGAGTTCCTCGCCCCGCATCGGCTGGCTTTTCGCCTACGACTGGGACCGAGGCGCGATGCGGCGCCTCGGCGCGCCCGGTGGCCCGGTGCGCTGCGATCATGCCGGCTTCGACCTGTTTTCGTTCCCGAGCCAACTCAGGTTGCCGGTGTTCGACCTCGAGCGCTTCGCGGCGCGGCAGGCGGAGCGCGGGCGGCGGCGTGGCTGGCGGGCAGCGCTGTCCCATCACGAGCAATTCGGCACCCTTGCCGCGGCGCTGGTGGCCGAGCAGCTCGGGCTGCCTGGCGCGACGCCGGAAAGCATCCTCGCTGCGCAGCACAAGCTGCATGCACGGCGCGTGCTGCAGCAGGTTGCGCCCGAGGCCAACCTTCGCTTCACCGGCCTGGACGCGGGCGACGACGCGCCCGTTCCCGGGGACTTCGACTACCCCGTGTTCGTGAAGCCGGTGAAGGGCGCGTTCTCGGTGCTCGCGCGTCGCATCGAGGAGCCCGATCAACTGCGCGCGCACACGCGTTTCGGCTGGCCCGAGCGCTGGCTCATCCGCCAGCTGATCGAGCCCTTCGAGCGCGTGTGCCGTGCCCGGCTGCCGCAGGCAGGCAGCGCGTACCGGATGCTGCTCGAGGAGCCGGTGGCGCCGCAGACCGCGCAGTTCAACCTCGACGGATGGGTGCAGGACGGCCGCGTGCACGCACTGGGCGTGGTGGACGCTGTCATGTACCCCGGCACCCAGGCCTTCATGCGCTGGGAGCACCCGAGCCGGCTCGCCGCGGCAGTGCAGCGGCGCGCACTCGAGGTGGCGCAGCGCTTTCTTGGCGCCATCGGCTACGCGCACGGGTTCTTCAACCTCGAGTTCTTCTACGACGACCAGGACGACTGCCTGCGCGTGATCGAGTGCAATCCTCGGCTGGCCTCGCAGTTTTCCGACCTGTACGAGCGCGTGCACGGCGTGGACGCCCACGCCATGGCGCTGGCGCTGGCGCTGGGCGCGGATCCGCAGTCGCTGCCGCTGCGTCGGCCCACTGCCAGGGCGGCCGCCAGCCTCGTGTACCGGGCCTTCGATGCGAGAGGTGACTTGCCGCCGGCACCCGCCGCGCCGCAGCGCGAGGCCCTGGCCCGCGGCTTTCCCGATGCTCTGCTGTTCAGCTTTGCCAAGCGGGGGCGCGCGCTCGCCCGCGACTTCCGCTGGACCGGCAGCCACCGCTACGGAATCGTGCATCTGGGCGGGCGCGACCGCGAGCACCTGCGCCAGCGCTGCGAGGATGCCAGCGCGTTGCTGGGCTGGCCGGCGCCCTACCTCGATCAGGGTCCGCTGCCGGCGCGCGTGCACGCCGCGACGCCCTGCTTTTCTTCTCTCGACGCGTCGTCGGCCGAGGCATCCGCGGTATGAGCGGGACGCAGTCCAGTGCGCGTCCTGCGAGCCAGCCCATGACGGTCTATCGCCGAACCGCGGTGGCGCTGCTCGCGCTGGTGTTCCTCAATTGCAGCCTGAGCTTTCGCAATTGGTGGCCCACGCCCGGCATCCTGCCCGATGCGCGGCTGGCGCCCGGCTTCGTCTGGCTGTGGTTGCTCCTACTGCTCGCGGTCGCATGGCGCGGCGCATTGTCGCGCCGCGCGGCGGGAGTGCTGGCCGGCGTCTACCTCCTGCTCGTCGTGCTGCGGTACGCCGACGTGACCGTGCCCGCGCTGTTCGGCCGTACCCTCAGTCTCTACTGGGATGTGCCGCAGCTGCCGCGCTTTTTCTGGGTCGCAGTCACCGGTGGGGCGTGGCCGCAGGCGATCGCTGGCCTGACGGTGCTGGTGCTGCTCGGCTGGGGACTGCACCGCCTGTTGCGCCTGTCCATCGAGGTTGTCGCGCGCGAGGCCGTGCCCTTTGCGCTGCGTGCGCGCTGGACCTGGCTGGCGACGGCCGTGGCGCTCGGGCTGGTGCTGGCGAATCTCGCCGGCGTACGCGCGACCTGGCCGCTGGTGTCGAAGCCCGTGCTGCCGACCTATTTGCAACAGCTCCGCCTGCTCGCCGCGGCTGCTTCACCGGAGCACATGGCTCGTGCCCTGCCGGCGACCACCGTCGTGGACGGCGCGCTGGCGAGCGCGAACAGCCGCGCGCTCGAGGGACTGCAGGGGCGTGACGTGTACCTGATATTCCTGGAGTCGGTCGGCGCCGTCGTCCATGACGACGAGCGCGCCACTCGAGTGCTCAGGCCGGCGCGCGAGCGCCTGGCCGCGGACATCACGGCCGCGGGCCTGCAGGTGGTGTCGGCATTCGTACGTTCGCCGACGATCGGCGGCGGCTCCGATCTCGCGCACGTATCCCTGCTTTCGGGCATCGACCTCTCGGACCCGCGTCGCCACGACCTGCTGCTCACCACGACCCGCCCGACGCTGATCGGTGTATTCCGCTCGCACGGCTACGAGACGTTCGGATTTTATCCGTCGGTCTCGTGGGACTGGCCGGAACGCGCCTGGTACGGCTACGACCAGTACGTCGAGGGGCGTCCGCTCGACTACCGCGGGCCGACGTTCGACAACTGGTGGAAGATTCCCGACCAGTTCAGCTTTGCCCGCTTCGAGCAGCTGTATCCGCGCGATGCCCGGACCCCGCCGCGCTTCGTGTTCGCGGCGACGATCAGCACGCACGTGCCGTTCATCCGTGTGCCTCCGTACCAGCCGGACTGGCAACGCCTGCTGGGCGAGCAGCCCTTCGATGAGGTTGATGTGACACGCGAAATGGCCCGTCCCGTCGACTGGCTGGACATGATGCCGGTCTACGTGCGACTGGTGGACTACACCTACCGCTGGATCGGCGGTTACCTGCGCCTGCCGCCAGCGCGCGACACGGTGTACGTGCTGCTGGGGGACCACCAGCCGACTGCAAACGTCAGCGGCGAGGGCGCGTCCTGGGACGTTCCGGTGCACGTCATCTCCCGCGATCCGCAACTGCTGGAGCGCTTCATTGCGCAGGGCTTCACCGCCGGGCTGGAGCCGCCGCGCGCATCGCTCGGCGGCATGCACGAGCTGACCGCGATGATGCTCAAGGCCTTCGGACCGCCTGCCTCGCCCTGATCCGCCGCACGCATCTCCTCAACCGATCCGGAGTTTCCCATGTCCTTCGATCCGCAAGCCGCAACCGCCGCGTACATCGACTCGCTCGGCGTGGATGCACTGGCCAAAGCGGCCGCATACACCACCGGCGGCCACTGGCTGCTGCTCTGGAACCTGCTGGTTTCAGCGCTGGTAGCGTGGCTGATCGTGCGCTCCGGCGTGCTCGATCGCGTCAATGCAAAGCTCGGTACGCGCGGACCCAACATCAAGGCGTTCGTGATAGCGACCTTGTACTTCGTCATCTCGAACCTGCTCGCGCTGCCCTGGTCGTTGTACCAGGAGTGGTGGCGCGAGCTCAGTTACGGCCGCACCAGCCAACCCATCGGCGACTTCCTCGGCCAGGCGGCCCTCAGCGTTGCCATCTTCGGGGTCCTCGTCGGCCTGTTTTTCGCGGGCGTGTACGCGCTGATGCGTCGCGCCGGAAGACTCTGGTGGGTGTGGTCGGGAGGACTGACTGCGTTCGCAGTGTCGGTGCTGCTCCTGGCGGGCCCCGTCGTCATCGAACCGCTGTTCAACGACTACAAGCCGGTGCCCACTGGCGAGGTGCGCGACGCGCTCCTCGTGATGGCCAAGCAGGCGGGCGTGCCCGAAGACCGCCTCTTCGTCTACGACGGTTCCCGGCAGTCGAACAACTTCACCGCCAACGTTTCCGGCATCGCCGGATCGGCGCGCATCGCGATCTCGGACGTCGCGTTCAAGGGCGCATCGCTCGACGAAGTGAAGGCCGTCACCGGCCATGAGATCGGGCATTACGTGCTCAAGCACGTCTGGCGCACGGTGATCCTGCTGTCGGTCCTGGCGGTGGTGTTCTTCTTCCTCGCCGACCGCACGTTCCCGCTGTTCGCGCGTGCATTCGGCAGCAAGGCGTCGATCAGCGATCCGACGGGGCTGCCGGTGCTGGTCTTCATGGTCGCGCTGTTGTTCCTGCTCGCGCAGCCGCTGGTCAACGGCATGATCCGCAAGGGCGAGAACGAGGCCGACCAGTACTCGCTCGAGACGGTGAACCTGCCCGACGCGCTTGCGTCCGCACTGGTGAAGACGGCCGAGTACCGTTACCCGCGGCCGAGCAGGCTGCAGGAGATGCTCTTCTACACCCACCCCTCGGTCGAAAGACGCGTGCGTCGCGCCATGGACTGGAAGGCTTCGCATCCGCAGTGACGGGTGGCGTCAGGAACCGGGGACTTGCATGACAGAACGGGATAGATAATAATAAGAATCATTCGCATTTGATGCTGATGATTCAACATGACCTTCGACGCGTCACCTCCCCCGGGACCGGCCTCGCTCAGCAGCCTCGATGGTTGCGAGGGCCTCAGTGTCTGCGACCTGACGGGTGCCGAGCGCTTCGTCGTCTGGGCCATCCGCTGGGAGTCGTCGCTGCATGACGACCCCGACTTTGCCCTCGATTGCCTGCAGGAGTCCTTCGATCGCGCCGGGCTCGGCACATTGATCCCGGTGTTTCGCAGCTACGTCGCGATTGTTCATGGCGCGCCGCTGCCGGCTTCACCGGCGTCGCGCATGGGTTGCTGGCGCATCAACACGATGGAAGCAACGACCCTGCATGCAATCGCCTGCCTGCAGGCCGGGCTGTTCGGTGACGCGTGGCGGGCGGTGTCGAGCCTCTGCAGTCGTACAGGCTCAACGCGTGCACTGCTTGCGCTTGGGGAGCTGGCCGAAGAACTCACGAGTATCGGCGGCCACATCCGGCCCTGGCCAGGACTGAAGGGCGCCAGCCGACTCTAAGCGTCGCGCCGCGCCTGCAGGATTTCGAGCATGCGCACGCGGGCCGAACTCGAGTGGATGAGCAGCACCAGCGCGTCGCCAGGCCGTGCCCAGTCGAGTGCCATCAGCGCCGCATCGACTTCCGACGGACAGATCGGCACAGCAGCTTCAGCCAGACCCGCCTGCAGGAGCGCATTCTGGATGATCGCGGGCACCTCGCCGGGCTGCCGGCCACGCAGGTGGCCTTCGTCTTCCTTCACCACGATCAGGTCGGGATTGAATTCAGTCGCCACGAGGGCGAGTTCCTCGATGTCGGCGTTGAGCCGGTTGCCGGCGTGGCCGAGCAGCATGCCGATGCGCCCATCCGGCGCGCGCAGTTGCTGCGCCACGCGCATCACGCCGCGCAAGCCGTCCGGGTTGTGGGCGTAATCGACGATGATCTTCACGCCGCCGATGTCGAACCGCATGAGTCGTCCGTTATTGTCGGCGAGGTCGCGACCGAAATTTGCAAACACCTGCGCGATGGTCGCCGGCGGCACGCCGAGCTTCGTCGCGACGAGCGCTGCGCCCGCCAGGTTCTCGACGTTGTAGGTCGCGGTGCCTTCGACCGTGAGCGGCATGTCGTTGACGGCGCCCAGGTCGTGGTCACTGTTGCCAACGGAGAGCCACAGCCGTCCGGCGCGTACGCCAGACGTGGCACCCTGCACGGCAGACGGTGCTGCACGAGCGCCGGATGATCGTAATCGCGCGCGAACCAGGCGAGTGTCGGCTGCCAGCCCAGCCGCTGCTCGAGCACGCTGCTCTTCGCGCGGAGCAGGGCGTCATCCGCGTTCAGCACCAGCAGCCCATTGCCGTCGAGCAGGTGGGTGATGCTGAGTTTCACGTCCGCAAGGCCGTCGAGGTCGTCGATGCCGTATTCGCCGAAATGATCGGGACTGATGTTGGTGACGATGGCCACGTCGGCACGGTCGGCGGCAAGACCACGGCGCAGGATGCCGCCCCGGGCCGTTTCGATGACAGCCGCTTCCACGCTCGCGTTGCGAAGCACCAGGCGAGTGCCTGCCGGACCCGAGTAATCGCCCGCGGCCACCGGCCTGCGGTCGATGAATACGCCGTCCGTGCAGTTGAAGCCGTCGCGCCAGCCGTTGGCACGCGCGCAGGCAGCGACGAGTCGCACGGTGGTGGTCTTGCCGTTCGATCCGGTGATCGCCGCGATCGGGATGGTGTGCAGCGACGCCCACGGCACCGTGTCTAGCGCGGGTAGTGCATCGAGTGCCCAGCTCTGGCTGCCCGTGCCTGCGCCGAGCGTCAGGATCGTCTCGTCGAGGAGGTGACCGACGCCGCGCGCCGTGGCGGCTTCGATCAGGGTGACGACGTCGGGACGCCGCTCGCTTGCTGCACGCTGTGCCAGCCTGGCCAGTGCGGCGTGTCTCCTCGAGCACCGGCGGAATCACGTCGGCCGGATCGCTGGCATCCTCGAGGTAGTCCGCCAGCAGGTCTGCGGCAACGTTCGCCCAGCGGGCGGGATCGCGCTCGAACAATGTCGCGCAGAGCGCCCACTCGTTGAGCTCGGTCGCGGTGAAGAGCTGGTCGACGGGTGCCTGCAGCGCGAGGGAAGCGCCCGCCGCGTGCCGGCGCGCAACGATGGCGGGGGCGAGCGGCGAGCCCGGCGCAGCCGTGTCCCAACCCAGGTGACGACGCGCACGCTCCACCCGCGCGCGCCAGCCGGACAACAGCGCGTCGTCGATTTCGACGCCGACCGTTTCCAGCACCGCGCCGGTGCCAGCGAAGAACAGGTTGCCGCCCATCAGACGACGCGAGTCGTCGAGGGGCAGGGTGTGCTCGGCGTTCAGTCTTCCGTCTCCGGCGCGATCCAGACGCCGCGCTCGTCACGAATGACCCCGGGCATGAGCTGCTCGGTCAGTTCGCCGGCTTCGTGTGCGCCGGCTCCCTCTCCCGCTTCAGCGGGAGTGGGTTGGGGTGAGGCTTGCGGGCACGGCCTCGGCCCCGCGCTGCGCGCGACCTCTGCCGCCGGAGCGGGAGAGGCAATGAGTGGGGAGGCGCCGCTCGCCATGAAGCCGCCGATACCGGAGACAGGCGTCGCGGTGCCCTCGCCCGCACTGCGTGCGACCTCTCCGGCCGCAGCCGTGCCGGAAGCGTGGGCGGTGGCGGACTTGAACTTGGTGATCTGCTTCCACGACCGGATCAGCGCATCCGCGAAGACCAGCAACAGGTCGCCCGGCTGCCCCATGTTGAGCGCGGCATCGATCGCCTCCTGTTCGTCCGGAATGATCGAGATCGCCGCAGCCGGCACGCCACGCGACTGCAGTTGCGCAGCCTGCAGCTTCGGTACTTCGTCGGGACCGCGATCGCGCAGGCTGTCGTCGCGCCGGCAGATGTAGTGATCGAAGCGGCCAGCGACCGCGTCCGCGATCGCACGCAGGTCCTCGTCGCGACGATCGCCGGGACCGGCGAGCACGACGATGCGCCGTCCGGTCACGTCCAGGCGTTGCGCGAGGTCCGCCATCGCGGCGACCGCGTGCGCGTTGTGGCCGTAGTCGAACAGCACCTTGAACGGATGCTCGTTGAACACGTTCATGCGGCCCGGCGCCTGGAAGAACGTCGAGTCGAACGTGCGCAGGCCGTGACGGATCGCGTCGAGCTTGATGCCGAGCGAAAACGCCATCGCCGCGGCGAACATCGCGTTCTGCACGTTGTGCATCGCGCGGCCTTCGAGCGTCGCGGGAATCAGGTGGGTCCACACCAGCGGAATGTGGCTGCTGCGGTCGTACAGCGTGATCATCTGGCCGTTGACGCCGGCTTCGAGCGCGCAGGCGCGGCCACCCGCGCGGATGTGCTCGCGCACCAGCCCGTGCTGCGGATTCATCGTGACGTAGCAGATGCTCTTGGCTTCGGTGTAGCCCGACATCTTGAGCACGAGCGGATCGTCGGCGTTCAGCACCGCGCAATCCTTCGCCACCTCGATCACGACGCGCTTCACGTCGGCGAGCTGCTCGAGCGTGTCGATGCCCTTGAGGCCGAGGTGGTCCGACTGCACGTTGAGCACGGCACCGACGTTCACTTCGGGCACGCCCATGCCGGCGCGCAGCAGGCCGCCACGCGCGGTCTCGAGAATCGCGATGTCGATCTGCGGATCGGCGAGCACCATGCGCGCGGACACCGGGCCGGTCATGTCGCCCTGCACCGTGCGCTGGCCGTCGATGTAGACGCCGTCGGTCGTGGTGAGGCCCGGCGTGTAGCCCGCCATCTTGGTGATGTGCGAGAGCATGCGCGCCGTCGTCGTCTTGCCGTTGGTGCCGGTGAGCGCCGCGATCGGCACGCGCGTGGGCGATCCGGTGCGGGAACAGCATGTCGATGACCGGGCCCGCGACGTCGCGCGGCGTGCCTTCGCTCGGCGCCACGTGCATGCGGAAGCCCGGCGCCGCGTTCACTTCGCAGATGCCGCCGCCGATCTTGCGGTAGCTCTCGGTGATGTCGGTCGACAGGAAGTCGACGCCGCCGACGTCGAGGCCCACGGCCTGCACGGCGCGCACGGCCATGTCGCGATTGTCGGGATGGATGACGTCGGTGACGTCGGTCGCGGTGCCGCCCGTCGACAGGTTCGCGGTGGAGCGCAGGTAGATGATTTCGCCCGGTGCCGGGCATCGATTCCGCGGTCAGCCCGCGCTTTCTCCAGCATCTTTTGCGCCTGGCCATCGAGCTCGAGGCGCGTCAGCACCTTCTCGTGGCCGACGCCGCGGCGCGGATCCTGGTTCACGACCTCGATCAGGTCGACGATGTTCTTCACGCCGTCGCCGACGACGTGGCCCGGCGTGCGGCGCGTGGCCGCGACGAGCTCGCCGTTCACGACCAGCAGGCGATGGTCGTCGCCTTCGAGATAGGTCTCGACGATCACCGAGCGCGAATGTTCTTTCGCGACCCGGAAACCCTGCGCCACTTCGTCTTCGGTCGTGAGCTTGATCGAAATGCCGCGGCCGTGATTGCCGTTGTACGGCTTGGTGACCACCGGGTAGCCGATGCGCCGCGCGCGCGCGGGCCGCCTGGCCTTCGGTCTGCACCAGTTCCTGCTGCGGCACGGGCAGGCCCAGCGTCGCGAGGATCTTGTTGGTCTCTTCCTTGTCGCTCGCCAGTTCGACCGCGATGTGCGACGTGCGGCCGGTGACGGTGGCCTGGATGCGCTGCTGGTAGCGGCCATGACCGAGCTGCACCAGCGACTGGTCGTTGAGGCGCAGCCAGGGAATGCCGCGGGCTTCGGCCGCGCGCACCAGCGACGCCGTCGACGGGCCCAGCGCACGGCGCTGCGCGAAGCGGATGAACTCGTCGCGCGCCTCGGGCCAGTTCCAGCCTTCGGGCACGCTGTCTCCGGGGCGGATCGCGTCGGGCAGCAGCGAGCACAGCAGCCGCGAGCGCGAGTTCGCCGGCGGCGATGCCTTCGTCACGCTGCGCGTATTCGTAGACGACGGTGTAGACGCCCGGCGCGCTCGGCGCTGCGCGTCTTGCCGAAGGTGACGTTCTCGCCGGCGATGTTCTGCAGTTCGATCGCGACGTGCTCGAGCACGTGGCCGAGCCAGGTGCCTTCGTCTTCGCGCATGCGGCGGAAGAAGCCGCCGGGCTCGCGATACGAGCAGCCGTGTTCGGCGAGGCCGGGCAGGGCGGCGGCCAGCCCGTCGACGAACGCACTGCCGAGCCGGCCGGTGGGCCAGTGCTCGAGTTCGCCCAGGTCGAGTTCGAGCCGGATGACCGGGAAATGTGCGTAAAGCGAAGGCCCGACGTATACGGACCGATCCAGGATGCGCATTCCCGGCTTCCTCCCTGTCGTATGAAGATCTTATTCTTTCCGGACGACGAGCGATCCAGCCTGCGCCAGGCGCGTGTGCAGGTTGAAGGTCGCGCCGGCGACGAGGATGTGCAGCTTGAGGCCCAGCAGGCACACCGGCTGGCCTTCGTTCACGCGTCCATCGACGAGAACGAGACGTCGCTGGCGTCGACGATCGTGACGCCGCCGCTGCCTTCCACCTCGACCGTGTCGTCGGGGCCGATGAAGGCCGCCGTGTCCTCGTCGAGGCCGATGCCGATCGCGAACGGGTTGTAGGCCAGCGCCGTGAGCAGGCGGCCGAGCCGGTCGCGCTGGCGGAAGTGCTGGTCGATGATGAAGCGGTTGGTGAGGCCGAGTCCCGGCGCCAGGCGCACGCTGCCGGAGATCACCGAGGAGCCTTCGTCGCCGAACGCGATCATGTGCTCGCTGAGGATGCTGGCGCCGGCGCTGGTGCCGCCGACGGTCACGCCGTTGGCGTTGCGCAGGCGGATCAGCTTGGCGACCGGGCGTGCCGCCGAGCAGCGTCGAGATGCGCAGCTGGTTGCCGCCCGTGAAGAAGATGCCGGTGGCTTCGCTCGAGGCGCTGCAGGCGGCCGGGTTCCTGGCAGTCGCGGCGCGTGTCGAAATCCATCGACGTGACGCGGGCGGCGCCGATGTCGCGGAACAGCTTCTCGTAGCGCGGCCCGGTCTCGGTCAGGCGGCTGGCGGTCGGGATGACGACGATGTCGGCGTCACGGCCGCCGCGACACGTTCACGAACCGCTCGAGGATGTGGCGGTCGTTCTCTTTGTTCTCGGCGCCGCCGATCGGAATGATCCAGCCGCGGGTTCCGCCTTCGGGGACGATGCTCGGCAACGTGCTGCTCCTAGCGATTCTCGAACGTTCCCCGCCGGAGCGGCCTGGCCGTCCCGGACGTGGATTTCCCCGCGAATGATGACCGTATGCGCGCCGCCTGTCGCGTCCAATGCAACGAGATCGGCGTCGGCGCCGGCCTCGACACGGCCCTTGCCCGGCGAGGCGCAGCAGGCGGGCCGGATTGGCCGTGAAAGCGGGCAGGGCGGTCTCGAGCGGCATTCCGCCGCCGACCAGTTCCCGCAGCGTCTCGAGCAGGGCGCCGGAGTGGCCGACGTCCATGCTGCTGACGCGGCCCTCGGCGTCGAAGCAGGGCAGGCAGCCGCCGGCGTCGGAACTGATGGTGACCCGGTCCGCCGGCGCGCCGCTCGCCAGGTAGCGCTGCAGGCCCTCGGCGGCGCTCCAGGCGTCTTCGCCGTCCTCGACCGGGAACGCGGTCAGGTCGATGGAACAACCTTCCTTGGCCAGTGCGACGGCCTCGTCGAACAGCGCCTTGCGGCGATTGACGTGGGTCGGGTTGAACGACGCGCGCCGGGATCTCGCTTTCGCCCAGCGCGCGACGCACGAACTCGAGGCCACGCGGGCCATCGCCCAGGTGCAGATGCAGCGATGCCGGCCTTGCCGGTCATGAGGCCGGCGACGTGGGCATCGGCGGCGAGCCGGAGCAATTCGTCGAACGTCGGCTGGCTCGAGCGATGATCGCTGATCGCGAGTTCGCCGATGCCGAGCAGCGGCTCGAGCAGGACGAGATCGCCGCGCACGCTGCCCGTGAGGGTCGCGAGCGGCACGTGATAGCCGCCGGCGTAGCCGAATGCGTTGAGGCCCTCTTCGCGCAGCGCGTAGATCTGTGCGAGCAGGTCGCGCGGGTCCGCGCGTCACGTCGTCCGTGCCCAGCAGTCCGACGACGGTGGTGACGCCGGCCAGCGTGTAGCGAGTCAGGGGCACCGCAGGCACCCGGGTCCTGAAGCCGGCTTCGCCGCCGCCGCCCGTGACGTGCACGTGGCCGTCGATGAGGCCGGGGATCAGTCGCAATCCCCCAAGGTCGATTTCGGTGACGCCCGCGGTGAGCGCGGCAGGCAGGGCAGGGAGGTCCTTGCCGGGACCCATCCAGAGCACGGTGCCGCCGCCGATCAGGAGGGACTGCAGGCCCAGTGGGCGCGGTGCGTAGACGTCGGCGTTGCGAAGGAGAAGCACGTTGCGCAGGTTACCAGACGCCGCGGCGCAGTCAGCAACCGCTTGGATCCTGCGGATGGAAGAAGGGGCGCCTGTTGCCGGGCGCCCCTCAGGATCACTTCTTCTTCGCAGCGGCCTTCTTCCTGGCCGGTGCCTTCTTCTTTGCGGGCGCCTTCTTCTTGGCTGCCTTCTTCGTCGCCTCGGCCTTCGACGACTTGCGGATGTCCGCCGAGTGCGCGCGCTTGAACGTCTGGATGTCCTTGAACGTGCCGTCGGCTGCGCGCACCGCGTAGAGCTTCGTGCCCTTCGAGCTGCGCAGCGTCGTGCGACGGATGGTCTTCTTCTTCGCTGCCTTCTTCTTTGCTGCCATGGTTTTCAATCCTTGTGTTTTCGAGTCAGTCGGTCGGGTTAGTCGGTGCGCAACCTAACCGCGACGCGCGCGCAGGTCAACGTCCGTGCCGCACGCTTGCTAGACTCGCCCCATCGTTCGCCGGGGGCCTGCGCCTTTGAACAAGCTGCCGCAACTCTTCGCCAACAACCGCCGCTGGGCCGCCGCCACGGAGCAACGTCATCCGGGCTTCTTCGGCGAGCTGTCGTCGCAGCAGTCGCCGCGCTATCTCTGGATCGGCTGCTCCGACAGTCGCGTGCCCGCCAACGAGATCGTGGGTCTCGCGCCGGGCGAACTGTTCGTGCACCGCAACGTCGCGAACCTCGTGTTCCACAACGATTTCAGCTGTCTCTCCGTGCTGCAGTACGCGATCGACGTGCTCGGCATCGAACACGTCATCGTCTGCGGCCACTACGGCTGCGGCGGCGTGATCGCCTCGTACGAGCAGCGGCCGCTCGGTCTCGTCGACAACTGGCTGCTGCCGATCCGCGACATGGCCCGGATGTACGCGCCGCAGCTGGCGGAGCTGCCGACGGACCTGGAACGCGCCGACCGGCTGTGCGAACTGAACGTGCTGTTCCAGGCGCGCCGCGTCTGCCGCACGACGATCGTGCAACAGGCCTGGGAGAAGGGGCGGTCGCTCACCGTGCACGCCTGGGTCTATCGACTCAACGACGGCTTGCTGCGCGACCTGGGCTTCTGCGCCACCGACCTCGCGACCGCCGATGCCGACTTTGAGCGCACGGCCGGAGCCGGTACGATCGGTCGATAAGCAAGAGGCAGCCCGGCCCGCGTGACCCTCAACCTCAACCTGTTCGCGACGCTCGCGGCTGCGACGGCGCTGTTCTTCGTCGGGCAGCTGATCGTGCGGCAATCGGCCGTGCTGCAGCGCTACAGCATTCCCGTGCCGGTCGTCGGCGGCTTCCTGTTTGCCGTCGCCCTCGCCCTCGTGGGTCTCGTCGTTCCGGTCGACTTCACGATGGACGAGACGCTGAAGGACCCGTTGCTGCTCGCGTTCTTCGCGACGCTGGGCCTGGGTGCCGACGTCCGTTCGCTCGCCCGCGGCGGCAAGAAGCTCGTGATCCTGCTCGCCCTGTTCGTGGCGCTCATGACCCTGCAGAACGCCATCGGCCTGGTGATGGCGCGCCTGCTCGACCTGCACCCACTGGTGGGCCTGCTCGGCGGATCGATCTCGCTCACGGGCGGCCATGGCACGGCTGCGGCGTATGCCGCGAGTTTCGGTGAGACGCGCAACCTGCAGGGCGCGATGGAACTCGGCATGGCCGCCGCGACGGCGGGGCTCATCCTGGGCAGCCTGTTGTCGGGTCCGGTCGCCGAGCGCCTGATGCGGCGTGCCCGGGCGCGGTCGGCAACCGCCACGGGCCAGCCGGCCGTGGTCGAGGCGCCGCAGGAAAACCCGTTCTTCATGCCGATCACCACCGAGCAGCTGCTGTTCGTGCTGCTGGTGTGCCTCGTCTGCATCGGCGTGGCGCACGAGGTGCACGCGTTGATGAAAGGCACGGGAATCCTGCTGCCGGATTTCCTGTGGGCGCTGCTGGTCGGCATGGTCGTGCGCAATCTCGCGACGCTCTTCCGCATCGAAGGCATCAACGATCGCGCGGCCCAGGCGGTGGGTGGCGTGTCGCTCTCGCTGTTCCTGATCATGGCGCTGATGTCGATGCGCATCCTCGACCTGGCGACGCTCGCCGGGCCGATGATGCTGATCATCGTCGTCAACGCGCTGCGTGACCGCGCTCTTCGCGTACTTCATCACCGGCCGTGTGCATGGGCAACGACTACGACGCGGCGGTCGTCGCCGGCGGTCACGTGGCGGCGGGCCTGGCGACCACTGCCGTCGCGATGTCGGTGATGCAGACCCTGACGCAGCGCCACGGTCCGGCGCCCCTCGCGTTCCTGCTGATTCCGATCGTGGGCGCGTTCTTCGCGGACATCGCCAACGCGCTCGTGCTGCAGGCGTACTTCGCGCTGCCGGGCCTGGGGTTCTGACCGTGCGGTCGCTGTGGCGCGGCTTGTGCCTGCTCGCAGTCGCCCTCGCGCTGGCCGGATGCGCGCGCGGACCCGACGAGGCCGGCGTGCGAGCGCGACGTGCAGGCGCAACTCGACACCCTGTTCGGCAGCCGGATGCTCGAGGTCAAGTCGTTGCGGCGGCAGGGCAGTGCGCCGCTCGCCGGCGCGAAGACCGGTGGATCGCAGGCGATCGTCTACTACAACGCGGTGCTCGCGTTCACGGCGCCGTACGATCCTTCCGACTGGAGTGGCCTCAGCCCTGAACTCGTCGCGAACGCGCTCGGCGCCACCGATGAGGGCGTCATCGGGCTCGGCGCGGGTCGCATGGCTGCGGGCGCGGAGCTGCGCGCCTACGGTTCGATGGTCTATCGCCGCGCTGGCGACGCGTGGCAGGCGTCGCTGTTGCCTCCGGCGGACGCAAAGCCGGCCGCCAACGCCCGCGGCCCCGTGAAATCGACGGACCTCATCGAGCGACTCGCCGGCATCGTCAACACGACGCCGGGATTGCACGACTGCGGACGACGCCATCATCGCCGAGGAACTCGACCAGGCGCTGCAGAACATCAAGCTCCGGCTCAATCGCGGGGAGCAGGGCTTCGTCGTAGCCACCGGCCCGGCGGGCGGCGAGTACGCACGCTTCATCGAATCGCTGCGGCCGCGGGGCGCGCCGTGGTCCGTCTCGCAGGCCAACACGCGCGGCAGCGTCGCCAATGCGCTCATGATCGATTCCGGCGAGGCCCGTTACGCGCTGGTGCAGAGCGACGTCGCTGCCGCTGCCGTCACCGGGCAGGCAGCCTTTGCGACCTACGGCCCGTTGCGGCACCTGCGCGCCGTGGCGGCGTTGTTCCCGGAGCCGGTGCACGTCGTCGCCCGCAAGGCCGACTCGATCCACTCGATCGGTGAACTGCGCGGCAAGCGCATTGCCGTCGGCAGCCGCGGTTCCGGCACGCGACAGACCGCGATGCAGGTGCTGCGCGCGCACGGTCTCGAGCATGGCGACTACGTGATCGTGGACACGCGCAACCCGGAGGAAGCGCTGCAGTTGCTGGCCGCCGGCCGGATCGACGCGGTCGATCGAGGTCGTGTCCGCGCCCTGGCGTCAACTCGCGACGGCAGCGGCACAGGTGCCGATGACGTTGGTGCCGCTCGATGCGGACGCCATGGTCCGTGTGTCGGAGTCGGTGCCCGGGCTCATGCCGCTCGCCATCCCCGATCGCACCTACGTCGGGCAGGAAGGGCGCCGTCGAGCACGCTGGCTGCCACGGCGCTGCTCGTTGCCAGCGATTCCGTGCCGGACGCGTCGGTGAAGCAGGTGCTCGATTTCCTGTTCACGAGCGGGCTCGCCGCCGACCGTGGCGTCAGCGCCTCGCGCCTGTCGCGTGAGCGTGCGCTGGCCGGCGTGACGATTCCGCTGCACGACGGCGCGGCCGACTATTTCGCTGCGACCAGGGCTTCCGCCGCCGAAACGCCTGCGGCAGCGACGCCGTGACGCGGAAGGTCGCGCCACTGGACGGGGTGGCGACGATGACGCCGGCGCAGCGACTCAAGAACATCCTCGGCGGCTCGGCTGGCAACTTCGTCGAGTGGTTCGACTGGTTCGCGTACTCGGCGTTCGCCATCTATTTTTCGCGCGCGTTCTTTCCGGCCGGCGACCAGACTGCGCAGCTGCTGGGCACCGCGGCCATCTTCGCCGTGGGTTTCATCGCCCGGCCCGTTGGCGCGCTGCTGTTCGGCATGTATGCCGACCGCGCAGGGCGCCGCACGGCGCTGACGTTGTCCGTCGCGATGATGTGCGGCGGCTCGCTGATGATTGCGCTGATTCCGACGGGCCTCGGCCTGTTGTCCCCGGCGCTGCTGCTCGTCGCCCGGCTGCTGCAGGGGTTGTCGGTGGGCGGCGAGTACGGCGCGTCCGCGACCTACATCAGCGAGATGGCGGAACGGACCCAGCGCGGCTTCTGGTCGGGCTTTCTCTACGTCACGCTGACGGGCGGGCAACTGGCCGCGCTGCTGCTGCAGGTGCTGCTGCAGCAGGTGCTGTCCGAGCAGCAGTTGTACGACTGGGGCTGGCGCATTCCGTTCGTCGTGGGCGCGGTGCTGGCGATCGTCGTGTGGTGGATCCGCCGGGGCATCCACGAAACGCGCTCGTTCACGCATGCGTCCGTGCCCGAGCGCGGAGCGTGGCCGCGCGTGGGCGCTCTTCGCGAAGTACCCGAAGGAAACCCTGACCGTCATGGCGCTGACGGCGGCGGGCGGGCTCGGCTTCTACACGTACACGGCGTACATGCAGAAGCTGCTGATCAACAGCGCGGGCTTCAGCAAGCCCGTGGCTTCGCAGGTGATGACGTTGCTGCTCGCGACGTTCCTGTTCCTGCCGCCGCTGGCGGGTTGGGTCGCCGACAGGGTGGGGCACCGCCGTACGCTGCTCGCGTCCTACGCCGGGCTCGCCCTCGTCAGCGTGCCGGTCCTGAGCGCGATCTCGACGTCGACGAATCCCGTGGCGGCCTATTTCCTCGGGCTCGTGCCGCTGCTGCTGCTCTCCGGGTACTGCGGGCTCAGCGCGATCTTCAAGGCCGAGCTGTACCCCGTGCACGTGCGCGCGCTCGGCGTCGCGGTGCCCTATGCGATCGCCCAGGCGATCTTCGGCGGCAACGCGGAGACCGCGGCGCTGTACCTGAAGCAGATCGGGCACGAGGCCGCGTTCTTCTGGCTCGTGTCGGGAATGATGATCGTGGGGATCCTCGCGACCTTCCGGCTGCGCGATACGCGCGAGCACAGCCTGATCCACCAGGAGCAGCACGAACGGGCGGGTTGAGCGGGTCGTCCGTGCTGGGGCCGAGGTCTCCGCAACGGACGACCCCGGCACGACGGCAGGCAGCTGGCGGACGCCTGACGCAACTGACTGGCCAAGAAAAACCCCGTGCCACTGAGTGGAACGGGGTCTTTCGACGGCCCTCGCACGCGACCTTGCGGTCGACCTCTCCCGCGCGGACGCGGGAGAGGTGAGGCAGGTCAGTCTTCGAGGAAGCTCCGCAGCTGCTCGCTGCGGCTCGGATGCCGCAGCTTGCGCAGCGCCTTCGCCTCGATCTGGCGGATGCGCTCGCGCGTGACGTCGAACTGCTTGCCCACTTCTTCGAGCGTGTGGTCCGTCGTCATGTCGATGCCGAAGCGCATGCGCAGCACCTTGGCTTCGCGCGGCGTGAGGCCCGCGAGCACCGAGTGCGTCGTCTCACGCAGCGATTCCGTCGTGGCCGAGTCGATCGGGGATTCCACCGAGGTGTCCTCGATGAAGTCGCCGAGGTGCGAATCCTCGTCGTCGCCGATCGGAGTCTCCATCGAGATGGGCTCCTTCGCGATCTTGAGGACCTTGCGGACCTTGTCTTCCGGCATTTCCATGCGCACGGCCAGCTCTTCGGGCGTGGGCTCGCGGCCCATTTCCTGCAGCATCTGGCGCGAGATGCGGTTCAGCTTGTTGATCGTCTCGATCATGTGCACCGGGATGCGGATGGTGCGCGCCTGGTCGGCGATCGAGCGGGTGATCGCCTGGCGGATCCACCACGTGGCGTACGTCGAGAACTTGTAGCCGCGACGGTACTCGAACTTGTCCACGGCCTTCATCAGGCCGATGTTGCCTTCCTGGATGAGGTCCAGGAACTGCAGGCCGCGGTTCGTGTACTTCTTCGCGATCGAGATCACGAGGCGGAGGTTGGCCTCGACCATCTCCTTCTTCGCGCGGCGGGCCTGCGCCTCGCCGACGGCGATCTCGCGGTTGATCTCCTTGATCTCGGCGATCGACAGGCGCGCGCGCTTCTCGCTCAGGGCGAGCCGGTTCTGCTCGCGCTCGATCTCCTCGCGGAACCTCGCGAGCGCGGCCGAGTGCTTGCGCTTCGCCCGCACGTGCTTGTCGAGCCACGTGAGGTTGGTCTCGTTGCGCGGGAAGGTCTCGATGAAGTCCGAGCGCGGCATGCCGGCGTCGCGGACGCAGCGCTGCATGATCGCCTTCTCGATCGAGCGGATCTCGTTCAGGTGCTCGCGCAGCTGCGTGATGAGCTGCTCGAACATCTTGGGCGAGAGCTTGAGCTCCATGAACTCTTCGGCGAGCTTCTTGCGCAGCTTGATCGTCTTCGGATCCTTGCTGCCCTTTTCCTCGAGCGACTTCATGACCTGCGCGTAGACCTTGCCGAGCGAGGCAAAGCGGCGCGCGGCCTCTTCCGGGATCCGGGCCGGTCTCGAGGGCTTCTTCTTCTTCCGTCGCTTCGCCTTCGCGACTTCTTCGTCGCCTTCGGCTTCCGGCGCTTCCTTCGCGGCAAGCTTCGGATTGATCGGCTCGGCGATGACGTCGGGTGCGTTCGGGTCGACGAAGCCGACGATGATGTCGACCAGGCGGCCCGTGCCCGACTTCAGCGGCTCGTAGGCGCGCAGGATGTATTCGAAGGTCGGCGGATAGTGCGACAGCGCGCGACGCACGGAATCGAGGCCTTCCTCGATGCGCTTCGCGATCGCGATTTCGCCTTCGCGCGTGAGCAGCTCGACCGTGCCCATTTCGCGCATGTACATGCGGACCGGGTCGGTCGTGCGGCCGAATTCGGCGTCGACGGTGGTCGCGAGCGCCTGCGCGGCTTCTTCGGCGGCCTCTTCGTCGGCAACGACCGTCTCGCGCATCAGCAGCGCTTCGGCGTCCGGTGCCTTCTCGTACACCGGGATGCCCATGTCGTTGATCATCTGCACGATGTCTTCGATCTGCTCCGGATCGACGATCTCGGACGGCAGGTGGTCGTTGACTTCGGCGTACGTCAGGAAGCTCTGTTCCTTGCCGCGCGCGATCAGCAGCTTGAGCTGCGACTGGCGGTCTTCCGGCGTGCTGGCCGGCAGCTTGATCTCGATCTTCTCGGCCTTTTCCTTGCCTGCCTTGCGACCGGCCTTCTCGGGCTTTGCACGGCACCGCGGCGGCGACCGGCGCGGCAACGGCCGGCTTGGTCGCAGGCGCGACAGTCTTGGCCGGCGCCGCAGGCTTGGCCAGCGCCGCAGGCTTGGCGGCGCTTGGCGGCCGCAGGCTTGGCAGCCTTGGCCGGCGCGGCGTGGGCGACGTGCTTGGCGACAACGGGCGCAGCAGCGACCTTGGCCGGAGCGTGCTTGGCCGGCGCCACGGGCTTGTGGCCCGCTTTCGCCGGGTGTGCAGCCGCAGCGCCCTTGCGCTGGATGGTCGCCGGCTTCACGGTCTTGGTGGGCTTGGCCGCAGGCTTCGCCGCGCTCTTGACCGCGGGCTTGGCCTTGGCCGACGCCGCTGCCTTGCGGACCAGCGTAGTCTTGGCCTTGGCCGCCGGCGCGGACTTGCTGGCGGGAAGCTTCTTGACCGGTTTGCGTGCCGTCGTCTTGCTCAAGATGGGACGCCTCACGGGGGGTCTAAAAAAGAGCGGAATCTTACCACGCCGGGGACCGGTCGCGCCCGATTATCGAGGGACTTCCGGGGGCTTGCGGGCCGCCGGGCTCCTGGCCCGGAGCAGCCCCTGCAATTCCACCTTTTCGGCGTCGTCCAGCGACGAATCCCTGGCCTTGGCCATCAGTTCGTCGAGCCGCCGGACCGGGGATTCCTCGATGATCAGACGGTTCAGGGCCGATTTCAGTTCCGCGGCCGCGCCCGCCGCGTCCGGCGCCAGGCAGACGGCCGAGGCCAGCTTGGCCAGCGAGCCCTGTTCGGGCCGGTCGCGCCAGCGCTCCAGCACTCCCGCCGTGTTCGCCGGCGGGTCTTCCCGCAACTGGGTCAGCAACTCGGCGAGCAGAGGGATGCCGGGCCGGTCGATGGCTGCCACGGCGTCGATCTGCTGGACCGCTGATGGCCGTTGCGGACGCCGGGTGGTGCACCAGCAGCGTGACTGCCTGCCGGACCAGGTTGCCGCGCCCCGGGGCCGCGGCATGCGACGCCCCGAACCGCGCGCCGCCGAGGCCGCTCGGACGTTCGTAACCGCTTGAATTTCTTTCAGAATACGAGCTGCTCGACGAGGCCGACGCGCGCGTTTGCTGGCCGCCGCCGCCCGGCGCGTCCGGGGCATCACCGCCCAGCAACTCGTTGAGGCGGGCCGGCGGACATGCCGACGACCTCGGCCAGCTGGTTGACCAGCAGTTCGCGGTAGACGTCGGAGGGAATCTTGCGCACCAGCGGCCGCGCCAGCTCGACCAGCTTGGCCCGGCCGTCGACGCTGCCGGTCTCGACCCGCGACGACAATTCACGGATCAGGTATTCGGAGAGCGGCATCGCGCCGGCGAGGCGCGCCTCGAACGCCTCCTTGCCTTCTTCGCGCACCAGCGTGTCGGGGTCGTGACCGTCCGGCAGGAACAGGAACCGCACCTGCCGGCCCTGCTTCACTTCGGCGACCGCGTTCTCGAGCGCGCGCCACGCCGCCGCGCGGCCGGCACGGTCACCGTCGAAGCAGAACACGACCTCGCCGACGAGGCGGAAGATGCGCTGCAGGTGCTCGGGCGTCGTCGACGTGCCGAGCGTCGCCACGGCATACGTGATGCCGGCCTGGTGCAGGCTGACGACGTCCATGTAGCCCTCGACCACCATCAGGCGCTGCAGGCTGCGCGTCGCCTGCCGCGCCTCGTACAGGCCGTAGAGTTCGCGACCCTTGTGGAAGAGCTCGGTCTCGGGCGAGTTCAGGTACTTCGGTTCGCCCTGGTCGAGCACGCGTCCGCCGAAACCGATCGTGCGGCCACGCGTGTCGCGGATCGGGAACATGAGCCGGTCGCGGAAGCGGTCGTAGAAGCCGCGTTCGCGCGTGTAGGTGCTGGTGTTTGCAGCGCTGGCGGAGGCAGGCGAAGCGCTGTCCACTCCGGCCGGACTCGAGGCAGCTGCGCCGGACGTTTCCTGCTGCGGTTGGCGCTCGATGATGAGGCCCGCGCGCAGCAGCACGTGCCGCTCGTCGTCGGTGCCGCCGTACCGTTCGAGCAACCCGTCCCAGCGTGCTGCCGCATAACCGATGCCGAACTTCTGCACGGCGTCGGCGTCGAGGCCGCGTCGCTTCACGTAGTCGCGCGCGCGCGCATCGCCGCTCAGGCACTGGCGGAAGTAGAGCGCCGCGCGTTCCATCGCCACGAACAGTTCGTCGTGCGGATTGACCGGGCCGGCGGCTGCGCCGCCTTCGCGCGGCACTTCGAGACCGGCTCGGGCCGCGAGTTCCTCGACCGCTTCGATGAAGCCGAGGTGGTCGTAGTCCATGACGAAGCCGAGCACGGTGCCGTGCGCGCCGCAGCCGAAGCAGTGATAGAACTGCTTGTCGACGCTGACCCAGAACGACGGCGTCTTCTCGTCGTGGAACGGGCAGCAGGCCTTGTACTCGCGACCGGCCTTCTTCAACTGAACGCGGCTGCCGATCACCTCGATGATGTCGGTGCGGGCGACGAGTTCGTCGATGAAATGCTGGGGGATGCGGGCCACGGTGCGGGTTCGGCGTCGGGTCGGGTAGCGATAGTGGGGGTGCGGGTGGGCGCTCGCAAGAGCGGCTTTTCGGGCGGGCTGGAACTGCGGTCAGGAGGCGGTGTGCAGGCGGTCGATCCGGTTGCTTTTCCGGCGGGCGGAAAGGCAGACACGCCCGCCGGAAAAGCAACCGGATCGAGCGCTCGATACGCGGCACCTGAGCGAGTTTTCGGCCGGGCCCGAAAACTCGCACGGTGCAAGCGACGTCACGGCCCGATCCCACAGTCGCGCCGACCGCGACGAGCCCGCACGTGGCGATCCCCGCCGTTGCGAACGGCACCAGCGCAACTCCCAACGCAAAGTGGCCGCGTGCCTGAACCTTCGGTTGCCGCATCAATCGGCTTCGACGCCTCGATCCGGCTGCATGCGCCGTGCGTCTCGTCGGGCGCGGCATCTGCACTTCGATTTTGGCGGCTGCGTTTCCCGCCCGGCGAGCGCTCAGGCGCCGCATCTCAGGTTGGGGTTCGGGTCTTTCTCCCGCGCCCGTGTCTGCCTTTCCGGGCGCGGGAGAAAGACCCGAACCCCAACCTTGGACCGCTGTCGTCCTGAATACGCTTCGCCGCGCGAGAACGCGCAGCGCACAAAATCGAAGTGAGAAAGCGCCCAACCGAGGCGCACCGGCACGAAGCCGGATCAGGCGGAGAGCGCCGCCTTGATGCGGGCGCTGGCCGCGCCCATGTCAGTCCGCCCAGCAGCCTTCGCCTTCACGATCGCCATCACCTTGCCCATGTCCTTCACGGACGCGGCGCCGGTGGCTGCGATGGCTTCCTTGATCAGGGCGTCGACTTCGGCGTCGGAGAGCTGCGCCGGCAGGTACACCGTCAGCAGTTCGATTTCGGCCTGTTCCTTGGCCGCGAGGTCGGGTCGCGCGCCCTGTTCGAACTGGGCGATCGACTCCTTGCGCTGCTTCAGCATCTTCTCGATGACTGACAGCACCTGCGCATCGTCGAGCGTGATGCGCTCATCCACTTCGCGCTGCTTGATCGCAGCCTGCAGCATGCGGATGGTGCCGAGACGCTCTTTCTCGCCCGCGCGCATCGCGGACTTCATGTCCTCGGTGATCCGCTCCTTGAGAGAGGAAGTGGTCATCGTGGTGGCGGGCGTCGCGGCTGGAGCGGACGCTCGATCAACCGTGTTGCGGTCGATCGAGCAGTCGGATCAGAAGTTGCGGACGCGAGGCGCTGACGAGAAGTCGCGAGTGCTGCGCTTCTGGTGGCGCTTCACGGCGGCCGCCTTCTTGCGCTTACGCTCCTGCGTCGGCTTCTCGTAGAATTCGCGGCGACGAAGTTCCGTCAGCACGCCGGCCTTTTCACACGCACGCTTGAAGCGGCGCAGGGCGGCATCGAAGTATTCGTTTTCACGGATGCGGACGCTGGGCATCGAAACCTCGTCAATCGGTCAAAACGGCTGCACGGCCGGCCAGTGGCCTGGACGCCAGTCATCGAATCGTTGTTGGACAGCCAGCCGGGCCCCGAGGGACACACGGCCGGTAAGGGACCGCGAATTCTAGAGATCGCGGCGGGGAATTGCAAAAGTAGCGCCGTTCGGCCTCCTGCCTGGCCGTCCGGACACCGGGCTTCGTCCATTTTCTTCCACGGGCACAGCGAGCCGACGACATGCGGGTTCTGGGGATCGAGACCTCCTGCGACGAGACCGCCGCCGCCGTCTACGACGGCCAGGCCGGCTTGCTCGCGCACGAGCTGTACAGCCAGGTGGCCCTGCACGCGACCTATGGCGGCGTGGTGCCCGAGCTCGCCTCGCGCGACCACCTCCGTAAGTTGTTGCCCCTGCTGGAAAAAGTGGTCGATCAGAGCGGCGGCCGCGGGGCGATCGACGGCATCGCCTACACCAGCGGCCCGGGCCTGGTGGGTGCCCTGCTGGTCGGCGCCGCCGTGGCCCGCAGCCTCGCCTATGCCTGGGACCTGCCCTGCATCGGGGTCCACCACATGGAAGGTCACCTGCTGGCGCCGCTGCTCGAGCCGGAGCCGCCGCAGTTCCCGTTCGTCGCGCTGCTGGTCTCGGGTGGTCATACGCTGCTCGCCCGGGTCGAAGGCGTCGGGCCGGTACGAACTGCTGGGCAGTTCGCTCGACGACGCGGCCGGCGAGGCCTTCGACAAGACGGCGAAACTGCTCGGACTGGGCTATCCCGGCGGTCCGCAACTCGCCGCGCTGGCCGAGCAGGGCCGGCCCGACGTGTTCCGCTTCCCGCGCCCGCTGACCGAGCGCCCGGGCCTCGATTTCTCGTTCAGCGGCCTGAAGACCGCCGTGGTCGTCGCGCTGCGCAACCACGGCGAACTCGACCCGCAGGCCCGGGCTGACGCCGCCCGGGGTTTCGAGGAAGCCGTGGTCGATACGCTCGTGATCAAGTGCCAGCGGGCGATCGACGCGACGGGCGCCTCGACGCTGGTCGTGGCGGGCGGCGTGGGCGCCAACCGGCGGCTGCGCGCGCGCATGCTTGCGATGGGCGAGCGGCAAGGGGTCCGGGTCGTCTATCCTCGCGCCGAGTTCTGCACCGACAACGCGGCGATGATCGCGCTGCTGGGGCAGCTGCGGCTCGCTGCAGGCGAACGCGACGACTTCTCGATCCGTGCCCGCGCACGGTGGCCGATGACGGACCTGGTTCCGCCGTCGCCCGCCGCGTAAGCAAAGACGGACCGCACGACCGGACAATAGAATCGAACCGACCGGCCCTCCCGAGCGAACAGACTGCAACGATGGACACCATTTTCCTGACCGGCCTCACGGCCGAATGCATCATCGGCATCTGGGACTGGGAGCGGAAGGTCAAGCAGAAGGTCGTGATCGACCTCGAGATGTCGACCGACATCCGCAAGGCCGCCGCGAGCGACCACATCGACGACACCCTCGACTACAAGAAGGTGTCGAAGCGCCTGCTGCAGTTCGTGAGCGAATCGGAATTCCAGCTCGTCGAGACGCTGATCGACCGCATCGCGCAGATCATCCTCACGGAATTCGACGTGCCCGCGGTCAAGGTTCGCCTGAACAAGCAGGGCGCGCTGCGTGGCTCGCGCGACGTCGGCATCGTCATCGAGCGTCGGCGCGCAGACTACCCGGCGCCGTGAGCACCACCCAGGTTTACGTCGCGGCGGGCAGCAACGTCGCGCCGCTCGACAACCTGCGTCGCGCGCTCGACGTGCTCGACCGGCACTTCGCCCCGATCACCGTGTCCCGCGCGTATGCCAATGCCGCCGTCGGCTTCGAAGGCGACGACTTCGTCAACCTCGTGGTCGGCTTCCGGACCGGCCTGGCGGTCCACGAGGTGATCGAGCGCTTGCACGAGGCCGAGGCTGCGTGCGGACGGGAGCGCCTGGCGCCGAAGTGGGCGCCGCGCTCGATGGACCTCGACATCCTCTTGTTCGGCGACACGGTCTGCAGCGAGCCTGGACTCACGCTGCCGCGGCCGGACCTGCTCAAGCGGCCCTACATGCTGGGTCCGGCGGCGGAGATCGCGCCGGAGACCGTGCACCCGATCGAGCGGCGCACGCTCGGTGCATTGTGGCGGGACATGCAGGCGGCGCAATCGCACGCGCTGCGTCCGGTGGAGCTGGCGTGGCCGGCCGCGCGCGGCAACGAAGCATGACTGCCCGCGGGAAGGTCTCGCGCCGTGACACCCATCGAGGCGTGTCAGACGCTGCGACCGCCGTCGACCGCGAGGACCTGGCCCGTGACGTAGGGCGCTTCCGCCGCGAAGAAATAGGCAGCGCGCGCGATGTCGTCCGGCGAGCCGGTGCGCTTCAAGGCGGTCTTCGCGATGATTTCGTCCTGCAGGGCCTGGTCGAGCCCGCCTTCCGGCCACAGCACCGGACCGGGCGCGATCGCATTCACGCGCACGTCGGGACCGAGTTCGCGCGCGAGCGATTTCGTCAGCATGATCAGGCCGGCCTTCGCGGCCGAATAGACCGGATGCGCTTTCAGCGGCCGCATGCCGTGGATGTCCGCGAGGTTCAGGATCAGGCCGCGTGTCCTGCGCAGTTCGGGTGCCGCAGCCTGCGACAGGAACAGCGGTGCACGCAGGTTCGTGCCGATCAGGTCGTCGAACTGTTCCGCCGTGATCGTGCCGACCGGCGTCGGCATGAAGCTCGACGCGTTGTTGACCAGGATGTCGAGCCGGCCGAAGCGCGCGATCACTGCGGCGACGAGTGCCGGCAGCGCCGCGACGTCGAGCAGGTCGCAGGCGAACGCCGCCGCGGAACCGGGACGGATCGCATCGAGTTCGCCAATGAGGCTGTCTGCCTCGCTGCCCGACGTGCGGTGATGCACGGCGACCGACGCGCCACCGGCGTGCAGCCTGCGTACGATGGCCTCGCCCAGCCGCCGAGCTCCGCCCGTCACCAGTGCGCAGCGTCCAGCCAGCGGAAAGTCAGCAGCGTTGCTCATGTGTTCGCGATTCGGTGCAATGTCATGGGTGGGCGAGCGCGCCGGATTCCTGTCTGACGCGCGGGCCCTCGAGCAAGATACCTCAGCCTCTTCGGGCTGTCCGCGAGAAAGGATTCCCACGCCCATGACCGTTCCGCTGGAACTGCCGGACCTGACTCCCGACGAGGCGGCACACAGCGCAGCGCTCATGGAGCACATCCGTGCGGTCATCGAGGCCGAGGGCGGCTGGATCGGTTTCGACCGCTTCATGCAGTTGGCGCTCTACGAGCCGGGCCTGGGCTATTACAGCGCCGGTGCGCGCAAGTTCGGGGCGGAGGGCGACTTCATCACGGCGCCCGAGGTCGCCCCGGTGTTCAGTCGCTGCCTGGCGATGCAGTGCGCCGAGGTGATTCGCGAGCTGGGACCGGAATCACGCCTGCTCGAACTCGGGGCGGGTTCCGGCGTGATGGCCGCGGAACTGCTCGCCGAGCTCGAACGGCAGGATGCGTTGCCGGCCGAGTACTGGATTCTCGACCTCAGCGCGGACCTGCGCGAGCGCCAGCGCGCAACCATCGCAGCAAAGCGTCCCGCACCTGCTGCCGCGCGTGCAGTGGCTCGATGCGCTGCCCGACGAGCCGTTCACCGGCATGATCCTGGCGAACGAAGTGCTCGACGCGTTGACGTTCGAGCGCTTCGCGATCCGCAATGGCGACGTCAATGCGCTCGGCGTGAGCTCGGAGTTCGGGCAACTGCAACTGGGCGAAGTGCGGGCGGCCTCGCGACTGGTTGCCGCCGTGCGCAAGATCGAAGAGGACACCGGCGCCGCGCTGCCGGACGGCTACGAGTCCGAGGTGTGCACCGGCCTGGCGCGGTGGTTCGAGTCGATCGCGTATTCGCTCGAGCGCGGCGTCATCCTGTTCATCGACTACGGCCTGCCGCGGCGCGAGTACTACTCCGCCGAGCGCACGCGCGGCACGCTGCTCTGCCATTTCCGGCACCGCTTCCACGAGGACGCGCTGACTCGCGTCGGCCTGCAGGACATCACCGCCTGGGTCGATTTCACGGCGGTCGCCGAAGCAGCGCAGGGCGCGGGTTGCGAAGTCGCCGGCTACACCACGCAGGCGCATTTCCTGATCGGTTGCGGGCTCGGCGACTTCGTCGCGAACGTCGAAGGGCTCGAACTGGTCCAGCGCCTCAACCTGTCGCGGCAGGCGATGGTGCTCACGCTCCCCGGCGAAATGGGGGAGCGCTTCAAGGTGATCGCGCTGTCGAAGAACTACGACTCGCCGCTGCGCGGATTCGCTACGCGGGACCTGCGCCACTCGCTCTGACGCGCACTGCGCGAATTGCCTCGACTCGCGCGGCACGAACCGCCTGGGCGATGGCGGGACCCGCCAGCTGCTTCATCACCTCGGCATCGAGCTTGACCGCGGCGGCAGCGCGCAAGCAGTCGCGGAAAAACTGTGCCTGGGGGTAGGGGCTCGCCCGCAGCTCCGGGCCGCGCCCCCGGGCATCCGCCTCGCAGGCGAGCAGCGCCTTGTCGAAGCGCTCGGGGCGACGGAAAGCGTCGGCGGCTTCCAGGACGCCGAGCACCGTCGAATCGCCCATCTCGGTCGCGCGATGGATGCGCTGATGCTCGAGGGACACGAGTTGTCCCAGCTCGCGGAACTCGGTGGGAACCTTCAGGCGTTCGCACATCTGGCCGATGACGCCCACGCCCAGCTGTTCGTGACGGATGTGGCTGGGCCACTGGTCCGGCGGCGTGACGCCCTTGCCGAGGTCGTGCACGAGCGCGGCGAATCGCACCGTGGTCTCGTTCGACAGCTCGCACGCGACGTCGAGCACCTGCAGCGTGTGGATGCCGGTGTCGATCTCGGGATGCCACTTCGCGGGCTGCGGCACGCCGAACAAGCGGTCGATCTCGGGAAACAGGGCGGCGAGCGCTCCGCACTGGCGCAGCACCTCGAAGTAGACCGTCGGCTTCTTCTCGCCCAGCGCGCGCTCGGTTTCGACCCAGACGCGTTCGGCCACCAGCGCCTGCATCTCGCCGGAGCGCACGATGTCCTGCATCAGTTGCAGCGTTTCGGGCGCGATCGTGAAGCCGAGCGGCGCGAAGCGTGCGGCAAAGCGCGCGACGCGCAGCACGCGCAGCGGGTCTTCGACGAAGGCGGGCGAGACGTGGCGCAGGACGCGCGCCTCGAGGTCGCGACGGCCGCCGTACGGATCGACGACGCTGCCGCCATCGCTGTCGTCGACGGACTGCGCCATCGCGTTGATCGTGAGGTCACGCCGCGCCAGGTCTTCCTCGAGCGTCACGTCGGGGGAGAAGCGCGTGGCGAAGCCGTAGTAGCCGGCACCGGTCTTGCGCTCCGTGCGCGCAAGCGCGTACTGGTCGCCGGTCTGCGGATGCAGGAAGACGGGAAAGTCCTTGCCGACGGGGCGGTAACCGAGCGCGAGCAGGTCGTCGGGCTGTGCGCCGACGACCACGTAGTCGCGTTCGGTGAAGGGTCGTCCGAGCAGGGTGTCGCGCACCGCGCCACCGACCAGGTAGGTTTTCATTCGCGAATCGTAGCCGAGTTCGTTTCAGGACGTGGGTGCCGGAGTCGGAATCCGAATCCGATTCCGACGCCCGGAAAGGCAGACACGGGCGTCGGAATCGGATCCGAATCCCGACCTGACGTCACGCGCCTGAGCGACTCGTCGGGCGATCGCGCAATGACCAAGACGGGGCTGCATCCCATGCCCGACGACTCGCACGGCGCATGCAGGCTGAGACAAGCCGCCCGATGCCACGTAATCGGCAGCTTGGCCGGACTCGCTTGATGTAACGTCTGGTGATCGAGAAAGTTGGCGACGGCAGTTGGGCTGGGCGGAACGCCCCACACCGATGCCGCCTCAGCGAGTGATGTCGGGGTCCGGCTTGCGGCGATCGCAGCCGGTGATCGAAGCACCGCGGCTCGAGTCTGCGTTCCGATGCTCTCAACGCTGCGTGCGCCGTGCGAGTTCTCGCGCCCGGCGCGGGAACTCGCCCAGGCGCGTGTCTGCCTTCAAGCTCGGCGCAGATCCGGACCGTTCCCCAGAGCGCGTGTCTGCCTTTCCAAGCTCGGGGAAAGGCCCCGGATCGGCCGCCTGCAATGCCAGCCGTCCTGAACGAATTCCTGCTCCGGCGCGATCCACTCGCAATGAAACTACGCGCGCCCGAGCAGCTTCGCTAAGCTCGCCGCATGCACGCTCACTGCCTGCGAATCGCCGCCATCGCACTCGCAACACTCGCGCTGAGCGGCTGCTACGTCATGCAGGCGGCAAGCGGCCAGGCCGAGGTGATCCACCGCAGCGAGCCGATCCCCAGCGTGCTGGCGAACCCGGCGACGCCAGCCCACACGCGCGAACGGCTGCAGCTCGTGCAGGAGGCGCGCGCCTTCGCCATCAGCGAACTCGCATTGCGCGACGGCAAGAGCTACCAGAAGTACGCCGACATGGGCCGGCCCTACGTCGTGCACAACGTCGTCGCCACGCCGGAGTTCTCGGTCGAGCCGCGGCGCTGGTGCTTTCCGGTCACGGGGTGCATCGCGTACCGCGGCTATTTCGATGAAGATCGTGCGCGCGCCTACGGCCTGAAGCTGTCGATTCGCGGTGACGACGTGAGCGTGGGCGGCGTCCCGACGTACTCCACGCTGGGTCACCTGCCGGATCCGGTGTTCGGTTCGATGCTCGGCTGGCGCGATACGCGTCTCGTCGGCACGATCTTCCACGAGCTGGCGCACGAGCGGCTCTACTTCGCCGACGACAGCGAGATGAACGAGGCGTTCGCGAGCGTCGTCGAGGACGAAGGCATCCGCCGCTGGCTGCAGCAGCAGGGCAGGGCGGGCGAGATCGTGGCGCACGAGGCATCGATGGCGCGACAGAAGGAGTTCGCGGCGCTGCTGCGCGATGCGCGCAGCCGGCTCGCGCAGCTATATGCCTCGGGCCTGCCGCCCGCAACGATGCGCATCGAGAAGCAGCGCGAGATTCGGCGCGCTCAAGTTCCGTTACGAGCAGTTGCGCGTCCAGTGGGGCGGCTATGCCGGGTACGACGGCTGGT
This sequence comes from uncultured Gammaproteobacteria bacterium, assembly GCA_963828265.1. Lineage (GTDB taxonomy): Bacteria > Pseudomonadota > Gammaproteobacteria > Steroidobacterales > Steroidobacteraceae > RPQJ01. Next base: position 17,692 of record CAWHEA010000012.1, on the reverse strand, counting down.
TCGCGCGCTCGCTCAACAACGCGCACCTGGCGGCCGTCGCGACGTACGAGGATTGCGTGCCGGGACTGCGGCACACGTTGCAGGAGGCCGGTTCGCTGCCGGCGTTCTACGACAAAGTCGAATCGACCCGTCGGCTCGGCGTGCAAGCGCGCCACGCCGAGCTGTGCCGCGCACCGCCAGTGGTCCGTTAGCGGCCCCGCCGGTCGTTGCCGCTCAACGCGGCTGCAGGTAGCGCGGCAGCACGCTGCGCATCGCCGTCCGCTCGATGCCGAGTTCCGCGAGCCCGTCGCAGTCGCAGGTGGAGTCGAGCGTGGCGGACAGGAAGTTGTCGGTCGAGAACGGCTTGCCCGGCACGAAGTCCATGACGGCGGCCTGCATGCGCGAGACGGCACGCGGCAGCGGAATCACCCTGCGCTTGAGCCCGAGGTAGTGGGCCGTCAGCCGCACGATGTCGCCGAGCGTCATCACGTCCGGTCCGCACAGCTGGAAAGTGCGGCCGGCGACGTCCTTGCGATCGAGGCAGGCGACGAACGCAGCGGCCACGTCACCGACGTAGACCGGCGCGAACCTCGCGTCCGCGCAGGCGAGCGGCAGCACGCCCGGCGTGATCTTCAGGATGCCGGCGAAGTTGTTGATGAACGCATCGCCCGGCCCGAACACGACCGAGGGCTGGAAGATCACGTACTCGGGTGAGCCCGCGGCGCAGTGCTCGCGGACGTAATCCTCGGCGAGACCCTTCGACTTCAGGTAGTGGCTCGGGCCGCGCTGCGAATCGGCCTTGAGGCCGCTCATGTGCAGGTAGCGCCGGACGCCTGCGGCACGGCAGGCGCGCACGCATTTCTGCGGCAGCTCGGTGTGCACGCGGCGGAACTGCTCGCCGTTGCCGCGCCCGAGCTTCGTCTCGTTGAGGATGCCGACGAGGTTGATGACGACGTCGCAGCCCTGGAACTCGTCCTCGAGCCGCTGTTCGTCGTGCACGTCGGCGCGAGACGAGCCGCACCGACGGCAGCACCTTCAGGTCGCGGTGCTGCGCGGGGTTGCGCGTCAGCACCTTCACGTCGTGGCCGGCAGCGGCGAGTCGCGCGACGATCTCCTGCCCGATGAAACCCGTCCCGCCGAGGACGCAGACCTGCAATGACATGTGCCCTGCGCCTCGGGGGTGTGAACCGCTGGTTCAGCGGATCGGGATCACGAGCATCGCATTGCCGCGGCGAATCTGCAGCACGAATGCTTCCTGGCCCTCGGTGGCCTTGCGGAATTCCGCCACGCTGGCGACGCGCACGCGGCCGACCGCGAGGATCACGTCGTTGGCGCGCAGGCCACGCTGGGCGGCCGGGCTGCCGTCCGCCACGCGCGGATCAGCACGCCATTGGGACTGTCCGCGATGTCCGCGCCTTCGAGGCCGGAATGCGTGCCGGCCGCCTTGGCTTCGGCCGCCGCGTCGCGCTCGCTGACCGTCGCCGTCACGCGGCGCGGCTTGCCGTCGCGCAGCAGCGCAAGGTCCACCTTCTCGCCGATGCTGAGCAGGCCGATCGAATTGCGCAGGCTGCCGGCGTCCTTCACCGCACGGCCGTTGACGGCCGTGATGACGTCGCCGGCCTTCACGCCGGCCTTCTCGGCCGCGGAGCCTTCGACGACCTGCGACACCAGCGCGCCCTGCGTGGTGTCCGGCAGGCCCATGCTCTGCGCGATCTCGGGTGCGAGCGTCTGGATGTTCACGCCGAGCACGCCGCGCTTGACCGTGCCGTACTTGATCAGCTGGTTCATCACGATCTTCATCATGTTCGACGGGATCGCGAAGCCGATGCCGATGTTGCCGCCGGTGCGCGAGAGGATCGCGGAGTTGATGCCGACCAGCTGGCCGCCCAGGTTGACGAGCGCGCCGCCGGAATTGCCCGGGTTGATCGACGCGTCGGTCTGGATGAAGTCTTCGTAGCCTTCGGGGTTGATGCCGGAGCGGCCGAGCGCGCTGACGATGCCGGACGTCACCGTGTGGCCGAGGCCGAACGGATTGCCGATGGCGACGACGAAATCGCCGACCTCCGCGCGGTCGGAGTCGGCGATCGGCAGGTCGACGAGGTTGCCGGCCTGCACCTTGAGCACGGCGACGTCGGAGCCGGGATCGGTGCCGACGACCTTCGCCTTGAGCGAGCGGTTGTCGAGCAGCTGCACGGTGATGTCCGTGGCGTTCTCGACGACGTGCGCGTTGGTGATGATGTAGCCGTTCTTCGCGTCGACGATCACGCCCGAGCCCGCGCTCTGGAATTCACGCTGGCGCGGCTGGTTCGGCACGTCGAAAAAGCGGCGGAAAAACGGGTCGTTCAGCAGCGGGTTCTGTTCCTGCACCGTGCCGCGCGTCGCGATGTTGACGACGGCGGGCGTGACGCGCTTCAGCATCGGGCGCGAGCGACGGCACCGGCGTCTCGCCGACGACGGCGGGCAGCTGCGCGCTGGCGACCGAGGTCCAGGCGGCGAGCACGAAAGTGGCGAGGCTCAAGGGAAGCTTCATGGGCAATGTGTTCCTGGGTATTTGCTGACGTTGCCGTCGAAAACGGCGCGGAGTTTAGCAGGCGCGACTTTTGCCCTCGGCTCCGGCCGGTCACGCTTCGGACTGCCAACCTCGCGCCGAGTTCCGCGCGACTGCGCACGACCGGCGCGTGTGCGCAAGCCTGTGGATAACGTGTGCGGCGGCGGTGCGTTGCCGGTGCAGCCCGTGAAACACAAGATGTTGTGTTTCCGCCGCAAAATACCTCTTGACGGCGAAGTTGATTCGGGCATCCCCGCTCGATTTGGCGCCGGTACTCGTAAGTGCATGAAGTACAAGTGAAAAAACTTCAGGCACGGCTGCCGGAACGGGATGAAAACAGCAGTTGACGGGCGTTCGGACGGTGCATAGTCTTGCCCCCCTGACCCTAGATGTTGTGTCCGGCACGAGTGTCCTTCAGGGGGTTCCTGGGCACTCCGAGCAGACCGCACACCCTGGGTCGGTCGGGTTTTCGCTGTTTGCGCCAGCAACTGGCGGGGGCGGCGGCCTGAAGGGGGAAGTATTTCCATTCAATCTGCAGCCACCGAGAGCCGGGGAGCCGTGTTGCCGCAATGAGCACCGCCGTGAAATTGCATTCATCTGATGCGCGCAGCATCCCGTTCCAGGAAGCGTCGCTCGACATCTGGGACAAGAAATACCGCCTGTCCGCCAAGGACGGGACGCCGATCGACCGCTCGATGGACGACACCTACAAGCGTGTCGCCCGGGCCCTGGCCGACGTCGAAGCGCCCGAGGTCCGCGAGACCTGGAACGAGCAGTTCCTGTGGGCGCTGCGCCGCGGCGCGATCCCGGCCGGCCGCGTCACCTCGAACGCCGGCGCGCAGGAGCACAAGCCTGCCACGTCGACGATCAACTGCACCGTGTCGGGCACCATCCGCGACTCGATGGACGACATCCTCGGCAAGGTGCACGAGGCGGGCCTCACGCTGAAGGCCGGCTGCGGCATCGGCTACGAATTCTCGACGCTGCGTCCGCGCGGCGCGTACGTGTCGGGTGCGGGCGCCTACACCTCGGGCCCGCTCTCGTTCATGGATATCTACGACAAGATGTGCTTCACCGTGTCGTCGGCCGGCGGCCGCCGCGGCGCGCAGATGGGCACGTTCGACATCGGCCACCCCGATGCGATGGAGTTCATCCGCGCCAAGCGCGAAGCGGGCCGGCTGCGCCAGTTCAACCTGTCGCTGCTGATCACCGACGAGTTCATGCAGGCCGTGCGCGAGGACAAGGACTGGCAGCTCGCCTTCCCGGTGCGCGAAGCCGAGATCGTCGGCGAAGACACCGTCGGACCGCAGCAAGTTCCTCTGGCGCGAATGGCCGGACGCGTCCAACTACGTCCGCAACGACGAGGGCCTGGTGCTGTGCAAGGTCTACAAGACCCTGCCGGCGAAGCGCATGTGGGACGTGATCATGTCCTCCACGTACGACTTCGCCGAGCCCGGCTTCGTGCTGATCGACCGCGTCAACGAGATGAACAACAACTGGTGGTGCGAGACGATCCGCGCCACCAACCCGTGCGGCGAGCAGCCGCTGCCGCCGTACGGCTCGTGCCTGCTCGGCTCGATCAACCTGACCAACTTCGTGCGCGATCCGTTCACGGACGAGGCGCGCTTCGACTGGGAGGAGTACCGCGAGGTCGTGAACGTCTTCACGCGCATGCTCGACAACGTGGTCGAGATCAACGGCCTGCCGCTCGAGCAGCAGCGCGACGAGATCATGCGCAAGCGCCGCCACGGCATGGGCTTCCTGGGCCTGGGCTCGACGATCACGATGCTGCGCATGAAGTACGGCTCGCGCGAAGCGGTCGGCTTCACCGAGCGCGTCTCGAAGGAGCTGGCGATCGCCGGCTGGGAAGCGGGCCTCGAGCTCGCCGAGGAGAAAGGCCCGGCGCCGATCATGACGGAAGAGTTCGTCGTCACGGCCGAGATGCTGCGCAAGCGTCCCGAGATGGTCCGCGACGGCATCAAGGTCGGCGACAAGCTGCCGGGCCGCGTCCTGCACGCGCGCTACAGCCGCTACATGCAGCGCGTGGCCGAAGTCGCGCCGGAGCTCGTCGACAAGCTGGCCGAGAAGGGCGCGCGCTTCACGCACCACAGCTCGATCGCGCCGACCGGCACGATCTCGCTGTCGCTGGCCAACAATGCCTCGAACGGCATCGAGCCGTCGTTCGCGCATCACTACTTCCGCAACGTGATCCGCGAAGGCAAGAAGTCGAAGGAGAAGATCGACGTCTTCTCGTTCGAGCTGCTGGCCTACCGCGAGCTGATCAACCCGAAGGCGATGCCGGGCGGCACGACGTCGCGGCGCGAGAAGCTGCCGGACTACTTCACGACCGCCGACGACATCACGCCGCGCGAGCACGTGGACATCCAGGCGGCGTCGCAGAAGTGGATCGACTCGTCGATCTCGAAGACCGCGAACGTGCCGACGGACTACAACTACGAGGACTTCAAGGACATCTACCTCTACGCGCACGAGCAGGGCCTCAAGGGCTGCACGACCTTCCGCTTCAACCCCGAAGCGTTCCAGGGCGTGCTGGTCAAGGAAGAGGACCTCAAGAACACGACCTACGTGTTCACGCTCGACGACGGCACGCGAGGTCGAGGTCAAGGGCGACGAGCAGATCGAGTACGACGGCGAGATGCACACCGCCGCCAACCTCTTCGACGCCCTGAAAGAAGGCTACTACGGCAAGTTCTAGTCATTGGGCCTGCCCCGCGTTGCAAAGCGCGGGCGCCCGCACGGAGTTCAAGCGATGAGCGCGCACAAGATCGAGCAAGAAGATCACGAAGTACCGGGTGGTGAAGCCCGGCGAGAAGGAGAAGGCGGAGGCCGAGGCCGCGGCGAAGGCAAGGACCGGTCGTCGACGCCGAAGAGCCCGAACGTCATCTGGATGCACGAGAAGCTCGAGCGTCCCGAGGAGCTGATCGGCTCCACCTACAAGATCAAGACGCCGGTGTCCGATCACGCGATGTACGTGACCATCAACGACATCCTGCTGAACGAAGGCACGGTGCACGAGCAGCGCCGGCCGTTCGAGATCTTCATCAACTCGAAGAACCTCGACCACTACCAGTGGATCGTCGCGCTGACGCGCATCATCTCGGCCGTGTTCCGCAAGGGCGGCGACGTCACGTTCCTGGTCGAGGAACTGAAGGCCGTGTTCGATCCGCGCGGCGGCTACTGGCAGGCCGGCGGCAAGTTCATGCCGTCGATCATCGCCGAGCTCGGCCACGTGATCGAAAAGCACCTGCAGAAGATCGGCCTGCTGCGCAAGCCCGAGATGGACGAGCACCGCAAGAAGCTCATCGACGAGAAGCGCAGCGAATACGAGGCCCAGCAGAAGCAGCAGGACGCGTTCGCCAAGAGCCACTACCCGCAGGGCGCGCAGCTGTGCCTCAAGTGCAGCACGGCCGCCGTCGTCATGATGGACGGCTGCATGACGTGCCTGAACTGCGGCGATTCGAAGTGCGGCTGAGCAGGTTGCCCCAGCCGTCGCAGACCACGAACTAACCCGACTCGACTGCAGCGAGGAGCGCACAGAGGGCCAAGGACGGTGTGAATGATCGAGTCATTCGAGGGCGGGGACTGGTGTGTCCCCGCCCTTTTTCTTTTTGGCGCAGGCGCCGCGCCACGTAGTGGAGCGGAACCAACGGCTGCGTGAGTTGTCGCACAGCAAAATGCCGCGGAGAGCTATAAAATCCGCCCCCCGATACCTCGGTTGCAGACCTGCTTGAAAAAAACGCTCTTATTCTTCTTGCTGCTGACCGCTGCGGCGCCGCTGGCCACGACGCAGGCGCAGGGCTTCGGCTCCGTGTCGAGCGGGACGCCCAATGTCGTCGTTGCTGCGCCGCCAGCGGCCAGCGCCGAACCGGCCACCGTTCCGACGCCCACCGCCGTCCCGTCCACTGTCGCCCCACCTGCAGTCGATGCCCGGTCGGGCATCCCCGCGATGGTTGCGCCAGCTCCGATGGGCCCTGTGCCACTCTCGCAAGCGCCGCGCCGCCGCCCGCCTTTGGCGGCTCGGTGTCGACTGACCGGGCTGCCGTGCCGTCGCCGCCCGCCAACGCGGGTGCCGTATCGCCGGCCATTCCAGCGCCCGCCGTGCCCGTGCCTGCATCCGTTACACCGGTCGGTGCAGCCAGCAGCGCATTCAGTTCGGGCAGCGGTTCGTTCAGCTCCGTCAGCGGTGGCGCGCCGTCGCTGCCGGTGCCGCCGCCGGCCAATGCGAATTACGGCGCGGGCTCTGCGTCATCCTTCGAGATGGCTGACAAGGTCGTCGTGGTCAAGCACGAGCGGGTGCTGCGCCTGTTGCGCCGTGGCCGGGTGGTCGCTGAGTACCCGATCAAGCTCGGGCTGAACCCCTATGGCCACAAGCAGCGCGAAGGCGACTTCCGTACGCCCGAGGGCAAGTACGAACTCGTCGCCCGCAATCCGCAGAGCGAGTTCTACCTCTCGATCAAGATCTCGTACCCGAACCGCGAAGACGCGGCCGTCGCGAACGAGAACGGCTACTCGCCGGGCGGTCTCATCATGATTCACGGCCAGCCGAACGTGCCGAAGCGCCCGGCCGAGCACTACGCCACGCGCGACTGGACCGACGGCTGCATCGCGCTGAGCAATGCCGACATGGTCGACGTCTGGATGCGCACGACGGTGGGGATTCCCATCGAGATCCGGCCGTGATGATGCGCCGGGCCGAGGTCGCGATTCCCGCGGGTCCCGCCGAGGACGACAATTTCGTCGATGCGCGCGTCACGCCGACGGGCAGCCTCGAGAATCTCTCGCAGATGGAGGTCGACCGGCTGCTCGACACGCTCGCGCGGCGGCCTCTACCCGCTGTATCGCCGCTGCTCGCTCGCGGTGCTGAACAGCGGCGGCGAGACCGACGACGCGCGCGCGATCTTCGACCGCTATGCCGATTTCGACATCGACATCGTGCGCCAGGCCTGGGGCATCAAGCTCGAGCTGCACAATGCGCCGGCGGCCGCGTTCGTCGACGGCCGCATGATCCGCGGCATCCAGGAGCACCTGTTCGCGGTGCTGCGCGACATCCTCTACATCCACGGCGAAGTCTACGAGCACGGCAGCGTCGAGCTGCGCGAGTCCGCGGGCATCACCAACGCCGTGTACCGCGTGCTGCGCAATGCGGGGCTGCTGCAGCCGCGCGTGCGGCCCGACATCGTCGTGTGCTGGGGCGGGCACTCGATCGGCCGCGACGAGTACGACTACACGAAGCTCGTGGGCTACGAGCTCGGCCTGCGCGGGCTCAACGTCTGCACGGGCTGCGGTCCCGGCGCGATGAAGGGCCCGATGAAAGGCGCGACGATCGGCCACGCCAAGCAGCGCATCCAGTCCGGCCGCTACATCGGCCTGACCGAGCCGGGCATCGTCGCGGCCGAGCCGCCGAACGCGATCGTCAACCAGCTCGCCATCCTGCCGGACATCGAGAAGCGTCTCGAGGCGTTCGTCCGCATCGGCCACGGCATCGTCGTGTTTCCGGGCGGCGCCGGCACCGCGGAGGAAATCCTGTATCTCATCGGCATCCTGCTCGATCCGCAGAACGAGCCGCAGCCGTTTCCAGTGGTGTTCTCCGGGCCCGCGCGGCAGCGAGGAGTACTGGCAGCCAGGTCGACGCGTTCCTGGTCGGCACGCTCGGCGAGCGTGTGCGCCAGTGCTACCGCATCATCGTCGGCGATCCCGGCCGAGGTGGCGCGCGAGATGCTGCGCGGCATGAGCGCCGTCCGCGAGTACCGCCGCCGCACGAGCGATGCCTACAACTTCAACTGGCTGCTGCGCATCCCGCACGAGCTGCAGATGCCGTTCGAGCCGACGCACGCGGCGATGGCGGCGCTCAACCTGCGGCGCGATGCGCCGCCGCACCAGCTGGCGGCGGACCTGCGCCGTGCGTTCTCCGGCATCGTCGCCGGCAACGTCAAGGAATCCGGGCTGCGGCTGATCGACGAGCACGGCCCGTTCGAACTGCATGGCGACGCCGAGCTGCTGCAAGCCGCTCGACGCGCTGCTCGCGTCGTTCGTGCGGCAGCGCCGCATGAAGCTGTCCGGCGAATACAAGCCCTGCTATCGCATCGTCGCCTGATGCCTGCCCCGCCCCTCACGGACCTCCCGCAGCGCGGGGGGGAGCAACTGTGACCCAGTACCGGACGCTGGACGGGCGCTTCGGTACCGTGCGTCCATCGTGGCACCAGTGAAATACCGCAATGTCTGAGCGCAAGCCGGAACTCCCCCCCGGCGTGCGCGTGCCGCCGCGCGACGCGCCTCGCGCCGCCGGAGCGTCCGTTGACGGCGCGCGAGGTCGGGCCACGTCGTGGCGTGAACAAGTTCGGTGCCGCCACCGACGGCTGGGACGCCTACAACGACTGGCTGGACCGTGTCCGGCAGCCGGCACCGCCGTCACGGCAGGCCGTGATCAGCAAGTCGCTCTACAGCATCGCGAGCTACAAGAACTGGGCTGACAAGGCGCGCGGCGCCTTCGACAAGCCCAAGTAACCGCGAGCTCGACCGTGCAGCACCGGTCGCGCAGTGCTGTCGGACTCATGGCATCGCTGCGGCGCGGCATTTTCGATTAAAGTCCGCCTCCCGGCCCGATCCCATGGAACGACTGCTCAAGTGGCTCGACGATCTGGACGACCTCACGGTCGTTTTCCGCGTGCAGGCGCCGTGCGGTGATCGTCACCGCGCTGCTCGTCGTGGCGTTCGTCGCCGGCCTCGGCGCGCTGCTGCTGCTCGGGCCGCCGGACCTGCTCGCAGCCCCCTGACGCGAGGACCCCTTCGATGAATGACAACGACAAGCGCCCACCCGGCGAGGATGAACTGCGCGCGCGACTGAGCGACGAGCAGTTCCAGGTCACCCAGCACAAGGGCACCGAACGTGCCTTCACCGGCCGCTTCCTGCACAACAAGGACAAGGGCGTGTACACGTGCGTCGTGTGCGATGCCGAGCTGTTCGCGTCCGACACGAAGTACGATTCCGGCTCGGGCTGGCCATCGTTCTGGCTGCCGCTGGCGGGTGACCGTGTCGCCACGCACCGCGACGTCACCCACGGCATGGTGCGCACCGAAGTCACCTGCGCGAACTGCGGCGCGCACCTCGGGCACGTGTTCGAGGACGGCCCGCAACCCACGGGGCTGCGCTACTGCGTCAACTCGGCTTCACTCGACTTCAAGCAAAGGGACTGACCCATGCGCCGGATTTCCACGCTGAGCCACTGCCTGCGGCCGCCGTCATCGCTGGCCTGCGCGATGCTCGCGGGTTGCGCGCGTCCGTCGCTGCCGGCCGGTTGCGCCGGCCAACCAGGTGGCTGCACTCGAGGTCACGGACCTCGTCGTCGGCCAGGGTGCCGAAGCGTCGCCGGGTTCGCAAGGTCACGGTGCATTACACGGGCTGGATGTACGACCACGCGCGCCCGGACAAGAAGGGCGCCGACGTTCGACAGTTCGCGCAAGGGCGGGCAGCCGTTCAGTTTCGTGCTCGGCCAGCAGCAGGTCATCGCCGGCTGGGACCAGGGCGTGACCGGCATGAAAGTCGGTGGCCAGCGCCGGCTCGTGATTCCCGTCGGCGCTGGCCTACGGCGACCGCGGGCGCGGGTGGCGTGATTCCGCCCGGCGCGACGCTCGTGTTCGACGTCGAACTGCTCGGAGTCCAGCCGCAGCGCTGACGCCGCGGCCGCGTCACTTCACCGCAGGGTTCAGCGAATACGTGCCGGTGAGTCGCGCTTCGGCCAGCACGTGCTGGGCGATGGCGTCCTTCACCTGCTGGCCCGTGAACGCACCGTCGACCGGGCAGCGCACGAGGTCGGTCGCGTACAGCGTGAAGTGGTAGTGATGCAGCAGCGTGTCGTTCCACGGCGGGCACGGGCCCGTCGTAGCCGAAGTACTGGCCCTCCATGTCCTTGTCGCCGGCGAACCAGAGCGTGTAGTCGTTCAGTCCCTGGCGTGATCCCTGCGGACCGCGCGGGTCGCGCTTGCCGCGCGCAGTCGCGCCGTCGGAGGCGAAACCCGCCGGAATCTCGCTGACCGACGGCGGAATGTCGACCATCACCCAGTGCCAGAAATTGGTTCGCGGCAGGTCGGCCGGCACGATGCGGCCTTCCTTGTTGACGTCGTCCGGCACGGGTCGGCACGTCGACGTCGACGCACAGCAGGACCAGCGATTTTGCCGTCGAGGGCACCCCGGTCCAGCGCAGGTGCGGGTTGCGGTTGCCGCTCATGCGGACGTGCTGCGCCGGGTCGGGCGCACAGAATGCGAACTCTTCGGGAATCCGCTGGCCGTGAACGAAGCTCGATGACAACAGGTGCACTGCGGGTCACTCCTTGGCTCTCTTGCGCCCGATTCTGCCATGGCCCGGCGGCGGACCGGCAGCGTTCTGGCACACTGCAGCCCGTCATTCGCCACCCGGAAGCCGCCGTTGCCTGCAGGTACGACCGACACCGCTGACCCGTTTCGTCCACCCGTGCCGCAGGCCGTCCAGATTGCCGGTCCCGCCGGTGCGATCGAAGCGCGCGTCGAAGATCCGCTCGAGCCGGGCGCGACCCGCCGCGTCGTCGGCGTCGTCTGCCATCCGCATCCGCTGTACGGCGGCACGATGCAGAACAAGGTCGTGCACACCGCGGCCCGCGCGATGCAGGAAGCGGGAGCGGCGACGGTGCGCTTCAATTTCCGCGGCGTGGGCGCCAGCGAAGGCCAGCACGACCAGGGCGTCGGTGAACTCGCGGATGCGCTCGCCGTGATCGAATGGACGCGCCGGCACTTCGACTGCGACGCGCTGTGGCTCGGCGGGTTTTCGTTCGGCGCGGCGACGGCCCTGCAGGCGGCGGCACGCGGCGCGCGGCCCGCGAAGCTCGTGACGATCGCGCCGCCGGTCGGCCGCATCATCACCGAACCCGTGCCGCGTCCGGACTGTCCCTGGCTGATCGTGCAGGGCGACGAGGACGAACTCGTCGACATCGCAGCCGTGCGCTCATGGGCGCGCGGGTTCGCGCCCGAACCCGAGCTGACGGTGATCGCGGGCGCCGAGCACTTCTTCCACGGCAAGCTCGGCGAACTGCGGGCGGCGATCCTCGCCTTCCTGCGCAAGGACTGAAAACACCGCTGCGGCGGCCGCGAAACCGCCCAGAACGAAAAACGCCGGGGTGCGTGAGCACCCCGGCGTCGTCAGCGAAAAATCGCTTTGGTCAGCTCGAGCTCAGTTCACGAACCCCTTGAGGTTCTTGAGCGGCATCACGCGGACCTTCTTGCTGGCCGGCTTGGCCTTGAAAACCATCTTTTCGCCGGTGAAGGGGTTCACGCCTTCACGCGCCTTGGTGGCGGGCTTCTTGACGACCTTCATCTTGGCGAGACCCGGAAGCGTGAAGAGGCCGTGGCCCTTCAGGCTCTTCTTGATCACGGTGTTGAGCGATTCGAAAACCGAGCTCACCTGCTTCTTCGACAGGCCCGTGTCCTTCGAGATGTGCGCGAGGATGTCGGACTTGGTCGGAGCAGAGCTCTTCTTGGCTGCCATCTTGATGTATCTCCTAGTTGTGCTGCGGGCCGCTGGCCCCTGGTTAGTCTGTCAGCACGCGAAAAATACCATGAAAACTAGGGTTGTTAATACGTCGAAACCGTTTTTTACCGATTTTTTTAGTACTCGCGGCGAATCAGTCGCCGAAGAATTCGCGCTTGAACTGCACCGTGCGCCGTCCGCCGCCGGTGGCCGGGCTCGACGTCGATGTTGAACACGAGGATCTCGTCGCCGCTGATGCCGACCTCGCCGATGAAATACACGGCCGGTCCTTCCTGCACGCGTCGCATCGCGCAGGCTCTTCAGCTGTCCGTTCAGGTTGTGCGCGGACGCCGACACCGTGCCATCGACGGGTTTTGCCGCGCCGCCAGGCGTTTTCGTGAGCATCGCGACGTTCAGCAGCACGCGGTTCGGGCTGCGCTCGATGCCGTAGGCGCGCGCCACTTCGGGCGTGAGCTGGTCCGTGCGGATCGCGTTGTAGTGGACTTCGAGGTCGCCGAAATCCTTCTGCGTGTCTTCCGTCGGACGGGCCGTCTGCGGTTGCTTGTCGATGTCAGAGCCGCAACCCGCCGCGAGCAGCAGGCCAGCGGCGGCGACCATCGCGGTTGCGGCTTGCCGGCAGCGCGCGGAAAAAGAGCTGTGATTCCCGGCGTCTGGAGTAGTCATTGCAGGTTCCTCCCGAACTTGGCGCATGGGTTGCGCAGGGCCGCTGCTCGATGCAGTCGAGCACGACTCGACTATAGCTCCGGATCTGCCGCGAGCGTAACCGTGCGTGTCAGCGGAATCCCGCCCGCGTTCGCGGTGTCAGCCTGCGCGTGCGCCCGACAGGGCGCTTTGCAGTGCGGCAGGAATCCGCTCCACGTCGTGCAGCCGCACGCGCTTGTCGCGACCGGTCTGGCCGGCGTCCAGCGAAACACGGGACTTCGGCAGGTCGCAGGCTGCGGCGATGAAGGCGAGCAGCGCCGCATTGGCGCGGCCATCGACGGGCGGTGCGTTCAGCCGGACCTTGAGCCGGTCGCCGAAGAGGCCTGCAAATTCCGTGCGCGACGCGCGCGGCTGGACGCGAACGTCGAGCACCCAGTCCGACCCGTCGCGGCGCAGTGGTTCGGTCATGCGTGCAGGCGGGCGTGAGCCGCCGCCTGCGCTCATCGCAGCAGGATCTGCAGCGCCTGCAGCGCGATCAGCAGGAAGACCGCCGACAGGTCGAGTCCGCCCAGCGGCGGAACGACGCGGCGAATCGGCGTGAGCAGCGGCTCCACCAGCTTGCCCAGGATCTGCGCCGCCGGATTGTAGGCCGCGCCCGCGAACCAGCTGAGCAAGGCGTAGATCAGCACCGCGAAGAAGTAGAACTGCAGCACGGTGTGCAGCAGGCCGTAGACGCCGCCCAGCAGGAGCGATTGCAGCCCGAAACCACCGCCCGCCACGGCGCGGAGCAGCGCAGTGCCCGCAAACTGGACGATCAGCAGCGCCACGACCGACGCGGATCGAGCCGCTTGCCGGGCGGCATGAACTTGCGCAATGGCAGCACCAGCGGGTTCGTCACTTTCAGGACCGCTTCGCCGAACGGGTTGCGGAAGTCGGCACGCACGAGCGGCATCAGCACGCGCAGCAGGAACGCGATCACGACCAGCGTGAACACCGCGTTGAGAATGAAGATGAGGGCCTGCATTTAAGGTTCCGGTCCGGGTTGATGTCAGAGCGTGCCGAATTCCTGCGCGAGTTCGGTGGAGCGGCGCGCGCCGGCAGCCACCGCCGCGGCAAAAATACCACGCACGCCGGCGGCTTCGAGCACCTCGAGCGCGGCGGCCGTCGTGCCGCCCTTCGACGTCACCTGGGCGCGCAATTCGGCCGGCGGCTCGGCGGCTTCGGCCGCCATGCGGCCCGAACCACGCGCCGTCTCGACGGCGAGTTTGCGTGCCGTCACTGGATCGAGTCCAAGCTGGATGCCGGCTGCTTCGAGGCATTCGATCAACAGGAAGAAATAGGCCGGGCCACTGCCGGACACCGCGGTGACGACGTCGAGCTGCGATTCGTCGGGCACCCAGACCGTCGGGCCGCAGGCGGCCAGGATCGTCTCGGCTGTCTGGCGCGACAGCGCATCGACTTCGGGCGCGGCATACAGCGCCGTGATCCCGGCGCCGATCAGCGCGGGTCGATTCGGCATCGTGCGGACCAGCGGCACGCCCGGGCCCAGCCAGCGCGCGATGTCCTGCAGCCGGATTCCGGCGGCCACTGAAATGACGAGCGCGCGTGAGGCTGCCACCGGGCCCGCGATCGAGCGGGCGACCTGCGCCATCTGCTGCGGCTTCACCGCGAGCACCACGGTGCGTGCACCGGCAACGGCCGACGGCGCATCGGTCACCGTCGTCACGCCGTAATCGCGTTCGAGGCGCGAGCGCTGCGCGGCCTCCGGATCGGCGACGACGATCTCGGCAGGCGGCGTGCCGCGCGCGATGAGACCCCCGATCAGGCCCGTCGCCATGTTGCCGCCACCCACGAAAGCGATCCGGTTCGTCATGCTGTGCTTGCTCCTGCTGCCGCGGTCAGCCCGGGCGGCGTCCGAAAATTGCCGTGCCGACGCGGACGATCGTCGCGCCTTCGAGCACGGCGGCTTCGAGGTCGTCGCTCATGCCCATCGATAAGGTGTCGAGCCGGTGGCCGCTGGCGTTGAGTGCATCCATCAGTTCACGCAGCTGCCGGAATGGACGCCGTTGCTCCTCGATGTCCGCCGCCGGCGGAGGGATGCACATCAGGCCGCGCAATCGCAGGCGGGGCAGGGCGGCAACAACGGCGGCCAGTGCCGGCGCCTCCGCCGGAGTGACTCCCCCCTTGCCAGGTTCGTCGGCCAGCCTGACCTGCAGCAGCACCTGCAGCGGCGCCGCCTGCGGCGGGCGCTGGGCGCTCAAGCGCGACGGCGATCCGCTCGCGATCGACGGTGTGCACCCAGTCGAAGCTCGCGGCGACTTCGCGTGTCTTGTTGCCCTGCAACTGGCCGATGAAGTGCCAGGCGAGGCCCGGCACGTCGGCGAGCGCCGCGACCTTGTCGACTCCTTCCTGGACGTAGTTCTCGCCGAATTCGGTCTGTCCGGCCGCCGCCGCGGCCCGGACCAGCGCCGCGGGCTGCAGCTTGCTGACCGCCAGCAGGCGCACCGACCCCGGGTCACGACCCGCGCGTTCGGCTGCCCGGACGATGCGCGCACGCACTGATTGCAGTGCCGCGGGTGAGAACTGCGGAGCGGTTAACATATTGGGGTCCGAGGGGCTGATCTATACTTTGCCGGCCTGCAAGACCCGTCCGTTTCCGGATTCGGCTCGCAGGCCCAAGGGAGCCGACACGATGGCCGTGGACATTGCCCAGCTGCTGGCATTTGCCGTCAAGAACAAAGCCTCCGACCTGCACCTGTCGTCAGGCGTGCCGCCCATGATCCGTGTCGATGGCGACATGAAGCGGATCAACATGCCGCCGCTGACGCACAAGGAAGTGCACAGCATGGTGTACGACATCATGAATGACAAGCAACGGAAGGCGTACGAAGAGTTCTACGAGACGGACTTTTCGTTCGAGATCCCGAAGCTTGCGCGCTTCCGCGTCAACGCGTTCAACCAGAACCGCGGCGCCGCCGCCGTGTTCCGCAACATCCCCTCGGTGGTGCTGTCGCTCGACGACCTGAACGCGCCGAAGATCTTCAAGGACATCGCGATGCAGCCGCGCGGCCTGGTGCTCGTCACCGGCCCCACCGGCTCCGGCAAGTCGACGACGCTCGCCGCGATGATCAACTACGTCAACGACAACCGCCCGGACCACATCATCACGATCGAGGACCCGATCGAGTTCGTGCACGAGTCCAAGCGCTGCCTGATGAACCAGCGCGAAGTCCACCGCGACACGCTCGGCTTCAGCGAGGCCCTGCGCTCGGCCCTGCGCGAAGACCCCGACGTCATCCTGGTCGGCGAAATGCGCGACCTCGAAACCATCCGCCTCGCGCTGACCGGCGCCGAGACGGGCCACCTCGTGTTCGGCACGCTGCACACGAGCTCGGCCGCCAAGACCATCGACCGCGTCGTCGACGTGTTCCCGGCGGCGGAAAAGGAAATGGTCCGCGCGATGCTGTCCGAGTCGCTGCGCGCGGTCATTTCGCAGACCCTGCTGAAGCGCATCGGCGGCGGCCGCATCGCGGCGCACGAGATCATGATCGGCACGCCGGCCATCCGCAACCTGATCCGCGAAGGCAAGATCGCGCAGATGTACTCGGCGATCCAGACCGGCCAGCAGAACGGCATGCAGACACTCGACCAGTGCCTGAAGGAGCTCCTGCAGAAGGGGCTGATCACCAAGGAAGAAGCGCGGTTCCGCGCCCAGAACAAGGAGGACTTCTAGACGACGGCCGTCGCCTGGAGGAGTAACAGAACCATGGATCGTGATACCGGCATCAAGCTCATGCAGGACCTGCTGCGCCGCATGGTCGAGCGCAACGGTTCGGACCTCTTCATCACCGCGGGCTTCCCGCCCGCGATCAAGATCGACGGCGAGATCAAGCCGCAGACCAACCAGCCCCTGTCGCCCGAGCAGGCGCAGCTGCTGGTGCGCGCGATCATGAACGATCGCCAGACCAAGGAATTCGACTCGACGCGCGAGTGCAACTTCGCGATCGCCCCGCCGGGCATCGGCCGCTTCCGCGTCAGCGCCTTCGTGCAGATGGGGCTCACCGGCGCGGTGCTGCGCACCATCAACATCAAGGTGCCGACGGTCGACGAGCTGGAACTGCCGCCGATCCTCAAGGAAATCGTGCTGTCGAAGCGCGGGCTGTGCATCCTGGTCGGCGCCACCGGCTCGGGCAAGTCGACGTCGCTCGCCGCGATGCTCGACTACCGCAACGACAAGACCCGCGGCCACATCATCACGATCGAGGACCCGATCGAGTACGTCCACACGCACAAGAACTGCGTGGTGACGCAGCGCGAGGTCGGCGTCGATACCGAAAGCTGGCACATGGCGCTCAAGAACACGCTGCGCCAGGCGCCGGACGTGATCCTGATCGGCGAAATCCGCGACCGCGAGACGATGGAATACGGCATCCAGTTCGCCGAGACGGGCCACCTCGTGCTCGCGACGCTGCACGCCAACAGCGCCAACCAGGCGATGGACCGCATCATCAACTTCTTCCCGGAGGACCGCCGCGAGCAGTTGCTGATGGACCTTTCGCTCAACATCCGCGCGATGATCGCGCAGCGCCTGATCCCGCGCGAGGCCGGCAAGGGCCGCATCGCCGCGATGGAAGTGATGCTGAACACGCCGCTGATCGCGGACCTGATCTTCCGCGGCGAGGTCTCGGCCATCAAGGAAATCATGGCCAAGTCGAACCGGCTCGGCATGAAGACCTTCGACCAGGCGCTGTTCGAACTGTTCGAGTCGGGCACCATTTCGTACGAAGAAGCGCTGCGCAACGCCGACTCGAAGAACGAGATCCGCCTCCGCATCAAGCTCGAGAGCAAGCGCGAAAAGGCGGCTTACATCGATGAGTCCGGCGCGCTCAAGATTCTCGAGGAAGAGGAATGATGGCGACCGAAACTCCCGACCTCGACTCGACGTCACCGCCGCAGGAGCGGCTGCTGAACGACACCGGCATGG